>CALNXN010000005.1:0-501256 GCA_942490645.1 uncultured Alphaproteobacteria bacterium | reverse complement strand
CCAGAACAGAGCCATCCACGATGGCGACTATGTCAGCTGGGTCGTTGTCGCGCTGCCGCTGCTCACCGGGCTCATGGCCTTCGCGCACGTGGGTCTGCGCTACGAGACCATGCTGGCCGTGCATATTCTGAGCGATGCGCTGCTGTTCGCCTACATGCCCTTCAGCAAGCTGATGCCCCCCAAGTGGTTCATCTTCTCCCACTCGAGAGCGGGCTCGCCTATGCCCATGAGGGGGCCGGATGAGCGCCACCACTGGCGACATCGATCATTCCGAGCTTCGAGCAGGTCTGCCAAGGCCTGGCGGGGCAGATCGGCATGCTGCGCGAGGATGGCACGCGAGCCCACCAAGTCCATCGAGGAGCGGCGACTCCAGGGCGCTGTCGACAAGCTGATCGAAGAAACCAACGCCGACGAGGCGGTGTGGCTGGAGCTGCATCCGTTGCGGGCAGTGCACCAACGCCTGTCATTAAAACCCCACCCAGGCGATGGGCGATGCCAAGTACGCGCCCATGCGCAAGATGGACCTCTACCGACGCGTCTATCACCGCGCGATCAGCCCGCTGCGTTGGTGGCACCGCCTGGTGACCGGGCCGATTAAACTGTCGGACTTCGAAGAGGCCAAGGAACTCGTCTACGACTCCTGCAGCGAGTGCGGGCGCTGCACCATGGTTTGCCCCATGGGCATCGACTGGTGCAGCAGTGCACGCTAGTCGCATCATCAACCCAATATCCTCGATCGCGCATCGCTGCGGTCGCTAAAGGCGCAACTCTATAGGACGACGCGAATATGTACGGCGTTTCAACGAAAGTGAACATGGGCTTCGAGGAGGCCATCGAAGCGATCACCGAGGCATTGAAGACCGAGGGCACCCAGGAGTGCCAGAGCGACATCGACGTTGCCCTGGCCTTGAAGACCAAACTCGGCGTCGATCAGCGGCCCTACCGCATTCTCGGGGCCTGTAATCCGGAGTTCGCGCACCAGGCAATCAGAGCCGAGCCCGACATCGGGGTGCTGTTGCCCTGCAACTTCGTCGTGCGCGAAGACGACGCCGGCGACGTAAATGTGCTGTTCATGAATCCGCTTGCGGTGCTGGACCTCGTGGAGAACCCCCAGGTTCCCGGCCTCGCGTCCAAGGTCCGCGAGAAGCTCGACCGTGTCATGGTGGCCGTCAGCGGCTGATCCGCCCTGCGCCAAGTTTCCCGTTGAATCCGGCGCACTGGGAGCGCCGACCTTCCCCCGGCCCGCACTGGGAGCGCCGGCGTCTCGCCGGCAACTGGGAGCGCCGGCGTCTCGCCGGCAACCGGGAGCGCCGGCGTCTCGCCGGCAATTGGGAGCGCCGGCGTCTCGCCGGCGGTGGGAGTGCCGGCGTCTCGCCGGCAATTGGGAGTGCCGGCGTCTCGCCGGCAATTGGGAGCGCCGGCGTCTCGCCGGCAATTGGGTAGCGTCTCGCCGGCTGGTGGGGCGCCGGCGTCTCGCCGGCAATTGGGGTGCCGGCGTCCCGCCGGCCCGGCTAGGAAGGCCGGCGTCTCGCCGACGATCAGGGTCACCGACGATTTCCGTCAACTTTCACACCACCTGACTTATTTTGACGCCCGCTTTCGGCGTCGAGCCGGCACCCGGCGAGACGCCGGCCATCCCATGCGTGCTGAAGCCACGCCTCGGCGCCCCCACCTTGCTCCCCAACAGAAATCCGAACCGGGGAGAATTCAGCCCCGGCCGACGAGCAACTTGGGAGTCAAGCGATGTCAGCACCAAAGAACGTCCTCGGCGAGCCGCTGGAGCTTTGCTCCGAGGCGCCGCGTACCGGTTTTACCCGCAGCGGTAGCTGTGAGACGGGCCAGCAGGACCTGGGCTCCCACCCCGTCTGTGCGGGGTGACCCGCGAGTTCCTCGACTACTCCCGCGGACAGGGCAACGACCTCGTCACACCCATGCCGCGGTTTCGAATTTCCGGGGCTCAAGCCCGGCGACCGCTGGTGTCTATGCGCCGCCCGCTGGCAAGAAGCGCTGGAGGCCGGCTGTGCGCCGCGGGTGGCATTGCGCGCGACTCACGAGCGAGCGCTGGATGTCTGCGCCATGGAGGACCTGAAGCGCCACGCTGTCGATTTGTCTTAAGTCACTTAGCTTAGCAAGAGCAGTTGGACGGTCGTCAGGGTGCGTCCCGCGTGGTGTCCAGCAAGGCACAGCGAGGCGGAATAGTCATTCTATTCCAACGGGTTGTAACGCCACTGGTCGCCGTGCGGGGCGTGCCCTGGCGGCCGTGGCGCCCTTCACCCAGAGGGTGACTCTCCAATATCACCAGAACTCGAACAAACTCAGACGCCTCAATGTGAGGCCAAGCGGTCAACTGCCCTTTCTAGGCTTGTGCCGCCAGCGCTCAGCCAGGCTGACGCGCGCGCCGTTGCGGCTGTCGTCACAGCCGCTTGACCCGGGCGTGGGCAATGTTCGGGCTTGCCGGATCGACGGACAACTCGCGCCGACTTGGGTGGATGATCAGGGCCATGTCCTCCATCGGCACTGCACCGAGTAGGACCTCGTCGCCGAGGACCAGGGCGCCGACGTAGCAGAAGCGGTTTTCGAACCCGATCTTGATGGGACCGACATAGGGCACCCGCCGACGGCGACCGTCGGCGACGGAGACCTCGCGTGTCGACTCGGTATCGAGTTCCAGCTGCAAGGCCATGTGCTCCGGAATGCAGAGCATCAGTGCACCTGAGTCTGCCAGGGCCGAAACCTGCAACGGCTTCAGGTCCGGCTAGCGCGGATTACTCAGCTGGATATCGGCGAATACGTGGCCTATCACTTCCTTCGTCGGATACAACTGCGTTTTTGCTCGTCACCGCAGGTTAGAGACCATGGCCTGGGTCGGTCAATGGCGTCCTTGGCGGTGAAAAATCGCTTGCCGGATTGCCGCGTGATCGTACTAGGATAGTATCCCGCTTTCCGGCGACAATAGGTGTGCGATTGATGTTAGAGTTTCAAGGTTCCGGATTTTCCCTGACACTCCCTAGCGAATGCCATGATGCTTCGGCATACACCTTTGTATTGCCTGAGAACAAAGGCTTTTCGCCCAACTTGGTCATCCGCTTCGAGGCGGCGCGAGCCGACGTGGATATCAAGCAGTACGCAGACAAGGCGCTGGAGTTTTTGGGAAAGCAGTTCGAGGCATTCGCGCTGACCGATAAAAAATCCGGCAAGAGGGGGGCGTGGGAGGCCGTGATAGCGACTGTGGAGTGGGGGGAGGGCGCCGCCCGCATGGCGCAGAAGCAGTTCTACATGCTGGTCGCTGGGGAGAAGCCCAGAATTTACATCCTCACCACCACCGACCTGCTGGCAAACGCCAAGGATTCGGACCCAATTTTCGATCAGATGCTGCGCAGCTTTACACCCAATCAAATCCAGGTGATCTAACCTGTTCTCACTGCTTCGGCGACAACGATGTGTGTGTCGTAGATCATGATGCTGCGGTCATGAATTCGCGTGTGCCAGGGGAAGTGCAGAATCTCGTCCCGCAGTATCAGCCCGTCAATCGAGTGGGGATGGGCGCCGGGCGTCAGCAGTGAGCGCAACAACGGCTCCGCCGCCCCTCGGGTCGTACTTCTTTGTGAGTGGCCGCCGATCCAGGCTTCAAGCGGGGTCGCGGCGGGAGACCAATCGTAGGGCGAGGCCAAGATGGTGCTGCCGCCCAGGTGCAGCACATCGGCGATGGCGCTCAGGAGCCCATGTGGCGAACCGACCGAGTCGAGCACCTGGAGCCCGACGACCAAGCCGAACCGGTTGGATTGGAATGGCAGCGACAGGCCGCTGCAGGCCCAAAAATCCACTTGCTCCATGGCCGGAAAGTCGACCGCGAACTCTCTACGGTCATAGACGATGCCGATTCTGCGACGCGGATAGCGCAGTTTCCGGTCGCTGAGGACCTGTTGTGCCAACCGCAGCATCGAGAAGTTGGTGTCGATACCCAGCACAAGTTCAGTCGACGTCTCGGCGAGTTCGAAAGTGCTTCTGCCCACCGCACAGCCGATATCCAGGATCGGTTGATCCAAGCGCGCTGCGACCCGCTCCAGCCCGGCGTGCAGGCAGCGGCCGACCCGGTTGGGTTGGGCCGGCCCGTTTGGTATCTCGGCTGGATCGAGGTCACCGGAAATTGTCCCAGGCATAGGAACTCAAGTGTTGGCGGCTGATATCAAAGGCGCTATTGGGCCTCGCGCAGTCGCCGAGAATCGATTTGGTCTCAGCGGACAGATCCGAGCGTGCGCTCAGGTGCGCGATGTTGTCCGCGATGTATCTGCGCGGATCTGCAAACAGCAGCGGAATACCATCGATGATCGGGTATTCGAGCTGGCAATCCGCCTGCGTGCAGTGGAGGGTTCCCTCGATGACCCGGTCTTGGCGGCGTGAGGCAATTCTTGCCAGAGCGAGCGGGCGGTCTTGAGCCGTGTGCAGCCGGCAGCTGGGGCAGACGGGCTTGAGGGATTCGAAATGCGCCAGTTTCAAGGCTTACCCGCCGATCAGCACCGTTGGGCAGCAGGGCGGAATAATGTTGCCTGTTGGACTGGGGATCGGTGCGACACAACTCGGGTGGAGAGTCGTGTCCCCGAGCCGGGCGGCGGGTAGGCCGCCGATCAGCACGGTTGCAGACCCTTTGGCGATGATGCCGGGTCCCGCCGGCACACAGGGCACCAACATGCAGGGTAAGGTCTTGTCGGTGATGCGTGCGGCCGGCATGCCAGCGATCAATACGGTCGGTTGGCCCGTGATGATCGCGAGCGGCAGCGCCGGGTGGGGCACGGGTGTCGGCACCGGCGCCGGTGGATGAATCGGTGCGTGGCAGTGCGGTGCCGTCTGCAAGACCATATCCCCGATTCTGGCGGCGGGTTGGCCCATAGTGTTTGCCTCCTGTCTTTGGTGCGGATGCTTCTGCGCTCCCGGCGCCTATGCCTTCGAGGCTAGGCTAGACGCCGTGATGGCAGCAGTCAAGGCGTCTGGAGGGGCGCGTGCGGTTGCGGGCGCCCGATGCAAATACCGATGTTGCCAGTCACTTCGGCCAGAAGCCCCCACAGGCGAACGCGACCGTCGAGAACTGTTGAGCGGATCGCGGAAAGAGGTGCTGCCGCTCTCCTGCTCGCTGTCGAGTGCGGGGCGTCGAGTTCTCCCTGGCATTAGTCGGCATTCTGGGGACAGCGGACTTCAGTCCGCCGTCTGGGCCTGCGACTTTCACCTTGTTCTTGACGCGTGACTCAAGGCGTTGCGATCCGGGCCTTCGCCTGCTGCTGCAAACAGCGCACGGCCTCGACATAATCGCCGGGAAAGCCCTCGGTGTCGGTGAACCGTTGAAGACATGACGCTGTCGAGGGTCCCGGCGAGGCCGGCCGCCTCGTCCACCACGGCGCCGATGACGATTTGCGCCGTGCCCGGCAGCCGGCGGTGCCATTCGGCGGTGATCGCCCGCTCGAAGTCGGTCGACAGTTGCTCGACCTCGGCGTCGCCGATGATCCGGCGCTGCGCCGCCGCGATCTTGTCCGCCGCGGAGAGCAACTTGCCATAGGGCGCCTGCGGCTCGGGCATGCGCAAGCGCAGGGCCTCGTAGAGCCGCTCGAGATGTCGCTGCAGCAGGACCCGTGGCATCCCGCGGGTGGCGAGCACCCCGCCGAGCCAGGCCACCTGATGGTCGATGCGCTCCTGCGGATACTTGACCAGGGTCAGCAGCCAGCCGCCGTCGCTGTCGGTGAAGCGCCGTCCGCGCTCGCCATAGCGCCAGACGAAGTACGGGAAGTCCTGCAGGGTTCTCTCGCCGGCCGCCCGCACCGCGTCGAGTTCGCGCGGGTCCTGCGGTACCGGGTGCGAACCGGCCTCGGCGTTCAGGGTGGTCGCCCTGTGCACCAGCGCATCGGAGTCGAACGGGTAAAGCGCCCGCAATATCGCCTCGATCCCAGCGTAGGCCTCCAGCGCCGCCGCCTGCACGGCGCGCTCCTCCTCTCGCTCGAAGTCGGTCGACAGTTGCTCGACCTCGGCGTCGCCGATGATCCGTCGGAGGCGTTGCGCCTGCCGCGATCTTGTCCGCCGCGGAGAGCACCGGGGCTCCGATCGACCTCCAGCACGTAGAGGTAGATCTTGCCATAGGGGCGCCCTGCGCATGGCTTCGGCGGCATGCTGCGCCGCTGGTATCGCCGATCCCCTGGCGCTGAGGTCCCTGCAGGGCCTCGTAGAGCCGCTCGAGATGTCGCTGCGCGCGTGGCCTCCGTCGGCAGCCCGTGCTCCTCCGCCATGCACGATGGCCATCGCGCGCAGATAGCCGACGTAGCTCTCGATGGGCAGCGGGGTGGCGAGCACCGCGCTCGCAACGAGCCAGGCCACCTGATGGTCGATGCGCTCCTGCGGGTTGCGCCCGCATTACTTGACCAGGCCCAGCCCCCTGGGCGTGCCTTCCGCGGACAACGCCAGGCGTACTAAGATCGACTTACGCCACCCGGTCCCGACACACAACCCCGGGAGGTCAGGGCGCGCGCCGCCTCCCGCGGCGGCTCCCCCCCCCGCCCCCGCGCCTCTCGATGCCGGTGCGGGAGCTCTTGCAGATCTCTAAGCCAGGACTTGTTCCGGCCCGCGCTCTATCGGGTCGGCGATCTCTGGTCCTGCAATCGGGTCTCGGTGGCACGAGAGCACTTGGCCACGGCGCTGGTCGAGCAATTGATGGTCGACCTCTATCCGCGCTTCTCGGGCCTCGCCGCCACCGAGCGCAAGGTCGTCCTCGCCACCGTTGAGGACGAGCTGCATCGGATCGGACTGCGCATGACGGCCGCGGTCTTCGATTCGCTCGGCTGGGAGCCGATCATCACCGACTCCGGGTGTGGCACCGACGAGTTGATCGAGGTCGTCGAGTGCGAACGACCCGAGGTCGTCGGTCTCTCGTGCAGCGTGGCCGACCACTTCGAGACACTCGCGGCGATGCTGCGGCAGTTGCAGGGCCGGTTCCCCGGCCTGCCGCTGTTGCTCGGCGGGCAGGCCTTCGTCTCGGGCGAAGGCGCGGAACTCGCGGAGGCGGCCCGGGTGACCCTGATCCGCGACCTGCAAGGGCTGCAGGACTGGATCATCGCCTTCGACCGGCCGTCGGCCATCCCGTCGCAACCGAGATGCGCGACGGGGCAGCCGTCGGATGCGCCGACCGAAGTCTGCGCTTCGCGGTGATCACGGGCCACGGAGTTCCCGCATCGTGACCATCGGCGACGGCGAGACGGGTCCCCGCGCCGCCTGGCAGTGGCTGCTGGAGCAATCGGCACGCGACAGCGCAGCCCTTGCGGTCGGCCTGTTCGACGCCAGCGGTGTGATGATCGAGGGCAACCGCGGCCTGCGTCGGCTGCTGTGCGATCACGTCACCGGCGATGATTGCTCCAACTGTTTCGAAAACCCCGATTTCGCGGACCTCTGGCGTCGGGCCGGTGCCGACGGCGGTTTCCTCGGCCTGCTCTCCCTCGGCGACCGCAAGCGGATCAACCGTAGCATCGTCGCCCGCGTGCATCGGGTCGAGGGGCTGCTCCAGGTCGTCGGGGAGGTGGACGTTGTCGAACTGGACCAGATCAACGGGCAGTTCGTCGGCCTGAACCAGACCGTGAATGACCTGCGGCGGGAACTGTTGCGCAAGAACCGCCGGCTCGAGCAGGCCCTCGCGGCCATCACCCGAAAAGAACGGCTCCTGACGGCACTCGACGAGATCAATCGGGCGATCCGCGAGTGTGAGACCGAGCAGGGGCTGCTACAGCGGGTCTGCGACATCACCGTCGCCAGCGGCGGATTCAAGCTGGCGACTGCTTGCCGGCCCGACCAAGACCGATTCGCCTTTCTCTCCGCCGCCGGCAACGACGCCTATCTCAAGCGGCTCAGGCTGAGCACGGATCCGACCCGACCGGAGGGGGGCAGCCTAACCGCCCTTGCCTACCGCTCCGGCCAGCGGTGGGTATCCAACGACTACTTGGCGGATCCCACCACGGCACCTTGGCACGACCTCGCAAGAGAGCACGGCGTCGCCGCCGCGGCGGCCGAGCCGATCACCGACCGTCGCGGCGTCTGCGCGGTGCTGCAGGTGTGCGCCGGCAGCGTCGGCTATTTCGGCAACGACGAGTTGGAGATTCTCGGCAGGATCGCGGACGAGGTAGGGCTGGCGCTGGAGGCGATCAGCGACCGCAAGGCGTTGAGCCGGAGCGAGGAACGCTATCGGTACATCTTTGAGAGCGCACCCATTGGCCTGGTGCAGTACGACCCGGACGGTACCATCGTCGACTGCAACGACGCCTATGCCGGCATCGTCGGTTCCCCGCGCGGGCGAATTGTCGGTCTCAATCTGCTGCGCGATCTCAAGGACCAGCGCGTCATCAACGCGGTTCGCGAGTCCCTGACCAGAGGGCAGAGCCAAATCGATCTGGTCTATCGCTCCGTCACTGCCGACAAGGTCACGCCGGTCCGAGGCTTCTTCTCCGCCGTCAGGGCGGCGGACGGCAGCCTGCTGTCCGGCATCGGCATGGTCGAGGACTTCAGCGAGCGCCACCAGCTGGAGCGGGAGCTGAGACGGGGTGAGGAGCGCTTTCGCCTCGCCGTCGATGCCGCCGGCATCGGGGTCTGGGAGTACGACCTGCGCCGCCATCGCCTGCGGTGGGACGCTTGGATGCGTCGGCTGCATGGCCTGACCGCGCACGACAGCCCGAGCGATCTGGCCGGCTGGAGGCGGCTGTTGCAACCCGAGGATAGGCGCCAGGTAACCCGGCGACTTGGTGCGGGGACGCGCAGCAACACGACGGTGAGCGTCGAGTTTCGGGTTCGCGTGCCCCAGGGAGAGCTGCGGTACCTGCACCTGTACGCCCGCCTGCTCGCGGCCAAGGACGACGACTCGCCTCGGTTCATGGGGGTCTGTCTCGACATCACCGATCAGCGCCTCGCCGATCAGCAGATCCGTCGGCTCGCCTTCTACGACCCGCTCACCAAGCTGGCGAACCGGCGTCTGCTGATCGACCGGTTGGAGCACAGCCTTGCCCGCTGCCGGCGTGAACACAATTACGGCGCCTTGCTGCTGCTGGACCTCGATGGGTTCAAGGCCGTCAACGATAGCCAGGGCCACGACGTCGGCGACGAATTGCTGGTGGAATTGGCGGAGCGCCTGCGCGGCGGGCTGCGCGGCGTGGACACCATCGCGCGACTCGGCGGCGACGAGTTCGTCGTGCTCGCCGAGGGGCTCGGGAGCGACAGTGCGACAGCCGGGGACGAGGCCGCAGCCCTGACCGAGAAGGTCCTCATGATCGCCCGCCGGCCCTACTTGTTGCCATCGGCAAAGGGCCAGACCTTCCACTGCGGTGCCAGCGTCGGGTTCTCGGTCTTCGATGACTGCCAGGCTGGTCCCGGCGACGTCATGAAGCAGGCCGACATCGCCATGTTCGAGGCCAAGCGCGCCGGGCGCAACCGGATCTGCCGTTTCCGACCGTCGATGCTTGGACTGTCCGAGAATCGTTAAGCACCAGCGCGCCGAGTCCCGCAGTTTGGGGTGTTGGCGCGCTCCCCGGTCTGGCAAGCGGGGGCCAGACTTTCACGTTTGAGTTGGTTCTCCGAGATTGGTCAGACGTGCCCCCAAATCAGCCCAACGACCGCCGAGTCTCAAGTATGAAAGACGAGGTCGAGAACATGGTGTTTGACAAGCTCCTGGCCGTCCGCGGAGACATCGCGCGCATGGAACGCAAGCAAGCCGCGACAACTACGAGATTGGGTCGCCTTTAGTAAGTCTTTGCAACTCTGCGTCGAGACGTAGACCACACTGACGCGTGAGCAGCCTTGCAAGGTGTACGAATGGACAACATGGCCGAGTTGGTCGCGACGGTGCTCCAGCGTCGTCGCGCAGTCCCCGGCGCTCCAGCGCCGCATGGTCGTGGTCTGCTGACGTGTCTTCCTCGAAAGACTCCCCTTCGTCCGCTTAACTACCCCAAGGCTCCAACCGTCTGCCGTCAAAGTGGAAGGTGACGAAATCACCGCGCTCGGGTCGCGCTCCCAGATCACGCCCAGCACCAGGTTGAGCGGATCGCGGAAATAGGTGCTGCCGCTCTCCTGCTCGTTGTCGAGCACGGGCGCGTCGAGTACTGAAACGACCACCGCCGGCTCGCCGTAGCGCGGCACCCTGCGGTTCTTCAGCCCCGGCTTCCAGGTCACCAGATCGCCGGGAGCAAACTGGTGCTTGGCATTCAGCAGCGCGAAGCGCTCGCGCAGCACGCCGCCGAGGTCTCCCTCGAGGTCATCCAGCGCGCCCTCGTCGAACAGCTCGGGCGGCGCGTCTTCGCTCAAGCCGATCCGGCTGAGGAGTTCACGGGAGGACAGGGGACGATCGTGACGGGACATGGGCGTAACCTCTACTGATTGCTCGAACTACTTGAGCCGTCAGTAGACCAGCCCGATGCGACGCGACCTGTCCGATCGGAGCACTCTTCAGGCGCCATCTAACTCTTGGGCCAGGGCGAACGGGACATGAGCTCCGACGACAGCCTCCCGTAGCCGGGGGGTCTTAGCGCAACCGCAAGCGCAGCACAACGAACGGGCTTGTGGAGGCTTGAGCGGGTGGAATCACAACCCTTGCAACGTACTGCAAACCGCTATACCTTTTTCGCTCTCCAACCTCAGCACGGCGACTTCATCAATGGCCACCGCATCCACCAGCCTGATGGTCCGTCTCGATCCGGACAGCAAGACCTCCATCGCGCGAGCGGCCGAACTGCGCCACGTCAGCGTCAGCGACTACGTCCGCTCGGTCGTGGTCGCCCAAGCCCAGCGCGAGATCAAGGCCGCGGAGGAGCGGGTCATTGCGTTGACGCCGGCGGAGCAGCAGGCATTCTGGCAAGCGCTACAGGAGCCGGCCGCCCTCACCCCGGCTCAGCAAGCACTCGGTGCCCTAATGCGCGGCGAATGAGCGCAGTCCGCTTGCCTCCCGAGTACCGCATCGAGCCACTGCGCCGGGATCACCCGAGGTCGGCGTTCCACAGCGGCCAGGCGCAGGTCGATGATTGGCTGGCGAACAAGGCGCTGCAAAACCAGGAAAAGCACCTGTCGGCAACCAAGGTCCTGATCGATCCGGTCGGGAGCATCGCCGGGTTCTATACCCTCGCGACCGCCCAAGTCGATTTTGCCGATTTGCCGCCGGAACTCTCCAGACGCCTGCCGCGACGCAATCTACCGGCCGCCGTCCTTGCCTGGCTTGGCGTTCGCGAGGCCGATCAGGGTCAGGGCCATGGACGTCGCCTGCTCGCCTTGGCACTAAAGGATAGCTACGACGCGGGTCAGACCTTTCCCTTCATCGCCGTGATCCTCGACTGCATTGACGACAAAGCGCTGGCGTTCTACCGGCGTTGGGATTTCCGCCCGCTGCCGGGCCACCACTACCGACTCTTTCTGAGCTGGAGCCAGCTCCAGGCCATGGCGACTGGCTGCTGATCAGTCAGGGCTAAGCGGCGTCCCCGTCCACCAAGAGCCCGTCGAGCGGACCTGGCGCTTGGTCTATCGCACCGAATCTGGTCCGGTCCTGGTCCTGGTCATGGCCGTGCAGGACAGGCGGCGGGACTCGCGTTCCGTGTTGTTGGAGCGGTTGGTGCGGGCTTGAGCCGCGGAATCAGCTGTGTATGGCCGACAATGCACCGTCTGCGCGCACATCGCGCATTCCCCTGGGCACGCCGGATTTATCCTCCACCGGGAATGGGCGACGCTCTGGCTACGGCAGTGCACGTTCGTCGGACCGCAACCGCGCGGCTCGGCGCTGGCTGCCCGTCGTGATCTTATCGTGGTGCGTCCCCGATTTCCCGCTGGTCCCCAGCTTTTTCTACGTCCAAGCTGCTCCACGCGATGCCGGTGTTACATGTGAGGCCCTAGCCCCTCGATCTGCGTCCTGGCTCAGGCGTCTTGCCCGCGTCCAGCATGGCGCATGGGTTGACCCTGGGCTCCGCTGGGCGTAGCGTGCGTCGATCTAAATTCGGATTGAATATAGGTGGGCTCGGTGACCGAAGAGATCCTGAGTTTGAGTCAATTCAAAGCTGACGCGAGTCGGCTGCTGGACCAGGTGCGCGATGCGCCTGCCACGCTGGTGCTGACTCAGAACGGCCGCGCACGCGCCGTGGTGCAGGATTATGAGCACTACCAGGCCCGCGAGCGCGCCATGTTGATGCTGAAGCTGATGGTCCAGGGCGAGCGGGACATCAGCTCCGGCGACACCCTGCCGCAGGCGGAGGTCTTCGCGCAACTGCGCCAGCAACTGCAAGCGCAACGCGACGAGCGGGATGGCTGAGCGTGAAGTCCGCTGGACGCGAACCGCTCAGCGCGACCTGAACGCCATCGTCAGCTACATTGCCGAGGACAGCACCGACAACGCGCTTGCCGTGCTGGACCGGCTGCAACGGCGGGCGGAAACGCTTTCAGACAACGCCGAGCGCGGGCGCGTGCTGCCGGAATTGAGTGTCGTGGACGTCCATCAGTATCGCGAACTGATCGAGCGGCCCTGGCGCTTGGTCTATCGCATCGAACCTGATGCGGTGTTGATCATGGCCGTGCTGGATGGACGGCGGGATTTGCGTTCCGTGTTGCTGGAGCGGTTGGTGCGGGCTTGAGCCAGCAGGATCGACTGGCGCTCCGCTAGTCGACAAGGCCTGGTCGGTGCGTGCGGCCGGCGTTGCCCTGACTACGACGGATTTATCCGCCACCGGGGTTGGGCGACGCGCTGGCTACGGCAGGCAGTGCAGGTTCACCGATCCGCGACCGCGCGGGCCGGCTCAGCCTGCCGGCAGCGCTTTCCGCAATCCGGAGCATCAAGATCAAGCGACTTGGTGCTTCGAGATGCGCGATATCGATGCCCCGAGTGTCCGCCTCGCCGAAGAGCTCCAACTCAACGTCATCGAGCTGAAGAAGGCCGAGCGTCTCGGTGAGCTGCCGCCGGCCCTATCCGCCTGGATCACCCTGTTCGAACACTGGCAGGAGGAGGAAGCAATGTCCGCCATGACCGACACGCCCGCCCGCCGGGCTTACGACAAGCTCAAGACCTTGAGCGCCGATGAGGAGGCCCGCCGCCTAGCCTTCGTGCGCGAGCGTGCTTTGCATGATGAGGCACAGCTCATGCTGGACGCGCGCGAGGAAGGCCGCGAGGAAGGCCGTGACAACGCCCTGCGCCAGACCGCGAAGACCATGATCCGCGACAGCAGCCTCGACGATGCGACCATCGCGGCCTACACGGGGCTCCCGCTCAGCGAGGTCGCCAAGCTGCGCCTCGGTGGCTGAACGCTACCGCGTGGACCATCGGCAGCTTGCCCGTCAAATCGGAGTCCGGTCGCACGTATCACTCCGGCATCTCGCCCGAACGACAGCCAATATCGCCGCCGCCGCGATCGCAGACCTTCCGGCGGTATCATCGAAGTGAGAAGGGGGCAGAGCCGAGGTCTCCGACGGCGAATAGGGTAATCTTGTGCACTGTCACGGCAATTGGAGTCCGGGCGTGCCGCCACGCCGCGGTTGGCCTTTAGCAGCCTCGTGCAAGCCGTATGGGCAAGCCGAATTGATCCGGCACCTAGCGGCGGGCGACTTCAGTCGCCAGTTCAAGCCGATGCGCGGGGGACTGACGCTACACATGTGGTCAAGTTCAGGCGACGCACCCGGACGACGCTCTGGCTACGGCAGTGCGCGTTCGTCGGACCGCGACCGCGCGGCTCGGCGCTGGCTGCCGGTAGTGATTTTATCGTGGTACGTCCCCGATTTCCCGCACGTCGCCGATTGTGCCAATCGCCGCGGCCATAGCAGCCCCGATAGGAGACCGCCGTGCAAACGCGTCCAACCCCGCTGTCGCTGGGATTCGGGAACAATTTGCCGCCGTCTAAAGACGGGCATAAGCCGGTGAGAGACAGCCTTCTAACGAGGACCAACATGCCAGACCTCAGCCGCATTACCATCGACCCTAATATTTGCCACGGAAAGCCCTGTGTCCGCCACATGCGATGGCCGGTGGAGGTGATTCTTGACATGGTGTCATCCGGGATGCAGATCGATGAAATCCTTGCCGATCACCCGGAACTGGAGCGTGAGGACATCATCGCCAGCCTGCACTATGCGCGTCTTCTCGTCTCTGGCGAGCCGGTGCGCCAAGTCGCCTGATGCGCGTCCTCTGCGATGTCCATATCTCCTATCGTCTGGTCAACCGGTTGCGCGAACTCGGCGTCGACGCCACGCATGTGAACCGCATCTTGGACGGCTCGGAGACCACGGACTCTGCCATCTCGGCATTCGTTGACAAGAACGACATGCTGCTCATCACCAAGGATGGTGATTTCCGCGACAGCCATTTCTTGAGGGGCACCCCGGCATGGTGCGCCTGATACTCGGCAACCTTTCGAATACCGAGCTTTGCGCCATCGTCGAAGCTTCGTGGTCCAGCATTGCCGCTTGTTGCAGCGCAACAAGCTGCTACATCGAGCTGTCACGGGAGGGGATGGTGCTTGGCGCTCGATCGCAGCCGCCTGGATGAGATGGGTGTCACCCGCGCCCGTGTGCGCCGGCTCTGCCTGACGGCGGCGCTATTATCGTGGTACGTCCCTGGTTTCTCTCGTCCCTGGTGCTTGGCTGGCGCTTCAAGGCATAACGTCTTGCACAGCCCGACGCTTGCTGGACAGCCGGAGCGCAGCGGCGGCTGGCCGGCAAGCGTTCGGGCTGGTGCAATTGCTTGTTAGCCGTTTCTGTGCTCACCGCACGAGCCTGCAAGTCGACGCTGGCTGGCGGCGAATCTGTATTGTGCTTGCCTTTCGGGCAGCTGCCAAGGGGTGCGGCCTCGAAATGATGTCGGAACCCGTTGCGATGCGGCAAGAGAAGGCTCGCGCAGAAGGACGATAAGAAGAAGCTCGCGCTCTTCGCGACGTTCATCGGTCAGCGCCACGGTGATCGACCCACAGCGTTTGAACCCGGTGGCCACACCGGTTTCGGCTTCCAGATTGCCGTAAAGCTCCTGACTGTACTTGGCCAGTTTGGTCATATTGGCGGTGGCACGCAGCTGTGCGATGAGACCGGCGGCATGCCATGTGGTGCCAGACGTCAGCTGTTTTCGCTCCAGCAGGACTACATCCGTCCAGCCTAATTTGGTCAGATGATACGCGACCGAGCACCCAATCACGCCACCGCCGATAACAACAACACGTGCGGAAGAAGGAACGTCTGGCATCGAGGTAAATCCTTGTTTTATATGTTACTCAGAGGCGTGGGGCCGCAGTATTCGGTCACACGATCTCATGCCCCGCGGCGCGCAGGCAGTCTGCGATTTTCGCAATATGTGCTGGCCCGACCTCACAGCAGCCACCAATAATCGTGGCGCCAAGATCAATCCACGCCATTGCACAGGCCGCGTAGGCTTCTGGCGTCAGATCTTGCCGCGCGTGCAGTGCATCGACCGTGGGTTTATCCTGTAAAAACCCGTCCGAGATCATTTCAAACCCGTTGGCATAGGCCCCAATAGGGACCTTGCAGCCGCGCAGTTCCGCCAACCCAACAGTGATCGCTTCGGGCGAGGAACAGTTGATCAAAAGCGCGTCGGCACCGCCTTCGGCAATCGGGATCACATCGCGCAATGGCTCACCCGACCGCAGGCGCGTACCGTCTTTGTCATCGACCGTCATCGCCAGCCAAACTGGCTTGCCCTCGGGTTTTGCACCCGCCAGCACGGACCGTGCGTGATCCAAAGACGCGACCGTCTCGCAGATCAGAAAATCACACGACGGCGCAATCATGCGCGCGATCTCCCCATACGCATGCGCACCTTCGGCCACGGATGGGTGCAAATCGGGGCGGTAGCTGGCCCCGAGCGGTCCAATCGCGCCGGCAATCCGACCAGAGCCATGTGCCTGCCGCGCTTTTTGGGCCTCAGACAGGGCCATGGAGTGCAGATCTGCAAAACGCCCCTCCAGGCCTGTGCCCGCCAGACGGTCATGGTGGATCGCGTAGGTGTTGGTGGTGGCCACAGTCGCACCTGACGCAAAGTAATCCGCATGCACACCGCACACCATACCCGGATGATCCAGCATCACCTGCGTCGACCACAGCGGCGTTGGCCGATCCCCGGCCCGGTGCACCAATTCCTGCCCCATGCCGCCATCCAGAAGGGTGATCTGTGTCACGCGCGCAACCGCTCGTTTTCAGGGTCCCATAACGGTTGGTCCGGTTGTACGGTCGCGCGGCGCTTGTGACCGAAAATGTCGACCTCCAATTCCGTACCCGGGGCAGCCAGATCGGCGCGGATCATGCCCAATGCGATGGACGCATTTACGCGGTAGCCCCAGTCGCCCGAAGTGGTTTCACCCACCACTTCACCGTTGTGCCAAACTGTCGACATATAGGGCGCGTCCTGATCGCCCGCATCGACAATCATCGTGACGAAGCGCTTGGTCACGCCTTGTTGCTTTTCGTTTTGCAGCGCTGCCTTGCCAGGAAAATCCTGCGGCTTGTCGAGTTTGACAAACCGGTCCAGTCCGCCTTGTAACAAGGTGTAGTCAGTCGACAGGTCGCCCTTCCATGTGCGGTACCCTTTTTCGATTCGCAGCGCATTCAGTGCGTACATGCCAAACGGGTTTCGCACCCGCCTGAGTGACTGCATCATATAGGGCGGGCATGTCTGCGTTGGCGGCATGAATTTCCCACCCCAATTCGCCCGCAAAGGACACCCGCGCCAGCGCGCATTTTTGCCCCGCCACCTCCGCAGCCTGATGACTCAACCAGCCAAGGTTCAAGTCCGCTTTGGTCTCCAACGCCTCGAAAAGGCCTCGCGCCTTTGGCCCCGTCACGATCAGTGTTGAATACTCAAGCGTATGGTCTGTCAGTGTCAGGCCGACCGGCAGCCCGTTGTTGAGCACGTCAAAATCATGCCACTGCGCCGTTGCCGCCGTGATCAGGGTAAAGCTGTCCTCGCCGTGCCGCATCACCGACATTTCCGTCAGGATACGCCCGCGATTGTCCGCAAAGTAGGCGAGGTTCATGCGCCCTGGCTTGGGCAGACCGCCTGTAATCTTGCCACGCAAGTATTCCGCCGCGCCGTCACCCGACAGATTGAACCGCGAAAACCCCGGCAGATCGAGCACGCCCACCGCATCGCGCACGGCCTCGCATTCTTCCTTTACGCGCTGCTGCCATGGGCCCGAGCGGTTCCATGTGTGCGTCGAGGCCTCTGACGTGTCATCGCCGGGATGCGCAAACCAGTTGGCCCGCTCCCAGCCGTTGAACGCGCCCATCACACCGCCGGCCGCGATGACCTTATCATGGACAGGAGACAGCTTCTTGTTGCGGCCCGCGGGCCATTCGTGGTGCGGGAAATGCATCGCGTATTCATGGCCGTAAACTTCGATTGCCTTCTGGTCGCAGTAATCCTGATCGGTGTAATCCGTGTATCGACGCGGATCGATGGCCCACATGTCCCACTCCGTTTCGCCATGGATCACCCATTCGGCAAGCACCTTGCCAGCGCCGCCACCTTGAGTGATGCCAAAGGTGAAGACGCAAGCCTCATACGCATTCGGCACGCCCGGCATCGGCCCCAAAAGCGGCAACCCGTCGGGTGCGTATGGAATAGGCCCATTGATCACGCGGCCCACACCGGATGTGCCCAGCAGCGGAACCCGCGCCATCGCGTCTTCCATATACCACTCCAACCGCTCCAGATCGTCAGGGTACAGTTGGAAACTGAAGTCCTCTGGCATTGGATCTTCGGGCGTCACCCAATGCGCCTTGCAGTTACGCTCATAGGGGCCAAGGTTCAGCCCGTTCTTGTCTTGGCGCAGGTAATAGGACGTATCCACGTCTCGCAGCAGCGGCACCTTGCGACCGTTTTCCTTGGTCCATGCGGCCAATTCGGGGATTTCTTCGGTCAGGAAATACTGGTGGCTCATTGTGGTCATCGGAACCGTGCGCCCACCATATGGCTTGAACCATTCGCCGACGCGCTGCGCATAGTACCCAGCAGCATTCACCACCTTTTCGCAGCGAATATCACCCTTGTCGGTGTGCACGATCCACTCGTCACCCTCACGGCTCACGCCTGTCGCGGGACAGAACCGCTCGATCCGCGCGCCCATGTCACGCGCGCCTTTGGCCAGCGCCTGTGTCAACTGTGCCGGATCAATGTCACCGTCGTCTGGGTCCCACAGCCCGCCTTCCAGATCATGCGTTTCCATAAACGGATAACGGTCTTTCATATCCGCCACGCTCATCATCTCAAGGTCCAGACCCTGATAGCGGCCCATCGAGCGGGCCCGCTCGAATTCCTGCATCCGTTCTGCAGAATGAGCCAAACGGATCGACCCAGTAACATGGTAGTTCATCGGATAGTCGACCTCTTTCGCCAGCCCGGCATAAAGGCCCAGCGAGTACCGCTGCATATTCATAACGGCCCAAGATGTGCTGAAGGACGGACAGTTGCCCGCTGCGTGCCAAGTGGATCCTGCCGTCAGCTCGTTCTTTTCCAACAGAACACAATCGGTCCACCCCATCTTTGCCAGATGATACAGGCCCGAAACGCCGACAACGCCGCCACCAATGATCACCACACGCGCGGTCGTTGGAAAATCTGTCATTTTGTTCGCTCCCTAATGGTCGTGCTGCGGAAGATCATCCGCAATGTCATAATAGTCGCCCTTATCGGCGACAAAGATGTGTTTCTCGATGCGTAACCCAGACGGCCCATCTATGGCGCCCAGCGCAAAGCTCATGGATTTTTCTGTGTCGTGCTTCCAGAACAGAAAACACCCGCAATTTGGGCAAAACCCGCGCTTGGCTTGCGCGCTGGACGCGTACCAACGCACATCGCCCGTGATCTCGATATCCGTCCGCTTAATGACGGCGGAGGCCCAGACATTACCCGACATCTTGCGGCACTGTCCGCAGTGGCAGTTCGACACGCCCCATGGTGTGCCGGTTACGGTGAATGCCACGGTCCCGCAGTTGCAGCTACCCTTGATCATATCAGCCCCGCCCCGGTGTTGACGTGCTGCCCAAAAGCACACCGTAGATGACAAAGCAGGCTGCCAGAACTCGCCGCAGCCAGACGTTGAACACCGCGCCCAGCGCCGCGCGGCCCAAACCGGCCCCAAGGGCAGTGAACCCCATATAGCTTAGCGCTGTCAGCGTCAGCGCGGTGGGCATGATAACGGCCATCTGATCCCAGATCGGTACATCCGCCTGAACGAACTGTGAAAACGCGGCTAGATACCCCGCCACGCTTTTGGGGTTGATCACCGCGATGGCCAAGGCGCGCAGATATATGGATTGCGCGGGCGGCGCGTCCATACGGGGTGGTTTGGTTGCGTTCATCCATCCGCGCACACCGAGCCAGATCAGAACACCCGCGCCCAGCAGCTTCGCCACCGTGAATGCCTCCGGAGACGCCGCAATCAGCGCCGTCACACCTGCCGCCGACAGCAGCAGAAACAGCATGGCTTGCGTCAGAATGGCCAGCACGCCGATCAATGCGCGCCGAAACCCCAGTGTCATGCCGTTGGTGATGCAATTCACCGCATTTGGCCCCGGCGTAGTCACGAACACCGCCCAGAAGAGTGCAAATATGATCCATGCCTCGATACTCACTCCTCAATACACCGGCGGCGCGATGACCCAGATGGCAACCGCAGGCACTTCGTGCGGATTCGACCACCTGAACGGCTCGCCGCGAATGCGGAAGCTGTCACCGGGATGAATGTCATGTGCGGCGCCGTTGATCTCGATCCGTAGCCGACCGGAAATCAGATACCCGACTTCCTGAGTGGGCCGGGTGACGGGTTCGGTGATCTGCGCGCCCGGCTCAAAGGTGGAATGCACCATTTCGAAGTCATCCGTCAGGTCTGGCGACAGCAGTTCCTCGACCAATCCGGCAACCGATGATCCGATTGGGCGGCGCGCTGATTTACGTACAACAAAACCCGCTTCGGCCGCCGGTGCCGCATCATGGCGAAACAACATCGACACCGAGACGTCCAGCAGAGCTGCGATGCGACGCAGGTCCGTGATCGGCAATTCCGACAGATCACGCTCGACCTGGCTTAACCAGCCCACCGAACGACCCAGCCGTTCCGCCATATCCGCCAGCGTCAATCCACGCGCCTTGCGCAGGGCACGCAGATCAGCGCCAAGTGTTGCGGAATGAGGCAGCGGGCTGTGGTGCATTGTAGGACATAGCCTTGGTGAAAAATTGCGCTCCATTTTCACGATGCCCGAGTCGCATGAAAAAATCTAGCAAAATTTCACCGCTCCGCTGCGTTTCGGCGGTGACGTACACCCTTTGCCAATCGCACGCCTGGCACCATTGAGAAATGGACGCTGAACCAACGCGAAATGGAAATGCGGTTTTCCAATGAATTCAATAGCAAAGATTAGAAACGTGTCATCGGCTTGTCAGACAGCGGAAAAAACTAACGTCAATATGCGATCCAGCGCCTCGGCGTCCGCATCCCGGAACGCATCCGGCTGATCACTGTCGATGTCAAATACCGCGATGATGTTACCCGCGCTATTGCGGACTGGTATTACGAGTTCTGAGCGCGTCGAGGATGCACAGGCGATGTGACCGGGAAAGGCGTCGACGTCTGGCACCAATTGCACCTGCCCTGTGCGCGCAGCAGCGCCACAGACACCCTTGTCAAAAGGGATATGCAGGCACCCGTGCCCACCCTGATAGGGGCCTATTTTCAGCAGGTTGGGCTCGGTCACCCGGTAAAACCCTGTCCAATCGAACCGCGCGTCAGCATGGTGTACTTCGCACGCGATTGTTGCCATCAAAGCGACCGTGTCCGTCTCACCCTCGGTCAATGCTGCGACGGTCTGCGCCAATGCGTCGTAATCTACGTTCACAGGCGCTCAATAGCGATCGCCGTGCCCTCGCCGCCTCCGATGCAAATGGCAGCCACACCTCTCTTCAGCCCACGTTTTTCCAGCGCATTCAACAGTGTAACCATGATCCGTGCGCCCGATGCACCGATAGGGTGACCCAAAGCGCAGGCACCGCCGTTGACGTTCACGATGTCATGGCTCAGCCCCATTTCACGCATGAAGGCCAAAGGCACGACGGCAAAGGCTTCATTGACTTCCCACAGGTCCACGCTGTCCTTGCTCCAACCGATCCGGTCCAGCAGCTTTTGCGCGGCAGGCACAGGCGCTGTAGTGAACAATCCGGGTGCTTGCGCGTGGCTGGCATGACCCATGATCCGGGCGCGCACGTTCAAACCTTGTGCCTTTGCCGCATCGGCAGACGCCAGAACCAACGCCGCGGAACCATCTGAAATAGATGATGAATTTGCCGCCGTGACAGTACCACCCTCTCGGAAAGCTGGCTTGAGAGTTGGTATCTTTTCAGGGCGCGCCTTGCCGGGCTGCTCGTCTGCGGACACTGTCACTGTCCCCTTGCGTGAGCGGACGCTGACGGGAGCGATTTCACCCTCAAACGCTCCGGAAGATTGTGCCTCCAGCGCACGGCTGAGCGAGGCGACCGCATAGTCATCCTGAATAGCGCGGGTAAACTGAAATGTCTCGGCACAGTCTTCCGCGAAGGTGCCCATCAAACGCCCCTTGTCATAGGCATCTTCCAGCCCGTCCAAGAACATGTGGTCAATTACCTGCCCATGGCCCAATCGCGCACCGGAACGCATTTTTGGCAATAGATAAGGGGCGTTGGACATGCTTTCCATACCACCCGCGACTGCGACATCAGTGTGCCCCAGCGCAATTTGGTCGAAGGCGATCATCGCCGCCTTCATGCCTGAACCGCACATTTTGTTAAGCGTGGTCGCAGGTACATCTTCGCCTAGCCCAGCGTTAAAACCCGCCTGCCTTGCGGGCGCTTGCCCTTGCCCTGCGGGCAGGACGCAGCCCATGTAAACTTCTTGGATAACAGCCGGACCAGATGCATCTATTGCCGCGCGGATGGCTGCGCCCCCCAACTCCGCCGCACTCAAGGCACTGAAATCGCCCTGAAACCCACCCATCGGCGTGCGCGCCGCTCCGGTGATCACCACGTCTTTCATCCTTGCCCCTCCGAATTGCGCTCAATGGATTAGTAACACTTCGTCGCTAAGGAAGCAGCGTCCCAATCTGAGAAGGCTTATAATGGAATTGTCCAGCAAAACAGAAGAGCAGTTGCGTATCGTTTCTGTTCAAAGCGCACGTATTGATGCAGCTGTCGCGCTTGAATTCAAAGATGCCATGCGGGCTCAAACGATCTCCGGTCCCAAGCAGGTTGTGCTGGATCTCAGTCAAGTCGAATTTATTGATTCCAGCGGTCTGGGCGCCATCGTCGCCGCAATGAAGGGTATGAACGGCGAACGTAAAATGGCGCTGGCTGGGCTCACGCCAACCGTGGAAAAGGTCTTTCGCCTTACCCGAATGGACACGGTTTTTCAGATGTTTGTCACGCTTGACGGCGCCCTCGAGGAATTGCGCCCTTGATGGGCGCACAAGACAGGATCGCGTTCATGCCCAATGCACTGCTTCCTCCTTTCGACATTTGCGTCAAAAGCAGCCAGACCGCTGTCCGCGAAGCACTTGCGGGTTTGTTGGATGGATTGAAGCCTTTGGAATTGGCCGTTGAGGAAGAAGGCACAGTGGAGCTGGTTGTCGCGGAGGCTTTGAACAACATTGTGGAGCACGCTTACCCCGAAAACACACAGCCCGGTTCTATTGAGATCGAGTGCGTGCACAAGTCCGATGGGCTTTACCTGCGAATCAAAGACGAAGGTGCCGCAATGCCAGACGGGCAAATTCCGATCGGAATGTGTCCCGATGTAAACGTGGATATGCAGGACTTGCCCGAAGGCGGATTCGGCTGGTTCCTCATCAAAGACTTGGCCAAGGATGTCAGCTACGTCCGCGACGGCGCGGAAAACTGCCTCAGGATGCGCTTGGCAGTTGGCTTGATGACCTGACACGCCCGCGCAGACGCCACAGTATTTCCCCATTTTTCCGCACAAGCACCTTTCTGGCTCCACATTCTTGCCTTGATCAAAGGGCATACCTGTACTTGTAGCTGCATATGGCTTCCCTCGGCACCGCGTGTAATTGCCCCCACCCAGTGCGCGGTGTCGAGGAATTTAAATCCTGATGCGCCTTCCCCAACAAATCGAACATCGCTCTGTGCATGGACATTCCTTGCGCCTTCGTTAGTTTGCTCAAAACGAAAGCAAGAGGACTGAGAATGCGTGATTTCCACTTCCCCGGACGCTCATCTGTGTGGGCCAGCAATGGTATGTGCGCAACGTCGCATCCGCTCGCAGCCAAAACTGCAGTTGATATTCTGGAACGCGGTGGAAACGCGATGGACGCGGCCATCGCGGGCGCCGTGCTGTTGGGCCTCTGCGAACCTGCTATGACGGGCATTGGCGGCGATTGCTTTGTCCTTTGGTCACCCGCCAACAGTGACGACATACATGCGGTCAATGGATCTGGCCGCGCGCCTGCTGCGCTCGATGCTTCTCTTTTGCGAGACGCTGGGGAAACCGCCGTTCCGCTCCGCAGCGCACACTCGGTTACAATTCCAACAGCGGTATCTGCGTTCTGCCATCTGTCTGAGACCGAAGGGAAAATAGGATTGGACGCGGTGTTGGCACCGGCCATTCATTATGCCGAACACGGTATCGTTGTAGCGCCGCGGGTTGCATTTGACTGGGCCAACTTCGCTGATTCCCTCCAAGGAATCGCGCGTGAAAAATACCTCAAGAACGGAGCTGCACTTAGAGTTGGCGACGTATTCCGCGCGCCCGGTCAGGCAGAGGTGCTCAGGCGCGTCGCCGCCCAAGGCGCACAAGCATTTTATACCGGAGAGATCGCCGAAGACATGGTCGCCGCTCTCAACGCGATGGGCGGGTTGCACACTCTAGACGACTTCGCCACAGCAACCAGCGACCGGGCCACACCGATTTCTGGCACATATAAAGACATTGAAATCGTTGAACATCCGCCAAATGGCCAAGGTGCAACAGCGATTTTGATGCTCAATATCCTCGCTCAGTTTGACATTGCAGCCATGGACCCGCTCGGGACCGAACGTGCACACATCGAAGCGGAAGCCGCCAAACTGGCCTATGATGCGCGCAACCGTTTTCTTGCGGACGCCGACTTCACAACCCGTCTGGATCAGATGCTTGACATGGGACTGGCGAAAAAACTGGCGGCCTTGATCGATCCTAAGAAGGCGATGAAGAGCCCCGCCGCTTTGACCGAGTCGGTGCATAAAGACACGATCTATATTTGTGTCGTGGACCGCGACGGTATGGCGGTTTCACTGATCTATTCTGTTTTCAAGGACTTCGGGTCGGGCATCGCTTCGGACAAATTCGGTATCCTTTTGCAAAACCGCGGCTCGGGCTTCACGCTGGAAGAAGGCCACCCGAACGAGCTCAAAGGCGGCAAACGCCCGATGCACACGATCATTCCCGGAATGCTGCGAAAATCCGGCAAGGTGATCATGCCGTTTGGCGTTATGGGCGGCGCATACCAGCCCAATGGCCATGCACGGTTTGTCAGCAACATGGTCGATTTCGGAATGACACCTCAAGACGCCATTGATGCGCCGCGCGCCTTCTCGGATGCGGGCGACATGAAGGTCGAGCGCAGCTATTCAGATTTGGTGCGGCAAGAGCTGGCCGATCTGGGCCATGCCGTGAGCACGCCGCTGACCGCAATTGGCGGCGCGCAGGCGATTATGATGCACGACACAGGTGTGCTGGAAGGCGGCAGTGACCCTCGCAAGGACGGATGCGCGTTGGGATACTGACCTTTTTGGGTCAATTCATATTGAAATGCAGCGGGTATGACCCATCCTGAAATGGGCCAAAAAGGTCCGGAATGTCAGGATGGCCGACCGGCTCACCTGAATAATCCGCGACCAAGTTCTGCTCCGAGACGTAGGCCACATAATAGGTTTGGTCGTTCTCGGCCAGCAGATGGTAATAGGGCTGTTCTTTGAGCGGGCGACTGTCTTCGGGAATGGCTTCGTACCATTCATCCGTGTTCGAAAACTCCGGATCGACATCAAAAATCACCCCGCGAAACGGGTGCTTTTTGTGGCGGACAATCTGCCCAAGATGATATTTTGCGCGCGTTCTCAACATGACTTTCGGCCCTAACGGTGTGTTACTAGACGGTTTGGCAGGGGTTTGTCCAACACTTGCGCTGCATTTTAGCGAAACAGTTTGTGGACACCCAAAGCCCAATGCTCGACACCTTCCCACTCAGATTGAAATATCCTCCCGCCCTAGTTGAATTTGGGCAATTCGTGATTTCACAAACTGCGTTTTTTCGGTAAACTGATGAAAAACAGAAAAGCGAGAGGCAGATGAGCAGAACTCTTCGCGCATTGATTGTTATGTTGCTGGTAGCGTCATGCAGCAGTGGACCGTCGCGTGCGCCGAACAATTTGGATGATGCCTGCCGCATCGTTCAGGAGCGGCCCAAATACCTGCGAGCGTTTCGCGCGACTGAGCGGCGTTGGGGTGTACCGGTCCATGTCCAAATGGCCACCATCTATCAGGAAAGCAAGTTCATTTCAGATGCGCGCACACCGTTTCGCTATGCATTGGGGGTGATTCCGATGGGACGACAATCCAGTGCCTATGGCTACGCACAGGCGCTTGATGGAACATGGAACGAGTACCGTCAGGACACCGGGAGACGGTTTGCCCGGCGCACCCAGATCGATGACGCCAGCGACTTCATGGGCTGGTATATGACCACCAGCCGTGAACGAAACGGCATCGCCCTGTCGGATGCGCGCAACCAATACCTCGCTTATCACGAGGGCCACACAGGGTATAACCGCGGGTCTTACAACAGAAAAAGCTGGCTTTTGCGGGTTGCATCACAGGTGGATGCCCGCGCTGACATGTATCAAGCGCAGTTGGCAAGTTGTAGTGTGCGCGGCTAGCGGTTGCTGCTTGGGTTTGATTTGCTGACGTCGAACAGCGTGTTGGGCAGCGCATTGCCTTGGGACAAATCCTCAAGGACAACCTGCGTGCGCCCGCCGTTTGCGTCATTCACGGTCCAACCCCGCAGGGCGACAGGATCTGAGGTGAAGGTCATCTGAATACTGCCATACTCCGGGTTCTCCGGATCTTGCGCGGTGACTTGTGTGTGAGTGCCATCAAAGCTGTGGCCGACCACCATTTTGGCCCGGTCCAGATTGACGTTTCTTGCCAATATCAGGTTCAGAGGCGTGCGCTTGAGCGGGTAGGTTTCCGCAGGCTGGTTGGACTTGGTGTCATAGATGACAACTGTGCTGCTCCCGGCCACCACCACAGCCGATTCAGGCGGGTCATATTCGAACCGCATCCGCCCGGGCCGCTTGATATAGATTTGCCCGGTGCTGACGCTGCCGTCTTCGTTGAATTGCCGAAAGCCGCCTTCTGCCGTGCTGAGCCCGTTGAAATACTGTGAAATCTCCGACAACTCCAACTTTTCTGCCGATGCAGGCATGGTGAGCGTCAAGGTGATCAATCCGGCGATCGTCGATGTGATTGTGCGTCCCAAGGCGGCCTCCCATTTGGGTGTCAGTTCAACATAGGAGAACGGGCGCGGATATTCGATATCACGCGCCCGAATTAATTGTGAAGTCGGCAAAACGGCAGGGTGCCGCTTATTGCTCCGGAACCAGAATTTCGCGCTTACCCACATGGTTGGCGGGGGACACGAGGCCTTGCTCTTCCATCTGTTCAACCAGACGTGCAGCCTTGTTGTACCCAATCGCCAGCTTACGCTGAATGTAGCTGGTTGAGCATTTGCGATCCTTGATCACGATTTGAACGGCAGTGTCATAAAGCGCATCTTCGCCGTCGGTGTTCCCACCAAGACCCAGCACCAGATCTATGTCGTTTTCCTTGTCATCTGCCGGTCCTTCGACAACACCGCTGACATAGTCCGGCTCACCGTAGGCTTTGAGGTGGTTGACGATTTCCTCGACTTCCTCATCGCTCACGAACGGGCCGTGGCAGCGGGTAATTTTCGCGCCACCCGCCATGTAAAGCATGTCGCCCATGCCAAGCAGTTGTTCGGCTCCCATCTCTCCCAAGATCGTGCGGCTGTCGATTTTCGAAGTAACCTGGAACGAGATTCGTGTCGGGAAGTTGGCCTTGATCGTGCCGGTGATCACATCAACCGAGGGGCGTTGTGTGGCCATGATCAAGTGGATACCCGATGCCCGCGCCATCTGCGCCAGACGCTGAATACAGGCTTCGATTTCCTTGCCAGCCACCATCATCAGATCCGCCATTTCATCAACGATCACAACGATATAGGGCAAGGCAACGGGCTGGAATTCTTCAGTCTCGAAAATCGGATCACCGGTTTCATCGTCGAACCCGGTTTGTACGGTGCGGCTGAACATCTCGCCTTTGGCCAGTGCTTCGCGGACGCGGCCATTGTATCCCTCGATGTTACGCACGCCCATCTTCGACATTTTCTTGTAGCGTTCTTCCATCTCGCCAACGGTCCATTTCAAAGCGACCACGGCTTTCTTGGGATCCGTCACAACGGGCGACAACAGGTGCGGAATGCCATCATAGACGCTGAGTTCGAGCATCTTGGGGTCAATCATGATCATCCGGCATTCTTCGGGCGTCAGCTTGTAAAGCAGCGACAAGATCATCGTGTTGATAGCCACCGACTTGCCCGACCCCGTCGTACCCGCGATTAAAAGGTGGGGCATCTTGGCAAGGTTTGCGACCACAGGATCACCGCCGATGTCTTTGCCCAATGCAAGCGGAAGACGTTGGTTGCTGTCACCGAAATCACGGGCTGACAGAATTTCGCGCAGCACGACCTTTTCGCGGGTTTCGTTCGGCAACTCGATTCCGATGACCGAACGCCCGGGCACCGTAGAAACGCGCGCGGACAGGGCAGCCATTGATCGGGCGATATCATCCGCCAATCCGATCACCCGCGATGCCTTGAGACCCGGCGCGGGCTCAAGCTCGTACATCGTCACCACGGGTCCGGGGCGCACTGCGACGATCTCTCCTTTGACGCCGTAGTCATCCAAAACGCTTTCCAGCATCCGCGCATTTTCCTCCAACGCCTCATCACTCAGATGCAGACGCGGCACTTCGACGGGGTTTTCAAGCAGGTTCAAGGGCGGCAATTCGAAAGCCGGACGCGCGTCATCGAATGACAAAGCGGGCTGCGCTTCGGCTTGCGCCCGCCGCGACGGTTGCACGGTTTTGCGCTGTGGTTGCTGCACGACTTTGCGCGGTTCCGCCATCGGGACCGTTGGCATCTCTGTGGCTTCGGGCAAAGGCAACAGCACGTCGTCGTCTTCTGCCGGAGCCATTGGCACCGCTGTGCGCGCCGTCAAGGGCGGCTCTGAACGGGCCCCAGTCGGGTTCAGCAGCAATGGGTCAGGACCGCGGCCCATGCCACGCGTCAAGGGTGCAGGCTGTGCCTCGACCACAGGCTCGGTACGGGCGCGGGACTTGATCACATCAGCGATCTTGGCTTTGATGCGATCTTCGCCCGGAGCGTCCTGCACATCCGCATGCGCCTCGTATTCCACGAGCTCAGGTTCCGGCATGACATCGGGGCGTTTGATCAGTGCGGGCATGCGCGAAAGCAAACCCGGCTTTTGCGGAGGTGTCGCCGTCAGGAAATCCGGAATCTCGGGCGCCACCGCCGTGGCCAAAGGCGGTTCTTGGAACATAACCGGGTCTTGATGCTGCATGTCAGAGGCGGCTGTGCGCTTCTCCGCACGACGCTCTTGCAGACGCTGTGCAGCCTGCATTGCACCGCTGGCACCTCGTCCCAGAACGGTCATGATCGCTGCATAGGTCATAATGAGACCCAGCAGCAAAAACCGGCCAATCCGTGTGAGTTCCGCACGGGTAAAACCCAGAACGAAAGCGCCGAACGCCAGAATGCCAAGCGCCATCAAAAGTGACATCAGCTTGACGGTAAACGTGGATCCTATGGGCAATAGCGTCAGAAGCGCACCAACAACCGTGTCTCCAAAGAGACCCCCAAGCCCGAAATCGTGGGTTTGTTCCCACAACACGCCCGGCGTAAGTGTCGCGCCATAAATTGAGCATAGGGCAATCGCGATAGGCGCGAAAATCAACCGGCCAATCGCACGTTCTGCACCCAGATGCAGCGTAAAGCGCGCGCCCCAAGCCAGCAAAACGACACCAATACCCCATGTTCCAAAGCCAATGATCATAAATAGTGGTGCGGCCAGAAATGCGCCCATACGCCCCATCCAGTTTTGGACAGGCGCATCGGTAGACACCATCCAATTGGGATCGTCGGGCGTGTAGGAGACGGTCATCGCGCAGGCCATCAAACCCAGAACAATCAGGGCTAACCCCAAGAGTTCCTTGCCGCGTTTTTCGATGGCCTGAGCCATGTTGCTGTCCAGCAATGGATCGCGTCCACGTGTCTGATAGGCCATGCTCTAATCCCTTTTTTTATTGCGGATAAAGGCAATCACGGATCAATTCGATACCGCGTTGCGTTTCCGCTTTTGGGGCCACCATAGCGGCCCTAATATATCCCGTACCGGGGTTAACCCCACCCACATCTTGTGCCAGGTACCCACCCGGCAGAACCCGCACGCCCGTCTCTTGCCATAGTTTGCTGGCGGCGGCTTCGTCATTCTCCACCGGAAGCCAAAGGAAAAAACCGGCCTCCGGGCTTTCGTACCCGGGGACATTGCCCAGGATACGGTCCGCAATTTCATATTTTTCGACGTAAAGACGTCGGTTTTCGATCACGTGCGTTTCATCATTCCACACCGCAGCGGCCGCGAGTTGCAGTGGCAAGGGCAGCGGAGCACCCGCGAAGTTGCGCAACTGTTGCATCTCGCGGATGGCGCCTGCACCTGATGCGACAAAGCCCGACCGAAGCCCCGGCAAGTTCGAGCGCTTGCTCAGCGAATGAAAAATAACCACGCGGTCTGGATCTGCGCCGGTGTCCTGAGCGACTTGCAGCGCACCCACTGGAGGGGTGTCGCGGTAAATCTCGGAATAGCATTCATCCGCAAATATCTTGAAATCATACCGCTCCGCCAACGCGAGCAAATCAGCCCAATACTGATGATCGGCCACGGCACCCTGCGGGTTGGCGGGCGAACAGACATAGGCCGCTGTCGTGCGGTTCAGGACGTCCTCCGGAAGGCTGGCGTAGTCCGGCAAGTGCCCCGTTTCTTTGGTCGCGGGTACCATGATCGGATCAGCGCCCACTGACAGCGCCGCGATCATATAGACCTGATAGAACGGATTAGGGGTCAAAATGGCGGGGCGTGCGCCGTTCTTGGTCTCTGGGCACAGCGCCATCACGGCATTGTACAGCCCTTCGCGCGTACCGTTCAGCGTCATGACCTGATTGTCAGGGTCAAGCGCCACGCCATATCTGCGCTCCACGAACCCGGCGATTGCGCTGCGCAATTCCGGCGCGCCATCGTTGGGCGGATAGCTGTTAAACCCAGCTGCATTTTGCGCGATCACATCCATGACCCAAGCTGGGAAGGCATGTTTCGGCTCACCAATTGTCATATGGATGGTCGGGCCGCCACCTTCGTGAACGTCCAAAAGAGCGCGCAAACGCGGCCATGCATGAGCAGGAAGGTTCGAAAACCGCTCTGGAAACACCATCAAAACTGCCTCAGGTCGGGATCATTCGCGTCCCGTTTGGCTTAAACTACCTAAGCCACTGCCCTGCGTCCACAAAAACGGATCGGATTGTCGCCACTTGTGGCTTTTAGGCCAACGCCGCTTCCACCGCCGCGCCAACGCGCAAGAGCGGCTCTTCCATATTGGGCGCGCCCATTAGCATCAAGCCGCAGCTTGGCGTGCCTGTGGGAAGCGTAAGCGCGCTCAGCCCCATCAGGTTCGCAATCCGCGTGTTGCGCAGTGCAAGCAGGTTTTCGGTCACGTAATACTCATGATCATCGTTCAACCGGCTCAGGCTAGGCGGCATGATCGGTGCAGTTGCCAGCAACACCGCATCATAGCCTGCAACCGCCGCATCATAGGCCATGCGCGCGCTTTCCAACGCAGCCCACGCCGCAACATAGTCTGGCCCGGAATGACTGCGCCCCAGTCGAAACCGCTCCAGAATTTCACTATACATTGCATCTGGGTTGGCCTCGATCACATCGCGCCACAGACCGTATGCTTCGGCCGTGTAAAGACACCCCGAGAGCGTCATCGCGTGATCAAGTGCTGGAATCTCGATACGGTCGATACGGGCACCCGCAGCGTGCAGCCGCACAACGGCATCTTGAAACGCCTCCAGAGGTGCGTCGCGAATATCGTCCTTGGCCACGTTTTCCAGAACCGCAAACCGTTTCCCGCGCAGCGACACGCCTGCAAGATCGGCGGGCGTGCCGCCTTCCAGCACAGACAGCAACAACGCTGCGTCTTCGGTTGTGCGGCACAGTGGACCAATGGTGTCGAACTTCAATGCCAGCGGCACGACGCCTTCAAGGCTGATCCGGCCGGCGGTGGTTTTCAAGCCCACAAGGTCATTCCAAGCGGCTGGGATACGCACCGATCCGCCTGTATCCGAACCGATTGCCGCCGCGGCCAAACCAAATGCCACGGAAGCTGCGGCGCCAGAAGACGAGCCTCCGGGAACGGCATCCTCGTCGTTGACGCAGGGCGGGGTCGCTGTGCTGGGGTTGTGGCCAAGGCCAGAGAACGCCAATTCGCTCATGTGCGTTTTGCCCAAACACACCAGCCCCATGGCGGTCGCATTGGCTAGAACCGCCGCATCTTGATCCGGCACCCGGCCTTTCAGCAACTTGGAACCGGCTTCCGTGGCAACACCGGCGCTGTCAAACAGATCCTTCCAACTGATCGGAACACCATCCAGCGCGGACAGCCTTTGTCCTGCCTTTGCCCGTGCCGCTGCGGCTTGCGCTTCTGACCGCGCACGGGCATGTGTCACACGCGCGTAAATCCTGTCACGCAAAGGGTGCGCATCGATCTCGTCAAGATAGGTTTGCGTCAATGCAACCGGGTCGATTTCACCGCGCCCGATACGGCGGCCCAGTTCCGCTGCCGACATCCACAACCAATCCTGCATACCCATCCCCTTCGTAGCTGCTGCGAACGGTAGCGACGCAAGCGCGCATGGACAATCCCCCGTTAGACGGCCTAGTTAGCCGTATGAGTTTTGATGCAGATATTGTGATTGTCGGAGGCGGGCTGAATGGTCCGGTCCTTGCACTCGCCTGTGCACAGGCTGGGTTTTCAGTGATCGTCATCGATGCGCTTCCACTTAAGGCGCGTCAGAAAACCGGATTTGATGGGCGATCCTATGCGATGGCCCTGACGTCAACGCGGCTGCTCCAAGCGATTGGCGTTTGGGATGTGGTTTGCGATGACGCGCAACCCATGCTGGATATTAAAGTCACAGATGGGCGCGTTGGCGATGGGCCGTCACCCTTTTTCATGCACTTTGATCACGCTGAAATCGAAGAAGGCCCGATGGGCTTTATGGTCGAGGACAGACACCTGCGCCCGGCGCTGTTGCGTGCCATCGCTTCGGAAAAACTGATCCAACAGGTCAATGGCAGAACGGTCGTCGCTCAATCCCAAGATACCACCGGGGTGACTGTCACGCTGGACAATGATGCGACGCTGCGCGCGCGGGTGCTGGTTGGCTGTGACGGCCGGGGGTCAGGAACCGCAGCGCGCGCAGGAATTACGCGCACGGGATGGGAATACGGCCAGACCGCGTTGGTTTGCGCAATCGAGCATGAGCGGCCTCACAACGGGGTTGCGCATCAATTTTTCATGCCGCCCGGCCCGCTGGCAATTTTGCCGCTGTCCGGCAATCGGTCTTCTATCGTGTGGAGCGAAACACGACAGGCAGCGGAGCGGATCAACGCCTTGTCCGATGAAGACTACCTGACGGTTCTGCGCCCAAGGTTTGGTAGCTTTCTCGGTGAAATCAAGCTGGCTGGCGCGCGCTATACCTATCCGTTGTCACTATCGCTGGCCAATGCATTGGTGGCGGATCGTATAGCGTTGGTTGGGGATGCGGCCCATGGCATCCACCCCATTGCCGGGCAGGGTTTGAACGCAGGACTGCGTGACGTGGCCGCTTTGGCCGAGGTTTTCGCGGATGCCGCACGGCGCGGTGAAGACATCGGAACCCCTGCTGTTTTGGACCGGTATCAACAATGGCGACGGTTCGACAACGCATCACTGGCATTGGCCACTGATACATTCAACAGACTGTTTTCTAACGATAACCCAGTGCTTCGATCTATCCGGGAGATTGGGATGGGCCTTGTCGGCAGCATGCCTGGCCTGCGTCGCAGCTTCATCCGTGAGGCTGCCGGTTTGACCGGAGATCTGCCGCGCCTTCTGAGTGGGCGTGCGCTTTAGTCCAGCACGCGCGCCTCGTCGACCAACATCACTGGAATGCCGTTGCGGATCGGGTAGGCCAGATTGGCGGACTTGGACACCAGCTCCTGACGGTCTGCATCATAAGACAGTGTCGTTTGCGTTCGCGGGCAGACCAGCGCTTCCAACACGCGCCGATCCAGATCGACAGCATCGCCGCTCATTGGATCATCTCGCTTTCGTTGCCGCCGCGCAGTCGGTATTCCATCAGCGTGACAAGTGTTTCACGCCGCGTGCTCAACGATGGTGCTTCCAACAGCGCCTGCTTATCCTCGTTGTCGAAATCCAACATCATCGACAATGAATTCACCAACAGCTCATCATCGGCTTCCTTGAGCGTATCCCAATCCGCCGACAATTCGCGCGCATCGAAATACCGCTCCAACAAATCAAGAAATCCGTCACGTTGAAACCCGGTGTCTTTTTCCTCGGGACCAAGGTCTCGGTCAAAACCGTCCCACGCCACGTCGCACCGGCGATAGGGGGTAAATCCCTGAACCTCTTGCACAACTCTGAACCGTGATGCCCCACCGAGCGTGATCAGGTAACGCCCATCTTCGGTTTCGGAAAACTGCATGATGCGTCCGGCACAGCCGATGCGGTGCAGTCCGTTTCCATTTCGACCCGGCACTTCATTGGGTTGCACCATCCCTATCAACCTGCCCGAAGTTTTCATCGCGTCTTCGATCATCTGCAAGTAGCGCGGCTCGAAGATGTGCAACGGCAAGCGGGAACGCGGCAAAAGCAGCGCGCCCGGCAAAGGAAAAATCGGGATAGTGTCAGGCAGCTCTGTCGCTTTAATCATGAGCATGAACTAGCCCGCTTGCGGCATCAGGCAAATATCATTGAACTGAGGCGGCGACGACCATTCAACATCACCGGATCATTGGGCTTGAGCGCCTCGAAAATGGTGAAAAGCTGCGTCTTGGCGGCGCCCTCGTTCCATTCACGATCACGGCTGAACAGCTCTAAAAGTTGATCGACAGCGCCTTCAACGTCGTCGTTGGCATGCAACGCCAGTGCCAGATCGAAACGCGCCTGATGATCATCAGGAGAGGCCTCAACCGCTGCTTTGAGATCATCCACTGGGCCCGCACCTTCCGCCTGACGGGCCAATTCCAGTTGCGCAGCCGCCGCTTCCAGCTCTGGTGCAGTCGAAATCTCTGCCGGTGCGCCATTCAAAATGGCTTCGGCCTGATCCAACTCTCCCAGCATAATATGCGCGCGGACCAGTCCCCCGTAAGCAGCTGCGTTCTTGTCATCCTCGCCCAGAATGGCGGCGAAAGTCTGCGCTGCATCCGCGACCGCCCCTTCCGCCAGCATGTCTTCAGCGGCATTCACCGCTTCGGCGAGCGCGTCGCCGGGCGCTTCACCGCCTGCCGCTTTGACGACCCGATCAACAAACGCCTTGATCTCTGATCCGGGGACGGCACCTTGAAAACCGTCGATAGGTTGGCCTTTGTGAAAGGCATAAACCGTCGGGATCGACTGGATTTGCAGTTGCCCCGCGATCATCTGTGCCTCGTCGACGTTGACCTTGGCCATTGTGACCGCGCCCTTGGCTGCGCGCACCGCATCTTCCAAAAGCGGTCCAAGTGTTTTGCATGGGCCGCACCAGGGCGCCCAGAAATCCACGATCACAGGACGTGTCTGCGACGCTTCAATGACATCCGCCATGAAAGTCGCTTCGGAGACGTCCTTGATCAGGTCATCAGCCGCAGGTGCGGCGCTCAAGTTTAAATCCATCATCTTTCAGATCCTCGCATTCGCATTTCACTCTATATGTGCAGTGCGACGTGTGTTTCAAAGGTCAAATGTTGCGAACACCGGTGCATGGTCGCTTGGTTTTTCCCAACCGCGCACATGGCGCAACACCCGGCTGGAGTGGCCTGCGTTGGCAATGTCACCGGTTGCCCAGACGTGATCAAGCCTGCGCCCTTTGTCAGCAGCGTCCCAGTCTTTGGCCCTGTAGGACCACCAGCTGTAAAGTAGCCCTTCAGGAATATCTTTGCGCGTCACGTCAACAAAGCCACCCGACTCTTGCGCATCGGCCAGATGTTCCACCTCAACAGGCGTGTGGCTCACGATTTTCAGTAGCTTTTTGTGATCCCACACATCATCTTCGCGTGGCGCAATGTTCAAATCACCGACAAGGATCGCCTTTTCCGGGCGATTGTCTTTGAACCAATCCCGCATTTCGGTCAGGTAATCTAATTTTTGGCCGAATTTTTCATTGATCGCACGATCAGGTACATCGCCACCCGCTGGCACGTAGAAATTGTGCACGGTCACACCGTTTTCCAGCCGTGCCGCAACGTGGCGCGCATGGCCCAGATTGGCAAAATCCATATCGCCCGCGTCTTCCAGCGGTATTTTCGACAGGATCGCGACGCCGTTGTATCCTTTTTGACCGCGTGCGACCACGTGCCGATACCCGGCCTCCGCAAACGCTTCGAGGGGCATCTTTTCGACCGGGCTTTTGCACTCTTGCAGGCACAGCACATCTGGGCCTTCTTCGCGCAGCAGCTTGAGAACAATGGGCTCGCGCAGACGAACGGAATTGATGTTCCAGGTGGCGAGGGAAAAACTCATGTGGCGTCTCCAGGTGCGTTTGGCGACACACTATCGCGTCACGCTGACGGCATCCATGCCCATTCGGGTCAAATCCCGTTGGGCGCCAAAAGAACCTTGCCGTTGCGTTGACCCACCCACGAATACTTCGCCGCATCCGCAATTTCGTCCAATGTGAAGTGCTTGTCGACAGGCGCATATAGCGTACCGCTAGCAACAGCCTTGGTGAGCATCCCGTAAAGACCCATTCGCTCTTCGCGGCTGGCCCGTTCAAACCAATGCACCAGCCAAAACCCGCGCACATGGATATCGCGGAAAATCATGGATCCCGCATCGATCCGACAGGGTTCGTTCGACATACCGCCATAATTTACCAATGTGCCGCCAGTTTCCAGCGTTTCTCCCAGTCGTCCAAAGGTATCGCCCGCGACCGCATCCACCGCGAGTTTCATTTTCGCGCCGGTTGCAGCCTTTACTTCGCGGGCAAGATCAGGGCCGTCAACCAGTACAATCTCGGCACCCAAGTCTTTCAAACCGGCGATGGCGCTCTCACGCCGCACAACATTGACCACATGGATACCTGCGGCCTTGGCCAGTTGCACCAGATACCCTCCGACGGCAGAGTTTGCGGCGGATTGGATCACCCAGTCACCCGGCTTAAGATCCACGAAATCAGTCAGTAGGAGTTGTGCAGTGGCCGGGTTGACCATCAACATGCTCAACTGGTCAAGATCGCCTTCCGGCAAGGGTACCAGTTGCTTGTGGTGGCACACGATTTCACTGGCCCAAGTGCCGCACCCGGCTGGCACCAACACAAGCTGTCCGACCTGAATACCATTTCCCGATACTTCGCTGACGCGGCCGATGCCTTCGTTGCCTGCCACTGCTGGCAAAGGTGGACGGACACCGTAGTTGCCCGACACTTGAATCAAGTCAGACGGGTTGATTGGCGCACGCAGGATCGACACACGCGCGTGATCAGGCTCCAAAGGCTGAGGTGGTTCTTCCACTACTTTTAGAACGTCGACCGGGTTTCCAAACGCCTCGTAGATGACTTTTTTCATGATATCCCCCACATGATTTGCGGCCCAATATGCAGGTCTCGCGTCGTAGCCGAAAGCCCGAACGCCACGTCGCAAACCGTGCATATGGATTTCGTTCAGTTTGGAGTGGCCTGTTCAAAGTAACACAGAGCACATCACTATTGGCATTCAGCCAACGCACAAAAAAAGGGCCGGGCATTTAGCCCGGCCAAGTCCAACAGGGAGGTGCATGTCATAACCCGGACATGCGCGGGATTCTGGACATAGATTAACCTTAATATGGTTAATAGTTCATTGACGCAGATCAATTGGTCAAATCACCCTATGCCATCAATCTATAACCACCTGATTCGGTCACAAGAAGGCGCGCATTGGACGGATCTGGTTCTATTTTTTGACGAAGACGGTAGATGTGTGTCTCAAGCGTGTGGGTCGTGACCCCGGCATTGTACCCCCAGACCTCGTGCAAAAGCACATCACGCGGCACAACCCCTTCGGTGGAGCGATAGAGGAACTTCAGGATATTCGTTTCCTTTTCCGTCAGCCGCACCTTTTTGTCGTCTTCGGTGATCAACATCTTCATCGAAGGCTTGAAGGTGTAGTGACCCAACTGAAAGACCGCGTCTTCTGATTGCTCGTGCTGGCGCAGTTGGGCTCGGATGCGGGCCAAAAGCACAGGGAATTTGAACGGTTTCGAGACATAGTCGTTCGCACCGGCATCCAGCCCAAGAATGGTGTCGGCGTCGCTGTCGTGACCTGTCAGCATCAAAATCGGGCTCTTGACGCCCTGCTTGCGCATCAACCTGCACAATTCGCGGCCGTCCGTATCGGGCAAGCCTACGTCCAAAATCACCAGATCATAAAGTGCCTCTTTGGCCCGCACCATTGCATCGGCTCCGTTGCCCGCCTCGTAGACATCAAAGTCTTCGGTCATGATCAGCTGCTCGCTCAACGCTTCGCGCAAATCCTCATCGTCATCGACAAGCAGAATTTTCTTCAGTTGTGCCACGCGCTTTCTCCCTTACGTTGCGCTATGAGATGTGCACAAAAAGGTGATCCGGCAAGGACGAAGCGCAGCTATTTCACGGGCTCGTGTTGAAGACCGGGGTAAATGTTTCAAATCGGACGAAAATCGCCTAGATCAGGGCTGCAAATCAAAGGCATTGTAACAGAATGAGCTTCGCGCCTGACATAACAGAACGATTGGCGCGGGCACGGGCTGACCTGCGCATGGGTGTTCCGGTCGTGTTATTGGGGGCAAGACCTGTTTTGGTCTTGGCCGCGGAGACGCTGGATGCGGAGCGTATGGCCGATGCCCTTTCACTGGGTTCTGAAACCGTCTTGGCAATCACTGCGCGGCGCGCCGAGACCCTCAAAGCGCGCGCTTATGACGGCACTCTGGCCCGCGTGGTCCCGCCATCAGACGCAACGCTGAACTGGATCCAATCGGTTGCTGACCCTGCGGATGACTTGCGCGCGCCGATGAAAGGCCCGCTCACATGTGCTCGCGGCGGCGACGCAACCCCGCATGGCGCAGCACTCAGCCTTTGAAATCGGCCAGATTGCTGCCGGCGGCGTTGATCTCAGATCTGGAAAATCCCGAAGCCTTTGCGGACAAGCATCGGTTGACGACGCTGCCACTGCAACAGGCGTTGGAACATCTGGGCGGACCGCATCCGCTTAATGCCGTAATAAGTGCGCGACTGCCCATGGAGGTCTCCGAGGCCGGCCGACTGCATGTGTTCCGGCCGGAGGACGGCGGCGAAGAGCACTACGCGATTGAGATCGGACGCCCGGACCGCGCAGCCCCCGTTTTGACCCGGCTCCATTCCGCGTGCTTCACCGGCGATCTGTTGGGGTCACTCAAATGCGACTGTGGGCCACAACTGCGCGCCGCTTTGGCCCAAATGGGGCAAGAGGGTGCGGGCGTATTGCTCTACCTGAACCAGGAGGGGCGCGGCATTGGATTGACCAACAAGATGCGCGCGTATTCGCTCCAGGATCAGGGGTTCGACACGGTCGAGGCCAACCACAGGCTGGGCTTCGAAGATGATGAGCGGGATTTCCGGATAGGGTCCGACATCCTGAAATCACTTGGTTTTTCCTCAGTTCGGCTGATGACCAACAATCCCAAGAAGGTCGATATGATGGTCGCGAGCGGCATCAGCGTGGCGGAGCGTGTCCCTCTGAAAGTCGGAGAAAACCGTCATAACACGGCGTATCTGGCGACCAAGGCCGCTAAGTCCGGACATTTGCTGTGACACCGAATGATATGGTGCTGACGCCTCTTGGGTTACGGTTTCAAGGGGTCACATATCCCTGCACTTTGGGGCGTGGCGGGCGTTCACATCGCAAACGCGAAGGCGACGGCGCGACCCCGCGCGGGATTCACCGCTTGGTTGGGATGCTGTATCGGCCTGATCGCATCGCCCGCCCAGCCAATTGGGCGGTTCCCATCCGACCGGGGGATCTTTGGTCCGATGATCCAGGCCACGAAGATTACAATATGATGGTCAGAGCCCCCTATGCCCACAGCCACGAAACCCTCCGCCGTGCCGATCCGCTTTATGATTTGATCCTTTTGACGGATTGGAATTGGCCCTACGCCGTCAAGGGCCGGGGTTCCGCCATATTCGTGCATCAATGGCGCAGGCCGGGGTTTCCCACGGAAGGCTGCATCGCGCTAAAACGGGAACACCTGCATAAAATCGCGCCGCGTATCACATTGAAAACACGTTTGATTGTGCCATAGGGCACCTGCGCGTCAGGACGTTCAACCCGACGATGTCCGTTCGCCAAATATGGCCGATCCAACTCTGACATGAGTCGCTCCCAAAGCGATGGCGCGTTCGAAATCGCCACTCATCCCCATGCTCAGCCCATCCATTCCGTTGCGGGCAGCGATCTTGCCCAGCAGCGCAAAATGCAGCGCGGGCTCTTCATCTACGGGCGGGATGCACATCAGACCGCTCACCGGCAGGTCCATTGCACGGCACTCTGCGATAAAAGCATCAGCGTCTTGCGGCAGAACCCCGGCTTTTTGGTCTTCTTCACCGGTGTTGACCTGCACAAAGAGCGACGGACAACCGCCCGTTTCCTGTGCCAGCCGCGCAAAGGTCTTGGCGAGCTTTGGGCGGTCCAGTGAATGGATGGATTGAAACAGTTCGAACGCCTGACGCGCCTTGTTGGTCTGCAAAGGGCCGATCAGATGCAGGTCGATGTCGTCGAAGTTTTCGCGGAAATCGGGCCACTTGCTCGCCGCCTCTTGCACCCGGTTTTCGCCAAAGCATCTGTGGCCTTGCTCCAGCACAGCGTGCACCCGCTCGTTGGGTTGCACTTTGGAGACGGCAATCAATTTCACCGAGCCATGTGCACGGCCCGCTGCGTCTTCGGCTGCGTTGATCCGGTCCAGAATGCTTTGCAAACCCATTTTCTGCCCTCACTTCTTTGAAAGGCACAAGATAACAGTGTTGCACAAAAGAAAAGGGGCGGACCCAAAGGACCGCCCCAAATCTTTTAGGTATTCAGATCAACTTAGAAGTTGAAGCGAACACCCAGGTCAGCGCGTGTGTCGCCGTTCAGGCGGGACGCGATACCACCGCGCAGCGATGTACCGCCGCCCATGTCGTGGTTGAAGTCGATACCGTAGCCTGTGTCGGGCAGGATCGAGTCGTCAGCAACGTAGACTTCTACGTTTGTTGCTGCGCCAACGTCGAAGCGTGCCGCGATGACTGTACGGTCGCCGTTTGTGCCGTTGTCAGCATAAGCAACTGTCACGTCTGCGATACCCAAAGTACCACCAGCTGTGATTGTCCACTCGGTGTCGCCTGCGGCGCTGGAGTCTTGTGCACCAAGAGCCACTGTCCAACCGGAGAACGTGTATGCACCGTAAGCTGCAACGCGGTCATTGGTGTCGGAAGCGGAGATGTGGAACGAGAAGTCGCCCATGGAGTACAGAACTTCAACACCGTTCTGGCCTGCAGCACCGTTGGCGCCGGAGGAGTATGCGTCAGCGTTGAATGCATAGGCTGTGTAGTCGTAGCCCAGACCTGTCAGACCGAGGTCGATTGGGTACTGACCTGGCATGAATTCCAGTGCGCCGAAGATGTTACCAACGCCGACTTCCAGACCGCCGGAGCGCGCGAAGAAGCGAACACCGTTGATGCCTGTGCCTGCTGGACCAGCTGTTGGGCCCATGCCGCCGCCGTGTGCGCCAACGTCAGAGTTGTTCTGCTGGATGCGAACGCGTGCACCGAATGTGACGCCTGCGTCAGATTCTGCTGTTGCGTCGATTTGCAGACGGAAACGGCTTGTGACGTCTGTGGAGTCACCAGCTGCTGTGTCATTGTAGATGACGCCGAAACGGCCGTAGCCGCCGAATGTGACGTCTGCTGCTGCAACGCCAGCGGTCGCGACCAGGGCTGTTGTAGCGAAGAGAACTTTTTTCATGAGTTTTCCCTCGGTTTAAATTCACATGCCCAAACCGGGGAATCCGGAAAGGGTATGACGGGTGTTTCGCTCTTTCGGGTAATCTTGGCAAGAAAAGCGCGCAGAGCCGCCACAAACTGGTCAAGGATGGTGCAGCTTTGCCACACCTCTGTTTTCGCCCGATTTCACGGGATGTGCCAATAAACAAGACACCCCTGTTATCAAACGTATATCTGCGCGTTGACCTCTGCGGCCGACATAGACCTTGCCCGCAGTGCGAGGCTTGGATAGACCAGAGGGCAAACCGGGCAAGGGATATCAGTCATGGGGCGTCTGAGTATTGTAAAACTGTTGGTATGCGGTGCGGCCGTCGTGTCGCTGACCGCGTGCGGATCAGGTCGAAACCTTGGCAGCCCGGCAACGGAACGTCCTGCGCAATATACCGACCCCAACACCAATCCCAACAATCTCGACACTGAAAACACCATTTGGAACATCTTCAGAAGTCAGGACAATGAAACCAAGGTTCTGGTGAACAAGTACCTTTGGGCCGCGTCTTTGGAAGTGCTCAACTTCTTGCCCGTTCAATCGGTTGATCCGTTTACAGGCGTGATTCTGACAGGATACGGGACACCCCCCGGCGGCGGGCGCGCGTATCGCGCAACGATTCTGATTGATGATCCTGCCTTGGATGCACGGTCGCTGAACGTATCCTTGCAAACGCGCAGCGGACCAGCCAGTGCGGCAACGGCACGTGCGATCGAAGATGCGATTCTGAGCCGCGCACGTCAGCTACGGATCGCCGACAATCGTCTTTGATCTCGGTTTGACGAGACAATTCACCCCTTTCCGGTCCATCGCCACATCCGAGCGAGACCTGCTTACACGTTGAAAAGGACGCTGACATGGAGCGTTACACACCGGCAGAAATTGAAGCCCGTTGGCAATCGGTTTGGGAAAAGGATGCCGTTTTTCAGGCCGTACGGTCCGCAGACAAACCCAAATACTACGTGCTCGAGATGTTCCCTTATCCGTCCGGACGCATCCACATGGGGCATGTGCGCAACTATACGATGGGCGATGTGATCGCGCGCTACAAGTTGGCGACCGGGCACAACGTGCTTCACCCGATGGGCTGGGACGCGTTTGGTATGCCGGCAGAAAATGCGGCAATGGCCATCGGCGGCCACCCCAAGGACTGGACATACGGCAACATCAAAGACATGCGCGCGCAAATGAAGCCCTTGGGGCTGTCCATTGACTGGTCGCGCGAATTCGCCACGTGCGACCCGGAATACTATGGTCAGCAACAGGCGCTGTTCCTCGACATGCTCAACGCAGGGTTGGTCTATCGCAAGAACGCCATGGTCAACTGGGATCCGGTCGACATGACCGTTCTGGCCAATGAACAAGTGATCGACGGCAAGGGTTGGCGTTCTGGTGCGGATGTGGAACGCCGCGAGTTGACCCAGTGGTTCTTCAATATCTCAGACATGGCGGGCGAACTCAAAGACGCGCTGGATGGTCTGGAGAACTGGCCCGCCAAGGTGCGGCTGATGCAGGAAAACTGGATCGGCGAGTCGCGCGGGCTTCAGTTTGCCTTTTCGACCATCGACGCGCCGGAAGGTCATGACCGGATCGAAGTATATACCACACGGCCCGACACGCTGATGGGCGCGTCCTTTGTGGGCATTTCACCGGATCACCCTTTGGCCAAAGTGTTGGAACGTGACAACCCGGACGTCGCCGCCTTTATCGCGGAATGCCGCAAAGGCGGCACCACCGCCGAAGCGATCGAGACAGCCGAAAAGCTGGGGTTCGATACAGGCGTCCGGGTGCGGCACCCCTTTGACACCGCATGGGAACTGCCGGTCTACATCGCTAACTTTATCTTGATGGACTATGGAACCGGCGCGATTTTCGGCTGCCCCGCGCATGATGAGCGCGATTTCGAATTTGCGACGAAATACGAGCTGCCCATCATTTCAACCTATCTTCCGTCCGAAGACGCGCCCGACACGCTGACCGAAGCCTATGTTCCGGCCAAGACCGAAAAAATTTACTACAACCGCGGGTTTGCAGGCGAGGCATGGCAAACAGGCAATGACGGCGTCGATGCGGCAATAGCGTTTTGTGAAGCCAACGGCGTGGGCCAAGGTGTCACGAAATACCGCCTGCGCGATTGGGGGCTGAGCCGCCAACGCTATTGGGGTTGCCCTATCCCGGTGGTGCATTGCAGCGACTGCGGTGTGGTGCCTGAGGCCAAGGAAAACCTGCCCGTCGAATTGCCTTACGACGTCACCTTCGATGTGCCCGGCAATCCGCTGGACCGTCACCCGACCTGGCGTGACACCGCCTGCCCGTCTTGTGGCAAAGCGGCCAAGCGTGAAACCGACACGATGGACACCTTTGTGGACTCTTCTTGGTATTTCGCGCGGTTCACGGCCCCGCATGCCGACACTCCGACGGTGATGGAAGACGCTGACTACTGGATGAACGTCGATCAGTACATCGGCGGGATCGAGCACGCGATCCTTCACCTGCTTTATTCGCGGTTCTTTGCGCGGGCCATGCATATCACCGGGCACCTGCCGAAATCCGCGATCGAACCCTTTGACGCGCTCTTTACCCAAGGGATGGTGACGCATGAAATCTACTTGACCCGGGACGACAGGGGTAGACCGGTCTATCACTTGCCCGAAGATATCCACTGGACGGAATCAGGTGCGCGCTTGGGTGCTGACGGACCGGAGGTAGAGGTCGTACCCTCCGCCAAGATGTCCAAATCCAAAAAGAACGTCGTTGATCCGATCAACATCATTTCGGCTTATGGGGCGGATACGGCGCGTTGGTTTGTTCTGTCAGACAGCCCGCCCGAGCGTGACGTGGAGTGGACCGCCAGCGGGGCGGAGGCCGCGTTCAAGCACCTCAACCGGGTTTGGACAATCGCCGACCGCATCGCCAAGATGGACCCACAGGCCCAAGGCACGGGCGATGATGACCTGCTGCGCGCCATGCACCGCACGATCCATGACGTGACCATGGGTGTTGAAACCTTTGGCTTTAATGCAGCCATTGCAAAGCTCTATGCCTTTACCGCCACGTTGCAGAAATCCAAGGCGGGTGCGGCAGCGCAGCGCGCCGCGATCCTGACACTAGCGCAGCTGATGTCCCCGATGACGCCGCATTTGTCAGAAGACATCTGGGCGCGTTTTGAGCAGTCCGGTCTGATTACGCTGGCGGTCTGGCCCAAAGCGGATGAGGCAATGTTGGTGTCGGATACCGTCACATTGCCCATTCAGGTCAATGGCAAACGGCGCTCGGAGATCACGGTGCCGGCGGATATGGCGAAAGAAGAGATTGAAAAGGTCGCGCTGGCAGACGAAGCTGTGATGCGGTCCCTTGATGGGGCAGCACCCAAGAAAATCATCGTTGTCCCCGGACGGATTGTGAATGTCGTCGCTTAAACGCCGCTCTTTATTGCTGATGCCACTGGCGCTTGCCGCTTGCGGGTTTCAACCGGTGTATGGAACGGGTGGATCAGGCACAAAACTGCAAGGGCGTGTTGAGGTGTCGGAACCCAACTCGCGCGACGCCTTCCTTGTGACCCGGCGGCTGGAAGAGCGTTTGGGTCGCACAGCCGATCCCCGCTATGCTCTGGCCCTTACGGTGCGATCCGAAAAGGATGGATTGGCGGTCAACCGGCAAGGCAACATTACCCGCTTCAACCTTTTGGGCGAAGCTGATTATGTGCTCACGGATCTGAACAGCGGTCAGGTCGTGACCTCCGGCGCGGTGGACAGCTTTACGGGGTATTCGGCCACCGGCACCACCGTGGCGACCCTGTCTGCGGAACGGGATGCGCAACAACGCTTGATGGTGATCCTCGCCGATCAGATCCTCACGCGGCTGCTGTCTGCCGAGATCACATGAAACTGTCGACCCGCGATGCCAATGCCTACTTCGCCAAACCGGATACGGCCAAGCTGGGCCTGCTGATTTACGGCTCAGATGCCATGCGGGTCGCCCTCAAGCGCCAAGAGGTCTTGGCAGCGCTGCTTGGTCCGGCCGCGGAAGAGGAAATGCGGCTGTCGCGTATTGCCGGGGGTGATTTGCGCAAGGATCCCGCGATCCTGACCGATGCCGTGAAGGCCATCGGATTTTTCCCCGGTCCGCGCGCGGCCTTTGTGGAAGACGCCAATGAAAACAGCGCCCCGGCCATATTGCAAGCAATGCAGGACTGGCAACCGGGTGACGCCCAGATCATTGTGACGGCGGGGGCGCTGAAACCCACCTCAAAGCTGCGCAAAGCGTTTGAGGCACACCGCGATGCCTATGCCGCCGCGATCTTTGACAACCCGCCGACGCGCGAAGAAATCGAAGCCGGCTTGCGTGCGGCCGGCATGCCAACCCCGTCCGGTGACGTGATGGGCGCGCTGAACGATCTGGCTCAGGCGCTTGATCCCGGTGATTTCCGCCAGACGCTTGAAAAGCTGGTGCTCTATAAACTCGGGGACGATACGCCGCTGTCATTGGCGGATATTGCGGCCTGCGCGCCGACTTCAACAGAAGCAGATGTGGATGACGTTCTGATGGTCGTGGCTGATGGCAAGGCCCATGAGATCGGCCAGGTGATGCAAAAGCTGATCGCGCAAGGGGCCACGCCGGTCGCGCTCTGCATTGGCGCTATGCGCCATTTTCGCGCGCTGCACCGGGCTGCATGCGACACAACCGGACGCCCAACGATTTTCGGACCTAATCGTGACCGCATGCTCGCTCAGGCCCGCCGTTGGGGCGCGCCCAAGTTGGAAACAGCCTTGACCGTTCTGACCGATACGGACCTGCAACTGCGGTCAGCGGGACAAAACGCTCCGGCCATGGCACTGGTCGAGCGCGCGTTTATCCGCCTCGCGATGCTGGGCGCGCGTTAGACTTCAGGCGGCGCAAACAGTGCCATAAGCTCTGCACCCGTCATCTGTTTGGTCTTTTGGGCAAAGCTGTATCCATCTGGTTTTTGGTCAATAAAGACCTCTTCCGTCAGCGCCACGCCATTCGGCGCATCCAGCGAGCCAAGTGCTACGTGGAACGTTCCCTGATACGGCCCCGGTGCGGTGATCCGATAGAACAAACTGCTCCCACAGGTGCGGCAAAAGCAGCGTTCTGCCCAAGGCGAGGAAACATACGTCTCCAAATTGTCCTGCCCCTGCAACTGCACACCATCTGCGGGCACTTCAACGCCCAGATACACGCCGCCGCTCCATTTTCGGCACATATCGCAATGGCAGGCCCCCGTTTCCTTAAGGTCCTTGGTGATTTCATAGGTGACCGCCCCACACAAACATCCTCCTGAGGTCGACATAGCATTCTCCTTTGTAATGATAGGATCAGATTAACCGAAGGCCCTGACAGTATCTGTCAGCAGTTGCCTCGCCCCCGGTGTCGTGAAACAACGCGGATGAATTGCCGGAGGGATCAGAAATGTACAAAGTGATTGGCGCCATGAGAAGCCGCGCATTCCGCGTCATGTGGATGTTGGAAGAACTGGGGCAACCCTACACACATATCTCGGCCGCCCCGCAATCTCCGGAGGCTAGAACCTATAACCCTTCCGGTAAAATTCCGGCCCTATTGGATGGTGACGCCGTTTTGACGGATTCCGTTGCCATTATGACCTATTTGGCCGACAAACATGGCGCTTTGACCGCGCCCGCCGGAACCATCGCGCGCGCCCAGCAAGACGCAATGACGCTTTGGCTGGTGGACGAGTTCGACGCGATTTTGTGGTCTGCTGCCAAGCACACAGCCGTTTTGCCCGAAGACAAACGCGTTCCAGCAGTGATCGACAGCCTGAAGTTTGAATTCGAGCGTGCCTGCGCGAAACTGTCCGAACGACTGGAAGGGCCTTATCTGATGGGCGATGACATAACTGTACCGGATCTATTGGCCTGTCATTGTCTGAACTGGGCCATGGGGGCCAAGTTTCCACGCACAGATGAAAAACTGTTCAACTACGCCAAAGCACTGCGCAACCGTCCTGCGTTTTTGGCAGCGGCGGCAAAAGGCAGTTAAGCCTGCGCGAGATAATCCAACGCGCCCTGTCCCGCCCAGCGCCCCGTAGCGAGGCATGCTGTGATCAAATAACCACCCGTCGGCGCCTCCCAGTCGAGCATTTCACCGGCGCAAAAAACACCCGGTTTTGCGCGCAACATCAGGGTGCTGGTCATTTCGGAAAACGGGACACCCCCGGCCGTTGAAATTGCCTCGTCCATTGGGCGCGGTCCTTCATGCGGAATGACAAGGGATTTGAGACAGCGCGCCAGAGCTAACGGTTCGCGAGGCAACGGATGCGCACATTCCAGCGCCAGAGCCAGCTTTGCGCCTTCGAGCCGAAGCGTTTTGCGGATGTGGTTGGACAGGCTGGCCTTGCCGATCGGGCGCGACAGCTTTTGCGCAGCGGTTTCCACATCCAAATTGGGCAAAAGATCAACAATCAGCGGTGCTCCGGACCGGATTCCGCGGCTGACCTCATAAAGACCCCCACCCTCCAGCCCTTGCGCAGACAGCACGATTTCGCCTTGTGATGTAAGGTCTCCGGCAACGAGCCGCACGCCCTTGATGGCGGCCCCCAAATGCTTGTGCATATGGTCAGACCAGCGAACTTGCAGCCCAAAATTCGCCGGCTCAAATGCCGTTATGCGCACCCCTTGGTCCAGCAAAACCTTGGCCCAAGCCCCGTCCGATCCCAAGCGTGACCAGCTCGCGCCGCCCAGTGCCAAAACCGTCGCGTCTGGCGCCAGCGTTTCCCGGCCAGTTGCGGCGTCGAAAACCAACTGCGCGCCGTCCCATCCACGCCAGCGAACCTTGGTGCGTAAAACGACCCCTCGCTCCTCAAGCCGCGCAAGCCATGCCCGCATCAGGGGCGACGCCTTCATCGCTTTGGGAAACACGCGGCCCGTCGACCCGACGAATACCTCTTGCCCAAGACCGCGCGCCCAGTCTTGCACTGCTGCAGGGCCAAACGCCTCCAGCATCGGGCGCAGAGGCGTTTCCGCGTCGCGGTAGTGCATGGCAAAACTGTTCAGATCTTCGTTCTTGGTCAGGTTCAGACCAGATTTTCCCGCCATCAGGAACTTGCGTCCCACGGATGGCTTGGCGTCAAATACGGTGACGTCGTGCCCGGCACCCGAGATGGTTTCTGCGGCCATCAACCCTGCCGGACCCGCCCCGATGACTGCCACATGTGTCACTGTGGCAAGGTGCCTTTGATCTCGACCACGCGCTGTGGATAAGGAATTTCGATGTTATGTTCTTTCAATGCGTTCCAAATCAGAAACAGCACATCAGAAGTGAATTTGTTCGGACCGTCGTCAAACCCGTTGACCCAGAATTCGACCGCAAAATCGATGCCACTGTCGCCAAAGCCGCGTAACTCACAGTCAGGCGGATAGGGTTCATTCAACACGCCGGGATGCGTGGCCACTGCCTTTTCGATGATATCGGGCACCAGGTTGATATCGGTGTCATACCCCACTGAAAACGGCGCCTCATAGCGATTGGCCGATCCGCTGTCTGAATAGTTGACCACGCGGGTTGTGATGAAATCCTCATTCGGGACAACGATCCAGCGCCCGTCAAACGTCTCAAGGATCGCCGCGCGGGCCGTCATCTTGACGATCTTGCCAGACTCGCCGCCGTCCAATTCCACATAATCCCCAACGGTGGCCTGCCCCTCGAGCAACAAGATCACACCCGAAATAAAGTTGGACGCGATTTTTTGCAGCCCAAACCCGAGACCAACACCAATTGCGCCCCCAATCACCGCAAGTGCGCTGAGGTTGATGCCCATGATGTTCATCAGGAGCAAGAACGCGATGGCAAATATGGAGAACTCAATCGTTTTGGCCGCCAGTTGACGGATCGACGGGCGCATTTGTTCTTGTTTTTCGATGAACTGCACGGATTGCTGATTGGACCAGCCACCCAACCAAAACAAAACGGATCCCGCAATTATCCCACGGATGATCGCCATGATCGAAAACGAGATATTGCCGATCCCGATCATCGTTTCGTTGAGCAAAACCACCAGAGGATCAAGCAAGGCCAGCGCATAAAGTGCAGCCACAGGGATCAAGACGTAGCGACCCAGCAGTTTCAGGAATGGGTCGCGGATAATCTCGCGCACCAGTGTTCGCACGGCCAGAAACAGGAATACGCGTTTGCCAAAGGCGATGACCGCGCCGCTGTCAAAAATCGACCGCACGACGCCTTCGCCCGCCGCGGTCAGCACATAGGCCAGCAAGGGCAACAGCAATGGCAAAACGACCACCATGTTGCGCCGCACGCGGGCCACTATCGTATCCAATTCAGGGTCCGGTGTCAGCAACGGTTTGAGGACGCGCCGCAACCTGCGCGCAATCAGAACCGCCAAAAGATACGCCACGACCAACAGTGCAAATTGCGACCACGCGGCGGGGCTCAGCAGCCACTCCTTAGCAAAGTCCCAACCTTGCAACGCATATCCGACGGCGTCCTGAACGATCGGCGGCTGTGCAGACAGATCAAATTCCATGCGGCGTCCCTCTTGTCGGTGGCCCCGGTTGCGCCACCCTCATGCCTGTACACCCTGAAAGGATCAAGCGTTTCATGTCTGACCCGATTTGCCCGCTTTGTCTGCGTCCGATCCCCAAAGAGGCCAAGCAAAGCCTGCACCACCTCATCCCCAAGCTGAAGGGCGGCAAAGGCGGACCCACCGTTTTGCTTCATCACATTTGCGGCCTTATGTATCAAACGCACCAAGTATAACACGTTGGAATCTGCTAATGAATCCCCATGACCAGATATTACTACCGCCCTTGGAAAGACGAGAGCCTTGTGTCGGCACTGCACTTCCTGCGCTGCCGGATTGTCAGGAATGGCGAACCTGGCTTGGATCACGTGGACGCCTTGCTGCGGCAGCTTGGTGTTGAACCCGATGCGCTACCTATGCCAACCAAGGTCAACCGCTCATACAAGCGCGGAGAGGCGCGCAGGGCGATCCTAGGGGCCCTGCGGGATGGTCCGCTTACAGGGCGACAGATTGCGGACCGACTGGACGGATACGGGTCACCAGAGCGCGCGTACAAATACGCCTATCAGGCGCTACACCGAATGAAGGATAGAGGGCTGGTGGTGAATGATGGTGGGGTAGTGGAAGCTGGCCCCCGCAGGGCCAGTTAAAGTCGGGCGATTCTCATGTTTCCTTGACGCGCAACATCCAGCTTGCTGTCTAAGTCTCCCACGAGATGATTTGGAAGCTTTTTCTAAAAACATCGAACTAACAGGTTTGTAAATCCCCCGCGGATCGCTCTGCTGGCGATCGGTAGTGACACATCTCGGAAGTTGACGAATGCTACGGTATAAAGTTAAGGACGGCTTGGCACCTAGCTTATTTCAATATCCGGCTTGACCGAGGCCACCTTCAGACCAGTCCGGACGCTTGGTCGATCTGTGGTGTGGGTTTTTACAATAAATATACAACTCGCTCTGCAGTCGAAAAGGGGCCAATGCGAGAAGCGGATGACCTGCTTGAGGCCAACTGTCAACTCATATCGATCGATTTACTGCGAAAAAGGTGTGGCGAGTGACCGTCATCAGGGGAACTTCTCGTGGCCCAGTGCTAGCGGTAACTTGCCACCTTAGAAGCGAAACTCTATGCGCAGTGATTTTGCTAGTTAACAATGCGGAACTTGGTGATGCCTATAGCATCCAGAAAGAAGCCATCACGCAGCTTCCAGATTAATACTGGGGAAACGTCAGCAGACGTCATACCTGGCCCAAAATCCAGCTTGCGATGCGATGAAAACGCGTCTGTCATCACTAAGTACTGACGCGGCATCCATAGTGATTTTCTTCGCGGCCATCTGCTTGATCTGGAAAATTCTCTGCGTTTGCTGTGGATGAATGCACGAATTTTCATCTAAAGTGCAAATCACATCCGACACTGACTTTTGCCTTTCACACAAAGGCATACAGAAGCAACATTCACCCAAGCACTGCTAGTCCAGACATGATGGTCTACTCGCTGTGCATGTTGTGCAAACAGGAGCGGGGATATGCACGAACTAGTAAGTACATTTCTGGTGTTTGCTCGACTGTCAAAGGGTTAATATATCGGGCACTTAAGCCGCCCGCTGCCAGTAGCCCTTCCACTGGCGCGACACGGGCGAACCCATCGCATTGCTAACCACGATATGCGCCAGCGTGCCATTGTCCGTGCGGCGGTTGTCTTCCAGCCATGCGGCGTGGTTTGCGTACTGGTGCAGGTATTGCGGGCTAACGCCGTGGTGCTGGCCTTCCACCATGCGGCGCAGGCGGGAGAAGTAGCTTTCCACCAGTTGGTGTGCTTGCCGTGGTCGCTGTAGATCTCGGAGTGGTTCACGCGGTCAACGTGCCAGCCCATGTGCAGCATGTCCCAATGGCTGGCTTCATCTGCTGACATGGTGGCCATGCGGTCCACGTTCTCGTTTGCCAGTGCCACGCCTTCTGCCTCAAACATGCCCACGAAGGGCAGGACGCGGCCTTGGCGCTCACGCAGCGCGATTACAACGCGGCGTTTGCCTGTCTGGTGGCGCTTCAAGCGGCGATCAACGCGGTCTGGCTTTCTGGTTGTGAGGGCGAATGTGACCGCCAAAGTAAGCGCCATCAATCTCGACGTGACCTTCCAGCACTTCGCCCGTCTGCACTTCCATAGCCATCGCTTCGCGCAGCTTGTGCGCCAGCACGAAGGCGGTCTTGTACTGGCAATCCAGATCGCGGGAAAGCTGCACCATGGACACGCCCTTGGAGGCGTTCACGATGATGCAGATCGCGGCCAGCAGGTCCACAAAGTCCATCTTGCGGCTGGCAAAGATTGTGCCGCTGGTCACGCTGAACTGGTGGTGACATGCCTTGCACTTGAACTTGCGGCGCGTGGTGATCTTGTAGGCTTCGTCAAAGCCGCAGCACGGGCAGACAGCTTCGCCGCCTGTCTCAGGCCAGCGCATTTCGCAGAACGTCTGGTACGCTGCGTCTTCGCCATCTTTGTAGATGGACCGCAGGCTAAGGGTTCTAGATGCTGCTGAGAGAAGGAAGTGTTGTGCCATTGTCATTATATCCGTTGCTTACGTATCGGATATAGTACGTTGACGTATCGACTACAAGGGCATAAGTATCATTTACGTTACTTTTATTTACATGGGTGATACATGCCGGATCAAACAGAATGGGAAGCCAAGGCCGCAAACCTGCTGAAAGCTGAGTTGAAGCGCAAAGGGGTGACATATGCCCAACTTGTTGAAAGGCTTGCTGATATTGGAATCAGTGAGAGAGAAGTGAACGTCCGCAATAAGCTTTCCTGAGGGAAGTTTAGCGCGGCGTTTATGTTGCAATGTTTAAAAGCCGTTGGATCGTCGCAATTGCATTTGGATTGATCGCCTGCCTAGGGGCGGCTCAAGAACAACCCACTCCCAAAGATCAGCCAAGGCAAAGTGAGAGCGCTAACAATGCCGATGATGGCGGCCAAGAAAATCAGTCCGAGACCATAGAGCTTACGTCCGCGCTCGACCGCATCGAGACCGCGATCCGCGACCTGATAGCCGAAGAAGACAAGACAGAGCAGGAGCGCGCTAGAGAGCAAGCCTCCCGCGATCTTAATGCCCAAGAGGGCATGGCGTGGTGGGCGGAGTTGATGTTTTATGCCACGGCTGGAACTGTTGTTCTGACTTTTGTTGCGCTTGTTGCGATAATCAGAACCCTGCATCACACGCGACGGGCTGCCGACTACACTAGAGACATGCTGGCCCAAGCCGAACTCACAACTGAAGCAGCCATTGCAGCAGTGGGCACCGAACGCGCTTGGTTGACCATGGCTCAGATTGCCACCCAAGGGCCCACTAACATCGAAGATGTTTCGACTGGAAAGACGTTCAACAATGCAATTAGGATTATGCTTACGTGGGAAAACACTGGGCGTAGTCCAGCAATCAAGGTTGCTACGCGTGCTTTTGTGGAGGTTCGGCGTGGGGCTGATTCGCAAGTAATCGCATCTTTTGACGATGTTCAATTTAGCGAACAGGACCATCAAGGGGCAGTCGGAGTTGGCCAACGCGCTTACGGCGGCACGCCGATCATCCAGGAAGACGATGCTCGCGATTGGTTGGAAATGAATGCCACAATCCACCTCTACGCCATTATCAGTTATAACGATACATTCTCGCAGACCCGGAGAGTATCCGAAATTTGCGGAATACTGACGCCTGTAATTCAAAACCTGAAAGATGGGCGGACAATAATCGAGAATAGCTTCGAAAGCCGAGGGCCTCGAAATAGCATCGAGTAAAACCACCAACGCCAGCACGCCAATCATCGCTCACACCCGCTTGGTGCGTTTGATACATAAGACCGCACATTTGCCACAAGGAGATCCATGCGACCCTGACCGAGGCGGAACTGGCACGCGATTACTCTACACCGGAGGCTTTGCGTGCCCGCCCAAGGCTGGCAAAGTTCGTGTCATGGGTGGCCAAGCGTCCGCCAGGCTTTCTGTCGAAAGTACCCGGCGGCAAGAGAAAGCGGTGATCTCGTGATGCGTTCTAGTGCAGCATCAATTCATGCAGAGTACTGGAACCCATCGCGCATGAGTTAGGTCAAGCACGGCACAGGTTCTTGATACCCTGCGCAATCTGGGCGTCGGCAGCGACGGTTTCGGCCACCAATTCCAGCGCGTGCGGCATCAGCGCATCTGCTTCAACCACCCGGTCAATCAGGCCAAAGGCCAGCGCCTCGCCGATCTCGATCTTTTGACCACCCATCAGGATCAGCTTGGTTCTGGAGGGGCCGATCAATGCCGCCATCCGCCCGGGATCACTTGGTTGCGGCAGGAATCCCAGCTTCATCACCGGATAGAAGAATTTGGCGTTTGGCACCGCGATGCGCAGATCACAGGCCAGAGCCATGCCCATCGCGCCACCCGCCAGCGTTCCATTGAGCGCAGCAACCGTCAGGCCCGGCAGCGCGGCAATGGCGCTGGACAACCGCTCCCACACATCCGAAACCGCCAGCCCGGCGCGCGCCTCATCCAGATCAGCGCCCGCACTAAAGACCTTGCCGCGACCCGTCAGAATGACGGCACGCGCCGCAGTCGCACTTTCCATGATGTCCGCCAACTCGGTCAGCATTGCATGGGTCAACGAATTCGCCTTGTCTGGCCGGTTCAGCGTGACTGTCCAAACCCCGTCCGTTTTATCCAGTTCGATCATACAAGTCCCACCCGTTTGCGGATGCCTTCGTCACGCAGCGAGACTTCCTCTCCGCACCATTCATCCGCCTCGGGGCTGCACATCCACAAAAGCGCACGCGCGGGCCAATCCGCCGGAATGTGATCTTCCCAAGCGAGTTTGCTGACCGGGTTGATGCCGCTGGCCTTGATTTCTCGCTGCATCTGAGTGGCCACGGTGCCGGGCGACAAGCCGATGGCGCGAATGCCGTGGGCTGCCTCTTCCTTGTGCAGGCACCGGTTGAGCATGTTTGCGGCAGCTTTGGACGCGCAATAGTGGCTCCATGCTTCGATAGCACCGTGGGCGGCACCGGAACTGATGGTCAGAATGGATCCACCGCCCGCCGCCTTCATGCCCGGCAGGACCGCGCGCATGCCATGAAACACCCCTTTGAGGTTGATGTCGATCACCTGCCCCCAGCCTTCAGGGTCTGCCTCAGAAAGATGCGAGATCGGCTCGATCACGCCTGCATTGTTGATCAGCACGTCGACTGTGCCGAATTTCGCCACAGCAGCACTCACCGCTTGTTCCACTTGCGCAAAATCCGCCACGTCACAGGCCACAGCCAGCGCCTGCGGCCCTATTTCGGCAGCCAGCGCATCAATTTCAGACTGTCCGCGTGCCAATAAGACCACGTTGGCGCCTGCTTTGGCGAAAACGCGCCCTGCGTCTGCCCCGATGCCGCGGCTGGCGCCTGTGATCATCACCGTCTTGCCCATCATGTCCATTGCGATACCCTTTTGCTGACTTCTCACCGTGGTAATCCGCTCTGCCGCTCGGGTCCAGCCCGCTGGCCCTTGACCCCGCAGCGGCCTTGTCGGACCATGCGCCGAAACTTAATCGAGGATTCCATAATGTTGCCCCTTCGCGCCAATCTGCCGTCCACCGCGCTTGCCCTGTTGCTTGTGGCACAAACGGCGCATGCTGATCTTACCCCGCAGGATGTGTGGGAAGACTGGCGCACCTACATCACTGGCTTGGGAAATGAAATCACCGCAGATGAAAGCGTCTCGGGCGATACACTCACCGTAAGCAACCTGCGCATGACCATGAACATGCCCGAAGATCAGGGCACAGGTGTCGTGAACCTCGGTACGCTGTCTTTTACGGGCATGAACGATGGTACCGTGGATATCACGATACCCGAAACGATGCCCATCATGGTCGCGATGACGCCTGCGCAGGGCGATGATGTCGCCTATCAAGTCGACTTTGTGCAGACCGGCTATCAAATGACCGCCTCAGGCACGCCCACCAATATGGAGTACAGCTACAGCGCCAATAGCATGGGCTTGATCCTGCAGGAGCTTGTCGTCAACGGCACGCCTGTACGCGCCGAAGACGCGTCCTTTACGGCGAACCTTTTTGACATCGCGGGCACGACCAGAATGACGATCGCTGCCCTGCGCAGTTACGATCAAACCATTTCGGCGGACCGGATGGAAATCGACGTTGCTGCGATTGCACCGGAAGACGAGGGGAAATTCGCCATTTCTGCGCAGTCTGAGGGGATCAGCTTTGCTGGCACAGGAACAATCCCTCTCGCACTGGTTCAAAGCGCTGACATGAGCAAGATGCTGGAAGCCGGGTTTAGCATAGACGGCGCATTTCAATTCGGCGCCGGGCGATCAACATTGCAAAGCGACGGGCCGGATGGAGCCGTTGCAGCGGCCACGACTTCGACGGGCGGCACGGTGGGCGTCAAAATGTCATCCGAAGGTTTGACATACGACGTAAGCCAAACAGGACTGACCGTTGATATGCAGGCCGCAGCGGCCCCCTTTCCGATCAACTTTGCGATGGAGCAGAGCAATTTCAAGCTGACCATGCCTTTGACGAAATCCGAAGAGCCGAGAGATTTTGCTCTTGGACTGACATTAGGTGAATTCACGATGTCGGATATGCTGTGGGGGATTTTTGATCCCACGTCCGAGCTGCCGCGCAATCCAGCCACGGTTATACTGGATCTGACCGGCAAGGCGCGTTTGCTGTTTGATTTCCTCGATCCATCAGCGGCGGCCGTAACCGGAAATCCCAACCTGACCCCCGCGGAAGTCGAGGCGCTGAACATCAACAAGCTTCAGGTCACAGTCGCAGGGGCGGAGTTGACCGGAGAGGGCGCATTCACCTTCGAAAATCCGCCCACAGGCGGTATGCCCAAACCCAACGGGGCGGTTGATTTGAAACTGGTCGGCGGCAACGGGCTCTTGGACAAGCTGGTCGCCATAGGCATCCTGCCCGAAGATCAGGCGATGGGCGCGCGTATGATGATGGGACTGTTTGCTGTCCCGGCCGAAGGCGAGGACACGCTGACCTCCAAGATCGAGGTTAACGAAGAGGGTCACGTGATCGCGAACGGGCAGCGTATTCAATAACCTCTTAACGTTTCGCACGCAGGATGAGGGCATGGCACACGCCGTGCCCTTTTTGCCGGGCGCACTTGCACAGGCCAAGGCGCGCCTTTACCTGAATGGCGATGTATCACGGAGAATATAGGCCATGACCAAGACGCTGGAAGCACTGGCAGATCAGCTTTTGCACGCTGCAACGCGGGCCGGAGCGGATGCGGCCGATGCCATGGTAGTGCGCGGCACCTCCGTATCGATCGAAGTGCGCGGCGGTACGCTTGAGCACGCGGAGCGGTCCGAAGGCGTCGATCTGGGATTGCGGGTGTTCGTCGGTCAGCGCGTCGCGAATGTCTCGGTGTCCGACACCAGCGACAGAACGATTGATGAAATGGCACAACGCGCCGTTGCGATGGCCATGGAAGCGCCCGAAGATCCATATGCCGGGTTGGCGGATGCCGCTGAACTTGCCAAGGATTTTGATGTCGCGGCACTTGAGTTGGCCGACCCTTCGCCCGAACCTTCCGCTCAAAGCCTACAAGATGATGCTTGCGCCGCTGAGGCAGCAGCATTGGAAAACAGCGGTATCAGCCAGGTTCAGACCGCTGCCGCCGGCTACGGAGCGAGGCAGGTGCACCTTGCCGCGACCAACGGGTTTTCGGGCGGGTATGGCCGAACGGATCGTGGTCTGTCCTGCGTGGCCATCGCGGGCACCGGTGCGGAAATGGAGCGCGATTACGATGGCGATAGCCGCATTTTTCAATCTGATCTGCGATCACCACAAGAGATCGGCAAACGCGCAGCAGAGCGCGCAGTGGAACGCTCCGGCGCACGCAAACCGCCAACAGGCGCTTATCCAGTCTTGTTTGACGAACGCATTGCCGCCTCTCTTGTCGGACATCTGTTGGTGGCAGCAAACGGCAGCTCCATCGCGCGCGGGGCCTCGTGGTTGCGCGACGCATTGGGCCAGCCAGTGTTCCCGGACCACATGACGCTGACGGAAAACCCGCATCGCCCACGCGCCACCGGATCACGCCCCTTCGACGCCGAAGGATTGCCAACCCAGCCTCGCAACATCGTCGAAGATGGGGTGCTGACAGGCTGGACGCTTGATCTGTCGACGGCGCGCAAACTGGGCCTGACCTCTACTGCCAATGCCGCGCGCGGCACCTCATCGGGGCCCTCACCTTCAACGTGGAACGTGGAGCTGACCCAAGGCACTGCTACGCGCGATGACCTGATCCGCGATATGGGCACCGGTCTTTTGGTGACATCGATGATCGGCTCGACGATCAACCCCAACACGGGCGATTACTCACGGGGAGCATCGGGATTCTGGGTGGAAAACGGGCAAGTCACGCACGCCGTGAACGAATGCACAATCGCGGGCAACCTGCGCGACATGCTACGCAGCCTGATCCCTGCAAATGACGCACGCGCGCATCTCAGCCGGGTTGTTCCGTCGCTGCTGGTGCCGGGGATGACCCTTGCAGGAACCTGATCTGAACCTCATCACAGATGCCATTCGCATGGCCGGGCGCGTCGCCACCAGCTTTGTCGGCAAGGCCGCACGGCGCTGGGATAAACCGGATGGCGCAGGCCCCGTCACTGAGGCGGATCTGGCTGTGAACGATCTGTTGTTTTCGATCCTACGCAATGCGCGCCCGGATTACGGGTGGTTGTCCGAAGAAACCGAAGACGACGCAGATCGGCTGAGCCAAGACACCGTCTTTATCATCGACCCGATCGACGGCACGCGGAGCTTTGTGGAAGGGTCAAATACCTGGGCGCACTCTGTCGCTATCGCCCACAAGGGACAGATCACTGCCGGTGCTATCTACCTTCCGTTGCGCGACAAGCTGTACGTGGCGCAACGGGGCGGTGGTGCTACACTCAACGGTCAGCCGATCCGAACCAGCCATGCAGGCGCTCTGGATCAGGCCAATGTACTTGCGGCCCGCCCGATGATGACTGACGCGCATTGGCCATCTGGAATACCGGGTTTCGAGCGGTCTTATCGCCCGTCTCTGGCCTATCGCATGGGTCTGGTGGCCGAAGGCCGGTTCGACGCCATGCTGACGTTTCGCCCGACATGGGAGTGGGACGTCGCCGCTGGCGCATTAATTATCGAAGAAGCCGGCGGGGCCTGTACCGATCCGTCAGGAAAACCGCTGATCTTCAACAACTCTCATCCCACCGTAACTGGCGTCATGGCAGGCGGTGTTGCAGCACACAGCGCAATGCTGTTGGCCAAGCGCCCCCGTGACCGAAGCACCGCTTGACGCTATAGCGCAGATACGCAACGGTCCGACAACACGTTGCAATGCCCACACAACGCCCCGTACAGGGATCCTAAATTGCCCTGACATCGCGCGACACAACAACAAAAGGACACCCCCATGACCCAACGCCTGCATCTCGTTTTTGGTGGCGAACTCATCGACCCGTCCCAAAATGCGTTCAAAAACGTCGATGACTTGCATATCGTGGGCATCTATCCGGATTACGAAACTGCTTTCAATGCGTGGAAATCGGAGGCGCAGCGGACCGTGGATAACGCACACATGCGCTATTTCATCGCCCACCTTCACCGCCTACGCGATGAAGAAACCGCAGCTTCACCAACTGAAGAACTTGGGTAACAGATCGTGGGCCGCTCGCTGAGTTTTGCGGCCTACCGTGCATTGTCGCGTCGGACCGAGACGCGCAATGCGACGCAGTATCCGACGCGACCCGATGGAGAACTCGTCTGGATGCAGGCGGCGGAACCCGAGACACTGCAGGCGATTATCGATCTCGCCCAGAGATTGGGCCTGGCGCGCGACGGGTTGGCCGTTTTGATCACTGTTTCTGACGAGGCCGCGCTCAAGGCGGCGTTGGCCATGCGCAGCCGCAGGAAATCGCCTGTCATCCTGGTCGCCACACCGTCCGAGCATCCCGATACGGTTGCTGGTTTTCTGAACCATTGGAAGCCGGACATGTGCCTGTGGGCATGGGGCCATCTGCGCCCCAATCTTGTGATGCAAACCGCTGCTACTGGTTGCGCTCTGATCTTGATTGACGGGGATGGCAGTGGGTTCGATGGCAGACGCGACAGATGGTTGCCCGAAGTGACCCGCCGTCTGATGGATGATTTCTCCGTCATTTTGGTGCGCTCCGGCTCTGCCGTGCGCCGTCTGGAGCAGTTGGGCATCGACACCAAGCGGCTGGAGCTAACTGCCCCGCTGCAAGCCGGTGGTCAGGCGCTGACCTGCAATGAAACCGACCTCTCTGAGATGTCGGCCGTGTTGGCAGGTCGTCAGGTCTGGCTGGCGACGGGGGTCCAGAACGCCGAGTTGCCGGTGGTTCTCAATGCGCATCGTCAGGCGTTGCGCCTGTCGCACAGGTTGCTTTTGATCCTCAACCCGGCCAAGGAACTGGAACTGCCAGACTGCATCGAGGCCGCCCGCAGCAATGGGTTTCGTATTTGCGACTGGAGCACGGGCAAGCAACCCGATGAAACCACTCAAATACTGATCGCAGATAGCCCTGAGGATCTTGGGTTGTTTTACCGCCTTGCACCAGTGTCGTTTCTCGGCAGTTCGCTTCGCGCGGGACAAAGCGGACGCAACCCGTTTGAAGCGGCAGCACTAGGTTCAGCAGTGCTTTATGGGCCCAACGTGCGCCAGTATCTACCGTTCTATTCCAGACTGGCCGGTGCCGGGGCCGCGCGGATCGTAAATGATGCAACGTCGCTGGCAAACGCTGTCACCCGTTTGATCGCACCGGATCAAGCTGCGGCGATGGCACATGCGGGCTGGGACGTGATCAGCCAGGGAGCAGAGCAGACGGACAGAATCATAGAACTAGTTCAGACCACCTTGGATCGCGCAGAGGGGGCAACTTGATGCGTGCGCCGCAGTTTTGGTTCACGCCGCCAGACCGGCCCGCACTGTTGGCCAGACTGCTTGGCCCTTTTGGCGCACTTTATGCGCGCGCCACTGCACGACGCCTGAGTACCGGCGCGCGTCAACGCATGGACGTCCCCGTAGTGTGTGTCGGCAACATAAATGTCGGCGGAACCGGCAAAACGCCGACGGTCATCGCGGTGGTCGAGCACCTGCGCAACAGGTTTCACGACCCGCATATCGTCTCACGCGGCTATGGCGGCACGCTCAAAGGACCCGTGCGCGTCGATCCGGCCAAGCACACAGCCCACCATGTTGGCGACGAGCCTTTGCTTCTGGCCGCCTTTGCCGAAGTCTGGGTTGCGGAGGACCGCGCTGCGGGGGCAAAGGCTGCTCAGGAGGCAGGTGCCACAGCAATTGTGCTGGACGATGGCTTTCAGAACCCCGCGCTCGCCTATGACCTGAGTATTGTCGTCGTCGATGCCGTTCAGAGTTTCGGCAATGGTCGATGCCTGCCCGCCGGCCCACTGCGCGAACCTGTCCATGTGGGTCTGGCGCGCGCGGATGTGCTTTTGTCGATTGGCGCATCACAGGATCAGGCCGCTTTTGCACAACACGCTCGGCCCGCAAACGTCGCGCATGTGACAGCCGAACTGGCCCCGCTGCAAACCGGGATGGACTGGGAGGGCACGCCCGTGTTTGCCTTTGCAGGCATTGGACAGCCCGAGAAATTCTTTGCCACATTGCGCGATCTGGGCGCTGTAATCGAACATGCGGAGCCTTTGGACGACCACCAGCCCCTCACATCTGCCTTGCTCACGCGCCTTGAAACGGATGCGAAGGCGCGCGGCGCGCAGTTGGTGACCACGGAAAAGGACGCCGTGCGTCTTCCCGGCAGTTTTCGAAAAAAGGTGATCACCCTGCCCGTGCGTCTGAAGCTAGCACCGGACAATGCGATGTTTGCAGCGCTCGATGCGTTGCACAACGCCAAGACCTAAGCGCAACGCGTTACCCGTCGTTTTCGCCCAATTTTGGAGACGGGCGTTCCAGATCCAGGTCCGCATCCGAAAAGGTGAAGGGCGAGCGAATACCCGGCACGCCACCCGGTTCGATCTGGAGCCCGCGCGCTATCACTTGCGGATCGGCCATCACCTCTCCCAGATCGTTGATCGGCCCAGCAGGCACGCCCTGTGCTTCGCAAGCGGCCAGCAAATCAAGCTTGGTCTGCAGCATGGTCGCTTTCGTCAGCTTGCGGGTCATTTCATCGCGATTGGCCAAGCGATCCGCATTCTTGAGGAATTCGGGCGCCGTCGCCATTTCTTCCAGCCCCAAGAGCTTGCACAGCCGCTGGTATTGACCGTCATTGCCGGTCGCGATGATGATATGCCCATCTGCACAATCAAACACCTGATACGGCGTCAGGTTGACATGCGCATTACCCATCCGCTTGGGTGGTTTGCCGGTGGTGAGGTAATTCATCGCCTGATTGGACGTGATGGCCACGGCCACATCCAACAAGGCCATGTCGATGTGTTGCCCACGGCCGGTTGACGCGCGTTGGTGTACCGCCGCCAGAATGGCTGTCGTCGCGTAGACGCCCGTCAGAATGTCGGTGATGGCGATCCCGTATTTCTGCGGCTGACCTTCGGGCTCTCCGGTGATCGACATCAGTCCGGACATGCCTTGGATGATGAAGTCATAGCCCGCACGCGACGCATAGGGACCCGTGTGGCCAAACCCTGTGATCGAACAGTAGATCAGGCCGGGAAACTCGTCTTTCAGGCTGTCGTAGTCCAAGCCGTATTTGGCCAAACCACCAGTCTTGAAGTTCTCTATCAGGATATCAGCATCCGCGAGCAGAGCCTTGACCTGCGCCTGCCCTTCCTCGGTGCGAAAGTCACAGGTGACGGAGGCTTTGCCACGATTGGCCGAGTGGAAATAGGCAGCCGACACATCATCGTCACGCGTCACGAATGGAGGGCCCCACTGGCGCGTATCATCGCCTGTGGGGCGCTCAACCTTGATCACTTCGCAACCCAGATCGGACAGGGTTTGGCCCGCCCAAGGGCCCGCAAGGACGCGGGCAAGCTCGACGACCTTCAGGCCCTTCAGTGGTGCTGACATTACTGCAATTCTGCCTCGATGATTTCGGCCATTTCAGAATACTGCATGTTGCCGTACTTTGAACCGTTGATGACAAAGCTGGGCGTGCTGTCGATCCCGTCCGCTTCGGCATGTTCCTGATACCACGCCACGAGAGTACGCGCCTTGTCACCATCTTGCAGGCAGGCTTCCATAGTCTCCGCATCCAGACCCGCCACGAGACCGATCTTGCGCAATTCATTCACAATCGCTGCCGGATCAGCTGCGCGGCTCCACTCCGCTTGACGCTCATAGACGATGTCGGAAATGCCAAAGAAGCTTTGCGTCGTGCCCGCACAGCGCGCGATCATTGATGCCCAAAGTCCATAGCGATCAAAATAGACCTCGCGGTAAACGAAGTTGATTTTTCCCGTGTCGATATAGTTCGCCTTCAGTTCCTTGAACGCTGTCTCGTGGAACGTACGACAATGCGGACATGTAAAGCTGGCATATTCGATCACAGTGACGGGTGCGTCGGGGTTGCCGAGCGTCATGTCCCCAATTGTGGAGGTATCGACGTCTGCAACCTCCTGCGCATTGGCGGCCCCAAACGGATCTGCCGGAGACACGGACGTGTCCGTCGGTGAGGTCACGAAGTAGGCTCCAAGGCCGATCACCGCGACTGCGGCTGCAATTATCATCATACGCGGCATGGCGTTTCCCTTTTATCGGTTCGTTTTGTTCAGAATGTTTTCGCCCAAGCGGGCAAGTGCATCGCGCAGTGCGTCGTCACTTACGGGGCGTGCGGTTTCGGCGGCCTTGCTACGGATGGCCGGGTCACTCACGGCAGTTTGCGCCGGCTTTTGACCCTCAAAGGCGACTTGGCCTTCCGCAAATCCGGTGGCTGCGGTCTGGGTGATACGCACCCGCGCTATCGCATTGTAGCCGTAGACGGAATTGACCTTGGCGCGCAGCTGTTCCTTTTGCATTTCCAGCATCGGCGCGTTCGCCCCTGTGGTCAACAGCGTCAAGGTTGCCCCCATGCCGCCACGCCCATAGCTGACCTCGACCGGGCGGGATATTGCGGCTGTGTCCTCGCCTGCGATCTCGGCCCAATGCGTCAATAGGCGAGATTGTGCAAATCCACGCGATTCAGAGGCCGCGCGAATACGCTGCGTCAGCAAATTTGACGTGCGAGTAAACCCTTTTGTGGTGGCGCGGCGCGGTGGCATTGCTATCTTCCTTACGAGTTGCTCTCACAATAGCGTTTCGCAGCAGACGCGCCACCCAAACCAATCCGATTGGACCATAAACATTGCGTGACATGACCGATGCAAGCGCGCTTAGTGCCACGTTGCTGGCCTGGTATGACGTCCATGCACGCGACATGCCATGGCGGGTGCCGCCAGCCCAACGTCAATCTGGTGAGCAGCCTGACCCATATCGCGTGTGGATGTCCGAAGTGATGCTGCAACAGACCACCGTGGCCGCAGTGCGCGACTACTTTCACAGGTTCACGGCCCGCTGGCCCACGGTGACCGCGCTGGCAAATGCCGAAGATGCTGACGTGATGGGTGAATGGGCCGGTCTTGGATATTACGCCCGCGCGCGTAACCTGTTGAAATGTGCGCGGGTCGTCGCAACGGAACATGGCGGACGATTTCCGTCGGATCATGCCACGCTGCTCACTCTGCCGGGTATCGGCCCTTATACGGCTGCCGCGCTTTCTTCGATTGCCTTTGATCAGCCTCACACCGTCCTGGATGGCAACGTGGAACGGGTGATGGCCCGTCTGTACAACATTCACACGCCCTTGCCCGTAGCCAAGCCCGAATTGATGGAAAAAGCGGCAGCGTTGACGCCCACGATGCGGCCTGGTGATTATGCGCAAGCCGTAATGGATCTGGGCGCGACAATCTGCAGCCCGAAATCACCTGCGTGCGGTATCTGCCCCTGGCGTGACCCGTGCAGCGCACGCCATCTGGGCACCGCGCCTGATCTGCCCAAGAAAGCGCCAAAGAAACCCAAACCGGTGCGCCATGGCATTGTGTATCTGGCGCAGCGCACAGACGGGGCATGGCTTCTGGAAACCCGCCCGGACAAAGGGCTCTTGGGCGGCATGCTTGGCTGGCCCGGCAGCGAGTGGATCGATCACTCAAGCCCTATCGTCAAGGGCGATCCGCCCTGCGACGCTGATTGGCAAGACCTGCCCGGCGAAGTGCGCCACACATTCACCCATTTCCACCTGATCCTGAAAGTCTGCACCGCATCAGTGCCCGAGACAGCGCACGTCACGCGTGGCCAATTCATCGAAACCTCGCAATTTCGGCCATCAGATCTGCCTACAGTCATGCGCAAAGCATTCGATCTGGCACGCGGGGCGTAGCGTTACGCTTGGTGTGGTCGCGTTTTCGGATTAGGATTTGATCGTACCAGTGCTTGAGGCGTCACATGACAGTCCCCTTCAGAACCGTTCCCGCTCCTGAAATGCGGCGTATCAGCCGCGCGCTCCCTTTTTGGATGTCGCTCAGCTTGCCGCCGCTGGCATGGGTCGGTGCGCTTTACGGCGGTTGGACGGTTCTGCTATTGCCAGTGATGACATGGTATCTCTTTTCCGCACTCGATGCAGTCGTCGGCACGGTGACGGACAATGCTGACCTCAATAGCACCAATGATGATCTGTTTTGGTATCGCGCCATTACGCTGATTTGGGCACCGGTGCAGTTTTTGACGCTCTTTTCGTTGCTTTGGTACGTCCCACAGGCCGATCACCTAAGCACACTGGAGCGGGTCGTCTTGTTTTTCGGTGTCGGCGTTATCACCGGGACAATCGGGATCAACTACAGCCACGAATTGATGCACCAGAAGAACAAGGTTGAACGTTGGCTTGGCGATATATTGCTGGCGATGGTGCTGTATTCGCATTTCCGCTCGGAACATTTGTTGGTGCATCACCGCTACGTTGCAACCCCGCGCGATCCGGTCACCGCACGCTACAACGAAAGCTTTTATCGCTTTTATCCGCGGGTTTTACGGCAATCCTTGGTCTCCGCGTTCCGTGCAGAAAGCGATATGCTCGCCCGCAAAAACCGACCTTGGCACGATCTGTCCAATCCTTTCTTCAAGTACTGGTGTTTGCAGGGCTTTATGCTGCTGCTCGCCTTGGCGCTTGGCGGCTGGTCAGGGGTGGCGCTCTTTTTGGTGCAGGCAGGTACGGCCATCTGGCAGCTGGAACTGGTGAACTACCTTGAACACTACGGGCTGACGCGCAAGCACCTTGGCGACGGCAAATACGAACACGTGCAGCCACACCATTCCTGGAACGCCGATTATCGAGTTTCGAACTGGTTGCTGATCAATCTGCAACGGCATTCCGACCACCACTACAAACCTGACCGCCGTTTTCCGGTGCTTCAGACCTACTCATCCTCCCAAGCGCCACAGCTTCCCTACGGCTATCCGGTTATGACGATTGCGGCGATGGTCCCACCGTTTTGGCGGCGCATCATGAACCCACGCGTTCGACGTTGGCGCGCTTTATACTATCCGGACATCACGGATTGGACGCTCTACAACAAGGCGCAAAACCCGCAGCCCCGTTGAACGGGACACGCTATCTTAAGACTTGTCGACTAATACTCCGAGAGACGTGTTTTTAGCGCATTGGGGTAGCTGAAATATGACATCGCAAGTTCAGGATGCGAAAATCGGGGTCTGCCTGATTGTCGAGGATAATTTCCTTGATCAGGAAAAAATGCGTCGCATTTTGACGCGCAGTTTTAACAACATTCAAGTCGAGGTCGCCAGCACCATCGCCGAAGCGCGGGTCTTGCTGCGTCGGATCAAGACATCGCTCATTTTGCTCGACAATAACCTACCAGATGGCAAGGGCGCAAACTTCGCGGTGGAATTAGCTGCGGACGCTCGCCTAGCGCACGTACCGGTCATCATCGTCAGTGACTGGCCATCGCCGTTCATGTTCGACAAGGCGCAATCCGCTGGTGTGACACATGTGGTCAACAAGTCCGATTTTGGCGCTCGGTACATTCATGCGGCTTTCGCCGACAAGATGAAATCTGCCCGCGTCGCTATTCCGGGTCCATCCAGTCGGGAAAAAATGGCCTGAAGGCGTCTCGTCAAAAAAGGACCCCGCTGCATCTACAGCGAGGTCTAGGTGGATGCCTGAAAACATCGACCTTGAGTAAAGGCCACAGGCACCGGCGGTGTTCGAAATTCTATGTAATTCAGCTGGCCATCTCTGCGCGGATTTGCTGCCGCAGCACGTCAATCGGCACACGTTTTCCTTCGCGTTTAAAGGTCCAATAAGTCCAACCGTTACAACTTGGCGCGCCTTCCATGTGCGCACCAACCTGATGGATCGAGCCTTTGACATCATCACCGATCAACGTGCCATCAGCGCGCACTTTGGCGATCTGTCCGCGTGGCGAATACAATGCCTCGCCCGGGCGCAACATGCCACGTTCAACCAACTGACCGAACGGCACACGCGGCTCGGCCCGCTTTGAGGTGCTCACTTGCAGCGCTTCACGGTCGAATTTGCGCACATTGGCGATGCGCTTTTCGGCGACGGCGCGGTAGTCGGCCTCACGCTCAATGCCGATGAAATCACGGCCAAGCATTTTGGCCACAGCGCCCGTTGTCCCAGTGCCGAAAAACGGATCCAGCACGACATCGCCAGGATTGGTCGATCCCACCAGAACCCTGTGCAGCAAGCTTTCAGGCTTTTGCGTCGGATGTGCTTTGTCGCCTTTTGCATCCTTGAGCCGTTCGTGCCCAGTGCAAATCGGAAGAACCCAATCCGAACGCATTTGGATTCCTTCGTTCAAAGACTTGAGCGCCTCGTAGTTGAAGGTGTACTTGCTTGCTTCATCTCGGCCGGCCCAGATCATGGTCTCATGCGCGTTGGTGAAACGTTTGCCGCGAAAATTCGGCATCGGATTGGACTTGCGCCACACCACGTCATTCAGAATCCAATAGCCCTGATCCTGCAACGCAGCTCCGACACGAAAAATGTTATGATAGCTACCGATCACCCAGATAGCACCATTGGGCTTGAGCAACCGACGCGCAGCCTTCAGCCATCCACGGGTGAAATCATCATAGGCCTGAAAGCTGGAGAATTGGTCCCATGCATCGTCCACAGCATCCACGCGGCTGTTGTCCGGCCGATGTAAGTCGCCCTTGAGTTGCAGATTGTAGGGTGGGTCCGCAAAGATCAGATCGACGGACGCCTCCGGCAAACTGTTCATCACGTCGATGCAGTCGCCATCAATAATACTGTTCAAAGGAAGCGCCGCAGCGCCCTTGGATTTGGTCATCATCTTCTGCCTCTGGTCCCGGTGCTTTTGCACTCGTTCATTGGCCCTCAAGATGAGTCAAAGGTGATTCGCCGTCAATTTCTTTTTTGAATCAACCGCTTAAGTTTTTTCCTTGATACAAGATATTGTGCACCGGTTTGAAGGATCGTCTATGGTGTGGGGTCGCACCAAGATTTTGGAGCGCGGTCATGTGGCTTTTTGATCCGTATCCCTTGTTTGTCTCCCAACCATAGCCGGGATGCTGTTGCGCCAAATCCACCATGAGGCTGTCGCGCGCTACCTTGGCAACGATTGAGGCCGCCGCAATCGACAGCGATCGACAGTCTCCTTTGATCAAACCTTGCGCCGGAAGATTCAACCCACGCGGTATCATCCGCCCATCAATCAAAACGTAGTCGGCCCGCGTCCGAAGCCCTGCAATAGCCCGTTCCATCGCCAGGTGAGACGCACGCAGTATGTTGATTTCGTCGATCTCTTCAACGCTTGCATGCGCCACCGACACATCTGCGCAGTCCCGAAGTTCCGCGGCCAATCGCAGCCGGACTTTGATACTCAGCTGTTTCGAGTCGTTCAGTCCTGGTGGAATGCGCTGTGGGTCCAGCACCACCGCCGCAGCCGTAACAGGTCCCGCCAACGGACCACGCCCCACCTCGTCGACGCCAGCAACACGGGAATATCCCTGTGCCAAGACGGTGTTCTCAAATTCGAAATCCGGTGTCATCGCTTGCAATGTTGCATAGAACATCGCCGTTTCAAGCGCAAAAATGCCCGCACGCTCCATTGTGGACCGTGCGGGCAACCACGACGCAAATCTGCGCCCACTCGTTAAAAAGGAGGGAGACGCCCGAACGTCCCCCTCAAGGTGAAAAGCGGCAAGGGACCCGCCGCTTTTCAGTTGGCGCGCACCTTAGCGACGCGCCAATTGGTATCCTTGATGACGCAGGCAACGTGCTTCGTAGCCCGCTCTTGGGCCTTGGTTTGTGCGAACCCGAACCGCGCAGTGTTGCGGCAAGCTGTTGACGTGACGATATGAGTTGTTCAGGCACTTCCGCCCAAACATGCGCACTGTCCCACGGCGGGTTTCGAAGCTGCGCAGACAATTGCCAGGTAGCAGCTTTCGCTTGGCTTTTTGCGGCAGCGGGCGCGGTGCCAACCGATCATTGAAGGTGTTGATCTGACCGTGGCGGGTGACAGCCTGATCATCGTTGCGGTCCTTGATCACTTTCCCAAGAATGGCCAACCCGGCGATGACGGCCAACGCACGGGCGACATCATCGTCCCCAGCCTGAGCCGGGCGGGCACCCGCAACCCCGATAAGCATCGCGGCTCCGGCGATCGTGGCAATAAGTTTGGCGAACATGGCGTCTCTCCTTTTGGGATCGTTTGCCACCGCCCAAAGACAGGCAGCGGTGATGTCCAAACATGCGACCGTCCCCCTCAGCCAAGCAATAACAGACGCCTGCTATCGGATAACACATGGCGCAACCCCCTTTTGTTATTGAATATCTTGGCGCGGCGGCGGAGGATGCCCGCATGAAACACATGTGCATAACCGCCGCCCTGTGGGTGATAATGTCGACGGCAGCAGCCGCAAATTGCTATGCTGATTACAAGGCAAAGCAGGACAATCCATTGCGCCTTCACTATGGGGTTGCGCAGATTTCACAGTGTTCTGCTGCGGGCGCGCGCACTGAGTTGACGCAGCGGCTGGCCGCCAACGGATGGACACTTCTCAATGTCGTATCCGTATTTGATGCGTCTGGACTGGATGAAAGGAAAGACAGTGCAGGACCCTACTTCCTCCGCTATTGAGATGCGCCGCTCAGGTGGGCGACTTGTCGTGCTGGGGATCGGGGCGATTGTGCTCATCTTGTTGCTGGCCGCGTTGATGCTGTTCTGGGCCCTGCCCGACGCAAATACATTTAACATGCGAGTTGAACGCCTGTTTGTTGAGAACAATGATCTGACCGCGCAGGCGGAAATCAAACTGCTTGAGATTCTGGCGCAGTCGGGGACGGCATTCTCGGAAACGTTGGCCAGCTACCGTATGGTGATTTTTGTGTTGCTCGTGTTCGCGACGGCCATGCTGGTGGCAGCACTTGTGTTTTTGGTGATGCTGGTCAGTTTCAACCGCCGCATGGCGCAGATCGAGCGGGCGGGCATTCAGGTCAATTCGCTGTTGATCAGCCGTGAGGAAAACACCGTTTATCTAAATAACCTCGGCTTCAAACTGACCGAAGCGGCGATGGAGACAATGGCCATTCTTGCCGAAGCGCGGATGGATGATGATGTGCTGACAGGTTCGGAAATCGAGGGCATGATATCGGGGCGCAGCGCCGCCGATTGCGACGAGGCCGCAGGCGCCACCCGCATTAAACGGTTGCGCGACACATTGGGCAATCAGCTTGTCAGTGAGCTTTTGGTGAAAAACATCGCGCGACGTGGCTACATGCTGGCCATAGACAAGGACGTGATCAAGGTCATTTGACCGGGTTCATCGACCTCTGGTCATTTCAGCTGCGCCATGTCTAATCTGCGGCAGGTCCAGCATCGGAGATAGCTATGCCCGCACCCACCAACACATTCAAATCGCGTCTTGCCAATGGTGACAGCCTAATTGGGTGCTGGCTTGGTTTGGCTGACAGCTATGCGGCCGAAGTCATGGGCAAGGCGGGGTTTGATTGGCTGGTCATCGACGGAGAGCATTCTCCCAATGATCTGCGGTCGATCCGCGATCAATTGATAGCGCTTGAATCTAGCGAGAGCCATGCGGTGGTCCGCGTTCCAATTGGCGAGACCTGGATGATCAAGCAAATGCTGGATGCCGGTGCTCAGACCATACTGGTGCCGATGGTCGACAGTGCGGATCTGGCCCGTCAGATGGTGCGGGCCTGCACGTACCCGCCTGAAGGCGACAGGGGGGTGGGCTACGCGCTGGCGCGCGCGTCGGATTTCGGGAAAGTGACGGACTATGGCACCACGGCGGATGATCAGGTTTGCCTTTTGGTTCAGGTCGAAAGCCTTGCAGGGCTGGATGCGCTCGACGACATACTGGGCGTGGATGGTATTGACGGTGTATTCATCGGACCCGCCGATCTGGCGGCCGACATGGGGCATATGGGTAATGCAATGCACCCGGAAGTGCAGGCCAAGATCATGGAAGCCCTCTCGCGTATTGCAGCTTCGGGCAAGGCTGCGGGCATTCTCACGACCGTAGACGAAATGACAGAGGCAGCCCTTGAAGCCGGCGCACGCTTTGTCGCCGTCGGCATCGATCTCTCCATGATGCTGCGCACAGCAACAGCCACGGCCACAAAATGGCGCGACCGCACGAGATGACACTGGGCATCGCAGTCCTCGCGTTTTCGTATGTACTGAGCCAGTTTTTTCGCGCTTTCCTCGCGGTTTTGACACCTGTCCTGGAGGCCGAGATCGGTGCCGGGCCAGAAGCGCTGTCTGTGGCTTCCGGCATGTGGTTCTTGTCATTCGCAATGATGCAAGTCCCGGTCGGCTGGGCGCTTGACACGATCGGCCCTCGGCGCACCGCTGCCGGGCTCTTGATGATCGGAGGTGCAGGGGGTTCGGTATTGTTTGCGCTGGCCACGACGCCTGCGCATCTCAATGTGGCGATGTTTCTGATCGGGATCGGCTGTGCGCCCGTTTTGATGGCGTCCTACTACATTTTCGCGCGCCAATTCCCGCCGGTGCAATTTGCCACACTGGCCTCCGTCATGGTCGGGGTCGGCATGTCCGGCAATCTTTTTGCATCCTATCCAATGGCGCTGGCCGCTGAAACCATCGGTTGGCGGGCTTCATTGTGGGGGCTTGCCGCGTTCTCCGCGGCCACCGCCATAGGCATCTGGGTCAGCGTCAACGATCCGCCCAAGCCTGAGGGAGAGACAAAGGGATCGCTCAGAGAGTTGTTCAGGATGAAGGTGCTTTGGTTCATTTTCCCTCTGATGTTCATGGCTTATGTCCCCGTGGCGGCCATTCGCGGCCTCTGGATCGGGCCTTATCTCGAAGACGTGTTCGGAGCCGACACGCAAGCAATCGGTCAGGCGACGCTTGTCGTTGGCGTGTTCATGATCGCAGGGGCGTTGGCTTATGGCCCTCTCGATCGGGTGTTGGGCCAGCGCAAATGGCTTATCGTGTCAGGAACGGCGATCACGCTTGGGGCCATTTGGGGACTGTGGGCATTTGCGGATCACAGCCTTTGGCTTTCGGTCATGTTGATGAGTGCCGTCTGCTTTTTCGGGGCCACCTATGCGGTGATCATCACACATGGCCGCGATTTTCTGCCGCCGCATCTGATTGGCCGCGGTATGACCATGCTCAACCTGTGTTCCATCGGTGGAGTGGGCGTGTTGCAATTCATTTCCGGGCGGGTGCATACGGCCTATTCCGGCGGCGCTCCGACGGCACCCTATGAAGCGATCTTCGCGCTTTTTGGTCTGTGTTTGCTGGGCGGGTTTGTGATCTATCTGTTCAGCCGCGACAACGCGCGTCGCGCCTTTATCCCAATTTAATCTGAGTGGCCGCCTGAGTATAGCCGCCGTCGGCACCGTCGATGAAGTGAACATGATCATCCGTCAAGATCGATGGAACGATACAGGTCATCATCGCTTCTGCCTGCGTCGTTGTTCCATAGCGCAGCAGCCCCTTTTGCTGGGCATCTTCCAGAATAGCTTCAATCTCGGCTTGCGTGGCTGCATCGCAATCCAGCGTCATTTTCAGACCGTCATCGAGCTTGCGAAAATCAGCGTTGTCGCCCACCACGCGGGCATAGCGGCGCGCATCAAAGCCTCCTAGTCTGATCCCTGTTCGGATCAAAAACCACGCGGTAAAGGATTCCATCAACGCTTTGCGCCGTGCAGCTGACAAAGAACCGGTTCCGCGGGCGGCATGTGCCTCAAGCGTTGCACCTGCGGGTGGCCACTCGGACCCTGGACCAGAGGCAGGTGCAGGATGACCACCCCGCTCAAGCCGTTCTGCAACGGCAATCACCTTTTGATAAATCTGCCCGATCTGCTGAACATCGACACCGGGCGCAGGTGCAACAACCAGCGACAGGATTGCCCCATTTCGTGCGGGCATATGCGACCACCGGCACGACAACCCTGTCAGATCAGGCACCGCTCCCTCGGATGCCATCTCCACTTGATAGAGTCCGCGCTTCATCTCGGTCTCTGCCCATGACAAACCCCCGCCTGCAAACATCGCATAGTCGGCGCCTTCTGACGCCTGAAACCGCGCCACTCGAACATCATGGCCAGCCGCGCGCGCATCACCTACCGGAACCAATGCAGCGCGCATCGACAGATTAAATTCCGCCCTTGCCCAGCGCCGCACAGCAGCTAACGCGCCCTGTGCCACCTCAGCATCTTGCGGCGGAATGGCAAAACCGGCGCCGTCACCGCCAAAGACGAAGGGAAACGCCCTCCCTTCCAGCGCATTCATCATCGCGGATATCACCGCGGCCCCCGCCATATTGACCATCTTGTAGCGTCCTGCGGCGACCTCGCCCGTAGAATTGGCGATGTCTGCGGCCCCGATCATCCACCCCTCCGGCACGGGAGCATAAAGTTCTTCTTGAGTCAGTGATCCAAAGGCCGTCACCCTTGGCAAACCCGCGTAGAAGCGATCCGTTTTGGGTTTGTCGTTCATTGATGCACCGTGACCCCGTTCTGCTTCCTGATTACCACAATAACCACCGCACGACAGTATCGCGATTGCGACGGGTCTTTCCCCTGCCGCGCAAGCCGTGTATGAGCCGCGCACCACCCAATCATCTATCGGAGACCAATCAGATGGGTTATCGCGTCGTCGTCGTTGGCGCCACCGGAAACGTGGGCCGCGAAATGCTGAACATTCTGGCCGAACGCCAGTTCCCTGTGGACGAGATCGCAGTGCTTGCCAGCCGCAAATCACTGGGGTCCGAAGTTAGCTTTGGTGACAAGACGCTCAAGACGAAGGACCTTGATACATTCGATTTCACAGGCTGGGATATGGCCCTCTTTGCCGTCGGTTCAGAAGCGACAAAGCAATATGCGCCGCGCGCTGCCAAAGCAGGCTGTGTGGTGATCGATAACTCTTCGCTTTATCGCTACGATCCGGATGTGCCGTTGATCGTGCCTGAAGTGAACCCGGATGCGATCATGGGGTATGCGAAGAAAAACATCATCGCCAATCCCAACTGCTCTACTGCGCAGATGGTTGTCGCGCTCAAGCCGCTGCATGATCGCGCAACGATCAAACGTGTTGTCGTCAGCACCTATCAGTCCGTGTCCGGCGCTGGCAAAGAGGGTATTGACGAGCTGTGGGACCAGACCAAAAGCATCTACAATCCGACAGATGACAAACCTCCCAGAAAGTTCACCAAGCAGATCGCATTCAATGTGATCCCGCATATCGACGTCTTCATGGAGGACGGGTCCACCAAAGAAGAGTGGAAGATGGTGGCCGAAACGAAAAAGATCGTGGATCCCAAGATCAAAGTCACAGCGACTTGCGTGCGGGTGCCGGTGTTCGTGGGCCATTCGGAGGCCATCAACATTGAGTTTGAAGACCATCTGGATGAGGATGAAGCACGCGAGATCCTGCGTGAATCGCCCGGTATCATGGTGATCGATAAACGCGAAGACGGTGGCTACGTGTCGCCCGTCGAATGCGTTGGCGACTTTGCCACATTCATCAGCCGCATCCGTCAGGACAGCACGATCGACAACGGCCTGAACCTGTGGTGCGTCAGTGACAATCTGCGCAAGGGCGCCGCACTGAACGCCGTTCAGATCGCCGAACTTCTAGGGCAGCGCGTGCTCAAAAAAGGCTAAACTATATCAGGGGGTGCCCGTCGGCACTCCCCGTTTTCATTCAGCGCAGAGCGGCAAATCCTCGGGGGACAGAATCAACTCCTGCGGCACGTCTTCGCGGCCGTAGGGATCACGAGGCGCTCCTGCTCCAAACCGCCGCACGAACGTGACATAGCCGAACCCCAGATCGTCGCAGTTGCACAGCCAGCGGGCGTTGGTCTCCGTGTGCAGGATCAAACCTTCACGGGTTAGCTTGAGCCAATACCCGTGCTTTTCCAGCCGATCTGACAGGTCATCCCAGCTCGAGGCCTCAGCCATATCGCGAAACAGCAGATTCTGAAGCGCAAAGAGCAATCTCTCATCCTGAGACGGAACTTTATTGGTGGAGTTCCAATGCGTCAGCTCCCGCACCAGCAGCTCTTCTACCATTTTCGCAACGGTTTCATCACGACTCACAGCAATAGCATGGGCCGATTGCAACAGGGCTGCGGGGATTTTCAAAGTCACAGTTTGCATCGTGAAATAACCGTGCCCCAGTTACAATTAACGCCGGGTTAAAAACGCTCCGCGCGCAGGACTTCACAGTCCACAATCGACACCACTCCGATATGTCGTTCCACCACCTCAAAGGCAGCATCCAGCAACGCATCGAGCCGGTCTGGTCGGATGATGCAGACGAACTGCACCATACCACTGGCTCGGGACACTTCACCGGCTCGGTTCCAGTCACCTGATCGGCCCGATCCACCGCGCACTGGCAGGATCGAAAAGCCCGTCACGCCTGCCTTTTTCAAAGCATCGATCAATCGGCTTTCCATGATTGCTTCTATCGTGATTTCAACGCGCTTTGCCTTGTGGGTCTGCATTGTCTCAGCCTCCTGTCATCGCGCTGGCAATGGCCACATAAAGCGGAATGCCCAGCGTCAGGTTAAACGGAAATGTAACCCCCAGCGACAGGGTCAGATAGATCGACGGGTTCGCTTCGGGCAAAGCCACACGCATCGCAGCAGGCACGGCGATATAAGAGGCGGATGCCGACAGCACCATAAAGAGCGCCACGCCCCCCGCGCTGAGGCCCAAGAGTAGCCCTGCTGCCAACCCGAACATTGATCCTATGACGGGCATCATTACGCCAAACGCCAAAACGCCCGGTTTGAGAACGCCCGAGCCGCCGCGCAAACCACGACCCGCCACCAGCCCCATATCCAGCAAGAACAGGCACAGCACACCCTTGAACGGGGCCACGATAAAGCTGCTGATCTCAGCCAGCCCCTCTTCGCCTGTGGCCCAGCCGATAAAGAAAGAGCCGACCAACAAAACGATCGACCCGTTCAGCAAAATCTCGCGCCACAGACCGGCATCCATCCGCTGATCACCGCCCCCGCGCGAGATTAACCACAGTGCGGACAGGATGGCGGGTGCCTCCATCGCTGCGGCCACCGCTACCATGTATCCTTCGGACGCGATGCCGCTGCTTTCCAAGACAGATGTCGCCGCCACAAATGTCACAATTGAGATAGAGCCATAATGCGCTGCCACAGCTGCTGCATCCAATCGGCTTAGGCCCGTCATCACGTTCAACAACCCGAACGCCACCAGCGGCAACACCGCCGACAACACGATCCCGGCCAGCAATGACAAGCCAAGCGTCGCATCAATCCCGTGGGCGGCCACGCTGACGCCACCCTTGAAGCCAATGGCAAACAGCAAATAGATCGACAAGGCTTTGGCGGCCGCTTCGGGCACGGACAGGTCAGACCGCGCCAGCGACGCCGCAACCCCCAACGCAAAGCTCAGGATGATGGGCGACAACAGGTTGTCCGCCGCCAAGCTCAGGATCTGTTCCATGCACGCGCCCTTCTTGATGCTTCGGGCGGGCTTAGGAACAATTCTTCAGGGCATCAAGGTCAAACTGGTTGGAAGCTATCGCTTTCTGGATGATAGGATTCCAACCCGCCCTCGCTGATGTCCATCCAGAGACCATGCAGGCTCAGGCGTCCATCGGCCACGCGCGATTGCACGAAAGGAAATGTCATTAGGTTTTCAAGGCTGGTGAGAACAGAATGCTTTTCAAGCGTCATCGCCATTTTTGCCGGGTCGTTTTCCTGTTCAACCAATGCGTATTTGGGTCGCAAGATGTCCATCCAACGCCCGACGAAACTGTGCTTGTCTTCCAGTTCGGGCGCATTGCCTTTGCACATGTCGATGCAGCCCTGCACACCGCCACAGTTTGAATGCCCCATCACGATCAAATGCGCGACGTTCAGCATTGTGACCGCGTATTCCACTGCTGCTGAAGTGCCGTGATGATCACCGTCCGGCTCATATGGCGGTACAAGGTTGGCGATGTTGCGGTGGATAAAGAACTCTCCCTGATCCGCGCCAAAAATCGACGTCACGTGCACGCGGCTATCACAGCATGAAATCATCATCGCCCGTGGACGCTGCCCTTCTGAGGCAAGGCGCCGATACCAGACCTGATTTTCCGCATATCCCGTCGCTTTCCAGCCGTGATAGCGTTGCAATAGGTAGCTTGGCAGTTGTTTTGCCTGTTCCATACCGATCTCAACTCTTTGTCCCTGAGAGCCAACTACAGTGGATTTGAGCCGAATTCGAGGGAAAAGAGCATGCGGCCTCAACCCTTTGGATAGAATTTCAGGGCCATAACTGCACGTGCCGTGGGGGCATGAAAGGGTGAGAGTTATGAACCACGTCCTGAAAATAGGGCTGACAGAAACCGTGCGTGTGGATCAGGATCGACTGGGTGCGCTTTATGCGCAACTGGGCGAAACTGGTGCAGAAGATGTTGTATGTCGAGCGATGGAAGAACTGGCATTGCGTCTGTCCCATTGCGGTCGCTTGTATGCGGCCGAAAACTGGGATGACCTGCGCAAATGTGCACGCTCGCTCATCGCCATTTCGGATCAGATCGGCATGCACATACTGGCGCAAGTGGCAGGTGACGTCATCAACAGCATCGATGCCAGCGACCGTGTGGCCACTGCGGCGACACTGGCTCGGCTTGTCCGTATCGGAGAGCAGTCATTGACCGCCATCTGGGATCTGCAGGACATCACAATCTGATAGTCTTCAAACAACTGTATAATGCGGCAATGAACGCAAAACATCGTGCGCTTGCAACAGCATGCACGCGCGCATGAATTGTGATTCAACATATCATCGAAAGGCGATAGGCTCTGGACAACGCATTTGTCCAGAAAGCCCATCCCTATGCCCTTTGCCTTTGCCGACCCGTCGCCTGCATCGCTGCCTCTTCACATTCTGACAGAAGAAACCTGCACCGAATGGCTTACCGACCAACCCGAAACAACCCAAAACTGGGCCGAGGCAAATGGCTTCAAAGCGTCGCTGGGTCAGGCACTGGTCATTCCCGATAGCGAGGGAAAGCCTACGTCAGCGCTTGTGGGGTTCGGCACGACGGCTTCCCGCGCACGTGGCCGGTTTCACCTCGCATTGGCGGCCGCAAAACTTCCCGAAGCAACCTTTCACATCGCCAGTGGCCTGCCGGAGGACCTGGCGGAGGTGGAAATTCTCGGCTGGGTTTTGGCCGCCTACCGGTTTGACCGCTATGCAAAGCAACCAGCTTTCAAGGCACAGTTGGTCGCACCAGCTGCCGTTGACGCCGCCCGCATAATCGCCGTGGCCGAGGGCGAAACACTGACCCGCGATCTGATCAATACACCCGCCTCAGACATGGGTCCGCCCGATTTGGAAAAAGCGGCCCGGACGCTCGCACAAACGCATGGTGCTACCTGCGATGTCATCACCGGCGATGACCTGCTGACGCATAATTTTCCAATGATCCACGCTGTCGGTCGCGCAGCGGATCGTCCGCCGCGCTTGATCGATATGCGCTGGGGCACAAAAGGACCAAAACTCACACTTGTCGGAAAAGGCGTTTGTTTCGACACAGGCGGTCTGAACCTCAAACCCGGCGCGTCGATGGGTCTGATGAAAAAGGACATGGGCGGTGCCGCGGCAGTCCTTGGCCTGGCCCATATGATTATGGCAACCGGCATGGCCCTGCAGCTGCGCGTCCTCATTCCGGCTGTGGAAAACTCGGTTTCAGCCTCCGCTTTCCGCCCGCAGGACATTCTCACGTCGCGCAAGGGCCTGACAGTAGAGATCAACAACACAGATGCCGAAGGGCGTTTGGTGCTCGCCGATGCGCTGGCTTTTGCCGAAGAAGCACAACCCGATATGATCATTTCAATGGCCACCCTCACCGGCGCGGCGCGCGTCGCAGTCGGCCCAGACATCGCGCCCTACTTCAGCGACAACCCTGCCTTTGCCATGGCGCTCGAACGCGCCGCTCAAACGCAGGCAGATCCCGTCTGGCGACTGCCGTTTCACGATCCCTATGAAACGATGATAGAGCCAGGCATTGCCGATCTGGACAATGCACCCAAAGGCGGATTTGCAGGGTGTATCACGGCGGCACTCTTCTTGCGCCGCTTTGTGACTTCCACACCCTATGCACATTTCGACATCTATGGCTGGCAACCAACTGCAGCACCTGCACGCCCAAAGGGTGGCGTGGGTCAGGCCACGCGCGCGCTCTTTAAGGCGTTGCCCGATATCGTGCAGTCATGACTGACCGCCGCCTCATCCCTGATCCGGCATTGGTCTCACACTCGCTGCCAACCCAGATTACCGTCCCCTATACAGATCTGCTACGCCATCCCGATGGCCCGCGTGATCGCCAATTGATCTTTGGCGACACAGTCACCGCTCTGGGGGAGCACAGTGGATTAATGTACGTTCAGGCTGACAAGGACGGCTATTGCGGATTTGTAAAGACCACAGCACTCGGAGAACGCACCACGGCTACCCACAAGATCACCGCGCGCGCAAGCCATGCCTACTCCGCGCCTGACATCAAATCACCCGAACGCGCGCGCCTCACATTCGGCACCCGCCTGACCGCGATCTCCGAAACGTCCGGCTTTATTGAAACCACATTGGGCTATGTGCCCCGCCAACATGTGCACCGTGCTGAAGACCATGCAACCGATCCCGCCTCGGTTGCTGAATTGTTTGAACACGCGCCCTATCTTTGGGGCGGCAACACAGACACCGGCATCGATTGCTCCGGCCTGATCCAAGCCGCCCTGCTGGCCTGCGCGATCCCTTGTCCTGGCGATAGCGATCTGCAACGCGTTGATTTGGGGCATGATCTCGCTCGTGACACGCCACCCGAACGCAATGACCTCTTTTTCTGGGCTGGCCACGTGGCGCTCATCACAAATGCCAATACCCTCATTCATGCGAACGCAGGCCATATGAAAACCACCTTGGAGCCAATCCAAGACGCGCTTGACCGGATTGATCGTCAAGGCGGTGGACCATTGTTGGCACACAAACGCTTTTGATCTTCCTTTCGCTCCAAATACCTCGAGGGAGCATGAGGGGGCTGGCCCCCTCATTCAAACGATAAGCATCCGCGTCAGCGGCCCTTTTCGAAAGTCATTCGACCGCGCGGATCAGTTTGCGTTCAAGCACGCGTAGAACTGTAGGAAGATCATGGCCGCGGCGCAAAATCTGTCCGTCCATACCGATCACGGCATACATGCCCTGCCGCCCACGCAGTTTGGGCCGCTTTTCAATCCGGTACAAAGGGTTTTCGGCAGTCCGGCGGAACACTGAAAACACGGCCACTTCCCGTAAACAGGATATGCCGTAGTCACGCCACTCCCCCGCAGCAACCATGCGTCCATATAGCGACATGATCGGCCCAAGCTCTGTCCGGTGGAACGCAATCTGCTCTGGAGGCATCTCACGGGTATTTGACGGCGGCGGGACCTGAAAGTTCATAACTGGAGAGTTGCGCCGATTGGTTTGCAAATCAAGTCTCTATCTGCCGTGTCCATGCGATTTGCGCGCGGTCGGTCCTGGTCTGATCCAGCGATCCGTGTGTTGGGCCCAATGCGTTGCCCTTCTCCGCTTCTGAGCCCCGACGAATGGTTAACCTGCTTGGGTGGAGGCTCTCTTGATCTCTTTTTGTATGTGTTACCGAGCTTGTCGAGCAAACCGCACCTTCAAATGCCTCTCTGGGTCATGCAAACGCACCATGGCAGAACCACCCCGACGACATCACGTGCCCATGTCCGTAAAAAAGCCAGAGCCGCTGGCCGTCTTCTGTCTCTGCCACCCAATAATCCCGCACGCCTGACCGCCACGCCGGATCGTCCAACCACCATTCAGGAGCAATGCGTTCCGGGCCAATGGCGCGGCGACGCCGCAGATCACGTCCCCGCCAGCGGAACGTCTGTGGCATCTGTGGCATATCTGGCGCGGTGATGGGTTCGGGTTGCCAGAGCAGAATGGGGCGCGGTCCGGGCGGTTTCGGCCATCTCCTGTCATGTGGCGCGGACCATGCCGCTGCCATCACCTTGCTGGTCTTTTCAGGAATGTGGCTGTCGGCCGGGTGCAAGCGCGTGATCGCCTCGAGCCCTACACGGGCGCCGATCCGCCCGATCAAATCTTCCAGCGCTGTGGCCGCGGTCAGCCGGGTGTTGACGGCAGCCCCGGCCTCCATATGGCCCACCACCTTGCGGGCGTGGATCGGCTCGGTCTGGATCGCCTCCATCCGCAGCATATCAATGCCAAAGCCGGGGTCGATATCTTGCAGCTTAAGCGCCAAAAGCGGGCGCATACGTTCAGGCAGATCAGACGGGCGCGCCAGCCCCACCTCAACGCTCTGAATGTCGTGATCCGATCGAAAGGCCTGCAAACGCAATCGCCGTACACCCCGCCCCTTCGCCTTGAGGCTTGCACATAGGCGCGGCAAAAGCCGGTCGATCCCGGCGAGAATGTCTTCCTCTAAACCGATAGGCTCGGGCAATGTCAGCCGCACCGCAAAGTGATCCGCAGGCTTGGCGGGTGAAACCGGCTCGGGCGCCGATCCCATTGCCTGATCCATCCGCATCACCAATCCACGCCCGAACCGCCGTGCAAGGCTTGCACGTGGTTGCCCCAGAAGATCACCGACCCGACGCAGACCCAAGCGGCCCAACTGCGCCGCAGTATCTGCATCAAGCCGCAATGCCGCAATCGGCAACCCGCTCAACGCTCCATAGTTCTGGCCGGGGGCTGCGATGCGGTGTGTCGCCTGCGCATGCGACACCACCGTGACGGGGGCCGCGCCCCCCTTCGTCCAATGCCGTCGCTTGCCCGCGCGTGACCGGGTGGCCCGCGCCTCCTGATCGATGGCATCACCGCTGCGATGGCTGGTCGCCTGCTGTCCTGCAAATCGCGCCAGTGCCCAAGCTGCACCGCGTGTGTCTGCCAGCCCCATGCGCACAGCCAACCCGATATCCGTACAATCGGTTTGCACCACGTCCAAGAGCCGCTCCTCGCCGCCGAACAAATGTGCGCAGCCTGTCAAATCCACCACCAGACCATCGTGCGCTTCTTCCGCAACCCAAGGGCTGAACTTGCCCGCCCAGCGCCGCAATGCCCCCAGAAAAGCCGCTTCGGCCTGTGGGCTGCGGGCGCGGGTGATCAGCCCCTCGCACATGGCATGGGCGTCGCGCACCGGCTGCCCCACGCGCAACCCGACCTGCAGCGCACTGACATTGAGTGATGTCAGAACCTGTGCATTTTGCTGTTGCTCCACCACCGCCAAAGGCACCTGAGACAGCTGAGGCGCACGCCGGATCAATCGATCCGCGCCCAGACGCGGAAACCACAGCGATAGGATACGGCGATCCGTCATGCTGGCGAGACTCACTTTTGTTCGCTTTTTGTTCTTGTTCAGATTTAGAACGACCCCACCCTTGAGTCGAGTCTACATCTGGAAGAAAACCGTCAGGTTCCGTAGCGCGCCATGAATGTGTCCACGGCCCCCATGACCACACGGTCGATGTCCTCATCAGACACCGACTTGATCACCCCGCAGATCAGGCGCATCCAAAGATCCGCCTTGCACAGTTCGCCAAACTGAGAGGCCGCCAGAACATGGTCCTCTACCGCCAGTTCCCCCCGCGCCTCGGCCTGTGCGAAATATGCCGACATCTCGGCCTGCATCACCGCAGGCCCGGAGTTGAAAAAGCGCTGGCCCAATTCAGGAAACCGGTCCGATTCCGCCACGCAAATTCTAAAAATCTGCTGACCAAATTCCGACGTCAGGAACCGCAGAAAATGCTTTCCCGCCTGCTCCAGAACCACGCGCGGCGGGCCAGACATGTTGATGTTGTCCATCGCCTGCGAAGCCTGACGCTGACACTCAGAGCGTGCCACCTCCATAAAAAGCAGCCGTTTGTCCGGAAAATAGCTGTAGAGCGTTGCCTTGGAAACCGCCGCCACCCGCGCGATTTCGTCGACGCTCGCGCCTTCAAATCCATCCGCCATAAACACCTGACGCGCGCCATCAAGCACTTGATCAAACTTGCGCCCTTTGCGCACAATCTCTTGTGTAGCGGTCATAGAACCTCCCAAGGTCTGCCCTAAACTATAAACCGAACTGTTCAGTTCCAAGCGAAATCGGTTTGCCAGTTGATTGTTCCACCAATCCTCATAAATTAGAACTATTCCAAAACGGAGTGCAAAATGCCTTTTTCCTTTTCCCGTAAGCGGTTCAAAGACCTCACAGAGCAGGAAGTGCTCGCACTGGCGATCTCGTCCGAAGAGGATGACGCACGCATTTATCGCGGCTATGCCGAGACGTTGCGCACGGATTTCCCTGATTCCGCGGCGGTATTTGATGGCATGGCCGCGGAAGAAGACCAACACCGTCAACGATTGATCGACCTGCACCGTCAAAGGTTCGGGGAGGTGATCCCGCTGCTCCGACGCGAGCACGTCGCGGGATATTACAACCGCAAACCCGTTTGGCTGGTCGAAAACCTCGGGCTGGACCGTATCCGTTCGGAAGCCGAAGCCATGGAGCGCGAAGCAGAACAGTTTTATCTGGCGGCAGCCGCCAAAACATCGGATGCCGCCACCCGCAAGCTTTTGGGCGACCTGGCCGCGGCGGAGGCTGGGCACCAAGCCACGGCCGAAGACTTGGAAAACAAGCATCTCGGCGACGATGCCCGCGCCTCGGAGGACGATGTCGCCAAGCGGCAGTTCCTTCTGACTTGGGTACAGCCGGGGTTGGCCGGGTTGATGGACGGATCCGTCTCCACGCTCGCGCCAATCTTTGCGGTCGCCTTTGCAACCCAAGACACATGGACAACGTTCCTTGTCGGTCTGGCCGCATCCGTGGGTGCCGGCATCTCAATGGGCTTTACCGAGGCCGCCTCAGACGATGGGCAACTCTCCGGGCGCGGCTCTCCCGTCAAACGCGGGCTGGCGTCGGGGGTCATGACAACGGTTGGTGGCTTGGGACACGCCCTGCCCTATCTGATCACGGATTTTTGGACTGCGACGGTCATTGCAATCGCAGTCGTCTTCGTCGAACTTTGGGCCATCGCATGGATCCAGAACAGGTACATGGAAACCCCGTTTTTCCGCGCGGCTTTTCAGGTTGTCGTTGGAGGCGCGTTGGTTCTGGCTGCGGGTGTGTTGATCGGTTCAGGCTAGGATTGCAGGCCTCGCCATGTCAGTCTAAGAGCGTTGCATGGTTGAGATTTTCCTCAAAACGCTGCCTTTCTTTGCTCTGATTGCGCTTGGCTTTTGGGCGGGGCGCACGCGGTTCTTTAGCGAAGAGGCCACCGCATATCTGACCAAATTCGTGTTCTACTTTGCCTTGTCGGCCATGATATTCCGCTTTTCGGCGAATTTGTCTCTGTCCGATGTCTGGGACAGCCGACTGGTGGGCGCATATTTGTGGGGCACGGCTTTCGTCTACGGGATCGCAACCATCGTCGGGTTCTTGCGCAAACTCGACGTCCAGACCACTGCGATCGAGGCACAGTGCTGCGTCATCGGAAACACGGGGTTCTTGGGTATTCCAATGCTAACCCTTTTGTTGGGTCCAGAAGCAATTGGTCCGGTCATGCTCGCTCTTGCCGTCGACCTGATCGTATTCTCAAGTCTCATTGTCGTTCTCATCACAGGTTCCAGAGACGGCAGGATGAGCCTTGGAGTTTTGCGCACGGTCGGTATGGGGCTGATCAAAAACCCAATGATTGTAGCCATGACCGCCGGGCTTTTGTGGTCAGGTCTTTCCATCCCGATCCCCGCTCCAATGAACGATTTCCTTTCAATTCTCGGTGGCGCTGCAACGCCAGGTGCCCTCTTTGCCATTGGCGCGTCGCTGGCCGGAAAGTCAGCCGAGCGCATTCAAATCGCAGGGTGGATCAGCTTTTGCAAGCTGGTGCTGCACCCAATATTTGTGGCCATCGCCTGCATTTATTTGTTCAAAGTGGACACGTTCAGCGCAGCCGTCATCATTTCTGCATCCGCCCTTCCGGTGGCGGGCAACGTCTATATCCTGGCACAACACTACGGTGTCGCGCCTCAGCGCGTCTCGGCTGCGATTTTGGTGTCTACGGTGATCAGCATCGTTACCGTCAGCCTCGTGATCGCATGGGCCGCCAGTGTCTGACCTTCGTTTTTCCAAATAACCCCCCCGGAGAGGCCAGCACTTGCCGTGCGCGCATCCACTGGGTAGCAACACCCAACAGATCCAGACAGGAGCCACTCATGCAAACCCTTTCAGAAAACCGATGCTACGGCGGCATTCAGGGCGTATACGCCCACGCCTCAAAAACCTGTGCATGCGACATGACTTTTGCGGTTTTCCTGCCAGAAGAGGCCCAAGATACGCCAGTTCCAGTTTTGTGGTATCTTTCTGGCCTGACCTGCACACATGAAAATGCAATGACCAAAGCCGGTGCGCAGGCCTGGGCCGCAGAATACGGCATCGCCTTGGTTTTTCCTGACACGTCACCCAGAGGAGAGGGAGTAGCCGACGACGACGCCTATGATTTGGGCCAAGGTGCTGGTTTTTACGTGGATGCCACGCAACAGCCCTGGGATTCGAACTTCAAGATGTGGAGCTATCTGGCCGATGAGTTGCCGCTTTTGATTGAACGTAATTTCAACGTCGATATGGAGCGGCAAGCCATCACCGGACACTCCATGGGCGGTCATGGTGCGCTGACAATGGCGATGGGTCTGCCTGGACGGTATAAATCGGTTTCGGCGTTTTCGCCTATCACAAACCCTTCTGCGAGCGATTGGGGTCGCAAGCAGTTCAGTGCATATTTGGGGAACAATGAAGCCGACTGGACCTCCCATGACGCAACGCTGATGATGCAGGACAAAGGGTTCGATGGACCCGTTCTCATAGACACCGGCACTCAGGATCAGTTCATTGAACTGCTGAAACCCGAGGCGTTCGCCCAGGCGATGGCCGCACGCCGGCAGGAGGGGAGTTTCCGTCTGCAACCAGGATACGATCACAGCTATTTCTTTGTATCAACGTTCATGGAAGACCACATCGCGTTTCACGCGGACGCGCTTTACCAATGACCGCTATCTATATTGACGCAGATGCCTGCCCTGTAAAAGCTGAAGCGGAACGGGTTGCGACCCGGCATAAGATCAAAATGTTTCTCGTATCCAACGGTGGGTTGCGACCGTCACAGAATCCCTTGGTTGAGACGATAATCGTACCCGACGGGCCGGACGTCGCGGATATGTGGATCGCGGATCGATGTGGCGCAGGTGATGTCGTGGTAACGGGAGATATTCCTTTGGCTGCAAAATGCGTGGAAGCCGGCGCCCGGGTACTCAAGCACAACGGAGAGGCGCTGACGCAGGCCAACATAGGAAATGTCTTGGCTACACGTGATCTGATGAGCGATTTGCGCGCCGCGGATCCTTTTCGGCAAGGCGGCGGCAAGGGGTTTACAAAGGCGGACCGCTCCCGTTTTCTGGAAGCATTGGAGCGCGAACTCAGGGCCGCTTTGAGGCAAAGCTGACAGCCCCATTTCGTTTGGTGCTGTTATGCAATGTCCGGCACATCTGTTTTTCCCGAAAGGTCTAGTCATGCCCCCCAAAGCGGTTGTTTTTGACATCGGCAACGTCCTGATCGAATGGCAGCCTGAACGCTTTTTCGATAGCGTGATCGGGGAGGAGCGCAGACGCGCGATGTTCTCTGATGTTGATTTGCACGGCATGAATGACCGTGTCGATATGGGGCATCATTTCACCGAGACGATTTACGCCACCGCGGAAGCCAACCCCGTCTGGCGCAATGAAATCCGGCTTTGGCATGACCGTTGGATTGAGATGGCGGCCCCCGCGATCGATCAGTCCGTGCGTTTGATGGGCGCGCTGCAAGAGCGTGGCATCCCCGTCTTTTCACTGACGAACTTTGGCATCCAGAGTTATGATCTGGCGGCACGCCATTATCCGTTCTTGCAGGCGTTTGACCGTGATTTCATTTCGGGACACATGAAGGTGATCAAACCAGACCCATCGATTTACAAGATGGTGGAGGAAGGCAGCGGGCTATCCGGAGCCGAGTTGCTGTTCACCGATGACCGGCCAGACAATATCAAGGCCGCACAGGCGCGTGGGTGGCGAACGCACCTGTTTGAGGGGCCAGCCGGATGGGCCGATCGCCTTGTTTCCGAAGGGCTTTTGACAAAGGAGCGGGCCGCATGAAACCGACATTTATCCCTTTTGAAGCGGGCGAAAATCACCTTGATTGGATAGGTCTGACCGACGCGCTTGCCGCGGGTCACGCCCTTCCCAAAGCCGAGATTGCCGACACGTTTTTGTACCGCGATCCGGACACGTTGCTAAGCCGTGCCGCATGGATTGACGGGCTTGGACTTGCGGTCAAATCAGCCACTGTCTTTCCGCGCAACCCGGATGCAGGCACGCCGATGATCAACGGCGGCGTCATGTTGTTTTCGGACCGCGATGGCACATTGGCGGCCATCGTGGATTTCCATCTGGTGACCAAGTGGAAGACTGCCGGAGACAGTCTGCTGGCGGCCCGGCGCCTCGCGCGGCCCGACAGCAAACATATCCTTATTGTGGGTGCCGGCACGCAGGGGCGCGGGCTGCACGCCGCCTATTCCGCTGCATTTCCACAGGCTGAATTCACGGTGTGGAATCGCTCGTCAGAAAATGCAGCGTCGATGGCCCGTGAGATTCCGGGGTTGCGAGTGGCACAGGACTTGCAGGAAGCCGTCGCACAAGCAGACATCATCACCTCAGCCACAATGTCCACAGAACCGCTGATCCGTGGCGAATGGCTTCAACCGGGCCAGCACGTTGATCTGATCGGCGCATACCGGCCCGATATGCGCGAAGTTGACGATGTGGCGCTGCAGCGCGCGCGCGTGTTTGTGGATAGCTTTGATACAACGCTTGGCCACATCGGAGAGCTTAAAATTCCCCTGGAGTCCGGCGCACTTGCGCGTGACGACATCATAGCGGATTACTACGATCTGGACCGCTTCAAACGCACGTCCAGCACGGACATCACAGTCTTCAAAAACGGTGGAGGCGCGCATCTGGACCTGATGACGAGCCGTTACATTTTGGACCAGTGGCAGGACAGCTAGGCAGTTTGCAGCCCCTCAAGACGGCGTTCGCGTATCGGCAGATGGATGATTGCACTAAAAGCACCGACCCCGACCCCGATCCACCACACGACGGTATAGTCACCGTAGACATCGTACATGCGACCGCCCAACCAGACGCCCAGAAAGCTGCCCAACTGGTGGCTGAGGAATACGATGCCATAGAGCGTTCCCATGTAGCGCAGCCCATAAATATGCGCCACCAGACCAGAGGTGAGTGGAATGGTTGCAAGCCACAAAGACCCCATGGCGACTGAGAACAGGATCACAGTGGTGGGCGTGATTGGGAACATGATGAACAGCGCTGCGACGATCGTACGGCCTGTGTAGATACCGGCGAGCAAGTATTTCTTGGAGTAATATTTGCCTGCCCAACCCGCCAAAAGCGTGCCGCCGATATTGGCCAGTCCGATCAGAGATATGGCGACGGCCCCCAGCGCCGACGTCGTGCTGATGCCCATGTTGTCCAGCATTCCACCCGGCATGATCGGGCCGCAAAGTTCGGTCACGAAGGCGGGAAAGTGTGCCGTGATGAATGCGATTTGATAGCCGCAGGAAAAGAACCCAAGATAGATGAATGTATACGAGGGATCGCGAAACGCTTTGACGAGGATCTGGCCCAGACTTTCTTCCAGTTCCGAGCGTGAGGCCATTTTGGGCGCGCGCATCATCGGCAGGGTCAACAAGATCAGCAAGATCGCCGCTGCAAACACCATGAACGTGCTTTGCCATGTCAGAAACCCCAGCATCCATTCGGCCAAGGGTGGGCCGAAGATTTGTCCACCGCTGCCGGAAGCAGACACGATCGCCAACGACATAGACCGGTTTTCATCCGAAGACGCGCGTCCGACAACGGCCAGAATGACGCCAAACCCCGTGCCTGCAATCCCGAACCCCACTAACCATGCATACATCTGATGCTCGATCGGTGATGTTGAATTGGCTGAAAGCAAAAGGCCCAGCGCATAGAGGATCGCGCCCATGACAATCGCTTTGCGGTCCCCGATTTTTTCAGCCAGCGCACCGAACAAGGGCTGCCCGACACCCCAGGCGAGGTTCTGGATGGCAATGGCCAGCGAGAATTCGGCGCGCAGCCAGCCAAACTCCTCAGCAATGGGAATTTGGAAAACACCAAAGGCAGAGCGGATCGCAAAACTTACAATGATGATGGCACATCCGACCAGAAGGACGGGCGAAAATAGAGGATTGCGATCTTGCATGGATGCTCCGGTCTGAATTTCGCAAACACTACGGCACTGGTTGGGTTGGTCAATTCAGGAGTTTTTGCGGTCACACAACAGAAACTGATGTCACAGCGGGCTTTTCTCGGCTCTGGTCCCAAGATATGCCATCGGAATGGAAGCCTTGACGGACATATATGCCAAGCTGGCCGCGTCCGGTGATCTGCGTGCAGACCCGGCGCAAGAGGCCGTTTTGCCTGAGTTGGACCGCATTCGAATGGCGCTTGCGGAACCTGCGAAAAAAGGTTTGTTTCGCAAGCCTCCAGAGCCGCCCAAGGGGCTGTATCTATGGGGTGGGGTCGGGCGCGGCAAGTCGATGTTGATGGACCTTTTCGTGCAACATCTTGACGACATCCCCGCGCGCCGCGTGCACTTTCACGCCTTCATGCAAGAGATCCACACGGCCATGCACGAGGTGCGCAAAACCGGTGTGGAAGACGCTATCGCACCGGTGGCCAAGGACGTAGCAAGCAACGTTCGTCTGCTCGCATTTGACGAGATGCAAATCAGCGATATCACCGATGCCATGATTGTCGGGCGGTTGTTTGAGGCACTGTTTGCCGCCGGTGTTGTCGTGGTCACCACATCAAACCGTGTCCCGGATGACCTCTATAAGAACGGGTTGAACCGCGACCTTTTCTTGCCCTTCATCGCGCAAATCAAGGACAAGATGGTGGTTTGGGAGCTGACCAGCCCCAAAGATTATCGGCAGGACCGGCTGACGGGTTCGCAAGTATATTTTACGCCGATCAATGCCGCATCGCGTGCGACAATGGATGAGGTTTGGCGCGATTTGTCCGGTGGTGCGTCCGAGCCGCTGGTGCTGCGCGTCAAAGGGCGTGACGTCGTTTTGCCGCAGTTTCGCAATGGCGTTGCGCGGGCAGGGTTTCACGATCTGTGCGGCAAACCCCTTGGACCGGGCGACTACCTTGTGATTGCACAGGCCGTCCGCGTGTTGATGGTCGATGACATCCCTGCATTGTCGCGTTCGAACTTCAACGAAGCCAAGCGGTTCGTCACGCTGATCGACGCGCTTTATGAAGCCAAGGTTCGGCTGATTTGTTCAGCGGCTGCCAAGCCAGAGATGCTGTACATCGAGGGGGAGGGATCATTCGAATTCGAACGCACCGCCTCGCGGCTTCGCGAAATGCAGGCCGAGGATTGGGGAACTTAAAGCGCGGGTATCTCGATGCGCGCGCCTGAAAGAGCCACAGACATACCCCGTGCCAGTGGCGCGTTGGCCTCCGCAATAGCCGCAAATGCCATCGGTTCACCATAATACCGCAAGGCCAGACCGGCGAGACTGTCGCCAGACGACAGAACATGGTCCGCGTTCGCAGAAGGCACATGGGTTTGCGCGCCTTGCGAGATGACCAAAAGGCTTGTCAAAAGCGCTTTTGTGTCGATTTTGCCGGCAACAGTCAGCAGAGCCTTGGGCGTTTGGAATTCACCGCGTATACGCGCGGCGTTCAATGCAGCATCAATATAAGCGTCCGACTGACCCTCTGACAGGGTGGTGACCAGCAGATTGTGCAGTGCATCAGTCTGGCCAACCTGATGACCAAAGCCAGCGAGTGCCTCGGCCGTCAGCCCACGCAGATCGTGGACGCGGTGATCGGTTCCGACCAGACGGATCGGGCGACGCAGTTGCTGGCTGACGGGCGCATCGGATGCGCGCAACAGCGTCACCGGGCCATTGGATGCGGGCTGTGCTGCACGGGTCACGACTTCAACGGGTTCGATATCTGGAACGGTGGTCAACTGCGGCCGGTCGATCATGAGGGCTGAAACAGGTTCTTCGGCGGGCGGCACTTGGGAAAACTGCGGTTGCGGTGTCGGATCAGCGCGCAACCAAAGAATGCCCAAGGTGGTCAAAACACACGCAATCGCTGTGGCATAGAGCGGCAAGTTGGAAGCGGCCTCGTCTCGCGCAAAGCGCGGATCACCCAGCGGACTCCCCCGTCCAGATCGCGCGAATGGCTCGCGTGATGTCATTTTGCCGTCCCCCCAGACCGCTATGTACGAAACGGACGGCCCACCCCAAGTCGTTGACCATCGCGCCACATATAGTCGCGCTGATGACTCCGGGTCAACATACTGTGGATAATTCTGTGGACAGAGTCTTTGCGGCAACACCTAGCCGTTTTCGCGCAACACCGCCCCTGCGAGATACAGCGACCCGCAAATGAGAATACGTGCGTGTGGGTCGCCCCAAACCACTTTTTGCACTGCGTCCAGCACGGTGTCTGCGACAAGAGCCGTCAACCCGACTGATTGGGCGACCTTCGCCGTTTCTGCGGCGGGCAATGTGTTGGCTTCTCCGGGAATGGATACAGCCGTCAAGCTGGCTGCCTGCCCGGCCAGAGGTGACAGATAGCCTTTGATGTCTTTGGTGTTTAGCATCCCACAGATCAGATGCGTCGGACGGTTCGGCAACGTACGCAAAACATCCGCAAGCGCAATGCCCGCTGCTGGATTATGACCACCGTCCAGCCAAAGCTCCGCCTCTGGAGCGGCATCAACAAGGGGGCCATGGGTCAACCGCTGCATGCGTGCAGGCCACTGTGCTTTCGACACTGCCGCCTCGCAGGCGTCAGGCCCAAACCCAAGGTATCGCAACGCAGCAACCGCCGCCCCGGCATTCATGATCTGATGCGTGCCGGGCAGGTTCGGGCGTGGCAGATCAAGCAGGCCGGTTTCGTCCTGATAGGTCATGCGGTCACGTTCCGGCGCAATGTGCCACTGCTGCCCGTAGGCCAAAAGCGGGGCCGCATTCTGCGCCGCTTTGCCTTCGATCACTTCCATCGCCAATTCATCCTGCGGGCCAACCACACAGGGCACCCCCCGTTTAATGATCCCGGCCTTTTCGCCGGCAATCAGGTCGATTGTGTCACCCAGGAATTGTTGGTGGTCCAACGACACGGGTGTTATGGCCGTGAGGGCAGGACTGGCAATCACATTGGTTGCATCCAACCTGCCGCCCAGCCCGACCTCCAACAGCGTATAGTCTGCTTTGTGCCGTGAAAACGCGAGGATCGCGGCACAGGTCGTGATTTCGAAATACGTAATGCTCTCGCCACCATTAGCTTCGTAACACTCATCCAATACAGCCGTCAGAGCATCTTCGGTGATTAATGCGCCCGCTACGCGAATACGCTCGTGAAATCGTGCGAGGTGCGGCGACGTATAGACATGCACCAACTTGCCTTCGCTCTCCAGCCCTGCCCGGATCATCGCAAGCGTCGACCCTTTTCCGTTGGTGCCCGCAACGTGAATGACGGGCGGCAGCTGATTTTGTGGATTGCCCAACGCATCAAGCAACCGCCAGACCCGATCCAACGTGAGATCGATGATCTTGGGGTGCAACGCCATCATCCGCTCAAGAACGACGTCCGATGTGGTCGTACTCATGATTGTGGTGCGGCCTTGGGCGGGTCGGATGCCACTTCGGTCATCGTGTCATTTGGATCGGGGGGCGGCAGATCGCCTTTGACTGCGGGCGGCAAGCCCAAAAGCATACGCGTGATTGTGATCAGCTCCTCGCGCAGTTCGGTGCGTGACGTGACCCGGTCCAACATCCCGTGATCAAGCAGGTATTCGGCGCGCTGAAACCCTTCGGGCAGTTTTTCACGGATCGTTTGCTCGATCACGCGGGGACCGGCAAAACAGATCAACGCATTAGGCTCGGCAATATGAACGTCACCCAGCATTGCATAGCTCGCGGTCACGCCGCCGGTGGTTGGATGCGTCAAGACAACGATATACGGCAAACCGGCTTCCTTGAGCATCTGCAACGCGACGGTCGTGCGCGGCATCTGCATCAGGCTCAGAATGCCCTCCTGCATCCGCGCGCCACCTGCTGCTGAAAACAGGATCAACGGCCGTTTCAGTTTCACAGCCTCTTCAGCGGCCGCAATAATCGCGTTGCCGACATACATGCCCATGGAACCCGCCATGAAAGAAAAGTCCTGCGCTGCGGCCACAATCGGTGTGCGCCCCATTTCGCCGCTGGCCACAAGCATGGCTTCGGTCTCTCCGGTTTCCTTTTGTGCAGCTTTCAGTCGATCAGGATATTTTTTCTGATCGCGAAAATGCAGCGGGTCCGTTTTTGGAGCTGCTACCGCAACTTCGGTGAATATACCGCCATCAAACAGCGCGTCGAAGCGCGCGCGCGGGGTAATGTGCATATGATGATTGCAGTTGGTGCAGACATTGAGGTTGTCCGTCACCTCTCGGTGAAACAACATCGTTCCGCATTCCGGGCATTTGGTCCACAGGTTGTCCGGCGTTTCGCGGCGCGAAAAGATCGAGTTGATCCTTGGCCGGACGTAGTTTGTGATCCAGTTCATTCCCTCGCCCCTTCGGCCGTTTGTCTGCCCTAGATAATCGTGGCTGCATCAAAGTGCAATCAACGCCGTAACGCCAGCCTTGCGCCCAACCAGCTGACAAACATCCAGACAAAGTCGACCGGCAGCCACGCGCGCAATGCGGCCTCGTCAGCCATGGAGAATGGACTCAGGTACAGCGACAGCCCCGACATTTCATCAGGCATCGAAACGATCAGAAACGCGGAAATGTTGTTGACGAAATGCACGGCAATCGCGGGGCCCAAAGACCCCGACCGCGCTGTCAGATCCGCCATCAACAGGCCAAATATCACGGCCCAAAGCGCAATCAGTGTCGCATTCTGCCCCGCTGTTTCGGGCACGTAGTGACCGAGGCCAAATAGCACCGACGGCACCACCATCCAGATCCAGGGCGAGTTGAAACGCGCGGCGAGTTGGCGTTGCAAATAACCGCGAAACAGCACCTCTTCGGCGCTGACCTGCACCGCGATGGCCAACAACGAAATTGGCAATATGGCAAACCAAAGGCCAAAACTCAGGTTCGCCCTGAACGGCTCGCCCCAATCCCACGGAGGCAACACCCAGATCACGATGTTGATCGGCACCAAGATCCAGAGCACCGCGATGAACTGCCCGAGCGTGCGGCGCGCAGGGCCCAGCAGATCGGCCGCACTTCGGTTGTGCGCAACCCGCATCGCGACCCCGGTGCCCAGCGTCATGAACCCAAAGCTGAACAGCAAGATATACATCGCCACCGGTGACGATCCGTCAACAAGCGCCTGCCAGAACGTCACTGAATGACCGCCAAGTGTCAGGATGACACTGTAAAACACCTGATTGCACAGCAGATAGACGCCCGCCGCGATGCATAGCCCGATTGCCAGTCGCCACAGTTGTTGCGTACCGCGCGCGGACGCGATGTAGGGGTCGTGTTCGGGATAGGAAGGCCAGCTCAGCATCGGCATATCAAACGATCAGGTCCGTTCAGGTTCTGTGGGTTGCGGTGTGGCATCCTGCGGGATGTCCAGCCGCGCCTCGCGCAGAAGCTCGGCTGCGCCCGTCAAATGGCTGGCGACTGTTTGCAAAAGGTTCATCAAAACAGTGGCGTCGTTTTCGATGACAGCGCGGAATTCATCCGCCCCGATCCGCAAGAATTGAGTGTCTTCGAGCGCCGTCAAATCCAGTTGCCGGGGTTCATTGAGGATGATCGACAAATCGCCAATCAGGCGTCCCGGCTCGACGGCAGTGATGTCGTGGTGTTTTCCATCGGGATCGGTGTAGCCCATCATGGCACGGCCCGAGAGGCACAAATAGGCCGCATCGGCGCGCTCGTTCATCGAAAAAACCCGCTTACCTGCTTGTACGGAATACCATTGTGCGGAAAACGCCAGCAACCGCTGGCTGCGCTGATCGAGGTTGGCAAAAAGCTCGGTGCGTGAAATCACGCGCAACTTGCGGCGCAAATCATCCGAGCTGCTGTCATCCTCGTCATAGGTCTCGGCTTCGGCCACACCGTCGATACGTCCATTCTTGATCTCGACCGCCAGATCGTAGGCTTCCGGATGTTCGAATTTGTCTTCCATGAAGATCAGCGTGGTCTGGGGAAGCAAATCACGCAGGCGGCGACGCACATCGCTGCGGGTTTTGGCGTCATGGCTGGCCAGCACCTGATCCAAAATCAGAATGTCAGGACGCTTGATTCCTGCGCGACTGAATGCGGCGCGCTCCTGAAACTGCGTCGCCATGCGCGTTCCGCCAATCCCGGTCGAAATATCAAGCACTGTCTGCGCCACGTCACGGCGCAGCCCGTGTTCGTCCAGAACGTCTGCGACAACATCCGCAACGACCTCGCCCTGCAAGCCGGCAATCGAGGAGATACGGCCATAAAGTGCGTTCTCAAGCAGTGTCAGTCGCGGCAGGTAGTTTTCGGGTGTGACTGGCACAAACAGATCACGCGTCCTTTCGCGCAACGCCTCGCCGCGCGTGCGCCGTATCTCAAGAATTTCCTCCTTGAAGCTTTCGGGGAAAGACGGCCCGATCTGCTCCGCCGTGAAGGCAAACGGCACGGTCAACAGCAGCGCGAATTCATCCTCGGACAATGCCTGATCGCCTTTGTCCCTGCGGCGCGTCGCAATATCCACCAAACGCTCGTACATCTCTTCTTCGATGCCCAGCGCGGTAAAAAGCGGGTGGTTCGTGCCGTCCATGCCAAACGTCTGGTGCAGCGTTTCGATCAACGTTTGCGAGATCGCGATACCCTGTTCTGCCAGACCCTCATCAATGATCAGCGCCAGAAACTCGCGTTCGGCTGCGAGACCTTGTTGCGAAATATCGCGGATCGGCGCGGCAAACAGAAGGTTCCCGCCCAACGGAATGGATGGGTTGAACCCATCAGGGTCGAACCTGTTGACCACCCCGTCCACACCGCGCTCTTTCAAGCGCTGATGAACATCCTCGCGCAGTGTGACGATTTTCTGGGCCAGATCGTGGTGGCGTGCCGGATCCATCCGCGACATCAGCATCATGCGGAACATGCCCTCGTCAGTGCCCATCGCCTCGACCAGTTTGAACCACCAGCCCCGCACGTCCTCCGGTGAATTCAGCCCGGCCAGTTCCGGATCAAGCCAATCAGCCCGCGTGCTATCAAGGCTGTTGCCTGAGCGCTCCGCTTCGATAGAAGCCTTGTCGCGATGATCCGGATCCCACAATACGGTTTTTGGGCTGGTCTTGAGCGACATGAAAAGGTTGTCGCCCAGCGTTCCGTCAAAAAGATACGGCCGCGAATGAGCGTAGCCGATGCGCGCCGCGATCACGGCCTGATGCAAACCTGACAGATCGTGGCCCGCCATGGTCACGCTGCCACGGGCCGGAAACACTTCGCGGGTCAGCAATTCGGCAAAGGCGGTGCGCTCTGTCTGACTGCTCGATTGAATGGCCACCCGCGCGCCCGCCGGAATTTCCAGATTTATGTTCTCCAGAACGGCGTTTCCGTCGGCGTTGCGTACAGTCACGTTCTGAATGGAGATCACACCATCAAGATGCGGAATTTCCTCTGGCTCACCTTCGAACAGTTTCTCATCAATCATACCCTTGGGCGCAAATCGGTCCACGACGATTTCCCAGCGCAAGGACATGTCCTGCACCTGGTTGTAGTAGGCAAGCAGCTCTTTCCACGGGCTGCTGAGGTCTTTGTAGGCTGCCAATGCCGCCACAAGAGCGCCCACGGTGATCTCGCCCTTGATCGCCAGATACCCACCGGCGGAATAAAAGAAAAACGGCGTAAGCTGTGTGATGAAGTTGTTGAGGAACTTCATGAAGAATTTCTTTTGGTAGATCTGAAACCGGATATCGAACAAACGCCCCAAACGGTCCGTGAAACGTGCCAACCTGTAACGCCAGCCGCCGTTGGTGCGCAGGTCGGTGATACCGGCAGCTGTTTCGCCAATCTCAGCCGCAAAATGGCGCACCTCTACAATACGCTTTTTGTTCAACTGATTGATCTGGCGTTGCAAATAGGGGATCAGATAGGCTTGCAACGGGATCAGAGCGACGCCCGCAAGGCCAAACCAGATGCTTTGCGCGAACAAGAACAAGACGATTATCAACATCTGCCCGGCTTGAAATACTGGCTGCGCCACCGCATCGCCCATCAAACCGCCCATCGGTTCGGCCTCTGACGTCACCATCGCCACCAACTCGCCTTGGGATGTGGTGCGGAAGTAACTGCGCGGGAAGCGCATCATCCGGTCCAGAAGCTTGAACCGGAACCGCCGCAAGAGACGTTCCGACAGCACCCCTTTTATCGTGTTGAGCCGCATTTTCAGAAGCCCGTGCGCAAGTACCGCGGCGAGGTAGATGAAACACAAAGCCATCAGGAATTCGATCTGACTCAGCTGGTACCCCAGCATCGAGATCGTATCGGTTTCAGCGCCGATGGCATCGTTGATGATCCGTTTGGGCAGCTCAAGCGTCGCGTAAAGAAACGGAAAGGTGAACACCGTGAAGAACAGTAGGAAAATCTGCTCGCGTCTAGAATACTTCCAGATGAATGAAAAAAGGGTCTTGTCCATGAAAGGCTTTCGCAAGGGGCGCATTGCCAGACCGAATGCGCCGATGCATCAACGGGCGCAAGGGGTTGCTGTACAAACCTAGGCACCCGGTTCAGCCAATACAAGCGTAAGTCTGGACGCTTGCGACTTGCAGCCTCAAGGGCAGGGGGCTATTCCGATGCGGACACAGTTTCAGGGGAACATAGCTCATGTCCAGTTCACGCTTTGACAAATCCAGATTGCCCAGCCGTCATGTGACCGAAGGGCCCGCACGCGCACCACACCGCTCTTACTACTACGCGATGGGAATGACCGAAGAAGAAATTCACCAGCCTCTGGTCGGCGTTGCCACCTGCTGGAACGAAGCGGCCCCGTGCAACATTGCGCTAAACCGTCAGGCCCAAGCCGTAAAGATGGGTGTCAAACGCGAAAGCGGCACGCCACGTGAATTCACCACCATCACCGTCACAGACGGCATTGCGATGGGTCACGAGGGTATGCGGTCGTCGCTGGCCAGCCGCGAGGCGATTGCGGACACAGTCGAATTGACGATGCGTGGGCATTGCTACGATGCCATCGTCGGTCTGGCCGGGTGCGACAAATCCCTGCCTGGTATGATGATGGCAATGATCCGGCTGAATGTGCCGTCGGTCTTTATGTACGGCGGATCTATCCTGCCGGGCCGCGCGCCTGCCGGTGCGTCCGTGCCAGATGATTTTGCCAACCGTGACCTGACGGTACAGGACATGTTCGAAGCCGTTGGCCGCCAACAAAGCGGCACGCTGACCGAAGCGGAACTTGAGATCCTCGAACGCGTCGCCTGCCCTTCGGCGGGCGCATGCGGTGGCCAGTTTACCGCCAACACAATGGCCTGTGTGTCCGAGGCAATCGGCCTTGCGCTGCCCAACTCGTCCGGGGCTCCTGCACCGTACGAATCCCGCGATGCCTATGGCGAAGCGTCGGGTGCCGCGGTCATGAACTTGATCGAAAAGAACATCCGGGCCCGCGACATCTGCACCCGACAGGCCTTTGAAAACGCCGCACGCATTGTGGCCTGTACGGGCGGGTCGACCAACGCTGGTCTACACTTGCCAGCTATGGCACATGAGGCTGGCATCGACTTTTTCCTCGATGACGTCTGCGAGATTTTCCGTGACACACCTTATTTCGTCGACATGAAGCCAGGTGGAGCTTACGTGGCAAAAGACCTTTATGAGGCCGGCGGTGTGCCCGTCGTGATGAAAGAACTGCGCAAAGCGGGTCTGATCCACGAAGATTGCATGACCGTCACGGGGTATTCCATCGGCGAAGAATTGGACAAGATCGATCGGGGCGCGGATGGCAAGGTCATCCATCCGGTGGAGAACCCGATTTCAAAAACTGGCGGTGTTGTCGGTCTCAAAGGCAATCTGGCGCCCGAAGGGGCCATCGTGAAAATCGCCGGCATGGAAGAGGATCAGATCGTTTTCACAGGGCCTGCGAATGTCTTTGAATGCGAGCAGGATGCGTTTGAAGCCGTTCAGAACCGCGCCTACAAAGAAGGCGAAGTGATCGTCATCCGCAACGAAGGCCCTTCGGGTGGTCCGGGCATGCGCGAAATGCTCGCCACGACTGCGGCGCTCTCGGGCCAAGGCATGGGCAAGAAGGTCGCTCTGATCACCGATGGCCGGTTTTCCGGCGCGACCCGCGGCTTCTGCGTCGGTCATGTGGGGCCCGAAGCGGCGCACGGTGGCCCCATCGCTCTGATCCAGAACGGCGACATAATCACGATCAACGCGATTGAAGGTTCGATCAATGTGGACCTGACGGATGATGAACTCGCTGCACGCAAGGCAGATTGGAAGGGCGCACGTCCGACCATCTACGGCGCAGGGGCGCTTTGGAAGTATGCGCAGCTTGTCGGGCCAACATATCTGGGCGCAGTGACCCACCCCGGCGGCAAGAACGAAGGTCATGAATATATGGACCTGTGATCCAGCTAACCGAGAAACCCATGGGCCCCGATCGAAGGATCGGGGCCTTTTTTGTTCCGGAATTGGCAACATTCGGTCAAAAATACACGTAATGTTTGAATTCATGGTTTATTTGGATAAAGCCCTTCCGCTACAAGGATCGCAATAAAAGAGGCAAAACGTCCGAATGAGCATAGGTTTTCACAGTATCTGGGACATGGCATCGCATAAAAGTGCGGTGCAGCGTTGGGCGCGCGCAGCAGCGCAAGCCAGCACACAGCGTCTCAGCATCCTGCGCAAGCAAAGCATTCAGGCGCGTCTGTTGCGCGCGCAACTCGACAAGCTGATCCAAGCCGCCGATGAACGCTTGGCACTGCCGCTGCCCGGCTCGTCAAGTTTTCCCAAACCACACAATGCGGATTGGGCGTGGCGGCCGGAGTTGTGGCGCGCGTCTTTGCCCGTCAAGGGGATGTCGTCGGTGCGCAACAAATCCATGCTCGGCAACGAGGTCACGGTATTCCATGACTGCAAACTGTCCGAGCTGACGCTCCGCCAACTGCGCAACACGCGAGAACAAGACCTCGCCGCCTATGGTCTGCGTCTGGATGTGTTCCGCTTTGAAGGCTCGTTCTTATCCGTCGTTGTCGATCTGCCGGCAGAGGCGACCAATGGGCTGAAGCGGGCCCATATCATCCGTGTGGACTGCATCGTGGAGATGGAGAAACCGCTGGAAATCTTTGCCCGCCTGAATATCCAACATGGGCCGAACTCCGAACAGATCGTTCGGGAACTGCCGCTGGATGGCAAAGAGATCACGATCGAATTTGATCTTGCCTACTCGACCGTCAACGAAAAACGGATCGAAAAGGCTTGGGTTGATCTCATTTTCGAAGGCCCGCAGATGAATCAGATCACATTGCGCGATTTGACTTTTTCACGTCGCCCCCGTGCGCAGATCTAGGAGAGCGTAGGATGACCGAGCTTGTCTTGACGAAAACCGGAATGAAGCAGGGTATATGGCAGGGCATCATCACCGGCGCAGTGGGCAAGCCGCCTGTGTTGAGGGTCACGCATCTGGAAACACCGTTGCCGGATGTCTCGGTCAGCCCCGGCCCCAAAGACGGTGACTGGACGTTGCGCGTGCCTATCCCGACTGAGGTGATCGCCGATGGGGTTCAGACCATCCTGATCAACGATGCCGAAAGCGGCGAGAAACTCGGCAGCGTCAGTTTAATCGCCGGGGAGGCGTTGGGTGATGATCTCCGCGCTGAAGTCGATCTTTTGCGCGCAGAGCTTGATATGCTCAAACGTGCGTTTCGCCGGCATTGTCTTGAGACGGCGTAAACTCTGAAACCGTGACGTGCGCGGGCCCCTGTGCCCTGCCCTGCAAACACGTGCTTCTTTCAAAGATGCAGTTTGCCAGATCACTCTGCTGTGAGCTTGCCGTAGAACAGAAGACTGTCGACGAAATGCAATTCAAAATTGGCTGTATCCACGATCGCGTTTCTTTCTTCGGGAGTTGCCATGTCATCACACAGCAAATTGCCTCCGGGGTTTAGCAGTTCGCGAGGAACGGGCATGTTTTTTCTGATTTCCGAAACACCGTGCATCGCATCAGAAAAGACAAAATCAAACCTTTTGTGACAATCGATTCGGAGAAAATCGTCTTTGGCGATATCGACCAAGTGATCGATTTCCAACACCTTCAGGTTTCTCTTGAAAGGTTCAATCGCACCGCCTGCCTGCTCAATATGAACCGGGACCTCCACGAAATCCGGCTGTAACCAGGGAGTCCGGAGCTGGTCTTGTGACGCAGTTTTCCAGATCTGCAGCATTGGATACACAGGCTACCCGAAACTGGCTGCGGAACGGCGCTCCGACGCATTTAGCCGGAGCACCGTTTCGACAATAGTATCAGTCGCTTGGGCCGAGAGCAGACAGACCCTTCAGAATATCAATGGCATAGGCCAGCTGATAATCTTCTTCGCGCAACTCCGCCGCAGCCCGTGCCTTGGCGCGGTCCGCTTCGATTTGCTTGATCTCATCTTCCGAAAGGCTGTCGTTGTTCAGGCTCCCGCGCAGATCGGCCTCTGAACGCAGACGACCTGCTGTTGTCTCTTCTTCTTCGGTCTCGGTCGCATCGCGGCGTGGTTGATCGACAACGATGTTTGGCGAGACGCCCAGCGATTGGATCGAGCGACCCGAAGGCGTGTAGTAGCGCGCTGTCGTCACCCGCATTGAACCGTCATTGCGCAGGGGCATCACGGTTTGGACCGATCCCTTGCCAAAGCTTTTGGTGCCAACAACAACGGCACGACGGTGATCCTGCAAGGCGCCCGCGACAATTTCAGACGCAGAGGCTGACCCGCCATTGATCAAGACCACGATCGGTTTGCCCTGCGCCAAGTCACCGGGCGTTGCGTTGAACCGCTCGCCGTCTTGTACATCGCGGCCACGTGTACTGACGATTTCACCTTTTTCCAGGAACGCATCCGACACCCGGATCGCTTGGGTCAAGAGACCGCCGGGGTTGTTGCGCAGGTCAATGATGATGCCGTTTACAGCGTCCATGCCACCCGCAGCCTCGATCTGTTCTTCGAGCCCGGATTTTAGGTTGGCATAGGTTTGGTCGTTGAACGTGGTCACTCGCAGAACAATGGAATCGCCTTCGGTTCTGCTCCGCACGGCTGTGAGTTTGATGGTGTCACGGATCAAAGGCACGTCGAAAGGCTCAGCCTCGCCTTCGCGTACGACCGTGATGATAATTTCCGAGCCGACCGGCCCGCGCATCATTTCGACCGCTTGATCCAGATTGAGACCCAAGACGGATTCACCATCCACATGTGTGATGAAATCGCCTGATTCAATGCCTGCCTCATCCGCAGGCGTTCCGTCCATCGGCGAGATGACCTTCACAAATCCCTCTTCCTGAGTGACCGTAATACCCAATCCGCCGAATTCGCCGCGCGTTTGGATACGCATCTGTGCCGCGTCTTGCGGCGACAGGTAACTGGAGTGCGGATCCAGCGAAATCAGCATGCCGTTGATGGCTGCTTCGATCAACTCGCTTGGATCGACCTCTTCCACATATTGTGCGCGAATACGCTCGAACACGTCGCCGAACAGATCCAGCTGTTCATAGACGCTGCTGTTTTTGGCGGCTTCCTGTGCGAGCAAAGGTCCCGCGATTTGTGTGGTGACCAGTGCGCCCGCAAGCGTGCCTCCAACTGCCGCCATGACAAACTTTTTCATTCTGATTCATCCATCCTTATCGGTTAGGAACCATTCACTTGGGTCCTGAGGAATATTTTCCCGTCTGACTTCTATATAGAGCGTTTCTGTGCGGTCAGTGCCAGTGTCATCACCATCTGTTGAAAGCTCTGATCCATTTATCGCTTCTTTGGCCCCCATCAGCCCCAAAGGTGCGCCTTCGTCAAGCACCTGTCCAGCTTGGCCATATACCACATCAAGACCGGCAAAGATGAACAGCGTCTCCGCTTCTGGCTCCAAAATTATGACCTGCCCCAAATCAAGGAGCGGTCCAGTGTAACGGATCGTCGCAGCCGATGGGCTGATCAGGATCGCACGTGGCCGCGTGGCCAGTATCAGGCCGGGTCGCTCGATACCAGCCGCATCCGCTTCGCCCGCTCGCCGCAGAACGACGCCCTGAGCCGGCAAGGGCAAGGCACCTTTGCGGTTTTTTAGTGACAGTTCCGGCGCATCCGTTTCATCGACCGCCAGTCGCGACAACCCACTGGCAAACCCGTCCAGCGTCTCGCTTGATGCGATCAGAATGGCGGTGCGCACCGGATCATTGGTAAAGCGTCGGGGCAAATCCGTTCGGTTTGCGATCGCCTGATTCAAAGCGGTGCGCGCCGCCTGCACCTGTTCGAGGCCCAGTTGCAACCGATCTGCAGCATCCGTTTGCAGAGCCCGCAACACTTGCGCATCTTCCAGATCACGCCGGAGCTTGGCGGCTTGCTCGTTCAGCGCTGGGGTAACTTCTGCCAAAAGCATGCCCGCCCGCGCGGTGCCCGTCGGCCCGCTGGGATGCAGCAATGCCACCGGAGATTCGCTTGATCCGATGTTTTGTAGTGCGGCCAGAAGTGATGCGATTTCCTCGTCACGCGCTGATAGCCTTGCGCTTAAACGTGCCTCTTGAATAGCCACTTGGCGCAGCCCGTCACGCATGGCACTCAGGCCTTTCTCAAACGCCTGAATGGTCTGTGTAAGGGCACGTACCCGGTCCCGCGCGCTTTCAGCTTCCGTCAATTGGACCGATGCGTCAGACAAGGCTTCGGCGGCCGAGCGCGCTTGTGTTGCTGCATCGTCCTGTGCCAGCAGCGGAAAAGGAAACAGACAGCAAAACAGTAAAACGCGGATCATGACAGCAAGCATTTCCCAGTCATTTCCTGCGGCACAGGTAGACCCATAAGGTGCAAAATCGTTGGCGCAAGATCCGCCAGTCGACCGGGTTTCATTTGCGCGCCTTGAGATGCGCCAACCACGGCAACCGGTACTGGGTTGAGCGTATGGGCAGTGTGCGGCCCGCCAGTTTCGGGGTCGATCATCATGTCACAGTTACCATGATCCGCCGTGACGATCATCGCGCCGCCTACGTCATTCAAAGCGTCACAAACCTGCGCCAGCCCCTGATCGACCGCTTCGCAGGCCGCAATCGCCGCCTGCAGATCGCCCGTGTGCCCAACCATGTCCGGGTTTGCATAGTTTACAACGATCAGATCATAGCGATCACGAATGGCGGCAACCAGTTTTTCGGTTACTTCTGCGGCCGACATCTCGGGCTGCATGTCGTAAGTCGCCACGTTCGGGGAATTCGGCATCGTGCGATCCTCCCCCGAAAATGGCACCTCTGCGCCCCCGTTCAAAAAGAAGGTGACGTGTGGGTATTTCTCTGTCTCGGCCACACGAAACTGACGCAATCCATGTTGCGCCACCCAATCACCCAATGTGTTTGTGATGTCAGGCTTTGCGTACATTGTGGTCATATATGCTTCGTGTTCTTGCGAATACGGTGCCATGCCCATCAATGCCGCCCAGTCCGGGCGTGTTCCTGTATCGAACGCACCAAACTCCGGCGCACCGATGGCAGCCATTATTTCACGTGCACGATCGGATCGGAAATTGAGGCAAAAGAATCCATCGCCATCTTGCGCGCCGCGATAATCACCAACCACTGTCGGCGCGATGAACTCATCGGTCTCGCCGCGATCATATGCGGCCTGTACTGCGGCCAAAGCGTCTGGTGCACTCTCTCCTACGCCACTGATTATCGCCTGATAGGCGCGCGCAACGCGATCCCACCGTGTGTCCCGGTCCATGGCGTAATAGCGCCCTGAGACCGTCGCGATCCGTACGGATTTCGGCAGTTGGTCCAACAGGTCCGAGACAAACCCAAAAGCGGAGCTTGGTGCAACATCGCGTCCGTCGGTCAGCGCATGGATCACCACACCAATGCCCGCCGCATCACAAGCCCGCGCGGCTGCAATCAAATGGCTGACGTGCCCATGCACGCCCCCATCCGACACAACACCCATCAGATGCGCCGTACCACCTGTGCGCCGAAGTGCGTCGATGAACGCCCGAAGTTGCGGGTTTTCAGAAAACGATCCGTCCTCAATGGCCAGATCAATCTGACCCAGGTCCATCGCCACGACCCGGCCCGCACCTATGTTGGTGTGTCCCACTTCGGAATTGCCCATTTGGCCGCTGGGCAACCCCACATCCGGTCCATGAGTGATCAGCGTGGCGTTGGGGCAGGTTGCCATGATCCGATCCATCGTAGGCGTATGTGCCAACAGGGGTGCGTTCCCTGCGCGCTGATCGCTCAGTCCCCATCCATCAAGGATACACAACACAACTGGTTTCGGCGCGCTCATCTGCTCTCTCCGTAGGCCGGTCTTGGCCGCCTTCTAACCCGAAGACTGCCCATGTTGAACCTCTTTCCCTTCTGGGCTTTCCAAATGGTCCAAAATACCTCCGCCGGAGGCATCAAGCTCTTTTGGCACGTTCTCCTGTCGCGGCGTCAAAAGGGGCCGCAAAAGAGCCAGCGGATGTGCCTTTAACGTCAGCCGCATGGCCACATAATCCTCAACCACCTCCTCGCCCAACGTCATCTGAGGCAGGTAGGCCGTTGGTTCATCAATCGCCTCGCCATCAATGTCGCCCGCAAAAAGCGGTAAAACCGGGCCCGGTGCCAGTGCCTTGGCTTCCCATAGTGCCGCGCGGCGGTTGATCTGCAACGCGTTGAACACATCCGCTTCGGCCAACCGCTCCACCATCGCGGGCGCCAACCCCGCACGCCGCCACACATCGCGCACAGATCGGTACCCGTTGCCACGCGCCGCCGTCAGCCAGGTGGCGTCTTCCTCTGCCAGCCCCTTGATCTGGCGAAACCCCAGACGCAGCGCCAGGCCCCCCTGCCCGTCGGGCTCCATCACATTGTCCCAAAAACTCGCATTGATGCAGATCGGGCGCACCTCGACCCCATGTTCACGGGCATCGCGTACGATCTGAGCAGGCGCATAAAACCCCATCGGCTGGGAATTCAGCAGTGCACAGGCAAAGATACCGGGGTGGTGGCACTTGATCCACGCGCTGGCGTAAACCAGCAGCGCAAAGCTGGCCGCATGGCTTTCGGGGAACCCGTAAGAGCCAAAGCCCTCGATCTGACTGAAACAGCGCTCGGCAAACTCCTGATCATAGCCGTTACGCTTCATCCCGCGCAGAAACAGCGAGCGGAATTCGCTGACATTGCCGTGCTTTTTGAACGTGGCCAGTGACCGACGCAAGCGATCCGCCTGGTCGGGGGTAAAGCCCGCGCCCACAATCGCGATTTGCATGGCCTGCTCTTGAAAGAGCGGCACCCCCAGCGTTTTGCCCAGCACGGCCCCCAGTTCGTCAGAGGGAAAGCTGACCTCTTCTTCGCCATTGCGCCGCCGGATGTAGGGGTGGACCATGTCCCCCTGAATGGGACCGGGCCGGATGATCGCCACCTCGATCACCAGATCATAAAAGCAGCGCGGGCGCATGCGCGGCAAAAAGTTCATCTGCGCCCGGCTTTCGACCTGAAACACCCCGATGCTGTCCGCCTCGCACAGCATGTCATAAACCGCAGGGTCTTCGGGCGGCAGCGTGGCCAAGGTGTGACTGATCCTGTGATGCACCTTGAGCAGATCAAAGGCCTTGCGGATGCACGACAACATGCCAAGGCTCAACACATCGACCTTTAGGATGCCCAGCGTGTCGATATCATCCTTGTCCCAGCAAATGACCGTGCGCCCCTCCATCGTGGCGTTTTCGATGGGGACCAACTCGTCGAGCCGCCCTTCGGTGATGATGAACCCGCCGACATGTTGGCTCAGGTGGCGGGGAAAACCGTTGATCTCATAGACCAGCGCGAGGGTCTGTTGCAGCCGCTTGTCGCGCGGATCAAGGCCAATTTCGGCCATCCGCTCGGCCTCAATTCCACGGGTCGAGAAAAACCCCCAAAGCTGCGAGGACAGTGCGGAAATCGTATCTTCGGTCAGGCCCATTGCACGGCCCACCTCTCGGATGGCGCGTTTGCCGCGATAATGCACGACTGTGGCGCATAGGCCCGCACGGTGCCGGCCATAGGTCTCATAGATGTGTTGGATCACCTCTTCGCGGCGCTCATGTTCGAAATCCACATCAATGTCGGGGGGCTCGTCCCGCGCCTCCGAGACAAAGCGTTCAAACACCATCGTTCCGATCTCGGGGCTGACGGAGGTTATGCCAAGGCAATAGCACACCACCGAATTGGCCGCCGACCCGCGCCCCTGACACAGAATATCGCGCGACCGGGCAAAGGCCACGATATCGCGCACGGTCAGGAAGTAGGGCTCATACCGCAGCTTGGCGATCAGGGTCAGCTCATGCTCCAGCAGGCGATGCACCTTGTCGGACGCACCCGCAGGGTAACGCCAGTCGAGCCCTTCATAGGCCAGACGGCTCAGCCGCTGAGATGGCGTTTCATGTTCGGTGCCCTCGCGCGGATATTCATAGCGCAGCTCATCGAGCGAAAAGCGGAGCGATTGCGCCAGGGCCTGCGCGCGATCCACCGCATCTTCGAAACCTTCGAAAATCAGGCGCATCTCCGCCTCGGATCGCATGCGCGCCTCGGAATTGGGCAGGGCATCGCGACCCAGATCATCCACCCGGCGACCCAGACGGATGGCGGTGACAACATCCGCCAACCTGCGCCGCGCGCCGTGATGCATCAACGGTGCGGCGCTTGCGACAGTGGGCAGGCCAAGAGCAGCCGCCTGCGCAGTGAGATCCGCAAAACGTTCAGGGTCACGCCCGTCATAGTGCGGGGCCAAACCGATGTGGAGTTTGCCTGCAAAGCGGCGCGACAACCTGCGCGCTGTTTGCACCCATCCGCCCGCGCCGGGCTGCACCGGCATCGCCTCTGGCCAGAGGATCAGCTGCATCGCCTCGCCTCGCTCCTCCAGATGCGCAAGGCTCAGATCACAACTGCCCTTGTCGGCCCTGAGCCGCCCGCCCGAGATCACCCGGCAGAGCGCTCCCCACCCTGCCCGCGCCTCCGGCAAGGCCGTGATGGCACAGGCGTCCGAAAAGACCAGCCGTGCCGCCGGGATGAGCCGTGGCGCCACATAGACCGGAAAGGAAGGGGCCGTCTCAGCGCCTTCAGGTGCGGCTGGCCCGATCAGGCCATGCTCTGCATCCCAAGCTCGGCGCTCTTGGACCTTGCGCGCCACTTCGCGGGCCTGCGTATGCGCGCGCACGATGCCCGCCACGGAATTTTCATCCGCAATCGCAAGTGCATCCATCCCCAGCGCGGCGGCACGCTGAACGTATTCCTCGGGATGAGAAGCACCCTTGAGGAACGAGAAATTGGATGTGATCGACAGCTCTGTAAACATGGCAGAGGATCAGTATATTCACCTTTTGTTCCGTTTTGGAGTCCTTTTCTCAATCCGCAGGTTTCGGGTCGTTCGCGGCGCTCGAATTGCGTACCACTCAGCGAAAAAGGAGAGATGACATGCACAGATACACAGCCTTACCAACCGCCCTGGTTCACGCATGGCAAGCAGGTGCGCCCGATGCCTACGGTGCATCGCCCGAGCGCCACACCTCGGACGGAGACGGCAATCCCTGCCGCCACTGCCTGCAAGACATTCCCAAGGGCGCCGCCATGCTGGTTCTTGCACACCGCCCTTTTGACGCGCTGCACGCTTACGCAGAAACCGGACCGATATTCGTCTGCGCAGATCCCTGCACGCGTGATCCCGGGACCGACGTGCCTTATATTCTGACCACATCGCCCGACTACCTTATCAAAGGCTATTCAGCGGACGAGCGGATCGTATACGGCACCGGCGAGGTCGTGGACCGTGCCAAGATCAACGAAAAGGTATCGGCCATATTCGCCAACTCGAAGGTCGCGTTTATCCACGTACGGTCTGCACGCAACAACTGCTATCAGGCCCGCATCGACCGCGCCTGATACGGCCTTGCCGCCGCGGACGGGATTGGTCATAACACAGGCATCGACAGAAGGATGCCCCCATGACCATGAATGCACCGGAAACCAAGATCGTAGACACCTACCGGATTGCCTGCGACGGTGGCGAAGGCGCTTTGGGGCACCCGCGTGTCTGGCTTCAAATTCCCAAAGATACCGGCTGGGTCGAATGCGGATATTGTGACTGCAAATACATCCACAAGGATTTCGAAGGCAAAGTCTGAACCCGCCGAATTTTCGCCCAACTTCCAAGGTATCACCCGACGAACCCTGTTCTGACCGGAGTGATTGGCCAATGACCGCGCACCCAGCACCACAACCATATTATGCCCCGTTTTCAGCGGTTGCGATTGGCATCGCCGCTATCGCAATGGCGATCGCGCTGGTTCACACCTTTGCCGGACCTTTTGGTGCGACACAAAGCATAGAGGTGTCCATCGGCGAGATCGCAGCCGGAATTCGCGAGGCTGCGCAACGCGCCCTTGCCGGCCAAGAACAGCCTGCGCCCGTAGTCGCCGCATGGGACATCGACCGTATTCTGCGTGCGCTGGCGCCTGCTTTGGGCGTTTTGTCCATCGTGATTGCGCTGATCGGTTTGTTTCGCCGTGAGCCGACCAAGCTTGCCATGTGCGGACTGGCCTTCGGAACAATGGCCGTGGTGATCCAGGTGGTGCTTTTTGTTGCTCTGTTGATCGCGGGGGCAATCCTGCTGGTAGGTATTCTCAGCAACCTCGACTCAATACTCGGCTGAACCGACCGCTCACGCCGATCAGGTTCTGGACTTCGAGCCTCTCGCACGCCATGAACAGGGTGACGCGATAGGGGAGTTCAAACGCATGACATTCGGAAAAGGGCATCACCTGCATTTGATCGACGGGTCGGCGTTTATCTTTCGCGCCTACCACGCGCTGCCTCCGCTGACGCGCAAATCCGATGGCTTGCCGATCGGGGCCGTCTCAGGCTTTTGTAACATGCTGCATCGCTACGTAGAGGCCAACACCGGCCCTGACGCACCGACCCATGTGGCCGTCATATTCGACAAGGGCAGCCATACATTTCGCAATGATATGTACGACCTCTACAAAGCCAATCGTGAGGCGATGCCCGAAGACTTGCGTCCACAAATCCCATTGACCCGCAAAGCGACCGAAGCTTTCAACATAGCATGCAAGGAAAAAGAAGGGTTCGAGGCTGACGATATCATCGCCACGCTCGCCGTTCAGGCACGCAATGCAGGAGGGCGGTGCACGATAATTTCATCGGACAAAGACCTGATGCAATTGGTTGGCGATGGCGTGGAAATGCTGGATGCGATGAAGAACAAACGCATCGACCGTGAAGGCGTGTTCGAGAAATTCGGCGTTTACCCCGAACGGGTCGTGGATGTGCAGGCGCTGGCAGGCGACAGCGTTGACAACGTTCCTGGTGCGCCGGGCATCGGGATCAAAACAGCGGCGTTGTTGATCAATGAATTTGGCGACCTGCAAAGCCTTCTGGACCGCGCGAGCGAGATCAAACAGCCCAAGCGCCGCGAAACGCTGATCGAGCATCGCGCACAGATCGAGTTGTCGCGCAGCCTTGTGCTGCTGGATGAAAAGACGCCGCTGGATTTCACGCTGGACGATCTCGAAGTCCAAGACCCCGACCCCGATGTGCTCATGCCCTTCCTTGCGGAAATGGAATTTCGCACCCTGACCAAACGGATTGCGGAAAACCTCGGCGTCGAGGCACCCGTAATTGACGACACGCCCGCCACCAGCCCTGATGCGCCGCAGATCGAAGAGGTGCCATTCGATCGCGCAGGCTACCAACACGTTGAAAACGAGGCGCAACTGCAAAGCTGGATCGACCAAATTTATGAACGCGGCTATGTCGCCGTTGATACCGAAACCACGGGCCTCAACGAAATGACCGCCGATCTGGTCGGCATAAGCCTCTGCGTTGAGCCGGGGACGGCTTGCTATATCCCACTCATTCACAAATCCGCCGCGTCAGATGATCTGTTCGGATCGGACGATCTGGCCGAGGGTCAGATGCCACTGGCGCGCTGTCTGGAGATGCTCAAACCCGTGCTGGAGGACAACAGCATCCTCAAGATCGGGCAAAACATGAAATACGATGCCAAGATTTTCGCCCAGATCGGCATCGACGTGGCGCCGATAGATGACACGATGCTGATGTCTTATGCGATGCACGGTGGCCTGCATGGTCACGGTATGGATGCGCTGTCGGAACGCTATCTGGGGCACACGCCAATTCCAATCAAACCGCTGCTTGGCTCCGGTAAATCCGCCATCACCTTTGACCGGGTGCCGCTCAGCGATGCGGTGGCCTATGCCGCTGAAGACGCAGACATCACGCTGCGCCTCTGGCAACAGTTCAAACCGCAATTGCATCGCGCCGAGGTGACGCGCGTTTATGAAACGCTGGAACGCCCGATGGTCGCCGTTTTGGCCGAAATGGAACGCGCTGGCATCAAAGTGGATCGCGACACGCTCAGCCGCATGTCCAACGCCTTCAGCCAGAAGATGGCCGCGTTGGAGGATGAAATTTATCAACTGGCCGGGCGCAGCTTCAATGTCGGTTCGCCCAAGCAGCTCGGCGAAATCCTGTTCGACGAAATGGCGCTGGAAGGCGGCAAGAAAGGCAAGACCGGCGCTTATGCAACGGGTGCCGACGTGCTTGAGGACCTTGCAACGGAACACGAACTGCCGCGCCGCATTCTGGATTGGCGGCAGTTGAGCAAGCTCAAATCGACCTACACGGATGCGTTGCAGGATCACATTAATCCCGACACCGGGCGCGTACACACGTCTTATTCGATCGCAGGCGCCTCCACCGGGCGGTTGGCCTCGACCGATCCGAACCTGCAAAACATTCCGATCCGGACCGAAGAGGGCCGCCGCATCCGTGAAGCTTTCATCGCAGAGGAAGGCAAGACGCTTGTCGCCTTGGACTACAGCCAGATCGAACTGCGTATTTTGGCTCATATTGCGAAAATACCCGAGCTAAAACAGGCGTTTGACGAGGGGCAGGACATTCACGCGATGACTGCGTCAGAAATGTTCGACGTGCCGATGGAAGAGATGACCCCGGACATCCGCCGCAAAGCCAAGGCGATCAACTTCGGCGTGATCTACGGCATTTCCGGCTTTGGTCTGGCACGTAACCTGCGCATCCCGAGGTCCGAAGCGCAGGGCTTTATCGACCGCTATTTCGAACGGTTTCCCGGCATTCGGACCTATATGGATGACACCAAGGCCTTTGCGAAAGAGCATGGTTACGTTCAGACGCTGTTCGGCCGCCGTATTCACACGCCCAACATCACCGCCAAAGGCCCGCACGCAGGTTTCGCGCAGCGCGCCGCGATCAACGCACCTATTCAAGGAACGGCCGCCGACGTGATCCGCCGCGCCATGATCCGCATGCCCGCCGCAATCGCCGAGCAACCCGCGAAAATGTTGCTGCAGGTGCATGACGAGTTGCTGTTTGAAGTTGAAAAAGGCGCCGAAGATCGGTTGATCGACACTGCACGTGCTGTCATGGAAGGTGCCGCTGATCCGGTCGTGAAACTGGATGTAAAACTTACCGTAGACGCGGGCCAAGGCCTCAACTGGGCCGAAGCGCACTAACGCCTGGGTTCATTTGCTGGTGACAACCAGTTTGGTCACCAGCCGACGCGTCAACGGCGCGACCAGTAAAACCGTGGGGAACGCCACGGCCCAACTGGGCAGCCATGCGCCAATCCAGAGCGATCCGATATCGTCAACCATTCCAACCGCACGCACGGTCGCGATCCCTGATACAACGAATGACATCAGCCCCGACAGGATCAGTCCAAAGACAATTGGGGCAAACCGGGCAGGCAACATAAAACTCTCCACGTTTTCAATGCAAAAACCATGAGACATAGCGACTGGCAAGATAACCAGACATCACTTTTTCATCACATCGCGGAATGACTGTAACCAGCCCAGCCCTTCTTCGGTGCGCCCATCCGGTGTGTATTCTGCGCTTATCCACCCGTCATAACCGGTGCTTTTGACAGCGCCCAACAACGACTGAAAATCCACTTTCCCAGTACCTGGAGCCGTGCGACCCGGCGTGTCGCCAATCTGAACATGGCGGACATAAGTCGCATAGGTTTCAAACACCTGAACCGCATCTCCGTGGATCATCTGCGAATGATAGCTATCGAACTGGAGGCCAAGGTTTGGGGCACCCACCTCTTCGATAATCTCGGCCGCCAGCGCATAATCGCTCAGAAAATACCCCGGCATCGCCGTCTGATTCAGCGGCTCCAGCGTCAGCATGAGGCGATCTCCAACCGCTTGTGTCGCGTACCGCAAGTTCTCGACCAAAATGGCACGCGCCTCCGGCCCCTCACCATCTCCGGTCATGATATGCAACATCGGCACCTTCAACGCCTCGCAATACCGCATCGCGCGCCGCAAATCATACTGAAACCGGGCCTCCAGCCCGGCCACCGCTGCAAACCCCCTCGGGCCCCCGGTGTAATTGGGCGGTGGCGCGTTCATCAAGATCATCGGCAACCCGCAGCGCAGCAACGCACGCTGCGTATCCTTGGCGGGCATGTCATAGGGAAACAACACCTCCACCCCATCAAAGCCGGCATCCGCCGCCGCCTCAAAGCGATCAAGGTAAGGCAGTTCGGCCCAAAGGTGGCTCAGGTTTGCTGCAATCTTGGGCATTCCGTGTCGTCCCTTAGTCGCGTGGCCAAGCCCGAAGGCTCAGGGCAGCTCATCCGACGGGATCACTTGAAAAAAACTGCCCCCCGACCAAAGCCCAAACCACCCTTCATGGTGAACGCCCAATTCAACAAGCCGATAAAAGCTTTTCCGATCGATCAAAGCATCGAGGTTTGCGCGCACCCGCACATAGGGCGACGGCTCGCCGGTCGCCGCGTCGCGCTCGACCCTGATCGGCAGGTCCGGGCCCGCTGGCACCACATCGCCGACCTGCGTTACAAACGTGAGAACTTGTGCCTCGCCTTCACCAGTGGCTTCGAAGTCAACCGCCACAAAAGGCGCATCATCTACGGTGATTCCCACCTTTTCCACCGGCGTCACGAGGAAATAATTCTCGTCTTCTTTCTTCAAAATCGATGAAAAAAGCTTCACCAAACCGGGTCTGCCAATGGGTGTGCCTTGATAAAACCATGTCCCATCGCGGGCGATGCGCATGTCCAAATCACCGCAAAACGGGGGGTTCCATAGGTGCACGGGCGGCAAGCCGCGTGTTTTTGTTGCCTGAATTGACGCCACAAGGCCTTCTGCCGAGGGTGTCACAGTTTTTTGTCCACTCATTGCTTTTGCCATTTCAATTGCGCGCTATAAACTTACATCAAGCATATAACAGCGCGGAGCGAGAAGTCATGGCAGAAGCAGACGACATGGTGGCGGACATTGAAGCCCTTGAGACAAAACTCGCTGAGGCGCGTGCCTCCATCACCAAACGCTTCATCGGTCAGGAGCGTGTCGTCGAGCTGACGCTCACGTCTCTTTTGTGCGGCGGGCACGGACTTTTGATTGGTCTGCCCGGCCTCGGCAAAACCCGGTTGGTCGAAACACTGTCCACGGTAATGGGGCTGAATGGCAACCGCGTTCAGTTTACACCTGACTTGATGCCCGCCGATATTCTGGGCTCAGAGGTGCTGGAAACCGGCACCGATGGCACCCGCGCTTTCAAATTCATCGAAGGGCCGATCTTTTGCCAGCTGTTAATGGCGGATGAGATCAACCGCGCCTCGCCGCGCACGCAGTCCGCGCTTTTGCAGGCGATGCAGGAAAAGACGGTGACTGTCGCGGGCGAAAACCGCGCTCTTGGTACGCCGTTTCACGTGCTGGCAACCCAAAACCCGATCGAACAGGAAGGCACCTACCCCCTGCCGGAGGCGCAATTGGACCGCTTCCTCGTGCAGATCGACGTGGCTTATCCCGACCGAGATACTGAGCGCGATATCCTGCTCGCCACCACTGGCGATACGGAAGAGGAATCAACGCAGGTCTTTACCGCCGAAGAATTGATTGCGGCGCAAAAGCTGCTGCGACGCATGCCCGTCGGGGACAGCGTGGTCGAAATGATCCTTGATCTCGTGCGCGCGTTCCGTCCCGAGGAGGAAGGCGCAAGTCAGCAGGTCCGAGAAACCGTGGCATGGGGACCGGGTCCCCGCGCGGCACAGGCGTTGATGCTGGCGGTACGTGCACGGGCATTGCTCGAAGGGCGTCTGGCACCTTCTGCCGAAGATGTCTTGAACATGGCGCGTCCAGTGCTCAGCCACCGCATGGCGCTCAACTTTGCGGCGCGGGCGCGCGGTGACAGTCTGCAAGGCCTGATTGACACCACAGCCGCCAGCCTCGCCGGGGCGAAGGCCGCCGCGTGATTACACCCATCGCCCTACGCGCCGACGCCGAGAGTCAAGCCGCTGCACTGCCCCCCCTTCTGGCCCGGGCAGAGCAGTTGGCCGGTGCCGTTCTGCTGGGCGATCATGGTCGCAGACGTGCGGGCATGGGTGATGATTTCTGGCAATACCGTCCGGCTCAGGCCGGAGACAGTCGCCGTATGATCGACCATCGCCGCTCTGCGCGCGGTGACACGCAATTCGTGCGCGAACGCGAGTGGCAAATTGCACAATCCGTCATGCTCTGGGTCGATCAGGGGGCATCGATGCGGTTTACATCCGACCAAAGCCTGCCGGAAAAGGCCGACAGAGCACGACTGCTGGCACTTGCAACTGCTGTCTTGCTGGTCAGGGGGGGAGAACGCGTTGGCCTGACCGGCACTTCGCTGCCGCCGCGACGCGGAAACGCGCAGATCCTGCGTCTGGCCGAGATGTTCTCGCATGATGCAACAGAAGATTACCAGCCGCCTGAACACCGGGCGATGATCCCTTCGGCGCGGGCCGTCTTTGTATCCGACTTTCTGGGAGATATTGCCGAAGTGCGGCTGGCTCTGACCAAAGCTGCTGACAGAGGCGTGCGCGGTGTGGTCCTGCAACTGCTTGATCCATCGGAAGAAACATTCCCATTTCGCGGGCGCACCATTTTTGAAAGCGTCGGGGGCACGATCAGCCACGAAACGCTAAAGGCCAATGACCTCAAGGGCCGCTATCTGGAGCGCCTTGCCGCCCGCAAAGACGAATTGCAAAGCCTGTGCGCAGCAACGGGGTGGCAATACGGCATTCACCACACTGACCATTCCGCACAATCCGCGCTTTTGTGGCTTTACCGTGCGCTCGACACAGGGATGATCAGATGACGGTTTTGGGTGGCATAGGCTTCACGGCCCCTTGGCTATTGCTCGCTTTACTGGCGCTGCCAATCTTGTGGATCATCCTGCGCGCCGTGCCTCCTGCACCGATCCGTCGGCGGTTTCCCGGTGTCGCTTTGCTACTTGGCCTCAAAGACGATGAAAGCGTCAGCGACCGGACACCGTGGTGGCTCTTGTTGCTGCGCATGGCGGCGGTGGCGCTGATCATCCTGGGGCTTGCAGGCCCAGTCTTGAACCCCGAAACCGACACTGCCGAAGGGTCTGGCCCGTTGCTGGTTGTGCTGGATGGCTCCTGGGCGGGTGCCACACGTTGGTCCGACCAATCCGATGCGATCGAGGCGCAATTGACGCGTGCCAGCCGCGCCGGACGCCCGGTTGCTTTCCTTGATCTGGCGCGCCCCGAAGCGCCCGTATTTCAAGCTGCAGATGTCTGGCGCAGTCGGTTGGCGGGCTTTACTCCTGCGCCATGGCAACCCGATGCTGGGCTGGCTGTGAACCTGATCCGGGAAATGGACAGTTTCGATACGCTTTGGTTCACAGATGGATTGGACTACCCGGGCCGCGAAACGGCGCTCGGTGCGTTTGAAGCAAAGGGCAGTGTCGTGGTTTATCAGACAGCCGCCAATGTGCTGGCTCTTACGCCGGCCACTTTTGAGGATGGCACAGTCCAGTTGAACGCGCTGCGCGCAGCTGCTGGCGCGGAACGCGAAGTAACCCTTCAGGCTCAGGGGCGCGACCCTGCGGGCAACGCCTCGGTTCTGGCCACCGCGACCGCGACGTTTGCCGACGGCGAAACCACGGCCAATGCGGAGCTGTCCCTGCCTGCGGAATTGCGGGCGCGCATCACACGGTTCGACATTCAAGGCCAACGTTCCGCCGGGGCCACGACGCTGGCGGATGACGCTCTGCAACGGCGCGAGGTCGCGCTGATTGCTGGGCGGGAAGATCGCGAGGGGCTGCAACTTTTGTCGCCACTACACTATCTGGAGCAGGCGTTGGCCCCTAATGCGGACCTCATTCGCGGGGCTTTAACCGACATTCTCCCAGCGAATCCGGACGTGATCATACTGGCAGATATCGCAACCCTCTCTGCCGCCGAAACCGAGAGCCTCGGTGAGTGGATCGACAAAGGTGGCATGTTGGTCCGTTTTGCAGGCCCGCGCGTGGCCGCTTCAGACATCAGCCGCATCGATGAAGATCCGATGATGCCTGTCCGTCTGCGCACAGGGGGTCGTACCGTTGGCGGTGCCATGAGTTGGGGCGAGCCAAAATCACTAGCGCCTTTCACTGAAAATTCGCCGTTTTTTGGGCTGCCTGTTCCCGACGATGTACAGGTCACCAGTCAAGTCATGGCTCAACCTGACCCCACGCTAGCAGAACGCGTTATTGCGGCGCTCACTGATGGCACGCCGCTGGTCACGCGCAAATCGCGCGAACAAGGCCAGATCGTTCTGTTTCACGTCACCGCCACAGCGGATTGGTCGACGCTGCCGCTGTCAGGGCTGTTCGTGCAAATGCTTGAGCGTTTGGCCGTGTCCTCCTCTTCCAGCCGCCCCGACGCGCAAAGCCTTGATGGCACAACTTGGACGCCGGAGATGGTTATGGATGGCTTTGGAACACTGTCGGATGCAGGTGCTTTGCCGGGCGTCGCGGGCCCCGATCTGATTTCGGCGGCTCCCGGCCCGTCCATGCAGCCCGGCATATACGCCTCTGGTGACCGCCGTCTGGCGCGCAACGTGGTGCAACCCGACACGGTTTTGACCCCTGCGTCTTGGCCGGCCCGAATTCCGATCAAGGGGTTCGCCGTGCCGCCGGAACAACCCATCGCCGGATGGCTTTTGAGTCTGTCGATTGTCCTGCTTTTGGCCGATGTCATTGCCTCTCTGGCTTTGTCGGGACGGTTGTTGGGCCGGATGAGCCGCGCCGCGGTCATACTCGGCGCTCTGGTACTGGCTGCGCCGCAAGCACAGGCCCAGGTTACAGAAGATGATTTTGCCCTGAACGCGACGGCCGAAGTGGTGCTCGCGCATGTGTTGACGGGCAACACACAGGTCGATGATGTGGCCTCGGCCGGGCTTCAGGGGCTGTCTGATACGCTCTTTTTCCGCACGTCCGTCGAACCAGCGAACCCGGTCGGCGTGGATCTTGAGATGGACGAACTGGCGTTTTTTCCGATCCTGTACTGGCCGATTACAACCGATCAGCCGCGCCCCTCATCGGAGGCTTACGCAAAGTTGAATGCGTATTTGCGCTCTGGTGGTTTGATACTGTTCGACACCCGTGACGCCGATATTTCACGCTTTGGCTCAGCCAGCCCGAACGGGCGCAAGCTTCAGGATTTGGCCGCACCACTGGATATTCCACCGCTTGAACCGCTACCCGCGGATCACGTGCTGACGCGGACGTTCTATTTGTTGCAGGACTTCCCCGGCCGCCATACCAGCCGTGACGTCTGGGTTGAAGCCGCCCCACCCGATGCAGAGCAGATCGAAGGGATGCCATTCCGCAACCTCAATGATGGCGTGACGCCCGTGGTAATCGGTGGCAACGACTGGGCTGCGGCTTGGGCCGTTACATCGAACGGGTCGCCGCTTGTGCCCATCGGCCGTGGCTTTACGGGGGAGCGTCAACGCGAGCTTGCCTACCGTTTCGGCGTCAATCTGATCATGCATGTGCTGACCGGAAACTATAAATCCGATCAGGTTCACGTACCTGCGTTGCTCGATAGGTTGGGCCAATGACCGGAACCGTCGTATTTGATCCGCTGATCCCTTGGGCGCTGCTCTATGTCGTGATCGCGATTGCCGTGGCCGGGGTTGTTTTGGCTCTTGTGCGGGGTTTGAATGGTTGGGCATTGCGTGCGCTGGCGGCGCTGGTGGTTCTGGGCGCACTGACAGGTCCCAGTTATCAGCAAGAAGATCGCGCGCCGCTGACGGACATTGTGATGCTGCTTGAGGACGAAAGCGCCAGTCAAAGCCTGAGCGACCGTCCGGATCAGACATCCACCGCAGCAGACGCCCTCGCGGAGCGTATTTCGGCGCGCTCGAACACCGAAGTGCGGCGGATCACAGTGTCAGACGGTGATGGCGACGCGGGTACGCAGTTGATGACGGCTCTCTCGACGGCACTTGCCGAAGAACCGCGCGCGCGTATTGCCGGGATCATCGCGGTGTCGGATGGCCGTATCCATGACGCGGAGCTGCCGTTAGAGCTTCCTGCACCGATGCACCTGCTCTTGTCGGGCAAATCGACCGATTGGGACCGCCGCCTTGAAATCCGCAACGCGCCCGGTTTTGCGATTATCGGCGAACCCGTCACTTTGACGCTCCGCATCGAGGACATGGGCGCTGCACCGGATGAACAAACATTGGCCGAGCTGGAAATTTCCGTTGATGGAGCCCCGGCGCAGTCCTTTCGCGTGCCGACGGGCCAAGACATCGAATTGCCGGTCACCCTGCCACACGGTGGGCGCAACGTTATCCAGTTCACGACCCCCGAGGCATCGGGCGAACTAACCGACCGCAACAACACAGCCCTTATCCAGATGAACGGTGTGCGAGACCGTTTGCGCGTCTTGCTGGTGTCTGGAGAACCGCATCCCGGCGGGCGCACATGGCGCAATCTGCTCAAGTCCGATAGTTCCGTCGATCTGGTGCATTTTACCATTCTGCGACCCCCCGAAAAACAGGACGGTGTACCGGTAAGCGAACTGAGCCTCATCGCCTTTCCAACCCGCGAGTTGTTCCTTGAAAAGATCGACGACTTCGATTTGATCATTTTTGACCGCTACAAACGGCGCGGTATCCTCCCTGCGCTTTATCTGGATAATGTGGCGAATTATATCCGTCAGGGCGGCGCTGTATTGGTCGCTGCAGGCCCCGATTTTGCGGGCGCTGACAGCCTCTATCGTTCTCCGCTAGGAACGGCATTGCCCGCCTCGCCCACTGCGCGCGTGCTCGAAGATCCGTTCCGCCCCGTTGTAACCGATCTCGGCAAGCGTCACCCAGTGACAACCGATCTCCCAGAAGGCGGTGATTGGGGGCGGTGGTTGCGTCAGATTGATGTCACCAATCCGCAAGGCAATGTCGTCATGAGCGGCATCGATGACCGGCCACTCTTGGTTCTGAACCGTGAAGGCGAAGGGCGCGTGGCGCTTTTGGCCTCTGACCATGCCTGGTTGTGGAATCGCGGCTATGAGGGAGGTGGTCCCCAGTTGGAATTGCTGCGTCGACTGGCCCATTGGATGATGAAAGAGCCCGAGCTTGAGGAAGAGGCCCTGACCGCTGAGGCCACCGGGCAGACCATGCGCATCGCCCGCCGGACGCTTGAAGAGACTGTGCCGCCGGTTACCATCACTGACCCGTCAGGAAACAGCACGGAGCTGTCCCTGACTGAAAGCCGCCCGGGCCTCTTCGAAGGCACCTATGAGGGTCCGGAAATCGGTTTGTATCGTCTGGTCAACGGCGATCAGGAGACAGTCATTGGTCTGGGGCCGGCTGCACCACGCGAATTCGTACAGACCATTGCCACAGGCGACGTCATGGCACCTGTCATAGCGCCCATGCGCGGCGGCGCACTTCGCTTGGAAGATGGGTTGCCGCGTCTGCGCGATGTGCGTGCAGGACGCCCAGCTGCCGGTCGCGGTTGGATCGGCCTGACCCCGCGTGACGCCTATGAAACCCGTGATGTACGTCAAAGCAATCTGCTGCCCGGTTGGCTGGTTCTGGCTCTCAGCGCGCTGTTTATTACGCTGGCGTGGCTACGGGAAGGCCGTCGCTAAAGCTCTCGCGTTCTAGTCAAATTTGTCTTCCATTTAAGCAGATGTTCACAACTGGCGCCGATAGTGCAGTCCGGAAGTGGTTAACGTTTTGCGATTGTTGAGATGAGTCTCGCCAACAAACTGTCAGAAGAGCGCCGCGGCAGATTGGCGGCGGAGCGCCTGCTTGAACTCAAGCAGGCCGAACTTTTTGCTGCCAACCGCAAACTTGGCAATCACGCGCGGCAACTGACCAATGAAATTGTCGAAACTCGTGCGGAAGTGGAAAACGTCCGGACCGAGAACCAGAAGGTCAAATCTGACCTCTCAGCCGCACACCAGAAAATCGAACAGGTCGAACGGCGCCTTTGGCAGTCCATGGAATCGATCACCGACGGGTTTGCGTTCTTCAATCCCGACAGCGAACTGATCATGGCAAATCGCGCCTATCTGGCTGTATTCGAAGATCTCGAAATCATCAAAACCGGCGTCAACTACGTGACCATCCTTCAAATGCTCACCGACGAAGGTATCGTCGACGTGGGTGACATGAGGCCGGATCAATGGCGGCAAATGATGACCGAAAGGATGCAGGATCCAGAGCCGGAACCCAAGACCATCAGGCTGTGGAATGGCGAGTACATCAAAATGATCGACCGACGCGGTACAGACGGTGACATTATCTCGTTGGGCATCAACATCACAGCGACAGTCGAATATGAAGAACAACTGGAGCAGGCCAGACAGGTCGCGGAGAGTGCCAACCGGGCCAAATCGGCCTTTCTCGCCAACATGAGTCATGAGATTCGCACGCCCATGAACGGCGTCGTCGGCATGGCTGACGTGCTGATTGATACAGAGCTTGACGACGAACAACGGCTTTATGTCGACACGATCAAGAACTCCGGAGAGGCTCTTTTGGTCATCATCAATGATGTACTGGACTACTCCAAGATCGAAGCCGAAAAACTGGAACTGCATCCCGAGCCGTTCGATTTGGAACGTGCCATTTTGGAAGTGATCATGCTGTTGCAGCCCACGGCATGGGACAAGGGGCTTGTGCTTACGCTGGATTATGATGTGCTGTTGCCTTCGCATCTGGTGGGGGATTTGGGACGCTTGCGGCAGGTGTTGACCAATTTGATGGGCAATGCCGTCAAGTTTACAACCGATGGACACGTAGCCGTGTTGGTGACGGGTAAGGTCGATGAAAATTCCAAATCAGTGCAATTAGAAATCACCATTGAAGACACTGGAATAGGTATCCCCAGCGACATGGTTGGGCACATTTTTGGTGAGTTCAATCAGGTCGAAAATGAACGAAATCGCAAGTTCGATGGTACTGGTCTGGGACTCGCCATTTCAAAACGTCTTATCAACATGATGGGTGGAGAGATTTGGGTCACCTCTGAAGAAGGCACAGGCAGTCGGTTCAGCTTTCGGGTTGACCTGCCGCTGGAAGAAGAAGCGACCATCGTTGATCACAGCATTTCGCCGTCGCTGCGTCATGTTATGGTGGTGGATGATTTCGAACCGAACCGAACGATACTGCAGCATCAATTAGAAAAACTGGGTCTCAAGGCAACGGCCTGTCCGGACGCAGCTACCGCATTGGCACTATTGGATAAAACTGTTGACTTGGTTCTGACTGATCATCTGATGCCTGGTACAGACGGCTTTGAACTGGCCGAAACCGCCCGTGCCGCTGGCCACAAAATGCCGATCTTCGTGCTGAGCTCCAACCCCGGATCGGCGCATGATCATCCGGCGCGCCATCATGTGCAGGAGGTGGTGCAACGTCCCTTTGCCAGAAAAGAATTGCTGTCGAGACTCAACAATATCAAGCCTGCCGACATCGATCAGAACGAACAATCCTCTGAAATTGTACCCACGTTCTCTCACCGTCGCGCGGCGGCGAACATCAGTAAATCGGCCCCTGAGATACCACAGGGCAAAGCACTTGTGACAGAGACTGAGGCGGACACAATAACATCTGTACCAGAGGAAACAGATCATACAGACCCAGACGTCAGCGCAAAAGAGCCGCCGCCTATTAGCACATCACGCCAAATGCGGGTTTTGGCTGCGGAAGACAACAAAACCAACCAATTGGTTTTCCGCAAGATGGTCAAAGCGCTCAATATTGACCTCAAGTTTGCTGCGGACGGGTTGGAAGCCGTCGAACTGTACAAGAGTTTCGCGCCCGACCTGATTTTCATGGATATCTCGATGCCCAAAATGGACGGCAAAGATGCCACGCAAGCCATTCGCGCGCTCGAACAAACCTCGGGCGTTCATGTGCCGATCGTCGCGCTGACGGCACATGCAATGGAAGGTGATGACACCAGTATCTTGAGCGCTGGTTTGGATTATTACTTGACCAAGCCGCTTCGCAAACCTGCAATCTGGGCGCAAATCAGCGACAATTGCCCAGCCGATGCCATGCCCCCGGAAGCGCCGCTTCAGGACGCTGGGTAAGGACGGATAAACACTGGCTTGTCCTGCGTCGATTGATCCGCCTGCCATTGGTACCCGCCAGCATCAAACTCTTTGATCTGATCAGGGTCGGTCAAGCGGTTCTGGATCACAAAACGCGCCATCGCACCGCGTGCTTTCTTGGCGAAAAAGCTGACCATTTTCGGCCCCTTTCCGTCATCTTTATCCTCCATGAACACCGGCGTTATCACCCGAAGTTGCAACGCTTTTGGGGCCACAGCACCAAAGTATTCTTGGCTTGCGCAATTGAGCAAAACATTGGTTCCCAAAGTGTTCGCATGCGCGTTCAAGGCTTTGGCCAATTCATCGCGCCAGTAGTCATACAAACTGGTGCCACGGCGCGTTTTCAATCTGCTGCCCATTTCCAGACGGTAAGGTTGGATCGCATCCAAAGGGCGCAAAAGGCCGTAAAGCCCCGACAGAATTCGCAGATGGTCTTGCGCCCAGGCCATTTCTTCATGGTCGAGGCTCGCTGCCTCCAAACCCTGATATGTATCGCCGGCAAAGGCCAGCGCTGCCGGACGGACCGCTTCGGGGTCTGGCATATCCTCAAATGCGGCAAACCGATCACGGTTCAACCGCGCCAGATCATCGCTCAAACCCATCAAGTCTTTCAGTTTTCCCAAGGTCAGATTGCGCGCCGTACGCACAAGCCGTACCGCATCATCCTGCATAGCAGGCGCTGTCATCTCAACATCGCGCGCCTCCCAATCCAACCGTTTGGCAGGCGAAATCACCACCAGCATTGTATCACCCCGTAACTTTGTGCAGGCTCGAACACCTCTTGGTTACGACTTAGCCCGCGTCGCGCAAAACGTCCAGAAAAGCAGGTCCAAAACGTTCCGCGTGCCGTTCACCAAGCAAGCGCTCCATCGCGGTTCGGTCTGCACTACGCATCTGCGCCACCTTCGCGAGGGTTGTGGCCGAACAGCTCATTGGTTTGTCCGTCCCGGCCTCGCCGCGGGCCAGTTCCGCCTGCACCTCCAAAAGCCGGTCATAGACCGTACCTGCCTCGCGCCCAGCCAGCTTACGCCGCTTTGGATGCATCGGCGCTACGGCACCTGCGATCACCTGCAAAAACTCCGCGCCATAGCTTTCAAGTTTTTTGGCGCCTATCCCGCCGATCTGAGCCATCCCGTCCAGCGTCATCGGTCGTTTTTCGGCCATTTCAATCAACGTCCGGTCGGTAAAAATAATGTAGGCCGGAACTTTGGCGGCTTCGGCCAAGGCGCGCCGTTTGGCCTTGAGTGCCGACAGCAATGGCGCATCTTCTTCCGATACCATCGACTTGACTGCAGGCCGACGCGCGGCTGCGGCTTTGATTGAATCGCGACGTAGCATGATCTGCGCCTGATCGCGTAAGATCGGCAAGGCAGCGTCCGTCATCTTCAAAGCACCATGCCGTTCAGGGTCTGGCCGGATCAAATCATGCCCCATCATCTGGCGAAACACAGCCTGCCACTGATTTCGGCTATATTCGCCTCCAACGCCGAAAGTCGGCAACGCAGCATGCCCGCGTGCTTTGACCTTGTCGGTTTCATGGCCCAACAGAATATCGATCAGATGCCCCGCTCCAAACCACTCCTCCGTTCGCAGGATTGCCGAAAGGGCCTTGCGCACGGCGGTCGTGCCATCGAACACCTCCGCCGGCGTATCGCATAGGTCGCAACGCCCACAGGTCACGTCTGTTTCACCAAAGTAGCCGAGCAAGGTTTTCCGACGGCATTGCAAAGCCTCCGCAAGCCCCAGCAGTGCATTCAAACGCCCATGATCCGCCGCGCGTCTCTCTGGTGGCGCCAGCCCTTCGTCGATCTGCGTACGCCGCAGCCGAATGTCATCGGGTCCAAACAAGGTCAGCGTTTCGGCCGGTGCACCATCGCGCCCGGCACGGCCGATTTCTTGATAGTATGCCTCGATGCTTTTGGGCAAATCAGCGTGCGCGACCCAACGGATGTCCGGTTTGTCCACACCCATGCCAAACGCAACGGTTGCAACAACGATCAACCCGTCTTCTTGTTGAAATCGTCGTTCCGCGATGCGGCGCGCATCGGCTTCCATTCCGCCGTGATAGTGCACTGCCTCATGCCCGGCTTCACGCAAAGCGCCTGCAATGCCTTCGGTCTTGGCTCGCGTCCCACAGTAGACAATGCCCGATTGCCCTTTTCGAGCCGCTGCGAACTCCAAAATCTGGCGACGTGGGGCACTCTTGGCCGCAAAGGCAAGATGGATATTGGGGCGGTCAAACCCATGCAAAAATGTATGCGGCGGCTCGCCGTCAAACAGCTTTTGAATGATCTCTACTTGGGTCTCCGCATCCGCGGTGGCCGTAAACGCCGCCAGCGGGACGCCAAGCTCCCGGCGGAGCTCACCGATCCTCAGGTAATCAGGTCGAAAGTCGTGCCCCCATTGGCTCACACAATGCGCTTCATCGACAGCGATGAAGCTGACACCAACCCGTCGGAGCAACCCCGTGGCGCCTGCCGCCAACCGCTCCGGCGCCATGTATAGCAACTTTAGCCGTCCTGCATCCAGCGCTTCATAAACGGCTTCGGTTTCTTCAGGCGTGTTTCCAGATGTCAACGCCCCGGCGCTTACTCCCGCCTCCTGCAATGCACGCACTTGATCTCGCATCAATGCGATCAAAGGAGAGATAACCACCGTCACCCCATCTCGCACCAGCGCAGGCAATTGAAAGCAAAGCGATTTGCCTCCACCCGTAGGCATAATGGCCAATACATTCTCGCCCGCCGTCACGGCTTTTACGATTTCTTCTTGGCCTGGCCGAAAGGCATCAAACCCAAAGACATCGCTTAACAGCTCAGCTGTACCTGTCATGCGGAATTCCTGTGTGTTCTGCTCTTTTTTGCAGACTCCCACACTAAGAATCCGTGAACAAGTGCTTCACCTTCATCTTTCCAAATAAACTCCCCCCGGAAGGGAAGAAGCAACCGAGCGTGTCGCTAAACGAACAGCGCGTAGTTGTTCACCAAAATGATGCGAAGCGCAGCTACGCCCAAAAGCACCGCCAACGGAGCCAGATCAATACCGCCCATTTGCGGCAAAATCCGCCTTACCGGCGTGTAAATCGGTTCCAGCAAACGATTCAGCCCATACCAGATCTGAGAGACCAGCGGTTGGTGCGTGTTAAGCACTTGAAAGTTGATCAACCAACTCATGATCACATGAGCAATGATAAAGAACCAAAGCACATTCAGCAGCAGCATCAGAATTTCGAACAGCGATTGCATCAATGTGGTCCTTTCCCGAACTGTGCCTCTCACTTAAGCAAAAGGTTGCAAAAGGCAAGCGCGCCCTGAAGAAATGGTTGACATAGCGACAAAATAGACCGACTGGTCCAGTCAAAATGAGGTGGTCCCATGTATCCATTTGTTCGCTTTATCAAAGATATCATTCTGGCGCGCCGATTGCCGCCGCTCAAACTGGGTGACGTGCATACCTCGCACCACATCTGCTGGCCGTGGGATCTTGATTTCTTCGCCGAACTCAATAACGGCCGCATGCTTACACTTTATGATCTGGGCCGCTTTGGAATGGCACAGCGTGGCGGGTTAATCGCGGCGCTTTTTCGCGAAAAATGGACGCTTACCGTGGCGGGAAGCGTCGTTCGATACCGCCGCAGGATCACGGCATTCAACCGTATCACTGTGCGCAGCCGCGTTTTGTGCTGGGACGACAGGTTCATTTATCTGGAGCAATCAATGTGGAAATCCGACGGCGAATGCGCCAGCCACGTGGTGTACCGCACTGCGGCTCTGCAAAATGGCAAAATGATCTCTCCTGCACGCGTTGCCGAAGCATTGGAGCAAAACCAATCCAGCCCACCCATGCCCGAATGGGTCACCGCGTGGGTTCACGCCGAAAACCTGCGCCCATGGCCGCCGATGCAGGACCACGTCCAAAGCTAAGGAAAACCTGACCTTGCACCGCGCACACTTGCCTGCTCTACCTGTGCGCAATTGAGGGATGGAAATATGTCGGACGTGACCGCGCGCAAACGCATCTGGGGGTGGATGGCCTTCGACTGGGCGACGCAGCCGTTCTACACACTTGGGCTGACATTTATTTTTGGCCCATATTTTGCTGGTGTCGCCACCGATTATTTCATGGCCAATGGTCTTGCGGAGAATGCTGCGGATGCCACAGCACAAAGTGTGTGGGCCAATGGACAGCTTCTCGCCGGATTATTCATCGCGTTTCTCGGGCCCGTCATTGGTGCCTATGCCGACAGCACCGGGCGGCGAATGCCCTGGATCATTGGGTTTTCCGTCGTCTATGTGATCGCAACCGCAGCCCTGTGGTACATGGTTCCGGACGGGTCTGCGATCTGGTTCTGCCTCTACGCGTTTGCCATCGGATTTGTCGCGGCTGAATTCGCTCTGATTTTCGTGAACGCGCAGTTACCGTCTTTGGGCGGGCAGGAAGCCATTGGCAAAATCAGTGGAACAGGGGCGTCTCTGGGCTATTGGGGCGGCGTTGTTTCACTGTTCGCCATGTTGCTGTTCTTCTTTGAGGCCAATGCAGATACCGGCCAGACACTGATCGGGCTTGACCCCGCGTTTGGCCTTGATCCGGCCCAAAAGGAAGGAACACGCATCGTCGGCCCTTTGATCGCGATATGGTTCGTGGTTTTCATGGTCCCTTACTTCATGTGGGTTCGCGAACCGGCCCCGGCCACCAAACAGGGTGGGTTCCGCGCGGCCATGGCGGACTTGTGGGAATCGCTGAAACAGATCGCGGCACGGCGCAGCCTGGCAGCCTACCTTGGCTCTTCCATGCTCTACCGCGATGCGCTGAACGCGCTCTATGGATTTGGCGGTGTTTACGCGCGCCTTGTTCTTGACTGGAGCCTGATGAACATCGCGATCTTTGGCATCATTGGCGCGGTCACAGCAGCCATTGCAACCTACATCGGCGGTCTTTTTGATGCGCGTTTTGGCCCCAAACCCGTCATCCGCGTGTGTATATATATTCTGATCATCGTGTGTTCGACCATTGTGGGCATGTCCCGCGAGACATTCTTCGGCATTCCCCTCGCCGAAGGGTCCACGCTGCCTGACACGGTATTCTACATTTGCGGCGCTGCCATCGGGGGCGCTGGTGGGGCGATATACGCGGCCTCGCGCACCATGATGGTCCGGCATGCCAACCCCGACCGCCCAACCGAAGCCTTTGGCTTGTTCGCACTGTCGGGCAAAGCCACGGCTTTTCTGGCCCCTGCACTTATCAGCTTGGTTACTACACTTACTCAGAATGCGCGTCTTGGCTTGTCGCCTGTGATCGGCCTGTTCTTGGCGGCCTTGGTTTTGCTTATCTGGGTCAACCCAAAAGGCGATCAAACGAAACAATGATCCACGCAGGGGCTTTTCGCAAACGGTCTGATCCTGCTAAGATGACACGAACTCAAAGGGAGACCATGCTCCATGATCCTGCCCCGATTTCTCGTCGTTCTTTGCCTCGCAGTTGGCTTGGCCGCCTGTGGCACATCCCCGCAAGATACCCGCCAACGTATCGCGGTCGTCAGTTCATCGGGCGATCCGGCCAAACAACTGTTTGGCGCCAAGCGTGGTGGGTCTGCACAAGCGCCTGCGCCACACGGCACGTACAACAAAGGCTGCGTCGCAGGTGCACAACAACTGGCGGAAACCGGTCCAACTTGGCAGGCGATGCGATTGTCCCGCAACCGCAATTGGGCCCATCCTGAAACTGTCGACTATGTGCAAGATCTGTCGGCAAAAGCGGCCCGCCTGCCCGGCTGGCAAGGCATTTATGTAGGCGACCTGAGCCAACCACGCGGCGGTCCGATGCTAACCGGCCACGCGAGCCATCAGGTCGGACTGGATGCCGATATCTGGTTGCGTCCAGCGACAAACATCGCGCTGTCGGAAGCGGAGCGCGAAAGCATTTCTTCGATTTCGATGCGGCGCGCCAATGGTGCCTTCACCAACGAAAACTGGACGCGCCAACACCATGACTTGCTCAAAGCAGCGGCCTCCGACCCGCGCGTGGCGCGGATTTTCATCTTTCCCGGTGCCAAGGTTCAGATGTGCAAAGATGCCAAAGGAGATCGCAGTTGGTTGCGCAAAATCCGGCCTTGGTACGGGCATCACTACCATTTCCATGTACGGCTGGCCTGTCCACGCGGGGCGCGCGGCTGTGTCGATCAAGCCCCACCGCCTGCAGGTGACGGCTGTGCCGATGCACAACAATGGGTGAACAACATCCTCAACCCGCCACCGCCCGACCCGAACCCGCCCGTCCGTAAACCCCGCCGCGAGCTTGTGCTGGCTGATTTACCTGCGCAATGCTCCGCCGTCTTGCAATCAAACTAGCGGTAGTTGCAGCTCTGGTAGCCGCAGTGTGGGTGTATTTCCTGCCGCCTGCGCCCTATGCGGCGGACGCTGATCAATCCGCCCAGTATTTGTCCAGTTTGACATGGACGCAAAGCGCAGATTGGTTCGGCGGCTTTTCTGGATTGGAAATCTCTGCCGACGGGCTCGGTTTTGTGGCGGTCACCGACCGCGGCCATATCGTACATGGAACGTTGCAGCGCGAGGACGATATGCTGATCGGCGTCACCGTCGACAGCGCCATGCCGCTTCTCGACGACAAAGGCGTGCCCACAATTATCCCCCGCGTTGACGCGGAAGGATTGGCGCAGCGGACATCGGGCGAAGTGATCGTGTCATTCGAGGGCGTAGACAGGGTGTGGGCCTATGATGCACCAGGCGCCCCGGCGCGATGGGAGTCCTATTCCACTGCGTGGCGCACGTTCAACAGCAACGGTGGTATGGAGGCTTTGGCCGTTGACGACCAGAACACGCTTTTCACCATTGTCGAAAGACCGGGCCGTGGTGCGGAGGCCACGCTGATCTATCGCCGTGCGCAGGGCGAGAAATGGCAGCAACCGTTTGTGTTGCCCATCGACAGCCGCTTTCGGCCCGTTGGGGCGGATTTCGGGCCTGACGGGCGGCTCTTTATTCTGGAACGTGATGTCTATCCGTTTGGATTTCGCTCACGGGTGCGCACCATCTCGCCGCAACCCGACAACATTCAGCCAATCGAGACAGTGCTCGAAACACCGCTGCGCCGTCACGGCAATCTCGAAGGCATCGCCATCTGGACCGACACGCAGGGCCGAACCCGTCTGACGATGATTGCCGATGACAATTTCCTGCCGGTTCAACGCACTGAAATCGTCGAATACGTTTTGCGCTAAGGTGCTTGCCAAGACCCCGGATGCGCCTAAACCCCGCCCGTCTGCCATGAGGGCAGTCCAAGTCGCCGCAACCTTGCAAAAACGGGCATCCAAATGACACGCGCACACCTTCCCGGCATCATTGCCATGGCCGCCATCGTCGTGGCCTCCAATATTCTCGTACAGTTCCTGTTTGGCCAATGGCTGACCTGGGGGGCGTTCACCTATCCTTTGGCCTTTCTGGTCACCGACATCATGAACCGCGTCTACGGCGCCGGGCCCGCTCGTCGCGTTGTGCTTGTCGGCTTTGTCGTGGGACTTGTCTGTTCATTGATCGGCACGCAGATCATGGGCGAGTATGGGCCGCTGGTGACGCTGCGCATCGCGTTGGGTTCTGGTATCGCATTTTTGTGCGCTCAGCTTCTGGATGTCGGAATTTTTTCGGCGCTGCGTGAAGGCAAATGGTGGCGCGCACCGTTGGCTTCTACACTTGTCGGCAGCACGGTCGATACCGCACTGTTTTTTACCATCGCTTTCTCTGCAAGCCTTGCATTTGTCGAGCCGTCCGATGATGTGTCTTGGGCCGGTGAGGTGCTGCCGCTCCTCGGATTTGGCCCTGCGGCACCCTTGTGGGTATCGCTGGCTGTTGCCGATTGGTGCGTAAAGCTGTCGCTTGCTTTGTTGGCACTTGTGCCGTTTCGGGTGATCACATCCCGGCTCACCAGCCCTGCCTGAGCAGAAAAAGCTTTGCGATCTGAGAAACCTGTGCAACGATTCGTATAGGTTCAACAGATAGGTAAAGGAGGTGATCCAGTGTCAAGAAAGGTATTGGAGAGAGGTGTCGGAACAGCTTTGGAGGTCGCCTGCTGAGGCAGCCCTGAGACGGGCAGAACTCCAGAGTGGACTACCGGTCTAACCGGCGTCCCTCCTGAAGCCATTCGATTGGGCCGCACTTGAACGTGCGGCCCTTTTTCGTATGTAGGGATCAGGTCCCCGGATGCGTTGAGGTCAAGTTGACCTGCGCGCCCATTGCGTCCCATGCGGCGTCTTCATCATCAAAGGTTTCGGCTTGCACCGGCAGCAGTTTACCCATGGCATTGAGCATGTCTTGTGCCTCTTGCGGGGCACCAACGACGACGTATCTTTCAACGTTGCTTATTGATTTTACGCGTGACTTCAGCGCCTCCCAACTGAGGCTGGCACCTGCCTCAGCACCATCGTATTTGTCAAAGATCAGCATCATATCAACCTTGTCGTACGCGTCGAATTTCTCGTTCATGAACGACGCCATTTCAGTCATGTCGTCGCGGCTGACCTCTCCGTCGATGCGGAATGCGAAAAGGTCGGGGCGGGTGGTGCTAACTTGCTGGATGGATTGGCTATGCATCGGCGTTCTCCTGTTCGGTGGTGAAACTTCATCCAAATAACGCTCTTCACCTTGTTCGGTTCCAATGCGAAAATGCGGTGAAAGGAGACCCGACCGTGCTGCGCATCAATGACACCATCGCGATCGAAGACTGGGAGCTTAGCGAAAGCTTTATGCGCGCGTCCGGTCCAGGTGGGCAGAACGTCAACAAGGTGTCATCGGCTGTCGAACTGCGGTTTGAAGCCGCGCGCTCTCCCAATTTGCCCGGTCCGGTCAAGACGCGCCTCAAACGGCTTGCCGGACGGCGCTGGACACAAGAGGGCGCTCTGGTCATCCAGTGCGATGAAACCCGCAGTCAGGCGCGCAACCGTGACATAGCCCGCGATCGATTGGCCGATCTGATCCGAAAGGCATTGGTCGCACCCAAACGCCGTATCGCCACACGGCCCACGCTCGGCTCCAAGAAACGCCGCCTCAAGGCAAAAAAGGTGCGCGGGGAGATAAAGGCCCTGCGCGGTCGCGTCGACGACGAATGAACTGTCGTCTCACTTTGACGCCTTTGGCGGGTGGAGCAACAAGCGCGCCTGCGTTAGATACAACAGCTCACACCGCTTGATTGCCACGTGTGAGGAAACCGTCTGTACTCTCACCTATGCATACTGTTGCCTTGATTCTCAGGCTGCGGCTATTCCCGCACCATGGGTCGCCCGGCCCGATGGTCGCACATTGCCAAATGAGGCCGCAGGCTCACAAATTAGCGCAAAAAGCGCTGAGTCTGCAGCCAGTTTTTCTTGGGCCAACCTGACACAAATGCAGTTTTCCAACTGTCACGCGTCTAAGGTGTTGATCGCAATTACCGCGTGACTTCTCACGGCACGGACCTAATCTTTGACGAACCTCGTTCAGGACATCCCATGCGACCCAATGACCGCACAGGCCTCGCCATTGTGCTCAGCCTTATTGCCTTGACCCTTTTTGATTGCATGGGTCTTGTCATCAAACACTTGTCAGATCGCTACTCCGCCGTGGAACTGTCCGCATGGCGCAATATCTTCGGCCTGATCCCTTCGATCATTGCCCTCTACTTTGCAAAATCCTGGCATGCCTCAGGCAGGCCTATCATAATCCGGCAATGGAAACTGGCTGTGTCGCGGGGTGTGATCGTGACGATGGCGCAGCTTTGTTTTTACGTGTCGCTTGGGGTGCTGGCCTTCGCGACGGCGTCAACCATCACCTATGCAAATGCGCTTTTCATGACCGCCTTGGCCGTTCCGCTCTTGGCTGAAAAGGTCGGGTGGATGCGCTGGGTTGCAGTTTTGGTCGGCTTTGCCGGCGTCATCATGATTGTGCGCCCCGGGTCAGATGCGTTCACGCCCTACGCGCTTTTGCCACTGGCCGCGGCGTTCTTTTATGCGCTGGTGGGCGTGACCGCGCGCATGTTTGACGAAGATGTCCCCTCCCCGCTGCTCAGCCTCTATTCCTCTGTCAGCGCGGCTATCGGGTCGTTGGTCATGACATTCAGCTGGGGCGGCTTTACTCCGATCGCCAGCTGGACCGACATGTGGTGGATCATGGCGATGGGTGGATTTGGAGGTACGGCCGTCTTGTTTCTCGTGGTCAGCTTCCGCATGACTGAACAAAGCAACCTTGCTCCGTTCAGCTACTTCGGCATCCCGCTGGCCTTCGTTCTGGGCTGGATGTTTTTTGACGAAACGCCATGGAGTACGCTCTTTCCAGGAGCGCTTTTAATCGCAGCTGGTGGCCTGATGATCGTGTGGCGCGAACAAAGGTTACGGCGCGCCGCTCTGGCGTGACGGCAACCATTCCGGCAAATCCAGTCTTCGAGCCAGTTGCGCCAGCCTCAGACGACGACCTCTTCGGCCACCTGCGCACCGACGCCAAAGACGCGCTTGTAGCGGTCGATTTGATCGGCTGGTCCCATCGCCTTGTTCGGGTTGTCCGATAGTTTGACGGTCGCGCGTCCGTTCGCCTCCACCGCTTTGCAGACAAGGCTGAATGGTGCCAATGCGTCGTTCGGGACCAGTCCCCGGAAATCATTGGTCAGCAGTGTGCCCCACCCAAAGGACACGTTCACCTTATCCGCAAATTGCGCGTGCAGTTCGCGGATCTTGTCCACGTCCAGCCCGTCCGAAAAAATGACACGTTTCGCGCGCGGGTCTTCGCCACGCGATTTCCACCAGTCAATCGCCACCTGCGCGCCTGTGGCCGGGTCACCACTGTCGATGCGGATGCCCGTCCAGCCGGCCAGCCAATCAGGCGCATTGTCCAGAAACCCCTTGGTGCCATAGGTATCGGGCAGGATAATACGCAGGTTGCCCTCGTGTTCCTCGTGCCAGTCCGACAAGACGTCATAAGGTGCCTTGGCGAGGGCCTCGTCCCCATCGGCCAAAGCGGCGTAAACCATTGGCAATTCATGCGCGTTAGTGCCAATGGCTTCGAGTTCGCGATTCATGGCGATCTTGCAGTTCGACGTGCCGGTAAAGGCACCCTCCAACCCTTCGCGCATCGCCTGCACGCACCAATCCTGCCACAGGTAACTGTGTCGCCGCCGGGTGCCGAAATCCGCAATTGAAAGCCCGGGAATACCACGCAGGTCTTCGATCTTTTCCCAAACGCGCGTCATTGCGCGCGCATACAGCACCTGAAGCTCGAATTTGCCCATCGTGTTGAGGACCGCACGCCCGCGCAGCTCCATCAGGACGGCCAGTGCCGGAATTTCCCACAGCATCACCTCAGGCCACGTTCCTTCGAACGTCAGCTCATATTGGTCGCCTTTGCGTTCCAAATAGTAGGGTGGCAAACGCAGCCCTTCGAACCACTCCATGAAATCCGGGCGGAACATCTGGCGTTTGCCGTAGAACGTGTTCCCGCGCAACCATGTGCTTTCCCCACGGCTGAGCGACAGGGAGCGAATGTGATCCAATTGCTCGCGCAGTTCACCCTCGTCGATCAGATTGGCCAAAGGCACATGTTTGGACCGGTTGATCAGACTGAACGTCACCTGCGTGTCGGGTTTGTTGCGAAACACGGATTGGCACATCAAGAGCTTGTAAAAGTCCGTGTCGATCAAAGACCGCACAATCGGGTCGATCTTCCATTTATGGTTCCAGACACGTGTGGCGATATCGACCATGAACAGTTTTCCTTTGGGCTGGAGAGTTTAGAACAGGGCGCGCGGCAGCGTGCAAGTGCCCTCAGGCTAGAACCACCCCGGCGGGCGGCAGACATGCCCTCAAGCGCTGCAGAAAGCGATCCGTCCAGATCAATCGCGCGACACAAATCCTGCTGCACGGTCACATCAAACCCCAATTTGGCCGCATCAACCGCGGAAAAGTTGACGCAGAAATCCAGCGCCAGGCCCACCATTGTCAAACTGGTGATCCCGCGCGTCCGCAGATACCCTTCCAACCCTGTCGGTGTGGTGTGGTCATTCTCGAAAAAGGCGGAATAGCTGTCGATTGCCGGGTTATACCCTTTGCGGATGATTAGGTCGGCGTGGTCGACTTGCAGACCGGCGTGAAACCGCGCGCCTTTGCGTCCTTGAACACAATGATCAGGCCAGAGTACCTGCGGACCATAGGGCATTTCGACCATATCATAAGGGGCTTTGCCTTCATGCGCGCTTGCAAAGGACGAATGCCCGGCCGGATGCCAGTCCTGCGTCAGGATCACTGCGTCGAACGCACCCATCAACGTGTTGATACCCGGTACAATTTGATCGCCTTCATGCACGGCCAGCGCGCCGCCGGGGCAAAAATCCTTCTGAACGTCGATCACAAGCAAGGCCTGCATGGAATATCCTTTCCTTCAATGCGCCGGGGCGGCTGTTTGCCATCTTAAGGCGTTTTGCCCCTGCCGGTAAGGTGGGTTTCGCTGCACCACCCTCTTGCAGGCTGAGCCCCGGATGCCCTATTTGGCAATCATGTACACGATTGCCGCGCTATATCACTTTACCCGGTTCCAAGACCCTGCTGCCCTCAAGGGGCCGTTGGCAAAGCTGTGCTGCTCAAACGGTGTCAAAGGGACGTTGCTTTTGGCCCCGGAAGGTATCAACGGCACCATCGCAGGCCCGCGCACCGGGATTGATCTGGTGATTGCCCATCTGCGCGGTTTGCCCGGTTGTGCCGATCTGGAATGGAAAGAGGCCGCAAGCGAAACACCCCCCTTCGGCAAGATGAAAGTGCGCCTGAAGCGCGAGATCGTGACAATGGGCCAGCCGGATATCGATCCGCGTGCCCGCGTCGGCAACTATGTCGATCCCCAAGACTGGAATGCGCTGATCACCAGCCCCGATGTGGCAGTGATTGATACACGCAACGATTACGAGGTCGCCATCGGAACATTTGAGGGTGCCATAGACCCGGAAACCCAAAGCTTTGGTGAGTTTCCCGCGTGGTGGGACGCCAACAAACATCGTTTCCACAACAAGAAAATTGCGATGTTCTGCACTGGAGGGATCCGTTGTGAAAAATCCACAAACTACCTGATCGGTCAGGGTGTCGAAGACGTGTATCACCTCAAGGGCGGCATCTTGCAGTATCTCGAAGATGTGCCGCAAAGCGAAAGCACGTGGAATGGTGCGTGCTTTGTGTTCGACAACCGTGTGAGCGTTGAGCATGGCCTGAAAGAGGGTCCGCATCAGCTATGTCATGGGTGCCGTCGACCGATATTGCCGCAGGACACCGCGCGCGAGGGCTATGAGGCAGGCGTAAGCTGTCACCAATGCGTTCATGAGACTTCGGAAGGCGACAAAGAGCGGTTCCGCGAGCGTCAAAAGCAGATCATTCTCGCGCGAAACCGCGGCGATACGCACTTAGGATCCTAGGCTGGGACCGGCATGGGTGTACGGGGTCGGCTGCGCATCAGCAGCCAAAGCATGACCCCTATGTTGAGGCCGTTCCAGACTATTCCGTTGATGAACGCCAATTGGTAAGATCCGCTGAGATCGTAGATCCACGCCGAGACCCAGCCGCCCAGCGCCATGCCCATGATCGTGGCCATCATGACAAAACCGACGCGCTCACCTGCTTCTTTTGCTGGCATGTATTCGCGCACGATCAAGGCGTAACTCGGTACGATGCCACCCTGACTGAGTCCAAAAATCAGGCTGACCACGTAAAGGGATACAAGCCCCCCCGCTGGCAAATACAAAAACAGCGCCAGACACTGCAACGTCGAACCGATCAGCAGGGTTTTCACGCCACCCAGTTGATCTGCGATCAGCCCCGACAAAAGCCGAGAGCCTACGCCCCCCAGCAGCATCAGCGACAGCATCTGCGCACCGACCGCAGGGCCGTACCCAAGATCCACGCAGTACGCCACGATATGAACCTGCGGCATCGACATCGCCACGCAGCACCCGACACCCGCAAGGCCTAACAGATATTGCAATGCACGTGGCGACAAACCTGAGCTACGCGCATTGAGCATCGAGACTTGCTGCGCGACGATTTTCACATCATCCGGCACTCTCCGCCTGAGGGCCATCGCCAGCGGTATGACCCCGACCAGCGTTACGATCGCCATGAACAGATAGGCACTGCGCCATCCGCTGTCTTGGATCATTCCAGCCAGCACGAGCGGCCAAATGACCCCCGAAAGGTAGTTGCCGCTGGCCACCAGAGCCACGGCAATCCCGCGCCTGCGCACAAACCAATGCGAGATATCCGCGATCAATGGACCAAATCCAACAGCGGAACAGAACCCGACCAAAAGCTGCGCTGCGGAAACCATCGCTATTGAAGTGCTAAGTGTTGCAAGCCCAAAGCCAGCCGCAACGCCGAACGCCGCTGCAATCAGCACCCGCGTCACGCCAAAGCGGTCAACTGCCCGTCCAATCGCGTAATTGCCGAACGCAAAACCGATCATGGTCAAAGTGTATGGCATCGACGCTTCGGCACGGCCACCGCTGAACTCCGTCTGCATCGCGGGCAGCAGGACGATGATCGCCCACATACCTGCGTTGATGATCATGGCTGCCCCAAGCGTAATACACAGGCGCAACCACGAATAAGGGCTGTCGGTGATGGGTGGCGTTGACACGATGCGTTCTCCTTTCACCATCTGGATGAAACACATCGTCGGGCGCAAGCAAAAGAAACCGCTGTGGTGTTAAGCCTGTTGTAACGCCTTGGCGGTATCACTGCTCTTGGGTGAATTAAGAGTGGTGGAGATATGGGTACGCAGGGCAACCTGGCGCCTATCATCATCAAACGGAAAAAGATTATCGCAGGCGGGCACCACGGTGGTGCCTGGAAGGTAGCGTATGCTGACTTCGTGACTGCGATGATGGCTTTTTTCATGATGATGTGGCTTTTGAATGCAACGACGGAACAGCAGCGTTCCGGGCTGGCGGATTACTTCTCGCCAACTGTCGCGATCAGCCGCGTGTCAGGCGGCGGTGATGGCTCCTTTGGTGGTGACAGCATCTTCTCAGAAGAGGTGCTTCCAAAGAGCGGCACCGGCGCCACGGCGATCCATTCGACGCAGCAAGACCAATCGCGTGGTCAGAGCGGTATGGCATCCGACGGCGGCGAGTTCGATCAGGCCGAAGCGGACCTTTCCGCACTCGAAGCGGAACTGACCGCGCGCGGGGGCGAGACCGTTGTGATGGACAATCTTTTGCAACACATCGTCACGCGGATCACAGACGAGGGGCTGGTGATCGAGCTCTTCGCGCTGGAAAACATGCCTCTCTTTGAGCCAGAGACCGATGCGCCGACTCAACTGATGCAAGACCTGGTGGCACTGGTCGCAGGCGTTGCGTCGTCCGTAACCAATGGTGTGGCGATTGGCGGGCACGTTCGTGCGCAACCAATCGTTTTGTCGGAAAACCCGGTCTGGGATATGTCGGCACAACGCGCCACGCGCACGCGTGAGATGATGGAAAGCGGCGGCATTTCGGCGGACCGCATGCAACGCGTGACAGGACATGCCGATCGCGAGCCGGTTATCGAGAACGCGATGGCCCTGCGCAATGACCGTGTGGAGATCGTGCTGCTGCGTTGAAATACGGCGAGATTGCGGCAAAAGTAGAACGGATTTTATATGTTAGCCCGGTATTAAGTTTGGACGCTTATGTGATGGTCCCCAATGGATCAACACACTAGGAAGGCGTGCCAATGACAATTTCATCTTCGCTCAATGCAGGGGTTGCAGGGTTGCTTACAAATGCGACCCGGCTCGCAGGTATCTCGGACAATATCGCGAACTCTTCAACCTTTGGCTACAAGCGAGTGGAAACGGATTTCAACTCGTTGGTGCTGTCAGGCTCCGGTGGATCCTATGCAGCGGGCGGCGTGACTGCCTCGTCGCAACGACTGATTGATCAACGCGGAACACTGATTTCTACGTCAAACGCCACTGATCTGGCGGTCAAAGGCAAGGGAATGCTGCCGGTCGCCCTTGCATCGGAAGCGTCGGTCGCTGGTGCGGATTCACAGATGTTCCTAACCACCACCGGCTCGTTCCGCACCGATGAGGAAGGATATCTGACTTCCCAATCCGGCCTTGTCCTGATGGGTTGGCCCGCACTTCCAAGCGGTACAATCCCAGGCTATGCCCGCGATACTTCCGATGGGCTTGAGCCGATCCGGATCAACACAGGGCAGTTGGCCGGAAACCCGACGACGTCGATGAACCTTGGCATCAACCTGCCGGCAACTGAGACGGAAGTAGGAGCACCAGCACTAGCGGAGACGCTTTCTGTTGAGTATTTTGACAACCTGGGCACGTCGCAGAATGTGACCATCACCTTTACGCCGACACCTCCGGCCCTGCCAACCGACCCTGCCACAAACCAGTGGACCATGGTCATGACAGATTCAGCGCAAGCCGGAGCAACGATTGGGGAGTATACTCTCAATTTCTCCGACGCACGTTTGGGTGGTGGTACGTTGGATAGCGTTTTGCCGATCGGCGGCAGCCCGGCATATGACGGCACAACTGGTTTGATCACTGTCAATGTTGCGGGTGGACCAGTCGAAATTGACATTGGCGCTATTGGAGACAACGAAGGTCTTTCACAGCTTTCTTACAATTTCGCACCGATCTCTGTCACTAAAGATGGCTCTGCGATCGGCAACTTCGTCGGCTTGGATGTTGACTCGAACGGATTTGTCCGTGCCACCTTTGATACTGGCGAAATCCGCATCTTGTATCAGGTGCCTTTGGCAAACGTCCCGAACGCGAACGGGCTGACGCCGCTCGATAGCCAGACATACCTGCCATCTCGCGACAGTGGTGCCTTCTTCCTTTGGGATGCAGGTGATGGACCCACCGGTGAAATCGTTTCCTTCGCACGCGAAGAATCGACGACTGACGTGGCCGGCGAGTTGACGAGCATGATCAAGACGCAACGTGCGTATTCATCGAGCGCCAAGGTCATTCAGACCGTCGACGAAATGCTGCAGGAAACAACGAACATCAAACGTTGATCCGACTGAGCACCGACGGAACCTAGACCTCAAAGGAGGCAGCCATGACAATTTCAGGAGCACTCTCCAACGCCATGTCCGGTCTGCGCGCAGCCGGTCGCGCATCGGAAATCATATCGTCGAACATCTCCAATGCTTCGACCCCGGGCTATGGCGTTCGAAGCGTGGCGCTGTCCTCCTCCACTGTTGGATCTGGTGGCGTCAATGTTGATGGGATTGACCGCCAGATCAACGCCGGGTTGCTAGCTGACCTACGTCTTTCCGCCGCTGAATTCGAAAACGCCACTGCAAGATCCAGTTTTCTAAATCGTTTCGAAAACATGCTTGGAACACCGGACGAGCCCTATTCTCTGTCCTCCAGATTGGCAGGATTCGAAAGCGCATTGATCTCAGCGGCGAGCCGTCCTGATGCCCCTGAAAGGTTGGATTCGACCGTCAATGCCGCGCGGGACTTGATCGGAGTCTTGTCATCCGCGTCGATCGACATCCAAGCTTCAAGAAGTGAAGCTGACAGAAATATCGGCGTGATGGTCGACCGTCTCAATAGCTCTTTGGCTCAAGTCGAGGAGATGAATGCGCAAATAACCAAAACCATCGCGCGAGGGGGCGACACAGCGTCTTTGATGGACAATCGACAGGCTTTGGTCGACGAAATAAGTGCACTGGTTCCCGTGCGACAGGTGCCGCGCGACAATGGTCAAGTGGCGCTTTATTCAACAGGTGGGGCGATCTTGTTGGACAGCTCAGCCGCCGAAATCTCATTCAACAAAACCAATCAGGTCACGCCTTACATGAGCATCGGCCTCGGAACGCTTTCGGGATTGGAAATAAACGGGCTCCCAGTTCGAACAGACAGTGTGACCGGCGCACTCAGAGGCGGTACGCTTGGCGCGCAGTTTGAAATACGAGATGAACTGGCCGTTGAGGCTCAGACACAGATTGATGCTGTTGCACGCGATCTTGTCGAACGGTTCCAAGATCCTGCAGTTGACCCGACTCTGTTGGCCGGGGATGCTGGTTTGTTCACAGACGGCGGTGGTCTCTTCGACCCGATAGATGAGTTGGGGCTTTCGGAGCGATTGACCTTGAACGCTGCAGTCGATCCACTTCAAGGAGGCGAGAGTTGGCGTATTCGAGACGGGATGAATGCCGTCGTCGCCGGTGACGTCGGCAATGCTCGGCTACTACAAAGTCTTTCTGATACTTTGACCGCAAACAGAACCCCAGGATCCGGGAACTTCGGAACAGGGGCGTATTCAGCTATCAATCTCGCGTCTGCTTTGACGTCACAAGTCGGCGCTGACAGATATCAGGCAGAACAGATTCAAAGCTTCGCGTCCTCACAATTCACAGAGCTTACCCAACTCATGCTGACTGAAGGTGTCGACACGGATCAGGAATTGCAAAGTTTGATCCTGATAGAACAAACCTTTGCCGCCAACGCTCGCATGATCACAGCCGTTGATGAAATGATGCAAACACTTCTGAGGATTTAATCATGAGTTCCATGTCTTTGGGTGATTTGGCCCAGTCTTTTTCTCTGCAGCGGCGCAGCGTCGCATTACGAAACGACATTGCTCGGTTGACCGATGAGTTAGCAAGCGGACAAGTTGCGGATGTTCGAGAAATCCTGGTCGGAAACCACAGTTATCTTACCGGGCTTGAACGATCCCTTAGTGTTCTGGAAGGGTACTCCGTCACAACAGTTGAGGCTGGCCATCTGACGGAGTCGATGCAAGCCGCACTAGAACGTGCACAGGACATTGGCGGGCGTCTTGCACTTGATTTGATTGCTGCCGGTATGGGTCCAGTGGCATCTACCGCCGGTGACCCTTCGGAGAATGCGCGCATACAATTGCAAGGCCTAATCAGTTCAATCAACGATGACGTTGCTGGTAGAAGTCTGTTTTCCGGGGCTGCCACGGACCAACGCGCATTGCGAGATCCTGATCAGTTGCTGACAGCGTTGAGTGCCGTCGTTAGCGGTCAGCCGACTCCCGATGCCATGCTTATTGCAGCAAAGGCTTGGTTTGATGACCCAGCAGGATTTGAGGCCACGATGTACACAGGTTCAGCGACATCGCTGGCGCCATTTCAATTGTCCGAAACAGAACGAGTGGCACTGGATGTTCGGGGCAATGACCCGGCAATAAAAGACCTTTTGATGAATACAGCTATGGCCGCTCTGGCAAACGATCCTGCCTTAGGGTTTGGAGTGCCAGAGCAGACAGACTTGTTCAGGAAAACAGGTTTGGCGCTTCAGTCGGGTCAAGACACGATGACTGCTCTGCGCGCGCGAATTGGGTTTGCCCAAGAGCGTATTGAAACCATTGAAACACGTAATCAATCCGAGAAAACGAGCATGGAATTCGCACTGGGAAATCTTCTCCAAGCAGACCCTTTCGAAGCGGCAACCGAACTTGAAAGCGTACAGTTTCAGCTGCAAAGCCTGTACGCTGTAACGGTGCGTAGTTCGCAGCTATCCTTGGTGAATTTCCTATGAGAGTAATATCTACATTTATCCTCGTTCTTGTTCTTTTGGCAACAACTAGCCAAGCAGGTCCGGTTCGTATCAAGGACCTAGTGGAATTCGATGGTGTTCGAGGCAATGATCTGGTGGGCTACGGTTTGGTCGTTGGCTTGAATGGGACAGGCGACGGATTACGCAACGCGCCATTCACTGAAGAGATCATGTCGAACATTCTGGAGCGGTTGGGCGTCAACGTAACTGGCGAACAGTTTCGACCCAAAAACGTTGCTGCGGTTTTTGTTACCGCTGCTCTACCACCGTTTTCTCGCGCCGGCGGTCAGATCGACGTAACAGTATCCGCGATAGGCGATGCAAAAAGCTTGCTGGGCGGCACATTGATCATGACACCGTTGAATGCCGCTGATGGTCAAATCTACGCCGTTGCTCAAGGTACAATTATCGCCGGAGGAGCAGTTGCCGAAGGTGAAGGCGCTAACGTGACACAGGGAGTTCCCACTGCCGGGGTTATCCCATCGGGCGCGCGTGTGGAACGAGAGATTGACTTTGATTTGTCATCTTTGACCAATTTGCGGCTGGCATTGCGAGACGCCGATTTCACTACTGCAGCGCGCATCGAACAAGCCATCAATTCTGATTTCGGACGGCCTGTCGCTCTTATGCTCGACTCCGGAACTGTCAATCTTAATATCCCTCAAACAAGAATGGCCTCGGTTGCACACGCTTTGGGTCGCATTGAGAACATCTCAGTGGAGCCTGAAAGAAAAGCGCGGGTTGTTGTTGACCAAAGATCCGGCACGATCGTAATGGGCGAGGACGTGCGGATTTCCAGAGTGGCCGTGTCCCAAGGAAATCTTGTTCTGCGGGTGCAGGAGGCACCGATTGTTGTCCAGCCTAATCCGTTCACCGATGGTCAAACAGTAGTTGTACCTAGAGCAAATGCCGAAATCGAAGAGGAACCGGGCATTGGCTTGGCAGAAGTTCCAGCCGGAACGTCATTGTCAGAAGTTATTTCAGGATTGAACGCATTGGGCGTATCGCCAAGAGATATGATTGATATCCTGAAAAGCATCAAAGCCGCCGGCGCGCTGCACGCAGAGTTCATAGTCCGCTAGATCATTCTTAGTTGACGGTGAAGAATGGCTGTAAAACCTGGCAAGAACCCTAGCGTGATGCTCGCGTAGACTGCGGCAACGCCACCCAGCGTGATTCTGACTGCAGCATAAATCGTTGCGACCTCAAGTGCTGAATCTGCATGGGATATGAACGGAAGCATACAAATCAAAGCTGCGCTACACCAATAAATGAACCAATGGACCAATTTGTGCGAATAGAACTGCAAAAATAGGTCTGTGGCGCCCCAGATGGCCGGAGCTGAGCTTGCCAGTAACAACCAGAGCGCTACCGGTTTTGCATCAATCTGATCGGTCGGAATAAGCGGTACTATAGTTGGAAAGATGGCCAATAGCGCTACTGCTGTTCCACCGCCAATCAAGAGTAAACCCAAGTTCATTCTCGCGGTCAGTGCATTGTCCCCCAGAAGGTTTTCGCGCCCGCTAGCGACCGACAAAGATTTCGAAAAGGAACGGAGAGTTGCACAAATTACCACGTCCAAAATCGAGACTATCAAGCGTGCATTCAAATAGATCAATGCCTCGATGGGAGCGAGCAGCCAACCCACAACCCAGATGTCAGAATATCGGCAAACGAGAGCCGAGAGCGAAAGATTGCGCTCATTTTGAAAACGCAAAACTCCCGGCTCAGATCCTCGAGGATCATTTGATCGTTCCGCATTGAAGAGGGCCAACCCAAGAACAAGTATGGTTGCGAAAAGATGTAGCGCCAAGAGAGATTGCAGATCGACTTGCCAAAAGAGAGAGCCAATCAAAGTTAAAAGCCCCGACAACCCAAAGCGGAAGAAGGTTAAATGCGTTGCTGTAAGTTGAAATTTGCCTCTCCCTTCGGGCAGTGAGGAAATTGAAAAAACCAAAGATGCGAGCGCCAAAATAGAGAAATTTGCAAATGGCGAGCCAATCAATACAACGGGAGGTGCTACCGTAAGAAACACAACAGCTGCACTCAGCCAACAAATCGCAATTGTTAAGGACTGAGCTTTATCCTCTTGGATGTCGGGCGTTCGACACAGCTTGCTTTTTTTAACGGTCGGCCGGAAAAATCCGGTTCCGTTCCGCATCAGAGCGGCAAGGAGTTCTGCGCAGGCGATCACATAAAAAAATTGACCTACTTGCCCGATTGGCAGTACGGACCCGAGCAAAAAGCCATATGCGTAAAGTAAGCAAATCATACCTAACTGACTACCGGTCAGCTTGGCAGATGAGATCCCTAATCTACTTGAGACGCTTTTGTCCGTACCAACTGCAGTCACATTGCCCACCTAAACCCGATCGAGCCACCCCTGGCTCAGACTTTTCGAGGATCGGGAATTGAGGTTGAATAGGGGTTAAAGTGAACTGAGACATTACCAACAAAACGGCGCAAATTTTAAAATGTGAGTCAGAAGTAGCTGCGTACAAGGCTGCCCGCGATCAATGCCCATCCATCGGCAACCACAAAAAACGCCAATTTGAAGGGCAAAGACACAATGGCCGGTGGAACCATCATCATCCCCATCGACATCAATACTGCCGCAACTACAAGATCGATGATCAGGAACGGCAGGAATATCAAGAACCCTATCTGAAAAGCTCTGGATATCTCGGACAACAAGAAACTAGGTACCAACACCGACAATGGTGCATCCGGGGTTGGCGACGCGTTGATTGTATCAGGACGCAATTCGGACATCGCGGAAAACGTATCTACATCCAACCGAGCCGCCATAAAGACGCGAAACGGCTCTAACGTTCTAACGAAAGCAGTTTCAGTATCTATGCGTTCTTCGGTCAAAGGTAGCAAACCGTTTGTCCAAGCTTCGGTAAACACCGGCTCCATGACGAAATAGGTCAAGAACAAAGCCAGGCTGACAATGAGCATATTTGGCGGTGACTGCTGCAATCCAATCGCTTGGCGAAGGATCGATAAGACAGTCACCAAGAACGGAAAGCATGTCACCATAATAGCCAGGCCGGGAGCAAGGCTCAGCACGGTTATCAAAGCAAAAAGCTGAATTGTACGTGCACTGATTGATCCGTCGTCTCCAAGTGAGATTGACAGATCTTGCGCATGAACACCGGTCGGCAGGTTCACTAGTAAAACTGCCGCAGTCAGTATGATCCAGCGATACATCTGAACGTCAAAGACCTGCTTGGAGGTCTGCCACTTCGGTTAGACGCACGACGAGTTGACCGTTTCCGCCTTCTTCTTCCAGCATGCCGCGCGCGATGAGGCGATCTCCAACATAGAGCTCAACAGGGTCATCGACGGTTTTGTCCAAAGTCAGCACGGCGTTTTCGCCCAAGTTGACCAGATCGCGAATCAATGGACGGGCTTTCCCCACACAGACCGAGACCTCGACCGGCACGGATGTGAACGGGTTGGTGGGATCGGCGGCAGCAGAATGGCCGGGCATTTGATCATCCATGATTTTGCTCCTGTTGCGAATGGTGGAAGAAGGCAGAAATGGCCTCGGATATTCCCGAAACAACCGATGCTATGTCGATTTCTTTTTCGCGCTGCCCGATTCGGACAAACGCCTGACCTGGACCAAGTGTTGGCTCCGTTGCCATTGCGAAAGGTGCACTCAACTCACTGCTCAGCAAGGCCTCGATCACGATCTTCTCGTTTGGAGAAACAACGATCTCAATGGGATGACCACTGTTGTCTCGAAGAAGATCGGTGACCTGTTCGACAATGTGAGCGCCTAGGGTTTCGCGCGCCATTTCAGGAAGCAGCTTCTCGATTATTTGCTCCATCATTGGCTTCATCGTACTTGTCAGCTTGGTCAAAGCTTCGTGATAGGTAAAAGACATCTCTTGCAGGCTTTGGTCGAGCTGCGCGCTTACGCGGGTTTTATCATCAGATTGCGCTTTGACTGCATCATCCCAACCGGCTTGATAACCATCTTCAAATGACTGGAGTTTCTCATCCTCAAAAGCCTCAACGTTGACTTCAGAAGGTCCAGGTGATGTCGTGCGAAAACTTCCAAAATCCTGGTATTTGTGACTCAGGGACATCAGGCGTTCTCCTCTTTGTCTTCGAGCCAGCTGCGCAGTATTTCAACTGTTTCCTCTTGCCGCTCACCGATCATATTGCGCAACCGATCGACCGGATCGTCTGAAAGGCCACCAGCCATCGGTAAATCGGGAAGGTCGGACATCCCGTCTCCCATCCCGCTCAGCATCGGTAATTCCGGCAAGTCGAACGTGTCCGTTTCGACCTCTCCGTCGAGGCCACCAAGCGGTGGAATGGAGGAATCTGCAGCGGGAAGTGCGGGCACTGCTTCTGTGGTGTTGACTTGAGGTCGGGACAACAGTGGTCGCACAACAAATAGACCCAGGATCAGTGTGACCACCGCCAAAACAGCCATCTGGATTGCGGACATCAAGTCGATGTTCAGACCGTCCATCAAGGACGTGCCTGCTACCGTTCCAGCGAGTGCAACACTCTGTAGGCCCATAGACTTAATCGTGATGATGTCGCCGCGCGATTCATCGTAGCCGACAGCGGATTCGACCAACTCTCTTAGTGCCAAGAGTTCTGTCTCGGCACGAGGTTCAGCAGTTTGCTCACCTGCGTCGGTGGTCGTGATGAGCTCGTTGACCAGCACGGCGACAGTCAGCCGTTTCACGGCACCGGGGGCGCGGACGATCTCTCGTTCCGTTTCGGATACTTCATAATTAACGCGTTCGCGAGATTCGCTGTTTTGTGACGACGAGTTGTCGCCGCCTCCACCTTCTGTATCGGGCAGGTTTGACGCGACGGTCACGTCACCGCCGCCAGCTTCGCTTGAGGTGTTGCTACGCTCTTCGGTATCGGTGCTGATCGCAACGCGACTTTCTGGGTCGAAAATGCGTTCCCGTATCGCTTCGGTTTCCGTAACTGTGTCTACGCTTACTTCGACAATTGCATTTCCAAATCCAACACGCGCTTCGAGCAGCCGCTCGACCCGTTCACGCAATACTTGTGCCTTATCATCGCCCCCGACGGTTGGAGTAGCTTCGTCAACACTTCCAATCAAAGCGCCATTGGCGTCTATTACGGCGACGTCATCGGCCGAAAGACCGGCCACGGCAGACGACACCAAGAACCTGACAGCTTTGGCCTGCTGAGGATTAATTGCAGCGCCGTTCGGGGTCAGAGAAACAGATGCTTTGGGCGTTACGCCCCGTTGAAATGGGTTCGAACCTGTCGAAGCGATATGAACCCGCGCCATGGTGATATGCGGACTTGAAACAATAGTCCGCGCAAGTTCACCCTCTTTGGCGCGCCAGTATGCAGCGTCAAACATTTGCGATGTAGTGCCGAACCCGGAAAGCGAATCCAGCAATTCGTAACCGCGATTTGAATTCGAAGGCAAACCCTCGCTTGCCAACGTCATCCTGAGTTCGTCACGCTGATTGGCATCCACGAAAATGGAGCCGCCCCGCACCTCAAAGACCGCGCCGCGTTGCTCCAAAGACCGAACGACATCACCAGCCGCACCGTTTTCCAACCCAGCATACAGCAACGTCATGGTGGGTGCTGTCGCCATGCGAGACATAGCAATAACCCCAAAGAACATTGCACCGGTAGCCAAGATCACGATGATCTGACGCCTTACGTCCAAACTCGTCCAGACATTTAGTAATTGCTGCACAATCGCCTCCGTCAAACCGGGCGTTCTGCCCAGCGCTGACAACAGCAATGAACGATCTGGCTTAATAATCGGTTAGTGCAATCAAGGTTATACGCAGTTTCGTAACCATGATCGGAAAGAAAATGTCAGAGCAGCCGAAAGAAGAGGGCGATACGCCCGAGAAATCGTCCAAACTGCCTTTGATCATAGGCCTTGCGCTTGCTTTGGTAGGCGGCGGTGGCGGTTTTTATGCGGCGCAATCAGGAATGATCTTTGGTGGCGAATCACATGAAGAGACAACGACAGTCAAAGAAGACGTCATGTTTCCAAAAGTCGCGTTCGTGGATGTTGAACCTTTGACGGTGTCTTTGCCCGCACCGAGTCCCAATCAATATTTGCGCTTTCGGGCAAACCTTGAAGTGCCAGCTCAGCACGAAGAAGAAGTGAGCCTGCTCCTCCCGCGTGTTGTCGATGTAATGAACAGCTATCTACGCGCATTGGAACTGAGCGATCTGGAAGACGCCTCCGCGCTCACGCGGCTGCGCGCTCAAATGCTGCGCCGCGTTCAGATCGTAACCGGTCCTGAAAAAGTAAACGACCTGTTGGTCATGGAATTTGTACTGAATTGATGAGGGTGACATGGAACTGATTGCAGATATATTTCTCGCTGCTGGCGCAGTAGGTGCTGGATTGTATTGTTTTATTCTTGGTCGACGTTTGAACAGGTTCAACGATCTGGAAAAAGGTGTCGGGGGTGCAGTGGCGGTGCTATCTGCGCAGGTTGATGACTTGACGAAAACACTATCTGCCGCTCAATCAACTGCGGCGGCATCGGCGACAACGTTAACGGAACTGACCGAACGGGCAGAAGCGATGTCGCGCAAGTTGGAACTTCAGATGGCTTCGCTTCACGATATTCCCGACGCACCATGTGCCGAGCCTGCGCGAGCCGCGGAACCTCCTGTTACTTCGGCCCCACAAGCATCGGCGGAGCCAATGTTTGTCCGACACAGAGCCCAGGAGACCCGCCAATGAAGCTATTCGGCAAAAGTGTCCAAAAACGTGCAGGAAAAGGTGCGGTTCTCTTGATTGCAGGGCTCTTTTTGAGCTCGGCCGGCATTCGTCTCGGCGTTGGAGCGGGGCAAGCCGTGGCAACTGAAAACAGTATAATGACAGATGAAGGCATGCCCGCGCAGCAGAGTGGCGCCGGAACAGAAACTGATTCCTCAATTGATTTCGCTCCAATGCTGGCAGCATTTCAAGAACGTGAGGCCCAAATCATCGAGCAAGAGCACCAAATCAACATGCGTATGAAGGCGTTGCAGGTCGCCGACGAGCAAATTGAAAAACGAATGGCAATGTTGCAAGCCGCCGAAGAATCGCTACGCGCGACCTTGGCCCTGGCCGACTCAGCAGCGGAAGACGACCTTTCGCGCTTGACGACCGTCTACGAGAATATGAAGCCCAAGGATGCTGCTATACTATTTGAAGAAATGGAACCGGCGTTTGCGGCAGGTTTCCTAGGACGGATGCGACCTGACGCAGCCGCAGGCGTTATGGCAGGCCTTACCCCAAAAGCAGCATATTCCATCAGCGTAATTCTTGCCGGACGCAATGCATCCGTGCCGAAAAACTGAAGACCACTGAGGGTTTCTTAACCCACATCTGGGATAATTTGCCAACGACTTAATACATTGAGGCTTGGCATGATCGGAATAATTGGGATCGCAGTAGTGTTTGTTATGGTGTTCGGCGGCTATTTGGCTGCTGGCGGCAAAATGGGCATCATTATCAAAGCACTACCATTCGAAATGATGATGATCGGGGGCGCGGCAGTCGGTTCTTTTCTTATCGCGAACAACGGTGCTGCGGCGAAACAGACTCTTGGAGATGTCGGTCGAGTATTCAAAGGGCCGAAATGGCTCCATGATGACTACAGAGACCTGCTGTGCCTTTTGTTCGAACTGATCCGATTGGCACGACAAAACCCGGTTGCCATTGAAGAGCACATTGAAGCGCCTCAGGAATCCACAATTTTCTCTAAGTATCCCAAGATCATCAAAGATCAGGAGGCGGTGGCTTTGATTTGCGATACGCTCCGCTCCGCTTCGATGAATTATGACGACCCTCATCAAGTAGAGGAAGTTCTCGAAAAGCGAATGGAAGCCAACCTTCATCACGCAATGCACTCCAGCCATGCGCTGCAAACTGTAGCTGATGCGCTTCCAGCGCTTGGAATCGTGGCCGCTGTTCTCGGCATCATCAAGACCATGGGGTCAATAGACCAACCACCTGAAGTCTTGGGAAAGTTGATTGGTGGCGCTCTGGTTGGAACCTTCTTGGGTGTGTTCCTAGCTTATGGCTTAGTAGGCCCTTTTGCCGTTAAAGTACGAACGGTAACAGAAGAAGATGGCCATTTTTATCAACTTATACGAGAAGTGCTGGTCGCAAACTTGCACAATCACGCAACCAATATTTGCATAGAGGTCGGTCGGCAAAATACCCCTTCGCATTGTCGGCCCAGTTTCTCGGAACTTGAAGAAGCTCTCAAATCCGTCAAACAGGGCGCTTCATGAAAACACTAATACTTACTCTGGGCGTTCTTTTAACGTTCTTGCCGGTTACTACGATGGCCGAACCGATTTCGGTGCGATCAGGTCAACATAGCACCTTTTCCAGACTCGTACTGGCTCTACCGGATGGCGTTACGTGGAAGCTGAAAAACGAACTCGGCAAGCACACACTTACTTTCGAAAACCATAACGATGGCTTTGATATTTCAAGCGTCTTTCAAAGAATGCCGCGCACATGGCTAACAGATTTGACGAACACTCAATCAGAATTGCACGTCAAGGTGAACTGTGACTGTGAACTGCGGGTGTTTGAGGAAGCCAACGACCTTTTGGTTCTGGACATTCTGGAAGGACCGCCCTTGTCCGCAGAAGACCTAGAACCGGTTGTGGAAAAAGTAGTTCCCGAGAGCGCTGCAAGCGACAACACTCGAGTAGCACTCCCCTCCAACTTCGAGTTTGGTCAATTGTTGTGGTCTAATCAAAACGAACTCATCGCTCCGCGTGAGTTACCTGATTTGGCCGCACCTGAACTAGAGATCGCGATCAACTCTCCAGAAAAAGAAATTTTGGAAGAGACTTTGGAAGCTTTGCTATCGGGTATCAGTGAAGCGGCAACGCGTGGTATTCTTGAACCAGCAACCACTTCAGAACCAGACACAGTTCCAAAACACTTGGAGACAGAGTCTCCGCCTATTTTTGACTCATCTAGCTCGGCTCCAAGTCAACCGACTCTTTCGTCAAACATTCGGGTTACTACGAGCCAAGACACGCCCTCATCGCAACAACACGAGCTAATTTCTTCGCTCGGAACGGTATGTCCAGATCCAAGCCAGATCCAAGTCGAGACTTGGGGCGGAGCTTCGACGTTTGGTGCGGAATTGGGTGCTGCCCGAACAGCATTGTACCAAGAGTTTGATAGGATAGGTTCGACTGAGGTTTTATCTCTAGTTCGACTTTACCTATATTACGGCTTTGGCGCCGAAGCTAAACAGGTTTTGAACATGTCCGCGCCTTTGAAAGAAGAGTTTCCGTATCTTTCGTTGATAGCGGACGTTTTGGAATTCGGGTCATCAGAAAACTCCAGTGCAGTGCGAAGCTTTTCAGATTGTGATTCCGATATGGCATTCTGGGCAGTTCTGGCGAATGCCGAAATAACAGAAGCTGATAAGATAAACGTTCAGGCAACGCTGCGAACGATGGAAAAGTTACCTGTGCATTTACGTCAGTTTTTAGGTCCTGTATTGAGCGACAGGCTTATGCAGAATGGCGACTTTGACAGTGCCGCAACCGTTCTGCGAAATTTGGATCGAACAAACCTCTCTCAAAATTCTGAAGCCACGCTGGTGCACGCAGAAATTCAAAAAGAGCAAGGTAACGAAGAAATATCCAACCGCATTCTGAAAGAAGTTATTAACGAGAATGACGCGCAATCGCCATTGGCGTTGATCCGATATGTGGACCAGCATCTCGCTTCAGATCAAGTCATACCCGCAGATATCGCGTTACTTGTCGAAGCCTATGCATTCGAGCTACGCAACGACGCCATTGGTCCATCAATGCAAAGAGCTCATGTCCTTGCATCAGCGAAATCAGGCCAATTCCGCAAGGCTTTTGACGCCATGCCTTCATTGCAACGTCAACAAGATCAAAGGTATGCTGGCGAAGTATATTCCCTAGTTGTCAAAGAGTTGGCAGAAAAATCCGATGATTCTGAATTTCTGAACCATGTTTTTGGTGACATTTTCGGATACCAAGGGCAGCTAGATGCGCAAGTGGGTATCGACACAGCGCAACGCATCTATGATCTTGGTTTTCCCAAGGTCGCCGCTGGTTTTCTGGAGCGGCAAACGGAGGCACGAGCCTCCAACTCTGGCCGTATCTTGCAGGCGCAGATAGCTTTGAGCGCCGGTCAACCAGATTTGGCTTTAGATGCTTTGGACGGCTTGACTGGTCCAAACGCGACCAAAACAAAAGCAAAAGCACTTCGCGATCTTGGAGCTTCAGAAGAAGCAGTTCAACTTTTTCAAAGCGTGGACGAAGTGGAGGCCGCCGAGTTAACTGCTTGGTTGTCCACCGACTGGCAAGACATACTTGCCTCAGACCGGCCACTTTACAGTCAGTTGCTCACTATTGCGAAAACAAACATCAAACCAATTCGGACTGAGGATGGCATGCTAGAAAGTAGCCGAAACGCCTTGGAGGAAAGCTCTAATACGCGTGAAACTCTGAACCGGATCCTGTCCGAAATGCCCAAACCTGTTTCACCCAGCCCATAGTTCGGAACCGAACAATGCTTGCGGGTAACTCTGTTTTAGTTACCGAAAATAAACGGTGTGCCTTTAAGTCTCGGTAAGCTGCAGAATGCAGTTTTTGAGGTTCTAAATGCAAAAGCCTAAACTCCAAGAACGAGTTGTACTCAACGCTGTAGTTTTTCTCACGATAGCTGTTGTCTCGATTTTCCAACCCACTCCCACCATAGCTTTGTCTAGACCGGCGGCACTTTGCGAGTTCGCAGCACGTGACGCAGCTCAGAAGATAGGCGTTCCAGTGCAAGTAATGCGTGCAATCGCACATACCGAAACCGGTAGATCAAGAAGAGGGTCTCTCGAGCCATGGGCTTGGACAGTCAATATGGAGGGTAAAGGCGTTTGGTTCGAGACTTTGCGAGAGGCGCGTTCATTTGTTCTGAAACATATGGAGCGCGGCGCAACTAGCTTCGATATTGGCTGTTTCCAAATCAACTACAAGTGGCATGGTCAGGCCTTTGCTTCAATTGAAGCAATGTTTGACCCAAAGCAAAACGCTGTTTACGCGGCTCGCTATCTAAGAAGCCTTTTTGATGAGCTGGGAAACTGGTCCGACGCGGCCGCTGCATATCACTCCAGAACACCCAAACACGCACTCCGCTACAAAGCACGTTTCGAACAGATTTTGGCACATATTCCCGATGCTTCAATGGTTCCCAATGAAGAACAGCTTTCGTCAGAACTTCCGCGTGACAACACTTTTCCATTCCTAACGGCTTCAAGTGGTGCAACGCATATGGGGTCTCTCGTGCCGACTGCGACGAAGTCACGTAGAAGTCTCTTTTCAAACAGTGACCTTGAGAATTAATAATGCACAGTTTAACCGTTAAAGCTCTGTTTAACCCGACAATTTTGCTCGCTGTCGCCTTGATGGCAATCATTGTTATGATGATTTTGCCAATGCCGTCTTGGGTATTGGATGTAGGATTAGCCGCATCATTCGCCTTGGCGATTTTGATATTTACCATCACTCTCTTTATCGAGCGTCCCTTGGATTTTTCGGCATTCCCAACAATCTTGCTAGCTTCATTGATGCTACGGTTGTCGCTGAATGTGTCGTCTACAAAATTGATTATTGGTCAGGGCCACACCGGCACCGACGCAGCGGGCGATGTGATTGAAGGGTTTGCTGAATTCGTAATGGGTGGCAGCGTTTTCTTGGGTCTCGTGGTCTTTTGCGTTCTCCTAATAGTCAACTTCATGGTGATCACAAAAGGTGCCACGCGCATGGCTGAAGTTGGCGCGCGTTTCGCCTTGGATGGCATGCCGGGCAAGCAGCTGGCCATTGACAGCGACATGTCGGCTGGGGCCATCACGCACCAAGAAGCGAAAGAACGTCGTGAACGCGAGCAGCAGGAAACGACCTTCTTTGGTTCACTGGACGGTGCCTCCAAATTCGTCAAGGGAGACGCCGTCGCCGGTCTTTTGATCACGTTGCTAAATCTTGTTGCGGGTCTGATCATGGGCATCGCCGTGCATGATATGCCGATCGGGCAGGCTTTCGAAACATACGCGATATTGACTGTCGGCGATGGACTGGTGTCTCAAATACCCGCAGTCGTCATTTCGATTGCATCGGCGCTTTTGCTTGCCAGAGGTGGAGCACAGGGCGCGACCGATTTAGCCGTCTTCAGCCAACTCGGGAAGCATCCGTCCGCACTCGCGACCGTAGCGGGCTTGATGGCTTTGTTCGCCCTCTTTCCAGGCTTGCCATTTGCACCATTTATTGTTGGGGCCGGCCTACTCGGATTGGCTGCCTACTTCATGTACAAGAAGGAAAAGGACGCTCCAATTGTGAGCGAAGTTTCAGAACAAGAAGCCGCGCTGCCGGTCGAAAAGCCACTCGGTGATGTACTTGAACTTGACGACATTCACGTCGAGTTCGCCCCAGATCTTGTCAATATGGTGCTAGATCCCGGAACTGGGCTGGACGCACGTATTGCCAACATGCGGACCCATGTAGCGTCTGTATTTGGCCTGATCTTGCCGGAGATTCGATTGACGGATAATCCAGGTCTACCGGTCGGAACTTATGTCTTGCGTATACAAGGTGTAGAACAGGCACGCGCCGAATTGAATCCGGATCAAGTGCTTGCCCTTTTGCCTGAGGGTCCAATCGCTTTGCCTAACGGTACCGACACAACTGAACCTGTTTACGGAGCACCGGCGCGATGGATCAACACGCGCGATCAGGAAAACGCAGCAATGAATGGCGTTACGCTGGTCACTCCGGCAGAGATCCTGGCCACCCATTTGTTGGAGACCGTAAAACGCAACTTTAGCCGACTTCTAACGCTCAAATCACTGCGCAGACTGCTGAGCGAGATGGTCAACATTTCCAACCCAGCCCGTGCAGATGCGAACCGCAAACTGCTGGACGAAATGATACCGGACAAAGTACCGATTGATGTGTTGCATTCAGTTTTGAGGTTGCTGCTGGATGAGCAGGTCTCGATACGCAATATGCCTTTGATTTTGGAAGCGACGGCAGAAGCGAGAGGAATGAACTCGCAGCCCGAAGCAATCTGCGAGCACGTGCGTCAAAGATTGGGTTTTCAATTGGTTGCCGAAATGCGCCGACCGGATGGAACTTTGCCCTTGGTCCAATTGGCTCCAGAGTGGGAGGATACATTTAATACATATCAGGTCGACGCGGACAGGGGCTTGGACATTGCGCTCCCCCCGGACATTTTCAACCAACTGGCAAACAACATGTCGATTAAACTACAAGATGCCAGCAAGGATGGAATATATGCAGCTGTCGTGACAAATACGCGCCGCAGGCGGTTTTTGCGCACAGTCATGCGGGCAAAAGGAATCAATAATCCTGTCCTCTCGTTTGAAGAAATTGGACTTGATGCACGACCATCCTTAGTCGGCGTTGTGGCTGCATGAACGGCTTGATGGAGCTAGCGCCACAAATGAATGCTGCATTGTGGCACGGCTTTGCTGTTTTTCTACGCGTCGGTGCGTTCGTTGCCCTTCTGCCGGCCTTTGGAGAGCAAAGCGTACCTGGGCGGATCAAGATTGTGCTCGCTATTGCGTTCACTCTCATTGTCGCACCCGCTGTGATCCCATCAGAGCAACCTCAACAGATCAACGGACTGTTCATTTTCGTTGCGACGGAGAGCATTGCGGGGCTCGCTCTCGGAATTGGCATTCGCCTGTTCATACTTGCTTTGCAAACTGCTGGCTCCATCGCGGCTCAATCGACCTCTCTTTCCCAAGTATTGGGCGGAGCAGCGGCCGATCCGCTTCCTGCAATGGGTTATATTTTGATCATCGGTGGTCTAGCACTGGCCGTGATGGCAGGCCTCCATATCAAAGCGGCGCAACTTGTCATCCTCTCTTATGAAATTTTGCCAATGGGAAAGTTCACAAGCAGTTCCGAACTGTCACAATGGGGCGTGAACCAAATTCGGCGTGCCTTCAGTCTCGCTTTTACCTTGGCGGCGCCTTTTGTCATTCTATCGATACTCTACAATCTAGCACTTGGCGCCATCAACAAGGCCATGCCGCAGTTGATGGTCGCATTTGTTGGAGCCCCAGTTATCACGGCCGGTGGTCTCTTTTTACTGTGTCTTTCAGCTCCGATGATCCTCTCCGTTTGGCTCAGTGCCATGGATGTGTTTCTTGGAAATCCTTTTGGGCCTGTACCATGAGTGGTCAAGACGACGAGGCAGACAAGTCATTCGAAGCAACAGAGCACAAACTGCTGGAGGCTCGAAAAAAGGGTGAGATTGCCAAGTCCACGGATTTGCTGACAGCCGCCGCCTACGCAGGTCTTTTGATTTCATTTCTCGTTGCAGGCACGCAGGGCGTATCGCAATTTGGCACTGCACTTTCTGTTATGATCGGCCAGTCATCAGATCTGGCTGAGATTTTCTTCGACGGTGGAGGTACTGCGACGTCCGGCGGGTTGCTCGGCGCTGTAGGACTAGCCTTGCTTCCCTTTTTCGCAATCCCCGCACTTGCGGTAATCCTTGCGCTAATCGCACAAAAGGGACTGGTTTTCGCACCAACCAAGTTGGCACCAAAGCTGTCCAGAATCTCGTTGATCTCCAATGCGAAAAACAAATTCGGACGTTCAGGGCTTTTCGAGTTCGCGAAAAGTTTTACAAAGCTCGTCATCTATTCTGTCTGCCTCGCAATATTCATCAATGCTCGCCTAGACGAGATGATCGCCGTTTTGAATTCCAGTCCGCACATCGCGATTGGTTTGATGGTCGAGCTTTGTTTGGCTTTTCTGTTTGTCGTAGTGATCGTGTCCGCGGTAATCGGCGGAGTTGATGCCGTGTGGCAACATTTTGAACACCTTAGGAAAAACCGAATGTCTCGAAAGGAAGTCACGGACGAGACCAAGAACGCAGAGGGCGATCCTCACATGAAACAAGAGCGCAGACAGCGCGCTCAAACCATCGCAGGCTCGCAGATGATGTCCGATGTCCCTCAGGCAGATGTTATTATCGTGAACCCGACTCACTTTGCCGTTGCGCTCAAGTGGGACCGTTCCCCCGGTCAAGCGCCTGTCTGTGTGGCGAAGGGTGTGGATGAAATAGCGTTGAAAATCCGAGAAGTTGCTGCCGAAAACGACGTGCCAATTCACAGTGACCCACCAACTGCACGTGCTTTACATGCCACCACTAGCATCGGCGAACAAATTGCTCCGGATCATTACCGTGCAGTGGCCGCTGCAATCCGCTTTGCCGAGGCTATGCGTCAACGCGCGAAAGGGCGTGTTTGATGAGCCAATCCGAGCTTCCTGCACTATTGAGTATAATGCAAGCCCGCTACCAATCAGAACAGCAGGCCTTTCAGAAACTCGTCGCCGAGGAAAATAGGCTGAGGTCAGATTTGCGCCAGATTGATGCACAGGCGCGTGAGTCCGATCACGGCTCAAATGCGGGCATGCGCGCTATTGGTGCCGACGTCATTTGGAAGGCTTGGGTGGGCAAAACAAAACGCGCCCTCAACATACAACTGGCGCAAGTTCTGGCCCAAAAAGAACACCACATCCAGAAAGTCAAAAAATCTTATGGAAAAGTACTTGTGACGCAGGAACTGCAGTCCGACTTCATCGCTCAAAACGCCAAGGACAAAACCCGGAACGCGCTGTCCCGGGCGATCGAGCAATCATTGTACTCACCAAAAAGGCGTCAGTAATCCTGTCGGGCCATATCGACGATCAAAACATTGTTGACGATATCAGAGCCCAAGGCCTTTTGGGCCACTTCACGCAAAGCACGCCGCAACACAGCGAGACGGTTCACGTCTGTAAATGTGCCATCAAAGCCTCCGATATTAGCATGATCAAACATTACCCGCAAAAAAGCATCCCGCAGTTTTGGCTCTTTGTCGTAAATCACATCAGCACGACCGTCTGCCGTCTCGATACTGAGTGAAATCACGACCATCGAGGCTATCCTTTCATCCTGTACGATCGGAACCACAAACTGATTGGTCATTTTTACGTACTGAAACCCGAGATCGGGCGTTTCAGGCTTTGCTATAAGCTCGGCTTCAGTCTCCGGCTCTTTGATCATTTCGGACGGATCAGGTAATTCCGGTTCTGGGCGCAAGAAGATACCTGCGCCTACGCCTGCACCCGAGCCGATAAGCAGCAAAATAATGGGTAGCAATTTCTTCATTAGTTGGCCCTTCAGAATGGTAGAATTGTGTCGAGAACCTGCTGTCCAATTCTGGGTTGCTGCACGTCGGTTATCTGACCTCGTCCCCCATATGAGACGCGGGCGGATGCGATTTTGTCGTATGTGATCTCATTTTGGCGAGAAATATCTTCGGGACGCACGTAGCCCGTCACCAAAAGCTCTCTCATCTCAAAATTAACGCGCAATTCCTGACTACCCGAAATCGACAAAACCCCGTTTGGAAGCACATCAACAATTGTTGCGGCCACTCTAAGGGTGAGCTTTTCATTGCGTCTGACAGACCCGTCACCCGAGGATGAACTGGAAGAATTGATGGAAACCGCTTCCGCAGAGGACGCTCCGTCCGGGAGCTGTTCGTCCAAGCGTTGCGGCAATCCAAACAGGCCCGGTACACCCAAGCTTTCAGATCCAGAACGAGAGCGATCTGTTGCATTGGAAATCTCCGCTCGCTCATCGATTTCAATGACCACAGTGAGAATGTCGCCTTGCTGAATGGCGCGCCTGTCGCCCAACAGAGATTGCCGCTCACCAGACCATAGGGATGCGCGCACCACGCGCGGTTGGCTGGAGGCAATCAACGGCAACCCCGGCGACATCATGGCATTATGCTCATTGGTTGAAACCGGCGACGAAAACGAAGGCGGCTTGCCCAAATGATCATTATCACCACAAGCGCTTAGGAAAACACCAGCCGCAAGACCGCACACGATATTCCTTTTCATAATCAGACCCTATTATTTGACGTGAACTGTGCCATCAGGCTGAACGAGACCGATGAGCGTTGTACGAGAAGACAAATTCATGATGCGTACCTGGTCACCGACACCACCTCTTTGCAAAGAGCGGCCCTCTGTCGTGATCACCAATCCAGATGTTTCGAACTTGAGCGAAACGATCTGATTGCGCGCAACCAAAGCGGGCGGTCCAATGTCGTCAACTCGAATTGGACGACCCGGATATAAGGTCGTGCGCGCTTCTTGACCGATGACATCAACGACACTGTCAAATCCATTTGACGTCTGTCCGGCGGCTAGCCCAACGTCGATCTCCGTAATGATCGCGTTCGCTCGAATGGTTCGGGTCGGAACGACGCTATCGGCGACCACCGAAGTTGCAGCAAGCATTGCCGCCAGAGATAAAAACACGCGGCGCATCATCGGATTTGCGTCGTTGCGCCCATCATCTGATCAGCGGCTGATATGACTTTTGCGTTCATTTCATAACCACGCTGAGCTTCGATCAATTCGGTGATCTCGCGCACCGCGTCTACTGAACTGTCTTCGAGATACCCTTGACGCAGGGTTCCCAATCCGTCTTCGCCCGGTGTCGAAATCAACGCTGGGCCTGACGCTTCGGTCTCTACAAACAGGTTACCGCCCATGGCCTCCAAACCCTTGGCATTCGTGAAACCTACCATATTGAATTGGCCCAAAAGCTGCGCTTCTACAGCATCTGCGAAGTAGGCATAAACCTCGCCGGAGGCGTTTATGGAAATGCTGCGCGCATCATCAGGTATCACGATATCAGGAGCGACGGGGAAACCGTCGGAATTCACAATCAAACCTTCGCCCGAACGTTTCAAAGCTCCGTCGCGCGTATAGGCGGCTTGGCCAGACGGCAAAGTGACCTCAAGATACCCCTTACCCTCAATCGCCAGATCAAGATCGCCGCCCGTTGCACTCAGGGCACCCTGTTGTAACTGAACGGAAACGGCAGCTGGACGTACACCCAAACCCAACTGCACGCCTGTCGGTAAAACCGTGCCATCGGTTGCGTTCACGGCGCCCGCGCGTGCGACCTGCTGATAATGAAGATCGGCGAATTCGGCACGGCGCGCGTTATAGCCCGTTGTGCTCATGTTTGAGAGGTTATTGGAAATCGTCTCCACCCGCATTTGTTGGGCACTCATTCCAGTGGCAGCAATTTTCAAGGCACGCATAAGGTCCCTCCTTTATTAAATCTTGGTTTGTTACTTCGATATGGTGCTCAAAGCCGCGCGAATGCGTTCGTCTTCAGCTTCCAGAAAACTTGCGCCGAGCTCATAGGCGCGCTGGACTTCGATCATTCTCGTCATCTGGAGAATTGAATTGACGTTGGAATCCTCGACAAAGCCTTGCAATACCCGGGCATTTTCAGCCGGTTCAAAGCCTTCATCCGCGCGGAACATGACACCGTCCTCGCGAACCATGCGCAACGGATCGAGCGGTCGCACAAGTCCGATTTGCCCCAAGGGAGCACCCGATGCGCTGATGGTGCCATCCGATGCAACAGCGATGTCACCCACACCCGCAGGCACAAACAACGGTGCGCCTCCGGCGTCGAGCACCCGGAGACCGTCCATTGTAACCAAGTCCCCTTCTGCATTCGGTGAAAACGAGCCCGCCCTCGACAACCGTTCGCCATCCGGTGTTTCGATCAGAAAGAAGCCGTCGCCTTCGATAGCGAAATCGAAAGTGCCGCCAGTCTTTGACAAGCCACCCTGTTGAAAGGACGTGTTTTGAATATTTCCCTGCCCCATCGACAGACTCGAACCGCCGTCGATAGATTGAACATATTCAGAAAAAATCACGCCCTCTTGCCGATACCCAGTGGTTGCCGCGTTAGCGATATTGTTCGCAACGACACGCATTTCGCGCATCAAACCTGATTGTCTGGTCAAGGTGGCATAGCCAGCGTTGTCCATAGTTTAACCTCCGATGATCAGTGGAATAATCTGGTCATGAAAAAACGAAACAAGTGTCTGTGTCATGAAACCCATGGATGCCCAGAACGCGACGACGATAGCGGCCAGTTTGGGCACGAACGTCAACGTCATTTCCTGGACAGACGTCAAGGCCTGCACCAATCCAATAGACAGACCAACGACCAGTGCAGCTGTCAGAATCGGTATCGAAATCACTACCGAGATCCACAGCCCATGCCGTAAAGTGTCGAAAAAGATGATCTCATTGATCATCTTAGACAGGCATCCGCAAAATTTCCTGATAGGCTTCGACAACCTTGTTGCGCACCGTCACCGCCGTCTCGACAGCCAGTTCAGTCTGCGCCAATGCTTGCACCAAAGCATGCGGATCGGCATCACCGATCATCGCAGCCTTGGACACCTCTTCGGTAGCTGCCAGCGTCTGGGCAAAATCCATTGCCGCGCTTTGAACAGTCTGTCCAATGGTAGGGGCAGGCTCAACTGGCACCGGTTCGGTCGCGGGCCGCTGTTGTGTGTATTTCTGAATTGCGGAAACAGCTTTCATATCCATTCTGGATCTCCTTAGTGTAGGTGGGTGCAACAGCGGGGCGATGCGCGCGGTTATTTCCGCAGCAAGTCCATGAGCCCGCTGGACATTTTTCTAGTTTGCTCAAAAAGTTTCAGGTTGGCTTCATAGCTGCGCTGCGCCTCTCGCGCGTCACTCAACTCGATAAGCAGGTCAACGTTTGACCCTTCATAGTGACCGCTTTCGTCAGACAATGGATGGGATGGATCATAGATCCGATCTAGTTCCGTCCGGTCGAGGCGCACGCGTCCAGTTTCCACCATGCTGACACCTCGGCCACCATCAAAGGCCGTTTCAAACGAAACCGATTTGCGCCGGTAACCAGGAGTATCTGCATTGGAGATATTTTCTGAGAGGTGTCGCAAGCGGGTGGCTTGCGCCTTCAAGCCGCTGGATGTCACGCTCAATGCTTTTGAGAAATCGCTCATGGGTACGTCCTTTCCTAGCGGCTACTGATACTTGCGCGCAAAACCGTCAGCGCAGACTTATAGATCGCGAGCGCGCGATCGTGTTGGCGTTTTGCATCAAGAGATTTCAGCATTTCGGTCTCAAGTGAGACCGAGTTTCCGTTTGGCGAAGCAATCGCTTCTTTATCAACAAACGTTTCTTCTACGGTTCTGTTGGTGCTGCCATTCAAATGGCTGCTACGCGTCGCGCGTTGTGCGGCACCCTCTGTACCGGTCGACTGCGCGTTGTAGCTCTGCGCAAACGGCTGGATATCCAACGCCCGATAGCCAGGAGTGTCAGAGTTAGCAACATTCTGTGCCGCAACGGCTTGCTTTTGGCCAGCGTGAACGGCCATGGCGTGTGACATCTTGAAGACATCGAGATTTTTGAACATCGGGGCTTCTCCCTCGAAGGATTTCATCAAGGCTTAACTCTGATTCCTTTAGAAAGAGTGTGTAGATACCTAAGGATTGATATGAATCAGCCGCAAATTATCGAAGGTTTGACCGCACAGATCACCGAGTTGAACACCGTTCACGATATCGGCAGGGTTGTCCGGGTGGAGGCTGGCGTCATTCACGTCAGTGGTTTGGCCGGTCAGGCCCGTATCGGGGATTTGGTCCAGGTCTATCGGCGCGGCCAACCAATCAATGGAGAGGTGCTGCAGCTTGATGGTGAGCGCTTAGTGCTCTTACCAGACGAATCGCCGGACGGTGTTGCTCTTAATGATCGTGTCGCTCTGCGTGACTCTGGGGGAATTTGGCCATCCGAGAGTTGGATCGGGAGGGTGATCGACCCTTACGGGACACCTTTAGATGGGCAACCTCTGCTACGTGGCACTTCATCGCGTCCATTGCGCGCAGCTCCGCCAACTGCCGCCGCACGGCGCGCTTTTGGGCCTCGATTGAACACTGGCATGGCGGCAATGAATACAATGCTACCAATCGTACAGGGACAGCGGATTGGCTTATTCGCTGGATCTGGTGTTGGAAAGTCTAGCCTTTTAGGACACTTGGCGCAGCACATGGAAGCAGATATTGTTGTGATCGCCATGATTGGAGAGCGCGGAAGGGAGTTGCGGCACTTCGTTGAGGACGTGCTTGGACCAGAAGGACTTGAACGTTCAGTTGTCGTATCTGCAACGTCAGACCAGTCCCCGCTCATCAGACGTCGTTGTGTCTGGTCCGCAATGGCCGTCGCGGAGTATTTTCGAGATCGCGGGCTTTCCGTGCTCTTTCTTGCGGATTCAATCACGCGTTTTGCTGAAGCGCACCGAGAAGTTGCTGTCGCAGCCGGAGAAGCGCCAGTTTTGCGAGGGTTTCCACCATCCACCGCACATATGATTATGTCACTATGTGAACGGGCTGGCCCAGGAGAAAGTTCTCAAGGAGACATCACAGCGATTTTCAGTGTGTTGGTGGCGGGCTCAGATATGGATGAACCGATAGCAGACATTTTGCGCGGTGTTCTGGACGGGCACGTTGTATTGGATCGTTCGATTGCAGAACGTGGTCGCTATCCAGCTATTGATGTCCTGAAATCAGTTTCTCGAAGCCTTCCTGCCGCAGCATCAGAAAAAGAAAATGAGACGCTTGCACAAACGCGAAAGCTTTTGGGAACCTATGAGAGCAACGCGATGATGATACGTGCAGGATTGTATTCACAAGGTAGCGATCCTGAAGTTGATTTGGCGATCCAGATCTGGCCAGAGTTGGATGAGTTTCTTGGAAAAATCGAACTCCAAGACGACAAGAACAGCTTCGCTCAATTGGAACTTATCCTGCGCCGTGCACGTGCATCTCAAAATGGTGCGCATGGCCACAGATAAAAAGTTGAAATTTGATCAGCTTTGCAACAACTGAAGTGCAATCGAAGATGAGGAGGCTCCTGTTCCGATGGATGCAATTTGTGCCCGCGCAAGATATTGCGTAACCAAATCATCAACGGCTTCGGAAGCTGTGAATTGCGACAAATCACTGCTACCAAAAACGGATGTTGAACGTTCTTTGAAAACAACCAACTGTTGTTCGATATCGATTTGTCCAAACGCTTGAGGCAATCCCAACGCCTTCTCAAACAACTCTCGCAAAGGTGGTTGTCCCATGATGGTAAACCATTTTGCGTCTTCAGAACTGTCATCGCCAACAACATCCGAAAGCGTTCGCTGTGCAAAAAGTGCTATTCGCATGGAGTCATCTTGTTCCCCTGCAGCGACTTCAAAACTGTTGCGGTTGAATTTCTCAATAAGATCTTCTGCGAATCCTTCTGTCTCTATGCCGCGCGTCTCGCCAACGCCAAAGCCAAACGCTTCAGCAAGTGCAACGTATCGAGCATCCGCGAAACGGTTGGCTAAAGAGTCATCATTGGTTGTCCCTTCTTCCAAAATCTTTTGAATAAAAAAACGATTGTTGATGTCGTCCTGCAAACCGAATGCGCCAAGTGCCACTTCAAGTAGTCTTCGATCAGAAACCAGTTCCTCTGCGGAAACCACCTTACCAATATTTTCAGCAAAGTAATCTGAGGTGCGGCTTAGTTGTGATGATTGCGAGAATGCCTCGAACTGGGCGTTATAGGTAGTTTGCAGAAAACGCCAACCGACCAATCCGCTTGAAGGAATAACAGGACTAAACATTAGTTGTGCCGGGCTGCCAAGAGCCGGTCCTCTCTGGGCAATAATGCACGCAGCGCTTTGAGAGCTCGATAGTGTTGGTTGTCGATCAAGCTTTTGGTTGCCTCCATTAAGTGCGTTCGACTGTCAGGATCAGTAAAAACTTGGCTCAGCTCTTCAATTTGACGCAAAAGTGGCAAGTGAGCATCTTTAGGGTTTGTGTCCCCTGATAATACTAACTGTATTGCAAAACACACACGGCGGACGGGCGTTTTAGCATCCTCAGGATGAATTGCGTCGCGCAGCCGAAGGATATTTGCATCCGGCGTTAATATAGACAAACGGCTCCGGCGATCCCCATTTTCGATCACAGCGCCGTTGACCAACACTCTTTCTTTTGGGCTCAACTTTAGGATTAGTCCGCTCATGGCTTAGGTCCTTCCTGCTTTAGTCCCCGCAATATTGCGGCGTTGATCTCCAAGAGAGCCACTGCATTTTCTGTTTTTTTGAGCACTTTTCGCGTATGTTGGCGTGTGAATTCCGCCAAGTATAAAATCCGAGCACGGAGTTCATCCGGCAACAAATTTTCGTCGTCTGCCACATCAATGGCAAGGGCAGTCCACAGCTTTTGGTTCTCGTAAAGTGCTTCAGCCAGAGAGGGGAAATCATTCTTTTTGATCGCCTCCTTCAAACGATATGAGATGCGCGCGATCACGTCATACTCTGTACTTCTTGCCGTTCTGGTCGGGGCTCCCGTCGGCGCATATGCGCGTTGAGCCAAAGAAAATGCGTTCACAGGGTTACCTTTGCAAACTGATATCAAGGAAAAGTGGGATCAGGGGCGCGATAGTCGCGCCCCTGAAAAATACTCTTAACGGAAGAGCGACAGGATTGTCTGTGGCGCTTGGTTCGCAATCGACAATGACTGAACACCAAGCTGCTGCTGAGTTTGCAAAGCCTGCAATTTCGCAGAAGCCGCTTCCATGTCAGCATCGACCAGCGTACCGATACCGGACGTTAGCAGATCGCTCAATTTGCCAACAAATTCGGCTTGTGTGTCGATCTGCTTTCCGCTGGAACCAAGACCCGCAGCTGTATCGATTGACGTTTGGATCAAGCTTTCGATTTGTGCCAAAGCTGTGTTTGCACCTTCTTCGGTGGACACATCAAGCGCTTCCAGCATTGCCATTTCGCCACCCGCTTTATGCTCGGTTCCTGTTGCAGGTTTGTTAACGTTCACACCTGCTACAAAGTTACCCGCACCTGCAGCAACATCGACGGTCAGACCTGTTGCATCAGCTGTGAAAGTAATGGTGCCATCGGCAATACCGTTTTCGACAGCATAAACTTCAAACGCCTTTTTCAGACCTTCGCCGATATCTTGGGCCGTGTCGCCTTCTTTGGCAACGTAGGCAATATCAGAACTCGTCGTAGCGTTGCCGGATTGGAATTCTGCTCCAGCAAAATCCGTGGTTCCGGAAATATTCAAGCTGAATGCCACACCATCGACCGATGCACCAGCAGCCACACCATCACCAACGATAATGTTGATATCACCGGTAGCGCCTGCGGCAGTTGTAACAGCTGCAACGCCGCCGTTTGCACTACCAACTACAGCTGTAGTGGTTGCAAGCTCGGCTTTACCATTGAGGTTCGTACGAGCAACCGAGATATTCCCGGCGCTGACAGAGCCATCCGCTGCGCGGTCAAGCGACGAAAGAATTTCGACATCCGCCGTATCTGCACCGTTCAACAAATTCAGGCCATTGAATTGGGCCGCGCCAACGATGGACTTGATCTGATTGGTCAACGCTTCGATATCTGTCTGGATCTTGCCACGGTCAACGTTGGACTCTTGCGAGTTCACGATCTTGCCTTTGACCTCTGTCAGAAGGTCGGTGATGGTTTCCGCACCGTTCAGAGCCACACCGATTGTCGCCTGCCCAAGTGACAGCGAGTCGGAGATCGCTTTGAAGCCTTCCACGTCCGAAGACATAACCTTGGAGATCGCCCACACAGCTGCGTTGTCTTTTGCGCTTTCCACGGTTTTACCTGTGGAGATTTCGCTTTGTACTTTGCCCAAGTCCATGTTGATCGACTTGAGTGTTTGCAGTGCAACCATTGCACTGTTGTTCGTGAGAATGCTCGACATAAGCATGTTCCTTTAATCATACGCTTTGCGTTGGTTTGTGCCCTCGCGCATTTACGCGACGGCGGAAGCGTCTTCTGACCAATGCAGTCGCCATTTGGGACGATGCGCCACCCGAGATCGGATGCACGGCGAACATGCCGCGAAAAAGGCTAATGGAGTGCTAAACGCTTTTCCTTCTGTCTTTCGGTTTTTAGTCAATTCAGATTCAAGCGCGCTTTTCAAAAGACGAGTTTGCTTTTACGTCGATTGTCTTTCGCTCGCCGCGCGCATCATACGTGTCTAAAGCAGTGCGCACTCGGCGCAGTGAAGACAGACGGCGGGCGACACGACGGATGCCATCCAATGCGGAATCGAGCAAAGCCTGATTGCGTTTGAACTTTGCATCAAGTTCGCCCAAAGCGGTCGACTCAAGCTCATCAGCAAGCGCCAGATGCTCCATCAATACCTCCTTTTGCTCGACCAGCCGAGCGACAGAATCAAGATCGCCTTTCAGCAAGGCGTGACGTTCGGATTCCAGCAAGTCGTCGAGTGAATCTATCGTGTCTTGAAAATCGACATCAGACATTTGCGCGCTCCTTTAGTGCTTGAAAGAGAGATTCGGTCAGGCCAATTCCTCCTGCTTTGACCATTTGCATGGCTTGTTCCTGGACCAGGAAAGACGAGAATTGATCTTCGCCCTTGCCTCCGCCGAACTCTTCGCTTGATGCTCCAAGCCCTGCGGATTTTAGCATTTCTGCAAGAAAACTGGCTTCAAGTTGTTGTGCCGCGTCGCGCAGCGCTGTGTCTCTCGCGGATAGTTGAAGCGTAGTGGGTGTGGGTGGCAAAACTGTAGTCATACGAAGTCTCTCCAATTGCATGTAATTTTCCTGATCATGACCCCAATCAGTAAAGATGCAGTAACCAACTGGCGTCATAAAGCTTCCAAATCGAGGAAGAACTCCCGGAGACTTTTATGCTTGAGTTGAATGCCATCCAAACAATCGCGAAACCTGATCGCGTATCCACATCACGACAACCAGACACGTCTGATGCAAATTCCAGTACTGAGGTCAGTGATCAGGTCCAGGAGTTTGAAACTGAATACGAATCGCAATCAAAACAACAAGGGTCTGGGTCCGAAGCGGATGATGCCGACGTTGATAGTCAAACGCGTGATAAACCCGTTCAGGTGGCCGAAGGCGAAGAACCAGTTGAAGTATTGGAGCTTGGAGCGCTCGATGACGAGGGAAAAGAACTAATTAAGCCCGATCCAGAAGCAATCCCTGCTCTCATCGCGCCAACAGAGACGCTTGTCAAAAAGACAAAGGGTTTGAGTGAGAACGCCTTTGAAGAACGTTTGACTCAGGCAGCATCCGGCAATCCCATCAGTGACAGATTGTCTATCGCACCGATTACTGAGACGCAGAACAAAGCTCCAATCCAACAACCTGCCGAGTCATCTTTTCCCGGCTCGCTCCAACTTAAGATCGCGTCCGAAGTGGTAGTTTCACAAAAGTCGGACCAATCGCCCGTGCCGACCAAACCAATTCTCCAAATGGTAACGGAGGACATGGGTAAAAGGGCTGATGCAATCACTGCAAATGCGGCGAAACCACAAAATCTTGCCGCTTCATCAGTGGCGCCTCTAATTCCCGCTCCTGTGCAGGGTAGCGGTAAAACACCGTCGCCAGCGCCGGCATCTCTAGAGTTTGAAAGCCGCCGTGAAATTCGCCATGAAATCTTGATAGCGAACAACAAAGAGCAATCGGTGGTCGGGTCTGTTTCAATGCCCGCAACACCTAAAAACACGACAAGTCTGACCAATGTGATGGGAGTACAAACCCCCATGGGCATTGCTGCAAATTCGAGTGAAAAAGTTGAACTGTCGCCAGTGTCCGCTCTTGAGACCGATGCGCCTGTGCCATGGGAAAACCGGGTTGCTTCGACCTCCCAGTTGCACAGCGTATTCAATCGACCTGAAACTCCTGCAATGGTGGGCCGCCAGCTTGCAGAAGCGATGCAAAGATTTCCCGACAGACCAGTCGAGTTGGCTTTGAATCCAGAAGAGCTCGGGCGCGTACGTATGAGCATTTCTGCAAGTGATATGGGCATAACGGTCACGGTTCTGGCCGAACGGCCGGAGACACTCGATCTGATGCGGCGCCATATCGATCAGTTAGCCCGCGAATTTCAAGCCATCGGATACGACAGCATCAACTTCGCATTCAATGAGGGTGAAACAGGCAACGCCTCTGACGGCGATTCCGATCAAGACGCGGGAAATGGCGGGCACCCAAGCGACACTGCCGTCGAAGGCAAATCGGACACCACGATCACTCCAATCACACTGGCCGCATCAAGCGGTCTCGACATGCGGCTATAAGGATAAAGAATATGGACATTAACGCACTGACTGCGACCCAGAATACACCTACGCCCCAGCCCAGCCAATCAGACGCAGTGCTGACGTCTGACTTCGAGACGTTTCTCCAGATGCTAACCACCCAAGCGCGTTACCAAGACCCGTTGGAACCAATCGATTCGTCTGAGTATGCGGCGCAACTGGCCCAGTTCTCCATGGTTGAGCAGCAGGTCAAATCCAATGATCTGCTGGAAGCTTTGGGTGGCCAACTTGGCTCCGGGACAATGGCCCAGATGGCGGGTTGGATCGGTATGGATGCACGAACGACCGCTCCTATTGCATTTGATGGCAGTCCAGTCACCGTGATCCCGAAACAAGTGCCCGGTGCGGATGCGGCGTTCTTGACGGTTTACGACTCCGGTGGCGCATTGGTTCAACGTCAGTCGATCTCGACAACAGGTGAGCCGACGCAATGGCAGGGCATTGCGGATAACGGGACGCCATTTGAGCCCGGCCTTTACAGTTTCAAAGTGGAAAGCAGTGCCATTGGAAATGTGTTCTCAACTGATCCAGCAGAAACCTATACTCGCATCGTCGAGGCTCGGCGTGAAGGTAGTGAGACCTTACTCATTCTGGAGGGAGGATCTTCTGTCTCCGCGGATGCGGTGACGGCTCTGCGCGATCCGGGCTAAACCGAGCGGCTCAATAGTCGGCCAGCATTAGCCCTGCATAGACAGCCGGCATCAGCAAGCGGCGGGCACGCCCGAATGGAAATCGGGACAAAGGGCGGCGGATCACTTCGGGATAATCCTCGGGTGTGACGCCCCGAACAAGGTCCGCTAGAATTGCGCCGGAGAGAGTGCCCATTGCCACGCCGTTGCCATGGTAGCACAATCCAGCCCATAATCCGGAACGTTCAGGAATATTGCCCACAAACGGGACTGCATCTCTGGCAAGGCATACCATGCCCGACCAGATGAATTCGGTGTCGACTTTGCTCCATTCCGGGAACATCCGGACAAAGTCTGCCCGCAAGGCCCGTCGCGCGTGAGCTTCTGCTCTGGGTCCTGTCATCAAAGCGCCGCGCATTCCAAACAGGAAGCGACCATCTGGCATCAAGCGAAAGTAGTGCAGCAGGTTTCGAGTGTCATATGCCATCATGTCAGACGTCCAGTTCGCCTGCTCCAACTCGGTCCGCGTTAGTGGACGCGTGACCAGAACGTTGGATTGGCTAGGCATGTAGCGCGCTGCAAACCATGGGGGAAGATGTTCAGAAGAATAGCCGTTGGTTGCAAAAATGACCTGATCCGCCAATATATTTTGGCCCTGACCGACTTGCACTTTCCACTTGCGTCCCACGGGTTCAATCGCGCTTGCAGGGCTTTGTTCAAACAGGCGCGCACCAGCTTGCACAGCGGCTTCGACGAGCCCAGCCAAATATTTCCGTGGGTTCAGACCAAACCCGACAGGAACTGAAAAAGCACCGTGAAAATGCTTCCCGAACCCGCGGGCGAGCAGATCGGACGAAGAGTACACACGCCCAGACACGCCGTAGTTCTCCTCGGCAGCGCGCGCCATTGCCTCAAAACCTTTGGTGTCTTTCGCGCGATGCGCCAACTCGATTTCTCCGTCGGAGTGACGATCAACATCGATCTTGTGCGAGTTGATCAACTGTTCGACAAGGTTCACGGCTGCCATTTCCGTTTGGCGATATGCGATCCGCTCTGGTTTGCCATAGCGACGATCCAGTAACGCATCGCTTGCCTTCGCTCCGCCCAAACAACAGAACCCTCCGTTGCGCCCTGACGCGCCCCAACCGATAGACTGCGCTTCCAGTACAGACACGCATGCACCGGATTGGGCGAGATGCAACGCGGCGCTGATCCCGGTGAAACCGCCGCCGATAATCGCGACATCGCACCGTTGCTCAGTCTCAAGTCTGGAAAACGATGGGAGTGTGCAAGTGTTATCCCACCAGCACTCTGATCGTGGACCGGGACCATATGCATATTCGTTGAAAATACGGTTCATGTAGCGCGGGCAGCGGCCTGTTCGTCGTTTTGCTGTCGTAGACTGTTGCGTTTCGATACAAGCGAGGCGCTGATCACGCCAATCGTCACAATCGCAATCATAATTGTGCTGAGTGCGTTAATCTCGGGACTGACACCCAAACGAACTGCACTGAAAATCTTGATTGGCAGCGTTGTCGCGGATGGCCCAGCGGTGAACGACGCGATCACCAGATCATCCAAAGACAGGGTGAACGCCAGCAACCAACCCGAAATCACGGCAGGGGCAATGATCGGCAAAGTCACAAGTCGAAAGGCCTCAAACCCGGAGCAGCCCAGATCAAGCGCAGCTTCTTCCAGAGACCTGTCAAAGGTGACAAGGCGTGACGAGACCACAACCGATACGTAACACATCGAAAATGTTGTATGTGCCAGCACAATGGTCATGACCCCACGGTCCAGGCCAATCCCGATAAAAAGCAGCAAAAGTGACAGCCCCGTGATGACTTCGGGCATCACCAACGGTGCATAGATCATGCCTGAAAAAAGCGTGCGCCCCATAAACCGCCCGCCCCGTACCAGTACGTAAGCGGCCATTGTCCCCAGCACCGTGGCGATGGTCGAAGACAGGACCGCGACCTTGATCGTGACCCAAGCCGCATCGAGGAAGGCTTCATTTTGCAAAAGCTCCCCGTACCATTTCGTGGAAAACCCCGCCCAGACGGTGACCAATTTGCTTTCGTTGAACGAAAAGATGATCAAGATCACCATAGGTAGATACAAGAACGCAAAGCCCAGTGTCAGCGATGTGATGTTGAACCAGCTGAGGCGATTCATCCTTCTGCCTCCTGCTGTTTTTGCTGGTTGCGCTGAAACAGAATGATCGGGATGATCAGGATAAGCAGCAAGACGACAGCAACGGCACTCGCCACCGGCCAATCACGGTTGTTGAAGAATTCCTCCCAAAGCACTTTGCCGATCATCAATGTGCCGGAGCCCCCGAGCAGAGACGGGATCACGAATTCGCCCAGCGCCGGAATAAACACCAAGAAGCTACCCGCGATGATGCCGTTTTTGGATAGTGGAATCGTCACCAACCAAAACGCTTGCAGGCGCGAACACCCCAGATCTTCGGCGGCTTCGATCAACGAACCATCCAGTCTGTCGAGTGCAGCATAAATTGGCAGGATCATGAAGGGCAGATAAGTATAAACAATCCCGATGTAGACGGCCGCCGTGGTGTTCAAAATCGTCAATGGTTCGGAAATCAAGCCAGTCCACAGAAGCGCTTGGTTGAGAAATCCTTCCTGGCTAAGGATACCCATCCACGCGTACACCCTGATCAAAAAGCTGGTCCAGAAGGGCAGGATCACCAGCATCATCAGTGTTGCACGCCATTCTTCGGGCGCGCGCGCCATTGCATAGGCGACTGGGTAGCCCACGAAAAGCGTTAGAATGGTCGAAATCAGCGCGATGCCCAGACTGCTGAGGTAGGCGCGCCAATAGAGATCATCCGTGGTCAGGAATACGAAATTCTCAAAATCCAGAGCCGCGAAAAACTGGACAAAACCATCGCTCAACGTAGGAGTGTAGGGCGGAATAGCCAGCGCGATGTCCGACAGCGAAATTTTGAAAACGATCACAAACGGGATCAAAAACAGCGCCAACAACCAAGCGTAGGGCACAAATATCAACCCCAACCGACCCCAGTTTATGCCAGCCCGTGCGCTCATTTATCCAGCAACACCCCCGCTGTGGCGGTCCAACTTACCCATACCTGATCTTCCCACGTGAAGCTCCGGCGTGAAATACGGCGCGTGTTGGCCGTCTGTGCCTTAACGATTTGGCCGCCGGGCAATTCAACGTGGTAGGTGCTCAGGTTGCCCAGATACGCGATGTCGAGCACTTTGCCCTGCACCGCATTATCTGCGTCTTGGGGTCGTTCGGCGCTGATGGCCACCTTTTCGGGCCGCAGCGCCAGATGGCACGCCTGCCCGTCGGTGAACTCATGCTCCGTCGCGGCCTGAAACGGCGGTTGTCCATCCGACCATGCAACGGCGTAGAGACCTTTGCCCACGGCTTTTGCCGTACCGTCAATGATGTTCACATCACCAATGAAATCAGCAACATAGACGGATTCCGGCACTTCATAAATCCGCTCCGGTGTAGCCACCTGAATGATCCGACCCTCATCCATAACAGCCACCCGGCTGGCGACGGTCATCGCCTCTTCCTGATCATGGGTCACGATGACAAATGTCGTGCCCGTCTTTTCCTGGATGTCCATCAGTTCAAACTGCGTGGCCTGCCGCAACTTGGCATCCAGCGCGCCCAACGGCTCGTCCAGTAACAGCAGTTTAGGCGCCTTCGCCAGAGACCGCGCCAAAGCCACCCGCTGACGTTGTCCCCCACTGATCTGATGCGGCTTGCGACGTGCGAATTTCTCCAAACGTGTCAGCTTGAGCATTTCCGCGACGCGCTCATCGATCTGCGCCGCAGCCATGTTGCCGCGCCGCAGGCCAAAGGCGATATTTTCGTAGACTGTCAAATGCGGGAAAAGTGCATAGGACTGGAACATCATGTTCACGGCCCGCTTGTTCGGGGGCACGGGCGCGATGTCTTGACCAGCCAATTCGATCAGCCCTTCGGTGGGCGCTTCAAATCCCGCCAACATGCGCATCATCGTGGTCTTGCCACAGCCGGAAGGGCCAAGCAGCGCGAAGAATTCCTGCTCGAAAATATCCAAGGTCAGATCATCAATTGCGACGAAATCGCCAAAGCGCTTGGTTACATTTTCAAACCGTATCAACGGCTTTTGCTGCGGGTCATCCCAAGGGGCAAAAACGGTTTGGTCCACGCGATATCCTTTGGACTTTGAGGATCACACAAGAAAAAAAGCGAGGTCGTTGGACCCCGCTTTTCACAGGCTTTGTCAGGTGCCCGATTTGATTTTAGTCCACATCCGCGTGACTGTCCGCTGAACGCGAGGGTCCCAAGGCGTTGTGGTATAGAGGTTTTCCACGGTTTCATCGTCCGGATAAATCGCCGGGTCACCGATCACGTCTTCAACAAGGAACTCTTTCGAAGCCGCGTTGCCATTGGCGTAGTAGACGTAGTTCGACGCCTGCGCCATGTTCTGCGCATCCATAATGAAGTTCAGGAAGACATGAGCCGCTTCGGGGTTGGGCGCGTCCACCGGAATGGCCATTTGGTCAAACCACATCAATGCGCCTTCGCTGGGTGCATTGTAGGCAATCTCAACGCCATTGTCGGCCTCTGCAGCACGGTCGCGGGCTTGCAGAATGTCGCCGGACCAGCCGAACGCCACGCAAATGTCGCCATTCGCCAAGGCGTTGATGTATTCGGAGCTGTGGAACTTTTGGATGTACGGGCGCACACCCATCAAAATCGGCTCTGTCTTGGCGATGACGTCCGGGTCGTGGCTATCAGGGTCTTCACCGATGTATTTCAACGCGGCCGGAATCATTTCTGTCGGCGCATCGAGGAAGTGCACGCCACACTCCGCCAGTTTCGCCATGTTGTCCGGGTTGAAGATCAGTTCAAGCGAACCCATCGGTGCATCCGCGCCCAAGATCTCTTGAACCTTGCCGACATTCACACCGATACCAGTCGTGCCCCACATATAGTTGATGGAAAACTCGTTGCCGGGGTCGTACTGCGATGTCCGCTCTTCCACTGCATCCCACATATTATCAATGTTGGACAGTTTCGACCTGTCCAGCTTTTGGAACGCACCTGCGGTGATCTGGCGCTGCAGGAAGGTGCCCGACGGTACGACCACGTCATACCCTGAACCGCCTGCCAGCATTTTTGTTTCCAGCACTTCATTGCTGTCAAAGACATCATAGATCAACTTAATGCCGGTTTCGGTTTCGAACTTCTCCAAGAGGGCTTCGTCAATGTAGTCGGACCAATTGTAGACCCGTACTTCATCTGCAGCCACTGACGTGGCCGCGAAGGCCATAACGGCCGTGCTCAGCATCAGATGCTTCATTATATACTCCCGTTTTATCCAGCCGGGTTGATCCCGGCTTAGATGAATTTGATCAAGTTTTGCCTGTCTCGGCAAGATGCTTTATGTTTTCATGCAGCACCAAGACACGCAAGCACTGCCATTCGCTGCGCAGAAACACAGAAGAGAGACGCGATGCAATTGCTCAGAAATCCAGCACCTCTCAACTCAGAACACAATGCAAATCCCCCGGCGCACCAATCGGTCTATGAAGCATTGCGCGAACGCATATTGTTTGGCGACATCGCGCCAGGTCAACAAGTGACCATTCAAGGGTTGGTTGCCGAATTGGGTGCGGGGATGACGCCCGTGCGTGAAGCCATCCGTCGCCTAACGTCAGAGGGCGCTCTGGACATGCTGGGCAATCGGCGCATATTCGTGCCCGAACTCACGCCGTCTTGCGTGGATGAGCTTGAATTTATTAGGCAATCCTTGGAACCAGAATTGGCGCGCCTTGCTACAGGTTTCGTCACCGAGGCGCTGCTTGATGATCTGATCCGGCAGGACAATGCACTTAATTTGGCGATCGAAAACGGAGACATCTCGGGGTATCTGATGCACAACTATCAATTCCACGCCTGTCTGAACACGGCGGCGCAGGCCCCGATTCTCGCCGCTACCGTCGACCGAATGTGGCTGCGCTTTGGCCCGAGTCTGCGCGTGGTTTGTGGCCGTTTCGGGACGCTTAACCTGCCGGACAAGCACGCTGATCTGCTTGAAGCATTGCGCAACGCAGATGCGATTGCGGCGGCACAGGCAATGTCGGACGACGTCGCACAGGGCATGGTTCAGGTTCGAGCGGCCTTGCCAAATCCTGACTAGACAACCGATTCGATTGACACCAAAGAATTTGATCATATTGTTTGGCGTCACCGAATCCGCCCTTTTTGCTGCCCATTTACAGGTGCCTTATGCCCGCGATTACAAACCATCTTCCTACGGCTGAATTGCAGGCGCTTGACGCCGCACACCACATGCATCCGTTCACAACCAACGACCAGTTGGCCACACGTGGGGCGCGCGTGATCACCCGCGCCAAGGGTGTGTATCTTACCGACAGCGATGGACACGAAATTCTGGATGGCATGGCCGGGTTGTGGTGCGTCAACATAGGCTACGGCCGTCAGGAAATGGCGGATGTCGCTGCCCGGCAAATGCTGGAACTGCCTTACTACAATACGTTCTTCATGACGACGCATGTGCCGGCGATCGCTTTGTCACAAGAGATTGCCAAACTGGCGCCAGCGCATCTAAATCACGTGTTCTTTGCAGGCTCGGGATCCGAGGCGAATGACACCAACATTCGCATGGTTCGGACCTACTGGGCGCAAAAGGGCAAGCCGGAAAAGTCGCATATCATCAGCCGGAAAAACGCGTATCACGGCTCATCCGTTGGGTCCGGCAGCTTGGGTGGCATGACTGCGATGCACGCGCAGGGTGGCCTGCCGATTCCGGGCATTCATCATATCAACCAACCCGATTGGTGGGCCGAGGGTGGCGATATGACCCCAGAAGCCTTCGGTTTGGCGCGCGCGCAGGAACTTGAAGCGAAAATCCTTGAACTGGGTGAAGACAGTGTCGCTGCCTTCATCGCGGAGCCTGTGCAGGGGGCTGGCGGCGTCATCGTCCCGCCCGACAGCTATTGGCCAGAAATTCAGCGCATCTGTGACACTTACGACATCTTGCTGATCGCCGACGAGGTGATTTGCGGGTTCGGACGTACCGGAAACTGGTTCGGTTCGGAAACGATGGGCATCCGCCCCGACATCATGACCATCGCCAAGGGCCTCAGCTCTGGTTATCAGCCCATCGGCGGATCAATCGTCAGTGACGCTGTGGCCGAAGTGATCAACGCCTGTGAATTCAATCACGGCTACACCTATTCCGGACATCCCGTGGCCGCCGCAGTTGCCTTGGAAAACCTGCGCATTCTGCAAGATGAAGACATTTTGGACCATGTCCGCACCGTCGCTGCGCCCGCCCTGCAGGAGGGTCTGCAAAGCCTGACGGACCATCCGATGGTTGGCGATCTGTCGATCAAGGGCATGATGGCGTCACTGCCGCTCACCCCGCACAAAGAAAGCCGCGCACGTTTCGCAGCGGAGGCCGGCACGCTGGGTTACATGACGCGCGAACGGTGTTTTGCCAACGATCTGGTGATGCGACATGTCGGTGATCGCATGATCGTTTCGCCCCCGCTCGTTATCACGCCGGAAGAGATCTCGATCCTTGTAAAACGCGCCCGCAGGGCGCTGGACGAGGCGTATGCGCAGGCGAAAGAACAGGATTTGTTGCGCTCAGCGTCCTGAGTGCACATGGATTCAGCAGAACATTCGCCTGTTATTACTGCAAAATCAGTGAATCGCACTCCTTTTGGGCGGAATTGCGATGCAAGCAGGATATCGCCTTGCGCCCCTCCCGGTGGGTGATGTTAGTCTACTCGCCAACAAGCGCGGAAAACCGCCAGTTCAAACGGGGAGCCAATTTTGGCCGATACTGCAAGCAACGACGCGTTCGTCGAATTTGATCGCGTGCAAAAAAGCTACGACGGCGAACTGCTCGTCGTCAAAGACCTCAACCTTTCCATGCCCAAGGGCGAGTTTCTCACGATGCTTGGCCCATCCGGTTCCGGAAAAACCACTTGCCTGATGATGCTGGCGGGTTTTGAAACCGCGACGCATGGTGACATTCGTCTTGATGGGGTCTCGATCAACAATATCCCACCGCACAAGCGCGGGATCGGCATGGTCTTTCAGAACTATGCCTTGTTTCCGCACATGACGGTGGCCGAAAACCTCGCGTTCCCGCTTGAGGTTCGCAAGATCGGCAAATCCGACCGTGAAGAAAAGGTCAAGAACGCCCTCGATATGGTTCAGATGGGTGCCTTTGGCGGGCGCCGTCCTGCACAGCTTTCAGGTGGGCAGCAGCAACGCATCGCGCTGGCCCGCGCTTTGGTGTTCGAGCCCGAGTTGGTTTTGATGGACGAACCCCTTGGCGCGCTCGACAAACAGCTGCGCGAAACCCTCCAGTTCGAGATCACCAACCTCGCGCACGAGCTTGGTATCACCGTGGTCTACGTGACCCACGACCAGACCGAAGCGCTGACTATGTCCGACCGTGTTGCCGTGTTTGACGACGGTCGCATCCAGCAACTCGCGCCACCCGACAAGCTTTATGAAGAGCCGGAAAACAGTTTCGTTGCTCAGTTCATTGGTGAAAACAACACCCTTGAGGGCGTGGTCAAAGAGATCAAAAACGGGCTTGCGGTTGTGCAGCTAGATGGTGGCGGCCTTATTGACGCCAAACCAATCAACGTCAGCCAGCCTGGCGAACGCACCCGTGTGTCGATCCGTCCCGAACGTGTGGAATACAACAAGGACCGGCTCAGCGAAGGGGCGCATACGCTCAAGGCGGAAGTGCTGGAGTTTATTTATATGGGCGACATTTTCCGCACCCGCCTGCGTGTGGCCGGAACTGATGATTTCGTCATCAAAACCCGCAACGCGCCGGATCAGGTTCGGCTCAAACCCGGTCAGCAGATTGAAATCGGCTGGCTGGCAGAAGATTGCCGCGCGTTGGACGCGTAGGCAGAGTTATCGCTCCGGTCACTCACCCGGCGCGATCCAACAGAGGCTGTGATCAAGCCCGTCATCGCAGCCTCAAGACCAAACGGGCACGTAAATGGGAGACTACCAAATGAAACTGACCAAAACGCTTATGGCAACAACCGCGCTTACAGTAGCCGCCGGTTTCGCCGTTGCTGATGGCCACATGGCCAACGAAATGACGATCGTCAGCTGGGGCGGCGCTTACTCCAAGTCGCAGCAACTGGCCTATCACGACCCCTACATGGAAAAGACCGGCGTCAACATCATCAACGATGACAGCTCAGCCGAGGCCGTATCCAAACTGCGCGCCATGAACGAAGCGGGCAATGTCACATGGGATGTGGTTGACGTTGTCGCGGCGGACGCGTTGCGTCTTTGCGACGAAGGTCTCGCAATGGAAATCGACCCGGACACGATGCTGGCCGCAGCACCTGATGGCACGCCAGCCTCCGAAGACTTCGGTGAATTGCTGGTCGGTGACTGCTTCATCCCACAGATCGTCTATTCCACGACATTCGGCTACCGCACGGACATGGTTGGCGACACGCCCCCCACGTCTGTCTGCGCGGTTTTTGACACCGAAGCCTACCCTGGCAAACGTGCTCTGGAAAAGCGCCCGATCAACAACATGGAATGGGCGTTGATCTGTGACGGCGTCGCCAAAGACGATGTCTATGACGTTCTGGAAACGGACGAAGGCCAACAGCAAGCGCTTGATAAACTTGCCACAATCAAAGACGACGTGATCTGGTGGTCAGCCGGCGCCGACACGCCCCAGCTTTTGGCGGATGGCGAAGTTGTCATGGGTTCCACCTACAATGGACGTCTGTTCTCGGTCATCGAAGAGCAAAAACAGCCCGTCGCCATGCTTTGGGACGCGCAGGTCTTTGACTTGGATGGCTGGATCATTCCAACCGGTCTGAGCCCAGAGCGTCAAGCGCGTGCGCTGGACTACATCATGTTCGCCACCGACACCCAGCGTCTGGCGGATCAGGCCAAATATATCAGCTACGGCCCGGCGCGTCTGTCGTCCGCTCCGCTGGTTGGCCAACACGCCGAACTGGGCATCGACATGGCACCTCACATGCCAACCGATCCTGAAAACGCCAAGAACACGTTCCTTTATAACTACGAGTTCTGGGCGGATTACCGCGATGACATCGACGCCAAGTTCCAGGCGTGGCTGTCGCAATAAGCGGCTAATTTGAACGACAAACGGTGAGGGCTTTGCGGCCCTCACCACCCCAAAAACCCGGAGACCAAGACCATGCCCAAAGGATACATCATTGGCCATATCACGGTGAATGACCCCGAAGCGTACAAAGAGTATGTGGAGCGCGATACGCCGATCCTGCTCGGTCTGGGTGGCAAATTCGTCATCCGCGGCGGTCAGTCTCAGGTCATGGAAGGCAGCGCCGAAAGCCGGCACGTCTGTATCGAATTTCCGTCGTATGAGGCTGCTCTGGCAGCGTATCACGACCCCGAATATCAAGAGGTGGCCAAAATCCGTCACCGTACCGCAACCAGCACAATCATAGTTGTGGAGGGCGCCGCGTGACCGATAGCACCGCCAGCCCAGATCCGATCACCGGCGCCCCTTCCGGCAAGGCCCAAGCGTCATCCGCCGGGCCGATGCTCGCCGCCGATGGCCGCCCGCTCAAGGTCAGCCTCAATCGTGCCCTGCGGCGCCAAAAACTGCGCGCACTGTTGCTGATCGCACCGCTTTTGCTGTTCATCCTGATCACCTTCATTGCCCCGATCCTCGATATGCTGTTCCGGTCGGTCGAAAACCAGATCGTGTCCGAGACTTTGCCACGCACCACGCAGGAATTGGTGTCGTGGGATGGTACATCAGGAGAGCTCCCCGAGCCTGCAGTATTCAAGGCGCTCTATGAAGACATCTTCGTGGCGCAGGAGCGCAAACTGCACACCCGTCTGGGATCTCGCCTGAACTACGAGCTGACGGGGGTGTCGTCGCTCTTTCGCAAATCGGGCCGCCGCGTCGAAGACATGGGTGAAGTCTATCAGGACCAGTTCGAAGACTTGAACAGCTTTTGGAAAGACGGTGAAAACTGGAACCAGATGATGGGCGCCGACGCATGGCTTGCCGATCAGAACGCTTGGGATCCGCAATCCGGTGCCGATCAACCCACGTTTGATCTGCGCGATGGCATCAGTGCGCTATTGCCCAAAACGGCTGCCGCCTTCACGGCCTATGCCGATTTTGTTCAAACAGAAGACAACGACAACCTCGCCACCGAAGACCCTTGGGCGTTGGTGTATTCGTCGCTGTACGATGATCTGAGCGCGGGCGCGGATGTGGCAAGCTTTTCCGGCCCAGGTGCCGCCGAACTGCAACAAGCCGCAGCGGCAGTCGCGACTTTTGAAACCGTAGACTTTCCAGCCGCCTTCGAAAGAGTCGATGAAGACTGGTTCGATGTGGCTGTGTGGCAAACGATCAAAGTCTATGCGCCCGACTATACTTCGGGCTACTTTCTCAACGCCGTAGACATGCAGAAATCGCTGGATGGCGGAGCCGAAATGCGACCGGAAAACCAGCAAATCTACCTCAAGCTGTTCCTGCGCACGCTGTTCATGTCAGTTGTCATCACTGGCAGCTGTATTCTTTTGGGCTATCCGGTCGCGTGGCTCTTGGCCAACTTGCCCGCGCGCACCGCGAACCTTCTGATGATCCTTGTGCTTTTGCCTTTCTGGACGTCACTGCTTGTGCGGACTTCTGCGTGGAAGGTCATGCTCCAACAACAAGGCGTGGTGAATGACACACTGGTTTGGCTGGGGCTCGTGGCCGATGATGGGCGGCTGGCGTTGATCAACAACCAGACCGGCACGATCATCGCCATGACACACATCCTGCTGCCCTTCATGATCCTGCCGCTTTATTCGGTGATGAAAACCATCCCGCCCAGCTATCTGCGCGCGGCTAAATCACTGGGGGCCACCAACTGGACGGCGTTCTGGCGCGTCTATTTCCCGCAATCCATCCCCGGCATCGGCGCGGGCTCGATCCTCGTGTTCATCCTCTCCATCGGGTATTATATCACGCCCGAAATCGTGGGCGGCACATCGGGTATCTTCATCTCGAACCGGATCGCCTACCACATCTCAAGCTCGCTCAACTGGGGGCTGGCCGCGGCATTGGGCGCGATCCTGCTGGCGCTGGTTCTGGCACTTTACTGGGCCTACGACCGCATCGTGGGCATCGATAACGTGAAACTGGGGGGCTAAGCACATGGCTGCACTCACACCCGTCACCCGCTCGCAACCTTCGTTCTACGCATCCGTTGTGGCTCTGTTTGGGGCCTTTGCAGGGCTTTTGGTCGGAACCGCACAAGGTGTACCGCTGATGGGGCTGCTCGCCGGGGCCGCCGTTCTGGGACTGGCCGCGCTGCTGCTGACCAAGGCCATCCCCTCCGAACAAGCGGGCCGCTGGGGTCTCACGGTCTTGCTGGCCGTGACAGGTTTCCTGATAGGTGGCTTGCCCGCAGGCATCATAGGCGGGCTTTTCGGGTGGTTCTTTGGATGGTTCATTTTCTGGCTCTACGAATCTCGCTACCGCCAGCACCTCGTGCCTTACCTTACGCCCGGTCAGGTGCTGTGGCACTACACATTCCGCGTGATCGTCGGGGCGATCCTTGTGTTCCTGATAACGCCAATCCTCGTCGTTATGCCGCTCAGCTTCAATGCGCAGGACTTCTTTACGTTCACGCCGGAAATGCTGCGTTTTGATCCAGCGGGCTATTCGCTCAAGCATTACCGTGACTTCTTGACCAACGATGATTGGCAGCACGCCCTCTCCAACTCGATCAAGATCGCACCCGTGGCCACCCTGATCTCCGTCAGTCTCGGTACCCTCGCGGCCATAGGCCTGAGCCAGAGCCACGTACCGTTTCGCCGCGCGATCATGGCCATCCTGATTTCACCGATGATCGTGCCGCTGATCATTTCCGCTGCGGGCATGTACTTTTTCTACAGCCGTGTGGGCCTTGCAGGCACCTACACTGGCGTCGTTCTGGCACACGCGGCCCTCGGCATCCCCTTCGTGATCATCACCGTGACCGCTACGCTTGTGGGCTTCGACAACTCGCTGACCCGCGCGGCGGCCAACATGGGTGCCAACCCCGTCACCACGTTTTTCCGGGTGCAAATGCCCCTGATCCTGCCGGGCGTCATTTCGGGTGGTCTCTTTGCCTTTATCACCAGCTTTGACGAAGTTGTCGTGGTGCTCTTTGTCGGCTCTGCGGGCCAGAAAACCCTGCCCTGGCAAATGTTCACCGGCCTGCGCGAACAGATTAGCCCCACGATTCTAGCCGTCGCCACAATTCTCGTGATCCTGTCGATCATGCTGCTGACAGTGGTCGAACTGCTGCGCCGCCGGTCCGAACGTCTGCGCGGCATGTCACCAGGCTAGGCGAAGGGTGAAGGAGCGGTCGTAGAAAGGGTGGATGAGCGCTTCGCGCGCATTCGCATCACGGCAAAATCTGCGGGAGCGAGATTTCCGATGCTGCCGCGCAGCAGAAGGAGGTTTCATTTATCCGGACCGCAGAAAGGATCAGGCACCCATAATCACTGGCACTATCGATGCTGTCATTGAACGCTGAGACCTCGGCTCCGGATGATTTTCAGACCTAAGCAATGACCCGCCAAAAGCGCAGTCGCTTCACGAAGCAGCGCGGCGCACCACCGCCGAAGCTCTCGCTATGAACCCGGGCCTCTCAATAGACCGGCACCGTTTCTGGAATTTGCTCTACATCGACAAAACCATCCCCGAAAGTCACTACTGGTTTTTTCGTGAACTCGGAGTCCCGGAATCGACTTCCTCCGGAAATTGAGATTTGCGCTGTAGCCCGCTCTGTACGCAAACGCGCCACTCGCAACGCTTTACTTGTCCCGAAACTGCGCCTCGCGCTTCTCAAGAAACGCGTTCATCCCTTCGGACTGATCCTCGGTCGCAAAGAGCGCGTGGAACATGCGCCGTTCAAACAGCAGCCCTTCGCGCAAAGGCACCTCGTAGGCGCGGTTCACGGCCTCCTTGACGACCATCACGGACACCATGGATTTCTCCGCGATCTTCTGGGCCGCGCCATGCGCCTCTTCCATCAATTTCTTGCTGGGCACCACGCGGCTCACCAGCCCTGAGCGTTCGGCCTCTTCGGCGTCCATGAAACGGCCCGTCAGGTTCATGTCCATCGCCTTGGACTTGCCCACGATCCGCGTCAGGCGCTGCGTGCCGCCAATGCCCGCGACGACGCCCAGATTGATCTCCGGCTGGCCAAATTTCGCCGTATCGGAACAGATGATGAAGTCGCACATCATCGCCAACTCGCAGCCGCCGCCCAGCGCATAGCCACTGACTGCGGCAATGATCGGCTTGCGCACGCGCATGATCTGGTCGGTCTCTGGCGTGAAGAGATCACCCGAAAACGCCTCGACAAAGGTCTTGTCCTTCATCATCGCGATATCGGCCCCGGCGGCGAACGCCTTTTCCGATCCGGTGATGATGATGCAGCGCACCTTGTCATTGGCTTGTGCGGCGGACAGCGCATCCGCCAATTCACCCATCAACACATCGTTCAGCGCATTCAACGCGTCTGGTCGATTCAGGGTGACTGTTGCGATATGGTCTTCTACCTCAACGATGATCGTTTCATAGGCCATCAAGATTACTCTCGGTTGTGTCCGTTAAAGGCCTATCCAATACCATGCGACCCTCCGGGTTCAAGCTATCTTTGGCATTGCGCACAGAAGAAAGAGGATCGACCCGACTGGACGATTCGCTCGATTGTTCCACTGCACTCGGGCGTACGGCACGGAGCGCCCTCTCGTCCGTAGACATCAAACGAATGCTGGAAATACCCCAACTCCCCGTCTGCCTGCCGAAAATCACGCAATGAAGATCCGCCCGCCTCAATCGCCTCGCTCAGGACTTCGCGGATGATGGGAACCAATGACGCCACACGCGGTTTCGCGATTTTGCCCGCCTTACGCGTGGGTCGAATGCGCGCCCTAAACAGCGCCTCGCACACGTAAATATTGCCTAGGCCCGACACGATCCGCTGATCCAGCAGCGCCGATTTCACCGGCGTGTTTCGACCGCGAAACGCAGCGATCAGGTGTGTCTCGTCAAAGGCATTGCCCAAGGGTTCAGGCCCCAGCACCGCAAGCAGCTTGTGCGCCTCCGCCGTTGCCGTCTGCATAAGGTCCATCGCGCCAAACCGGCGCGGATCGTTGAAGGTGATGCGCGCACCATTATCCATGTGCAGCACAACATGGTCGTGTTTTTCTGGTGCGGGATGGTTATGCGCGAACACTCCTAGCGGATCACCCGACACCAGCATCCGTCCCGACATCCCCAAATGGATCAGCAACGTCTCGCCCCCGCTGAGATCACACAGGATGTATTTCGATCGGCGGCGCAACCGTTCGACCCGCTGGCCGGTCAAACGCTCCGCCATCCGCTCAGGGAAGGGCCAGCGCAGATCGGGGCGATTCACGTCGGCCTGTACGATAACAGCGCCCTCCATCACCGGGGCCAATCCCCGCCGCACCGTTTCGACTTCTGGTAATTCCGGCACAACGCCCCCTGTGACCAAAGGGCCGCATTGTGCATACCCCTCTGACACCTATAACAAAGGTCGGAACGCAAGGATCACAAGACCCAATGACAGATCACGACGACAAAACCACCCACTTCGGATTTGAAACCGTGCCCGAAGCCGAGAAAGCCGGGCGTGTGCAAGGCGTATTCAGCTCTGTGGCGAGCAAATATGACGTGATGAATGACTTGATGAGCCTTGGAATCCACCGCGTTTGGAAAGACGCGATGATGGATTGGCTGGCGCCACGCGCCGGGCAAAAGCTACTGGATGTGGCGGGCGGCACAGGTGATATTTCTTTTCGGTTTCTCAAGCGCGCAGGCTATGGACATGCGACGGTGCTGGACCTGACCACACCCATGCTGGAAGAAGGCCGCAAACGTGCCGAGGCCGAACAGATGTCCGATCAGCTGGATTGGATCACAGGCGACGCGATGGCGCTGCCCTTCGCTGACAATACCTTTGACGTCTACACCATCAGCTTTGGCATCCGAAATGTGACCCGCCCCCAAGAGGCGCTGAACGAAGCCTACCGGGTCCTCAAACCCGGTGGTCGTCTGATGGTGCTGGAGTTCAGTCAACTGCCAAACCCCGCGATGCAAAAGGCCTATGATCTTTACAGTTTCAACGTGATCCCCCGCATGGGTCAGGTGATCGCGCGCGACCGCGACAGCTATCAATACCTTGTCGAATCCATTCGTAATTTCCCCGATCAAGAGACCTTCCTCAGCATGGTCCGAGCCGCAGGGTTCGAGAATGCCAAATACCGCAATCTGACGATGGGTGTTGCGTGCCTCCATTCGGGCTGGAAAATCTGATATGCGTGGCCCGCACAATATCTGGCGTCTGATCCGCACAGGCGCCACGCTGGAACGCACCGGCGCGATGGGCGTGGTTCTGGATGCTTTCGAAGCGCCCAAACCTTTGCGCTTTGTCGCGCGGGCTCTGGGCCTGCCGTTCAAATGGCTGGGCTACAAAGGCGACCCGTCCATGCCACCCGCGACCCGTGCGCTGACGGCTCTTGGGCCGGCCTACATCAAATTCGGGCAGATTTTGTCGACCCGCCCGGATGTGGTTGGCGATGAACTGGCTGTTCAACTGCGCGTTCTGCAAGACAAACTACCGCCGTTTTCCATCGAAAAGGCCAAGGCGGAGGTCGAGAAGGAACTTGGCCGCCCGGTCGATCAGATGTTCTCGGAGTTTTCCGAACCAGTCGCGGCGGCCTCGATTGCGCAAGTCCACAAGGCGCGTTTGGCCGAGACAGGCGAAGAGGTGGCCGTCAAAGTGCTGCGCCCCGGGATCGAACGTGCCTTTACCAAAGACGTGGATGCCTTCTATCTCGCCGCCAGCGTGATCGAGATGTTTTCGCCCGGGTCGCGTCGTCTCAAACCGATGGACGTGATCGAACACTTCGACGGTGTGGTGCAAGGCGAATTGGACCTGCGCCTGGAATCCTCGGGCGCATCGGAATTCGCCGCCAACACCGAAAAGGATGAAGGGTTCGAGCTGCCCGCGATCAAATGGGAGTATTCCGCGCGCCGCGTCATGACGTTGGGTTGGGCCGATGGCGTGCCAATGGGCGATAATGCGGCAATCGATGCGGCAGGACACGACCGAAATCGCTTGGGCGAACGGGTGCTGCAACTCTTTTTGCAACACGCCCTGCGCGACGGGTATTTTCACGGTGACATGCATCAGGGCAACCTCAAGGTCGCGCCCAACGGCAACATCATTGCCTATGATTTCGGAATCATGGGCCACATCGACGAATACACGCGCAGGGTCTATGCAGAGATCCTCTATGGCTTCATCCGCAAGGATTACAAACGCGTGGCCGAAGTGCATTTCGAGGCTGGATACGTGCCCGCCGACAAGGATGTCGATGAATTTGCTCGCGCCCTGCGCGCCGTGGGAGAGCCGATTTTTGGCATGGACGCCACGCGCATTTCGATGGGGCGCCTGCTCAGCTATCTGTTCGAGGTCACCGAACGCTTTGGCATGGAAACCCGGACCGAGTTGATATTATTACAACGCACAATGGTGGTTGTAGAAGGGGTTGCGCGGTCGCTGAACCCGCAGATTAACATCTGGAAAGTCGCAAGCCCCATCGTGACCGACTACATTTCCAAATCCATCGGACCCAAGGCCGTCGTGACCGATCTGGCCAAAACCGCGCGCGTCATGGCCCGTTTCGGCCCTCGCCTGCCCGGTCTGGTTGAGGCCGCGCTAATCGCCCAATCGAACCCGGTGGAACCGCCCAAACGCGTCGGCTTTTGGCTTTGGATTTTCCTGACGGCGGGTGCGTCGCTTATTGCGGGTGCCGGGCTTTTTGCGTTGATCGAGGCATTGCTATAGCCCTGCGCCGTGTTGGTAGGCTTTAGGTACAAACAGTGTCGCAACCCGCTGAAATTCGGGTGGTCGCGGTGAACGCCGACGCTGAATGTCCTGACGTGTACAGAGGGGCAGTGTCATTCACATCCTATATTGTGGACGACACTTTTCGAACACCGCAACATCACTGAGTTTACAACCGCTCAATCGCCAGCGCGATGCCCTGACCCCCGCCAATGCACATTGTGATCAGCGCGCGTTTACCGCCGATGCGCTCCAGTTCATACAGCGCCTTCACGGTTATGATCGCGCCCGTCGCGCCCACTGGATGGCCCAGCGCAATTGCACCACCATTCGGGTTGACCTTGGCCGGGTCCAGCCCCAGCGCATTGGTCACGGCCAACGCTTGCGCGGCAAAGGCCTCGTTGCTTTCGATCACGTCAAAATCACCCGCTGACAACCCGGTCCGCTCAAACAAATTCTGAACCGCAGGGATCGGGCCGATCCCCATCACCTCGGGCCGCACGCCGGCATGGGCATATCCGATGATCCGCGCGCGCGGTTTCAGGCCTGCTTTTTCTGCCGCCTCCGCCGTGGCCATGACAATCGCAGCGCCACCATCGTTGATGCCAGACGCATTGCCCGCCGTCACGCTGCCATCCTTTTGGAACACAGCCCGCAGCCCAGCCAGCGCCTCCGACGTGGTGGCTTTGGGATGCTCATCGACTTCGAACGGGACCATGTCACGTTTGACGCGCACCTCGACGGGCGTGATCTGGCTGGCAAATCGTCCTTCTTTGATCGCGGCTGCCGCACGGTCTTGAGATTGCAGAGCAAATGCGTCCTGATCCTCGCGACTGATCTGATGTTCAGAGGCCACGTTTTCAGCCGTGACACCCATATGCCCCGTGCCGAACGGACAGTTCAACGCGCCCAGCATCATGTCCAATGTACGCACATCGCCCATCTTGGCGCCCCAACGTTGGTCTGGCACGATGAAAGGCGAGCGCGACATGTTCTCGGCCCCGCCCGCCAATCCGAACTCCGCGTCGCCCAACATCAGCGATTGCACCACCGATACAATCGCCTGGACGCCAGACCCGCACAAACGGTTGACGTTCATGGCAGGTACCGTGTCCGGCACACCCGCCTGCATGGCGGCCACGCGACTGAGGTACATATCGCGCGGTTCGGTATTGATCACATGCCCAAACGCCACATGCCCGATCTGCGCGCCGTCTACCCCGGATCGTTCCAATGCCGCCTTGGCTGCTGTTGTGCCCAGATCAATCGCGGTGGTGCCTGCAAGCGATCCGCCAAATGTGCCGATAGCCGTGCGCGCGCCGTCCAGAATGACGATGTCTTTTGCCATGATGTCTCTCCTCAGAATGTCATGGGCATTTAGCCCGATCCCACTGCGGATGTCAGCAGCAACGTCTCGTCACGGCGCGCAGGTTTGGCCTATCGCGGCACGCCTAATGCTACACTCCCGTTGACAGCGTATCGTCTTATCCCGCAAACATCCGTCATGACGGAAAAACCAGACGCCATATTGAACCAACTGCCAATGCGCCTGAAAGAGGCGCGTCGTGTGCAGGGCCTTTCGCTGGATGCCGTGGCCAAGTTGTCCGGCGTGTCCCGCTCCATGGTCAGCCAGATCGAGCGCGGCGAGAGCAGCCCGACAATCGCGACCTTGTGGAACCTGACGCGGGCGCTACAGGTGGATTTCGCAGGGCTTTTGGATGGCGCATCACCGGCCGCCAAGGTTGAAGTGCTACGCGCCGCCGACGTACCGACGATCGACAATCTTGGCTCTGGGTGTCGCATTCGCATTTTGTCACCGCCCGAAGAAGCGGGCAAACACGAGGTTTATGAGGTGACGATGGCCGCAGGCGGCAGCCTCGACAGCCAACCCCATACACGCGGCGCCCGGGAACACCTGACGGTCATTGAGGGCATGCTAACCGTGCACAGCGGTGACGTTTCCGACCAACTCGGCCCCGGCGACACCGCGCGCTATGCCGCCGATGTTCCGCATTGCATCGCAGCGCAAGACGGTCCGGTGCGCGCCTTTTTGGTGGTGCAGGACGCATAGTTTTTTCCATTATACCGGATTTATTCCGCTAAGTAAGATTTCTCCTATTTCGGAATCACGTCCGGTATGTTAGAAGCTCTTTCAAAGGAGCCTTTCTCATGACCAACGCTTTTCTGTCCCATGTCACCGACACTTTGCGCCAGATCCAAGCCGACGGCATGATGAAGCAGGAACGTCTCATCACCTCACCGCAGGGGGGACACATCACGGTCGGTGACCACGAGGTGATCAACCTGTGTGCAAACAATTACCTGGGGCTGGCCGACCACCCGGCTTTGATTGATGCTGCGGTTTCCGCGATGGAGCCGAAAGGGTTTGGTATGGCCTCGGTCCGGTTCATATGTGGCACTCAAGACATCCATCGAACCTTCGAAAGCAAACTTGCGGCTTATCTTGGCATGGAAGACGCGATCCTTTTTGCCGCCTGTTTCGATGCCAACGGCGGGTTGTTTGAGCCGCTTTTGGGTCCAGAAGATGCCGTCGTTTCAGATGCGCTCAATCATGCGTCTATCATCGACGGGATAAGGCTCTGCAAGGCGCAAAGGTATCGCTACGCCAACTCCGACATGACAGATCTGGAAGGCCAGTTGCAACTGGCGCGCGACAACGGCGCGCGGTTCATCATGATCGCAACAGACGGCGTGTTCAGCATGGATGGCTACCTTGCAAAACTTCCCGAAATCAGAGCATTAGCCGAAAAATACGACGCCATGGTTATGGTCGATGACTGCCATGCCACGGGCTTCATGGGACCGCAGGGGCGTGGCACACCCGCCCATGCTGGCGTCACCGTGGATATCCTGACCGGCACGCTCGGCAAAGCGCTGGGTGGGGCCATCGGCGGTTATATTGCCGGTCCTCAGCCCGTGATTGATCTGTTGCGGCAACGCGCGCGGCCTTATCTGTTTTCCAACTCCTTGCCCCCCAGTATCGTCGCAGCGGGCATAAAGGCGCTGGACCTGATTGAGGCCGGTGATGATCTGCGCGCTCAACTGTTTGAGAACGCCGCTTATTGGCGCGCGGGCCTGACCGATCTGGGGTTCGATTTGTTGCCCGGCGAACATCCGATCATCCCGGTTATGCTGGGAGAGGCGCAACTGGCGCAGGATATGGCGGCACGTTTGTTTGACGAAGGCGTCTATGTCTCAGGCTTTTTCTTTCCGGTCGTGCCACGTGGGCAGGCGCGTATCAGGACACAGATGAACGCGGCTCTGTCACGCGACGATCTGGACCGCGCGCTTGCGGCCTTCAAGGTGGCCGGCCAAGCCTGTGGAGTGATCTGATGACCAATGAAATGAAGGCCCTGTCCAAGTTGCACCCCCGCGAGGGGCTGTGGATGACGCACGCACCAGTGCCGGAGATTGGGCCGGATGACGTACTGATCAAGATCAACAAGACGGGCATTTGCGGCACCGACATCCATATCTGGAACTGGGATGACTGGGCACAAGCCACGGTGCCTGTCCCCTTGATCACCGGCCATGAATTTGCCGGCGAAATTGTCGAGCTAGGAGCCAATGTTCACGATCTGAGCATCGGACAGCGCTGTTCCGGAGAGGGTCACCTGATCGGTAAAACCTCGCGCCAAAGCCGTGCGGGCAAGTTCCACCTTGATCCGGCCACCCGTGGCATAGGCGTGAACGAACAAGGGGCTTTCGCGCAATATCTCAAGCTGCCTGCGTTCAATGTGGTGCCTCTTCCGGACGAAATTTCAGACGACATAGGCGCTATTCTCGATCCGCTTGGCAACGCTGTTCATACCGCGCTCAGCTTTGATCTGGTCGGAGAGGACGTGTTGATCACGGGCGCCGGCCCCATCGGGATCATGGCTGCCGCTGTGGCCCGCCACGTCGGCGCGCGACATGTTGTGATCACGGACGTGAACCCCGATCGCCTCGCACTGGCGGCCGACGTCGCGGATGTTATACCGGTCGATGTGACCAAGCAAAACCTCCGGGATGTGATTGCCGATCTCAAGATGAAACAGGGCTTTGACGTGGGCCTTGAAATGTCGGGCAATCAGGCCGCACTGGATCAAATGGTAGAGGCCATGACGATGGGCGGGCGCATTGCCATGCTGGGTATTCCGCCTGGAAAATCACCCGTCGATTGGAGCCGCATCGTCTTTAAGGCGATCACCATCAAGGGTGTTTATGGCCGCGAAATCTTCGAGACGTGGTACAAAATGATCGCCATGCTGCAGAACGGTTTGGATGTATCGCGGGTCATTACCCATCGCTTTGATGTCGATGATTTTGAGGCAGGTTTTTCCGCGATGAAGTCGGGTCAAAGCGGCAAGGTGGTTCTGGATTGGACGAGGACCTAAAAGAACCCCGGTTTTAGCCGCTTGCGCCCGCGCGACGTCAGCAGCCATGCATCGTTCCCTTCGAACACGGCCACCGTAAGCGGATCACCGTAGCCCGCGCCAGTATCAAGATTTACCCGATTGCCGTAATGCGTGGCTTTTTTTACAGGGGTGTGGCCGTGCACGATCAGATGCGGATGCGGCTTTTTGTAGTCGTGAAAGGTCTTCCTGATCCAGATCAGGTCTTCCTCGGTCTGGTCGGCTATTGGCACGCCGGGGCGAATGCCCGCATGGACAAACAGCAGATCACCATGCAAGTGCGTTAGCGCCAGATTGTTCAGAAAATCAATGTGTCGTTGCGGCACGCTGGCCAGCGTGGCTTCGTGCAGATCCTTGACCCGCATCTGCGGACTGACCGGCAGCCCGTAGGATGTCAGCGTGGTGTCGCCGCCCAATCGCGGATGCAGCCAGTAAAGCTCAACCATCATGTAGGGGTCAGCCTGCGGCGGGGTCTGCAAGAACATGCGGAACATGCGGTCGTGGTTGCCCATCAGCGTGATCCAGTTGCGCCCTTCGGCCTTTCCTTGGATGATCCGCTCAAGCACGCCATAACTGTCCGGCCCGCGGTCGGTGTAGTCGCCGACAAAAACCACAGGGGCGTCTTTGCCGCCGTCTGCCTCGATAAGATCCAGAACGCGGTCCAGCTCGGCCAGCTGACCATGAACATCTCCGATAGCGTAAATGGGATCAGTCATAGAGCGCCTTTATGTCAAACGTCGCCCCTGTTACCGGAGCGACGCCGTTGCCTTTGCCGATAGGGCAAAGATCACGCTACGTCAAATTGCAGCGGCTTGATCTGTTTGAAAAGCCCGGTCTCTGCCAGCTTGGCGCGGGCCTCAGCAGGGACGGGTTCGTCCACGTACAAAAGCGCAATCGCCTCTCCGCCAGCAGCTGCACGGCCAAGGGTGAAGTTGGCGATGTTGACGCCGTTTTCGCCCATGGTCTGGCCCAGCGCACCGATGATGCCTGGTACATCGTTGTTGGTGGTATAGAGCATATGCGCGCCGATCTCGGCATCGATGTTGATGCCCTTGATCTGGATAAAGCGCGGCTTTCCATCGGAAAAGACCGTGCCCGCGACAGAGCGTTCACGTTTGGATGTAACAACAGTGACCTTGATATACCCGTCGAACACGCCCGATTTGTCCTGCCGCGTGGTGCTGATCTGAATGCCACGTTCGCGGGCGATCACAGGGGCGCTGACCATATTCACGTCCGGGTTGGCTTTTTTCATGATACCGGCCACCACGCTGCAATTGAGCGCCTCGAGGTTCATGCCCGCAACGGAGCCGTCATAAAGGATGTTAATCGCTTGGATGGGTTCATCCGTCATTTGGCCAGTGAAAGACCCAAGATGCCCCGCCAGTTTGACCCACGGCCCCATGACCTTGGCCTCTTCGGCGGTGACAGAAGGCATGTTGAGCGCGTTTTCGACAGCGCCTGTCAGCAGGTAGTTCGACATCTGTTCGGCCACTTGAAGCGCTACATTTTCCTGCGCTTCGGTCGTGGCAGCACCGAGGTGCGGGGTGCAGACAACGTTCGGTAGATCAAAAAGCGGGTTCGCAGTTGCAGGTTCGTCCTTGAAGACGTCAAACGCCGCTCCGGCCACATGGCCCGATTTCAGCGCCTCCGCCAGCGCCGCTTCGTCTACCAGACCGCCGCGCGCGCAATTGATGATGCGCACGCCTTTCTTGGTTTTGGCGATCGCCTCTTTGGACAGAATATTAGCTGTCTGTTCAGTGTATGGGACATGCAGCGTGATGAAATCCGCGCGCTTCAAAAGGTCATCCAATTCGACCTTTTCAACGCCCATCTTCTGCGCTTTTTCCTCGCCCAGGAACGGGTCATAGGCCAGCACCTTCATCCGCAAGGCCCGCGCCCTGTCACATACGATACCGCCGATGTTGCCTGCGCCAATGACGCCAAGGGTCTTGCCCGTCAGCTCAACACCCATGAACTTGGACTTCTCCCATTTGCCAGCGTGGGTCGATGCGCTTGCCTCGGGGATTTGCCGCGCCACTGCAAACATCATTGCGATTGCGTGCTCTGCGGTTGTGATCATGTTTCCAAAGGGCGTGTTCATCACGATCACGCCCTTTTTGGAGGCGGCATCCTTGTCGATATTGTCGGTTCCGATGCCCGCGCGGCCAATGACCTTGAGGTTTGTCGCCGCCTCAAGGATTTTCTCCGTCACCTTGGTCGCGGAGCGGATCGCAAGACCGTCGTAGTTGCCGATCACTTCGGCCAGCTTGTCCTTGTCCTTGCCCAGATCGGGTTGGAAATCCACGTCGATGCCACGGTCACGGAAAATCTGCACTGCGGCGTCGCTGAGTTTGTCGGAGATGAGTACTTTGGGAGCCATTGATGTTGGTCCTTTGTTGAATGTCTGTGGATGAGTGCGCGCGGCGCACTTTGTGGATTGCGGCGATCTGCCGTTTTTCAGGAAGCGATTTCAGCCTCAAACGCCCAGTCGAGCCAAGGTAGCATCGCCTTGATGTCCGATGTCTCGACCGTGCCGCCGCACCAGATGCGCAGTCCGGGCGGTGCGTCACGATAAGCACCGATATCGAGGGCCACGTTTTCATCCGCCAACCGCTTGGCCACGGCTTTGGCAAAACCCGCTCCATCCGCAATGCGCCCGTCCGTGAACTTAAGGCACACAGATGTGTTTGATCGTGTCGCAGGATCGGTGGCCAGAAACTCAATCCAATCGTGCGCCGCAACAAATTCGGAAATCGCGGCCGTGTTGGCATCCGCGCGCGCGATCAGGCCCTGAAGGCCACCTACCGATTGCGCCCATTTCAAGGCGTTCAGGTAATCTTCGACACAGAGCATGGACGGCGTGTTGATCGTCTCTCCCTTGAAGATGCCTTCGTTCAGCTTGCCCGCTTTGGTCATGCGAAAAATCTTGGGCAGCGGCCAAGGCGGCGTGTAGCTTTCCAGCCGTTCCACTGCGCGAGGGCTCAGGATCAGCATGCCATGCGCGGCCTCGCCACCCAGCACTTTTTGCCAGGAGAATGTCGTCACATCCAGTTTGTCCCACGGCAGGTCCATCGCAAACGCGGCAGATGTCGCATCGCACAGCGTCAGCCCCGCGCGGTCGACCGGGATCATATCACCATGCGGCAAACGCACACCGGATGTCGTGCCGTTCCAGGTAAAGCAAACGTCATTGTCATAGTTCAACGCCGCCATATCCACGATCTCGCCATAGTCGGCGGTGTGGACGGTGTGCGCGATCTTCAACTGCTTGGCCACATCCGTGACCCAACCCGCGCCAAAGCTTTCCCATGCGACCATTTCCGCATGGCGTTCTCCCAAGAGCGACCACATCGCCATTTCAAACGCGCCGGTGTCGGATGCGGGCACGATGCCAATGCGGTAGTCCGCGGGCACGCCGAGGATCTCGCGGGTCAAGTCGATCGCTTCGGCCAGCTTGGCCTTGCCCACGGCGGCGCGGTGCGAACGACCCAAAGGCGCGTCAGACAAGCCAGCCAGATCAAATGTGGGGGGTTTGGCGCAGGGGCCAGAGGAAAAACGCGGGTTTGCCGGCCGCGTTGCCGGTGTCGTAATAGCCATTAATGCTATCCTTCCAGATATGCGCCCTTCGTTGGGGAAGGGTGTCCCACGGAAGGAGGTATGCTGGACGGAATTGTAACGCAACTGCCAAAATGCCGCGATTGCGTTACGTAGTAATATGTATATGCCCAATGTCGTTCCGATCGGAAACATCTGAGGCAGAGGGCGTTGGTAGGTCAGGCGAATTTACGCAGGCCTGCAAGTCCGCCGAGCGCTGTGATCAATAGCCAAATTCCCATCGGCAGTGGGACGGGAGTTGGCTCAGTACCGACGGTTTCCAAGCTGAACGTGCCGAAATTTGCTGACAGGTTGTTGGGGTCACCGATTCCCGCACGTGCTCCTGCCCCAAGTGTGAATTCCGGAAGCTGGATTTCTGCCTTCATGTTTATTTCGATCACGGGACTTGCCCCGGTCCCCGGGAAGGAGCCAAGAAACAGATCTGTAACCAAGAAACCGTCGAAGTCGACACGGCGCGGCGCATCACCGGGAAGGCCGGTTATCGAAAAGCTTTGTGGTGTCACAGTTCCGCCTGATTCGGTGATCCTAGCAAGAGCCCCGATTGATGTGCCCGTTCGACTGCCGATAACGGATGCCTCGTAACTCCAGACCTGAACACCATCCACCAGAATTTGATAGTCAAGGAGGCCCTGATTTAACGTTAAGGCGTCGCCAGAATTGTCCCAGATTTCGACAAACATGTCATTCAAGGCGAACGAGTAGAACAAATCGAACGCGCCGGTTCCGCCACCCGCGAGCGCAGGAGAGATCATTGTTTCGACCCGCTCCGTGACCGTGGCGGATATCGAGTGGGTTCCGGGTTCAGTTGAATTGTTCAATTCACCGCCGACGATTGCATAGGTAAAACCAACTGCATTTGACGTGGCTGTAGCCCCGGGCGGAATGCGCGGTGCAATCCCGCCTTCGTTCACGCCTAGAATGTCTGCTGGAGAAGGCGTAATTTCTGCTGAAATGGTCGTTCCGGCCAAGCCGGAATCCGTATCACTGACAACGGAGGTGCGCACGCCTGCGACTTCCCGAGCGTATTCGGCAGTTGCCGTCTTTTCACGCGCAATAACAAAATCGCTTTGAGGTATTGTTATCGCCATCGCAGGCAGAGCGGCAATTGTGAACACAATGGATGGAATTGCTTTCAATATCATTTTAGGCCTCCTGAACGCTTGTAAGCGTAGCAGGTCCGGCGCAAGGCCGTTTGACCATTATCAATTGGTTGCAGATTGAGTTGTCGCGTGCTTAACCGCGCATTGAATTGCGGGGGATTATACCAGTGTTTACTGCCAGTTTGATCGCATCGGCGGGTCATCTTGACCCCGCGCTTCCTGAAAACCTGCGCAATGCATGGGGCGGTGGCGACACGGTTTGGCTGTCGCCTGACGAAGCCGCCGAATTTACTCTTCAGACAATGCCGGACAATCGCTGGCAGGTCTGGGAGGATGTGCAAGCCTTGGGCGTCGATTTGGTCATTCAGCCGTCCCTGAACCGACGCAAACGGATGCTGCTGGCCGATATGGACAGCACAATGATCCAGCAAGAATGCATCGACGAGTTGGCAGATGAAGCGGGCGTTGGCGCGCATGTCAAAGATATAACCGCGCGCGCCATGAACGGCGAGTTGGATTTCGATGCCGCCCTGAAAGAGCGTGTGGGCCTCCTCAAGGGGTTGGACGCAGCCATCATTCCGCGCGTTCTGGACCAGCGTATCACATTCATGCCGGGTGGCGCGACGCTGCTCGCTACGATGAAATCCGGCGGTGCCTATGCCGCATTGGTGTCAGGTGGTTTTACCGCTTTCACCGAGAAGGTCGCAGCACAGCTTGGCTTTGACGAGAACCGCGCCAACCGGTTGATGATCGACGCGGGCACGCTGACGGGCACGGTCGGGCTGCCCATTCTCGGCAAGCAGGCCAAGGTGGATGCCCTACACGACATCACAGGGCGGTTGGGCATTAACACGACTGACGTTATCGCGGTGGGTGACGGTGCCAATGATCTGGGGATGCTGCATCTGGCAGGGACAGGCGTGGCACTACACGCAAAACCTGCGGTCGCTGCACAATGTGATGTGCGTATCAATCATGGCGACCTGACAGCACTGCTCTATCTGCAGGGCTATGCGCGATCGGAATTTGTGGAACCTGCCTGATCTGAACGCAGGGTCGGCACTTGGCACCCGACAATCAAATAAAACCTTGCGCTGCCTTGATCCAGCCCGTTTCAAGCCCGGCCCAATTCGTAATCGGTGCATTCAGTCGTTCGCGTGTCGCCGGGTGATCAGCGTCTAATGCGCCCAGTTTGACCAACAAGGCCGCGATGGCACATTCCGCCGCCCGCGTCGCGCCGTCCGCAGCCTTGAGGGCGATGCCCAGTTTACGTTCAGGCAGGATGGCGATGAAATATCCCTCCGCTCCAGTTTTCAGCGCCACTTTGCCGTCCATGGCGCGCATCAACTCGGTACACGCGCGCCCTTCACCGGCGACAAGCTCTGGGTGGGTACACATCGCCTCGACCAAACGCCGTTCCGCAGATCCATCGCGGGCAGCGGCAAATCTTGCCATTGCGCGCGCCATCCCGTGTATCGTGGTCGCGAAATTCGGGGCCGAGCACCCATCAATGCCAAAGCCCGGCGTGGTCAGATCGGTCACGTCTTCGAATGCCTCCTTGCACGCCACTTGAACCGGATGAGACGGATCAACGTAATTCGGGCCGGCTTTGAGGTGCCGGGTCAACATCAAAAACCCTGCATGTTTACCCGAACAGTTGTTGTGAATACGGCAAACAGGTTCGCCTGATTTGATCAGCCTGTCACGTTCCGCGATGTCACGTGGTTCTTGCGGGCCACAGCAAAAATCATCATCACCCAGCCCCATATCTGACAGCCACGTGCCGACAAGATCGGTGTGAATTGGCGCACCCTGATGGGACGCGCAGGCCACCGCCAAATGCCGTGTCGTCAGCCCTGCCGCGTCGGCCGCACCGGAACGGACCAGCGGCAACGCCTGGATCATCTTGGACGAACTGCGCGGCAATACCACGGCCTCCGGATCGCCCCACGCCTCAACGATTTGTCCTGTGTCATCACAGATCACAGCGTGACCCAAATGCAGGCTTTCCAAAAACGGACCACGCCAGATTTCGGCCATTGGAACTGGTTGCGTCATTTTTACCCCTCACTTTATGGCGATTTCCTGCCAATCGGCCTTTCGTCTATGGCCGAAAACGCGCTACTGTGCCTTTTGTCGAGAAGAACATGCGCGCTTGCAAGAGACGATCCTGAAAAAGGGTCCTGCGCCAAGCGTGTCGGATTGAGGTCAAGGACGGCTGGAGGCTGCAAAACATGAACTTTGTGAAACGGTTTGGTGGGGCGATGTGCGCCGCAATGCTTTTGGCTGGACCTGCGTTGGCGCAGGATCAAAGCACAAATCGCGTGGCCACGATCACCGATTGGAACGTCTTTGTAGATGATAACCCCAAAGAATGCTGGGGCGTCTCAGTGCCCAAGGAATCGGTCAACACACGCGGTGGTCGCGTCGTGGCAGTGAACCGAGGTCAGACCTTGTTGATGGTGTTTTACCGTCCGGGTGCGGGCGCGATGGGGCAAGTGGCCTTTACCGGCGGCTATCCATTCGCTCCGGGTTCGACCGTGAACATCAACATCAGCGGGACAGAATTTGCGCTCTTTACCGAAGGTGAGTGGGCGTGGCCCGCATCAACCGCCGAAGACGCCAAGATCATCGCTGCGATGAAACGTGGGGCGGATGCCGTGGTATCGGGCGTGTCGGGACGTGGCACCAATACCAAGGATACCTTCTCCCTACTGGGCTTTACCGCTGCTGTAGAAGACGCAGAGAAACGCTGCACCGGCTGAACCACGGGTGGATTGGGTCAAGATCATACACATACTCTGTGTGATGGGGTGGATGACGAGCATCTTCGCGGTGCCGCGCGCCCTGATATACTGGAAACGCGAATACGCACGCATCAACGAAGATGGCCCCTTGGGCGACCTGACGTACCGCTTGTACAGGTTCTCGCTTGGACTTGGGGTGATCGCGATGCTGACCGGCCTGTGGCTTGGCTGGCAATGGGACTTCCAGACGTGGGTTTGGGTCAAGCTGGCCGTCGTGCTTGCGCTGGCCGGGCACTACACGATGACGGGGCGCATGGTTGCGCGGGCCAGACGCGGTGTGTTCAACGAAAGCGATAGGTATCTGCGCGTCTTCAACGAGATCAGCGTGCTCGGTGTCATCGGTATTTTGTGGATTGTCGTGACCAAGCCATTTTGACTTCGCCAGCAGCCCCTATATAGAGACGCATCCCTTCAGAAAGCGACTCGCATGACCGTCAAAGCGCCAATCACTCAGGACGTCCACACCATTCCGCGCAAATTGCCGGAGGGGCCAGTGAACCTTGTCGGTCTGACGCGCGATGCCATGCGCGATGCGTTGATTGGCGTCGGCACGCCGGAAAAGCAGGCCAAGATGCGTGTTGGTCAGATCTGGCAATGGATCTACCAATGGGGCGTGCGTGATTTCGACGCGATGACGAACCTCGCCAAAGCCTACCGTGCGACACTGGCCGAGCATTTTGTGATCGAAGTGCCTGAAGTCGTGACCAAACAGGTCAGCGATGATGGGACGCGCAAATATCTGGTGCGCATCGCAGGCGGTCACGAGGTTGAGGTCGTCTATATCCCGGAGGACAGTCGCGGCACGCTCTGCGTGTCGTCGCAGGTGGGGTGCACATTGACCTGTTCATTCTGCCACACCGGGACACAGAAGCTGGTGCGCAACCTGACCGCTGGCGAGATCATCGGCCAGGTCATGGTGGCCCGCGACGATCTGGACGAATGGCCGGAGATCGGCGCGCCCAAGGACGAAACGCGTCTGCTCAGCAATATCGTTCTGATGGGCATGGGAGAGCCGCTCTACAACTTTGAAAACGTACGCGATGCGATGAAGATCGCGATGGACCCCGAAGGCATCCAGCTTAGCCGCCGCCGCATAACGCTCTCGACGTCCGGTGTCGTGCCAGAGATCGCGCGGACGGCAGAAGAAATCGGATGCCAGTTGGCCGTGTCTTTTCACGCAACCACGGATGCGGTGCGTGACACGCTGGTGCCTATCAACAAACGCTGGAACATCGCGGAATTGCTGGATGCGCTGCGCGTGTACCCCAAAGTGTCGAATTCAGAGCGGATCACCTTTGAATACGTCATGCTTCAGGGTGTGAACGACAGTGACGAAGACGCGCACCGCCTGATCGAATTGATCCGCGGCATACCCGCCAAAATCAACCTGATCCCGTTCAATGAATGGCCGGGTGCGCCGTACAAACGATCCTCCAACAACCGTATTCGCGCGTTTGCCGACATCATCTACAAGGCGGGCTATGCCTCCCCTATTCGCACGCCGCGTGGCGAGGACATCATGGCGGCCTGTGGGCAACTCAAGTCCGCCACTGAACGCGCGCGCAAGTCGCGCCGGCAGATCGAAGCCGAAGCAGGGCTTTAGACCAGATGCGGTTGCGCTTTGGCAAACGGCCCAAAAACGGCGCCGATGGTTCCGAATGGTATGAGGGCCAAAGCCGCATCCAGATCGGCCGCTTCACATATGGTGAACGCAGGCTCAAAATTCGACAGTGGGATTACGCGATCCACCTGACGGTCGGGTCGTTCTGTTCCATCGCCGATGGCGTCACTGTGTTTCTCGGCGGCAACCACCGGAATGACTGGATCACAACCTATCCTTTCGGCCTGATCGCAACGGACACATTCGACGGCCCGTCGCCGGATTACGCGCCAAGACGTCCCTTGGACGTGTCCATCGGCAATGACGTCTGGATTGGCCACGACGCGTTGATCATGCCGGGCGTTACGGTCGGCGATGGCGCAGTGATCGGGGCAAAATCCGTTGTGCGGCGCGATGTTCCGCCCTATGCGATGGTTATGGGCAACCCGGGCGAGGTGATCAAACTGCGGTTTGCCGAGGATGTTGTCGAGGCGCTGCTGAGATTGCGTTGGTGGGAGTTACCAGTAACGGATATCAAAGCCATTCAGGCGGTTCTTTGTGCCCCACCGACACGCGACATTGTCGAGGACCTGATCGCACAGTACCGCAGCCCCGCATGAAGCGACGCGATGCTCTGATCATCAGCGCCGCCATCGCGGTGGCGGTGGCGATCCCTCCGATCCTGCGGCGCAATGCCAGCGCCTTTGATTTCGAGCCATTGAATGGATTTGACGGGTTTCGACGGCTCAGCCGTGGCACGACGAGCAGCCCCGGTGATCCGTTTTTTGGTCTGGGTCGCGCCGCGCCTGCCCCTTTGGAGCGGCCAATCTGTGAAGTACTGTTTGGCAATACCACCTTTCCTAGCCAAAGCGTGCCGGTGGCGGTGTTCACGGATGTGAACTGCCCGAATTGCGCGACCTTCGAGGCCCGTTTGATCCGCCTGCAGCAAGGTGGTGCGCCAGTTGAACTCTTTTGGCATCAGTTGCCGTTGCTTGGCCCACGATCGGTTTGGGCGGCCAAGGTCACGCTAGCGGCGGAAATGCAAGGCGCGGGTGAAGATGTCCATCTCGATCTGATGCAACATGTCCTGCGCCCTGGCCCGGCCGGTGCCCACGATGTGGCCGCCAGACACGGGTTGGACGCTGCGAAACTGCTGGCAGATGCCCAAGGCGCAGATGTTCAGGCCCGGCTGGACGCCGCGATCAACCTCGGTGCGGCATTGGGTATTCCGGGCACGCCCGGCAGTGTGATTGGCCGCACGCTAGTGATCGGTGCTATCGGTCAGAATGATCTGGAACGGTTGATTGATCTGGAGCTCTCGGAGCCGTTCCAAGGCTGCTAACGCCCCGGAATAGCGTCCCGCGCCGGAGCCGCTTCCCAATTCTCGATCACCTCAATCGCCTCCGCAGCGCTCTCGACGAAACGAAACAGATCCAGGTCCTGTTCAGAAATCGTACCCGCGTCAGCCAAAGCCTCCCAATTCAGGATGCTATCCCAAAAGGATCGCCCGAACAGCAGAACAGGGACGCGCTGCATCCGGCCTGTTTGAATCAGAGTCAGCGTTTCAAACAACTCGTCCATCGTGCCGAACCCACCGGGAAAGACGCAGATGGCACGCGCGCGCATTAGAAAGTGCATCTTGCGGACGGCAAAGTAGTGAAAGTTGAAGCATAGATCAGGCGTGACGTAGGCGTTGGGCGCTTGTTCGTGAGGCAACACGATGTTCAACCCAATGGACTTGCCGCCTGCGTCCTGAGCACCGCGATTGCCTGCTTCCATGACACCGGGTCCACCGCCAGTGACGATGACGTTTTCATGGCCATCCATCTCAAGGCTTTTGAGGGTCATCAAGCGGGAAAACTCACGCGCTTCGTCGTAGAAACTGGACAGATTGGCCAGCGTTTTCGTACGTGCGCTGTCCTTGTTGGCAGGAGCTGGAATGCGCGCGCCGCCAAACAAGACGATTGTCGAATTGACCCCATGTTGATCCAGAAGCATTTCCGGCTTCAACAGCTCCAGCTGCAAACGCACAGGGCGCAATTCATCGCGACACATGAAATCATCATCGGTAAACGCCAACCGGTAGGCGGAGGCGCGCGTCTGCGGTGTATCTGGTACGCCTTGCGCAGCGGTACGGTCTGTGTGCGCATCGCGCAAAGGGTGGCGGCGTTCGGGCATTTGGATCTCCGGAATTTTGGTCAGGTGCAACCTGTTCTGTTGCGGCTCAAGTTGCAATGGTCATGGTCATGGCAGACCCGCGGCTTTCGACTTCGTGAACGATTGCACCGCCGCACCGGGCCTTGTATAGCCGCCCGAACGTGACGTTCAACATGACCGGAGACCTCAGATGTCCAACGCCCAGCTTGAAACCGCCATCGAAGCCGCATGGGAGGCGCGCGATACCATCACGCCCGCAACCACAGGTGAAACACGCGAAGCGATCGAAGACACGTTGAATGCACTCGACAGCGGCAAACTGCGCGTTGCCGAACGTCAGGAAAGCGGCGACTGGCATGTGAACCAATGGGCCAAGAAAGCCGTGCTTTTGGGGTTCCGGATCAAGGATATGGAAATGCAGGCCGGTGGCCCGCAGGGTGGCGGCTGGTGGGACAAGGTCGACAGCAAGTTCGCCGGTTGGGGCGAAAACCAGTGGAAGGCCGCTGGGTTCCGCGCCGTGCCCAACTGTGTTGTGCGCAAATCCGCATTCATCGCGCCGGGCGTTGTGTTGATGCCATCGTTCGTGAACCTGGGCGCCTATGTGGACGAGGGCACGATGGTCGACACATGGGCAACGGTGGGCTCTTGTGCGCAGATCGGCAAGAACGTTCACCTGTCTGGTGGCGTGGGCATCGGCGGCGTGCTGGAGCCAATGCAGGCCGGCCCCACGATCATTGAAGACAATTGTTTCATCGGCGCGCGCTCTGAGGTGGTCGAAGGCTGCATCGTGCGCGAAGGCTCCGTTCTGGGTATGGGCGTCTACATCGGCCAGTCCACCAAGATCGTGGACCGTGAAACCGGTGAATTCACCTACGGCGAAGTCCCTGCGGGGTCGGTCGTGGTGTCGGGTTCCATGCCATCCAAGAATGGTGTCAGCCTTTATTGCGCAGTGATCGTGAAAAAGGTGGATGCCAAGACCCGGTCCAAGACGTCGATCAACGAGTTGTTGCGTGACTGATGAAATCGGACCGGCACGAGCGGGTTGTTGAAGACCTGCTGGTGCTGATCCGCAAATTTGCGACCGAATCTCTGCTTGAAGAAATCGCCTATGGCGACAGTCAGGCCCTGCACGAGGATCCTCCCAAGCATTTGGCGGCCCTGCACGAGTTGCGGGATCGGTATGACTGGCGCCTGCACAAGCAACCCAACAATTCGTGGCACCCCTGCGAACCGATCGAGTTGATAGCTTATGCGGTGGATCACCACTCAAAACACGCACAAGTCTTTTGTAACGCGCTGCTCGTGGTATCAGAGCTGGATGGGACCGAGCAGGATTACATGAACTACCGGTGGTTCGAGGCTCCGGGAGAAGCGTGGTTTCGCAGCATTGATGAGCCGTGGGGGCCCGCTTTACTGGCTGCATTCGCCCTGCACCACGCAGAAGTTCATGAGATGGAACGCGAATTCTGGGGACGCCCGGATGCCAAGGGGCGATGGATCACGCCAACGGAGCACGATGATGGCTGAGAAAAAACCTTCCCGCCAACAGGTCTATACCCTGCTGGTTCAGATCGGCCGCAAAGCGGGTGATGGACTGCCGGACAAAGCCACGGGCGCGGGTCTGGTCGTTTATGCCAGCGGTGTGGACGAGGCCGAAGCAGTGCGCGAAACCGTGGCCATCCTCAAGCAGGCCGATACTGCACCGCTGGATGTGACAGGCTATGGCACCTTCGAAGAACGGATTGAACAGGGCCATGAGATCGACGACGAGGAACGCGGGTTGATGCAGCGCGCGCTGGATGAAAACGCGGTGATTGTCGCGCAGGTCGAACCGTTTTACGGCACACACCCAGCACAAGACGCCGACTGAAGATCAGGCCGCGCGGCTGGTTGCGATCTGTATGGCCTCGAACCATTTGAGCACTTTGAACGATTCCCGACCGTGTTCAGGCAGCGACGTGCGGTCCATATCCGCCATCAGGCTGTTGGCCAAATCCTGCGTTTTGCGCCGAATCCGCCCAATATAGAGACTGTCCATGGGTGCTCCGGCGGCCAGTAAAGGCTCGTGCCCGGGTAACACCAACTGCGTGTAAGGCATCACCGGACCAGCATGGGCCTGCATCGCGGCGAACCCGTTCACAAGGTGACGGGCCGGTGCGAGAACGGCCTCTTCACTGAACAGGTATTCCACCGCTGACCCGTCCAGAACAATACGCTGTTCGGGGCTGACGATGACGTCTTGCTGTAATCCAAAGTAAGGCGCGCGCAGACGCACGGGCGCAAAACTGCCGCGTGCCGGCACTGTCCGTGACACCGTTTGCAGCACGGGCACGATGTCGCCGCCACGCACATAGACTGTGTCGCCCCGTTTTAGATTTCGCGCCGCTTTGTAGCCCATCGGGGTGGCGATGGGGGTATCCGGTGCCATCGTCGGCATAGGACCGACCGGTTCCACCTGATCCGACAGCGCGGCATAGAGCACATCATTGGCCAGCGTGTGGTTTCCCCGCCCCATCATCATATCGCGCAAATCGCTAAGGTTCAGCGGGCGTGGAGTGTCGACTTGAGTCGTGACGAGCGTGTTCTCTTCGGGGCGCTCTACCGTCAACTGCGCCCAACCTTTTGGCGCATCCCAGCTGTATGTCACCCGCAAAACATCCGCCCGGCTGGAGCTGACATGCTGAAGCGCTGCGTGGGTCACGTCTTGCCCGTATACCTGCACCAAGGCGATCCCGCCGCCGGGAATGGCCTGAAAGGTCAAGCTGCGTTGGTGCGGCGTCGTTACGTTGAAGCCCAACAAAACCTTGGGCCGGTCATCGGGCGCGATCTGCGTCTCAAACATCAGACTGCCCACGGCGAGGATTCGGTCGGTTCCGGCGGCCAGAACCGGCTCGGCTTTGCGATCCATTCCCAGCCCTTTGAGCGAGAAACGGCGTTCGCGATGATCAGCAAGTGCAATCCACGTCATATATCAGGCGGCCTTTATCGTTGATTTCAAGAGCAAGTCAGCTTCGAACCGTCGCAAAGTACGCCGCGCGGCTGAGCCATACCCCTCTCCGGTTTCAGGGTCTAAATGGGGAAAAACAGCGCATATTTCTGCGATGGTGGCGCGTTCAAAGCTTTTGGTGGTTTGTGGTCCCGGCAAAAAACTTTCTGAGGCCAAACCGTCCGAGAACACCACCTGATGCCGGTCAAACATGAGATGAACATATGTCACCTGACCGCCCGTGTTTTGGACAACATTTCGCCCGTCAATCAGATCACGTGCGGCAATCAGCACCTCTGCATCGCCAAACAACAATTCAGCCAATCTATCCCGGATCAAGACGCGGTGGAGCGGCGAGACCATGACATCGCCGTGATGGCCAAATGTATCAGCAGCAATTCGGATGGGCGCAAAGTCCCCTTCGGCCGCAACAGTGCGCGTACCGATCCAGCGCAGGGGTTGCGGCCCGTCATCCTGCGTCACGACCAGATCGCCCGGCACCAGGGCTTCAACCGCCTTTGCGCCATCCGGCGTGTCGATCAGCGTGCCAGCCACGAAGCAGGGTATCGATGTGGCGTTGACGAAACCGACATCGGTGTTTGTCCCGTCGGTCACACCGTAGGTAAAGTTGAAGTCCTCGGCATCTCCGTCACCAACGACTTCAAGCGTGCCATTGGCGTTCAACGTCACCTGCTGGCCCGTCGGCAGCGTGATCGTGGAGCCAGCTGTGACTGGTTGGCCGTTGATATGCGTGACGGTCAGGGTGCCGGGTGTGCTTGGAACGTCATTGGCCAGAACATCCAGCGTTTTCGTGCCGCTGGGAAACATGTCGATTGCGTCGGTAACAGCCACGATCGCAGTTGGAATTGAGTCGCCCGCAATCACCAGGTTGGAATCGTAGTTGCTATCAGCGACGTCTGCGATGCCCACGCGCATAGAGTTCACAACACCGGGAATGACATTCATCGTCACCGTCATGGTGATGGTGAAGCCATCCATTTCGGTGTTGAAGCTGTCGTTGGTATTGTCGACGAACATATTGATATTGTTTGTGGTATTGATGTTGCCGGGATCCGCATCACCGTTGCCGACGTCCACGTCCACCTGGCTGCCGTTCACCCAAACTCCGACAAAATCCTGATAGACCGAGTTTTGAAACTCCGGATACTCCTCCGAGGAAAAGACGAACTGCATCGTCATCAAATTGGTGACCGGTATGAAATCTACGTCCAGAAAGGACGCGTCAAACGTCCGTGCTCCGGCTGCGGCATTGAACAGGCTGTTGTTGTTGACGCCCGAGGTGTTGGTTGATGTGGCGTTGGCCTGATTGGCTTCACCGCTGGAATTGGTGAAATCTTCCGCTTCGCCTGTGGATAGGATCACACCGGTGTCGCTGGGCCCGACGCCGGGGATGATGGTATCGGCGTTCGTATATATCCCGGCGGAATCGCGATCGCCGCGATATGACGCGCTGACGACGGTCACACCCGCTCCGAAAATCGCGTTTGCCATGTCCGTTGCGTCCACGCCTTCGCGGACGGTTTGGATCGAAAGCTCCGACGCTGTCGCCATGCCTGCCTTGTCCCTCTTGATGAGGCAAAGCAATCATTGACGCGCGCGCCTTTTCAAAGGCTGCGTTTCAAAGAATGATATCACGGTCCGCGCCGGTTTTCCGGTCGTCGAACGGGTGCTGCCCTGCCTCGGGTCATTTATTGCTGAGAATGCTACATGGCAAACGTGTGCGTGTTAAGCGGCTGTTGCGCAAAGGGGTTGGCTTTGCTGCATTTTCACCACATGTCTTGGGTGTATCGAAACTCAAAGCATCAAAAAGGAACTCTTATGTCCGGCGTTGACCCCGTGGCTCTCACGGCAGACTTGATCCGTTGCCCTTCTGTAACACCGGCCGACGAAGGCGCGTTGGATATCCTTCATGACCTGCTCAGCGATGCGGGTTTTGACTGTGTCTGGGCGGATCGAGGGGGTATCCGGAACCTCTATGCGCGCTGGGGTCAAAAGGCACATACCAAGACCTTTGGCTTTAACGGGCACACCGACGTCGTGCCGATTGGCGACGAAAACGCATGGTCCATGCCGCCATTCGGAGCAGAGATCAAAGACGGGGTTATGTACGGTCGCGGCACCACGGACATGAAATCCGGTGTCGCAGCCTTTGCTGCGGCCGCCGTGGATTTCGTAACGCAGTCGCCTCCTGACGGGGCCATCGTCCTTGCCATAACTGGCGATGAAGAGGGCGATGCAGTCGATGGCACCACAGCACTGCTGGCACATATGGATGCGACCGGCGAGCAGTTGGATGTGTGCCTCGTCGGAGAGCCCACATGCCCCGAACAGATGGGCGACATGATCAAGATCGGCAGGCGCGGATCCATGACCGCATGGATCACGGTGACGGGCAAGCAGGGCCATTCCGCCTATCCGCACAGGGCGCTGAACCCCCTGCCCGCGATGATGCGTTTGATGGATCGTTTGGCCAGTCACACGCTTGACGAAGGCACCGATCACTTTGACCCCTCGACGCTTGCTGTTGTTACCGTCGACACGGGCAACCCGGCGACCAATGTGATCCCGGCGCAATGTTCCGCAACGGTCAATATCCGCTTTAACGACACCCATTCGGGCGCATCCCTAAGCGACTGGCTTAAGGCAGAAACGGCTCGTATAGAGACTGAATTCGGGGTTCAGACCCAGATGAAGATCAAAATCTCCGGTGAAAGCTTTTTAACGCCGCCGGGTGCCCTTTCGACGCTCGTCTCTCGCGCTGTTGAGGCGGAAACCGGTGTGACACCCACACTGTCGACGACCGGAGGAACATCCGATGCACGGTTCATCAAGGACCATTGCCCTGTCGTTGAATTCGGATTGGTTGGTCAATCCATGCATCAGGTCGATGAGCATGTTAGTGTGACCCATATTCAGCAACTCAAGGCGATCTATGGGCGTATTCTAAAGGACTATTTTGCGTGACGCTGACAGTTGCCCAGACGGATGATATTGCCGCATGTCAGGCCTTGCGGCGGATCGTCTTCACCGAAGAACAAGGCGTCTCCGTGGCTGATGAGGTTGATGGCTTGGACGGCGTAGCACTTCACTTGATTGCACATGACGGTGGTATGCCTGTGGGCGCCGCGCGGATCCTGATCAAGTCGGACATCGCAAAGATCGGCCGTGTTTGCGTGCTGAAAAACTGCAGAAGCCACGGTATAGGTACCGAGTTGGTCACAGCTGCGCTCAAGGTGGCGCGACAGCAAACCGGCGTGACCCGTGCACAGCTTGGCGCGCAACTGCACGCCTTGGCATTCTACGAAAAGCTCGGGTTCACCGCCTTCGGGCCCGTCTATGACGACGCAGGCATCGACCACCGCGATATGGAGCGTATTTTGTGAGGCCAGAGCTGATCGTGATGGTCAAGGAACCGCGACCGGGGCGTGTCAAAACGCGATTGGGCAAGGGTATTGGGATGACCGCCGCTGCATGGTGGTTTCGGCATCACGTGCATGGTCTATTGCGCCGGTTGCAAGATCCGCGCTGGGACATGCGCATCGCCGTCAGCCCTGATGTCGAGGGGCTGCGCAGCCGCGTCTGGCCCGGGCACCTGCGGCGAATACCCCAAGGGCGCGGCGATTTGGGCGCGCGCATGCTTCGGATCTTGGTCCGGGCCGGCCCCGTTTGCGTGATTGGATCGGATATTGCAGGGGTCAGGCGGGACCATGTTGCGCGCGCAATCAAGGCGCTGGGCAATCATGATGTCGTCTTGGGCCCAGCCCCGGACGGGGGCTATTGGCTGATCGGGGCAAAGCACCAACTGCCATCAAGCGCGTTTGACGGCGTCCGGTGGTCAACGGAACATGCGCTGGCGGACACTGTCGCCAACCTTTCGGGCGCGCGGATCGCCTATGTTGATACTTTGCGCGATGTCGATACGGTTGACGATTTGGCGATGACGGCACGCTGAGACCATGCTACGCCCTCGCCCATGAGCCGCATCCCGACAAAGCCCGAAATACTGGAATGGATTGAGCAGAATCCGACCCTGACCGCCAAGCGCGACATCGCAAAGGCCTTCGGGATCAAAGGTGCTGCGCGTATCGATCTCAAGCGCGTCCTGAAAGAGCTTGAGGCCGAAGGACAGCTTGAAAAACGCAAGCGCTCCTATCAGGACCCCGATCGTTTGCCGCCGGTCAGCGTGCTGGAGATCACCGGCCCCGATAATGATGGCGATCTGTTCGCCAAACCGCTCGAATGGCATGGAACAGGTATAGAGCCCCGCGTTCTTGTCGTACCGCGCGCATCTGACCCGGCCTTGGGTGCTGGCGACCGTATCCTTGCGCGGCTCACCGTGGTGAAGGGCGAAGCGCATCACTATGAGGCGCGCCTGATCCGCCGCATCGGAACCAACCCCAAGCGCGTCTTGGGGGTCTTTCGCAAAGGGTCTGACGGAGGCCGCATCGTGCCCGTGGACAAGGGCGCAGACAAGGAATGGGTTGTCGCCGCGGATGCGACGCATGGCGCCAAGGACGGGGAGTTGGTCGAGGCCGAGCAAGCCGGGCCAAAAGGGCGCATGGGCCTGCCCCGCGCCCGGGTCGTGGCGCGTTTGGGGGATCCCTCTGCACCCAAAGCGGTGTCATTGATTGCGATTCATCAGCATGGGATACCGGATACCTTCCCTGATGATGTCATCGCCGAGGCGGATCGCGCCAAGCCCATCGGTTTGAAAGGGCGCGAAGACCTGCGGGATATGCCGCTGATCACGATTGACCCTTCCGATGCACGGGACCATGACGATGCTTGTTATGCCCATGCGGACGAGGACCCAAAGAACGCGGGCGGCCATGTGGTTTGGGTCGCGATTGCCGATGTTGCAGGGTACGTGACACCCGGTTCGGCCCTTGACCGCGAAGCACGCAAGCGGGGCAATTCAACGTATTTCCCGGACCGCGTGGTGCCGATGTTGCCGGACCGTTTATCAGGCGATTTGTGCTCCCTCCACGAAGGCGTGCCGCGCGCCTGTATCGCGGTGCGCATGGTGCTGGATTCCCATGGCGAAAAGCTGTCGCATAGTTTTCACCGCGGACTGATGCGCTCTCCGGCCAGCTTGCACTATGAAGAGGTGCAAGACGCCATCGACGGCACACCGAATGATCGCACGGGCCCCTTGTTAGAGCCTGTATTAGAGCCGCTCTATGCGGCCTATCATGCCCTTGTCGATGCGCGACACAGACGTCAGCCGCTTGATCTTGATCTGCCCGAGCGGCGCATTGAGCTGGATGAAGACGGCACGGTGAAGTCGGTTAATTTCAAGGATCGCTTGGACGCGCATCGGTTGATCGAAGAGTTCATGGTACTGGCCAATGTGGCAGCGGCCGAAACGCTGATTTCCAAGCGTATGCCTTTGCTCTTTCGTGTCCATGAAGAACCCAGCCCCGAGAAACTGGATGCATTGCGCGAAACGGCCGGGGCCGCCGGGTTCAATCTGGCCAAGGGTCAGGTTCTAAAAACTGCGCATCTCAATCGATTGCTGAACGACGCTGCTGGCACCGACGAGGCGGAACTGATCAATATTTCTACGCTGCGCTCGATGACGCAAGCCTATTACGGCGCGAACAATCTGGGGCACTTTGGCCTTGCTTTGGCACGCTATGCGCATTTCACCTCGCCAATCCGCCGCTATGCGGACCTGATCGTACACCGCGCATTGATCGCCGCGCATGGGTGGGGCAAGGACGGTCTGCGGCCAGAAGACTACGACGAGCTTGATGACATCGGGCAGCACATTTCAGAAACGGAGCGTCGGTCGATGGTGGCCGAACGCGATACCACCGATCGGTATTTGGCATCCTATCTCAGCGAACGCGTCGGCAATGAATTCAGCGGACGGATCAGCGGCGTTGCCCGGTTTGGTGTGTTCGTCAAACTGGACGAAACCGGAGCTGATGGGCTGATACCGATCCGGTCTTTAGGGCGCGAATACTTTCATTTCGATCGCGAGGCGGGCACCCTGATGGGGTCCGACACCGGTATGATCATAAGCGTCGGACAACGCGCGACCGTGCGACTGGCCGAGGCCGCACCTGTTACCGGGGGCATCGCGTTAGAGTTGCTGGCGTTGGAAGGGGCAAAGATGCCACAGGGCCGGCAATCGCCTGCGGGCCGTTCTCCAAAACGACGGGGCACGAAAGCCAAACGCAAGGCCGACAAGGTCAAACGCAAGGTCAAACGGACCCGGCGCTAGGCAGGGTCGCTGCCATTCGGTCAGCATATTCACACAGCAGCGCATCGGTCGAAACACGCTCGCTGAGGTGCGTTTTGACAGGTGTCGCGCGCATGGCACCCAGCATCGCAGCGACAGAACAATCCGCAGCGGAGGGCGTATCCCCAAACAGGTATTTCCCCTGCCACAATCGCGTCGCTATGGCCTGCAGATCCAAATCGACCCGCGCCAGCCGGTCTTCTGCTGAAAAGCGCCCCAACCCCTGTGCGTGCATCCCCGCCAGCAGGTTCCTGCGCAGTTTTCTGGTGATCAGCCCGCGCAAAGGCTTGGGAATTTCTACGAAATAGGCATCGCGTACCATGGGCCAAACCGCATCATCCTGCCATCTGTCCAGCACCAGATTGAAGTATAGATGCTCCTCTGCCATGCGAATGAACGCGCGCGCGGTCGCCTTGTCCATGACAGAGAGTCCATCGTCAAAAGACGCCCCCTGCACTTCGAGGTGGGCGCGGATGGCGTCGCTGTCGGCGATCAACCCTTCGGGCACGCGAATAACTGGCAGTTTGCCATAGCGCATCTTGCGCGGATCAAGGGTGTCTTCGCGCTGCCACTCTTGGCCTGAAAGCGCCAGCAGATAGGCGGCTTTGGTACAGAATGGGCTTGCAGAGAATTCGCCGAACATGGCCGGGTATGTCAGTAGAGTGATCATAATCATGTCCTTTCAAAGAATTTTCAGCTGTTTATCCACCATTCCTGTCAGTTTTTGTCAGGACATGTAGTAAGGTGTTTGTATGAGCCGCACACACCGCCTTTTCCAATTAATGCAAATGCTGCGCCGTTTGTCGCCGCCCATTACAGCGGCGCAACTGGCGCATGAGATGCAGATGTCGGAGCGCACAATCTACCGTGACATTGATGCGCTGCGGGAGATCGGCGCCGTGATCGACGGAGAGGCCGGTTTCGGCTATACGCTGATCGAAGACGCGGCGTTGCCGCCGCTGGGCTTTGAGGATGATGAGTTGGAGGCCTTGGTTCTGGGGCTGCGCGATGTGGCGGTGATCGGTGATCCCGCCCTGTCCAAAGCGGCAAAATCCGCGCTGTCCAAGATCAAGGCCCGCGTACCGCCCCGTCAGGCGCACCGCCTGCAACACGCGGTTCTGGATGCACATAGATTTCAGACGCCGCCCGTGATTACGGTCGATGTCGCTTCTTTGCGCACAGCCACTTGGGACGAGGTCGCAGTTCGGTTTGACTACACCGACGCCAAGGGCCAACCCACGCGGCGCACGGTGGATCCCTTGGGTTTGGTCTATATGGAAAACACCAACATGCTGTTGGCCTGGTGCCATTTGCGCAAGGATTTCAGAACGTTCCGGCTGGACCGTATGCGCAGCCTTGACCGGACAGAGCAGAGTTTCAGGCCACGCAGAGTTCCGATGTTGCGCGAGCATTTGGCGTTGATACGGCTCGATATCGAAGGGTCGGCAAAGGATCGCAGCCCTGATCAATGATCCTTTTGCGGAGCGGCGAATCCGGCTAGACTGTTTCTAACAAAAAAACAAAATGAGGCGCAGGATGCGGTTATTCGGAATGGGCTTGGCGGCACTGGTCGCGGGTTGGTCAGGGCATAGCATGGCAGCGGGTTCGGTGGATCAGTCACTGCGTCCATCAGAAAGACCTGTGAGCGAAGCCGTTATTGTTACACGCGTTTCAGCACCTACGGTGCTGCGCCCGCAGGTCCGTCCGGCAGCCAATGAAACGCCGAACACTGGCGAGGCCACGGTGCAACTGGCCGCATCGAACGCAGGCTTTGATCGTTGGGTGAACGGCTTTCTCCCACGCGCACGGGCGCAAGGGATCAGTGACAGAACCCTGCAGGCCGCCTTTGCTGGTGTGCGCTACGATCCCAAGGTGATTGAACGCGACCGCAACCAGTCCGAATTCACCAAGACGATCTGGGAATACCTCGACAGTGCCGCATCCGACACACGGGTGCGAAATGGCAAGGACGCGCTGCGCAAACATCGCCGCAAGCTCGAGGCGATCGAGGCCAGATACGGCGTGGACAAGGAGGTCGTGGTCGCGGTTTGGGGTCTGGAGAGCGCCTATGGGTCGTTCCGGGGCGAAAATGACGTGATCCGAAGCCTCGCGACGTTGGCCTATGATGGACGACGCGGTAAGTTCTTTGAACAGCAATTGGTGGCCGCGCTGAAAATTCTGCAAAACGGTGATACGGCTCCGCGCAACATGACCGGTAGCTGGGCTGGGGCAATGGGCCACACGCAGTTTATTCCAACGTCTTATCTCTCCTATGCCGTAGATTTCACAGGAGATGGCAAGCGCGATATCTGGAGTGAAGACCCAAGCGATGCGCTGGCGTCCACGGCCGCCTACCTTAAACGGTTCGGCTGGGTCAAAGGCCAGCCATGGGGTGTGGAGGTGCAGCTGCCGCGTGGCTTCGACTATACGCTGGCCAATCGCAAGATCACCAAAAGCCCTGCGGATTGGGCCCGGATCGGGGTTGTGGACATGCGCGGGCGCGCGGTGCCGAACCACGGGGGTGCCTCTATCCTTTTGCCTGCAGGCGGACAGGGGGCGGCCTTCATGATCTTCAAGAATTTCAGCGTGATCGAGCGGTACAACACGGCTGATGCCTATGTGATTGGCGTCGGCCACCTCAGTGACCGGATCAAGGGTGGGCCAGCCATCAAGGCGAATTGGCCACGAGGCGACCGGGCGCTGACCTTTCGGGAGCGCAAGCAGTTGCAGCGCCGCCTGACGCGCAAAGGGTTTGATACTCAGGGTGTGGATGGAAAGATCGGACCGTTGACGATTGACGCGGTGCGTCGCTTCCAGCGGTCAGAAGGGTTGGTGCCGGATGGCTATCCCTCGCTTAGCCTCCTGAAGAAGCTGCGTTGATAGGGCGTAAGTTGATATGGCGCGGGGGCAGATCCGCGATCATTCGTTCATAAGGTGCCGCGCCGCTGGGTATCAACATCGGCGCGTTTGCAGGGGTCAATCCCATAAGGATTTGGCGCGGAACGGATCGCAAGGTTTTTGAGGTTTGCATTTTGCATAAGCAGCACATATAGACCGCCAGATACATGCGCGTGCAGCCCGCTTTGGCTAGAATCACCTCACCGACGGTTTGTGTTCGGCTTTGGGTTTGTGTTGCGCTTTGAACAGACATAACGAACCCGAAGAAAAGGTATTCACGCATGGCCAATAGCCCACAAGCCAAGAAACGCGCTCGTCAGAACGAGACCCGTTTCCAGATCAACAAAGCACGTCGTTCGCGCATCCGCACGTTCCTGCGCCGCGTCGAAGAAGCGATCGCTTCTGGCGACAAAGACGCCTCCGTCGCGGCCCTGAAAGCGGCCCAACCAGAGCTGATGCGCGGTGTGACAAAGGGTGTGTTTCACAAAAACACAGCATCCCGCAAAATGTCCCGACTGGCGGCGCGCGTGAAGGCTCTCGGATAAACCCTGCGTTAACAAAATGTTAAGTTTTATTAAGAAAAACGCCGTTTCTGACGGCGTTTTTTGTTTTTTATGTGACTCTTCAAAGGCCCGAGAGATTCTTTTTTTGAAAAGTAAGAGTCAACAATGAAGTTCTGTTGCCCGGCCAGTAACGAAATTGCTACCAGTAATGAGCGATTCATTTTCGCTCTTGGGGGGACAGGCCCTGATCATCCTTCGCGTTGCTGCGATAACATGGGTGGCCAGGGACTGGGCGCATCAGAAATGATGTGCATTCAGTCTGCAAGCGTTGCGTGATCAACGATTTGCCCTGTCGACAAAACGGTACGGACGGCTTGGCCAAGTCTGACGGCGGCATCTGGTTTTGGTGTCTACGGTTGGACGAGGTTTGGCTATCTTTAAAATGTCCAATGGACGTCCACCGGTTTCATTTGGGAACCGGACCGGTGGGGTGCGTCCAAATGGGTTGAGTGGTGAGGTCATCCAAAGATGGGGCTTTGCTTGGGTCGGGAACTACAGAAAGAACACGGGTCAAATATGACGAAGGAAAAATGGGGGCAGCTTCGGCAAAGGTTGCTCAAGACAGTCGGGCAGAACAATTACACAACATGGATCGAGCCAATTGAATATTGCAGCACACAAGACGGTGTGGCGCTGTTTGAGGTTCCCACGAACTTCCTTGGTAACTATGTGAATCAGAATTTCGCCGACCTCATTCTGCACGAGCTCAAGTCCGAATTGGACAATGTGCAGCGCCTGCAATTCTCGGTTCCGCGCCAAACAGCACCAAGGCCTGTGCAGACCGCAGCCGCAGCCCCTGTCGCCCGTTCACCCCGAACCAATGGGAGCAACCCCTTGCATACTGCACCTTTGGACAAGCGTTTCACTTTTGACCGTTTCGTGGTGGGCAAGCCGAATGAACTGGCGCATGCCGCAGCGCGCCGTGTGGCCGAAGGTGGGCCAGTCACGTTCAACCCTTTGTTTCTGTACGGTGGCGTAGGTCTCGGTAAAACGCACTTGATGCATGCGATCGCGCATGAACTGGCCGCCAGACGACCCGATCTGAATGTCCTGTACCTGTCTGCCGAGCAATTCATGTACCGTTTCGTACAGGCGCTGCGCGATCGCAAGATCATGGATTTCAAGGAAATCTTTCGTTCGGTCGATGTTTTGATGGTCGATGATGTGCAATTCATCGCAGGCAAAGACAGTACGCAGGACGAGTTCTTTCACACGTTCAACGCGTTGGTCGATCAGAACAAACAGATCATCATTTCCGCGGATCGTGCACCGGGTGAGATCAAAGATTTGGAAGACCGGGTGAAATCGCGTTTGCAATGCGGCCTGATTGTTGATTTGCACCCGACGGACTATGAATTGCGGCTTGGCATTTTGCAGAGCAAGGTCGAGATGCAGGCCGTGAATTACCCAGAGGTTCAGATCGCCGAGGGTGTGTTGGAATTTCTGGCGCACCGTATTTCGACCAACGTACGCGTTCTGGAAGGCGCGTTGACGCGGCTCTTTGCGTTTGCGTCACTGGTCGGGCGCGAGATTGATATGGAATTGACGCAGGATTGTCTGTCGGATGTTCTGCGCGCTTCGGAACGCAAGATCACGGTTGAGGAAATTCAGCGCAAAGTATCCGATCACTACAATATCCGTCTCAGCGACATGATCGGCCCCAAGCGTTTGCGCAGCTATGCGCGTCCGCGGCAGGTTGCGATGTATCTGTGCAAGAAAATGACAAGCCGATCCCTGCCTGAGATTGGTCGCCGCTTTGGCGGGCGCGATCACACCACCGTCATGCACGGGGTCCGGCGGATCGAAGAGTTGAAGCAACAGGATGGCCAGATCGCTGAAGATCTGGAGTTGCTGCGCCGCGCATTGGAAGCGTAACGGCGCGGAATGGGGGAAAGCGGCGCCTTAGGGCGCCGTTTTTTATTGGGGGCACGACTGGCTTTCGCTCGGTACGGTCGCGTATGTTCATGTAGAACAAGGAAAGCTGCGGAACTCATGACACGTCGCGCTGGTAAGCAGGACTTGAGCCTGAAGTGGTTGGAGCTCTTTAAGGTCTGCGCCACCAAGGGGTCGTTACAGGCGGCGGCGGATGAAATGGGATTGTCGCTCAGCACGGCCTCGCATCATTTGGGCCGGCTGGAAAAGACGCTCGGCGTAGACTTGTTTGACCACGCGCGCCGACCGATGCGGCTGACGCCGACAGGCACTGCATTTTTGCGCAAGATCGATCTGGCCCTGTATCAGATCCGCACTGCGCAGGCCGAGGCATCGGCGGGAAATCCGGCGAACGCGGGCTATCTGCGCATCGGAATGATAGAGGATTTCGACAGTGATATCGCGCCTGATCTGGCGGTATTCATGTCCCGGCAAATGCCTCAATGCGATTTCTCCTACCATACGGATTCGAGCCACACGATCATCAAGATGCTGCGGGATCGGGTACTTGATATGGGCGTGGTCGCCTATTCATCCGAAAGCCTTCCGGACCTTGAGGATTATCCGTTTCTTCGTGATCCTTTCATTGTGATTGCGCCCAAGGATATCCCGCAAACCCCCGCAGAGTTGATGCAAGGGGCATCCAACCTGCCCTTTCTGCGGTTTTCCGACGGCCTGTATATCGGGCGTCAGATCGAATCCCACTTGCGGCGTCTGGGTCGTGTTCTGCCGAACCGATTTGAATGCGCCAACAGCAACACGCTGATGGCTATGGTGGCGGCGGGAACGGGTTGGACCATCACGACCGGTTTGCTGTTTTCGCATGGCAAGGCGTTTCAAGACCGGGTGCAGGTTCACCCGTTTCCCGGCAAAACATTTGCACGCACCCTATCGGTCGTCGCCACACCCGATTGTGCCCAATCGGTTGTCAAGCAGGTGCGGGGCAAGGTAAGCGCGTTGCTGGCCGATGGCGCCCTGCCAACCCTTCACGCGCAGTTGCCGTGGTTACGAGACGGGTTCAAGCTGATTGATTGACGCTTAGTTCAAAATATTGAATTCGGCACGAATGGCCCGATCCTGAACCTCTGTCAGGTATGTCGGATTGTGCGTATCAAGGATGTCTTTTGCGCGGTCCTTGGCACGCGCCCATGCATCCTTGGCCCCGCCCAGCGCCCAAGTTCGCGGCTCATCCCGATCCGCAAGATTTGGATAGAAGTAATCCCGCTCCATCGCGGCAAGGGTGTGCGCTCCGCCCAGGAAATGGCCATCGCCCAGAACAGCGGCGCAGATCGCATCAAAGCCAAGGTTGTCTTCGTTCACCTCTACGCCGCGCAGAGCACGGTAGGTGTGCGAGTGCATTTCATCATCCAGCACAAATGCCTCAAAACTCGCCCCCAAGAGAGATGCAGTCATGCCGGAGCTTTCGTAAATCAAGTTGCCCCCCGCGGCGGCGGCCGCAAAGGACGTGATACCTTTTTCCATACCGTATTGTGCGTCAATCGCTTTGGCATCCGTCATGGAGCAAGCCACGCCGGACGGCAGGCCCAACCAATTGGACAACTGTGCCGAAGCCGCATTCAGAACCGCCGTTTCCCCGCTGCCGCCGGAAAATGCGCCGGTGCGCAGATCAATGACCAGCGGCCAGTTCGAAAAGACCATCGGAAACCCGGGTTTGATCACGTTGACCATCACGAGGCTTGCCAGCGTTTCGGCCAGCGATTGCGCCAGAAATCCAGCCAGCGTTGCGGGCGCGGTGGCCCCTGCCTGTGCCGCCGTGATGCAAGACATGGGAATGTTGTGGGCGATGCATTCATAGACGACATCGACCGCATCTTCGCCGAACCGCATGGGCGAAATCACCGGGCTGATGTGCGCTTTCATGAAGGGACGCTGGGCAAACGCACCCGGACCACCGGCTGCGACATCCAGCATTTTGGCGATGGGTGCGACGTGATCCGCCACGGTGAATGCCGTCGCGGTTGGTTTGGTCGTGTTGCGGATGAGCGCGTAGGCGGTGTTCACATCAAGATCGAAAGTGTCAGGCACGTCGGTGGCGATACAACAGCGCGTGAACCAACTGACATTGGCAAGGGTGTCTTGCAGGCGTGTGAAATCATGCAGATCCACCAGCGTTGAGGGGCGGTAGAGACCCGTGCCCATATCAAGTGTCTGCACCGCCGCACCGCCCGTGCCAAAGTAGACGCGATCGCCGCCCACTTCGATAGAGCGGTGCGCCTCGCGGCCATGCAGGACGAACTGTTTCGCCGAAACGGAGATGGCCTGTTCAACCATGGTGCGGGGTAGACAAAGCCTGTCACCCTGCCCCGTCACGGCACCGGCTGCCATCAAATCGGCGCGCAGACGTTCAGGGACTTCGCCCATGCCAAGCGTCTCCAGCAGGCGTAGCGCGGTATCATAGATGCGAGCGAGATCGCTGTCGCTGAGTGGTTTATAGGCACCGCCCTTTTGACCTGGCGGACACGGGTCGACGATGGGCTTTGCCGCGCGCAAGGCCAACCGCGCCTCGCGTCCGCGTTTTGTGCTTCGGCTTCTGCTCATGACGTGCCCTTGGTGCTGTGTGCTGAAGAACACTCTAAGCCGCCCCCATCAACACAGGCAAAAGCGGAGAATGCATTCCTGTTATTTCGAACTATAGCTACGGAATTTCAGGATATAAGAATGCTGTATTGCATAGATGGCCCTGCGCGCGGCAAAAATCGTCATCCAACGAGAGGAGTCTGACATCATGAAATCCAGAACAAAAGCCGTGGTCATCGGTGGCGGCATTGCGGGCTGCTCGACACTGTATCACCTGACTCAAGAAGGCTGGAGCGATGTCGTGTTGGTGGAGCGCAACGAGCTGACCTCGGGCACGACGTGGCACTCGGCAGCACAGGTTACGAATTTTGGCATGAACCAGACGATGGTCGGTCTGAAAACCCATTCCATCAACCTGTACAAAGAACTTGCGGATGACCCTGAATATCCGATCAATTACCACCACGGCGATGGTGGAATTCGTCTGGCCAACACCGAAGCGCAGATGCAGGGGTATCGCCATTTTGCATCTATGGCGCGGGGCATGGACGTACATTTCGAGGTGATTGATGCGGAAGAATGCGCGCGGCGCCACCCTCTGATCGCGACCGAGAACATGATCGGCGGATTGTGGGATCCGTTGGATGGTGACATTGACCCTGCACAATTGTGTCAGGCGCTGGCACGGCGGGCGCGCAACGCGGGCGCCGAGGTTTATCGCAACACGCCGGTGACCGGGCTGACGCAGCACAAAGATGACACCTGGACTGTGCACACCGAGCACGGCGATATTGATTGCGATGTCGTGGTGAATGCGGGCGGCTACCGGGTCAATGAAGTCGGCGCGATGATGGGCGTGCATCACCCCGTGGCGTCGATGGAGCACCAGTATTTTCTGACCGAAGACATCCCCGCCATAAAGGATGCAGGTCACCGGATGCCGCTGCTGCGCTGTCCGATCTCAGATTACTATTGCCGTCAGGAAAAGAACGGTTTGCTACTTGGGTTTTACGAACAGGACTGCAAACCTTGGGGCATGGACGGGATTGATCCGAACTTTGTGAACGCGCTCTGCCCTGACGATCTCGACCGGGTGACGGACGTGCTGGAAGGCGCATTTGAGCGGATGCCGGCGCTGATGGAGGTTGGCATACATACGGTGGTGAATGGTCCGATCACCTATACGATCGACGGTGCGCCGCTGGTCGGACCGATCCCTGGCAAGCGCAATGCGTTCTGCATCATCGGGCTGCGCGCCGGGCTTGGTGAAGGCGGCGGGCATGGTTGGCTGTTGGCGCAACAGATCGTGCATGGCGAGGCCTGTTACGACACGTGGTGCATCGACCCGCGACGGTTCACGGGACATACCAACGTCGAGCTGACGTCCCTCAAGGCGATCGAGGATTATCAAAACGAGTTTCGTTTCCACTTTCCACACGAGCATCGCCCTGCGGGCCGTCCAGCCAAGACAACGCCTCTAACCCCGATCATGGCTGCGGAAGGGGCTGAATTTACCGTGGTGAATGGCTGGGAGCGGGTCGACTATTTCAAGCCTACGCCCGATTTTCACCCCACACTGGGCTTCGATTTCGACGAGGCGTTCGACCTGATCGCGGCGGAGGTAAAAAACGTTCAGACCAATGTGGGCCTGTGTGAAGTGAACGGGTTCAATCGGTTCGAGATTACCGGCGCGGACCGTCACAGGTTTCTGGATCGGATGTTCTGCGGGTCAGTGACCAAACGCGCAGGTCGGGTCGGGCTGGGTTATTTGCTGAATGATTTCGGGATGATCAAGGGCGAGGCGACAGTTGCCAATATTCCTGCGTCTGACCGTGGTCCGGACCGGGTTTGGTACGGCTCTGCCGCTGCGAGCGAGTATCATGATATGGACTGGCTGGTGCAGCACTTGGATGCAGGTGAAGACGTCCAAATCCGTAGCCTGACCAATGATCAGACGATCTTGGTGCTGGCCGGGCCGAATGCGCGCGCCGTATTGTCAGCCTGCGCGCGGGGCGATTGGTCGAAAGAGGCGTTCCCGTGGCTCAGCGTGCGCGAATGCTTTATTGGGTTTGCTCCGGCGACGGTCATGGGCGTCAGCTTTTCCGGTGAACTGGCGTATGAGATTCACGTGCCGAACGCGTCGCTTTATGCTGCGTGGTTGGCGTTGCGGGAGGCTGGTGCGGCTTACGGAATGGGTCTTTTTGGGGCGCGTGCCGTGGAATCGATGCGGATGGAAAAAGGCTTCCTGCACTGGAAGGCTGATCTGATCACCGAGTTTGACCCCTTTGAGACAGGTCTGGATCGGTTCGTAAAGCTTGATAAGGATCAGTTCGTCGGAAAGGACGCGCTGGTCAAGCGCCACACCGAGGGGCCAAAGAAAAAGCTGGTAACACTGGATGTCGCATCAACCCAAACACCTGCTCTTGGCGGCGCGTCACTAATGCAAGATGGCGCGGTGGTCGGCACCGTCACTTCAGGCGATTGGGGGCACCGACTGGGCAAAAACCTCGCCTATGCGTTTGTGGACGCGGATCAAGCAAACATCGGCACCCGTATGGAAATGGATCTGTGTGGTGAGCAGGTTGCCTGCGAAGTGATTGCGCCAGGACCCTACGATTCGGATTTCAGCCGGATGCGCAGCTGACGACGTTCAGGCGTACCATTTGTCGTCGACATAATGCGGGTCGGGATTTTCATGCAGCGCCTCGTATTTGCACAGTTGAGGAGTGGGGCCAAGCGGAATGGATTGCCCATCCCGGAACACCCATTCGCCTCGCTCTGTCGTGTCGGCCTTGACGTAGGACGACAGTTGAAAAGCACGGTCATGGTCCGAGGTGTTGGGCAGTGAGCCATGTACCGTGAGCAGGCCCCAAAGCGCGAGATCGCCCGGCTCCATCTCCAGCCAGACGATGTCATCTGGGCTGATGTCATGGGCGCGCAGCTCTTCTTCGGCAGTGAGGCCTTTCATGATGGTGTCACCGTCTTCGGCCAGTCCCAGATAACCGCGTTTGTGGGATCCGGGCACGATCTGCAAACAGCCGTTTTCTCGGGTGGATGGATCAACGGCCAAGCCGCAGGTCACGCTGGACGTGTCAATGTCGCGAAAGGCATCTTTGGCCTCACGAAAGCGCAGATCCTGATGAAACCGATATCCGGTCAAACCCGCACCAGGGGGCTTCCAATGGATTTGCTGCGCCACTTGCTTGACGTCCGGGCCTAGGATCGGGTCGAGCAAAATGCGGTAGGGTTCGGAGCGGCGGAACTCTTCGAAAAATTTGGACACCCATGCCATCCAATACGCTTGGATCACATAACGTTTGCCAAACTGTGCTTCGGGCAAGATTTCGAAGGCCAGATTGCCATGCCGGAACGTTGAATGATGTTTGAGCCCTTCGGTGTACATTGCGTCCGTCTCAGTGCGCAGGTTTTGCAGAAGGTCGCCGTCGATGAATTGCGGGATGAGTGCATACCCTTCTTCGCGGTATTGTTCGGCGGCCTGTTTGGCCTGCGCTTGCGTGATTGCCATTTCATCGCCCTCTCTTTGAACACAGGCTGACACGGTTGAATTCGTCACGCAATGCTGTGGTGGCCTTGACGGCCCCTGCAATACGGCGGAGAAATCAAGAAAAGACTTGTGATGCCACCGGTATAGGGTAGTTTGCCCCTCCCGGAGGACCGGTAAGGATGAGGGAACATGAAGCTCAGCATTGAACGCGCCGCCCTTTTGAAGGCCGTGGCCCAAGCCCAGTCTGTCGTTGAACGGCGCAACACGATCCCTATTCTGGCCAATGTTCTGATCGAAGCCGAAGGGTCGGATGTGTCCTTTCGCGCGACAGATCTGGATATCGAGGTTGTCGACAAGGCCCCCGCACAGGTCGAGCGCGCTGGCGCCACAACGGTGTCGGCCACGACGCTGCACGAGATCGTGCGCAAGCTGCCAGATGGCGCGTTGGTAACGCTGACCGCAGACAGCGCAACGGGTCGGCTGACGGTTGAGGCGGGGCGGTCCAACTTCTCGCTGGCCACCTTGCCAAAAGAAGATTTCCCAGTGATGGCGTCGTCAGAGTATCAATCGAATTTTTCAGCGCCGGCACCGATGCTGCGGCGTCTGTTCGACAAATCGAAATTCGCGATATCGACCGAAGAGACGCGGTATTACCTGAACGGCGTGTACATGCACGTGTCCGATGCGGATGGCGGCAAGGTGTTGCGTTGCGTGGCCACGGACGGTCACCGGCTGGCGCGGATTGACGCCGATCTGCCAGAGGGGGCATCCGACATGCCCGGTGTGATTGTCCCGCGCAAAACCGTAGGCGAATTGCGCAAACTGCTGGACGATGACGACATGAAGATCGCGGTGTCTGTCTCCGAGACGAAGGTGCGGTTTGCCACGCCTGATATCACGCTGACGTCCAAGGTGATCGACGGTACATTCCCGGATTATACGCGGGTTATCCCACAAGGGAACACGCGCAAGATGGAAGTGGATGCCTCTGATTTTGCACGCGCAGTAGACCGCGTTGCAACCGTGAGTTCCGAGCGGTCACGCGCGGTGAAGTTGCAGCTGGATGAAGATCGTTTGGTCTTGTCCGTGAATGCGCCAGACAGTGGTGCGGCGGAAGAAGAGCTTGCCGTGGCCTACAACGACGAACGTCTGGAGATCGGGTTCAACGCGAAATATCTGTTGGAGATCGCGAGCCAGGTTGATCGTGAAAATGCGGTGTTTCTGTTCAATTCGTCGGGTGATCCGACGCTGATGCGTGAAGGCAACGATCAATCGGCGGTCTATGTTGTCATGCCGATGCGCGTCTGAGTAACTTTTGCCTCCGGCGGGCATATTTCCTGAACAATGAAGGGCGCGATGGGACTGTATTTGTCATCTTTGCGCCTTTCGCATTTTCGCTCTCATAAGCTTGCGCAGCTCGAGGTGGATGCGCGGCCGGTCGCGATCTTCGGGCCAAATGGCGCCGGTAAGACGAATATTCTGGAAGCTGTTTCTTTGATGTCGCCGGGCCGTGGGTTGCGCCGTGCCAGTGCGTTGGAGATGACGCGGCGGCCAGAAGCGGTTGGTTGGAAGGTGGCCGCGCATTTGCATTCGCTACATCAGGTGCATGAGGTGGACATCTGGTCGGAGGCAGGTGCGGCACGTCAGACCCGCATTGATGGCAAGGCAGCCGCACAGACCGCATTAGGGCGCATTGCGCGCGTGCTTTGGTTGGTGCCATCGATGGATCGATTGTGGATCGAGGGGGCTGATGGGCGGCGACGGTTTCTGGACCGCATGACATTGAGTTTTGAGCCTGGGCATGCTGAGGTGTCGTTGGCATATGACCGCGCTATGCGGGAACGTAACAGGTTACTGAAAGACATGGTGCGGGATCCCACGTGGTACCGGGCGCTTGAAGGGCAAATGGCGCAAGCGGGTGCTGCCATCCATGCCAACCGGGTTTCAGCTTTGGCACAGCTAGCTGATGCGCAGGACAGCGCCGCGACTGCCTTTCCGACGGCGAGTTTGAGCTTGGAGAACTCCGAGGAGATGCCCACCGATGCCGATGCGCTGTTGGCGGCATTGGCGGAGAGCCGCGCGCGCGATCTGGTTGCGGGGCGCAGTTTGATCGGGCCGCATCGGAGCGATCTGCTTGGCGTTTATGCAGCCAAGGACATTCCTGCCAGAGATTGTTCTACCGGCGAGCAGAAGGCGCTTCTGGTATCGCTTATTCTGGCCAATGCGCGGGCGTTGGCACGCGATTTTGGAGCGCCCCCGCTGCTGCTGCTGGACGAGGTTGCGGCGCATTTGGATGCGGAGCGCCGGGCCGCGCTGTATGATGAGATTTGCGCTTTGGGTGCGCAGGCTTGGATGACGGGAACCGACCCGGAGTTGTTTGATACATTAGGCGCGCGGGCCCAGTATCTTCAGGTGACGGATAGCGAGGGGGTGTCGGACGTCAGACCGGTTTGAAGGTCACTCGACTTCCCATGTGCCGGCGGTGTTGCAGCGGATGAAACGCCCATCGACGCTGAGCAGTGCACCAACCGAGTAGAACGAATTGCTGGACAGACACAGGGTCACAATCGGAACATCATCAACCTTCTTGATCCATTGCGGTGTGTCGCCGACCAACTGGCACTGAACCTGATTGCCGCTAGTTTTGAGAGAAAACCCGAGCTGAAATTCCTGATTGGCGGCCACGCAGCTGCCGGTTGATTGTGCGGACACTGCCCCTGCGCATACTGTCAGTGCCGTGGCGGCCAATGGGCCGATGCTGCGTTTCCAAATTGCCACCATAATCTCCAACTTCAACCCGTATGAAACAGTGCGGAGTATTGTCCAAGTCGCTCGCTGCGTACAGATCAAAAATCCGATTAACGAAGACCTCCATTGGCAGGTGCTCAGGGCGTTGGTTTTTTGGGGCAATCTGAGCGTCTTGGTCAGAGCGCATCTACAACCGAACGACGTGCCTGATGCAGGTTGGGGACGCAGCGTTGTGATGACACAAAATATTGTGGTCCAAGCGTGACATTCCGCACGGAAAACACTATAAAATAACGAAAATAACAAGGTGATACGGCATGTCCGAAGCTGAGCAGACGCCCGAAGAATACGGCGCAAGTTCTATCAAGGTTCTCAAAGGGTTAGAGGCCGTTCGCAAACGTCCTGGGATGTACATCGGTGACACCGATGATGGGTCGGGTCTGCACCACATGGTCTATGAGGTCGTGGACAACGGGATTGACGAAGCGTTGGCGGGCCATGCGGACGCTGTCACGGTCACGATCCACGACGATTCATCTGTGTCTGTGAGCGATAACGGTCGTGGAATCCCGGTCGGGATACACGAAGAAGAGGGCGTTTCGGCGGCCGAGGTCATCATGACCCAACTGCACGCCGGCGGGAAGTTCGACAGCAATTCCTACAAGGTTTCGGGTGGTCTGCACGGCGTTGGTGTGTCGGTGGTGAACGCGCTTTCGGACTGGTTGGAATTGCGGATCTGGCGTGAAGGCAAGGAACACATTGCGCGGTTCGAGGGCGGCTTCACCGTTGACCATTTGAAAGTGGTCGGACCGACCGACCGAACAGGCACCGAAGTGCGCTTCATGGCGTCGACAGACACGTTTTCCAACCTCGAGTATTCGTTCGAGACTTTGGAAAAGCGGCTGCGCGAGTTGGCGTTCCTCAATTCCGGTGTGCGGATCATTCTGATTGATGAACGCCCCGCAGAGCCGCTGAAATCCGAGCTTTTCTATGAAGGTGGCGTCAAGGAATTCGTCAAATACCTGGACCGTCACAAGTCTTCTGTCATGCCTGAGCCGATTTTCATCACCGGTGAAAAGGACGACATCGGTGTTGAAGTGGCGATGTGGTGGAACGACAGTTATCACGAAAACGTACTGCCCTTTACCAACAACATCCCACAACGTGATGGCGGGACACACATGGCGGGCTTTCGTGGTGCGCTGACGCGGACGATCAACAACTACGCACAGTCTTCCGGCATCGCCAAACGGGAGAAAGTCAGCTTTACCGGTGACGACGCCCGCGAAGGTTTGACCTGCGTGTTGTCGGTGAAAGTGCCGGACCCGAAATTCAGCTCCCAGACCAAGGATAAATTGGTCAGCTCCGAAGTGCGCCCGGCCGTCGAAGGGCTGGTCAACGAAAAGCTGGCAGAGTGGTTCGAAGAGAACCCCAATGAAGCACGGATCGTGGTCAGCAAGATCATCGAGGCTGCCCACGCCCGTGAAGCGGCCCGCAAAGCCCGCGATCTGACCCGCCGCAAAACGGCAATGGATGTGAATTTCCTTGCCGGGAAGCTCAAGGATTGCTCCGAAAAAGACCCCTCCAAGACCGAGGTCTTTCTGGTGGAGGGTGACAGCGCCGGAGGATCTGCACAAACCGGGCGCGACCGTCAGACACAGGCCATCCTGCCGCTCAAGGGCAAGATCCTGAACGTAGAGCGGGCGCGGTTTGACCGGATGCTGGGCAGTCAGGAAATCGGCAACCTGGTAATGGCGCTGGGCACCGGGATTGGGCGCGACGAATTCGACATCTCAAAGCTGCGCTACCACAAGATCGTCATCATGACGGACGCGGACGTGGACGGGGCGCACATTCGCACGCTTTTGCTGACGTTCTTTTACCGCCAGATGCCTCAGCTGATCGAAAACGGGCACCTCTATATCGCGCAACCGCCGCTGTATAAAGTCAGCCGCGGCAAATCCGAGGTGTACCTCAAGGACGAAGCCGCGATGGAAGAATACCTGATCGCGCAGGGCATCGACGGCGCCATGCTCAAACAGGGCAACGGCGAAGAGATTGCAGGCGCTGACTTGTCGCGCGTCGTGGATATGGCGCGCCAGATGCGCCGCGTTTTGGACGCGTTCCCGACCCATTACCCGCGTCACATTCTGGAACAGGCCGCCATTGCAGGAGCTTTTGCGCCCGGTGCGGTCGATGCGGACCTGCAAGGGGTGGCAGACAAGGTCGCGGAACGGCTGAACCTGATCGCATTGGAGTACGAAAAGGGCTGGCAGGGTCGGATCACACAGGACCACGGCATCCGTCTGGCGCGTATTCTGCGCGGCGTTGAAGAGGTCCGCACGCTTGATGGCCGTGTGATGCGTGGCGGTGACGCGAAACGCACCGGTTCGTTCACGCAGCATTTGCAGGACGTGTACAACCTGCCGGCGACTTTGGTGCGCAAGGACCGGACCCAGATGATTTACGGGCCGATGGATTTGTTGAATGCCATTTTGCAAGAAGGCGAAAAAGGGCTGTCCCTGCAACGCTACAAGGGCTTGGGCGAAATGAACCCCGATCAGCTTTGGGAAACCACGCTGGACCCGGATGCGCGTACGCTGTTGCAGGTCAAGGTCAACGATATGGCCGAGGCAGATGACCTGTTCACCAAGCTGATGGGCGATGTGGTCGAGCCGCGGCGTGAGTTCATCCAGCAAAACGCCTTGAACGTGGAGAACCTGGATTTCTGATCCGTCACTTGAACGGATAGCGGTCAGGTTCTTCAAATATATCAATGACTTTGGTGCCGGCAGGCGCACTGGCCGAATGTTCGACGCCTGAGGGGATATTGTAGCTTTCGCCGGGGCGGTATGTTCGGGTTTCATCCGTTCATCGTCAGCGTGAGGCGACCTTGCAAAACGGTGCCCCACTGACCCTTGTGGGCGTGCGGCGGCAAAGTCACGTCCTGCAACATTTCAAAGATGACCATCAGCCCACTGTCCGACCGAATGGCATGGGTTTTGACCATGTCCGGCGGAAAAGGCAGATCAAGCGATGGCATGGTCGTGATAAAGTCAGGAAGTTCCATTCCGGTCTCCTTGGTGGCGCACATGGATTAAGCGGGCCCGGCCAAATCCTGCAAGATCGGGCAATCCGGTCTGTCGTTGCCCGCACAGGCCGACACGAGATGCGCCAGTGTTTTGCGCATTTCCGTCAACTCGGTCAGCTTGCGGTCGATTTCGGACAGATGGGTCTGTGCGATGGCCTTGACATCGGCACTGGCGCGATCACGGTCATTGTAAAGCGCCAGCAGGCCACGGCAGTCCTCGATTCCGAACCCAAGCGAGCGCGCACGCCCGATAAAGGCCAACCGGTGCAGATCGTCCTGCGAAAAGCTGCGGTATCCATTGGCACCTCGGGCGGGTTTGATCATGCCGATCTCTTCATAATACCGGATCGTTTTGGCGGGCAGGCCCGCACGTTCCGACACTTGCGAGATATTCATGCGGAGACTCCTTTCATGCCGCGCAGCCGCAACGCATTGGACAAGACGAACACACTGCTCAGCGCCATGGCGCCCGCCGCCAACATTGGCGACAACAACAGCCCAAATGTTGGATATAGCGCGCCCGCCGCGACCGGGATCAGGGCGACATTGTATCCGAACGCCCAGAAAAGGTTTTGGCGAATGTTTCGCATGGTGCGGCGTGACACCTCAAACGCTGTGGCGACACCTTGCAGATCGCCGGACATCAGCACCACGTCTGCCGCTTCGATGGCAATGTCCGTGCCGGTGCCAATGGCGATACCGACATCGGCCCTTGCCAAGACCGGCGCGTCGTTGATGCCATCCCCGACAAAAGCCGTCCGACCTTGCCCCAAGGCGGCCAGCGCCTCGACTTTGCCCTCGGGCAGCACCTCGGCCACGACGTGATCCACACCGATCTGGTCAGCAATCGCCTGCGCCGTTTGAGTTTTGTCACCTGTGATCATAACGACTTTTATCCCCGCGGCTTTTATCCCCGCGATGACGTGTTTGGCGTTGGATTTGACCGGATCAGACACGCCGATCCGGGCGGCCGCTTGCCCATCTACAGCAGCAAAGAACACTGTGTGACCCTGATCCATCCATTCGGACGCACCGTCCTCAAGTGCAGTTATATCAACGCCTTGATCGCGCATGAGCCTGTCCGAACCGATCACGAAATTCCGCCCTTCGACTTGCCCCGCGATGCCCAAGCCATCCAATGCCGTAACGCCGGTGACCTTGGGCAAATCATCGGCTGCGGCTGCAACGATCGCGCGCGCCACGGGGTGTTCGGACTGCGATTCCACGGCGGCGATCTGTTGCAGCAAATTGTTTTTGTCGAAGCCTTTGGCCACCTCAAACCCTGTCAATTGCGGTTTGCCTTCAGTCAGCGTGCCCGTTTTGTCGAACGCGATCACGTCAACCTCTGCCAAAGATTGGAGCGCGTCGCCCTTTCGGAACAGCACACCCATTTCCGCCGCACGGCCCGTACCAACCATAATGGACGTGGGCGTCGCCAATCCCATCGCGCAGGGGCAGGCGATGATCAGTACAGATACGCCCGCCACCAGCGCAAAGGGCAATGTGGCCGCGGACCCAAACGTCAGCCATGCCAGCACCGTCACCACCGACAGCGCCAGAACGGCGGGCACAAACCAAAGGGTGATGCGATCGACAAGGCCCTGTATGGGCAGTTTGGCGCCCTGCGCCTCCTGAACCATGCGCACGATCCCTGCCAAAACTGTATCCGCCCCGACTTGCGTGGCTGTCACGGTCAGGCTGCCCAGCCCGTTGACCGTGCCGCCCGTCACGGTGTCACCCTCGGCTTTGTCAACGGGAATGGGTTCCCCGGTGATCATGCTTTCATCAATGTGGCTGGACCCGACATGGATTACGCCATCGACCGGGATGCGATCTCCGGGGCGGATCAACACCGCATCGCCGACTGCAATCTCAGAAAGGTGGACCTCCATGATCTGGCCATCACGTTCGACCCGCGCGGTTTTGGGTTGCAGCCCGATCAGCGCTTTGATCGCGGCCCCGGTGCGCCCTTTGGCGCGCGCTTCAAGCGACCGACCCAGCAGAATCAGAACGACAATCACCGCTGCTGCTTCGAAATAGACGACGCGCGACCCACCGGGCAGCACACCGGGCACCAGCAGAGCCACCATTGAATAGAGATAAGCCGCAAGCGTACCGACGGCGACAAGGCTGTTCATGTCCGGGGCACGTCGCAGCAATGCGGGTAGGCCATTTTGGTAGAATTCCCGGCCCGGTCCGGCCAACACCAACGTGGTCAAAACAGCCTGAATGACCCAACTGGTTTGTTGTCCGATGCTGGCCATGATCCAGTGATGGAAGGGCGGATACAGATGCCCGCCCATCTCCATCACGAACACCGGCAGCGTCAGAATGGCTGCTATGATCGTTTTTTGGCGCAGGACGTCCGCTTCTTTGGTCTTACGATCGGGCTGATCGTCAGTTCCGTCTTGCAGACTGTGCGACGGGTAACCTGCCGCCCGTGTGGCCGCGATAATCTGCGACGGCGCGACAGCCCTTTCAAAATAGCGGACTGTCGCAGTTTCCGTGGCCAGATTGACCGCTGCGGTCTCGACGCCGGGCACATTGGTCAAAGCCTTTTCAACGCGACCAACGCAGGACCCGCAAGACATGCCCTCAATGCCAAGCCGCAGCGTCGACACCCGCGCAGGGTATCCCGCCTGCCCCAGTGTTTCGATCACTTGATCCGCTGTCGCCGGATCCGCGAGGGTCAAGCTTGCGCTATCGTCAGCAAGGTTGACCACCACATCCTTTATGCCCGGCAAGGCGGACAACACCCGTTCCACCCTCCCCACGCAGGAGGCGCAAGACATTTTGTCTACACTCAAGGTCAGGCGCGTCATGATACGGGGCTCCAGTCTGGCTTTGCCCCTTTACATAGGGGTTCCAGTTACTGGAAGGTCAAGGGGCGCTGATCAATCAACCTTGGTTTTCTCGGGCACATCCTTGGCTGTGGTATCATCGTCGCTGACCAGTTCAACGTCTTCGATCACATCGACGTCTGTGTCGGGTTCGGCTGACGCATCGTCGGGCGTGAATACGGTCTCTTCCGCGACCGGCTCTGGCTTGTCCTCCAACGCGCCGACGATCAGTGGCAGCATCTGCACACCGCCCGGCATTGCAACCTCTGAAAGCGGCGGTGTTTTCCACGCCAACGTATCGAAGCTCTGGCAGTTTTCGCAAACCGGTACCCACTCAGCATGGATGTGTTGGCAATTGCCACAGATCCACTGCGGCCCGCGCGAGACTGACAGTGCTTTGGCCAACCATCCACGCACGACGGTGTCGGAGGCGCCTTCACCGCGCTCGATCGCCGCCATCAGCGTGACGGACCGTGCGGTGGGGTCCGATTCGACCAAATCGCCCAGCGCGCGGCGCGCTTCGGGGAAATCTTCATTGGCGATGTGCAGCTCGGACATCAGCATCTTGGTTTCGGGGTGCTCTGGTTGGATCCGGCTGAGCGCAGTAAACCGTTTCAGTCGTGCGGAGGGTGTCTCATCAGGTTCAATTGCAGCAAAGGCAGCGGCCAGATCCGGGTGCGGCTGCGCTTCCCATGCTTTTTTCAGGATACGGGTCGCATTCCGCGCCTTGCCCTTTTCAACATAGCTGTGCGCGGCCATCACGGCGGCAGGTATCAGATCTGGCGACATGCGATTGGCTTCAATCGCAGCTTCGCGCGCTTCGATGCTATTGGCATCATCCATGATGCCCTTGGCCTCCGACAGCGCCAGAACAGCATCGCGCCGCTTGTGAACATCGCGTGGCAAGGTGCCGGATTTCAGCTTGGCGCTCAGGGTCTTGCGCGCGCCGCTCCAATCCTGTTTGCCAGCTTGCAACTTCAGCAAGACGTCTTGCGTTTCCTCATGCTTTGGCTTGAGTGCAAAGGCCTTTTCCGCCAGTTGCAGCGCCGTGTCTGTATCTCCATCGGCAAGCTTTTGTTTCATGATGCCGCGCACGCCAACAAACCGGGTGGACTCTTGTTCCACCAATTTTCGATACGTTTCTTCCGCTTTGCGATGATCTCCTGCCATTTCGGCGGCTTGCGCCGTCAGCAGGTTCGTCAATTCCGGACGATCCAGATATTTGCCGGCTTTGGCCGCTTTGGTCATGGCCAAACGCCCTTCACCGCTGGCCAAAGCCATCAAACCTTCGGACAGAGCCTGCAGCCCCTTGCGTTCCCGGCTGCGATCAAAATACCGCGAAATCGCCGTTTCATCCCCATTGAGGAAACGCCAAGTCGCGACCAGCAAGGACAACACCTTGAGCAATATCCAAACCGCGATGATCAGAACAACGATAGCGATCGCGGATTGTAGTGGGCCAAAGGTGTATTCGTTGCCCATCAGGGTGACCTGAATACCTCCTGTGCTTTCCAGAAGGTATATCGCACCCATTGCCAGTGCGGCCACGGCGGCGATGTACAAAAAGATTTTGATCAATGACCACAACATATAAATTTCCTCAGTTGGTCGTCAGGCTTTGAGCCAACGCATTGGCTGCATCCAGGGCGGTTTGGCGTGTTTGCGCCTGCTCCAACCAGCCCGCCAATTCTGCTTTTGCAGTCTCGGGGAGCGTTTCGATCTCGGTGACGGCTGTGTTCAAATCACCCGTTTTCAGGGCCGCTTCCGCGCGCGACAAAACGGCATCGGGATCATCGCCTTCGCGCGGCATGACCGAGCGCGCACCCAACTGACGCCGCAGGAACCCACCCAGATCAACGCCGCCTGCGCTCGCCTCTTCAGAGCGGACCGCTGCCAGTGCATTGCGCGCCGCCTCCGGAAAGGCCGTGGTAAGAGACGCCAGCGTCGGGACCCCATCATTAGCAGGTGTTGCCAGTGACGCAGGGATGTCAATCATGCCAGTGGCTTCAAGATCGGCCAAAGCAGGCGCGTAGGAACTACCCGTGTCGATGGCCGCAGAAACCCGCGCCAAAGCGGCCTGCGCCAAAGTACGCCGCGCAATGCTCTGTTCCGCTTCGGTGACGGAAGCTACGCCCTCTTTCAAAGCGGCAATCTCATCTGCCTGTTGTGAAATCGTGGACTGCATCGTGCCAACCATGGCCTCCAGCTCGGGCGATCCACTTTCCATCGGCGCTGGCACAGGACGCGCTTCTAACCCGTCGATCCGAGCTGTCAGAGCCGCGATTTCGTCTTCCAGCGGCGTTGCGTCAAAAGGATCAGGTGCGGCGGTAGGCTCCACGTTTTGCAAGTCCGTGATGGCGTCGGTCAGGGATTGGTTTTGCGCCGCCAACGCGTCTATTTGTGCTTCCAAGCCCGATAAATCCGCTGTCTGGCGCTGCATGGAAGCAGGCAGATAGGCATCAAACTGATCCGCACGGCCCAAAATAAAGCCAAGCATTGCCGCTACGACACCGCCAAAAACCAGCGGCCAGAAGCCTGAGCTGCGCGGCTCTTGCGGCGCGGATGTGACAGGGGGTGCTGTCACTTCGACAGGTTCCGGTTCTGGTTGTGCCTCCGGTTCGGTCGCTGCGAGCGTATCATCGTTCAACTGCTCTTCGGTGAGCGGTTCATCCAGCGCAACGTCGTTTTCTGCATCATTTCTATCGTTGTTTTCCGCAGTATCCGTGTCATCGGCCTCAGGTTCCTGAATACCTTCCTCCGAGGTCACTGGTTCTTGGTCGACTTGCGCCTCGTCGGTGGGCTGTGCCTCCGCAACCTGATCGTCTTTGGTCAGCTCACCGTTTTCTGTGCCATCAGCGGCATCCTTCAGATCATCAACGAGATCTTCAACTTTGTCGTACCGCTTGGATTTTGATTTGCTTGCCTTCGCCACCACGTCCACCTTTTCGAATCTGGGTCAAACCCATGCACTCCGTTCGAACCTTACCCCCCCAGTCGAAGCCCCTCAACCCGCGCGCGCCTGCTCGATCAGCTTTTCCACTGCGCTCACCATTCCGTCGAGATCAGGCGTCGTCGCAATTTCTATTGCTGAATGGCGCAATTCGGCAGTTTCATCAGCTACAGCGCCGCTGAGAGCGGCCAAATAAAGCGGAGCAACTGCCCGAGATTGAACGGCAAAAATTTGTGCGGTTCGCGGGGAAAAAAGCGGAACAATCACCGGAACGTCCGCATCCAGCGCATCGCGGGCGGCCTGAGTCAGCCTCGCTTCGCGTTGATCATAAACAGTTTCAGCGGTGATCTGCAGACCCGCTTGCCCCAGATGTCGCGTCACGTCACCCCGCGTATGAACGCCGCAAAAGTGAACAAGCGTGCCTTTTGGTTTCAGTTCTTGCAGGGCCTCAACCAACGACGCCGCGTCCCGCCCTGAGATTTGCGCGGTCCACCCGGCAGCACTTGCCGCCTCTGCCGTCGCCGCTCCCACGCAGTAGGCCACCTGCCCTTCGCCATTTGGCGCGAAACGCACACCGTTTGCGGATGTGAACACGGCCGCATCAAAGGCCACGGACCGCTTTTGCGGAACACCAATGATCTCAAGAAGCGGGCTTTCAATCACATGCAGATCCGCGCGGGCCGTGGCGTTCAAGCGCTCAATGAAACGCGCATTGGCCCCTGCCGGACGCGTCGCAATCAGCCTTATCTCCTCAGCAGTCATTTCCACGCCTCAGGATTGTTTGCATGTGCTTAGGGTGTTACCTGCGGTCTGACGGTCATGCAACGGGATGGAATGGTGGCCCAAGGCATTACAATTCTGGGAATTGAGAGCAGCTGTGATGACACGGCCGCCGCTGTCTTGCGCGCTGACCCGGGCGGCACGCCCAGCGTTCTGTCATCTGTGGTCTTTGATCAAATGGCGCTGCACGCTGACTTTGGCGGCGTCGTCCCCGAAATCGCAGCGCGCGCCCATGCTGAAAAGTTGGATATTTGCGTCGAGCAGGCTCTAACACAGGCGAATATGGCTCTGAATGAGATTGACGCGATTGCTGTGACTGCCGGCCCCGGATTGATCGGCGGCGTTGTGTCCGGCGTGATGTGCGCAAAAGGATTGTCCGCATCGACCGGCAAGCCGCTTTATGGGATCAACCATCTTGCTGGTCATGCGCTCACACCGCGTCTGACGGATCATGTGGCCTATCCCTATTTGATGTTGCTTGTTTCCGGGGGGCACTGCCAGTTTCTGGTGTGTCATGGCCCGGACCATTTTCAACGTTTGGGCGGAACGATTGACGATGCTCCAGGCGAGGCGTTCGACAAGACCGCCCGCCTGCTGGGTCTGCCGCAACCCGGAGGGCCTTCTGTCGAAGCCGCTGCCAAGACCGGGGACGCATCCCGCTTCGCCCTGCCCCGCCCTTTGCTGGATCGTGCAAGCTGCGATATGTCATTTTCCGGCCTCAAGACGGCCGTGCTGCGTGCGCGTGATGCGCTTGTCGCTGAACAAGGTGGGCTGTTTGAACAAGATCGCGCCGATCTGAGCGCCGGGTTTCAGGCTGCCGTGGTGGATGTTCTGGCCAACAAATCCGCGCGCGCCCTGGAAGAATACCTGAGCACGGCACCCGCAGAACGAAGCTTTTGCGTCGCTGGTGGCGTTGCGGCCAATGCAGCCATTCGAGCCCGGTTAGAGACTGTTTCGGCTGATTTCGATGCGACCTTTGTTGCGCCTCCACTGCATCTATGTACCGATAATGCAGCTATGATCGCCAATGCAGCACTTGAACAGATGCCGACCCGACACCCCGATGACCTGACTTTGGCGGCCCGACCACGTTGGCCATTGGATACCAACCAGCCGTCAATGTTGGGCAGCGGCAAAAAGGGGCCAAAAGCATGAGTATCGCCGTGATGGGCGCCGGTGCATTTGGCACCGCTTTGGCTATGACATTGGCGCAAAACAGCCCTGTGACGCTGTGGGCACACAACTCCGAACACGCGCGATCCATGCAAAATACGCGCGAGAATGGCACACGCCTGCCGGGTCCAAAATTGCCAGATGCGGTGCGCGTGACGGCGGATGTGCAAGACATCAACTATGCTACGATTGTGCTAATCGCGGTCCCGCTGCAAAAGCTGCGGGGATTTATCAGCGCCCATTCTGACATACTGGCCGGGAAAACCCTTGTTGCATGTTGCAAAGGCTTTGAACGAAATAGTGGTTTGGGCCCGGTATCCGTGATTGCATCCGTTTTGCCCGGCACCACGGCCGCAATCCTGACTGGACCAAGCTTTGCAGCAGATATCGCCAAAGGATTGCCGACCGCTTTGACGTTAGCATGCAGGAATGCGGAAGCCGGGAAATTACTCCAAAACAGTCTCTCCACTGGGGTTTTAAGGCTCTACCGCACACAAGACACTATTGGTGCGGAACTGGGCGGCGCTTTGAAAAACGTGATCGCAATTGCCTGTGGCGCGGCGATGGGCGCAGGATTGGGTGAAAGCGCGCGCGCTGCGGTGATGACACGCGGTTTTGCGGAAATGAACCGGCTGGCCGCGGACATGGGTGCAGATCCAGCGACGCTTTCCGGGCTCTCCGGGTTTGGCGATTTGACCCTGACCTGCACCTCCCCGCAGTCGCGCAACTACCGTCTTGGCGTGTCGATTGGCCGAAGCGAACAATTCGACGCATCCGTAACGGTCGAAGGAGCCGCGACAGCGCAGGCGGTTGCGTCCATGGCCGACGCCCGCAATCTGGACATGCCAATCACGCAGTCGGTTGCGGCGTTGGTCGAAAACCGTTTGGATGTAACCAGCGCCATGTCGAGCTTGCTCGCACGCCCACTCAAGGAAGAATGAAATGCTTGTTGCTTTGATCGCCATCGACAAAACCAACGCGCTTGACCTGCGCCTCGCCAACCGCGACGCCCATGTGGCCTATTTGAAAGCCTCGGACTGCGTTCATATGGCAGGTCCATTTCTGGATGCGGAGGGCAAAATGATCGGGTCGATGATCATTCTGGACGTCGCCGATATGAGTGCCGCCGAGGATTGGGCGACCAATGACCCCTACGCCAAGGCCGAGCTGTTTCAGTCGGTGACGCTGACCCAATGGAACCGGGTTATCGGCTGATGGCTTATTGGTTGTTCAAATCCGAACCGTCCACTTGGAGCTGGGACGATCAGGTAGCCAAGGGCGACGCGGGCGAAGAATGGGACGGCGTGCGCAACTACCAGGCCCGCAATTTCATGCGTCAAATGAAAGTTGGTGATGCGGGCTTTTTCTACCATTCACAAAAAGAAAAGGCGATTGTCGGGATCGTCAAAGTGATTGCCGAGGCACATCCGGACAGCACAACAGACGATCCGCGCTGGGAGTGTGTGGACATCAAGGCCGTCAAGCCGGTTGGCGCCCCTGTTACTTTGGAAATGGTCAAGTCTGACCCACGCCTGGCAGACATGGCCTTGGTGCGCACGTCGCGTTTATCAGTGCAGCCGGTGACTGAGCAGGAATGGGCGATCATCTGCGAATTGGCCGAGGTTAGAGACTGATACGGACCCCCCTACCCTTGACGGGTCAAACTGTTTGGGATGGTCAGGTGTCTAAAATTGACGCAGTCTGTCCCGCACACCAAGGGAGGATGAAACATGAGCTATCTCAGCGTGGTTTTGGCAGGTTGTGCAGGTTTTGGATTTGGCGCTGTTTGGTATACCGTTTTGGCACAAAAGTGGATGGACGCGTCAGGTGTCGCGACCAATGAGGCAGGAAAGCCCGCCAACCAAAGCGATCCAATCCCCTATATCACTAGTATTTTAGGCTGCATTCTCGTGGCCGGTATGATGCGGCATGTCTTTGAACTGAGTAGTATCGACACGCTTGGCAAAGGGATCATGTCTGGGTTTGGCATTGGGTTGTTTCTCGTGTCGCCCTGGATTGCCACGTTTTATGGGTTTGCTGGCCGACCACGCACGCTGACACTGATTGACGGGGGATATGCCACCTTAGGCTGCACTGTAATCGCCGCCGTATTGATGCTGGTCTGAAAACGTAAAAGGGGTTCCGGCACCCCGCCAGAACCCCTCTTCACCCCACGTGCTCCCATAGCCACCACACGTGTTCGAATTTCGGTTCTGGCCTTCCTGGCCGGACAAGGAATAACTAACCTACAGAGGCGAAAAACTCAACTTTCAAGTACTTCAAAGCCTGTGCAAAAAAGAAACGCCCCCTTAACCAAGGAGGCGCTTCTGAGGTCATTCTGACAGGCTTCAGCTGTAGACGGATTCCTTGCCGAAGTGTTTGGTCAGCATGTAATAAACCACAGCGCGGTATTTGTTGCGCTCGGATTTGCCATAGGTCTCGATTACCGAGTTGATCGCGGCCATCAACTCTGGTCCGTCTTTCAGGCCCAGCTTTTTGATGAGAAAGTTGTCCTTGACCGTCTCCAACTCCGATGGCTGGCTGCCGGCAACGGTTGACGCATCCGCATTATAGATAGCTGGACCGCAGCCGATCGTGACTTTGGTCAGCAAATCCATATCCGGCGTCATGCCGCATTTGTTTTTCAAATCGTCCGCATAATGCGCGATCAATTCATCACGTTTGCCCATAAATTACTCTCCCACCTTGGACTGTGGGCCAGAACGCCTGACCCCACGAAAAGACTAGTGTCATATTCAATTGCACAAAAGGGATTTTTCGTGCGTTTTTCCCCGCTCAGCATCGTCGGCGAACACCTGCCTTCGAAATTGCCACGGGAATTTGCCAATTCAGTCCCAAATCTGCCCGAATACGCACGCATGACTGCGCCTTGTGAACAGCGACAAGGGGCGACGCATGTCAGGGCAAACCAGTTTCGAAGAACGCCTGAAAAGGTTGGAATCCAAGTCCGGCGGCGGCGCGCAGATGGCACAGCCTGCACCCGCGATGGGCGGCGGAGGCGGTGGCATGAATGGCGGCACACCGCACCGAGGCGGCAATGGCGGAGGCCAGAGCAACAACGGTGGTATGATCAAGATGATGCTGGCCCTTGCGGTCGTGTTCTGCTTGGCTATGGCGGGATTGTTTTATTACACTGTTCAACAAACCACCGGCCTTGCCAGCCAAGCGGCAGAGCGCGCGGCGGCGGCAATTCAGGGTACGCCGTTCGAGCCGCAAGAGCCTGGAATCATTCAGTCTTTAGTGAATCGACTGTCGGGACCTGACGTTACGCCCGATACACCGATCGAGTTTTTGCCCAACCCCGGCCAAGGCTGGGTACGCGTCACACAGGCCGATGCCAAAGCGCCAGACATCAACGACCGGATCAATGCACAATGGCCGTCAGACAAAATAAGTTTGGCTGATCACTCCGGCTTTCGACATCTCGACTTTTTCCTGAAGATATATCGCTACGACGATATTGAAGAAAGAGTGCAGTCGAAAACCCGCACCAGGGCGATGTACATGCACCCGGATGGAGGCTTCATCTCTGTGCGACTGCAATTTTTGACTGAACGTAGAGTTCTTGGCGCTGCTGACGACGCAAGTGGTTGGATCAGCGCCTTGGCAAACCGTGAGATGCAAGATCTCGATACTGGTGAGACGTTGGAAATTGTTGAGTTTGCCGGCATCGAGAGCACAAACCGCACCAAACCAGCGGGTCAGAACCTGTTTTCACGTCCCATTGGCAATCAACGCGATGTCCCCAACGGCATCGCTGTCGCTGTGCCACTGTCGCACCGCGTGGTCATGCGGTTCGACGGCTTAGTCGAGCCGCGGTGGGTGGATCAGTTTCTTGCGGCGACTGACATTGAAGCATTGCGCGCGCATTTCGACTGAACGCAGGCAACAAAAAACCCCGCCGTACAAGGTGTGCGACGGGGCTCGTTTGTAGAACGCATTTAATCAGTAGCGGTAGTGTTCCGGCTTGAACGGGCCTTCAGGCTTGACGCCGATGTAGGCAGCTTGCTCTGGATCAAGCGGGGTCAGCTTTACGCCGATCCGATCCAGGTGCAGACGCGCCACTTTTTCATCCAGATGCTTGGGCAGGATGTAAACGTCGTTCTCATATTTGCCGTTGTTTTCCCACAACTCGATCTGCGCCAACACCTGATTGGTGAAAGAAGCTGACATCACAAAGGACGGGTGACCTGTGGCATTGCCAAGGTTCAACAAACGGCCCTCAGACAACAGGATCAGACGATTGCCGTTTGGCATTTCGATCATGTCCACTTGTTCTTTGATGTTGGTCCATTTGTGGTTTTTCAGCGCAGCAACCTGAATTTCGTTGTCGAAGTGGCCGATGTTGCCAACGATCGCCATGTCTTTCATCGCGCGCATGTGTTCGATGCGAATGACGTCCTTGTTGCCCGTCGTGGTGATGAAAATGTCAGCCGTTCCAACGACATCTTCCAACAACACCACTTCGAAGCCATCCATGGCCGCTTGCAACGCACAAATCGGATCGACTTCGGTGACCTTCACACGTGCGCCCGCGCCGCTAAGCGATGCAGCGGAGCCTTTGCCAACGTCGCCATAACCCATGACCACGGCCACCTTGCCCGCCATCATCGTGTCGGTTGCGCGCCGGATACCATCGACCAGCGATTCTTTGCAGCCATATTTGTTGTCGAACTTTGACTTCGTCACAGAATCGTTCACGTTGATCGCCGGGAAGGGCAGCTGGCCCTCGCGCATCAGCTCATAAAGGCGGTGCACACCTGTGGTCGTCTCTTCGGACACGCCTTTGATCTGATCGCGCATCTTGGTGAACCAACCCGGCGTTGCTTCCATCCGCTTTTTGATCTGAGCCTTGATAGCAACCTCTTCTTCGGAGGACGGCACTGCGATGATCTCTTCGCCAGCTTCGGCACGTGCGCCCAGCAGGATGTAAAGCGTTGCGTCGCCGCCATCATCCAAAATCAGGTTCGGGCCTTCGGGGAACAGGAACGACTTGTCGAGGTAATCCCAATGCTCTTCCAGCGTTTGGCCCTTGATCGCAAAAACAGGCGTTCCACCTGCTGCGATAGCCGCTGCAGCGTGATCTTGCGTCGAGAAAATGTTGCACGAGGCCCAGCGCACATCGGCGCCCAAGGCCACAAGCGTTTCTATCAGAACCGCCGTCTGGATGGTCATGTGCAGCGATCCGACAATTCGCGCGCCGCTTAGCGGTTTGCTTTCACCGTATTCTTCGCGCAACGCCATCAAACCCGGCATTTCTGTCTCGGCGATGTCCAGTTCCTTGCGGCCGTACGCGGCCAGAGAAATGTCTTTTACGATGTAGTCAGTACTCACGTTTGAATTCTCCTGATTCAGTCGCGCGTCCCTAGCACTTATTGAACTTTCTAACAATGCGCGTCAGTGTCCGCCGACAGGGTGTTTACTGAGACTTTGAGGCAAGAGCTTAAGAATGGCGCAGCAACCTCGTGCATGGCAAAGAATGTTATCGGGCAGGCGGCTTGATCTGCTGGATCCCACGCCGGTTGATATAGAGATTGAAGACATCGCGCACGGGTTAGCGTTCGTTGCGCGCTGGAACGGCCAAACGCACGGTGATTTTGCCTATTCGGTGGCTGAACACTCGCTGCTCGTTGAGACGATCTTTGGTCGGGTCGCCCCGAAAGCGCCGGTCAAATGGCGGTTGGCCGCCCTGCTGCATGACGCCCCAGAATACGTGATTGGCGACATGATCAGCCCGGTCAAGGCGGCGGTCGGCCCGGGCTATGGCGCATTGGACGACCGCCTGGAGGCGGCGGTTCATTTGCGGTTCGGACTGCCTGCAAAGGTGCCTCTGAACGTGAAAAAGCAGATCAAAAAGGCCGACAAAATCAGCGCCTGGATGGAGGCGACGCAGATCGCCGGCTTTTCCGAAAGGGAGGCCGACAAGTTCTTTGGCAAGCCAGACCAGTCTCTAACACAGGGGCTTTCTATCGTTTTGCGCCCACCCGTTGAAACCAGAGAGGCGTTTACCGCACGGCATGCGCAGCTTTTGGAGGCGATGGGGTGATCCGCGTACGCCCAGCCATGGCGCTGGATACGCCGTCGATGGCCAAACTCCTCAACGCGATCATCGCGCAGGGTGGCACGACAGCAATGACGCGCCCGGTGACGGGGCAAGACATCGCAGAATGGATGGGCCACGCGCCCGCGCAATCGGCGTGGCATGTGGCGCTGGATGACACAGAACAGGTCTGCGGCTTTCAATGGATCGAGCCCAACAGCAAGCTCCCGCCGATAGCCGCTGATATTGCAACGTTTGTGCAGATCGGTCAGACCGGCCTTGGCATCGGATCGATGCTTTTTGATGCGACGGCGAAAGCGGCTAAAGCCCTTGGGTACGTTTGGATCAACGCGACCATCCGAGCCGATAACGAGGGTGGCTTGACCTATTACCAAAGCCGCGGGTTTCGCGATTACCGATTTGAAGAAGACGTGCGTCTTGAGAGCGGTCAGATCGTGGACCGGATCAGCAAACGGTTTGACGTCTGATTTGCCCTAGCGCGGCGACCGTTTTGCCAGAATACGCTGCAACGTCCGCCGGTGCATGTTCAGGCGACGCGCTGTTTCGCTGACGTTTCGGTCACACAACTCATAGACCCGCTGGATATGCTCCCACCGGACGCGGTCGGCACTCATCGGGTTTTCCGGCGGGGGCGGCAGATCATCGCCCGTCGCCAAAAGCGCATTGATAATGTCGGTCGCATCTGCGGGTTTTGACAGGTAGTCCGTTGCGCCGATCTTGACTGCGGCCACTGCTGTCGCAATGGCACCATAGCCGGTCAAAACAACGACGCGCGCGTCAGGGCGTTTTTCACGCAGAACTTCGACCACGTCCAAACCATTGCCGTCCTCAAGGCGCAGATCCACCACGGCGTAAGCCGGTGGGCGGGCCGTTGCAATCGCCCGGCCAGCCGCCACAGATCCGGCGGTTTCAACACTGAACCCGCGCTTTTCCATCGCCTTGGCCAACCGCCTCAGAAATGGTTCATCATCATCAACCAACAGCAGTGTGGCGTCAGCCCCCAAGTTCAGCTCTTTTGCGTCAGCCATTCGATTTTCCACCCTTGTCACTTTGTTGGTTCACAAAGTTATGTAGCGGACATTGCACAAGGTCAAACAATGCTGACGGTCACTGGCCTTGGTTCTACATGTTCTTGACGAAACAAGACACGGTGTCCGCCATCTGTTCAGGCGTCACTTCGCGGCGGAAAAACTCGACAAACCCATGTTCAGGCAGCACCAGATAGCTGAAGGTCGAATGATCCACGAGGTAGTAATCCTCATCGCCGTCTTGGGCCTGATAAAAGGTGCGATACGCTTGGCTGGCTTTGCGCACCTGTTCCGGAGAGCCTGTCAAACCGATCATCTTCTCATGGAGGTTATATGCAAAATCACCGACAACTTCAGGTGTGTCACGTTTGGGATCAATGGAAATGAAAACCGGCGTCACAGAGATACCGCGTTCCGTCAAAAGATCCACAGCTTCGGCGTTTCGCGCGGTATCGAGCGGGCACACATCCGGGCAAAACGTGTACCCGAAATAGATGATCGTCGGCTCGGTGATGACATCCGCATCCGTCACTGTTTCGCCTTTGGCATTCACCAACTCGAACGGCCCCCCGATGGAGCCTGCGCCACCGGCAACCTGACCAATACGACACTGCGCAAAGGCATCATCACTTTGCGGCGCACGTGTGATATACCATGTGCCAGCAATTGCGAGTGCAACGGCGACAGCGAGAAGGGGGGCAAGGATACGCATTTGCTTTGGCTCTTTCCTTTTGTGACTGGCTTGAACCTAACAGGTCTCACACCTAACGTCCTGCGACATTGATGCAACTCAACACCTGGTGAATGTGATGGCCGAAACCGATCTGCGACCACTGAGCGGTCATCCGCGTGCCAATTGGATTCGCCTGCGCACCATGATCCTGCTGCGCTGGTTTGCGATCGTAGGCCAGTTGACGGCGATTACCGTGGCACAACTGGTCTATGGGCTGAACCTTGAATTGGGCCTGTGCTATCTGGCCATCGGGGCATCGGTCATCGCAAATCTCGTTGCCATCTTCGTCTTTCCCGAGAATAAACGTCTGTCCGAAGTCGAAAACATGTTGATGGTCATGTTCGACCTTTTGCAGCTGAGTTTCCTGCTGTTTCTGACGGGAGGACTGCACAATCCATTCGCTCTTTTGGTGCTGGGCCCGGTCACGATTTCTGCGGCTGTTTTGTCTTTGCGCTCGACGATGCTGTTGGGTGGAACGGCGATCGTTCTGGTAACACTGCTGTCGCAATTTCACTTCCCGCTGCGTACGGATATGGGGTTTATTCTTGAGGTTGCGGACCTGTTTGTATTCGGCAACTGGATCGCGCTGATCATCGCAATTGTCTTTATTAGTGCCTATTCTGTGCGCGTAACATCGGAAATACACTCGATGTCAGATGCGCTTGCCGCGACGCAAATGGCGCTGTCCCGCGAACAGAAGCTGACGGACTTGGGGGGTGTGGTGGCGGCCGCAGCGCATGAGTTGGGCACACCGCTTGCCACGATCAAACTGGCCAGTGGTGAGTTGTTCGAAGAGCTTTCAGATCGCCCTGACCTGCGCGAAGACGCGGCCCTGATCCGCGAACAGGCGGACCGATGCCGTGATATTCTGCGCGATATGGGGCGCGCGGGAAAAGACGATCTGCACATGCGTCAGGCCCCCTTGATGGCAGTGGTCGAAGAGGCGGCGGAGCCACATCTGGCCCGTGGCAAAGTGGTTGATTTTCTGTACCTCAGAGATGAGCAGACGCAGCCAATGATACTGCGAAAACCGGAAATCATTCACGGGCTGCGTAATCTGATCCAGAACGCGGTCGATTTTTCCAGATCACAAGTTCGGGTCGAAGCTGATTGGACCGAGGACACCATTTCGCTCCGCATTCTGGATGATGGTCGCGGGTTTCCGCCCCAGTTGCTAGGGCGCATCGGCGATCCGTTCATGCGCCGACGCCGCAGTCCCGACGATAAAAAACGTCGCCCCGAGTACGAGGGGATGGGACTTGGCCTGTTCATCGCCAAGACATTGCTTGAAAGATCGGGCGCCGAGTTGAGCTTTGCCAACGGCGGCGATCCTTATGAGCCTACGGATCAAAACACCACCTACGTCGGCGCGATCGTGGAGGTGTCGTGGAAGCGCAAGGCGATTGACCCAACACATTCCAAAACGCCATTTGCGATGGGAGAAAACCGGCCAATTGCCACATGAAATCTGTGTGCGGCAATGGTTTGGGCGGTAACGGTTAAGACTCCGTTAACCATATGGGCGGAAAATGGATACTGGAAATCCGTGTAGGTTAGGCGTGCTATGCCCATTTGGGAATTTGTTTTGATTGTTGGAGCATCACTCGGCAGTGTCGCCGTAATTCTGGCATGGCTTTCACTGCCGCGTAATGGTGCCACGACGGCGCAAGCTCCTCAAACCAGCGCGGTGTCGTTCCTGTTTGATCACGACATGCTGCACCACGCGTCCGACAGAGCGTTGCGGCTTCACAGACTGGTTCCGGGACAGGACAGCTGGAATGCGTTGCGTCAACGGATGTTGGACAGATTTCCGGATTTTCCCGACAGCCCTGACAGCGTGCCCGGACCGGTGACCTATGAAGCCGTGGAGCCCGAGGATCAGGCGACGCTGCGCGTGTCACAAAACGGTGGCTATACCGAAGTGCATGTCCAAGAGGGGTTCGCAGACGATCAGGCGAGTGTGGATATGCGTGAGCTTGAAAACTTGCGCCGCGCCAGCGACACAACACCGCATCCGGTTTGGCAACGCAACGCGGATGGAAAGGTCGCATGGCATAATAGAGCCTATGAGGCGCTTTACATCAAACTTCACAACGCGCCGCCGCAAGTCGACCGGCTTGTCTTTCCAACGCTGGACAACACTGACGAACCCTTTCTGCGCAAACGCGTGTCTACGCAGGATGACGAAGACGGGAAAAAGAATTGGTATGATGTCAGTGCGGTCAATTCCGGGGACGTGACGGTTTTTCATGCCATTGACGTCAACGCGGTGGTCAATTCCGAAGCCGCTCAGCGCAATTTCGTACAGACACTCGCCAAGACCTTTGCCCAGTTGTCCATTGGCTTGGCTATTTTTGACAGAAACGGACAGTTGGCCCTGTTCAACCCGGCCCTGATTGATCTGACCAGTTTGCCTGCGGATTTTCTGAGCGCGCGCCCGACTTTGATGTCATTTTTCGACAGGCTGCGCGAAAATCGCCGGATGCCAGAACCCAAGAACTATCGGTCCTGGCGTCAGGAGATCGCCGAAGTGATCGCAGCCGCAACCGACGGGCGGTATCAGGAAACCTGGACATTGGAGACGGGGCAAACCTACCGCGTGCACGGGCGGCCGCACCCAGATGGTGCGATCGCTTTTCTGATCGAAGATATCAGCGCCGAGGTTTCGCTGACCCGCAATTTCCGGGCCGAACTTGAGCTGGGCCAGTCGCTAATGGACACATTCGACGAAGCGCTTGTCGTCTTTTCATCCACGGGCGTGCTGACGTTCTGCAATCTGGCGTATCGTTCGTTGTGGGGTCTTGACCCCGACAGTTCATTTGCCGACGTCACGATCACGGATTCCGTGCGCGAATGGAAACGCCTGTGCGCGCCCGGTGCGCGCTGGGCGGCCTTGACGGATTCAGTTATGGATTACAGTCACCGTGAAATCTGGGACATGCCAGCGGTGATGAAAACCGGCCAACGCCTTGAATGCAGGGTCTCGCCGGTTGCCTCCGGCGCCACAGTTATCCGGTTTTCGCAGGTGGAGAACGCCAAGCAATCCGCTCCGCGCAAGCAAAGACTGCCGCGTTCATCGTAATCCGCTTGCAGTGGATGCCGCCACGGGTAACGTGGCACCATGCCGTCCAAGACTTGCTCAAAACATGTCCAATCGCCTGAAGAAACCGCTGAGGTTGCGGCCCGGCTCGCACAATTGCTGCGGCCGGGGGATTGCGTCTTGCTGGATGGAACTCTGGGTTCAGGCAAGACCCATTTCGCCCGCAGTCTGATCCAATCCGTTCTGCACACACCAGAAGACGTTCCCTCGCCCACATTCACCCTCGTGCAACTTTATGAGACACAGATCGGCCCTGTTTGGCACACAGATTTGTATCGCATCGGGTCGACTTCCGAGATCGAAGAACTGGGTTTGGCAGAGGCCTTCGAAACCGCGATTGTGTTGGTGGAATGGCCCGAAAGGTTGGGCGATCTTCGGCCCGCCAACGCGTTGACGATTGCTTTGGCGCAAGGGCCGGATCATGACAGCCGAGAGTTGACTGTGCATTGGTCGGACCCGATCTGGGACCACCGCATGAAGGAATGGTGCGCATGAACGTCCGCGCGACCGAAAAAGCAACGTTTTTGGCCCAATCCGGATGGGCCGACGCGGACATACGCCTGTTGGCGGGCGACGCATCCAACCGTCGGTATGACAGGCTGACAAAAGCAAATGGCGAGCGCGCGGTCCTGATGGATGCCCCAGCCGAGAAAGGCGAAGACGTTCGTCCCTTTCAACGCATCGCGGATCACTTGCTATCCGTAGGACTCAGTGCGCCGCGCATTCTCCAAGCAGACCCTAACAAGGGGTTTTTGCTGATCGAGGATCTGGGCGATACGATCTACGCCCGCATCCTTGAACGCGATCCAAGCCTTGAAACCTCCATATACGAGGCCGCAACTGACGTCTTGTTGGAGCTGCACCGGCACCCGACCCCACAGCTGGACCACTATTCGGCTGATGTCTCTGCACCGTTGGCGGCACTGGCGTTCGACTGGTATCAAAAGGGCGTCAAGGGCTCGGTAGACACTGTGGCCAAGTCCGAATTCGCTCAGGCGATGCACGCCGCACTCGCCCCTTTGGACGACGCGGACCAAGTGCTGATCCAGCGCGATTATCATGCCGAGAACCTGATTTGGTTACCGGAACGCACTGGCTTGGCACGCGTTGGATTGTTGGATTTTCAGGACGCGATGCTGGGTCATCCTGCGTATGATCTGGTCTCGATCCTGCAAGACGCCCGGCGCGACGTATCCCCCGACGTGGTTGGTGTCATGATTGAGCGTTTCATGGCCGGTTCGGCGCACGCAGACAGCACATTTCCAAGTGCCTTTGCGGTTTTGGGTGCTCAGCGCAATCTGCGCATTCTGGGCGTCTTTGCGAGGCTGTGTTTGCGTGATGGCAAAGCGCATTACATAGATTTGATTCCACGCGTTTGGGGGCATATTCAAACCAATCTGGATCATCCTGCTTTGTCGCAGGTTGCCGCCGTGGTCAAAGATCAACTGCCCGCACCAACACCCGAAATCCTCAATACACTGAAAACGCAATGCCACACACTCCAGATGCCGTGATGCTGTTTGCGGCCGGATATGGCACGCGGATGAAGCATTTGACGAAGGACAGACCCAAGCCGTTGATCCCTGTCGCGGGCCGCGCGTTGATTGATCATGCACTGGACCTGACCCAAGCCATTTCGCCGCGTCGGATCGTTGCAAACCTGCATTACAAGGCGGAGTTGCTGGAGCAGCATTTGAACCCGCTTGGCGTGACAACAGTGATCGAAACGCCTGATATCCTGGACACCGGTGGGGGGCTGCGAAATGCGCTGGAAAAGCTTGGGCAATCACCGGTTTTTTCGCTCAACAGTGATGCTATTTGGAGCGGACCCAATCCGCTGGCTGCCCTGAAGAACGCGTGGAATCCGGATGTGATGGATGCTCTTTTGATGTGCGTTCCTATTGAAGCTGCACTGGCGTATGAAGCTGACGGCGACTTCAGCATGGACGAAGACGGCAAGCTGACCCGTGGTCGTGGATATGTGTATGGTGGCGCACAAATCATTAAAACGGACTTGTTAGAGACTGTTTCTGACCAAGTGTTCTCGCTAAATGCGATCTGGAGCATGATGGAGCAAAAGGGAACGCTTTATGGGCTTGGTTACGGTGGCCAATGGTGCGACGTCGGCCACCCGGAAGGTGTCGCCATCGCCGAAGCCATGATTGGAACCCGCGATGTTTGAGCCGTCCCAGCATCCGCGCCTGTTCGGTCTGGCCCCCGGAATTGATTTCCCTGCGGCCCTTGTTTCTGGCCTCCTTGAGCGGCTCAAGGGCCGTCCGCCTGAAGATCTGGCGCGGGTCACGTTGATCGTGAACACCCGCCGGATGCAGCGCCGATTGAAAGCCTTGTTTGCCGAGCAGGGCGCGATGTTGCTGCCCAACATGCGCCTGATCACGGAGTTGGACAAGCTGGAGCCGCAAATCACGTTGCCGCCCGCAATCCCGGCGTTGCGACGACGGCTGGAATTGATCGAGTTGGTCGCCAAGCTGCTGGAGCAACAAAAAGATCTTGCGGCGCGGTCATCGCTCTATGATTTGGCCGATAGCCTTGCCGCCTTGATGGATGAGATGCAGGGCGAGGGCGTCACCGCGCAGGATATCGCTGCGTTGGATGTGACCGATCAGTCCGGTCACTGGAGCCGTGCACAGAAATTCATTCAGATCGCCCAAAACTACATTGATCGAACGGACGGTTTGCCCGACGTCGAAGCACGACAAAGGCAGTTGGTTCATTTGCTGGCTGAACATTGGGCAGAAACACCCCCAGACGGCCCGATCATCATCGCCGGGTCCACCGGGTCGCGCGGAACGACAATGTTGTTGATGGAGGCCGTCGCGCAATTGCCGCAGGGCGCGATCGTTCTTCCAGGATTTGATTTTGAAATGCCCGCTTCTGTGTGGTCCCAGCTCGACAACGAACTGCTGTCCGAAGATCACCCCCAGTTTCGGTTTTTCAAATTGATGCGCCTGCTGAACGTTCAGCGCGGGCAGGTGGCCCGCTGGTCGGAGGCGCCCGCCCCGTCGGATGCGCGCAATGCGCTGGTTTCGCTGTCATTGCGACCTGCGCCCTTCACCGACGCATGGTTGACCGACGGGCCGCAGTTGACCCGCATAGACCAAGCCGCAGAGAAACTGACGCTGGTCGAGGCACCAACGCCGCGAACGGAGGCGCTCGCGATTGCCTTGAGGCTCCGACGAGCAGCGGAAGATGGCCAAACCGCCGCATTGATCACGCCGGATCGAATGCTGACCCGTCAGGTCACAGCGGCCCTGGATCAATGGGGCATTTTGCCGGACGATTCCGCCGGTACGCCGCTGCATCTGTCGCCGCCGGGACGGTTTCTGCGACATGTGGCGGCCCTGTTTCACAAAAAGCTGGACGCAGAGGCGTTGCTGACGTTGCTCAAGCACCCGCTGACCCACAGCGGGCATGATAGAAATAACCACCTGCTGAACACACAAAGGCTGGAACTTGCGATCCGCAAAACCGGGCTGCCATACCCGGATGCACCCGGGATCGCGCGTGTCATGGAACGCGTTGCAAAGGATCATAAAAACGACCCTAACATTACTGTTTGGGTCGATTGGGTTGCATCAAAAGTTGTCGATCACTGGTCACAAGACGTGCTGCACCTCTCGGATTGGGTCACACGTCACGTCACATTGGCAGAGCAGATTGCCAGAGGCTCTGGCGGACAGGATGCCGGTGAGCTTTGGCAAAAGAAGGCAGGTCAAAAGGCGCACGAGGTAATAGCTGCGCTGGCCGAAAACGCGGACTACGGCGGAACACTTACCGCCATTGATTATGCCGATTTGGTCGGCGCTTTGCTGGCAGGCGAGGAGGTGCGTGATCGCGATGCCCCGCGCGCTGACATCATGATCTGGGGCACGCTGGAAGCGCGTGTTCAGGGCGCCGATCTGGTCATCCTCGGGGCGCTGAACGATGGAACGTGGCCGGAAGCACCCAAGCCTGACCCATGGCTCAATCGAATGATGCGCAACTCGGTCGGATTGCTGCTGCCCGAACGGCGTATCGGGCTGTCGGCGCATGATTATCAACAAGCCATAGCCGCGCCCGAGGTGTGGTTGACGCGATCCATCAGATCGGATGATGCGGAAACCGTTGCGTCGCGCTGGTTGAACCGTTTGTGCAACTTGATGGCGGGTCTGCCGCAGCAAGGCGGCCCCGCGGCGCTGTCAGACATGCGTGAACGTGGTGATGCCTGGCTGGGTCAGGTGCGGCTTTTTGAAGATGCGCCTTACGAAAAGCCCGCCCATCGCCCGTCGCCCAGACCACCGCGCACGGCCCGTCCAAGGCGTTTGTCGGTCACGACGATCAAGACACTGATCCGCGATCCCTATGCTGTTTACGCCCGGCACATTCTAAAGCTGCAAAGACTTGGCGACTTGGTTCAAGGCCCGGATGCGCTGATCAGGGGAACGGTCATTCACGCGATCATGGAACGATTTGTGAACGACGTGACGGCTGATCCTGCGCTGATGACCCGTGATCACCTGCTGAATGTTGCGCGAGCAATACTGGCTGAAACAGCTCCTTGGCCGACGGCGCGCGCAATGTGGCTCGCCAAGGTTGATCGGATTTCGGAGTGGTTCATCGCACAGGAAGCCGCGCGGCGTTCGTTTTCGGCTCCAGTCGCTTTGGAGGACACCGCGAAAGGCAAATTGGAGTGGTCAGATATCGGTTTTACACTGACCGCGCGCGCCGACAGGATCGACCGCACAGACGACGGTGCCTACCTGATTTATGACTACAAAACCGGGCAGCCGCCCTCCAAGGCGCAGCAACAGGAATTCGATAAGCAACTGCTGATCATGACCGCTATGGTCGAAGAAGGTGCGTTTGCCGGCATTCCGCCGGATCAGGTCGCCGCCGCGGTTTTCATCGGTTTGGGCAGTAAGCCGACAGAGGTGGAAGCCCCGCTGGAAGAAGAGCCCGCAGCAGAAGTTTTGGGGGAGTTGCGCAAGCTGATCACGGCGTATTTGTCAGAAGATCAAGGGTTTACGTCGCGGCGGATGATGGAAAAGGATCGCTTTGGCAGTGATTATGATCAGCTAGCCCGCTTCGGTGAGTGGGAGGCCACGGATGACGCCACACCGGAGACGCTGAAATGAACCCGCCAAACGATGCTACACGAGCACAGATCAGCGCCGCGCGACCAGATGTATCGACATGGCTCGCCGCAAATGCCGGGTCAGGCAAGACCCGCGTTTTGACCGACCGCGTGGCCCGGCTGCTGTTGGAAGGGGTAGAGCCGCAACATATTCTGTGCCTGACTTATACAAAGGCCGCAGCATCAGAGATGCAGAACCGGTTGTTCAAGCGGTTGGGCGAATGGGCAATGTTGCCCGACGACAAGCTGACGGACTCCTTGCGTGATCTTGGGGCGGGCCATGTTGTGTCGCCTGCCAAGCTGAAAAAGGCGCGCACCCTGTTTGCCTGCGCAATCGAGACGCCGGGCGGCCTGAAAATTCAAACGATCCATTCATTTTGTGCGTCACTGCTGCGGCGGTTTCCGCTAGAGGCCGGTGTCAGCCCGCAGTTCAAGGAAATCGAAGACCGGGCCGCCGATCTTTTGCGCACAGATATCGTGGATCAAATGGCTGGTGGCGAAGATGCTGACGTGATTGATGCCTTGGCGCGATATTACACCGGCGAAGATTTCGCCGGGCTGACGCGTTCCGTGGTACAGGCCAAAAGCGGTTTTGAGGCGCCGCTGACCGAGCAGGATGCCAACACATTGTTCGGGCTGCCTGAAGGGTACGATCCCAACCGACTGCCGCGCACGGTGATTGACCCGACGATGCGAGACTGGCTGCCTGCGGCGTGCGAGATTCTAAAGACCTACACTTCGACAATGGTGAAATTGGCGGAGACGCTGGAAGGTTTGAACCTAGACGCACCGACCGGCGCTGACCTGTTGTCACTCAAAGATGCCTTTCTCTACCGCAGCGAAGGCGCGTTCAAACCCGAGGCAAAAACAGGCTCTGTACCGACCAAAAAGGCAAAAGACGGGTTGGGGCCGCTTGTTGAGAATATCCATGATCTGATGGAGCGGGTCGCCGATGCCCGTAACGCGGAATTGGCGGCCGCGGCGGCACAGAAGACCTTGGCGCTGCACCGCTTTGCCGCCCGATTCATTCCGATTTACGAAGAGCAGAAACAGTTGCGTGGCTGGCTGGATTTCGACGATCTGATCCACAAAGCGCGTCAACTCCTGACCGATCCACAAGTCGCAGCTTGGGTTCTATACCGCATCGACGGTGGGATTGATCATATTCTGGTGGACGAAGCGCAGGATACCAGCCCGACCCAGTGGGATGTCATTCGCAAACTCGCAGCAGAGTTTTCAAGCGGGCAGGGTGCGCGCCCGGATGTATTGCGGACCATTTTTGTGGTCGGTGACAAAAAGCAGTCCATCTATTCGTTCCAGGGCGCGGACCCGCGAGAATTCGACGAAATGGAGATCGAATTTGAAACGAAGCTGACCGGGGCAGGGCTTCAGTTTCAATCCGAAGCGTTGGCCTATTCGTTCCGGTCATCCGATGCCATTCTGCGGTTGGTGAATCGCCTCTTTGATAACCGGCCAGATGCAGGGTTTGTGTCAGAAAACAAGCACGTCGCGTTCAAGGATACGCTGCCAGGACGTGTCGATCTGTGGCCGTTTGTTGAAAAAGACACCGCAGCCGAGGAGACAAAATGGTCTGACCCTCTCGACCGGTTGAGCCCACAGCATCATATGGTGACACTCGCGCGTCAGGTCGCGAAACAGATCAAAACGATGATCGATGACAAGCACCGCATACCTGACGAAGTGCCGGGCCAAGGGCTTGTGTTGCGCCCGGTCAAAGCAGGCGATTTTCTGATCCTTGTTCAACGGCGTTCAGAGCTTTTTGCCGAAATCATCCGCGCCTGCAAGAAACTGGAGCTGCCCATTGCCGGGGCGGATCGGCTCAAAGTTGGTGCAGAGCTAGCGGTTCGCGATCTGGCGGCGGTTCTGTCATTTCTAGCTGTCCCGGACGACAGTCTTTCGCTGGCGACCGCTTTGAAATCCCCGTTGTTTGGATGGCAAGAACAAGATCTCTTTTCCTTGGCGCATCACCGCAAAGAGGATCATCTGTGGCAGGCGCTGCGCGAACAGGAAGCCGCGTACCCGGAAACTCTGTCCGTTTTGCATGACTTGCGGGACAATGTTGATTTTTTGCGGCCGTACGACCTGATTGAGCGCATTCTGACGCGCCACGGGGGCCGCCGAAAGCTTTTGGGGCGGCTCGGTTCCGAAGCGGAAGATGGTATCAACGCCTTGCTCTCGCAAGCGTTGGCCTACGAACAAAATGCAGTACCGAGCCTGACGGGTTTTCTGGTGTGGATGCAGACCGATGATCTGGAAATCAAGCGTCAGGTGGATGCGGGTTCGGACCAGATCCGTGTGATGACGGTCCATGGTGCCAAAGGGTTGGAGGCCCCGATTGTCATTCTGCCAGACACAGCAAAACGGGATTTGAAGGTTCAAGATGAGATCATCGAAATCGACGAAGTGCCGGTGTGGAAGACCAATTCCGGCGCAATGCCAAATGCGATGCGTGATACCGTTGAATTGCAAAAATCCGCCCAGGAGGAAGAAAGGTTACGCTTGCTATATGTGGCTCTAACACGAGCGGAAAAGTGGTTGATCGTGTGCGGAGCCGGGGATTCATCAAAGGATCAGGGCAGTTGGTATCAAATGGTTCAAGACGCATTGCGCCATGAAAATGCCCTTCCTTATGTCATGCCCAACGGCAAGGGCCAGCGATTGGAATATGGCGATTGGCAGGGTCTGAGCTTGGTTGAGCCTGAGCTGCCTACGCAATCAGATGGGCAACTTGATCCGTGTTTTTCCAGCCCAGCGCCCGAGGCAAATGAGGCGCGCGAAATCGTTGCGCCATCAGATATGGGTGGTGCAAAGGCATTGCCCGGAGATCAGGGTCAAGACGAAGAAACGGCGAAGGCTTACGGGTCTTTGGTTCATCTTTACTTGGATCACCTCGCAGCCCATCCCGAAGGCGAATGGAGCCGCGTTATGGAAAGGTTGTCCGTGAACCAGCCCGGCGCGCAGGACGCCGCGAAAGAGGCGCAGTTCGTGTTGTCGCAACCGGCATTGGCGCCGTTGTTTGCGCCCAACACGCTGGGCGAGGTGGCGGTTACCGCGCGGTTGGGCGCGCATGTCGTACAAGGTGCGATTGACCGTTTGGTCATTGAACCTGATCGCGTGTTGGCGGTGGATTTCAAGACCAACCGGACCGTGCCAAAGCAGCCGCAAGACACACCCATTGGTCTTTTGCGGCAGATGGGCGCTTATGCGCACGCTCTCAAACAGATTTACCCGGACCGCCAAATTGAGACAGCGATCGTCTGGACGCGGACCGGTGAATTGATGGCATTGCCGCACGATATCGTGACGCAGGCGTTGCAATCAACGCGATATCTTGACGATGCACCTAGGGCTACATAAGTTCACCCCCTAAGCATAGCCTTTCAGGAGAGCACAATGGCCACCCTTGCTGTCACCGACGCAACTTTCGATGCCGAAGTCAAAAATTCCGATATCCCCGTCGTGGTGGATTTCTGGGCCGAATGGTGCGGTCCATGCAAACAGATCGGACCTTCTTTGGAAGAGCTGTCGTCGGAAATGGACGGCAAAGTCAAAATCGTCAAAGTGAACGTTGACGAGAACCCGAATTCACCTGCTCAAATGGGTGTGCGTGGTATTCCGGCGCTGTTCATCTTCAAAGACGGACAGGTCGTATCCAACATGGCGGGCGCCAAACCCAAGGCTGCCTTGCAAAGCTGGATCGAAGACTCCATCTGAAATAGCCCAATGGCTGTTTGATCAAAGCGCCCCTTTGCGGGCGTTTTTTTCTTGTTCTGTCGGTTTTTCAGTATGCGTTCATCGTCAACAGCTCGTATTCGGCCACTGCGTCGTCATCCTGATCGGTCAGTGTTACGTGCCAGCGTACCTCACCATAAGCATCCGTGCGGCGGGTTTTCTTTTTGACGGTCAGTCGCACCTTGATCCGGGCGCCTGGCTGAACCGGTTTCATGAACCGCAACGCATCAAGTCCCGTGTTGGCCAAAACCGGCCCTTCGTCCGGCTCGACAAACAGACCTGCGGCAAAGGACAAAAGCAGATAGCCATGAGCGACCCGGCCCGGGAAGAACGGGTTCCGCTTTGCGGCCTCTTCATCCATGTGAGCATAGAACGTATCGCCGGTGAAATGTGCGAACGTCTCGATATCATCAAGCGTCACTTCCCGCTCATCGGTGTAGAGTGTTTCGCCAACCGCCAGTTCGCCGAATTTCTGCGTGAACGGATGCGCCTGCGCTTTGGTTTCCGTCGCACCCGGCGTCCAGACATCGGCGACGGCGGTCAAAATGTCCGGGCTGCCTTGGATCGCGCTGCGCTGCATGTAATGCGTCACACCACGAATACCGCCCAGCTCTTCGCCGCCGCCCGCACGACCGGGGCCGCCGTGCACCATATGCGGCAAGGGCGAGCCGTGCCCGGTGCTTTCCGCCATGGAAGACCGGTTGTTGAAGTAAAGACGCCCGTGAAACGCGCCCGCACCAAGGGTGACCGCGCGCGCAACTGCCGGATCATGGGTGATAACTGAGGCAACAAGACTGCCGCCACCACGATTGAGCAGCGCAATGGCGTGATCCAGACCGCTGTATCCCATCACGGTCGACACGGGGCCAAACGCCTCGGTGTCGTGTACATGCGTTGCCCCATCCGGGTCCGCACAGTGAAAGAGCATCGGCGGCACAAATGCACCACGCTCCGCATCCGCGCCGCTCACCTCAAAACGATCGGGGTCACCAAACACCCGTTTGGCCTCTTGCCCAAGGATCGCCGCCTTGGCCAGAACGTCGTGCTTTTGTGCCGTGGAGACCAGCGCGCCCATTCGAGTGGTTTTCAGGTCAGGCGCGCCAATCACCGTCTTGGCCAGCCGATCCGATATTGCCTCTATGATGGCTTGGACATGCGCATCAGGGGCGAATATGCGACGGATTGCTGTACATTTCTGGCCCGCTTTGGTGGTCATCTCGCGGTGCACTTCTTTGACAAACAGATCGAACTCCGGCGTTCCCGGTACTGCGTCCGGGCCTAGTACGGAAGCGTTCAGGCTGTCTTGTTCTGCAACAAAACGTACCGAAGCACGCAGCAAATGCGGCGAAGAGCGCAGTTTGAACGCCGTATCGGCGGAGCCGGTAAAGCTGACGACATCCTGACAATCCAGCAGATCAAGCATGTTACCCAGCCCACCTGAGACAAGCTGCACCGCGCCATCCGGCAAAACGCCGCTTTGGATCATCAACCGCACGCAGGCTTCGGTCAGGTAACAAGTCGAGGTCGCAGGTTTGACGATGGCCGGCATACCCGCCAGCAAGGTCGGCGCGAGCTTTTCCAGCATCCCCCAAACCGGGAAGTTGAACGCGTTGATATGCACACCGACGCCCTGCAAGGGGGTGTAAACATGTTGCCCCAGAAAACCGCCGCCGCGCGACAGTTGTTCAACTTCTCCATCGACAAATATGTGGCCATCGGGCATCTCGCGCCGCCCTTTGGACGCATAGACGAACATCGTGCCAATGCCGCCATCAATATCGATCTGGCTGTCGGGTAGCGTGGCACCTGTACGGTAGGACAGTTGGTAAAGTGCCTCTTTGTGCTGATCGAGATAGCCCGCCAGCGCCTTGAGCATTTTGGCGCGGTCATGAAACGTCATGGCGCGCAAGGCAGGTCCGCCACGGCTTTTGGCGTAATCCCGCATCGCGCCGACATCCAGCCCATCGTTTCCAGCGCGCGCAAACACCTCGCCGGTCACGGCATCCGCGATTTCGCGCGCGCCCACACCCGGAGCGACCCACTCGCCATGCGCGTAGCTGTTGATGTCTTGCAATGTCATGCCGTTTCTCCCTGAAGGCCGATATCCTTCAGCGCCAATGCCAGGGCACGCGACCATGCCGCGCGCAGGTCTGCGCTGTCTTTGTGGCGCAGGCCAAGTGCTTTGAGCGCCGCGAACCGATCAGGGTCTTCTGATCCGAACACCGGCTCAACCCGATCTGACCAATACCGCAAGGATGACTGGATCGCTTGCGATTGCCCTGCTTCGATCAAAGCCGCCAAGCCTTCTTTGGCCAGTTTGACGTGATTGACCTCGACCGGGGCGATCTTGGCAAATGTGTCGGCCAGCGGCTGGTACGAAAGGCGTTGCAAATCATCCAATTGCGTGGTCACGGCCAGACCCATGACAAGGTTCATCGTCACCGCATCGACCCACCCTTCCAACGGATAGTTCAGCACCGACAATCGCATGTCATGCGAGCTGCGCTTGCTGCCCGGAGCGGTTTCGCGCGGCAAGCGATCTGTCCATGGGTGGCTTGTGGCGTAGCGGGCCGTATTGGCGCCGAACTCTCCCATCAAGGCGAGGACCATTTCGGCATGGTGGTTCTTTTCCAGCACGATCCGGGCGGCGGCGATCCGTTCCCGCAGGCCGGGCGCCTCATTGATGATATCCGCAAAACCGGCAGCACCCGCCAATTCGCTGTCCACAAACGTGGCCATAATCTTCATCAACTCGGCGCGATACCGGGGCCCTGCATTTGCGGGGCTGGTCATCACGCCGCCGCGCGCGAGGTACTCCTCCGCAGTCATTTCATCGGACATTGAGGATCTCCCTTACTGATCATAATCGACCGTGATCTTGTCGGTCAGCGGATAGGCCTGACAGGACAAAACATAGCCGCGGCTCACTTCGTAATCTTCCAGCGCGTGGTTCGCGCGCATCTCCGCTTCGCCCTCGATCACCTTGCATCTGCATGTCGAGCAAACGCCAGCCTTACATGCATAGGGGGCATCCAGCGCGTTTTCCAATGCCGCATCGAGCAAGGATGTGGACTTGTCCATTTCAAACCGACGCGTACCCCCATCCAACGTGATGACCAACTCCGTCTTGGCTGCATTTTTGGTGTTTGTTTCTGTCTTTTTGGCGCGCTTGGCCTGGCCCGGCTGCCCGGACGCAAACAGCTCGAATTTGATCTGCGATTTGCCAAGCCCGTGCGCCTCTAGCGCGCTGGCAATGCCGAGCATCATGGGTTCTGGCCCACATATGAACGCCATATCCGTTTGCGTCACATCGATCCAATGCTCGAATAGCTCCGCGCATTTCTCTTGGGTCACCCGGCCAGCAAAAAGATCAATGTCCTGCGCATCCTGCTCAAGAACATGGATCACGGTCAGCCGCCCCATATGTTGGTTCTTCAGGTCTTCGATTTCTTCGCGGAACATGATCGTGTTGGCGCTGCGATTTGCATAAACCAGCGTAAAGGTCGCGCGCGGTTCGCGGATCAGGACGGTCTTCAAGATCGACAAGACCGGGGTGATCCCGGAACCACCCGCAAACCCCAGATAATTGCGGGCCTCGGTTGGTTCGATCGGGCTTGTGAAGCTGCCCATCGGGGGCATCGCACTGATCCGATCTCCGGGCTTGAGGTCTTCGTTCGCGAATGTCGAGAACGCGCCGCCATCGACCTTTTTTATTCCGACCTGAAGCACACCATCATCAAGCCCAGCACAAATGGAGTACGACCTGCGCAGCTCCTGCCCGTCGAACTCACGTCGGAAGGTCAGATACTGACCATGCTGAAAGCGAAACGCATCTGCGTTCGCGGCATCCGGTTGCAACGTTACGATCACCGCATCGCGAATGGTTTTTTCGACCGCTATAACGGTCAAATCATGAAACCGTGCCATCTATGCTCCCCTCCCTTGCCCGATGATCTTAATTGTCTTTGGTTGGCAACTTGAAGCGGATAGTTGGTCCGGGCGACTTTCCCGAGCCAACTATTTGCCAAAGCCTTCCAGTGCTTGAGCAATCTCACCGCGAACCACCTTCGCCGCATCTTCCTTGACCGGGCCAAACCCACGTATACCCATCACCAATCCCGCAATCCGCACGGCTTCTGTGTGTGTTTCCGGCGTCAGCCCATGGATCAGCGTATCTGTCAGGTCAATGTACTCGGTGATCAAGGCCCGCTCCATCTTGCGCTCTTGTGTATAGCCAAAGACATCCCACGCGGACCCGCGCAAACGTTTCATCTTGGCCAGCGGACGAAACGCCGTTCGGATCCAAGGGCCGAACACACGCTTGACAGGGCGCCCGCGCGCGTCACGTTTAGACGGAATAAGCGGCGGCGCGAGGTGATGTTTGACGGTGAAAGGGCCTTCAAACCGGTCCGCCAACCCTTCGACAAAACCCGTCTGTGTATGAAGGCGGGCCACCTCGTATTCATCCTTGTACGACATCAATTTAAAGAGGCCCTTTGCAACCGCTTCGGTCAAAGCGCCCGCAGCCCCCATCGTCCGCGTTTCGGCGGCTTTCACCTTTTCGACAGTTCCAAGATACGCCTTTGCCCAACCCTCATCCTGATACTCCACCAGAAACGCAGACCGCCGCGCGATAATCTCATCAAGCGATTGCACCGAGGTTACCGGCAGAGCAGCAATCCGTTCCACGGCATCGGGGGCGTGCACAGTGATCCGTCCCCACGCAAAGGCGTCTTTGTTCTGGTCTGGTTTCACGCCATTCAACTCAATAGCGCGCATCAGGGCCCCTTCACTCAGCGGCACCAACCCGGCTTGCCAAGCAGCACCCAACATCATCACATTAGCAAAGACCGTATCGCCCAGCAGTACGTCGGACAACGCGTTGGCATCGAGTGATTTGAGCGATGGGCCGTGCACCGTTTGGGCGATCTTTTGGAGGCGGGTGGCCGCATTCAAATCCGCATCACGGTTTTGAACAAGATCACCGGTGGGCATGACTGCGGTGTTAACAACAGCCCGCGTTTGCGACGGCTTGTAGGTCAGCGACGCCTTGGCACTGGAACTGACCACCAAATCGCAACCGATCAGAGCATCCGCAGAGCTGGGTTCGATCTTGGCCTGATTGACGCCGCCGGCTGACTTGGCCATGCGAATATAACTCAACACAGGCCCGAATTTTTGCGCAAATCCCATGAAATCCAGAACGCTGGCGCCCTTCTCCTCAAGGTTGGCAGCCATGGCAATAAGCTGCCCAACGGTGACGACACCCGTTCCACCGACGCCTGTCACCAGAATGTCCCACGGTCTGCTCAGATCAGGCATCGCCGGCGTGGGCAGTGAGGTTTTCAGAGCGTCGAACTCCGAACGGTCCCCGGCTGCGCTACGCTTTTTGAGGGTGCCGCCCTCGACAGTGACAAAGCTGGGGCAAAAACCGTTTACGCAGGTGAAATCCTTGTTGCAGGAATTCAGGTTGATCTTGCGCTTGCGGCCAAATTCCGTTTCCAACGGCTCCACGCTGAGGCAATTGCTTTCCACAGAGCAATCGCCGCAGCCTTCGCAAACCAACGGGTTGATCACGGCGAACTTTTTCGGGTCCTCCATCTTGCCGCGCTTGCGTAGGCGTCTTTTCTCGGTCGCACAGGTTTGTTGGTAGATCAGCACCGTTGTTCCGGGAATGTCGCGAAGCTCCCGCTGAACACGGTCCAGTTCGCGGCGGTGTTCGATGTCGACGCCGGGTGGAAAGTCCGCCTTCCGGAAATTGTCGGGCATATCGGATACGACAACCACGCGCTTGGCGCCTTCGGCCACAAGCGACGCTGCAATCGCCTCGACCGTGATCGGTCCGTCGACGTCCTGTCCACCGGTCATCGCGACCGCATCGTTGAAAAGGATCTTGTAGGTGATATTGGTGCCGGCGGCGATCGCCTGACGTACCGCCAATGACCCTGAGTGATAATACGTTCCTTCGCCGAGGTTCTGGAAGATGTGCTTGTTTCCATTGAACTTGGACCGCGACACCCAATTGACGCCTTCGCCCCCCATCTGGATCAGCGACGTCGTGTTGCGGTTCATCCAGCTGGCCATGAAATGGCATCCGATACCGGCCATCGCGGCACTGCCTTCGGGCACTTTCGTCGAGGTATTGTGTGGACACCCAGAACAAAAATACGGGGTTCGGGTTGCCCCCTTCACGTCGATCAGTTGCGGAGGAGGCACCGCGTTTTCCGCGATCTTGGTCAGATCCAGACCCGTAAATATTTTGTCGAGGCGTGCTGCGATGATCTTGGCCAACATCACCGCGCCCAATTCATGGGTCCACGGCACCAGACGATTGCCCTCTTCGTCGTACTTGCCGACCATCCTGTCCGGCTTCTGTCCAGGGAAATCGTAGAAATGCTCTTTGAGCTGGCTTTCGATGATCCCGCGTTTTTCCTCGATCACCAGCAGCTCTTGCTTGCCGCTGGCAAACCGGCGCGCGCCTTGACCCTCCAGCGGCCAGACCATGCCGACCTTGTAGATGTCGATGCCGATGGTGCGCGCCTTTTGCTCGTCGATCCCGAGCAATCGCAATGCCTCCAAAACGTCCAAATGGGATTTACCCGTTGTGACGATGCCAAATCGCGCGTCCGTGTGGTCCCATTCGGCCCGGTCGATCGGGTTGGTCCGCGCAAAGGCAAGTACGGCCTCCTTTTTCGCTTCCATGCGCTCTTCGATCTGGGGTCCCGGCAAATCCGGCCAGCGATAGTGCAGGCCTTCTTTGGGAGCTACGAAATCCGGTGGGACTTGAAACTCCCGATCAGGCTCAAGGTCAAACGACATGCCTGATTCAACAGTCTCCGAAATCGCCTTGAACCCGACCCACATGCCCGAAAACCGGGACAGCGCATAACCCCATTCTGCAAAGGGCAAGAATTCAGCCACGTTGGCCGGGTTCAGTGTTGGCATGAAGAAATTCATGAAGGCCACATCGGACTGATGCGGCATCGACGACGACACGCACCCGTGATCATCGCCCGCCACGACCAGAACACCGCCCTGCGGCGACGACCCGTAGGCGTTCCCGTGTTTTAGCGCATCTGACGCGCGATCCACGCCCGGACCTTTGCCGTACCAAAGGCCGAACACCGCCGCGCATGTCTTGTCAGGGTCCGTTTCAACTTGTTGCGTTCCGATCATCTGGGTCGCGCCAAACTCTTCGTTGACCGCAGGCAGAAACTCCACCCCAGCCTCTGATACAAGGTCGGCATTGCGCGTGATCTCAAGGTCTATTCCGCCGACAGGTGACCCGCGATATCCCGAAACATAGCCGCGCGTATCCAAGCCCCGCTCGCGATCCCGGCGGGCCTGATCCAGTGCAATTCTGACGATGGCCTGTGTTCCCGTCAGAAAGACGCGGCCTGTTTTTTGCGTGTAGCGGTCGGTGAGATGGTAGTCTTTTAGTATCGGCGTTTGGTCAGTCATGCGCGGATATCCTCAAGCGGAAATAGACTCTGTCGATGGTATTTTAATGAGTGGCGTTGAAATTTTCTTATCTTAATGTGTTACTGAACCCGCCAAGGTGAACGATGCAAATCGGAAAACACGATATATGAATGAAACATTTCATCTCAGCGACCTTGATAAGCGAATTCTTTCCGTTCTGCAGAAAGACGCCTCTCTCAGTGCGGCAGATTTGGCGCGCGCCACCAACAGCTCTCCGGCGACCTGTTGGCGAAGATTACGCGCACTTGAGGAAAACGGCGTGGTCGGCCCGCCCATTCGCCTTGTGAACCCAAAGGCGGTTGATCGCGGGATGGATGCGTTTTGCCAGATCAGGATGAAAGCGCAGAACACCGCCGCGCGGGACAGCTTTCAGCGCGCCATGGAACAGGAGCCGGCCATCATCGAGATCTATTCCATATCGGGCGAGTGGGATTACCTGTTGCATCTGCTGGTCAAAGACATGGCCGATCTGGAACACATCTTGATGTCCAAGGTGCTTGATCATGACAGTGTCGCAGGGTCGTCAACGTTGTTTGCCATGCGCCGGGTCAAGAAAACGACCGAAATACCGGTGTGACCAAGAGGCGCGCGGCGGCATGCGCGCATGTGTGAAACCTTGTGTCCCTTCCTGCCCAGCGCCATATAGGGGGACAGGTATCAAGGAGGCCACTTATGGCACGGCAAGAGTTTCCCGGTTGGCACGGGACAACCATTATTGGGGTCAAAAAGGGCGGCGAAGTCGTCATCGCGGGTGATGGTCAAGTGTCCTTGGGGCAAACGGTGATCAAGGGAACGGCGCGTAAAGTGCGCAGGCTCAGCCCCGGCGGCTTTGATGTTGTGGCCGGGTTTGCCGGATCAACCGCCGATGCCTTCACACTGCTTGAACGGTTGGAGACCAAGCTGGAAGCAACACCGGGCCAATTGGCCCGCGCCAGTGTTGAGTTGGCTAAAGACTGGCGGACGGACAAATATCTGCAAAAGCTGGAGGCGATGCTGATCGTATCCGACGGCAAGGACATTTTCGTCATCACCGGTGCAGGAGACGTGCTGGAGCCTGAGCATGATGTGACGGCTATCGGCTCTGGCGGCAACTATGCGCTGGCCGCCGCGCGCGGGATGATGGACAGCGACCGCACTGCGGAACAGGTGGCGCGTGATGCGATGGCGATTGCGGCCGATATCTGTGTCTATACCAACGGAAACCTCACTGTTGAGACCATTCGCGCATGATCGACCATGACGATCTGCGGGCTTCTGTGAGCGCTGGTATTGTGACCGAAGCGCAAGCCGCAGCCGTCATGGGGCTTGCCGATAGCCGACGCGGCGCGCGCGAAAACCTGACCCCCGGAGACGAGCCGTTCGAGCTTTTTCGCGGATTCAACGAGATCTTCATCGTTGTTGGGCTGAGCATTGTCACGAGCGGCTGGATTGGCGTTGTGACGTGGTTCGTCGGTGACGAAATCGTCGATGTGCGCAAATCGATGATCGCCGCCGCCTTGGTCTCAGCTGCGATTCTGTGGCTTTTGTCTGAATATTTTGTACGCCACCGTCGAATGGTCGCACCCGCTATCGCCCTTGCGGTGATGTTTGCGGCCAACGCGGTGTTTGGGTTTGTGGCGGGATACGGGCAGTACTTCATGCTGGCCCAAGACAATTACGAGAGCCTACCGTTTCCACTGGCACTCGCGACTGTTGCGCTGTTCCTCTACTGGCTGCGGTTTCGCGTGCCCTTCTCAATGGCCTTGATTGCGGTCGGGGCATTTTCGGTCGCCTTCTTCATCGCCGCCAATAGCAGCGGATCACCGGATACGCTGGAAGACCTGTTTTTGCTGTCCGCCGGGGGCCCGTTTGCGTGGATCACCTTGGCCTTGGGTCTTGTCGTCTTTGCCGTTGCGATGGCTTTCGATATGTCGGACCCGCATCGTGTGACGCGTCGTTCTGCGAACGGCTTCTGGCTCCACGTGGTTGCGGCACCTGCCTTGGTAAACACCTTTGCGTTGACGCTATTGGACAGTGACGCCGCTTGGGCCAACGCTGTTCTGGCCGGCGTTCTTGCCATATTCGCGGTGATCGCGATTGTCATTGATCGGCGTTCTTTCCTGCTCGCCGCGATTGGATATATCGTCGTGATCGGCGCGACCGTGCTCGAAGATGGCGGGCTTGAGTTCATTATCCTGTCTTTGGGCGTCGGCTTGTTGTTGCTTGGGGCGCTATGGGAAAAGATACGCGCGCGCCTTTTGTTGATGCTTCCGGGGTTCGTTCCGGTGCACCGTTTTCCTCCTTCAAATACCTCAAAGGACTGATATGACAGACCTCACTCCACGCGAAATCGTGTCCGAACTGGACAGGTTCATCATCGGTCAAAGCGACGCCAAGCGCGCGGTGGCCGTGGCCCTGCGCAATCGCTGGCGGCGCAAGCAGCTAACAGATGATTTACGCGATGAAGTCTATCCGAAGAACATTCTGATGATCGGACCGACCGGCGTCGGCAAAACAGAGATCAGCCGCCGACTGGCGAAACTCGCGCGCGCGCCTTTCCTCAAGGTCGAGGCGACGAAGTTCACCGAAGTGGGATATGTCGGCCGTGACGTGGAACAGATCGTGCGCGATCTGGTCGACAGCGCCATAACGATGGTGCGCGATCACATGCGCGAAGATGTCAAAGCCAACGCGCACAAGGCCGCCGAAGAGCGTGTCATTGATGCCATCGCCGGAGAAGATGCGCGCGAGGCGACGCGCGAAATGTTCCGCAAGAAACTCAAATCGGGCGAGTTGGACGACACAATGATCGAGCTTGAGGTCGCCGACACCTCCAGCCCGTTTCCGATGATGGATATTCCCGGCCAGCCCGGCGGCGGTGGCATGGGTATGATGAACCTTGGCGATCTGTTCGGCAAAGCACTTGGCGGGCGCACGACACGCAAACGGCTTAGCGTTGCAGAAAGCTACGAGGTGCTGATCGGCGAAGAGGCTGACAAGCTGCTGGATGATGAAACCGTGACCCGCGCCGCCATTGACGCGGTCGAGCAGAACGGCATCGTGTTTCTGGATGAGATCGACAAAGTCTGTGCACGATCGGACGCGCGGGGCGGCGATGTCAGCCGCGAAGGCGTGCAGCGCGATCTGTTGCCGCTGATCGAGGGGACCACAGTCAGCACAAAGCACGGGCCCGTAAAAACCGACCATATCCTCTTTATCGCGTCGGGCGCTTTTCACATCGCCAAGCCGTCGGATCTGCTGCCTGAATTGCAGGGCCGCTTGCCCATTCGGGTTGAATTGCGTGCGCTGACTGAGGAAGATTTCGTGCGTATTCTGACCGAAACGGACAATGCGCTGACCCTGCAATACACGGCGCTCATGGGAACGGAATCCGTCACCGTTTCATTCACCGAAGATGGCATCGCCGCACTGGCCAAGATCGCAGCAGACGTCAATCAAGCAGTTGAAAACATTGGCGCGCGCCGTCTCTACACAGTCATGGAGCGCGTATTCGAGGAACTGTCCTTTACCGCACCAGATCGCGGCGGCGAAGAAATCACCGTTGATGCTGCATTCGTTGACAAGAACCTTGGGGAACTGACCAAATCCACGGATGTCAGCCGCTACGTGCTTTAACGCTTTTCATTTGCCACGCCGCCTGTGAACAAGTGGCATGGCATATCTGCGCTTCATCCAAAACAATTGGGCTTTCCTGCTGGCAGGGTTTTTGCTGTGCTTTGTGTCTTCGTTCGGACAGACCTATTTCATTTCGCTCTTTGCGGGTGAGATCAAAGACAGCTTTGGCCTGACAGACGGAGCCTGGGGCGGTGTCTATACCTTGGGCACGACCCTGTCCGCGATCACGATGATCTGGGCGGGGGCGCTGACGGACAGGTTCCGCGTACGGCAGTTGTCGTTGATCGTGATGGGCCTGCTTGCGCTGGCTTGCATTGCCATGTCGTTTGTCAGCCACGTGGCGCTTTTGGTTTTTGTGGTCTACGCCCTGCGGTTGATGGGCCAGGGCATGATGTCTCAGTTGGGTGCAGTGGCCATGTCGCGCTGGTTCGTTGCCACACGCGGCAAGGCGATCTCGCTTGCGTCCACCGGGTTTGCCGCAGGTCAGGCCATTTTGCCGATCATCTTCGTGGCACTTCTGGCGAGTGTGGACTGGCGCAACTTGTGGGTCATCGCCGCCGTTTGTGTTCTTGTGTGTATCCCGATCATGCAGGCGCTGCTGTTGCAGGAACGCACACCGCAATCCATGGCCGAAGATACGCAAAGCCTTGGCATGAAAACCAAACACTGGACACGGCGCGACGTGCTGCAGCACCCGTTGTTTTACCTGATGATCCCGTTGATTTTGGGTCCTGCCGCATGGGGCACGGCGCTTTTCTTTCAACAGGTACATCTGACAGAAGTCAAAGGCTGGAGCCTGGCATCCTTTGTGGCGCTTATGCCGATTTATACGGTTGCCTCGATTTCGTTCACCTTCATCGCCGGTTGGGCCGTCGACCGGATTGGTGTGAAATGGATCGTGCCCTTTCAGATGATCCCGTTTGGCGTATCGTTCCTGATCCTCTCGTCCGCCGATACGATCTGGATGGCCGGGGTTGGGCTGGTGATGTTCGGGGTCGGACAGGGCATGCAGGGCACGGCCACGACCGCTTTTTGGGCCGTGTTTTACGGCACACGGCACCTCGGCGCGATCAAAGCAGCGGCGGCGGCGTTGATGGTTTTTGGATCAGCAATTGGACCCGGCATCACCGGGGTGCTGATCGACTATGGCATCGACTTTCCCGATCAGATGGTCCCGATTGCTGTGTTTTATTTCGCTGGTGCCGCGTTGGCAGGGCTCGGCATCTTGCGATACCAGCGCGATCTACCTAGCGCGACCGCCTGAGATAAACGTAATACGCCCCGCCGCCACCGTGGCTGAGATGTGCTGGCGTCACTTGCAAAACCAGCGGGCGCAGCGGCGATTGCGCCAACCAGTGCGGCACCTGATGACGCAACACACCATACCGAACAGGGATCGGGCCACCTTGATCCCGGTCCTTGCCTTTGCCGGTGATCACCAGAACCAGACGCTTGCCCGACGCATGCGCCGACAAAATGAACCGCGTCAGGGCAGGGTGCGCACGGTCCAGCGTCATCCCGTGCAGATCAATCCGGCCCTCTGGCTTTAGTTTGCCGCGCTTCAGCTTGCCAAATGACTTGCGATCCATCTGCACCGGGGCTTGTCGCAACCTTTCTGGCAAACTGGGCAACAGATCATGGGCGTTTTTCTGTGGCGCTGGTTTTGCTGGAAAGGCTACCGATTGCGTGGGCGCTGGCCGTTTAGTGGATTTCGGTTCAGGAAGGTAGCTGCCCGGGTCAAAGGTTTCCGACCGGGTCAGTTGGTCCGTCTTTTCGGTCACCTTTCGCCACAAGGCCTTTTCCTCGTCTGACAGTCTGCGACGGGTCAAACCGGGCCCTCTGGCAACAAGGCATAGGCCCGTTGGATCGGCATCAAAACCAGCATTCGGCCCGGATCGCGCAATCGCCCCGCACGCCGGCCAGCGGCATCACCGGTTCCAAAAAACACATCTGCTCTTTGCGCGCCCTTGATGGCAGACCCGGTATCCTGTGCGATCATAAGGCGTCGCATGGGGTTCGAGCCGTCTTTTTCGATCCAAACGGGCGCACCCAGCGGCACGAAGGCCGGATCAACCGCGATGGACCGCAGAGTTGTCACTGATCGGTTCATCGCGCCCAGTGGCCCTTTGTCAGCCGGAACCTCGTTGACCGTGCGGAAAAAAACATAGGACGGATTGTGGAGCAACAACTCGCGCCCTTCGATGGGATTGCGGCGCACCCAGTTTTTGATCACTTCGGCGCTGACCTGATGTGCGCCATAGACGCCGCGACGCACCAGTTCGACGCCAATTGATTTATAGGGATGACCATTGGCCCCGGCATAGCCCACGCGAATAAACGATCCATCCGGCAGCTTGATCCGGCCAGAACCTTGGATTTGAAGGAAAAACAGTTCTACCGGGTCATCAACCCATGCGATTTCCAGACCGCGGCCCTGCAAGGCTTCGCCATCCAGAATTTGCCGCCGGGTAAGCCAAAGGTTCGTGTTTCTGGCTTCGCGAGGCATGGCATAAACGGGATAGCGGTACCGCGCACTGCGTGTGCGCGATCCATCAAGTTCCGGTTCGAAATAGCCTGTAAAAAGTGCTGGCTGACCATCCTCAATCAGCACTGGGCGAAACAGAAGTTCGAAAAAGAATCGCGGGTCCGGATTGGTCGTGGCGTAGGCGCAAATCGCCGTCCAGTCGGGGTCATCCATGTCCAGACATGTGCTGCGAAAAACGTCAAAGGCCGCCGCGTGGTTGTCGGCGGCCCAGTTGTCGAGATCTTCGAAAGACAGCACCTGAAAACGCACATCCGCCGCAGCAGGCCCAGTCATCGCGCATAGTCCGGCGCTGATGACGACCAGTGCAACATATTTCAGGCGTCTGTAGAAACCAAAATCCAATTCGGATCATCCGAACCCATGGTGCGCGCAAACGCCCAAGTGTCTTTCTGACGCTTCACTGTTTTTGCGTCGCCTTCGATAATATCGCCGCCCTTGTCGCGCACCACAGACGTCATTTCGCCGACAAACCGAATGGTCAGCTCTGCTTCATTCGTGTCGGCGTCGATCGTGGCGTCGACCAGCGTCAACTCACGCACGCCGATGAAGTTCGCTTCGATCGTCAGACCTTGATCCTCGCGTGCGGCAACGCCATCCACGAAAGAATCGTAGATGTCTTCGGCAAGGAAGGGCTCAATCTGGGCAAGCTCGCCCCGCTCATAGCCCATAACAATCATTTCATATGCACCGCGGGCGCCACCTAGGAATTCGGTCACGTTGAAGTTCGGCTCGATACGCTTCATTTCCGCGAGCGCTTTCGCGGCAGGGCTGTTTTCGTCTACGTGATCAACGATATCCAGATCAGGGCCACCTTCGATCACCTCAAATTCAGGGCCGGACCGGCGACTCACCTTCGGATTCGGCGCTGCCGGTTTTTCGAACCCTTCTCGGGTCCCCAGCACATTTCGCAGCCGCAGAATTAGAAAAACAGCAATGCCAGCGAGCACCAGGAGCTGGATTAGGGACGAATTCATATGAACCTCGTTTAGGGCAAAAGCATGGAAACATCTGTAACCTCAACTTATGTAGGGGAGTGACCCGTTCAAGTCCACTCCGGGCCCAACGAAAGGAGCACCACTTATGTGGCTATTTATCGCTTTTCTTGCAGTACCCCTGATTGAAATCACGCTTTTCATTCAAATCGGTGGTGCAATCGGGCTGGGCTGGACGTTGGCCACCGTGGTTATTACTGCGATTCTAGGGACTTGGCTGGTGCGAAATCAGGGGATTCTGGCGATGAGTCAGCTCAAATCATCCTTTTCCGAACTTCGTGACCCCACTGAACCGTTGGCCCATGGTGCCATGATACTCTTTTCCGGCGCTTTGCTGCTCACGCCGGGATTTTTTACCGATGCCATCGGATTTGCCTTGCTGGTTCCGGGAATTCGGACCGCCGTCTACAAAGCGGTGCGCGCCCGGGTGAATATTCAGTCTTTTGAAACCGGGCCGCGACGCCACCCTCAGGATCCTCGTGCGCGCAATGACGTCATCGACGCGGAGTACAGGGAAATTGATCCTGAAGATGATCGACCAGAAGGCCCATCCGGGTGGACCAAGCATTGAGAACGTCTCTTTGACCTGCTAAGCGAAGCCAAATCAAACGCCCGTCAGGAGTACCTTAATGGCCGAAGAAGCAGCCCAAACCCCACAAGCCCCACAAATGCGCGTTTTGGGGCAATTCATCCGCGATATGTCTTTCGAGAATATCATGGCGCAAAAGGGCAACAGCACCGATGTGACACCTGATGTTCAAGTTCAGGTCAATCTGGACGCAAAGAAACGTGCGCCAGACAATCAGTACGAAACCGCAATCAAGCTGAACGTGACATCCAAGGCCAAAGACGGCGACGCTGTGCTGTTCGTTCTGGAAATTGATTACGTCGGCATTTTCCACTTGGAACATGTGCCCGAGGATCAACTGCATCCGTTCCTTTTGATCGAATGCCCACGGATGATTTTCCCATTCCTGCGCCGTGTGGTCAGCGACATCACCCGTGACGGTGGTTTCCCGCCACTGAACTTGGAAAACATTGATTTCCTGTCGCTATACCGCAACGAGCTGGCGCGCCGTCAGGCCGAGACGCCTCCGGCCGCTGACGCGTAAACTAACGCTTTAACCATAAAGCGTCGTCGCCCAATGCCGCTATGAAAGCAGCATGGGCGGCGGCTTCCGCTTCCGTCAACCTTGGTGGCAGGGGGTTTGGGCGCGGGCGCGGTGTCCAGGCAGTCCCATCATCGGATTGCGACTTGTCATCCACGACCGAGAGCCCGAAATCAGGCTGCCGCCCTCCGATCAACTCCAGATACACCTCAGCCAGTATTTCGCTATCGAGCAAAGCGCCGTGCAGCGTGCGCGTTGAATTGTCGATACTGAACCTGCGGCACAACGCATCCAGCGACGCAGGCGAGCCGGGAAACCTTTTGCGGGCGATTGCCAATGTGTCGATGGCTTGTTCCCAGGGGATTTGCGGCAGTTTCATCCACCCCAATTCGGCATTCAGAAATTTGATATCAAAAGCGGCATTGTGAATGACCAGCTTGGCATCGCCAATGAAATCCAGAAACGCTTGTCCGACCTCTGCGAATTTGGGCTTGTCGCGCAGAAAATCATCGCCCAGCCCATGCACCTGAAACGCCTCTTCCGGCATGGAGCGTTCGGGATTGATGTATTGATGATACGTCCGGCCCGTTGCCATGTGACCCATCAATTCGACCGCGCCGATCTCTACGATCCGGTCGCCGCTTTCAGGGTCGAACCCTGTGGTTTCTGTATCCAGTACGATCTCACGCATGTGCCAGTTTGCCCCGTATGTTTTTGACCACAGCTTGAACTTGCGCGCGCGCATGATCAAGCGTGTCGGTCACGATGACATAGTCCGATCGCGCACATTTTTCATCATTCGGCATTTGCTTGGCCCTGATCGCGAGGAAATCATCGCGGGTCATTGTTCCACGCGCCAGCACACGCCGTGCTTGTTCATCCGCTGGAATGCTGACGCAAGCAACCGCGTCCATGCGCGCATCCCCTCCCGTCTCGAACAAAAGCGGGATGTCGAACACAACGATATCCGATTTTGCCGTCTGCAAGAACGCTTCGCGGTCGCGGCCAACCAAGGGGTGCACAATCGCTTCGATCAAGCGCAGCGCTGTTGGGTCATCGGCGATGACTTTGCGCAATGCGTCCCGCGAAACGCTGCCATCGACGATGCTTTCGGGAAAAGCCTCGCCCATGGGCTGAACGGCAGCACCATTTGGTCCGTAGAGCCGATGCACGGCGGCATCAGCATCCCAGACGGCACAGCCTTCTTCGGCAAACATGTCGGCTGTCGTCGATTTCCCCATCCCGATGGAACCTGTCAGGCCAAGTTTGAACATCACCGCAATGCCGCCGCGCGGGTTGCATCATCGACGGTTGGGCGGTGACCAAACCACCGTTCAAAAGCGGGCACGGCTTGGTGCAACAACATTCCCAGCCCATCGACCGTGGTGCATCCTGCCGCTTCGGCGGCCTGCAACAAGCCCGTGCGCAAAGGTGCATAGACCAGATCAGTGACCACCATATTCCTTTTCAATCCGTCGAGAGGCACGCGCAGTGCAGGTTTGCCCTCCATGCCCAATGAAGACGTGTTTACCACCAAAGTGGCGTCTTCGATCATGTTGCCGGCCTGTACCCAATCGATGACCTGCACCTTATGGCCAAAATCGGATTGCAGCTTTTCCGCGCGCACTCTGGTTCTGTTCGACAGATATATTTCCGGAACACCAGCATCCAACAATGACGCAAGCACAGCCCGCGCCGCACCACCTGCGCCCAACACTGCAGCTGGGCCTTGCCTCGGCCGCCAGTCGGGTGCACCGGAGCGGAGATTTTCGAGAAACCCATACCCGTCCGTGTTGTCGGCATGTATTTTACCGTCTTTGCGGAAAATCAGCGTGTTGGCGGCCCCGATAAGCGCCGCCCTGTCCGTGACAAGATCCGCGATTTCAAGCACCGCTTCCTTGTGCGGGATCGTGATGTTGACGCCGACAAATCCCATTTTCGGCAACGTCAGAATGGCCTGCTTCAGATCAACCGCCGCAATATCCATAGGGATGTAGTATCCGCGGATCCCATAGGTCTTGAGCCAGTGCTGATGCAACTGAGGGGAACGGGAATGCGCGATCGGGGAGCCGATCACACCAGCCAAAGGAATTTTTGAGGAGGTCATTTTTCCAAGTCTCCGCGCAGGGTCAGATAGGCCAGCACTTCCAGCAGCGGCAGGCCCAGAACATTGAAGTAGTCGCCATCTACCCGCGTGAAAAGCCGGACCCCTTCTTCTTCCAATTTGTACGATCCAACAGCATGTTGAATGCTGTCCCAATTGCGATCGACGTATCCGGACAGATAGGTATCCGACGCATCGCGCATGCGCAAACGCACCTGTCCGATATGACGCCAAACCGGTTTGCCGTTGTCATAGATCACCGCAGCGGACAACAGCATGTGGCGATCATTGCGCAGGTCTTTCAACTGGCCCAAAGCGGCTTGGGGTGTTTCTGGCTTGTTGAGAAGAGAGCCGTTGAAATCGAGCACCTGGTCACAGCCCAACACGAGGCGCCCCGGATGCTTTTCACTGATCTTTCTGGCCTTCAACTCTGCAAGTGCATCAGCAATATCACGAGGTTTTGCCTGTTCGGCAATCATCGATTCCCGTACCGTATCTTCATCAACGCGGGCCGGAATTATTTCGTGGTCCACCGCCGCCTGGCTGAGAAGCTGAGACCGGATGCGTGATCCGGATGCGAGAATGAGGGGCGGAGCCATGTGGATAAGCCTGTGTTGAATATTAGCGCTTCGTTAGGATATTGTTCTGGGCAAAAGGCAAGCTTAAGGCAAGTCCATGCTTAGACCTTCAGTTTAAGGACCTGTTAAGTTTTTGTCCGCAGTGGAAAAGGAAAACTGAGACTGTGTGAGTAAAACAGTTTCTAGGAGTCATCCACAGATTTATCCGACACACAGACAAACAAATATTCGCGTAAGTCTTTGTTTTAAATTTATAAAAATAATCTGGCCACAGTAGGAAAAACAGCAGCCCAGAAATAACCAACACCCTGAACAACTATGGTGAAACTGAATAATCCCCAGATTTTCGGTCCCCTACATAATCATCATTCTTTTATCTTTTCTTTATATATTAAGAAGGGATGAAAACGCGGTCTCGTCTGGGTTCACGGATTACCCAAGAGGTTGGCAAGCCATGGCTCTCAATATTCCAATCATTGCGGATCAAGGAAACAAGGGTTGAATCATTTGACTCATGCTATGGCACGGCTTATGAGACAAACACCTCCTCGTCCGGGGATGGCGCAGACCCAAAACATTATCAAAGACATCTGAGCATGGCGCAGGCCGTGCCCGTCTTTTAGGACTTCTCATGAACATTGAAACAACAGAAACACCCGAGGCGCTCGAAACGCTGAACTTGGCTGATCTGAAAAGACAAAGCCCCAAAGACCTTTTGTCGATGGCAGAGGAACTCGAGATCGAGAACGCGTCCACGATGCGCAAAGGTGAGATGATGTTCCAGATTCTGCGTGAACGCGCGGATGAGGGGTGGGAAATCTCAGGCGACGGTGTTCTTGAAGTGCTTCAGGATGGGTTTGGTTTCCTGCGGTCCGTCGAGGCGAATTATTTGCCCGGCCCAGACGACATTTACGTTTCGCCTGAAATGACCCGGAAATATTCACTGCGCACGGGTGATACCATCGAAGGTGTCATCAAGGCGCCGGATGACAATGAACGGTACTTTGCGCTGATTGACGTCACGCAGATCAACTTTGAAGATCCTGAAAAGGCGCGTCACAAGGTGGCCTTCGAAAACCTGACACCGCTTTATCCCGATGAGCGCCTCACGATGGAAGTGGACGATCCGACCGTCAAAGATCGTTCGGCTCGCATTATCGATCTGGTGGCGCCAATCGGCAAAGGCCAGCGTTCACTGATCGTTGCTCCACCGCGGACTGGTAAGACGGTGCTGCTGCAAAACATCGCCAACTCGATCGAAAAGAACCATCCTGAATGCTACTTGATCGTTTTGCTGATTGACGAGCGTCCCGAGGAAGTCACCGACATGCAGCGTTCCGTCAAGGGAGAGGTTGTGTCCTCCACCTTTGACGAACCCGCAACGCGGCACGTGGCGGTCTCGGACATGGTAATCGAAAAAGCCAAACGCCTTGTCGAGCACAAGCGCGATGTGGTGATCTTGTTGGATTCCATCACTCGTTTGGGACGTGCGTTCAACACCGTTGTACCTTCTTCTGGCAAGGTTTTGACCGGTGGTGTGGATGCCAACGCCTTGCAACGGCCGAAACGCTTCTTTGGTGCCGCTAGAAACATCGAGGAAGGCGGGTCTCTGACCATCGTTGCGACCGCACTGATCGACACTGGCAGCAGAATGGACGAAGTGATCTTTGAAGAATTCAAAGGCACGGGTAACTCGGAAATCGTGCTGGACCGCAAAATCGCGGACAAACGCGTCTTCCCGGCCATGGATATTCTCAAGTCGGGTACTCGGAAGGAAGATTTGCTGGTTGATAAGATCGACCTGCAGAAAACGTTTGTTTTGCGTCGTATTCTGAACCCGATGGGCACGACCGATGCTATCGAGTTCCTGATTTCCAAGCTGAAACAGACGAAAACAAATTCGGACTTCTTTGATTCCATGAACACCTGACTTATTGTTTGAAAACAATGGGTTGATTGAAATGGATACGATTTTTGCCTTGGCGTCCGCTCAGGGACGCGCTGGGGTATCTGTGATCCGGATATCCGGGACAGATGCGTTTCAAACCGCACTGAATTTCACTAAAACGATGCCGCCAGTGCGCCACGCGGCCCTTCGCCGCTTGAGTGATGTTTCGGGAGATGTGATAGACGACGCCTTGGTCGTTCGTTTCCAGGCCCCAGAAAGCTTTACCGGCGAAGATACCGTTGAGCTGCATCTGCATGGCAGTGTAGCTGTCATACGTGCGATGATGGGGGCGCTGTCTGCAGTTCCTGACGTACGATTGGCCGAACCGGGGGAATTCACCCGCCGTGCTTTGGAAAACGGCAAGTTGGATTTGGCACAGGTCGAAGGCCTGGCGGATCTGATCGACGCGGAAACAGATGCGCAGAGGCGGCAAGCCCACCGCGTCTTGTCCGGCGAGCTTGGAAATAAGGTCGACGGTTGGCGGGTTAATCTAATCCGTGCCGCGTCTTTGCTGGAAGCAACGATAGATTTCGCGGATGAAGAAGTGCCAGTCGACGTTACGCCGGAAGTTAATGACTTGCTGGACCAGGTTCTGAGAGAGATCGCATCCGAGATCAAAGGGTCATTCGTGGCCGAGCGCATTCGCCTGGGATTCGAAGTTGCAATCGTTGGACCACCTAATGCTGGTAAATCCACGCTGCTGAATACTATATCTGGTAGAGATGCTGCAATCACATCGGAGGTGGCAGGGACCACGCGAGATGTGATTGAGGTGCGTATGGACCTTGGAGGGCTGCCAGTTACGCTTTTGGATACGGCAGGTCTTAGAGAAAGCTCCGACGCTGTTGAAAGTATCGGGATCGAAAGAGCAATACAGCGCGCCCAAGATGCAGACATTCGAGTTTTCCTGATCGGAAGTGAAGATAACATCGATCTCAAGCCGCGGCCCGGAGACATAGTGCTTACACCCAAAGTCGATGCGCCCGGCGGTTCGAAGGACGGCATATCCGGCCTTACAGGGCACGGAGTCCCGGAACTCCTTGAACGTTTGCAATCGACGCTGACAGAAAGATCTTCGCGATCCGGGTTAGCGACCCATGAACGCCACAGAAATGCATTGGTTGCAGCGGAATCATACTTGCTTGATGCTGTTCGCGTTCTTGAGAACGGACCAGCTACATATGATATAGCGGCGGAAGAAATGCGTTCTGCGATTCGATCACTCGAGTCGTTGATCGGCAGGATTGATGTTGAAAACCTGTTGGACGAAATATTCGCCAGCTTTTGTCTTGGAAAATAGGAGTGTTTCACGTGAAACATTTTGACGTCATTGTTATCGGCGGTGGTCATGCGGGGGCAGAGGCCGCCCACGCGTCTGCGCGCGCTGGGGCGCGAACCGCTCTGATTACAATGTCCGAGCAAGGCATAGGCGTGATGTCCTGCAATCCTGCCATCGGCGGGCTTGGGAAAGGGCATCTGGTGCGTGAGATCGATGCGCTTGACGGTGTCATGGGCCGCGTTGCTGACAAAGCCGGGATTCAGTTTCGTCTTCTCAATCGGCGAAAAGGACCTGCAGTCCAGGGCCCGCGTGCTCAGTCTGACCGCAAGATCTATCGAATGGAAATGCTGGCTGAGACAAAAGCCCAATCAAATCTGGAGATCCTCATCGGCGAGGTCACGGACTTCTTGATGAAGGGCACTGAGGTGCGCGGTGTTATTTTGGCCGATGGCTCGGAGATTTCGTCAGAAACTGTCGTACTGACCACCGGGACTTTTCTACGCGGCGTTATTCACATAGGTGATGTGTCGCGTTCAGGTGGTCGAATGGGCGACAAAGCGTCAATCAAGCTGGCAGAACGCATCGATTCATTCGAGCTTCCAACTGGCCGTCTTAAAACTGGCACACCTCCTCGGCTCGACGGCCGCACTATTCGCTGGGATGATCTGGAGCGCCAACCAGGCGATGAAGACCCCACGTTTTTTTCATTCATGACCGAGTCCACCAGTGCAAAGCAGGTGGATTGCGGAATCACACATACGAACGAAAAAACTCATGAAATTATCCGCCTGAATTTGGAAAAGTCGGCCATGTACGGCGGGCATATTGATGGTGTTGGTCCAAGGTATTGCCCTTCAATTGAAGATAAGATCGTCCGGTTTGCAGAGAAGACCTCTCATCAGATTTTCCTTGAACCAGAAGGGGTTGATGACCACACGGTTTACCCCAACGGCATATCAACTTCACTGCCGGTTGATGTGCAAGAAGCCTATGTTCAGTCGATCTTTGGCCTGGAAAACGCTCAGATAATCCAACCTGGGTACGCAATTGAATATGATTTTGTGGATCCGCGCGCCTTGGATCGGTACTTAGCGCTACAATCGGTGCCTGGATTGTATCTTGCAGGCCAGATCAACGGCACCACGGGATACGAGGAGGCGGCCGCGCAAGGTATGGTGGCTGGATTGAACGCTGCCTTGATGGCTTTGGCGCGGGAGCCGATCGCATTCAACCGATCTGATTCTTACATCGGGGTCATGATTGACGATCTGACAACGCGCGGCGTGACCGAGCCCTACAGAATGTTCACCTCGCGGGCGGAGTTCCGTTTGTCGCTGCGCGCTGACAATGCCGACCAAAGACTGACACCCGTCGGTTTGGAGGTTGGTTGTGTGGGAGACGCCAGAAAGCACATGTTTGAACAGAAGATGGACAGGCTTTCTGCTGGGAAAGCTTCGCTGTCTGGAAAGACATTCACTCCAAGTGATGCCGTCAGTGTTGGACTGAAGGTAAACCAAGATGGGTCGCGAAGGACTGCGATGGAATTGCTCGCATTTCCGAACGTGTGTTTTGAAGACGTTATGCCTTTGGATCCGGCGTTTGAAGGCATTCCGGAAGATGTGCGCAGGCAGTTGGAGCGGGAGGCGCTTTATGCCAATTACATTGAGCGCCAGAAACGCGATATAGCACTGTTGAAAAAGGACGAAGCACAACCGATACCGGCAGAGTTCGATTACAATTCGTTGGGCGGTCTATCCAACGAGTTGACCAAGAAGTTGACGGCAGTGCGCCCGTCATCTCTGGCTCAGGCGGCGCGTATCGATGGTATGACGCCTGCTGCGCTAACGTTGATCCTTGCGCGTCTGCGTCAAGACAAACGGCGGCGTTCTGCGTGATGGCTGCAGATAATGTTTCACGTGAAACACTGGACGCTTTGGAGCATTACGCTTCACTCCTCCAAAAGTGGAACCCACGCATCAATCTGGTTTCTAAATCCAGTATAGATGAGCTGTGGAACCGCCATATATGGGATTCGGCACAAGTTCATGGGCTTGCGCCAGATGCCCGAACGTGGGTGGATATTGGCAGCGGTGGAGGCTTTCCGGGCCTTGTCGTCGCAATCATGTCCAAGCAAAGCGCCCCGGAACGCCGCGTTACGCTGGTGGAAAGTGACGTCAGAAAATCTGCATTCCTGCGTACGGTTGTCCAAGATCTATCCTTAAACGCCAATGTCCTTGCGAAAAGGATCGAAGATTTGCCGCCTATGGGCGCGGATGTGGTATCTGCTCGCGCTTTGGCCGACCTTGGTGTTTTGCTCGAGTATTCATCGCGGCATCTGGCGCCGGAAGGTAAGGCGCTGCTCATGAAGGGCGCATCCTGGGAAAATGAGGTCACGGACGCGCGTTCTTTGTGGTCATTCGATCTGTGTGTGCATAAAAGTAAAACACACCCGGATGCCGCGGTGCTTGAGTTGAAGGATATCGCACGTGTCTGACTTGTCGCGTCCTCACGGCCCCAAAATTATTGCTGTCGCCAATCAGAAAGGCGGAGTTGGCAAAACGACCACCGCCATCAATCTGGCCGCAGGGCTGGTGGAGTTGGGCCAGCGCGTGCTGATCGTTGATCTTGACCCTCAGGGCAATGCGTCGACAGGTTTAGGCGTTGGATTGGAAGATCGGAAATTTACGACATACGATCTACTTCTGGATGACATCACCTTGGCCACCGTTATTCAGAAAACGGATATTGATGGGTTGCTGATCATTCCTGCAACGGTCGACCTCAGCTCGGCGGATCTTGAACTGATCTCAAATGAAAAACGCAGCTTTCTGCTTCATGATGCGCTTCGGCAGACGGCTATGGATGATTTCAGGTTTGATTACATCCTGATTGATTGCCCGCCATCGCTGAATTTGCTGACTGTAAACGCCATGATTGCAGCGCACTCCGTGCTTGTTCCGCTGCAAAGTGAGTTCTTTGCGCTGGAAGGGCTGTCGCAACTCATGCTGAGCGTTCGGGAGGTTCGGCAGAGCGGGAACAAGGACCTCAGAATCGAAGGTATTGTGTTGACCATGTATGATCAACGCAACAACTTGTCTTTGCAGGTCGAGCAGGACGCACGCGATAATCTGGGTGATCTTGTCTTTGCGACCAAGATTCCACGGAATGTCAGGGTCAGTGAGGCGCCATCGTTTGCCTTGCCGGTCTTGTCCTACGAGCCGATGTCCAAGGGGGCAGAGGCTTATCGGGCATTGGCCAAGGAAGTATTGATGCGCAACCGAGAGTTGGTGGCTTAGGGAGGGGACTATGGCAGCTGGGAATGACAGAAAGCGTGGGCTTGGGCGTGGTTTGTCCGCTTTGATGGCCGACGTGAATGAGCCGGAGACCGCAACTCAGAATGGTCAGCCTGGATCTGGGCGGTCGATTCCGATTGAAAACGTCGCGCCCAACCCGGAACAGCCGCGCAAACGGTTTGAGCAGGGTGATCTTGATGATCTGGCCGCATCGATCAAGGAAAAGGGGATCATCCAGCCCTTGATCGTGCGCGAGATTTCCCCGGGCCAGTTCGAGATTGTCGCAGGCGAACGTCGTTGGCGCGCGGCACAGATGGCGCAGCTTCATGAAGTGCCAGTGGTGGTTCGAAGCTTTACCGATGTTGAGGTGCTTGAGGTTGCGATCATCGAAAACATCCAACGGGCCGATCTCAACCCGATTGAAGAGGCGGTGGGCTATCGTCAATTGATGGATCGCTTCGGCCACACGCAAGAAAAGATGGCTGAAGCCTTGGGCAAAAGCCGCAGTCACATTGCCAACCTTTTGCGGCTGCTGAATTTGCCGCAACCCGTGCTTGATATGGTGCGTGACGGTCAGTTGAGCTCTGGGCATGCGCGCACATTGGTGACCGCAGACGATCCGCTGAAGCTAGCAAAGCAAATCGTATCGGGCGGCCTTTCGGTGCGCGCTGCTGAGGCGTTGGTCAAGAAAGAGCAGGGCACATCCGACGGTAATATTTTTGAGGCGCCCAAGAAGGCCGGAAGCGCCAAGCAGAAAGATGCGGATACAAAGGCGTTGGAGGCAGATTTGTCGGCAAACCTAGGCATGAAGGTTGATATCAACCACAAGCCGGGTGGCGAAGATGGGCAAATTACGCTGCACTACAAGTCCTTGGAAGACCTTGATGAGCTGTGCCGTCTTTTGAGCGGAAGCTAAGCGGTCAGTAGCTTTTCGATAACCGCATTGAGAACTATAAACCCTTGATTAGAAACAATTAATCTCTGATCTTGGATCTGTATCATCCCAAGATCAGACAGGTCTTGCATGGTTGTTTGGTCAAGTGGGTGGCCTGCCAGTTGCGCATATCGCTGCATGTCCACGCCTTCTTTCAATCGCAGCCCCATAAGCAGGAACTCGCTGGATTGATCGGCCGCGTCGAGCAGTGTGCGGGGCTTTTCGGCTTCTTCACTTTGCGCTTTTGCCAGCCACATACCCGGATTGCTAAAGCATTCGGTGGCGTATCGATTGCCATCCCGCGTGAGGCGTCCGTGCGCGCCGGGACCTATCCCCAGATAATCGCCGTAGCGCCAATAGACCAGATTGTGCCGCGAAGATGCGCCGTCCTTGGCGTGGTTCGAGACCTCATAGGCTGGCATCCCGTGCGTACCGCACAGATCCTGTGTCATCGCATATAGGTCCGCGCCAAGATCGTCGTCAGGAAGACCGCGCAGCTTGCCCGCATTGTAGCGGTCACCGAATGCTGTGCCTTGTTCGACAGTGAGTTGGTACAAAGACAGATGATCGACGGCGAGCGACAGAGCGCGGGTCAACTCGTTCTTCCAGTCATCCAGCGTTTGATCCTGACGGGCGTAGATCAAGTCGAAACTGACCCGATCGAACGTGGTGCGCGCGATGTCAAAGGCGGCCATCGCCTCATCTGCCGTATGAATACGGCCCAGACGTTTCAGGCTCGCGTCATCCAGCGCCTGCACACCCATGGAAACTCTGGTGACGCCGCCATCCCGGTACGCAGCGAAACGCCCCGCTTCGACCGATCCTGGGTTGGCTTCAAGCGTGATTTCGAGGTCATTGGCCACTGGCCACAATTGGCGAACCAAAGCCAGAATTTCCGCGACGGTATCGGGGTCCATCAGGCTCGGCGTGCCACCGCCGAAGAAGACGGATTTCAGGATGCGTCCCTCGGTTTCCGTAGCCGCGCGTCTGAGTTCAGACAGGTAAGCATCACGCCACGCAGCCTGGTCAATGGACCGTGACACATGGCTGTTGAAGTCACAGTAGGGGCATTTGGCCTCGCAAAAAGGCCAATGAATATAAAGGGCAAAACCCCCGTTTTCCCAGTCTTCAGCCAAAGCAGCCGTCAATCAGCTTGGCAAATGCATCCGCACGGTGGCTGATCGCGTTTTTTTGCTCAAACGGCATTTCAGCAAAGGTGACGGTGTAGCCGTCGGGCATGAACATCGGATCATACCCATGGCCCTGCGCGCCACGCATCGGCCAAACGAGCGTGCCATCAACCTTGCCGTCGAACACTTCGTCGTGCCCATCAGGCCATGCAAGCACGAGGGTCGCGCGAAAACGGGCGCGGCGCGGATGTGGGGCGCTGCGCTCTTCCAACAAGTCATGGGTTTTGCGCATCGCCATTTCAAAGTCACGGCCATTGGGTGTTTCCGCCCAATCTGCGGTGTAAACACCGGGCGCATTGTCCAGCGCCTCAACCTCTATCCCAGAATCGTCGGCCAAGGCGGGCAATCCTGTTGCACGAACCGCAGCATGTGCCTTGATCCGCGCATTTCCGATGAATGTGGTTTCGGTTTCTTCGGGTTCTGAGAGGTTCAGTTCGGCGGCACCGGTCACGTTGACGCCATACGGTGCAAAAAGCTGCCGCATCTCGTCGAGTTTGCCAGCATTATGCGTGGCAATCAAAAGCCGGTCACCGTCGAACTGCCGTGTCATGTCGTGGCGGACTTCTGTGCGTCGACCAATTCGGCCACGCCTTTTTCGGCCAGATCCATCAACTGGTTCATCTGATCACGCGAATAGGTGGAGCCTTCGGCGCTCATCTGGATTTCGATCAACTGGCCTGAGCCTGTCATGATGAAGTTTCCATCCACGCCGGCCTCGGAATCCTCAGGATAATCCAGATCAAGGACGGGCTGCCCGGCGTAAATGCCACAGCTGACGGCCGCGACCGGATCGACCAGCGGATCGCTGATCACATCGCCCGCTTTCATCAACGCATTCACCGCCAGACGCAGCGCGATCCATCCGCCGGTGATGGACGCACATCGGGTACCGCCATCGGCCTGCAAAACGTCGCAATCCACGGTGATCTGACGCTCGCCCAGTGCAACACGGTCAACGCCCGCGCGCAACGACCGCCCGATCAGGCGCTGAATTTCAACGGTACGTCCGCCTTGTTTGCCAGCGGCCGCTTCACGGCGCATGCGGGTGTTCGTGGCGCGCGGCAGCATGCCGTATTCCGCCGTGACCCAACCCAGACCGGAACCTTTGATAAACGGCGGAACCCTGTCTTCGATCGTGGCGGTACACAGAACATGCGTATCGCCCATCTTGATCAGTGCCGAGCCTTCGGCATGTTTGGTAAAGCCCGTTTCAATCGTCACGGGGCGCATTTCATTCAGCTCTCGACCGGAGGGGCGCATAGATTTTCCTTTGTTTGACCCGTGACGGATACAGTTCCATGGCGTCTGGATGCAAGCCTGATTGAATTTTCCTTTTCGTGCACATTAATAGCAGTTCAGGGTAAGGTAGTCAGATGAACGATACGCCAAACATCTTGGGAGAAATGAATGACCGCTCGCGCGAAGTGTTTCGCCGCGTGGTCGAGGGATATTTGGCTGACGGTGCCCCCGTTGGATCGCGCACCCTGACACGTGATTTCAGCGAGAAAGTCAGCGCGGCCACGATCCGCAATGTGATGCAGGATCTGGAGTTTATGGGGTTGCTGGACAGCCCCCATATCAGTGCCGGACGAATCCCAACGCAGCTGGGATTACGGATGTTCGTTGATGGCTTGCTCGAGATAGGCAATCCAGACGAAACGGATGTCGAAAAGATCGACGCAACGCTTGGGTCAAACGAACAGGATGTGAGCGGTTTGCTGGACCGTGTCGGTTCTGCATTGTCTGGTGTTACCCATGGGGCGTCTTTGGTTTTGACACCAAAGCGCGAAGCGCCCATCAAGCACATCGAATTTGTGTCGCTAGCCCCGGATCGGGCGCTGGTGGTTTTGGTCTTTGCCGATGGTCACGTGGAAAACCGCCTGTTCACGCCACCGCCCGGACAGACACCAAGTTCGATGCGGGAGGCCGCAAATTTCCTGAACGCATTGATCGAAGGCCGCACGCTGAGTGATGTGCGCCTGACCGTCCAATCCGAGATAAAACGCCGTCGTCAGGAAATCGATTCGCTGGCGCGCGATATGGTCGACAGCGGCTTGGCCATCTGGGAAGGCAGCGGGGATCAGATCGAGCGGCTGATCGTGCGGGGTCGATCTAACCTTTTGACCACAGAGGGCGAAGAAGCGGATCTGGACCGTATTCGCAGCCTTTTTGATGACCTTGAACGCAAGCGCGATATCGCCGAATTCCTTGAACTGACCGAATCCGGCGAAGGTGTGCGCATTTTTATTGGCTCTGAGAACAAACTTTTTTCACTTTCGGGTTCCTCTCTGGTGGTTTCCCCATATATGAACGCTGATCGAAAGATCATTGGCGCCGTGGGCGTGATCGGGCCGACTCGTTTGAATTACGGGCGCATCGTGCCGATCGTGAATTACACGGCGCAACTGGTTGGCAAGCTGATCTCCGACCGGAGCTAGAGGTGAGACATGGCAGAGCAAAAGAACGAAGATTTTCTGGACGACATCGAAGATGCCGAAGCCGAGGAATATGCGGAAGAAATGTCTGAAATAGACGATGAGGCGCTGGAACTGGAAGAGCTTCGCGCAGAGCGCGACGCATTTCGTGACAAGTTCATGCGCGCCTTGGCGGATGCAGAAAACTCGCGCAAGCGATCCGAGCGTGACCGCCGTGAAGCTGAGAATTACGGCGGCTCCAAGCTGTCCCGCGATATGTTGCCGGTCTATGACAACATGAAACGCGCGCTTGAGGCGGCGACCGAAGAACAGCGCGATGTGTCAGCGGCCTTGATCGAAGGCATTGAGCTGACGATGCGCGAATTGCTGAGCGTTTTCAAAAAGCACGGCATCGAAGTGATCGCACCCGAAGTCGGGGAGAGATTTGATCCGCAGATGCACCAAGCCATGTTCGAAGCGCCATTGCCTGGCACCAAGGCGGGCGACATCATTCAGGTGGCGGCGGAAGGGTTCATGCTGCACGACCGTTTGCTGAGGCCGGCGCAGGTTGGCGTATCTTCCATGCCTGCGGGCTGAATGTTCGAAGTCAGACGTATCGGAACAAAGATGAGGCCGTCAGCTTTTGGCGGCCTCTTTCAATTGGTAAAGCATGTTCAGCGCCTCGCGCGGCGTCAGCTCATCGGGGTGAATTTCGGCCAGCTTGTCTTCGACCTTTGAAGACTTGGGTGCGGATGGTGGCGGCGGTTGCGTTGCTGCAAAGAGCGGCAAGTCATCGATTAACGTCTTTTGCTTTGCACCGCCTTCGCGCTCGCCCTTTTCCAACGCATCCAGAACAACACGTGCGCGCGCGATGACGGCAGGGGGGAGGCCCGCGATTTGGGCCACCTGCACCCCATAAGACCGATCCGCAGCACCTTTGTGAACTTCATGCAAAAAGACGACCTCGCCTTCCCACTCTTTGACCGAGACGGTGGCGTTCTCGACACCGGCAAGCTTGCCCGCAAGCGATGTCATTTCGTGGTAGTGCGTGGCAAAAAGCGCCCGCGACTTGTTGACGTCGTGCAGATGTTCGAGGGTTGCCCAGGCAATCGACAGACCGTCATAGGTTGCGGTGCCGCGGCCAATTTCGTCCAGTATGACGAGCGCCCTATCATCGGCCTGATTCAGGATCGCGGCCGTTTCGACCATCTCTACCATAAAGGTTGACCGACCTCGGGCCAGGTCATCCGAGGCACCGACGCGGCTGAACAATTGGCTGATCAGGCCGATATGTGCCTGCGATGCGGGAACAAAACTGCCCATTTGCGCCAAAAGCGCGATCAGCGCGTTCTGCCTCAGGAACGTCGATTTGCCGGCCATGTTTGGCCCGGTCAGCAACCAGATAGCGGCTTCATCCTGCGCAGATGACAGGTCGCAATCATTTGCGATGAAAGGCTCGCCTGACTGGCTGCGCAGCGCGGCTTCGACGACAGGGTGCCGCCCACCTTGAATATCAAAGGCGCGAGATGCGTCGACCTTGGGTTTCGTCCATGTTTCCTGTTCTGCCAATTCTGCCAATGCCGCGGCCAGATCAACCTCTGCCAATGCGGCAGCGGCTTGCCCAATCAGGCCTGCGTTTGAAATCACGGACTGCCGCAGCGCTTCAAACAGCCGTTTCTCAATTTCCAATGCACGCGCGCCCGCATTGATAATCTTCGTCTCCAACTCAGACAGTTCTACAGTGGTAAATCGCACTTGGTTGGCTGTGGTTTGGCGATGAATGAAAACGTCTGACAGCGGCGGCGCCAGCATTTTGTCCGCATGCGTGGCCGTGGTTTCAATGAAATAGCCCAATACGTTGTTGTGCTTGATCTTGAGGGACGAAATGCCTGTATCAGAGACGAATTGAGCCTGCATTTTGGCGATGACGCTTCGGCCTTCGTCACGCAATTGACGTGCCTCATCCAAGTCAGGGTCAAGGCCGGCGGCGATGAACCCGCCGTCGCGTATCAGCATCGGAGGCTCTGCAATCAGTGCTGTGTCCAATTCGTCGATCAGGGCGTTGTGGCCCTCCATGTGTGTCAAAGCGTCGGCCAGAAGTGGCGGTAAGTCTTCCGATCCCAAGGCATCGCTCAAGCTGGCGGCTTGTGTCAGACCGTTTCGAATAGCGGCCAGATCACGGGGGCCGCCACGGTCTAGCGAAATGCGCGATACTGCGCGGTCCAGATCAGGTACTTTGCGCAGGTGGTCGCGAACGATACGCCGAAACGACGTATTTTCCAGCGCGTATTCAACGGCAGCAAGGCGGGAGGTGACCGTATCAAGAACCCGGGACGGGCTGGACAGCCGCCGTTCCAGAAGACGCGCGCCTCCAGCTGTAATTGTCCGATCGATTGTCGCCAGCAATGACCCGGCGCGCCCGCCGGACAATGCCTGCGTCAGTTCAAGATTGCGACGTGTGGCTGCGTCGATTTGAACGCTGCGCGATGCGGCTTCGCGCAGGGGTGGGCGGAGCAGAGGCAGTTTGCCCTTTTGCGTGATATCAAGGTAATGAACGACCGCGCCCATTGCTGCGACCTCGGCGCGCGTGAAGGCGCCATAGGCGTCCAGTGTTTCAACACCGAGGTGATCGCAGAGACGCTTTTCGCCTGACGTGCTGTCAAATGCAGATCTGGCCAGACCGGTCAGCGCAATCCCAAATTCAGAGACTAACTCGCGCAAATCGTGCTCTTTTGTCTCTGAAACAATCAGTTCAGATGGGGCGAGGCGGGCAAGCTCCGGGCCAAGTCTGACCTGCCCAAGTGGCATGACGTGAAAGCTGCCCGTTGAAATATCGACCCAAGCCAGCGCCATTTCATCCCGCACTTCGGCGTAAGCGGCCAGAAAGTTGTGACGGCGTGGTTCCAGCAGCGTTTCTTCAGTCAGGGTGCCAGGAGTGACCAACCGAACCACGTCGCGTTTGACGACGGATTTGGAGCCGCGCTTTTTCGCCTCCGCCGGGCTTTCCATCTGTTCGCAGACAGCAACCCGAAACCCTTTGCGGATCAGGGTCAGCAAGTAGCCTTCGGCGGCGTGGACCGGTACGCCGCACATAGGAATATCGGCACCGTCATGCTTGCCGCGCTTGGTCAGCGCAATATCCAACGCCTCTGCAGCGGCCACCGCGTCCTCAAAGAACATCTCGTAGAAATCGCCCATGCGGTAGAACAGCAACGCGTCCGCATAGTCGGCCTTCAATTCAAGATATTGCGCCATCATTGGCGTGACAGTCATGGTGGCCCCCCGGCGACATTTGCCGGACCTTACAAAGCGCGGGCGCAGGGTAAAAGCCTCAATTGCGCTGGGCATTGAGGGTGGTGCTGGCCTGCGGTAGAAGGCGCAAGCTCTGAAATGCAGAAAGGCCCGAACTGATGTCCAAGACCCGCGTGACCGCCGAAGAGGCGTTGGCCTTTCACTTGGAACCGACGCCCGGCAAATTCGAGATTTCGGCCACGGTCCCGATGATGACGCAGCGCGACCTGAGCCTCGCGTATTCGCCCGGCGTCGCGGTGCCCTGCGAGGCCATCGCGGCGGACCCCCAAACGGCATACGACTATACCAACAAGGGCAATCTGGTTGCGGTGATCTCAAACGGAACGGCGGTACTGGGTCTTGGAAATCTGGGCGCTCTGGCGTCTAAGCCGGTGATGGAGGGCAAGGCGGTTCTGTTCAAGCGATTTGCGGACGTCAATTCCATCGACATCGAGCTGGACACAGAAGACACCGACGCCTTCGTGAATGCGGTCAAATTGATGGGACCGACGTTCGGCGGCATCAACCTTGAAGATATCAAAGCGCCGGAGTGCTTTATCATCGAACAACGGCTGAAAGAGGAAATGGATATTCCTGTCTTTCACGATGATCAGCACGGCACGGCGGTGATCTGTGCGGCCGGTCTGATCAACGCATTGCATTTGTCGGGAAAAAAGATCGAAGACGTCCGCATTGTTCTGAACGGAGCGGGTGCGGCTGGCATCGCCTGTCTTGAACTGCTCAAATCGATGGGTGCCCGGCACCAGAATTGCATCATGTGCGATACGAAAGGCATTATTTATCAAGGCCGTACCGAAGGCATGAACCAGTGGAAGTCAGCGCATGCGGTCAAAACCGAAATGCGAACGCTGGATGAGGCGATGAAGGGTGCCGATGTCTTTTTGGGCGTTTCGGTCAAGGGGGCCGTCACGCCCGAGATGGTGGCAAACATGGCCGACAACCCGGTCATTTTCGCAATGGCCAATCCGGACCCGGAGATCACGCCCGAAGAAGCGCATGAAGTGCGTGTCGATGCGATCGTGGCGACGGGACGCAGCGATTACCCCAATCAGGTGAACAATGTGCTTGGGTTTCCGTATCTTTTCCGCGGGGCGTTGGACATCAACGCGCGCGCCATCAATGATGAGATGAAGATCGCCTGCGCCCATGCTTTGGCAGCCTTGGCCCGCGAGGATGTGCCTGACGAAGTCGCGCTGGCCTACGGGAAAAACCTGACATTCGGGCGTGATTACATCATCCCGACGCCGTTTGATCCGCGCCTGATCCACCGTATCCCACCCGCAGTCGCCAAGGCGGGCATGGACACGGGCGCTGCCCGGCGTCCAATTATCGACATGGACGCCTACGAGCTGTCGCTGAAGTCCCGCATGGACCCAACAGCCAGTATTTTGCGCGGTATCAACGCGCGTGCACGGGCCAATCAGGCGCGCATGATTTTCGCAGAAGGCGACGATGCGCGCGTGTTGCGAGCAGCGGTGATGTACCAACGCTCCGGCTTGGGCAAGGCGCTGGTCGTGGGTCGTGCCGACAACGTAAAGCAGTTGTTGGAAGAGGCTGGTCTGGGCGACGCGGTGCGTGAAATCGAAGTGGTCAACGCGGCGAACACTGCGCATTTGGATTCATATAAATCGTTTCTCTACAATCGATTGCAGCGAAAAGGGTTCGATGACGAGGACATACACCGGCTCGCGGCTCGCGACCGCCATGTGTTTTCATCGCTGATGCTGGCGCATGGTCACGGGGATGGATTGGTGACGGGTGCGACGCGCAAGTCAGCGCATATCCTTGACCGCATCAACCATGTATTTGACGCGGATGTGGCGAATGGAGCGGCCGGGATCACGGCGCTTTTGCACAAGGGCCGCATTGTCTTTATTGCGGATACTTTGGTGCATGAATGGCCTGATGAGAATGATCTGGCCAACATTGCAGAGCGCGCCGCGACTGTCGCTCAAAACATGGGGTTGGAGCCTCGTGTCGCCTTCGTTAGCTTTTCAACCTTTGGCTACCCGGTGTCAGAGCGTGCGGAAAAAATGCACCGCGCGCCAAAAGTACTGGATGAACGGGGGGTGAGTTTCGAATATGAGGGCGAAATGACCGTTGATGTGGCGCTGAACGTCTCGGCCCAGAAAACTTATCCGTTTTCGCGTTTGACGGGGCCCGCGAATATTCTGGTTGTTCCTGCCCGCCACTCGGCCAGTATTTCGGTCAAGCTGATGCAAGAGATGGCGGGTGCGACGGTGATCGGGCCAATTTTGTCTGGCGTCGACGAGTCCATTCAAATTTGTTCAACCGTGTCGACGGCGAACGACATCCTCAATATGGCCGTGCTGGCGGCGTGCAAGGTTGGCTGATGGCGGTTTTCAACCTCGGTTCGATCAACCTAGACAACGTCTATCAAGTTCCACACTTGCCAGCACCCGGCGAGACGCTTGCAGCTTCGGCATTTCAACAAGGCTTGGGCGGTAAAGGCGCAAATATGTCTGTGGCCATTGCGCGGGCCGCCGCGAGATCCATCCATATCGGAGCGGTCGGACCAGACGGGCGCTGGGCGGTTGATCGGCTTTTGGAATATGGTGTCGATACACGGCATATTTCGCAAGTCGACAGCGCCACCGGACACGCGAATATCTGTGTGTCTGCTGATGGCGAAAACAGCATCGTGCTTTTTCCAGGAGCCAACCGGGCCATCGGGGATCAGGCAATTGAAAGCGCTTTGTCGGAGGCAAGCGCGCAGGACATATTGCTGTTTCAGAATGAAACCAACGGGCAAATGACCGCCGTGGCGAAGGCGGCAAATCTGGGGATGCGTGTCGTTTATGCAGCGGCACCTTTTGATGTCGAAGCCGTTACAAGCCTTATCGACCGCATAGACTTGTTGATCATGAACGAGGTTGAAGCCGATCAACTGGTGTCTGAAACAGGCTCTAACTTGGCCGATTTGCCGGTATCTGACATCATTGTTACAAAGGGCAGCAAGGGTTGCATCTGGATATCTGACGACAATCGTCAAGGGCAGGCGTTTGACGCCGTCGCGACAGAGGTGGTGGATACAACCGGCGCCGGGGACACATTCACCGGGTTTCTGGTGGCGGGTCTGGATCGCGGGTTGCCCATGGGACAGGCCATCGGGCTGGCGACAAGAGCGGCGGCGATCATGGTGTCTCGGCTTGGGACGGCGGATGTTATTCCCGACCTAAAGGACATTGAAGACCATCGGTTTGCTTAACCGCCGGCGAATGGCGCGCTCGAACCCCAAAGAGCCCGGACTTTTGCATCGCGGCCGCAAGCATCACGATAAGCTTTGTAAGCTTGCGCCTGCCGTTTTGGTCCAAACCGTGTCAGGATCAGGCTGCTGCCTTTGTAGAAGTCCTGATGATATTCATCGGCTGGGTAGAACTCGCCCAGCTTCAAGATCGGCGTCACCACGGTCTGACCGAGTTCTGCTTGCGCTTGTAATTTTGATTGTTCCGCTGCGATCTGTTGCGGCGCAGTTTTAAAGAAGATCGCGGTTCTGTAGGAATCACCCCGGTCGCAAAATTGGCCGCCAGCATCCGTAGGATCGACTGAACGAAAAAACAGCGCCAAAATCGAACTTCGGTCGATCACAGACGGGTCGAACGTGATTTGAACGGCCTCATAGTGCCCAGTGTTACCGGCGACGACCTGTTTATACGTCGGGTTGGCGATGGTGCCGCCGGTGAACCCGGACACGACCTCCTGCACCCCGCGCACTTTCTCAAAATCCGCTTCAACGCACCAAAAGCATCCTCCGGCGACGGTGAGCGTTTCACGCTCTGACGCGTGCGCGGTTTTGGCTTGGACCACGACGCCAACAACGATCAAAGCTGCGAGGGCATAGGTTTTTACGACGCAAAGACAGGACATTTTGATCTCCTTTCCTACAGATTGCCGCGAATCCTGCCGGTACGACAACTCACCTCCTCGCGATGTCACGCGTGAGTGAACGAAGTTGACACACAGCATTGCCAATCAGCGTGTTTTGTCGTGATCTGAAACAAAGGAGCGGATGTTTGTTGTCCGTGACCGGGAACTGTAACAGAAGCGGCAAAGGGGGCGGATTTGTGCGATTGGCGATGTGGTCCGGCCCTCGAAATCTATCGACTGCGATGATGTACAGCTTTGGCTCACGCGCTGACTTCGCAGTCATGGATGAACCGTTTTACGCATCCTATCTGGCGACAAGTGGCGTCGAACACCCCATGCGGGATGAGATTCTCGCCGCTCATGAGACTGATCCCCACGCGGTTGTAGCGCAGATGAAGGCGGCAGTGGGTGGGGCTGATCACCTTTATATGAAGCATATGCCGCATCACATGCTGGCGGGGTTTCCGATGGATTGGGCTGCGGATTGCGTGAATGTTCACCTGATCCGACACCCCGCGCGGGTGATTGCCAGCTACGCCGCAAAACGCGAAAAGCCGGGAATGGATGACATCGGTTTTGAACGTCAGCTTGACGTGTTCGAACAGGTGGGGGGGCTTGTCATCGACGGGACCGATATCAGATCTGATCCTGAAATGATGCTGCGCCGCCTGTGTGCCGAAATCGGATTGCCGTTTGATGACGCAATGTTGCGCTGGTCTGCTGGCCCGCGACCCGAAGATGGTGTTTGGGCGCGGCACTGGTACGGGTCAGTACACCAAAGCACGGGGTTCGCCGGTCCGGAGGACGAATTGCCTTTGTTAGAGCCTGAATTGAACGATCTTGCGACGCAAGCGCTTCCTTTTTACGAGGCGCTTGCGGCAAGAAAGATTTAGGATTTCAGTCTACGATCCCGCGCCGCCAAAAGCTTCAGCCGCAGCGCATTGAGCTGGATGAAACCGGCAGCGTCTTTTTGATCATAGGCACCTGCGTCATCTTCAAACGTGACATGTGCCTCGGAATAAAGCGAATGATCCGACCACCGTCCGACGGTCCGAACATGGCCTTTGTAAAGCTTAAGCCGAACCGTGCCTGTGACGTGCGTTTGGCTCGCATCGATTGCAGCTTGCAACATGGTGCGCTCGGGGCTGAACCAAAAGCCGTTATAGATCAGCTCGGCGTAGCGCGGCATCAACTCGTCCTTGAGGTGCATCGCACCGCGATCCAGCGTGATCGATTCAATTGCGCGGTGCGCTTCGAGCAGAAGCGTGCCACCTGGCGTTTCGTAAATGCCACGCGACTTCATACCGACGAACCGACCCTCGACAAGATCGAGACGGCCACATCCGTGTTTGCCGCCAAGCTCGTTCAGGGTCGTCAGCACCGTCGCGGGTGACATCGCCTCACCATTGACGCTGACGGCGTCGCCCTTTTCAAATCCAATTTCGACGTACTCTGGTGTATCAGGCGAATCTTCGGGGGCCACGGTGCGTTGATAGACGTAATCCGGCGCATCAACGGCAGGGTCTTCGAGAACCTTACCCTCGGACGAGGTATGCAGCAGGTTGGCGTCAACGCTGAATGGAGCCTCGCCACGCTTGTCTTTTGCGATGGGGATCTGGTTCTTTTCGGCGAAATCTATCAATTTGGTGCGGCTGGACAAATCCCACTCACGCCAAGGCGCTATGACCTTGATGTCGGGGTCCAGCGCATAGGCGGCCAACTCGAAACGTACCTGATCGTTGCCTTTCCCGGTGGCGCCATGCGCGACGGCATCTGCGCCTTCCGCCTGAGCGATTTCGACCAGGCGCTTGGAAATCAGTGGGCGCGCAATCGACGTGCCCAAGAGGTAAAGCCCTTCATAGACAGCATTTGCGCGAAACATCGGGAACACAAAGTCGCGCACGAATTCCTCGCGCAGATCTTCGATGTAGATCGAAGATGCGCCCATCATTTCCGCCTTTGCGCGCGCGGGCTCCAACTCTTCGCCCTGGCCCAGATCTGCTGTGAAGGTGATCACCTCACAGCCGTATTCCGTTTGTAGCCACTTGAGGATGATGGACGTATCAAGGCCGCCAGAATAGGCGAGCACGACTTTTTTGGGCTTGGACATGAAGGGCTTCCTTAACTCTTTTACGGACGCGCGATAGCGGGTTTTGGGGGGCGCAGCAAGGTTGATGCGCGTTGACCGTGCCGACTGGCACCCGTACTGATCGTGTTCTGACCGAATTTCAGGAAATACCGATGACACGGGATTTGTTCCAACAGGCCACGCAGGCCGCAGAACGTGAAATGCGCGAGGTTTTCTCGCCAACGCCATTGCTGCGAAACGATCATCTGTCGGATCGTTTTGATGCGGATATCTGGCTCAAGCGCGAAGACCTCAGCCCGGTTCGGTCGTACAAGTTGCGCGGTGCCTTCAACGCGATGCGCAAGGTCATTCCCGAAAAGAATGTGTTTGTTTGTGCCAGTGCCGGAAATCATGCGCAGGGCGTCGCGTTCATGTGCCGGCATTTTGGGGTCCGTGGCGTGGTGTTCATGCCGGTTACGACGCCGCAACAGAAAATCCAAAAAACCCAGATGTTCGGTGGCGATTTTGTGCAAATTCGCCTTGTTGGGGACTATTTCGATGCAACGCTGCGTGCCGCTCAAGAGTTCTGCGCCAATGAAGGCGCGCATTTTCTGTCGCCCTTTGACGACGAGGATGTCATCGAAGGGCAGGCTTCGGTGGCAGTTGAAATCGAAGCGCAGTTGGGGCGGACGCCGGACCACATCGTGCTGCCCGTCGGAGGTGGCGGATTGTCGTCAGGTATGTTGAGCTACTTTGGTCAGTCTTGCCGGTTCACCTTTGTTGAACCGACGGGCGCCAAATGTCTGGCCGCCGCTTTGGATGAAGGAAAGCCCGTTGACGTCTCTCCAATCAACACTTTTGTTGATGGCGCGGCCGTCGCCAAGATCGGAGATCACACGTTTGCCCGGTTGAAATCAGTGCCACGAAGTGACGTGATCGACCTCTCTGAAGATCGCATTTGCACCACGATCATGGAGATGCTGAACGTTGAAGGCATCGTTCTGGAACCAGCGGGTGCGTTGGCAATCGAAGCATTGGCAGAAATTGCTGATCAGATTCGCGGCAAGACTGTTGTTTGCGTGGCCTCTGGCGGCAACTTCGATTTTGAACGGTTGCCCGAGGTCAAGGAACGCTCGCAGCGGTACTCAGGCGTCAAGAAATACTTCATTCTGCGTATGCCGCAACGTCCGGGAGCGCTGAAAGAATTTCTGAACATCCTAGGCCCTGAGGACGATATCGCGCGCTTTGAGTATCTCAAGAAGTCGGCCCGCAACTTTGGCTCTGTCCTGATCGGGATCGAAACGGCCTCACCCGACAACTTCACTCGGTTTCTCGGTGAACTGGATGAGGCTGGGTTCACCTATACCGACATCACAAATGATGAGACTTTGGCGCAATTTGTAATTTAGGGGCCGAACATGGATATTTCCGGCAAGACCATTGTGATCACCGGCGGCGCAAGCGGAATTGGCGCGGCGCTGTCTCGTGCCGCTGCAAAGAAAGGTGCGCGCGTTTGCGTTGCCGATCTGGATTTTGATCGCGCGCAGTCTTTGGCCACGGAGATCTCGGGATTGGCTGTGGCATGCGACGTCTCCAAAGAAGCAGATATTCAGAGCCTTGTAGAACAGGCCAATGCAGCCTTTGGTCAGGTGGATATTTTCGTCTCTAATGCGGGCTTGGGGCGCGGTGAGCCAAGCCATGCGGCTTCTGCTTCGAACGATGTCTGGCAGTTGAATTGGGACGTTCATGTGATGTCGCATGTTTATGCCGCGCGCTCCGTTCTACCGGACATGATCGCGCGGCGGTCAGGTTATTTTGTCAACGTCGCTTCGGCGGCAGGCCTTTTGAATCAGATCGGTGATGCTGCGTATTCTGCGACCAAGCACGCGGCGGTAAGCTTTGCGGAATCTCTCGCTATCACGCACGGCGCGGATGGGGTCGGTGTGTCTGTGGTTTGCCCTCAATATGTTGCAACGCCCCTTATTGGTTTGGGCGATAAAGACGCCGAAGGGCAGGACGCTTTGCTCACTGCCGATGATGTGGCAACCGTCGTGTTGGACGCGATCGAGAAAGAGCGGTTCTTGGTACTGCCCCATAGTGTTGTGGCAGATTATGCAGGGCTGCGTGCCAGAGACCATGATCGTTGGATCAAAGGGATGCAGGCATTGCGTGCAAAAGCTGTCGAAGAGTTTGGCCAGCCACAGCCAAAGGATTTCTACAAGCTTATGTAAAGCCTTTGGGCGTCAAAGGTTTTTCTTGAGATCCTCTAAGAAATGCGCGCGCGACTGACTGTAGTTTTCAATCAGTCCTTCCAGGTCGATCAAATGAGGCTTGCCGGTGTTGGAAGCTGTTTCACCGGCTTGGCACAACGCTGAAAACTGGCGAAAGCCAAGGCTTAACGCACTGCCCTTGAGAAAGTGCAGATCTTCGCCAAGAGTGTCTTGCGACGGGCTGGCTTTGAGACGCATCACGACTTCATCGACCTCTTCGAGGAAAAGTTCTACGACCTCGTCGAATTCGTCTACACCGACTTCATCTCTTAAAGTTGTCACTCTCGACCAATCAATCATTCTTGCCTCCGTTGTTGGAGGACAAGTTAGATTTGGAAGCTTAATTTCGGCTGAAACGGGCGTTCGATTTCATATCAATTTTATCTTTCACAAACTCTAAAGGACATTGCCTTAACCAAGGATACCAATGCCAAGTTCGCAGTAGAGTTTGATGATTACAGAACGTGCCTTTTCGGATCATGATCCGCCGCTAAGCCTGCCTTCGGCGGATCATCTTGTTTTGGTCGTTGATGACAGTCGGCTGCAGCGCAAGATCCTGTCGAGCTCTTTGAAGCGTTGGGGGTTTCGCGTGGTCGAGGCGGAATCCGGGGCGGACGCCTTGACACTGTGCCGCGCGGAAATGCCTGACATCGTGATCAGCGACTGGATGATGCCTGGAATGACGGGTTTGGAATTCTGTCACGAATTTCGGTCGCTGCCGGGCGAGCAATATGGGTATTTCATTCTCCTAACCTCCAAAAGCGAAAAGGGCGAGGTGGCACGTGGGCTGGATGCCGGCGCCGACGATTTCCTGATCAAGCCCGTCGATGGGCACGAACTGCGCGCCAGAATCACTGCGGGTGAACGCATTCTGAAGATGCAGCGGGAACTCACGGAAAAAAACCAACTCATCACTGAAACGCTGGATGAGCTTCAACGCGTTTACGACTCGCTGGACAGTGACCTGATCGAGGCCAAGAAGCTTCAGCAATCGTTGGTTCCGGAACGGTTCAAGGAGCTTGATCGAGGTGCGATTTCATTGATCCTCCGGTCCAGCGGCCACGTCGGAGGTGATCTTGTCGGATTTTTCCCAGCCAACGAGGATCGTATCGGCCTGTTCGGCATTGATGTTTCCGGCCATGGAATCAGCTCGGCTTTGATGACGGCGCGGCTTGCGGGGTATCTCTCCGCCAGTGCATTGGATCAAAACATCGCGCTGGAAAAGCAAACGGACGGAAGTTACGGGTTCAAATCGCTGCCTCAGGCGATCGAGACGCTCAATGATCTGGTTCTCGATGAGATGGAAACCGAGCACTATTTCACGTTGATGCTGGCAGATATCGACATGCAAACAGGGCGTGTCGTGATCGGTCAAGCGGGCCATCCGCATCCCGTGATTCTGCGAAAAGATGGCACAGTTGAGCAGGATGGATCAGGTGGATTTCCTGTCGGATTGATGTCAGGCGTGGCGTTTTCTCAGTTTGAGGTGAAATTGTATCCGGGCGACCGTCTGTTGATCCTATCTGACGGAGTGGTGGAATGCCCCGGTGCTGACGGTGATATGCTGGGCGAAGATGGCCTGGCAGAGCTTTTGTCGGAAATCAGCGGTGTAACCACGTCGGCGCTACTGGAAACTCTGATCTGGAAGCTGGCCGATTACGCGGGACAGTCGGAATTTCCTGACGACGTGTCAGGTATTCTGTTCGAGTATTCAGGTGCCTGAAAGATAACGCAACAACAGCAACCGATCGCCGTCGTTGCCGAGGAGGCTCACGGCGTCCGAAGAATCTAGAAGAACCGTTTCGTGATCGGGCTCGGTCGGAGCTTGTATGGGCGTGACGGGGCGCGCGACGTAAACATGGCACACTTTTTCGGCCCAAAGGTCGTATTCCGGCATAAAGACGAACCGCCGAAAGGCGCCCAGTCTTCGCGGGTACGAGATCCGCCAGCCCGTTTCCTCCAAAACCTCGCGATGCAATGCCTGTAGCGGGCTTTCACCTTCATCGATCCCGCCGCCGGGTAGCTGAATATCTGGAATATCTCCCATCTGCACAGTTAGGAGAAACTTGTCGAAATGCGGAAGAATGGCGTATGCTCCGGGCCGGAGCCGATACCGCTGGTCTGCATGGGGCGCATAGCCGATACGTCGCATCATGATGGCCGTGCCTCTTTTCAACCTACTTGTGACGATTATATGGACGCGGTATGCCAACCAGCGGCCCATAAGGAAACCCCAATGACACTCGGACAGCAAATCGCGTGGGACGACACAGTCCTGCCTTTCCAGCTTGATGCCAGCGACATTCGTGGACGCGTCGCCCGATTGGATGGTGCTCTGAACGGCATTCTGGCGCAGCACAACTATCCGCCACAGGTCGAAGCCTTGATCGCGGAGATGGCGTTATTGACCGCGATGATCGGGCAAACCATTAAGCTGCGCTGGAAATTGCAGCTTCAGGTGCAATCCAAAGGGGCCGTTCGCATGATCGCAACGGATTACTACGGCCCCGAAGAAGAGGGCATGCCGGCGCGGATCCGTGCCTATGCAAGCTATGACGCCGACCGTCTGACGGATGGCGAGCCGTTCGAGCAGTTGGGCGAGGGGTATTTTGCGGTCATGATCGACCAAGGCAAGGGCATGACCCCTTACCAGGGTATTACGCCGCTTTCGGGCGTGTCCCTGTCGCAATGCGCAGAGGCTTATTTTGCACAATCCGAACAGTTGCCGACGCGGTTTGCCCTGAGTTTCGGCCGGACAATTGAGCCGGGCGTTGCTGAGCACTGGCGCGCGGGTGGGATCATGCTGCAACATATGCCCAAGGCATCGCCCTTAATGGCCAAAGGTGAGGGGTCGGGCGAATTGCTCTCGGCGTTTGATCTGTTGCATGATGATGCCGCCGAGAATTGGAGCCGCGCGAATATCCTGCTGGATACGGTCGAAGAGATGGAGTTGATCGGCCCAACGCTCGCACCGAATGACCTGCTGATGCGCCTTTTTCACGAAGAGCAACCGCGTGTCTATGATGCACAACCCGTCCGCTTCGGGTGTTCATGTTCAGAGGATCGCGTGCGTCAAAGCCTGTCGATTTATTCCGCAAACGACATCGCGACAATGACAACGGACGACGGCCGCGTGACAGCCGACTGCCAGTATTGCGGCGCTCACTATGATCTTGATCCGGAAACGGTCGGATTTGAGGCGAAATCGGAATAGAATGGCGGATATGATCGAAAACATCCGGCGGGCGCTGGGCCCTGATGGCACGTCTTCATCGGATTTTGATCTGAACCCGGAGTTTCAGCCCCCCGCTGATCGCACCCTGCGACCCGCCGGTGTTTTGGTACCCATCATGATGGATGCCGGGCAGTGGCGTTTGATCCTGACAAAACGCTCGTCTGCGTTAAAGCACCATCCGGGTCAGATCGCGTTTCCTGGCGGCAAGCAGGATGACACCGATGCAGATGTGATCGCCTGCGCCAAGCGTGAAGCCGAAGAAGAAATTGGCTTGCCGCGCGAAACGGTCGATGTCTTGGGCGTTCTGCCGTGCCATGAAACGGTGACCGGTTTTGCGGTAACCCCGGTTATCGCGCATGTAACGGCGCCATTTGAGATGAAACCTGAGCCGGGCGAGGTGGAAGAGGCGTTCACTGTTCCATTGGACCATGTGTTGACGCCTGCCAACTATTTGATCCAGTCGCGCAGGTGGCGTGGGCACCGACGGGCGTATTTCACGGTGCCCTACGGCCCCTATTACATCTGGGGCGCAACTGCGCGTATGTTGCGCGCATGGACGGACCGAATGACACCTTGATACCGCCAAATACGGCATGGTTGCACGACCCGGCGGCGCAAGCGGTGTGCAAGGCTCTGTCTGCGCGTGGGGCCACGGTCTTGTTTGTAGGCGGATGCGTGCGCAATGCTTTGATGGATGCGCCGGATTCGGACATCGACCTTGCAACCGATACGCACCCCGATGATGTGATGAAACTTGCCGCCGACGCTGGATTGGGCGCTGTGCCAACGGGAATAGAGCACGGCACGGTAACGGTCGTCTCCGAAGGCCGGGGTTTTGAGGTGACGACATTCCGTAAGGATGTGCAAACAGATGGGCGTCGCGCGGTGGTCGCGTATTCCACCAACATTGAAGATGATGCCAAGCGGCGCGATTTCACAATGAACGCGCTTTACGCGACACCGGATGGGCGCGTGATTGACCCTTTGAACGGATTGCCTGATCTGCGGGCGCGGCGTGTTGTTTTCATTGAGGATGCTGATGCGCGGATCAAGGAAGACTACCTCAGAATTCTGCGGTTTTTCCGGTTTAGTGCCTGGTACGCACAGAATGAGGCAGGGTTTGACGCCGATACACTGAACGCGATTGCCCGAAATGCCGCAGGCCTTGAGCACCTGTCAGCTGAGCGCATTGGTACAGAAATGCGCAAGCTTTTGGCTGCACCTGATCCTGTTCCCGCCATCGCCGCGATGAAGCACAACGGGGTTTTGTCGCGTATCTTGCCCGGCGCGGATGATCTTTTTCTTGGCCCGGTTGTCGCCCAAGAGGCCGTGGTTTCGGCGCAACCTGATTGGGTCTTGCGGCTGGCCGCGCTCGGGGGGTCGGACACCGTGAACCTTCTGCGGCTCAGCAAGAAGGAGGCGCGTTCGCTGGACACGTTTAATGATATCGCGTGGAGCGGCATGCCCGAGCAAGAGGCAGCGTATCGGCACGGAAAGCGGTTTGCCCTGGGGGCAATGCTGCTGCGTGCGGCGGCAGGTAATTCTCCTGTTGATCCCGGCGCGGCCGACTTGCTTGATGCCGCAGAACAAGCCGTCTTTCCGCTTAGCGCGTCCGACTTGATGCCGAAGTATTCTGGCCCTGAACTAGGGCAGGCACTGGCGCGTCTTGAGCGTCTGTGGATCGCATCAGGTTTCGAGCTGAGCCGCGATGCTTTGTTGGCGCAAGCCTGAGGGTGTCGACACAGGCGACGCGACGCGCTAAGAAGCAACATACAGCGACGGAGGATAACGAAATGTATCGCGGGATTTGGTTCATCTGACCACAGTTCAGGCTTGATCCGCGCTGGTTGTGCGTCTGCACTGCCTTATCATTTCGTATTACCAAGATACCCAGGACGCTCCGTCATGTTTCGATTTTTCGAAAACCTAATCGACCCTTACACGCCCTATACTGAAACAAATGACCCGCCTCAAAAGCTGTGGCCATTTCTCAAAGCGTATTCGCAGCCCTTCAAGAAAGTTTTCGTATTCACGGGCGTCATGTCCGTCATCGTCGCCGCAATCGAGATCGGGCTGATCTTTTATATGGGCCGCGTCGTCGACCTTCTGGGCGGCGATCCCGCGACGGTCTGGGAGACTTACGGCACCGAGTTCATCTTTGTTGCTTTGTTTATCCTGTTCTTGCGACCAGCCTTGCAGGCGCTGGATGTCGCTCTGCTCAACAATGCGATTTTGCCGAACTTCGGGACGTTGATCAGATGGCGCGCGCATAAACACGTGTTGCGCCAATCGGTGGGCTGGTTCGAAAACGATTTCGCAGGCCGGATTGCAAACCGGATTATGCAAACGCCACCTGCGGCGGGCGAGGTGGTGTTTCAGGTTTTCGATGCGATTTCCTTTTCGCTTGCCTATTTGATCGGAGCCGCGATCTTGCTGAGCACGTCGGATCCGCGGCTGCTTTTGCCTCTTTTGGCGTGGTTTGTTTTGTACGCCTTGCTGATCAAGTGGACGGTCGCGCGGGTGGGGCCGGCGTCACAGGCCGCATCCAATGCGCGGTCACTGGTCACCGGGCGCGTAGTCGATGCTTACACCAACATTCATTCGGTCAAGATGTTTGCGCACCACGATCAGGAGATCGAATACGCCAAAGAGGCCATCGAAGAGTCGCGCAAAACCTTTCAGGTCGAGATGCGGATTTTCACCGTCATGGACCTATCCTTGGTGATCCTGAACGGCCTGCTGATCGTGGGCGTCGTCGGCTGGGCGATTGCGCTTTGGGTTCAAGGGGAGGCCAGCGTCGGTGTTGTTGCAGCTGCCACCGCCCTGACCTTGCGGCTGAATGCGATGACCGGGTGGATCATGTGGGCGCTCACCACGTTTTTCCGGCAACTTGGTGTCGTTGCAGAAGGCATGGAAACGATTGCCCAGCCGATCACCCTGACCGATGCGCCTGATGCGGAACCACTGAAATTGTCCTCCGGAGAAATCGAGATCAAGGGATTGAGCCATCACTACGGGCGTCAGTCGGGCGGTCTGGATCGTATCAGCCTCACCGTAAAGCCGGGCGAAAAGATCGGCTTGGTCGGGCGCTCTGGAGCGGGTAAGTCGACCTTGGTCAAGCTACTGTTGCGGTTTTACGATCCTGAACGGGGCCAGATTTTGATCGACGGACAGGACATCACCAAGGTGACGCAGGACAGTTTGCGCTTGTCGATCGGGATGGTGCAACAGGACAGTTCGCTGCTGCACCGATCCGTGCGTGACAATATTCTGTACGGGCGAAATGATGCGACCGAAGCCGAGATGTTGGCCGCGGCCGAACAAGCGCAGGCGCATGAATTCATCCTTGATCTGGCAGACCCGGAAGGGCGCGAAGGCTATGATGCCCAAGTGGGCGAACGCGGTGTGAAACTGTCGGGCGGACAGCGTCAGCGGGTCACGCTGGCACGCGTCATTTTGAAGAACGCGCCGATACTGCTCTTGGATGAGGCAACCAGTGCGCTCGACAGCGAGGTCGAAGCCGCAATTCAGGATACCTTGTACGGCATGATGGAGGGCAAGACGGTCATTGCGATTGCTCACAGGCTATCGACCATCGCGCAAATGGACCGAATTCTTGTTATGGATCAGGGACATATCGTTGAAGAAGGCACGCATGACGCGCTTTTGGAGCAGGGCGGGCTATATGCAGATTTCTGGGCCCGTCAGTCTGGCGGATTTCTCAAGATGGAAGGTGCTGCGTGAGGATTTCCGAGTGGATTGACGCGTTTCGACCCGCAGAGGGGCCGCCGCCGCAAACGCTTTGGGCGTTCATGCGCTGGGGCCTGTCGGGCGCTTGGCCCTCGCTGTGGCTGGCAGCAGGCGTGTCCGCATTGGCTGGCGCGTTGGAAGCTGGAACGGCGCTGATCCTGGGCATGGTGATTGACGCGACGGTTTCTGTGGGTCCGGATGCCTTTTTTGAGCCTGGAAATATTGGCCTTATTGTTGGTGCGCTGGCCTTCTTTTTGATCGCGCGACCACTCTTTTTTGGCCTGTCTGCGACCGCCAACTCGATCATCGTCCAGCCAAATGTGAACCCGTTGGTACTGATGCGTCTGCACCGTTGGACCTTGGGGCAAACGGTCGGGTTCTTCGATGATGACTTCGCTGGCCGCATTGCGCAAAAGCAAATGCAAGCTGCGCGCGCCGTGACGGATGTCGTGTCAGAAATGATCAACGTCGTTGCATTTGCGCTGGCCTCACTCGTTGGCTCGGTTCTGCTGTTGCTGGCTATTGATTGGCGCGTTGCCTTGGGGTTTTGCGGGTGGCTTGTTGTTTATTTCGCGATGATCCGCTGGTTCTTGCCCCGCATACGTGCGCGCTCAGCGGCGCGTGCGGGTGCGCGTGCGATGGTGTCTGGCCAAATCGTCGACACGATTACCAATATCAAGACGGTCAAACTCTTTGCGCATGATGATCACGAAGATCGCGCTGCGCTGGGCGCCGTTCAGCATTTCCGGAACACCGCAATCGGGTTTGGCTATCTGGCGGCGGGCTTCCGATTTGCGCTGATGTCTTTGGCGGGTCTGTTGCCGGTGCTTTTGCTGGGTGGGACGATATTGATGTGGCAGGCGGGTCAGGCGACACACGGTGACATCGTGGCCGCCGGTGCCGTGGCTATTCGGATTGCACAGATGACGGGCTGGGTCAGTTTCACCCTGATGCAGATCTATGCCAACATCGGCGAAATCGAGGACGGCATACGCACTTTGACACCACGCGTGCGGCTTGAGGATGGCCCCGACGCCCGAGCATTGGATGTACCGAAGGGTCAGATAGAGCTGGATGGTTTGGGTTTTGCGTATGGGCGTAGTGTCGGGGGCGTTCGCGATATTTCTCTGACCATTCATCCGGGCGAAAAAGTCGGCATTGTCGGCGCGTCGGGTGCTGGGAAATCGACATTGGTCGCGCTGCTCTTGAGGCTCTATTCACCGGAAAATGGCCGAATTCTGATTGATGGCGCGGATATCGAAGGTACCACTCAGGAAAGCTTGCGGCGCAGCATCGCGATGGTTACGCAGGAAACCGCGATGTTCAACAGATCGGCGCGTGACAACATCCTTTATGGCCGTCCCGATGCCTCCGAAGAAGAGATGATCGAGGCCGCCCGCAAGGCCGAAGCTCACGACTTTATCTTGCAGTTGGAAGATCACCGAGGCCGCCAAGGATATGAGGCGCATCTTGGCGAGCGCGGCGTGAAACTTTCGGGTGGTCAGCGGCAACGCATCGCCTTGGCCCGCGCGATCCTGAAGGACGCCCCGATCCTGGTTCTGGACGAGGCAACCAGCGCGCTTGATAGCGAGGTGGAGGCATCCATTCAAACGGCGCTGGAGCGCGTGATGGATGGCAAAACCGTATTGGCCATTGCACACCGCTTGTCGACGCTGACCGAGATGGACCGGATTGTCGTTATGGATGACGGTCAAATTATCGAAACCGGCAGCCACGAAGCATTGCTGGCCCAAGATGGGCTTTATGCGCAATATTGGCGCAGACAATCCGGCGGTTTCATTCGTACACAAGCTGCGGAATAGGGCTGTCGCTGGACGATGCAACCACGTATTCGGCTGACATGAACAGATATACCATCCAAACACTCGGCCAGCACGGTGATGGGGTCGCAGATGGCCCGCTTTTCGCGCCGATGACCCTTCCCGGAGAGACAATTGAGGCCCGCTTGGAGGGTGTATACCTCAAGGACATCAAAATCGTCGAACCGTCGGACCAACGGGTCACACCGCCGTGCCGCCATTTCAAATCATGCGGCGGCTGCCAGCTTCAGCACGCGCATGACGATCTGGTCGCCGAGTGGAAGGTCAACGTCGTTCGCATGGCTTTGAGTTCTCGTAAGTTAGAGACGGTATTCAAGCCGATTCAGACCTCCGCGCCCAATTCTCGCAGGCGTGCGACCTTTGCAGCCAAGCGCACGAAAAAGGGTGCGATGGTTGGTTTTCATGGGCGCGGTTCTGATGTCGTGATCGAAATCCCAGACTGTCAGTTGATTGACCCGTCGCTGCTGCAAGGCTTGCCTGTCGCGAAAACTCTGGCTTTGGCTGGTGCCAGCCGCAAGGCCGCTTTGGCGGTGACAGTCACAGCATCCTTGGTTGGCCTTGATGTGGCGGTGCGCAATGGCAAGCCGCTGGAAGGTCAGTTTCGACAAGAACTGGCGCAGCTTTGCCAGCAGATGGACTTGGCGCGCCTTACTTGGGACGACGAGGTCATCGCCATGCGTGAACCCCCGGTGCAAAGGTTTGGATCGGCATTGGTGACCCCGCCGCCCGGCGCGTTTTTGCAGGCCACGCCAGAAGGCGAAGCCGCGCTGGTGCAAGCGGTGCAAGACGCCGTGAAAGGTGCGGGGTCGATCGTTGATCTATTTGCCGGATGCGGAACTTTCGCGCTCCCGCTTGCGCAGGATGCAGAAGTTTGGGCGCTTGAGGGCGATGCGGCGATGGTTGAAGCGCTCGACAAAGGCTGGCGTCAGGCCAAGGGGTTGAAAAAGGTCAAATCCGAAGCCCGTGATTTGTTTCGCCGACCTGTTTTGCCGGATGAGTTGCGTAAAATTGATGCGGTTGTATTGGATCCACCGCGCGCGGGCGCAGAAGCGCAGGTGATCGAGCTTGCGCAAAGTGGCGTGCCGCGCATTTCATATGTGTCGTGTAATCCGGTGACATTCGCGCGCGATGCAGAGACGCTCACGAAGGCGGGGTACACGTTGGATTGGGTGCAGGTCGTGGATCAGTTTCGGTGGTCCGCGCATATCGAGCTTGCGGCTGCCTTTACCGGCCCCCATATGCGCAGTTGAACAGAGGGATACTTATGTCATTTCGCGCAGGTTTGGACAGGTGGCTTGACCAGCCGTGGGTTGGCAACTTTGTTATCGCCGTCATCATCCTGAACGCGATCATTCTGGGCATGGAGACGTCTCCTGCTTTGATGTCCGCCGCAGGCCCGTTGATTTATGCCATCGACTACGCATGTCTGACGATTTTCGTGATCGAGATTGCGCTGAAGATCATCGCGCGCGGAGGGCGATTTTTCCGCTCTGGCTGGAACCTGTTTGATTTCGTGATTGTGGCGGTGGCGCTCGTGCCTTCATCGCAGGGTCTTTCGGTACTGCGCGCCCTGCGGATTTTGCGGGTGTTGCGGGTTATTTCGGTGGCACCTCGACTGCGCCGCGTTGTCGAGGGATTTGTGACCGCATTGCCCGGTATGGGCAGTGTGTTTCTGCTGATGGCGATCATATTCTACATTGGCGCTGTCATGGCGACCAAGCTCTTTGCCGCAAGTTTTCCTCAGTTTTTCGGCACCTTGGGGCAAAGCGGCTACACCCTGTTTCAGATCATGACGCTTGAAAGCTGGTCTATGGGCATCGTGCGTCCTGTGATGGAAGTGTACCCCTATGCATGGGCGTTTTTTGTGCCTTTCATCATGGTCACCACCTTTGCGGTGGTGAACCTACTGGTCGGTCTGATCGTGAATTCGATGCAGGACGCCCACCAGGAAGAAACTGTTGAAGCAACGGATGCCTACCGTGATGAAGTGCTGTCCCGTCTGGCCGCCATTGAGGCCCGTTTGAAAGACAAAGAACCACAATGACGTCTTTGTGAGGCGCAGATTGTTTGGTATATGCTAGCCCTAGGCAGAGCAGAAAAACAGGATCGCAGTACATGCGTCGAAGACATCTGATTATGGGCGCCACAGCAGCTGTGGCGCTGGGCGCGTGCACAAGCGGCCCAAGCAAATTTCGCCGCTACGATGGGCCGGAGGTGACGTTTGTCGTGGTCAACAAAGGTGCGCGTCGGATGCATCTTTTGAACAACGAAACCCTGTTGAATTCATACGACATCAACCTTGGTTTTGCCCCGATCGGGCACAAACAGATCGAAGGCGATGGTCGTACGCCAGAGGGTTTGTACTGGATCGACCGGCGCAACCCGAACAGCAGTTACCACCTGTCGCTGGGGATCTCATACCCGAACGCGCGCGATATGGCGTCGGCTGAAGCGATGGGAAAACCACCGGGTGGCGATATCTTTATCCACGGCCAAGAGAGCCCGTTGAAGCGGGACACAAAGGATTGGACGTGGGGCTGTATCTCGGTGACAAACGACGAGATGGAGCAGGTTTATGCGATGGTGCGCGATGGAACGCCGATTCAGCTGAACGCCTGAGGCGGCTTAGCCACCCATGATCATCGTCCACCAGATTTTGCCGTTGGATTCCTGATGCCAGGAAAAACCCATATTGCGGGCGTCGGGTGACAGGATCACGCGCCGGGTGTCGGGTTTCTCCATCCAGGCGGCCAGGGTTTCAAGCTCTGTCTCGTATGTCTCGGAAATGTTTTCGCCGATGAGCTGTCCAGTATATCCGACACGCTGCACGCGGTCGATTGGCGACGATCCATCCGACCCAAAGTGCCACGGGCGGTTCTGGACGGACATGTCGCGCGAATGGGTTGCTGCGGCCGCGTTCAGCTTCGGATCAAGCGTAACGGGTGCGAGGTTTGAGGCGCTGCGCAGTGCGTTGATCGAATCAAGCATCCTGAACTGGAGCTTGCCAGTATCTCTGGCGCTGATCCGGTAGAGTTGGGGAAGCGGCTTGCCATCCGGACCAATCGTTGTGGATGGGTTCGGCGCGCAGGCTGACAAAGCGACTGCGGCGGCAAAGAAGATAGACAAAACGCGGATCATGATGAGCTCCAGTTAACCTCTAAGGCTCATATCCCGCCATGCGTTGCAATTCAAACGCACATCAGCGTGAGCCTGCCAGATGACATCTCTTTGATTTGCGACTGCGTCTTTCCCGCAATAAAAAGGGGCAAATGCAGAATCTGCAAATAAACGGAGACACAAATGTCCAATTCGCGTTTCGACACACCAAGCCGCCGTGTATTTCTGGCAGGCAGCGCCGCGATGATCGCAGCACCTTCTGTTGCACAAGATACAAGCGCTGTGAACTCAACCGCCACCACTGAAGTTGAGCGGGACTTGACCGAAAGCGTGCGCCGCAACATTTCCAGCTTCCGCACGCTGGATTGGCAGCCCTACTTCTCGGACCTGCGCAATGGCGCGGTCTTGGTTGATATCGACAGCCGTGCTTTGCACTATTGGGCGGAAGACGGCGAGACATATAAACTCTATCCTTCCAGCGTTCCGCTGACCGAGGACTTGACGCGCCGTGGCCGTACGAAAGTGATACGCAAGGTTGAAGGTCCAAGCTGGCGTCCGACGCCTTCCATGCTCAAGCGAAACCCGGAATGGCCGCCCTATATTGCGCCCGGCCCCGATAACCCATTGGGAACGCACGCGCTTCACCTGTCTTGGACGTATTACCGTATCCACGGAACGCATGATACGCGCAAAATTGGACGGCAATCCTCCAACGGCTGTATCGGGCTGTACAACGAACATATCGCCGAGCTTTTCAGTATGACGAAGGTCGGCACGCAAGTGTTGCTTATTTGACGACATCGGTTGGTATGTGGTCGGATATCTCGGAATACGGGTTTGCAAAGCAGCCTTAATAATGTTTAGAGGGACTTACGAGGTAAGTCTTGGGGCATGCACGCAATACGTGTGTCATGCAATTACTGGAGGTAATGTTATGAAAAAACTCGTTCTCGCCGCTGCTCTGACAGCTGCAGCTTCGACTGCTTATGCTGGCTCGCTGGCAGACCCGGTCATCGAAGCACCCGTGATTGTAGAAGAAGCGACAAGCTCTTCCGCAGGCGCTCTGCTGCCGATCTTTTTGCTGGTTTTGATTGCCGCGGCTCTGGCCGACTAATATCTGACTGCAGACGACAGACAAAAAAGGCGGTGCTTAGCACCGCCTTTTTTCGTTTGGCGTGACGCTCAGTCCAGCCAACCCTTCAAATTGTCAGTTATGACATTTGACAGGGCTGAAATGTGGGCATCGTCATCATTCAGGCATGGAATGTAGGTAAACGACTCACCGCCTGCCTCTTCAAAGCTTTCTTTGATCTCTTCGTTAATCTCTTCCAGCGTCTCGATGCAGTCCGCAGAGAACGCCGGCGCGCAAACGGCGATGTTCTTTTTGCCAGCCTCTGCCAGGCGCGCCACCTCTTCGACCGTGTAAGGTTGCAGCCATTCTTCGGGGCCGAATTTGGACTGGAATGTTGTGGTAATCTCGGTGTCCTGCCAGCCAAGCCGCTCTTTGAGCAGCCGAGTCGTTTTCTGGCACTGACAGTGGTACGGATCGCCCTCCATCAGGTAGCGGATCGGGACACCATGGTAGGAACACACCAGAATGTCGGGCCGTTTTTCCAGCCCTGCATAGGCACGTTCGATGGATTGCGCGAGCGCATCAATGTAATCTTCCCGGTCAAAATAAGGCTCGACCGTGCGCGTCACAGGTTGCCACTTTTCATACGTCAGAGAGCGGAAAAACTCGTCATTTGCGGTTGCAGAAGTTGCACCAGCATAGTGCGGATAAAGCGGGAAAAACAATATCTTACGGCAGCCAGCCGCGGTCATCTCAGCGACTTTTGACCGGGTGGATGGGTTGCCATAGCGCATGCAGAAATCGACGACAACGTCATCGCCATATTGGGCGTGCATTGCGGCTTTGATCTTGGCTGTCTGGGCCTTGGTGATTGTCATCAGCGGGCTTTCGCCCTCTTCCTCGTTCCAGATCGACTTGTAAGCGGCGCCGCTGGAAAACGGGCGTTTGCTGAGGATGATCAACTGCAAAAGCGGTTGCCAAATCCACGGCGAATAATCGATCACACGCCGGTCTGACAGGAATTCGTTCAGGTACCGACGCATCGACCAATAGTCGTAATTGTCCGGCGTCCCCAAATTGGCGATCAGAATACCGACTTTCTCACGCGGGACGGCCGGATGGTCCGGCTTGGCGTGAACGGGTCGTACTGCGGTATTGCTGCTGTCCAACATTCAATGGTCCTTACTGTCGTCGCATCCCGGTTCAGATAGACGGTTTTGCGGGAGGGTCAATCGGGCAGAGGTGTTTCGCGCGTTGACAGCGCGTCTGCAAGCCTTTGCTGTGCAGAGCCCGGGCGCAATGCCTTGGGTTGATTTGACGCAGGTGCCCACCCCGTCAAAACGACGATTTCGAATGTGGCGGTGATACGGTCGTTTTCACCACTAAAGGCCTCGGAATAGAGGTTTGCCGCCCTTTTGAACAGCTCCGCCCGCGCCGTATGACGTGACCGTGCGGTCAGGGCGTTCGTCTCGCCCATGGCCCGAAGATCCCGCATCAGGTGCCAGATGTCCGCATATTCTGCCGTCAGGGTCAGGCTGTCTGCCACCGGCAGAGCCAATCCGGCCCGCTGCAGCAAAGCACCCAAATCACGAATCTCACCCATCGGGGCCACGCGCGGTGACAACCCGCCGGTCAAATCGACTTCGGCCTGTCCCAGGCAGCTGCGCAATTCACTCAACGTTTGCCCGCCCAGTGCGGCGACGATCAACAAGCCGTCGGGTTCCAGCGCGTTGCGGCATTGGATCAACTGGCCCACCGGGTCGTTTGCCCAATGCAAGCCCAAGGTGTGAATGACCAAATCGTGGGCGGCGCGCTGCAAGGATAAGACATCATCGTCCGGAATGATTGTCGCCGACGGCATCCGATTTTGCCAAACCGACGGAAAAGGCGTCACAACGGCTGGCTTTTTAAACGCCCTGTTAACCATGGATAGACGATCTTGCAGGTCGTCTGCAGCAGCTTCTTGCAAGAAAAGCGCATCAAGACTGGCACGTGCGCGGTGCAGTGCCAGGGCCTTTTGATCGGTAAGCGAAGCGGGCGTTGTCATGATGGGGATATACTTAGGTGGCCAATGCATTTCAAACAGCAGTTTCGCTGGTCTACCCGCCGCGCTGTCTGACCTGTGGTGATACTGTCGACAGCGACTTTGGTCTCTGCGGCACTTGTTGGCGCGAGACCTCTTTTGTTGGTGGCGTGGTTTGCGACCTGTGCGGAGTGCCTTTGCCTGGCGACACATTCGACGACGCGCTGGCGTGTGACGATTGTATGCGCAACCCGCGCCCTTGGGAAAAAGGCAGGGCGGCGCTGCTCTATAAGGACAATGGAAAGCGCCTTGTACTGGCCTTGAAACACGGGGATCGTCAGGAAATCGCGCGGCCTGCCGCTTTGTGGATGGCGCAAGCGATCGCGGACATTCCCCACGAGAACCTTCTGATTGCGCCAATCCCTCTGCATTGGACCCGATTGCTGAAGCGACGGTACAACCAGTCTGCGCTGCTCGCGCAGGAGTTGGCGCGTTGCACAGGGTTGCCGATGTGCCCTGATTTGTTGTTGCGCCACAAACGGACGGAATCCATGGCCAATAAAGGCCAAGAGCTGCGGTTCTCTTCCGTCAAAGGGGCCATCAAAGCGCACCCAAAACGACGTCACCGGATGATCGGTCGGCCAGTGTTGTTGGTGGATGATGTGTTGACGTCAGGGGCAACGCTGAGCGCCGCGACAGACGCATGCAAGGCTGCCGGATCCGGGCCCGTGTACGTCGTCACACTGGCGCGCGTTGCCAAAGACACCTAAATGCCTAACAACAGAAGTGTTGAAAGGGCGTTCTCAAATGAAATCCGTCGAAATCTATACCTCACCGCTGTGTGGGTTTTGCCATGCAGCGAAAAGATTGCTCGATCAAAAGGGCGTTTCGTTTTCCGAAGTTGACGTCTTGGCGGATCCAGCACGCAAACCCGAGATGATACAGCGTGCCAACGGTGGGCGCACAGTTCCGCAGATATTTATCGGCGAAACACACGTGGGTGGTTGCGATGATCTTTATGCTTTGGAGCGCGCGGGCAAGCTTGATGCCTTGTTGGCGGCGTGATGCGTGTCGGGCTGCTACAGCTGAATGTCAGCGACACGCCGGCGTTGAACATCCCCTCAACGCTTGATTACGTGCGTCAAGCGGTCGATCAGGGTGCCGAGTTCGTTCTGACACCCGAAGTGACGAACTGCGTCTCGACGGATCGCGCGCATCAACACAGCGTTTTGCAAAGCGAAGATCAGGACGAGACTTTGGCCGCGCTGCGTGCCGAAGCGGCAGAACACGGTATCTGGATGCTGATTGGATCCTTGGCGCTCAAGACAAGCGACGCGGATGGACGTTTTGCCAACCGGTCCTTTCTGATTGCGCCAGATGGATCGATTGTGTCGCGATATGACAAATTGCACATGTTTGACGTGCAGGTCACAGCCGAGGAAACCTTCAAGGAATCTGCGGGCTACAGACCGGGCACACGGGCCGTGCTGGCGCAAGCTCCTTTTGGTCCGGTCGGCATGACGGTGTGTTACGATGTTCGGTTTCCGGCGCTCTATGCGGCTTTGGCGCGCGCCGGGGCGCGTATTTTGACCGTGCCCGCAGCGTTTTCACCCGTAACGGGTGCCGCGCATTGGCACAGTTTGCTGCGCGCGCGGGCGATTGAAACAGGCTGCTTCGTGCTTGCGCCTGCCCAGACAGGAACACATGCAAGTTCCGATCATAAGACCCGCGCGACCTATGGTCATTCGCTGGTCGTTACGCCGTGGGGCGAGGTTCAAATGGACGCAGGCACAGAACCGGGCGTTTACATAACGGAACTGGATATGGGACAAGTTGATAAAGCGCGCGCACGTGTTCCCAGCCTGATGAATGCGCGCCCCTTTGATGGGCCCTGAATGGACGATGATCGAAACACGCTCGCGATCGCACTCTTCAGCGAGGTTTTGGCCGCGGACCAAATGGTGCGCAACCGGCTGAGCCGCGTCTTGCCCAAGGGTATGGAAATCTCACACTTCTCCGTGCTGAACCATCTTGCATGGCACGAAGGCGAACGCAGTCCGGCGCAGTTGGCCGAGGCGTTCAACGTCACGCGTGGCGCAATGACCAATACGCTCAACAAGCTTGAATGGGCAGGGTATGTGCACATTCGACCAGATTGGGATGACGCGCGCCGTAAAATGGTTGCCATAAGCCCGGCAGGTAGAAAGGCGCGCGATCACGCGGTGGGGTCCATCACACCGATGATCAACCAAGTGGTGGACGAACTTGGTCAGGATCGCGTGCGCGAAACGCTTCCGACGTTGCGTGAATTGCGCCGTCAACTGTCGCCCAAGACCTAACGCGGCTTGAGGCTTGCGGTGACGTAATTCACGCTCAGATCACGCGGTGAGATTGACCAGGACCATGTCAGCGGATTGAACACGAACCCCTTACGGTCGACGGGTTCGACACCTGACTGGGACAACAGATCAAACAATTCGTCGGGCGTTATGAACTTGGACCACTCATGCGTGCCTTTGGGCAGCCAGCGCATGACGTGCTCGGCCCCAATAATCGCCATCATATACGACTTGGGGTTTCGGTTCAGGGTCGAACAGATATGCAGCCCGCCCGGCTTGAGCAGTTGGCGGCATGCAATCAGGTAGTCGATGGGGGACGCTACGTGTTCGACGACTTCCATGTTCAGCACGACGTCGAACTGTTCACCGGCTTCGGCCATCGCTTCGGCGGTGGTGTGGCGATAGTCGATGGTCAGACCGGATTGCTCTGCATGGACCTGTGCCACAGGGATATTGCGCTCTGCGGCGTCGGCGCCGACGACATCGGCACCCAGACGTGCCATGGGCTCGGCCAGAAGGCCGCCGCCGCAACCGATGTCGAGAATCCGCAAGCCCTTGAATGGCAGTGTGGAGGTCAGGTCGCGATCGAATTCTCCGGCAATCTGCGATGTAATATAGTCGAGCCTGCAAGGGTTGAGCATGTGCAGTGGTTTGAATTTTCCGTTCTGATCCCACCACTCGGCGGCCATAGCCTCGAATTTGGCGATTTCAGCAGGATCCACGGTGGATTGAGACGCTTGCATTCTTATCTCCATATGCTCTTGTGCGGTTTCGTGATTATATAGGGCAGTAATGGACAAATTCTCGGACCAAAAGCGCGCAGTACAATACCTGTACCCGCCGATCGACCCTTTCGATCAGCGCATGCTTGATGTGGGTCAGGGGCATCGTGTCTATGTTGAGCAATGTGGCAACCCGGATGGCATTCCGGTCGTTGTATTGCACGGCGGTCCGGGCGGCGGGTGCAGCCCGGCAATGCGTCGCTATTTTGACCCGGAAATCTACAGGGTGATTCTATTTGACCAGCGCGGCTGTGGGCGGTCGCGGCCTCATGCGTCTGTCATGCATAACACCACGTGGCATCTGGTGGACGACATCGAATTGATTCGCCGTACGCTGGAGATCGAGGATTGGGTCGTCTTTGGCGGAAGCTGGGGCGCAACGCTCGGCTTGATCTATGCGCAGACCCATCCCGACCGGGCGCGCAACATCGTGCTGCGCGGCGTGTTCATGATGACGCGGTCCGAGCTTGATTGGTTTTACGGCGGCGGCGCTGGGCGCTTCTGGCCCGAAGTCTGGGAACGCTTCACCACGCTGATTCCAGAAGACGAGCATGATGATCTGATCTCTGCCTATAACCGACGCTTGTTTTCCGGTGATCTGTCGATCGAGACGCGGTATGCGCGGGCATGGTCCTCTTGGGAAAACGCCCTAGCGTCCATTCATTCGTCCGGCTCTACGTCCGAGAGCCCCGGTGATTATGCGCGGGCCTTTGCGCGGTTGGAGAATCACTATTTCATCAACAACGGATTTCTTGATTTTGACGGCCAGATTCTGGCGCATATGGGACGCATCGCGCATATTCCCGGTGTGATCGTGCAAGGCCGGTATGACATGATCTGCCCGCCCGAAACGGCATATGCACTGTCGGAAAAATGGCCCAACGGCGAGTTGAAAATGGTGCGCAATGCCGGACATGCCCTGTCCGAGCCGGGTATCAGCGCCGAGTTGGTGCGCGCCATGGACAGGATTGGTGGGCGATGACCGCGCGCACCCATAGAATGGATCGTCGTGCGCTTTTTGCGTCTGGTGCGGCTGCGGCTTTGCTGGCTGCAACAGGTGTTTCTGCGCAAACGCGTCCGCAATCCGGTGGGCGACTTCGCTTGGCCGTGTCTGGCGCGGACCGGCGTGACACTTTCGACATGCGTCGGTCCAAAGGCCTATTCATGAAGGTCGCCGCCGTCGGAGCCGTCTTTGACACGCTCACAGAGGTCGCAGCGGATGGTACATTGCGGGGCGAATTGGCGCTGCGGTGGCAAAGCGACAGCGATGCACAAAGCTGGGTGTTCGATTTGCGTGATGACGCGGTGTTCCATGACGGAACGGTTTTCACGTCCGAAGATGTCGTTTCGTCACTGGAATTGCATCGACACACCGGGCTGTCCGGAATTGATCGACTGACGGTGCTAGGCCCCTACCGGATCAAAATCGATCTAAAGCACGCGGATCCGCATTTGCCCTTCACCCTGTCGGGTCCTGAATATGTGATTTACCCAGCGCGGAATATGGAACGCGCGATGCTGACAGGCATCGGTACCGGGCTATACCGCGTTACCAAGTTTGATGCGGGGCGCCAATTGATCGGGACGCGCGTTGACGCCCATTACAAAGATGGTGAAGCAGGGTGGTTTGATCAGGTGGAGCTTGTGTCGATCCCCGCGAATGACGTGCGTACGCAGGCCCTGCGGGAACATTTGATAGACGCCGCCGATTTTGAAGAGCCGGGCGATATGCGCCCGGGTTTGGATATTGCCTTGCTGCCAGAAAATGCCGGCGCGACCTATGGCGTTTGGCGTGACATCGGCATGCCGTCGCGTTTGGGGGGGCAACGACCGCTGGACAATTTGCGCGCAGCGGAACGGTGGTGGAAAGCCTGACGCCCGACTAGGGGTTGCAGAACGTTGCGCCCATGCGTATATGGATTTCAACAGCGGCGCGTTCGGGTCCAAACCAAACGCTCCACCGAGTTTCACAACGGGCCGCGCGCCCGTTTTTTTGTGCCTGCGCTCTTTTTGAAGAAAGCCGAATGACCAACGACTTGATTGCCAAAGCTGCCATTGACCGCCGCATGGCCGAGATCATCACACCGGTGATCGAGGGCATGGGGTATGAGTTGGTGCGCGTGCGGTTGATGTCCGGCAAGTCCACGACGCTCCAGATCATGGCGGACAAACCGGATGGCGGCATCGAAGTTGATGATTGCGCCGAGATCAGTCAGGCCATCGGTGCCGTTCTGGACGTGGAAGACCCGATCCTGGACGAATACACGCTCGAAGTGTCCAGCCCGGGTATCGACCGCCCGTTGACGCGTCTGAAAGACTTTGAGGCGTTCGAAGGGTATGAGGCCAAGCTGGAAACAGCCGAGATGATTGATGGCCGCCGCCGCTTCAAGGGCGCGTTGGCCGGTGTTGAGGGTGATGAGGTTCTGGTGAACGTCGAAGAAGGCACGATTGGCTTGAAATTCGATTGGTTGAGTGAGGCCAAACTGGTCCTGACCGACGACCTGATCAAGGAAATGCTGCGTCAACGCAAAGCGTCCGGCGCAATTGATGAATCCAAATTCGATGAGATAGAGACAGACACGTCTGCCGAGGGAGACCACTAAATGGCTATTACATCCGCAAACCAGCTTGAGCTTTTGCAAACCGCCGAGGCTGTAGCGCGCGAAAAGATGATTGACCCTGGGTTGGTCGTCGAAGCGATGGAAGAGAGCCTCGCCCGCGCGGCGAAGTCGCGTTACGGCGCGGAAATGGACATTCGTGTCGCCATCGACCGCAAGACCGGCAAGGCGACGTTCACCCGTGTCCGTACCGTCGTCGAAGATGAAGAGCTTGAGAATTATCAGGCTGAGTTCACCGTCGAACAAGCCAAGCAATACATGGATGATCCCAAAGTCGGCGACACCTTCGTGGAAGAGGTCCCGCCGGTGGAGATGGGCCGGATCGCGGCACAATCCGCCAAGCAGGTGATCCTGCAAAAGGTCCGTGAAGCGGAGCGTGATCGCCAGTACGAGGAATTCAAGGACCGCGCCGGTACGATCATCAACGGTCAGGTCAAGCGCGAAGAGTATGGCAATGTCATTGTCGATGTCGGTGCAGGTGAAGCGATTCTGCGCCGCAACGAGAAAATCGGCCGCGAATCGTATCGTCCGAACGATCGGATCCGGGTCTATATCAAGGACGTGCGCCGCGAGCAGCGTGGACCGCAGATTTTCCTGAGCCGCACGGCGCCAGAGTTCATGGCAGAGTTGTTCAAAATGGAAGTACCGGAGATTTACGACGGCATCATCGAAATCAAGGCGGTTGCCCGTGATCCAGGTTCGCGCGCCAAGATCGCCGTGATTTCCTATGACAGCTCGATTGACCCTGTTGGGGCTTGCGTGGGTATGCGCGGCAGCCGTGTGCAGGCCGTTGTGAACGAGCTGCAGGGCGAAAAAATCGACATCATCCCGTGGAATGAAGACCAGCCGACGTTCCTTGTGAACGCATTGCAGCCCGCAGAGGTGAGCAAGGTTGTTCTGGACGAGGAAGCGGGCAAGATTGAAGTTGTCGTGCCCGAAGAGCAATTGAGCCTTGCCATTGGCCGCCGTGGTCAAAATGTGCGTCTGGCCAGCCAGTTGACTGGCTTGGACATTGATATCATGACCGAAGAGCAAGAGAGCGCGCGTCGTCAGGCTGAGTTCGAGGCCCGCACCAAGCTGTTCGTCGATAACCTTGATCTGGACGAGTTCTTTGCACAGCTTCTGGTCGCGGAAGGGTTCTCGACCCTCGAAGAAGTGGCCTACGTCGAGCTGGATGAGCTTTTGGTCATTGATGGCGTGGATGAAGATACCGCAAACGAGCTTCAGGCCCGTGCGCGTGATGTTCTGGAAGCGCAGAACAAGAAAGCTCTCGAAAACGCCCGTGCGCTCGGAGTTGAGGACAGCCTTGTTGAATTTGAGGGTCTGACACCCCAAATGATTGAAGCGCTGGCGAATGATGACGTCAAAACGCTGGAAGACTTCGCCACCTGCGCCGATTGGGAATTGGCCGGAGGCTGGACGACCGTTGATGGTGAACGCGTCAAAGACGATGGCGTCTTGGAACCCTTTGAGGTGTCACTGGAAGAGGCGCAAACACTGATCATGACCGCCCGCGTCTTGCTGGGTTGGGTTGACCCGGCGGATTTGGAAGCTGACGCAGAGGAAGAAGCGGACAGCGAAGAAGCGGAGGAAACCGAGGTCTGATCTCAGACCTCGGGGTCACATGATGGGTCGCGGTGGCGCTCCAAAAGACCGGGCAGACGGTCCTGAACGCAAGTGCATTGTCACGGGCGAGGTGCAGCCAAAGCATGGGTTGATCCGCTTTGTGGCCGGACCAGACGGCCAGATTGTGCCGGATATTCTGGGCAAATTGCCCGGCCGTGGTATTTATGTGGCCTGTGACCGAGCGGCTTTGGATAAGGCCGCGAAAAAAGGGTTGTTCGCCCGCGCAGCCAAGCAACCGGTGCAGGTGCCGGACAACCTGAGTGACGAGGTTGAGGCGCAGTTGGCGCGTCGTGTCGTTGATCTGATCTCGCTGCAACGTAAGGCAGGCAAGGCGGTCGCAGGATACGAGAAGGTCAAAAGCTGGCTGCAGATGGAAGAGGCGGAAGTCTTGATCCAGGCCAGCGACGGATCGGGGCGCGGCAAATCGAAACTAAGCACGCCGCACTTCGGCCATTACATTGGCTGGCTGACGGCGGATGAATTGGGTTTGGCATTCGGACGCCAAACTGTGATACATGGGGCGCTCGCCTCTGGTGGACTCACTCAACGTGTTGTAGAGGAAGCCCAGCGACTAAAAGGCGTGCGCGAAAATCAGGGTGGCAAGGGCCATCCGAAAGGATAGACGAGCTTCATGAGCGATACTGACGGCAAAAAAACACTGGGTCTGCGTGGCGGGGCCCGTCCGGGCAACGTAAAGCAAAGCTTTAGCCACGGGCGGACCAAGAACGTCGTGGTTGAGACCAAACGCAAGCGCGTTGTGGTGCCCAAGGCGGGTGCGGCTAAACCAGCTGGCGGTGCGGGCGGTACTGGTGGCGACCCCTCCAGACGTCCTGCGGGTATTTCCGACGCAGAGATGGACCGCCGCCTGAAGGCTGTTCAGGCCGCAAAAGCACGCGAGACTGAAGAGGCCGCGGCCCGCGAAGCCGACGAAAAGGCGCGCGCGGAGGACCGTGAACGCCGCCGGGCCGAGCAAGAGACAAAAGAGCGCGAAGAGCGCGAGCGCGAGGAAAACCTCAAGGCAAAGGCCGAAGAAGAAGAGCGTGCCAAGCGTGAGGCCGAAGCGGCCGCAAAAGCTGCGGCTGCCCCTGCGGAAGAGCCTGTTGTCGCGCGTCCGACCAGTACCAAAGCGGCACCGCCCCCAGCGGCCCGCAAGCAAGACCGTGACCGCGAGGAAACATCCAAGCGCGCCAAGGCAAACGAAGACAATCGTCGTTCCGGCAAACTGACGCTGAATCAGGCGCTGTCTGGTGGCGAAGGCGGGCGTCAACGGTCGATGGCGGCCATGAAACGCAAGCAGGAACGTGCACGCCAAAAGGCGATGGGCGGGTCTGTTGAGCGCGAAAAGGTTGTGCGCGATGTGCAATTGCCGGAAGCCATTGTGGTGTCCGAGCTTGCCAACCGCATGGCCGAGCGTGTGGGTGCGGTGGTCAAGGCGTTGATGAACAACGGCTTGATGGTGACGCAGAACGAAACCATCGATGCGGACACCGCTGAGCTGATCATCGAAGAGTTTGGCCACAAGGTCGTGCGCGTTTCTGATGCGGATGTTGAAGACGTCATCAATGAGACGCAAGACGACGAAAAAGACCTCAAGCCGCGTCCACCAGTGATCACGATCATGGGTCACGTGGACCACGGCAAGACATCTTTGCTGGATGCGATCCGCAACGCCAAGGTTGTTGCGGGCGAAGCTGGCGGTATCACGCAGCACATCGGCGCCTATCAGGTGACGACCGACAAGGGGCAAGTGCTTAGCTTCCTCGATACGCCGGGCCACGCTGCGTTTACCTCCATGCGGTCGCGCGGTGCACAGGTGACGGACATCGTTGTTCTGGTTGTTGCGGCTGATGACGCCGTTATGCCACAAACCGTCGAGGCGATTAACCACGCAAAAGCAGCGGGTGTGCCGATGATCGTCGCGATCAACAAGATCGACCGGCCGGCAGCTGATCCGACCAAAGTGCGGACTGATCTTTTGCAGCATGAAGTGATTGTCGAAGAAATGTCCGGTGACGTGCAGGACGTCGAAGTCTCTGCGATCACGGGCCAAGGTCTTGACGAGCTTCTCGAAGCGATTGCACTGCAAGCCGAAATTCTTGAATTGAAGGCGAACCCAGATCGTGCCGCACAAGGCGCCGTGATCGAAGCGCAATTGGACGTGGGCCGTGGCCCAGTGGCGACCGTGCTTGTGCAGAACGGCACGCTGCGCCAAGGCGACATTTTCGTGGTCGGAGAGCAGTACGGTAAAGTACGTGCGCTGATCAACGATCAAGGCGAGCGCGTGAAAGAAGCGGGCCCGTCTGTTCCTGTCGAAGTGCTCGGCTTGAATGGTACGCCCGAGGCTGGCGATGTGCTGAACGTGACAGAGACTGAAGCGCAAGCACGCGAAATCGCAGAGTATCGTGCGCAGGCTGCCAAGGACAAACGCGCTGCCGCAGGTGCAGCTACGACGCTGGAACAGCTAATGGCGAACGCCAAGGCCGACGAGAGTGTCAGCGAACTGCCGATCCTGGTCAAAGCGGACGTGCAAGGCTCTGCCGAAGCGATCATTCAAGCGATGGAGAAAATCGGAAACGATGAAGTGCGTGTCCGCGTGCTGCACTCCGGCGTTGGCGCGATCACCGAAACAGATGTTGGCTTGGCGGAGGCGTCAAACGCGCCGATCATGGGCTTTAACGTGCGGGCGAACACGTCTGCGCGCAACACGGCCAACCAAAAGGGCGTTGAGATCCGGTATTATTCGGTCATCTACGATCTGGTCGATGATGTGAAAGCGGCTGCTTCGGGTTTGCTGAGCGCCGAGATCCGCGAGAACTTCATCGGATACGCGACGATCAAAGAAGTCTTCAAGGTCACAGGCGTCGGCAAAGTCGCTGGGTGTCTTGTTACGGAAGGCGTGGCGCGTCGGTCTGCCGGGGTGCGCTTGCTGCGTGACAACGTGGTGATCCACGAAGGTACGCTCAAAACACTCAAGCGGTTCAAGGACGAAGTCGCAGAGGTCCAGTCCGGTCAAGAGTGTGGTATGGCCTTTGAGAATTACGATGATATTCGCCCTGACGATGTGATCGAGATTTTTGAGCGCGAGGAAGTGACTCGGACCCTCGAATAGCACCATTGACCGTTAATTAATCCTAAGAAACCCGGCAGCGTCACGCGCCGGGTTTTTTTGTTGGGAGATCTTCGAAAAAAGAAAAAGCCCAAAGACAAAACGTGTCTTGGGCTCAATAAAGGTGCCCCAATAAAAGCTCAGGGCGATGGTTAGGTTCGGCTACGCCGCTTTGTTCACAGGTTTGCCTGCATAAACTGTATTGTCCACTTTCACAGCGATGCGTCCATCCGGGAAAGCCCGAACATATATGCCTTGGATAGACACAGCACTGCCCAGTGTTATCGTTCTCAACATGTCATCTCCTCCCCAGGAATAGACAATCACAGGTGTAGTTGAGTTTCATTAAGTTGTCATAAACAAAATGCGCTTTTCGCCCAAATTCTTAATGATTTAGAAATAGTTCTTTCGCTGCAACGCAGAAAAAATCAGAGCCAATCGCGCAAGATTGGTATCAATGGAATATCCGCGGCAGGCATCGGATACTCCTTGAGGGCGTTCGGCCTGACCCATTTCAACGCTTGGCCTTCGCGCGACATCGGCGTGCCTGCCCATTTGCGGCAGGCAAACAGCGGCATCAAAAGATGAAAATCATCGTAGGAATGGCTGGCGAAGGTAAGCGGAGCCAGGCACGATTGCCAGGTGTCGATACCCAGTTCTTCCTGCAATTCGCGGATCAAGGCATGCTCTGGCGTTTCTCCGGATTCCACCTTGCCGCCTGGAAATTCCCACAGGCCGGCCATGGATTTCCCTTCTGGCCGCTGGGCCAAAAGGACACGACCGTCGGGGTCGATCAACGCAACGGCCGACACCAAAACGACCTTCATTCCGAGCATCCGATCAAGACCGATAATCCGCGTTGATCGCGATGTATCCGTGCGTCAAATCACACGTCCACACAGTTGCATTCCCATCGCCCATCCCAACGTCCACATGTATGCGGATAGATTGCCGCTTCATATATTCAGCTGCTTTCTCTTCCTGATAGCTTGGGCTGACCCACCCGTTTTCGGCGACTAAAAGGCTTCCAAAACTGATACTTAGCTTGTCTCTGTCGGCCGCAGCGCCGGACTTGCCTATGGCCATGACGACTCGTCCCCAATTGGGATCTTCGCCCGCGATGGCGGTTTTGACCAAAGGGGAATTCGCAACAGACAGCGCATGGATGCGTGCATCGCTGTCATTGCTGGCACCCGTCACCTGAACCTCTACGAACTTGGTTGCACCTTCGCCGTCCTTAACCACTTGCTGGGCCAAATCGAGCATCACATCATGCAGGGCTTGCGCGAAGTTCGCATCATTGGACACGTCTGCTCCAGAGGCCCCCGTCGCGGCGACCAATACCGTGTCCGACGTGGATGTGTCGCTGTCCACGGTGATGCAGTTGAAAGTTTTGGCGTTGTGTTCTGACACCATTTTCTGCAACCGATCCTGCCCGATCTTGGCATCGGTGAAAATGTAGACAAGCATCGTTGCCATGTCGGGGGCGATCATGCCTGAGCCTTTGGCAATACCTGCGATTTGAACCGTCTTCCCATCGACATCGACAGAAGCCGTCGCGCCCTTTGGGAAGGTGTCGGTCGTCATGATCGCCTTTGCAGCTGCAGCAATTCCATCCGCGGCCGCTTCTGAGGCAAGTGCCTCAACATGCGCGGTTATCCGCTCAAAGGGCAAAGGTTCGCCTATGACGCCCGTCGATGAAGTGAACACACGCTTGGCGGGAATCACGCATGCCTCAGCGACCACCGATGTAATGGCTTGGACAGCATCAATCCCATTTTTGCCGGTGAATGCATTTGAATTGCCCGAGTTGACGAGAATTGCGGCACCGTCATCGTCAGAGCCGCCGATTTTCGCCTGACAGTCCAAGACTGCGGCTGACCGTGTGGCTGACCGGGTGAACACCCCTGCTACTGCGGTTCCTGGATCAAGCAGGGCCAGCATGACGTCCGCTCGGTCTTTGTAGCGGACGCCGGCCGCTGTTGTTGCGAACCGAACGCCCTTGATCACCGGCAGGTCTGGAAATTCCGCAGGTGCGAGCGGCGAAACAGTGTCGATCTTTGCCATCTCAATTAGTCCAGAAGTTCGGTCTGTTTCAACAAGGCCGGATCAATGTCCAACCCTGCGGGCAGTTGCACATCTGCATTGTCCGCGGCATCTTTGATCGCCTGTTGTGCAATTTGTTGGCTCAGTTGGGCGGTCAGGTCGTCGCGCACATCTTCCAGTGTCGGAATGTCAGCGCTGCGCACCTCGTTGAGCTTGATAATATGCCAGCCGAACTGCGTTTGCACAGGCGCGGACACCTCTCCGACTTCCAACGCGATGGTTGCAGATTCGAAACTTGGCACCATCATACCCGTGCCGAACCACCCCAAGGCGCCACCATTCGGACCGGATGGGCCCGTGGATTTCTCACGTGCCGTTGCCGCGAAATCCGCACCACCTTCGATTTCTTCCTTGATGGCCAGGGCTTCGGCCTCGGTTTCCACCAGAATATGCGCGGCGTTGTATTCTTCTTCTGGATCGATATCGCCAAACTGCTGATTGTAGAGCTCTTGCAGCTCCTCTTCTGTGATCGCATCCGTCAGAATGCTTTCAATGGCTTCTGCAGCAATCAAGGAACGGCGTTCGTTTTCCAGTGATTTCGTCACGCGTGCGGGCAATTCAGCTTCATAAGACTGCGCCAGCGCACTTTGCTGAACAAGCTGTTCGAGAATGCCATCATAAAGCACTTTGTCGTCCAGTTGTTGATACTGCTGCGGCAAGGTCGCGCGCGCTGCAATCATATGACCCAGTGTGATCTCCACCCCATTGACCGTTGCAATGACGGTGTCGATTGTCACATCCGGAGACGCCGATTGATCCTGCGCTGAAAGTGGTCCGGCCAAACAGACCATAACCACCGCGGTTGTCACAAGTTTGAGATGTTTTTGCATTGATTTGCCTCATGGATGGGTCACGACGGGGCGCGACATTGACACGGTTTGGCGCGACCCTTACATCGCCCTATGGACATGCGCCAATGGGCGCGTATCGCTTATATCTATGGGTTGTGTGGCGCACGGGCAAGCAGTTGCCGCCTGCACAACGCAACTTCGGTTGGAGAACACATGCTGGGTATCGGATCAATCGCCAAAAAGGTCTTTGGCACTGCCAATGACCGCAAAATCAAGGCGAGCCGCCCGCTGGTTGCGCAGATCAACGCGCTGGAACCGGAGTTCGAAAAGCTCTCTGACGAAGGTATCATAGACAAAACCGAAGAGTTGCGCGCACGGGCACTCGAAGGTGAAGCCCTTGATGACCTGCTGCCCGAGGCATTTGCAAACTGCCGCGAGGCCGCGCGTCGATCCTTGGGATTGCGTGCGTTCGACACCCAGTTGATGGGCGGTATCTTTCTGCATCAAGGTAATATCGCGGAACAGAAGACCGGTGAAGGCAAGACACTGACGGCTACATTCGCCGCCTACCTCAATGCATTGACCGGCAAGGGCGTTCACATCGTTACGGTCAACGAATACCTCGCCAAGCGTGATGCTGCGTGGATGGGCAATGTTTTTGGCGCACTTGGAATGACGACGGGCGTTGCCTACTCGGACATGCCCGAAGACGAAAAGCGTGCGGCCTACGCTTGCGATATTACTTATGCCACAAACAATGAACTTGGGTTCGACTACCTGCGCGACAACATGAAGTCCGAGTTGAGCCAGATTTTCCAGAAGTACCACAACTTTGCGATCGTGGATGAAGTCGACAGCATTTTGATCGATGAAGCCAGAACGCCGCTGATCATTTCTGGCCCTTCGCAAGATCGGTCCGAAATGTATGTAACCATCGACGCGATTATCCCGGAATTGCAGGATGAGCATTTCGAGCTCGACGAAAAAACCCGTAATGTGACCTTTACCGACGAAGGCAACGAGTTTCTGGAAAACCTGCTGATGGGCCGTGGCCTGCTGGAAGAGGGACAATCTCTTTACGATCCGGAAAGCACGACGATCGTGCACCACGTCAATCAAGGCCTTCGGGCGCATAAACTCTTCGCCAAAGACAAAGACTACATCGTCCGAGATGACCAAGTTGTTCTGATTGATGAATTCACGGGTCGGATGATGGCGGGCCGCCGGTTGTCGGACGGTTTGCATCAGGCGCTGGAAGCCAAAGAGAACGTAGAGATCAAACCAGAGAATGTGACGCTCGCGTCCGTCACATTCCAGAACTACTTCCGCTTGTATGACAAGTTGGCCGGAATGACCGGCACGGCCCTGACCGAGGCCGAAGAGTTCATGGAGATTTACGGTTTGGGTGTTGTCGAAGTGCCGACAAACCGCCCCATTGCGCGTGTGGACGAGGACGATCAGGTCTACCGGACGGCCGGCGAAAAATACAAAGCGATGATCGAACAGATCAAGAAAAGCAACGCCAAGGGGCAACCGGTTCTGGTGGGCACGACGTCCATTGAGAAATCCGAGATGCTGAGCCAGATGCTGACCGAAGCGGGGGTCAAGCACAACGTTCTCAATGCCCGTCAGCACGAACAGGAAGCGCAGATTGTCGCGGATGCCGGGCGGTTTGGCGCGGTTACTATTGCCACGAACATGGCGGGTCGCGGCACCGATATTCAGCTCGGCGGTAACGTCGATTTGCAGGTGATGAACGCGCTGACAGAAGACCCTGATGCCGATCCAGAGGCGTTGCGCGCAAAGATCGAAGCAGAGCATGCCGATGAAAAAGCGCGGGTACTGGAGGCAGGCGGTTTGTATGTCTTGGCGTCCGAACGTCATGAAAGCCGCCGGATCGACAACCAGTTGCGTGGCCGCTCCGGTCGTCAGGGTGATCCCGGTCGGTCGTCGTTTTACCTGAGCCTCGAAGATGATCTGATGCGCATTTTCGGATCAGAACGGTTGGAGAAGGTTCTCACGACGCTTGGCTTGAAAGAGGGTGAAGCCATTGTGCACCCTTGGGTCAACAAATCGCTGGAGCGTGCGCAGGCCAAAGTGGAAGGCCGTAACTTTGATATTCGCAAACAGCTGTTGAAGTTCGACGACGTGATGAACGAGCAGCGTAAGGTGATCTTTACCCAGCGCCGCGACATCATGGAGGCCGCTGACCTGTCCGAAATCACCAAGGACATGCGCGAACAGGTGATTGACGACCTGATTGATCAATATATGCCGCTCAACACCTACGCGGACCAATGGGATACCCAGGGCCTTTATGCAGATGTGATCGAACGTCTGGGCGTTGATGTGCCGGTGATCGCTTGGGCGGAAGAAGACGGTGTGGATGACGACATCATCCGTGAGCGGTTGATGAAAGCGACAGACGAATTCATGGCGGACAAGGCCGAGAAATTTGGCGCTGAAAACATGCGCAACATCGAAAAACAACTGCTGTTGCAATCCATCGACGGGAAATGGCGCGAGCACCTTCTGACGCTGGAGCACCTGCGCTCTGTCGTTGGCTTTCGTGGCTACGCGCAACGTGATCCATTGAACGAATATAAGAACGAGTCATTCCAGTTGTTTGAATCCATGCTGGAGAGCTTGCGTGAAGATGTCACCCAGAAGCTCGCCCAGATCCAACCGATGACGGAAGAAGAGCAACGGGTCTTGGTGGAGCAACTGCGCGCTCAACAAGCCGCAGCTCAACAACCTGCGATGGCTGCCGCGGCTGCCGAGGGTGGCGCCGCCAGTGCCGAAGGCTTGGACAATGCGCAGGTTGCGTTTGATGAAAACGATCAAACAACATGGGGCAATCCGGGTCGAAATGAAGCGTGTCCCTGTGGTTCTGGCAAGAAATTCAAGCACTGCCACGGGCGGATGATCTAAGCCCGGTGCCTTGATGTTGCCTGAATGACTCCCTTGCGCGGTCACATCTCAGCCGTGTTTACACTTCATTAACCTTTCATCCACTGGGGTGTTAAGGGATACAGATGATGTCACGTAACCACGAGATTCTAACGGCTGTTGGGACGTTGGCCTGCGCTGTCGGCATTGGGTTCTTCATGCAAAGCGGTCAAGAAGCGCAAAGTCGATATGGACAGCCGATTGTCGTACCAAAAGTGCAAGGACCGATCGCTCTGCCTCCAAAACAAGATGTGATCGGCGCGATGAAAGACGGTGCCGTTCTGTCTGTCGAAAGCATCATACTTACGTCAGCGGATGTGGCTAATACACCGGTGTTCCCTTCGTTTGATGAGCCTGTCACAACGTTTAACGCCCCACACAGCAGCCTTGAAAGCCCCGTGATGAATATGGCTGCACCGGGTTGTCCGGTGCGTCTGTCCGCGTCAACCTCTGCCGCTGCGATGGTTGATCTTAGCCTTGATGCCCCGTGCTGGCCAAATGAACGGCTGTCGGTCCATCACAATGGTCTGATCATCACCGAAATGACTTCTGACGCGGGGCAGTTGCATTTGTCATTGCCCGCTTTGTCTCAGAGCGCTGTTTTTGAGGTCAATTTTGCGAGCGGCCCTTCGGCAAAGGCAGATGTGTCAGTCGATACCCTTGGTCTTTATGACCGCGTGGTTGTTCAATGGACGGGCAAGGACGCCGTGCAACTTCACGCACGTGAATTCGGAGCCAACTACGGTGACACAGGCCACGTCTGGTCGGGAGCATCACGCGATATTCAGGCAGTGGCCTCAGGTGAAGGCGGCTTTATGACGCGTCACGGTAATCCACAACTCGCGGCCGCGCGCCAAGCTGAAGTATACACTTTTCCCAAAGCGATGGCGCAAACCGCTGGCCAGGTCGATCTGACGGTCGAGGCAGAGGTAACAACCGCGACTTGCGGGCGAAACCTGAATGCCAAAACAATCCAATTGGGGTCGGACGGTGATGTCACAATACGCGAAATCGCGCTAAGCGTTCCCGATTGTGGTGCGCAAGGGGACTTTCTGGTGTTGAATAATCTGCTCCAAGACCTGAAAGTCGCCCAGAAATAACCTTGGGTAGAGGTCTGAACCATGAGAGTGAAATGTGCGGCTGCGATTGCCGCATTTTTTCTGTTCGCCAGCAGCGTTGGTCTGTGGGCGCAAGATGTCACTCTGACATCGCGGGACGGGCGTGTCGAACTGTCGGGGATGTTGCTCGGGTTTGACGGTGAGTTTTACCGCGTTGATACGATTTACGGCGAACTCACAATAGATGGCTCGGGCGTTCTGTGCGATGGGCCAGGATGTCCGGATCTGCAGGACTATGTCGCCGAACTCAATATCTCTGGTTCAGCAACAATGGGCGCGGTGTTGATGCCCGCGTTGGTCGAGGGATTTGGCCTGCGCAACGGGTTTTCTGTGACGCGTGAAACAGAAGATAACACGCATTTCGTCTACGTATTGAAAACCGAAGACACGCAGAAAACAGCTGCACGGTTCTTTTTTCGCGTGACCAATACGGACGAAGGGTTTGCCGATCTTTTGGCAAACGAGGCGGATATTGTCATGGCATTGCGCGAAATTCGCGATGATGAACGGACGCGTGCGCGAGAGGCGGGCATGGGTGATTTGACCGGCCCGAACAGAAGCCGAGTGCTGGCGCTGGACGCCATTGTGCCGGTTGTTGCTCCGGCTAATCCCGTACGGTCTATTTCGCCTGCGGATCTGGCGCGTGTTTTTGCGGGGCAGATCACGAATTGGTCGGTGCTCGGAGGCCCGGATGCGCCCATCAGCTTGCATGCACCGGGTGTCGGTACCGGCTTGGGGCAAGCGGTGGAGGATCAGGTTCTGACGCCTGTTTCACTGCAGATGTCACCGAATGTGGTTCGTCACTTGCGGGGTGCAGACCTTGCAGCGGCCGTGTTGCAAGATCCGTTTTCCCTGGGATTGGCGAGTTATGCGGAAACCGGAAATGCGCGGGCGTTGGCCCTCACGGGCAGTTGCAGCCATACCCTTGATGCCACGCGGCGCAGTATCAAGACCGAAGATTACCCGCTGACATCGCCAATGTTCCTGTACTTGCCCGCGCGGCGGCTGCCGCAAGTCGGGCGAGAGTTTCTGGCCTATACACGAGGCCCTGCCGCGCAAAATGTCATTCGACGTGCAGGGTTTGTGGATCAAGCGCCCGAAGAGATTTCGGTGGATGAACAGGGTAACAGGTTCATCAACGCGATCTTGTCAGCCGGTGCTGAAATCAAACTTGAAGAGTTGCAGCGCATGACGTCGACGCTTTCGCCGATGGCACGGCTAAGCACGTCTTTTCGATTTGAAGCCGGATCCATCCGTTTGGATGCGCAATCACGTTCCAACGTCGAGCAATTGGCACGCGCACTTGAACAGGGTCGATACGATGCGCGCAGATTGTTGTTTGCAGGTTTCAGCGACGGCGAGGGATCGGCCGAGGCCAACCGCAACATAGCACTGCGCCGCGCAGATGCTGTCCGCCGAGCCGTCAGAACGGCGGCCGAAGCGGCCAATTTGGAACGCGTCGTCTTGGATGTTGATGCCTTTGGCGAAGCGATGCCTATGGCCTGCGATGACAGCGCATGGGGCCGGCAAGCGAACCGACGTGTCGAGGTGTGGGTGCGTTAGACCGCGGGACGGCACTCTAGCCGTGGGTCAATTTACCGTGTCGCGCCGCACTTCAAAGACGTGCTCCATCACCCCGTCGGTGGGCTCCGTTGCAATATGCTGGAATCCGGCACGCGGCATCAATGCGCATGACGGCAAATTGCGAATGTCGGCATAAGCGACAATGCGTTTAGCAGCGGATCGTGCAAACACCTCAGTCACCGCCAATTTCAGAGCTTCAGTGGCGAACCCCTGCTGTTGGAAAGATCGAGCAAGCGTGATGCCCAGCTCTGCCTCAGATTGATCCTTGGACAGGAACCAACCCATATCGCCGATGAGCAAATCATCAGCCCGGCGCGCAATAGCGATTTGAACCCATTCCCCCGCAGCGAGGATTGGCTCCGATTGCATCGCTGTCAGGAAACCCGCAGCTTCTGTATCAGACAGTTTGGACCAGCTTTGATATCGGGCCACTTCTGGATCGTTGCGATAAGCTTGAAACGCAGACAGATCGCCCTTGTTCATCCGGCGTAGGGTCAGGCGTCGAGATTCAAGAAAAAGTGACATCGCATCATGAGTAAGGCGCGCAGGGCACGCCTTACAAGTGCAATGATTAGCCCTTCATCGAATCCCAAAAGCTTTTGACGGACGAGAAAAAGCTGGAGCTTTCGGGGCTGTTGTTCTCGGATAGGTCTTCGAATTCCTTCAAAAGCTCTTTTTGTCGGCTTGTCAGGTTCACCGGTGTTTCCGTTGCCAGTTCGATGAACATGTCCCCCGTGCCGCCGCCACGCAGGGCTGGCATGCCCTTGCCGCGCAACCGCATTTGTCGGCCGGATTGGCTGCCAGCAGGTATTTGCACGCGTCCGCGCCCGCCATCAATGGTCGGCACCTCAATGCTGCCCCCGAGAGCGGCCGTCGTCATCGACACAGGCACACGGCAAAAGAGATTGGCGCCGTCGCGTTCGAACAAATCGTGCTGGCTGACCTCGATAAAGATATAGAGATCGCCCGATGGGCCGCCGCGCATGCCCGCTTCGCCCTCTCCGGCCAACCGGATTCGGGTGCCCGTTTCGACGCCGGCGGGGATATTCACGGACAGTGCGCGGTCTTTCTCAACGCGGCCAGCGCCCTTGCAGGTATTGCACGGGTTCTTGATGATCTGACCGAGGCCCGAGCAGGTTGGGCAGGTGCGTTCAACCGTGAAAAACCCTTGCTGCGCGCGAACCTTGCCCATCCCCGAGCATGTCGGGCAGGAGGTCGGTTCTGCGCCGCCTTCGGCCCCTGATCCGTCACACGATCCGCAAGAAACGGATGTTGGCACGTTGATGGTCTTTTGCAGGCCCTTGAATGCTTCTTCCAGGGTGACCCTCAGGTTGTAGCGCAGATCAGATCCGCGCGCGGCCCGCCGCCCGCCACCACCACGTTGTCCACCGCCCATGAAATCGCCGAACAAATCGTCGAAAACATCGGAAAACGCCGATGAAAAATCACCTTGGCCGCCACCGCCATAGCCACCACCCGGGCGTCCGCCCATGCCTCCTTCGAAAGCGGCGTGGCCGTACCGATCATAGGCTGCCTTCTTGTCAGCGTCTTTCAGAATTTCATACGCTTCGTTGGCTTCTTTGAACTGTGACTCGGCTTTGGGGTTTCCTGAGTTGCGATCAGGGTGCAGCTCTTTCGCTTTTGTGCGATAGGCCTTTTTTATCTCATCGGCAGATGCGCCTTTGGCGACCCCAAGGACCTCATAAAAATCACGTTTGGACATGAGAATTTCCTCTCTGCGGAACGTCATGGGCCGACCCGGAGGTCGGCCCTATCAGAGGTTCCGGGTGTCGCACTTACGCGCGTTTGTCGTCGTCCAGATCTTCGAACTCGGCGTCGACAATGTCGTCTTCATTCGAACGCGGCTCGTCGGCTGCGGAGGGGGCATCATCGCCTTCTTCCTGTGCCGCCTTGTAGATCGCTTCACCGAGCTTCATCGCTGCTTCGGTCACGTTCTGGATGCCTGACTTGATCTTGTCAGCATTCTCCGTTTCCAGCTCATCCTTGAGAGCGGCAATGGCCAGTTCGATTGCTTCGACCGTGGTCGGATCAACCTTGTCGGAATGCTCTTCCACCGATTTCTCGGTCGAGTGAATGAGGCTCTCTGCCTGGTTCTTGGCTTCGATCAACTCGCGGCGCGTTTTGTCTGCTTCCGCGTTCTCTTCCGCATCCTTGACCATTTTCTCGATGTCGTCGTCCGACAGACCACCGGAGGCTTGGATCGTGATCTTTTGCTCCTTCATGGTGCCCTTGTCGAGCGCGCCCACCGACACGATGCCGTTGGCGTCGATATCAAAGGTCACTTCGATCTGAGGCATCCCGCGTGGTGCAGGTGGGATGTTCTCGAGGTTGAACGCTCCGAGGATCTTGTTGTCGGATGCCATCTCGCGCTCACCTTGGAACACGCGGATCGTCACGGCGTTCTGATTGTCTTCCGCAGTCGAGAAGATTTGCGATTTCTTCGTCGGGATTGTGGTGTTGCGGTCGATCAGGCGTGTGAAAACACCGCCCAAGGTTTCGATACCCAGCGACAACGGAGTGACGTCCAAGAGAACAACATCTTTCACGTCGCCCTGCAGAACACCGGCCTGAATGGCCGCGCCCATCGCAACCACCTCGTCCGGGTTCACACCCTTGTGCGGCTCTTTGCCGAAGAATTTAGTCACTTCCTCAACAACTTTCGGCATCCGCGTCATACCGCCGACCAGAACAACCTCATCGATGTCGGACGCGTTCAGACCGGCGTCTTTCAGTGCGGCTTGGCACGGCTTCATGGATGCCTTGATCAGATCGCCGACGAGGCTTTCCAATTTCGAGCGCGTGAGCTTCATCACCATGTGAAGTGGTTGACCGTTTGCACCCATCGAGATGAACGGCTGGTTGATTTCCGTCTGGCTGGACGAGGAAAGCTCGATCTTGGCTTTCTCTGCGGCCTCTTTCAGACGTTGCAGCGCCATCTTGTCCTTGGTCAGGTCAACAGAGTGCTCTTTTTTGAACTCATCCGCGAGGTAGTTGACGATGCGCATGTCAAAGTCTTCACCGCCAAGGAAAGTGTCACCGTTGGTGGATTTCACCTCGAAGAGACCGTCATCAATTTCCAGGATGGTCACGTCAAACGTACCGCCGCCAAGGTCATAGACCGCGATGGTGTGTGTGTTTTCCTTGTCGAGACCGTAGGCAAGTGCGGCCGCTGTCGGTTCGTTGATGATCCGCAGCACTTCGAGGCCGGCAATCTTGCCTGCATCCTTGGTCGCCTGACGTTGCGCGTCGTTGAAATACGCAGGAACGGTAATGACCGCTTGCGTGACATCTTCGCCAAGGTAGCTCTCGGCGGTTTCTTTCATCTTGCCCAGAATGAACGCGGAGATTTGGCTCGGCGAATACTTGTCACCCTTGGCTTCGACCCATGCGTCGCCGTTGCCACCGTCAATCACGTTGAACGGCATGTTCTTCTTGTCTTTGGCAAGGTCCGCGTCGTCGAACCGACGACCGATAAGACGCTTCACGCCGAAGATTGTGTTTTCCGGATTGGTGACGGCTTGCCGTTTCGCGGGCTGACCCACGAGGCGCTCATCATCCGTGAAGGCGACAATAGACGGTGTCGTCCGGGCCCCTTCGGAGTTTTCGATCACACGCGGCTGGCTGCCATCCATGATGGCGATGCAGCTGTTTGTAGTTCCAAGGTCGATACCAATTACTTTGGCCATGTTTAGATCCCTCATTTATTCAAGGCGATGACACGGAGCATGGACCCATTGTGGCGCCCGAACCCCGATCCGTTAACACATTTGGGCAATCGCCCTATGCGGTTCGGAGCGTATATAAGGAGGGGTCCAGCACCCTGCAACCTTTGCTATGGGAGAGTCTGGGTGAATTTTCGCAGATTCTTGAAAGGATTTTCATCAATGGTGCCGAAATGTCCGTTTTGAACCTGCGTGGTGTAGAGATTCACAAGGCATTCCTTGGTGCGGATCAACAAGCAGATGTCGTGTCGGCTGTACGCGGGATCGTGCGGGCGGCCCCGTTGTTTCGGCCCGAAACATCCCGCGGCAAGGCAATGTCTGTGCAGATGACATCCGCAGGGCAGTTCGGCTGGATCTCGGATCGACGCGGATATCGGTATGAGCGCAAACACCCGGATGGCATGGAGTGGCCACCCATTCCGGTACCGATTCTCAAGATTTGGCAGGCCGTGAGTGGTGTGAGCCGACCCCCTGAATGCTGTTTGGTGAACTTTTACGGCAAAGATGCGCGCATGGGGCTGCATCAGGACCGAGACGAAGCTGACTTTGGCTTTCCGGTCGTGTCTGTTTCGCTAGGTGATGACGGGCTATTTCGCATTGGCAACCAGGAGCGCGGCGGATCAACGCAAAGCATTTGGTTGCAATCGGGAGATGTCGTCGTAATGGGCGGGAACGCTCGATTGGTTCATCATGGCGTTGATCGCATCCGCTTTGGATCTTCTGGGCTGTTGCCTCATGGCGGACGGCTGAACCTGACGTTGCGCGTGGTTCGCTGAGAACCGCAGCGCCACAGGGTCGGGTTCGCGCCTTTGGGTCTGTGTCGCGACACGGAAAATATGTATCAGCAAGGTCGGGCGGTCAGCTCAGTGCCCGCAGGGGTCATCGAACAGAAATACAAGAACTTGCCGGTCTGGCGCTGAGTGCAAAATGACATCAGACCCGTCCTTGTCGGAATCCGCATAGGCGGCAACATGGCGCAAACCGTCTGAGATCTAACGCCGCGCACCCCAACTCGCCGATGCGTGTCTGCGGGTGTAGAACTCACCCATCAGACCGATCATCAGCAGAACGACGCCGACCCACAGACCGTATTCCCAGCTCGAATACCGAGGGTTGTAGTTGATAAAGGCAAAGCCCCGAGCCTGATCGATGAAGTGAAACAGCGGGTTCCAGTCAAACATCGCCAGCATGAAGCTGGGCAAACTGTTGGCCACAAACATTTTGCCTGAAGCGATCATGTTCGCGCGTTGATAAATCGTGCTGAAAATATTCACGAAACCGGGCGCCCACGGTTTCAGGGCCAGCAAGACAAGGCCAAGCGCCACGCCAGTGAACCATCCTAGAAGCAGCATGCCAAAGGCGCGCACGGGCTCTTCGATTACAACCGGGGTGAATGCGACGTGGTAGACAAACAGAATAAGCGCCAGTGACAGAACTTGAATGTAAAGCGCGCCGAGTGCTGCGGATGCGATCGCGATAATGGTGTTCATTGGGGCGTGCTGCATCATCGGGCTTGCCGGTCCTTCAGAGCCCAGCACCGCACCAAGTGATTTCGTATGCGTCATGTAAATGAAGATTCCACTCATGATATAAAGCAGGAAATCACCCCGAATGGCACTGCCGCGCAGGCCCAGCATCGAAAACATCACATAGAATGCCAAAACCAAGATAACGGCCTGCGATACGTTCATCGCAATGGCGAAAAAGGCGTTGTTATGCGTCTTGCGCACAGATCTGACGACGGAGTGATAAATCAACTCCATCATTGTCAGGGCGGTGCCCAGCCCGGATCGCGGTTTTCGAACAGATTGAAACATCGTGCCAAAGCCTCAAAGGTCACACATTCTTGCACGGAATTCTTGCTGTTCCGTTAGGGCCGCATCATAAGGGGAAAATCGGGTCACAGCAACAAAAGCTGCATGGGGTTAACGCGTGGACTATACTAAACTTGTCGAAGTGATGCGCAGGCTGTCGTTGGAGGCCGGCGACAAGATCATGGAAATCTATGGTTCTGACGACTTCGAAGTGAAGACAAAATCGGACCAAAGCCCTGTAACCGAAGCGGACGAAGCGGCGGACGCGATCATTTCGGACGGTTTGCGATCCGCCTTTCCGCAGATGATGCTCGTCACCGAAGAGCAAAGCGCGACGCACAGTGCATCGGGACACACCTTCCTGATTGTCGATCCGCTGGATGGCACCAAGGAGTTTGTGCACAGGCGCGGGGATTTTACAGTCAATATTGCGTTGGTCGAAAACGGTGTTCCGACACGCGGCGTTGTCTATGCTCCCGCCAAATCGCGCATGTTTTTCACGCAAGCCGATGGTCGGTCGGTCGAGGAGACGGGAGACTTCGACAAGGCAGAAATCGGCCCTGTTACGCAAATATCAGTCTCTAAACCGGACAATTCGAGCCTCATGGTCGTGGCGTCTAAATCTCACCGGGATCAGGCAACGGATGACTATATCGCGAAATACGCGGTCAAGGACATGACGAGCGCCGGGTCATCGCTGAAGTTCTGCCTGATTGCCACGGGCGAAGCGGATGTTTACCCGCGGCTTGGTCGCACGATGGAGTGGGACACAGCGGCAGGGCACGCAGTTCTGAACGGCGCCGGAGGCAAAGTAGTCAGGTTTGATGATCACACGCCACTGACCTATGGAAAGCCTGATTTCGAAAATCCGTTTTTCATCGCCTGCAGCCCTGACGTTGCGCTGAAGCCGTCCTGATGTCTGTCCTGATCGTCATTCCGGCGCGTTACGCCAGCACACGGTACCCAGGTAAACCTTTGGTGGAATTGACCGGCGCATCCGGACTATCGCGCAGCTTGATCGAACGCAGCTGGAAAGCGGCTTGCGAAGTGCAAGGCGTAGACCGCGTGGTCGTGGCCACCGATGACACCCGCATTCAGCAAGCGGCCGAAGCTTTTGGCGCTGAGGTCGTGATGACCTCGGAGACCTGCCAGAACGGCACCGAACGCTGCGCAGAGGCTCACGAGGTTCTGGGCGGCGGGTATGATATCGTTGTGAACCTTCAGGGTGATGCTCCTTTGACGCCTCACTGGTTCGTTGAGGACCTTGTCGATGGTCTTCGTGCAGCACCTTCTGCCGAGATCGCGACGCCGGTTCTCAGATGCGATGGTGCCACGCTGAACGGGCTTTTGGCCGACCGTCGCGATGGGCGTGTCGGTGGGACAACTGCGGTGTTCACCACTTCCAATCACGCGCTTTACTTCTCCAAAGAGGTCATTCCGTTTACATCAAAAACATACGACGAGGCCGATGAAACGCCGGTGTTTCATCATGTTGGCGTCTATGCTTACCGACCGGACGCCTTGGCAAATTATCCGAACTGGCCTGTTGGTCCACTTGAGAAGCTCGAAGGGTTGGAACAGTTACGTTTCATGGAAAACGGGCGTTCCGTTTTATGTGTCGAGGTGACCGCACGAGGCCGTCAATTCTGGGAGTTGAACAACCCAGAGGATGTGCCGAAAATCGAAGAAATGATGGAGCAAATGGGTTTGGAGTGATCTCCCGCCCTTTGCAGCTCTGTCGCGGGAACGCTTTTGTCATATCAGGGGCGGTTGAACTGAAACGACTCACCGCACACGCAACTTTGTTGATGAATTGAAAACAAAATTTCACTACATGGTGTGATTGTTTCTGAAAGCGGGATTCCGCCTTATAGCGGGCCTAAACAGCGAGATATTGCAGTATGAATTTAGAATTATGCCCTAAAAGCGCTTGTTAGAGCTGGTTATTCCCTCTTTTTGCTGCTTGGTTCAAATCCTGTTACAACTGCATAACTTCCCCATAAACGTGTGTAATCTACGCGAATTAACTTAACTGTCCAAAAAATGATCAGATATCGATCCAAATTTGCTTTAATTGGACATCAGGTCGTGATCTTGAAGCAAGCGAATGCAAGGTTGAAAGAGGCGATTTTGTTAGGTTTGGTAACAACGAAGACCGAGGAATGAGTATGAAACGCAAAGTAACCAAAGCAATTTTTCCCGTTGCAGGTCTGGGAACACGGTTTTTGCCTGCAACCAAGTCTGTTCCCAAGGAAATTATGACTTTGGTGGATCGCCCGCTGATCCAATATGCGATCGACGAGGCGCGTGCCGCAGGGATCAAGGAATTCATCTTTGTGACCTCCCGCGGCAAAGGTGCCTTGGAAGATTACTTTGACCATGCACCAACGCTCGAGCAGGAACTGCGTAAGAAGGGCAAGGACGATCTTCTTGAAGTCCTGAAGTCCACCAACATGGACAGCGGGGCCATAGCTTATATTCGTCAGCACAAGGCGCTTGGTCTTGGCCATGCCGTGTGGTGCGCGCGCCGTCTGATCCATGATGAACCTTTCGCGGTAATCTTGCCTGACGATGTGATCGCGTCGGAAAAACCATGCTTGCAACAGATGGTTGAAGCTTATGCGGAGACGGGCGGCAATATGGTCGCCGCGATGGAGGTGTCACCAGACAAGACATCATCCTACGGCGTTTTGGACGTTGCCGAAGACATGGGCTCAATGGTGAAGGTCAATGGCATGGTCGAAAAGCCAACCAAGGGCGATGCACCTTCCAATCTGGCCGTGATCGGACGTTATATTCTTTCCCCTAATGTTCTGAAAAACCTAAATAAGCTGAAATCTGGTGCCGGTGGAGAGATTCAGCTGACGGATGCCATTGCTGCGGAGATCGAACAGGACCGTGGCGTTTACGGCTACCGGTTCAGAGGTCAGCGTTTCGATTGCGGATCCAAGTCCGGTTTCTTGCAGGCGACGGTGGCATTTGGTTTGGCGCGTGACGAGTTGCACGACGACCTTTACGGATATATCCGTGACATCGTTCAGATGGAAACGGCGGCCGAATAACTCCGGCCAAAGGAGAGTGCGTGCAGAATGTTCTTGTAACCGGTGGCGCAGGCTACATCGGATCGCACGCGTGTAAGGCACTGAAGCAGGCAGGCTTCACGCCCGTCACCTTTGACAATCTGGAAACTGGTTGGGAAGACGCGGTCAAATTTGGCCCGTTTGAAAAAGGTGACTTGCTGGATCGTAAGCGCTTGGATGACGTCTTTGCGAAATACGATCCCGTCGCCGTCATGCACTTTGCAGCACTCAGCCAAGTCGGCGAAAGCATGTCCGATCCCGGCAAATACTGGCGCAACAATGCCACCGGGTCTCTGACGCTGATTGAAGCGGCGGTGGCGGCAGGTTGCTTGGACTTCGTCTTTTCCTCCACCTGCGCGACATACGGTGATCAGGATAACGTCGTTCTGGACGAAGACAGTGCGCAGTACCCGATCAACGCTTATGGCGCTTCCAAGCGTGCGATCGAAGACATTTTGCGAGATTTCGAGGCGGCCTACGGTTTGCGGCACGTGATCTTTCGTTATTTCAACGTGGCCGGTGCGGACCCGGATGGAGAGGTTGGCGAATTCCATCAACCAGAAACGCATTTGATTCCGTTATTGCTGGACGCCATCGACGGAAAGCGCGATGCGTTGACCATATTCGGGACCGATTACGACACACCGGACGGAACCTGCATTCGCGATTACGTGCATGTCTGCGATTTGGTGGACGCACATGTGTTGGGGTTGAACTGGCTGAAGGACAAAAAGGGCAGCCGGGTCTTTAATCTTGGGACGGGGAGCGGGTTTTCAGTGCGTGAGGTCATGAACCACAGCCGTACAGTGACCAATCGTGATGTCCCCTATACCGAGGGTCCACGGCGTGCGGGGGACTGCACCAAATTGGTTTCGGGTTCGACACGGGCAGAAGCGGAACTTGGCTGGCGTCCACATCGGTCTAACTTATCTACCATGATTACAGATGCTTGGAGATGGCACCAAACTGGCCACTACTCAAAATAAGGCAAAGCGCCCTCTGATGTCTGCCTGGGCACGCTACAAGCTTAGGCTGAGGCGCAAGAGGATGTTGTGGCGCGCGTTTCGCAAAAGACGCGAAATCGCCTGTATTAGAGACGAAACACACCACGTATCGCCAACCGATGTTTTGCTGTTCGCGACGGTCCGTAACGAAATGCTACGCCTGCCGCACTTTCTGCAGCACTACAGAGACCTTGGCGTGTCGCATTTCTTCTTCGTTGACAATGCGAGCGAAGATGGCACGCCCGATTACCTGGCTGACCAGCCGGATGTATCGCTCTGGCAGACGGATTGCAGCTACAAGGCGTCGCGCTTTGGGATGGATTGGATCACATGGCTTCAGCGACGGTATGCGCACGGACATTGGACCCTGACAGTCGATGCGGACGAGCTGCTGGTTTACCCAGACCACAATACGCGCAAACTGCCGGAACTGGTGCGGTGGCTGGACGAAAATGGGTATGCCAAACTTGGGGCTTTGATGCTGGATTTGTATCCAAAGGGTCCAGTGGGCGATCAGGAATACACCCCGGGGCATGATCCTTGTGCGCTGCTCTCTTGGTTCGATGCACATGGGTATTGGGCGCAGAAGCAGGCCAAAATGGACAACCTCTGGCTGCAAGGCGGGGTACGTGCGCGCTGCTTTTTTGCGGCCGACCCGAGGCTAGCGCCGACTTTGAACAAGATCCCTTTGGTGAAATGGGACCGCCGGTATGTTTACGTGAATTCCACGCATAACGCGCTTCCACCGACGCTGAACCGAACCTATGACGAGGCGGGTCTGGAAAAGCTGACGGGCGTGTTGCTCCACACCAAGTTTTTGCCGGATACGCCACAGAATGCATTGGCTGAGCAGCATCGCAAGGAACACTTTTCCAATAGTGCGTTGTATACGGCCTATTATCAGGCTCTAACGCGGAATCCTGACCTTTGGCATCCGCAGTCGTCCCGGTACGAAGGGTGGCAGCAATTGATCGACCTCAGGCTGATGTTTCGAGGTGCTTGGTAGACCCACAATAGAGATAAAACATTGCGAAAAGGTCCATTATAGGCAATAGATTCTTAACAGGTCGCATTTAACAATAACAACCGCGACTTACTGGTGTTGGGTGTGCTCGGCTTGTCCTGACCCTACAGCAAGAGAGGCGACGCAAAAGAAGGGCAGTTTTTTGGGTATTCTCGGTTCGTACCGGATGCGTTGGGCGCGTAAGCGCCTCCGTGCGCGTGCCATACGCAAAAGCATTGAACTTCGATCAGTCGTCAACCGGACATCTCAAATCCGACCCAATGACATCTTGCTGTTTTCGACCCAGCGCAACGAAAAGATCCGCCTGCCCTACTTTCTCGACTACTACCGCGACATGGGAGTGAACCATTTCGTAATTGTCGATAACGACAGCAGCGACGGAACCTCCGAATACCTTGCCAATCAGCCGGACGTTTCGGTCTGGAGAACCAAAGCAAGTTACAAGGCATCCCGCTATGGCGTGGATTGGTTGAATTACCTTCAGGGCAAATATGCGGATGGTCACTGGTGCGTGGTCGTCGATCCGGATGAATTCCTCTTGTACCCATTTTGCGACACGCGCCCTTTGCGTGCCCTGACAGATTGGCTGGACGCCTGTTCCATCCGGGCATTCAGCGCAATGCTTCTGGACATGTACCCAAAGGGACCGATCGACGCCCAGCCCTATATTCCCGGCCAGAACCCGCTTGAGATCGCCAATTGGTTCGACAGCGGAAACTACGTCATTTCCCGCAATCGACTTTTTGGAAACCTGTGGATACAGGGTGGACCGCGTGCCCGCGTGTTTTTCCCCGAAGAACCCGAACGCGCACCGGCCCTCAACAAAATTCCGCTGGTCCGATGGGAAAAGCGATATGCGTACGTGAATTCGACGCATATGTTGCTGCCGCGTGGTCTAAACCTTGTTTACGATGACCACGGGGGGGAGAAAGCCTCCGGCGTTCTGCTTCATGCCAAATTTATCGACACCTTTGCTGCCAAGGCCGAAGAGGAAATTCAGCGACAGCAACACTACGCGGAATCCTACGAGTATCGAGCCTATGCCGAGGGTTTGGGGGACAATCCACAGCTTTGGTGCAAATGGTCTGAGAAATATATCAACTGGCGCCAACTCGAAATCCTGGGCCTCATGTCCAAAGGAAACTGGGCGTGACGGTCGGTATCGTGATGTTGGTGCACACTGCGCTTGGACGCGCCGAGCAAGTTGTGCGTCATTGGGCGGCCGCAGGGTGCCCGGTTGTTATTCATGTGGATAAGGTCGTCCCGCGTCAGTTATATGATGCTTTTGTCGAAGCGGTCGCTGATCTGCCTGATGTGGTATTCAGCAAACGCTACCGCTGCGAATGGGGCACATGGGGCATTGTTGCCGCGACGCAAACGGCTTCGGAAAAAATGCTGACCGAGTTTCCGCAGGTCAAGCACGTCTATCTGGCATCTGGGTCATGCCTGCCACTACGTCCTGTCGACGAGTTGATTGATTATCTTGCCGCGCGCCCTCAAACGGACTTTATCGAAAGCGCAACCACGGCAGACGTGCCCTGGACCGTGGGCGGTCTGGACGCAGAACGATTTACACTGCGTTTCCCTTTTTCCTGGAAACGTCAGCGCCATCTCTTTGATGGGTATGTGCGCCTTCAACGAAAGCTGTGGGTCAAACGCAAGATTCCGGCAGGTTTGGTTCCGCATATGGGATCGCAATGGTGGTGCCTGACGCGTCAAACGTTATCGGCCATTCTGCAAGATCCGAACCGCCCCGAATATGACAAGTATTTCCGGCAGGTCTGGATTCCCGACGAAAGCTATTTCCAAACCCTTTCAAGGCTGTACGCGATCAACATTCAAAGCAGATCGCTGACGCTGTCCAAGTTCGATTTTCAGGGCAAACCGCATATCTTCTACGATGATCACCTACAGCTTTTGCGGCGGTCTGATTGTTTTGTGGCTCGCAAAATCTGGCCGCATGCGGATCGGTTGTACCATGCGTTTCTGACCGATGCTGCTGGTGCGATGAAGAAAACAGAGCCTAACCCGGGGAAAATTGACCGTATCTTTGCCAAAGCTGTCGAGCGCCGCACCCGTGGTCGCGCCGGTTTGTACATGCAGAGCAGGTTCCCGGAGGAGGATTGGGAGAATGGGATCACCGCATCGCCCTATTCGATGTTCCAAGGGTTTGCGGAGCTTTTCGAAAACTTTGAACCGTGGCTGGCCAAATCGACAGGTGCGCGCGTGCATGGGCATCTGTTCGCGCCCGACCGTGCGCATTTTGCCGATGGCCAGACATCACTGAACGGTGCACTCAGCGACAGCGCGACCTTGCGTGACTACAACCCCAACTCATTTCTGACCAACCTCATTTGGAACACGCGCGGCGAACGGCAGTGTTTTCAATTTGGTCCCAACGACAATCAAAAAATCAACTGGAAAGTTGCCAAAGACCCGCATGCGCAAGTGTCGGTGATCAGTGGTGCGTGGGCCATTCCCTTGTTTCGGTCAAATATGAACTTTATGGATTTGCGCAAGTTGGCCGCGGATTTGCAAAAGATCGAAAGCGACCATTTGGACGTGCTGCGTTCCCCGTGGACCAAAGCGCGCGTGCGCATCTGGACGATGGCGGAATTCATTGAAGCGCCGATGGAGCCGCTGCAGGGCATTTTGGACGAAATTGGCCCAACGAAATTGCGTCGATTGTCAGAAGCGCCGCGTATGGTGGATTTGAAGGGCTTTGGACAGTTTCTGCAAAACCTCAAAAATCAGGGGATGCACCCGTACCTCATGGGCGATTTTCCGGTTGAGCATTTGGAAAATCTACCGCTTGAGGCGCCGCGCAAACCTTATCTGGTGCGTTAAAGATGTCCGGTTTTGACGCTTTTGTTGTCTTTGCCGAAATGCGCACAGGCTCGAATTTTCTTGAGACGAATCTGAATGCATTTGATCAGATCACTTGCCATGGAGAGGCCTTTAACCCGCATTTCATCGGGTATCCCAATTCCACCGACATCCTCGGGTTTTCGCAATCCGACCGGGACGCCAACCCACTGGGGTTGTTAGATGCCATCCGCAGTCGCAGCGGAATGGAGGGATTTCGGTATTTTCACGATCATGACCCGAGAATACTTGACGCGATCATACAAGACCGTCGCATCGCGAAAATCATCCTGACACGCAATCCGCTCGAAAGTTATGTCAGCTGGAAAATCGCTCAATCAACAGGGCAGTGGAAGCTGACCCAAGTGGACAAAAGGAAATCAGCCAAAGCTCGGTTTGACGAGGGCGAGTTCAATCATCATTTACAGGTGTTGCAAGACTTCCAGATGACGTTGATGCATGAGATGCAGGTGACCGGGCAGTCGGCGTTTTACATTGGGTATGAAGACTTGCGGTCACTGGATGTGATCAACGGCCTGGCGCGGTTCTTGGGTGTGCGCCAACAGCTGGAACGATTGGATTCCAGCCTCAAGGTTCAAAACCCGGGCGCAATCCAGGACAAGGTTTCCAACCTTTCCGAAATGCACGCGGCGTTGGCGAGGATGGATCGTTTCGACCTCGCGCGCACCCCGAATTTTGAACCGCGCAGAGCGGCCGCGATACCCAACTACGTGGCGGGTGCCAAGGCGCCATTGCTGTTTATGCCCATCAAAGGCGGGCCAGATTTGACTGTTACGCGTTGGATGGCGGATTTGGACGGTACCGGCGAAGATGCTTTGCGCAGAACGTTCACACAAAAAACGCTCCGCCAGTGGAAACGTCAGAATAAAGGGCACCGTAGTTTCACGGTTCTGCGTCACCCGGTAGCACGCGCGCACCATGCGTTTTGCAAACACATCGTGGGCGACGGACCGGCCACGTATTCACAAATCAAACTTATTTTGATCAAACGGTTTGGTTTGCCCCCTGAAACAGGCGACACAGCTGCGGGCTATGACGTTGCCGCGCACCGTGATGCGTTCTTGGCGTTTGTTGGGTTTCTAGAGGCCAATTTGACAGGGCAGACGGCCGTTCGTGTGGATGGCGCATGGTGCACTCAGGCCGAGGCGTTGCGTGGCTTCGGGCAGTTCGCACTTCCGGACCGTGTGATACGCGAGGCGGAATTGTCGAAAGAACTGACCGAAATATCGGCTAGCCTTGGGTATCAGGATGTGCCGGACATTGGCGCGCCCATTAATGATAAACCCTTTGCGCTGGGCAGCATTTACGACGACGAGATCGAAGAGGCCGTCGCCCGTGTCTACCAGCGAGACTACATGATGTTCGGTTTCGACCGGTGGTCTCCGTAGCGGTCTATGCGGCCTGTTCCGCCTCTGCCGACGTCAGAATCGTGTAGAGGGTCATAGGGTCGTGGTTTGCGCGTAGCTTGGCGCAAACTGATGCGTCGCGCAGTGTTCGAGACACCAACGCCAGCGCCTTGAGGTGCTCTACGCCGGCGTCTTCCGGTGCAAAAAGTGCGAAAGCGATATCAATCGGTTGACGGTCAACAGCATTGAAATCAATCGGTTTGTCCAAAAGAACAAACGCCCCCAAAACCTGATCGATTCCCGACAATCTCGCATGGGGCAACGCAACCCCATGTCCGACACCTGTAGGGCCCAATGCTTCGCGGGACAGCAAGGCGTCCAGAACGTCAGCAGACGACAAGTCGTATGCATGCTCCGCCAGATCACTGACATCATGAAGAAGGCGTTTCTTGCTGGACGCGGAGGTCAAAACCTTAACCGCCTCCGGTTTTAGGAGGGATGCAAAATCCATGATGCTCGCACTTCTTAGCGGCGTGGTGGGTGCCGCGTTAGGTTGCTACTTTGGGTCAATCCAGCCTATGTTCCCGTCTTCACGGCGGTACACGACATTAAGCCCGTCTTTGCCTTCGTTCCTGAATACCAAAACTGGCGCTCCAGCAAGCTCCATCTGCATTACGGCCTCTCCAACGGACAAAGTCGGTATCTTTGTTTCCATTTCAGCGACAATAATCGGTTGAAGCGTTTCTGGTTCCTGTTCCTCCGAGTCGGTCTCTGACGCGAGGATATATGAGGCCGCGCCGAAGATTTCAACCGGCACCGGACGATCTTTGTGATGATCTTTCAACCTGCGCTTGTATCGACGCAGCTGCTTTTCCATCTTTTCACAACATGCATCAAATGCCGCATAGATTTCGGTTTGATGCGCTTTGGCCGTTGCTGTCAGGCCGGTCGATAAATGTACGGTCGCTTCGCAGACAAACTCGTGAGCTGACTTGGAGAACACCACTGTGGCATCGGTCGGTCGCTCGGCGTATTTCTTGACGGCCTCGCCCAGTTCCGTTTTCACATGTGTTTGCAGCGCTTCGCCAATGTCGATTTGTTTGCCGCTGATCTGGTACCGCATAGTGTCTCCTTCAGGTGTTGCACCGTGCCCGCGATTGCACCGCCTGGACAAGGCGGTTTAACCTACGTGATGGCATCGGGTTTAGGCTGTCCTGTGGTTGTTTTCGTTCAGGCCTTGGCAAGAAGGCCAGCGTACAAACGGACGGGAACTCATCAGGTGCCATGGCTCCATTGAGCCCGAAAACAGGGTGCAGAGTCAAACGAAAGTGCCTTCGGGTTTTGCAAAAAATCGTTAACGCTTCGGGGTTTGAGTCACGAAATGCGGAAGCTGTCGCCCAGATATACGCGCCGCACGTTTTCGTTTTGAACAACTTCGTCAGGCGTACCGGACATCAAAACTCTGCCTTCATGCAGAATATAGGCACGATCCACAATTTCCAGTGTTTCGCGCACATTATGGTCCGTGACAAGCACACCGATACCCCGTTTTTTGAGGTCTGCGACCAGATGACGGATGTCTCCGACTGAAATCGGATCGACCCCGGCAAAGGGTTCGTCAAGGAGCAGGTATTTCGGGTTGGCGGCAAGACATCGGGCAATCTCTACCCGTCGTCGCTCGCCACCCGACAGCGCCAGGGCGGGTGCGCGGCGCAGATGTTCTATCGAAAACTCGCTCAGCAACTCTTCAAGGCGTTCCCGCCGTTTGTGGCGGTCTTTTTCGGCAATATCGAGGATGGCGCTAATGTTGTCCTGCACGGACAGGCCACGAAAAATGCTCATTTCCTGTGGAAGGTAGCCAATGCCCATCTGCGCGCGGCGATACATCGGCAAGGTGGTCACGTCCTGGCCGTCTATCGTGACACTGCCGCCTTCCGGTGTGACCAAGCCCGCAATCGCATAGAAAGTCGTGGTTTTCCCTGATCCGTTCGGGCCAAGCAACGCAACAACTTCGCCCCGGTCCAAGTGCATGGAGAAATCGCGGATCACGACTTTTTTTCGATAGGACTTGCGCAGGTGCTCGATGTGCAGCCCTGCGGAGCCTTCATTGACCGTGAGTTTCGGGGGCGCCATCACTGGTCCCCGGTTTGCAGAATTGTTTTGACGCGGCCCGACATTTCCGCGGTGCCATCGTCCAACCGGAGGGACATGCGCTCAGAGGTGATGGCTGATCTACCCTGTGTCAGCAAGACGTCGCCCGACATGACAATGGTACCATCGTCGATGTTGTAGTCCGCACGCTGTGCTTCGGCGGCATCCGTCCCCGACACCAACGTCACGCCACCGGTCGCTTCCAGCCGCGCGATGCCTTGCGTTTCTTCCTTGTAGACCACCATGACCCGTGCAGCAGACAGGCGAATTTCACCCTGCACGATCAATACATTGTCTGAGAAAACTGCTGTGCCGTCGGCTTGGTTGATGCTCAGGCTATCGGCCGTAACCTCAACGGGAAGCGACGAATCCTGTTGCGCGGAGCCAAATGCAACTTGGGTGTTTTGCGCCATTGCAGTGCCGGACAGAACCGCAAAAAACAGCATCAGGAGAATCGAACGGATCAATGGCACGGGCTAATCTTTCACCTCTTTGGGCTGATATAACAGTTTCACGCCATTTGTGAAAATCAAATGCGCGGGCGCGTCTGGCTCAGATGTCGTCAACTGCATTTGCCCTGCTGTGAGGTCACCCATTGGGCTCAGGGCTGATATCTGACCCGGTGACTGCACGTTCAAACGCGACATACGGGCGATCAACTCCTGTGACCTGATCTGATACCCATTTGAAGTTGTCAGAACGACTTCGCCGGTGAGCCGGGTCAAATCGGCCGAAATATCAATAGATGCGACTTCAGATTGCATGGTGATTTCGACGCCGCTCACCAGATTGATACGTGCGCTTATCTCTTCGGCCCGGTTACTGCCCGGTTGGTCGGGTAGCGTTGTCAGACGCCGGGCCATGAATGCAATCTGGTCGCCATCAGCCGTGGTGCCTGAATAGAAGGGTTCGGTCACCTGTTGATCGCGCATACGCTCTTGAACTTCGGTGTCCGCAAAAGGGATGGACGAGGTTGGGTCAATCGCCCGAGACAACAGAAACAGCGTCGACAAAAGCGCAAGCGCAGCCAAAGGCAATACGATCTTCAGCCAAGCCACCATGCGCGAATAGCTGTCGATGGCCATGTCGCCTACCCCAGCCCAACGCGCAAGCAGTCATGGATATGCAACAACCCCGAAGGTTTTGCCGGACCGTTTGGTGACACCACAATCAGGCACGTGATCTTACGGTCCTGCATGATGCGTACGGCTTCCTCCGCCAGCGCGCCGGGGTCGATCGTCACAGGTGAAACCGTCATCACATCACTGGCTTTGAGTTGCGGCAGCCCCTCCATATGGCGGCTCAGGTCACCGTTCGTGATGATCCCGGCGAGCAGGCCTGCGTCGTCCGTCACGCCCGTCACGCCAAATCCCTTTTGACCGATCTGCGCCAGAACTTCGGACATAGGCGCGTCGCGACCCACCAACGGCATCGCATCGCCGGTGTGCATCAGGTCCGACACGCGGCTCAACTGTGCACCGAGTTTGCCGCCGGGGTGAAAGTCGCGAAAATGCTCTGCGGTGAACGACCGGTTTTCCATCAAGGCGATCGCAAGTGCGTCGCCCAAAGCCAGGGTCATCGTGGTGGATGTTGAGGGCACAACGCCAGTCCCGCAGGCTTCGTCAAGTTTGGGCAAGACCAGAACCACATCGCACTGACTGCCGAGACTGCTGTCGGCACGGCTGGTGATGCCCAGAAGCGGGATTTCAAAGCGTCGCGAATAGGCGACGATATTGGCCAATTCCGGCGCCTCACCCGAGTTGGAAATGGCTAGCACGACATCCTTGGAGGTTACCATGCCAAGATCGCCGTGGCTGGCTTCTGCCGGATGCACGAATTGCGCAGGCGTTCCAGTGCTGGCCATTGTTGCGGCGATCTTGCGCGCGATGTGGCCTGATTTTCCGATACCCGTCACGATCACCCGGCCACTGGCATTGTTCAGAAGGTCAATGGCATCTCGGAACGTGTGATCGAGCGCATCGGCCAATGTTTTCAGTGCATCAGCCTCGGTGCGAATGACTCGCCGCGCGGTATCCAGAAACGGCGTGCTCATGCGTGCGCAAAAATATCAGTTTCGGGCCAGCCTTCCAGGTCGAGTTGCGCCCGCATTGGCAAAAAGTCGAAACACGCCTGTGCGATGTCCATGCGGCCTTCACGCTCCAGCATCGTGTTCAACGCATCGCGCAGTTGATGCAGGTAAAGCACGTCAGATGCGGCGTAATCCAACTGCGCCACTGTCAGAGTGTCAGCCCCCCAGTCACTGGATTGCTGTTGCTTGGAGATGTCGATGCCCAACAACTCTTGCAGAAGTTTGGCCAGACCATGACGGTCCGTGTAGGTGCGCACAAGGCGGCTTGCGATCTTCGTGCAATAGACGGGTGCAGTCGTTGCGCCAAACGCGTTCTTCATCGCGGCAATGTCAAAACGGCCAAAGTGAAACAGTTTCAAAACGTTCGCATCTTCAAGCAGCGCGCACAGGTTCGGCGCTTCAGACTGCCCTTTGGCGATCTGCACCAAATGCGCGTTTCCGTCTCCACCAGACAGTTGAACCACACAAAGGCGATCCCGGTGAGGGTTCAGGCCCATCGTTTCACAGTCAATCGCGACAACGGGGCCAAGGTCCAGACCGTCAGGCAGGTCATGTTTGTACAAGTGATTTGTCATATGACCCCTATAGCCTGCCTTTTCCCCGCGCGAAAGCCGCAGCTTTTGTGTGGCGGATGGTCGGCAAATCCACAGCCTGACGATCAGTCAGGCAGCGCAACCCATGCTGCATTTCTGTAGGATGACCGCACGCAGGCGTCCACGAACTCCATACCTTTCAACCCGTCATAAACAGTTGGGAACACCACATCGGACGGCGGCGAAATGCCAGCGCGGTGTGCCAGAATGGCCTCGGCTGCTTCGGAGTAAATGTTCGAGAAACCTTCCAGAAAACCCTCAGGGTGTCCGGGCGGAATACGGCTTATGCGTGCCGCCGCATGGCTTGCGCCCGCTCCGTTGCGGGAGATCAAACGTTTGGGTTCGTTCAGCGACGTGACCCAAAGCGCATTCGGGTTTTCCTGTTGCCATTCCAACCCGCCCTTGTCGCCGTAGACTCTGATCTGCAAAGCGTTTTCGTTGCCCGGCGCAACTTGTGATGACCACAACATACCACGCGCGCCGCCTTTGAAGCGCAGCAGAATATGCGCATTGTCGTCAACACGCCGCCCCGGCACGAATGAGTGCAAATCAGCGGCCAGGCTTTCGACCTCAAGGCCCGTGACAAAGCGCGCAAGGTTGTGTGCGTGCGTGCCAATATCACCGATTGATCCGCCTGCGCCTGACCGCGCGGGGTCTGTGCGCCATTCGGCCTGCTTGAAATCCTGATGCTCTGTCAGCCACTCCTGAGGGTATTCGATTTGAACGACGCGAATATTCCCGACATCTCCACGCGCAACCATCTCTCGGGCGTGTCTGACCATGGGATAGCCCGTATAGTTGTGGGTCAACACAAACATCGCATTGGACGCTTCGACAGCTTTCACCAGTTTCTTGGCGTCAGACAGCGTCGAAGTCAGCGGCTTGTCGCAGATCACATGGATGCCGCGTTTCAGAAATTCGCGCGCCACTGGGTAGTGTAGGTGATTGGGTGTCACAATGCTTACGGCTTCGATCCCGCCTTTTAGACGTGCTTCGCGGATCGCCATTTTCCTAAAGTCATTGTACGTTCGGTCGGGTTCCAGACGGAGCGATCGACCGGACGCCTGTGCCTTATCCGGTGTCGAGCTGAGTGCGCCTGCGACAAGTTCAAACCGATCGTCGAGCCGCGCCGCAATCCTATGCACACTGCCGATAAAGGCATCGTTGCCACCGCCAACCATACCCAGGCGAATCCGGCGCGATGCTATCTTGGATCGATCGTCACGTTCCATGGCCGTCTCCTTCATTCTGGTCATGATCTGACCGTTTCGTGCGATTTGCAAACCTGCTTGGGTGATCTTGCGCGCGAGCAATATGTTGGGCGAACCCGGAGACAGATAACGTGGCGGTTTCACTACTGCGATCGCATGCAGCACCGCCTTGGGCTGCATAGGATGGATAGATGGCACAATTGCTTTGTTAATGGAAAAGTGCATTGCTGGTTTCATAGGTCCAATAGGACCGTCGAAGAATTAATCCGCAAAATGCGGAATTCAGGGGAGGAATACCATGAATATCAAACGTTTCTTGCGCGCTGTCGTTGCAGCGACAGCCGTCGTCTTGTCTGCGGGCGGAGCCTATGCGGAGTGGAAGCCCAACGGCACGCTGACGTTGCAGATCGGGTTCGGTGCTGGTGGGTCAACGGACGTGATCGGCCGCGTGGTGGCCAAGGTGATGAAAGAGCAAACCGGCTGGAATGTGATTGCTGAAAACAAGCCGGGCGGCGGTGGGGTGGCAATGTTCACCGGCATCGCGAACCGCCCGGCGGACGGATCGGTGATTGGGCTTGGGGTGAATATGCCCATTCTGGTCAATCTGGTGAACCGCCCCGAAGCGATGAAATTTGATTTGGAAAGCTTTGATTATCTGGGCACGGCCGCACGTGCGCAACTGGCGCTGATTGCGCGGGCAGATGCGCCTTTTGATGACGTTGCCGGATTGGTGGAATACGCCAAAACCAACCCAGCCCCGTTGGCCTTTGATGCCAAGCCGCAGGAGTTGGCGATGCGTCAGGTGATGCAGCAAGCCGGGGTCGAATTCCAGTTCCTTTCAACGAAGGGCGGCGCAGAGAACGTGAAACTGATCCTTGGTGGTCAAGCGATTGCCGGATTTGAAGCGGGCGAGCACCTCTCGTTTCTGGAAAGCGGCGATCTGAAGATGATCGCGAGTATGAACAATTCGCGCCACAATTATGCGCCTGACACGCCGACGCTGCCAGAGCAGGGGTTTGATATCTACGTCAGCCCGGTATTCTTTTTCGCTACGACTGCAGGTACGCCCGAAGATGCGCGCATGGCGCTGACGGCAGCTCTCGAAGCGGCACTGGCCAGCGAAGAAGTCGCTACGGTTGTGCAGAATTCCCTGAAATCACCCATCGTGAACATGGGGCCTGAAGGCACCAAAACGATGCTTGTGGACGGGTTGGTGAATGTGGGTACCCTGTTTGGCAAGTAAGCCGCGCGCATGACCACGGACCGTTACCTCGGGCTGTTTTTCATCTGCTTTGGGGCGCTGCTATATGCTGTGATCATCCCTTGGCAGGTGGAAACGGTCGACTACGGATGGCTAAAGCCACGCACTTTGCCGCGCATTCTCGCAATCGGGCTGGGCTTGTGCGGCGTCGCTATGCTGGTCTGGCCGCCGCATGATGCGCGCCCATCCCTTTCGCCTTGGATCCGATCGTCATTGTTTGCAGGGCTGTTGGTCGTAGCTCTGGTCTTGATGGGTGGGCTCGGTTTTGTCTGGGTGGCTCCGGTTCTGGCGCTCGCGGTGATGCTGTTGGCGGGTGAGCGGCGGCTCTTTTGGCTCGTTGCCGGAGCGGTGGCGATGCCGGCTGCAATTTGGTTTTGCGTTGTCATCTTGCTGGAACGACCACTGCCGTGAGGATCGATTATGCCTGAGTTAGAGACGATTCTGGCAGGGCTGGGTGATGCGGTCGCACCTATCAATGTGATGTTTGTGTTGTTCGGCGTCATCTTGGGGCAATTCGTGGGTGCCGTGCCCGGAATTGGCCCAGTCATGGCGACGGCTATCGCGATCCCGTTTACCTTTGGGATGGACCCGTTGACCGGTATTGGGTTTCTGGTGGGGGTCAACAAGGGGGGGCTGGTCGGCGGTGCCATTCCGGCGGTCCTGCTGAATACACCCGGAACACCGGATGCCGCCGCCACGGCGTTGGATGGGTATCCACTGGCGCGCAAAGGCAAGCCTTTGAAGGCCACCAAGATGGCACTTTATTCCTCTGTCACGGGTGATACGTTCAGCGATATCGTTCTTATCACCGTCTCTGCCCCGCTGGCCGTGCTGGCGCTTCGGATGGGCCCGGTTGAAGTATTGGGGCTGATGATGCTGGCGTTTGCGGTCATTGCCGGGCTCATGGGCGCCTCGATGATCAAGGGTGTGATCGCCGCATTGCTGGGTCTATTGGCGGCGATGGTTGGGACCGATCCGGAACATGCCACGCCACGGCTCTTTTTTGATCAGTTCGAGCTTTATGATGGGCTGCCGCTGGTGTCAGTGGCCATTGGAATGCTGGCCATCGCGGAGTTGATCAAGCGTCTGGGAGAAAGCGATGGTTCGGTGCGTCCGGCGGTTGTCCTGCCCAAGGACCAGTCACGGGACGATGCGCGGGTGAGTTTCGTCGAATACTGGGCCTGCCGCTTTACCATGTTGCGTGGCGCGGTGATCGGCACGATTTTGGGCGCTTTGCCCGGGATCGGATCAACGGCGGCGGCATTCATGTCGTATGCATCAGCGCGACAAACATCCAGGGATCCCGACAGTTTCGGCAAAGGCTCGCTGCATGGAATTGCCGCCGCCGAAAGCGCGAACAGTTCGGTGATGGGGGCCAATATGATCCCGCTTTTGACGCTGGGGATTCCGGGAAGTGTCAGTGCGGCACTGATCATCTCTGCGTTCATGATCCACGGCGTTCAACCCGGCCCGTTCCTGTTTGAGCAGCAAGGCCGGCTGATTTACGGGCTGTTCGGCGCGATGGTACTGGCAAATTTGTTGAACCTGATCGTTGGGCAGATCGGCTTGCGGTTTTGGGTCAAAGTGGTGTCTGCACCGGAATCGTTCATTTTTTCGGCGGCCTTGCTGATGTGTTTTGTGGGTGTGTCGCTGGCCTCGGGCGGATTGTTCGGCGTCGGCGTGATGCTGGCCTTTGCGATACTGGCCTTCGTGATGAACGCATTTGGGATTTCGGTTGTCGTATTCATAATTGCATTCTTTCTGGGCCCGAGGCTTGAGATTTCCCTGAGCCAAACACTGGCGTTGCTGAACGGAGATGTGACGCGCTTGCTGGAGTATCCTGTCGGGTTGATCTTGATGGGATTGGCGCTGGTCACGGCTGTGGTTTTGGCCCGACGCCGTAATCGTGGGTCAGAGTAAGTGGCCAAGCGGGGTTTTAGTGTGCCAGAGACACCACCGTTCCAAAGGGTGGGTCAGCCCATTGATACAGTGGTGTGGCCCAAACTACCCTGCACGCGGGGTCAGGGCCAAAAGGGCCATCCAAGTCGGTCAGGATGACGATGATGGAAGGCGACAGCAATGCGGCCTGTTCCATCACGCCCACAAACGACGTGCCGCCTTCGCGTCGGACGTCACCGCGATGCAAGTCCCATGTGGTGGTGTCCAGCACTTCATGGCGGTAGACTGTTTCGTCAAAGTAAAGCGCATGCGTCTCGGCCCCGGAACGTCGGGCAATACCCAAGACTTCAGCCGAAAACAGCGCCAGGGTCGCGTCGCTGACGGAGCCTGAACTGTCGATGCCAACAACAATGCGCGGCCGCGTGGCATCACGACTTTGCCCCGGCTCGAAAACGGGTGTCGGCGCGTTGCGCGCACGGGTATCGGCCTCTGCGGCGATCCATGAGCGTCGCGGTCTGCGATAAGATTGGCGCGGGTGATGAGAGACCGCATGTGATAGCAAGCGGCGCAGCAAAATCTCCCAAGCCGTGTTTGTGATCGGTCTGTCCGCAAGGCGGGATAACAAGTGCCCAATCCCGCGCCCTGATGCGCCGGATGTCTGAGCGGCGCGGGTCAGATGAGCTTGCCATTCTGCGGCGTCAGAACCGTGATCCTGATCTTTGTTAGGGTCCAGGTCATTGCGGAATTCCATTTGGCTGAGGTAATCATCTTGTCGGCCTTTCCCTTCTCCGGATTGAGCCGAAAGCGCCGTATAGAGCCTGTCTACGTCCCATTTTGTCAGCGCATCCTGCGGGTCTTCTTCCAGGACATCGCGCAAAAGGGATGACAGAGTCACTGCAGGTCGGGGCAATGCATGTCGGGCTTGTTCCAAGATCTCATTGACCAAAGCATCCGCAGCCAGATTGTAACGCATTTGGTCAAATGCATGCCCCATGCGAGTGGCCATAGCGGCCATGCGCGCCTCGTGCCGAAGCGCGATATGCAGGATGTGATGTCCCGCCAAGCCAACTTGCTCGCGCAGTGGCAGGGCCGTAAATTCGGGGCCAATGTGAATGGTGGCTGCTGCCGTGCGCGTAGGTGTATCGCTGTCAGCGATGTGGCACCACAATGCGAGTGCAGACAGGGCAGGATCGGTTTCCTGCATTTGAGCCAGAGCGCGGGCAATGCGTGCGGACCGGGCTGCCATGGATCAATCCAATCCTGCATCCTGTCGGTCGGCCGCGTAGCGTTTGTAACTCTCTGAGGTGGCAAATGCAGAAGTAAGATCTGATTTCAGCGCCTTGGCCAGCAGCATTTCAAATCCGAATGTGCACAGTTCCGCCAACGGCAACTGTTGGAACGTTCGCTCTGGGCGTTGGTCGGCGAGGTGACGGATTTGCTCCATCGTGTCGATGACGGGCGCAACGGTGGTCTGGTTGGCGGCACCAACAAGGCCGAAAACCAGTGCATTCAACCCGTGCAGGGTGTCGGGAAAGAGATCGGTGCGCTTGCTGGGATTTGCGGCAAGCATGTCGTCGATGTGCAAGGTTGCGGCAATGTCATCGGCGATCACTGTGAATTCGGCGGCGACGGCTTCGCCCAATGTGCCCGCCAATATCGCGTTTCGGGTCTGCCTGTCGGGAATGTGTTGCATGATCTGGCTGGCCCGTTCCCACGAGCGTGGCGTGCAGGCGATCATGTCACCCCGTCGCAAGCTTTCTTCGGTCGTGTCCAGCAGATCGGGGCGCGCGCGCAAAAATGCGGTGACCGCGGGTGAAAGCGCCTTGGGGGCCGCGTAGTTTTCCAGCCAATCCGCCGCGTCTGCATGCATATGCAGATGAATGAGGCGATCCGACAGCGCGGTGCCCATGTCATAGGCCACTGCGCCGTCATCCACCGTGTTTCCAGCGGCCACAATAAACACGCTGTCAGGCAGTTTGTGCCGTCCCACGCGGCGTTCTTGCAAGAGCCCGTAAACGGTGGGCTGAAGGTAGGGTGACGCGGCTGTCAATTCGTCAAGAAACAGAACCGCCGCTGTATCGGGCGCGCTGGGCAGGTCTTCGGGGCGATACCAAATCGTCTTGCGCGCTTCGTGGTCGTAGTAAGGCAGACCGCGCAAATCCTGAGGTTCAATCGTGGTCAGCCGCAAATCGAAGAGGGCGGCGCCAATCTGGTCGGCAAGTTGCTGGACAACTTGGGTTTTGCCGACACCGGGCCGGCCGTGAAGCATCCACGAAGCGGTCAAGCCGCCGTTGGCCTGCGTGGTCCAACCGGTTTGCAGAACCTTGAGAATATCGCCTGCGGAGAGTGACGTGGTGTTGAGTGTCATGCGTGCGTCCCTAGGAGGTTTGCATCAATGCGGCCATGCGGGCATGAGCCGAAATAGAGCGTGTATCAAGTGCGATGCTGCGTAGGTTTTCGGCCTGACGCAATGAGATCAGGTGCAATTGTCGTTCAGATATATCGCCGTCGAAGAGCGTGGTTTGGATCAGTTCGCATTCCTGTTGCGTCAAATCCAGCACGTGGGCCTTGGGTTGGGACTGTTGGATTGACACGAGGGTCAACGGTGGGATGCGCGCGATTTCGGATTGTTCGACCACCAACAGCAACTCGCTGTCGCTGAGCTTCCGGTCGGCGGCGATCCGGGTGAGGATGCGCGTCGCGTTAAAGCGCAAGGCATCCAACCCCCGCGCCATATCGGCATCTTCGATCAAAGCTGCGCGCGCATCTGGCTTGATGGACAACACTTTGGTTTCGACCACGGCGATCACAATCAGCATCGGCACCGGTGCCTGAGAGATCGGAAGCGCTAGGTGTGGCCAGACCAGCATGGCGACCACAAAGGGCACCAAAGGCAAAAGGTAACGCAGGATCTGGATTTCAAAGATGAGTCGGCACAGTACGCCAAAGCGGATGCCTCGGCGTGGCACCACAGTGATCCGGCCCAACATTCGCTTGGGCGCGGATTGAGTCTCGAGCGCGGCTTTGTTCCAAAGTGTTGAAGGGCTGACGATGAACATTGTCGTTTAGCTAGCGCGCGATCGGAGGGGTTGCCATGATTTTTCTGTGCGTCTTGAAATGATGGATTAGATCAGAGCCTATGAAAGCACTGGGATTATTCAAAGCGGCCCTTTGGGTCTTGGCGGCGCTCGCCGTGGGTTGGGGCGCGGTTAGGCTTGAGACCGAGCGTGCCGGGGTGGTTGAGCGTGTGATTGAAACGCCTGCCGGAGACGTGCGTCTGTATGGTCCATCAGATGGTCCGCTGGTTTTCGTGGCCCACGGGTTTGCAGGCTCCACCCAATTGATGCAGACAATCAGCCGCGATCTGGCCCGCGCCGGTTTTGCCGTCGCTGCGTTTGACTTTGTTGGCCACGGGCGCCATCCGGGTCTGCTGTCGGCGGATGTTACCCGGATCGAAGGAACCACGCAGCAATTGGTGGATCAAACATCAACCATCATTGATGCTGTGCAGGGGCGCTCTGGGATGGACGGACCGATTGCGCTTGTGGGTCATTCGATGGCCACCGATATCATCATCCGTGCTGCCGACGGACGACCTGACGTGGCGGCGATTGTGGCGATTTCGATGTATTCGGAGGCGGTCACGGCGGAGTGGCCGAGCCGGTTGCTGATTTTGTCGGGCGCGTGGGAAACGCGGTTGCGCGCGGTCGCGATGGAGGCCGTAGCGCAGGTCGACCCGACAGTGGACGAGGGGGAAACGGCACACAAAAACGGTGTGTCACGCCGGGCTGCATATGCGCCCATGACCGAGCATCTGGCGGTGTTATATAGCCCTGAGACCCTATCAGAAACGCGGCAGTGGCTATCGAAGGCGATGGATCACGATGCCAAAGGATCACCCAAGCCATTGGGGGCGGCAGTTTTGGCGGTTTTGATTGGATTGACGGGTTTGGCGTCCTTGGCAGCGCGTCTTTTGCCCAAGTCTGCAAAGGCTCCGGTGCCGCTCTCTACGGGACGGGCTTTGGCGGTCCTTTTGATCCCTGTGTTGCCTGCGGCCGGCGCTTCAATTCTTTTGGGTGGAGCGGTTTTGGGCATCGCCGCGGTTGGCTATTTGTTGGTTTATTTCGCCGTCTGGGGCGGGCTGGCGCTGCTGCTGCTGGCGCGGTTCGGACGGTCGGTGCAGTGGCCTGATATCTGGGGTGTCGCAATGATAATAGCCATAGGTCTGGGGCTTTTTGCGACTGCGCTGGACCGGTATGGCGCGGCTTTTGTTCCAACCGGTCCGCGCCTTTCGCTGATGGGGTTGTTGCTGATCGGTACGCTTCCTTTCATGCTCGCCGACCGCGTAGCGATGTTTGGCGCACCGCTATGGCAACGTGGACTGGCGCGGGCGCTGCCGATTGGCGTGTTGCTGGCCATGATGATCCTTGGCCCCGCTGATATGGGTTTGCTCTTTACCGTACTTCCTGTGCTGGTTTTGTTTTTTGTCGTTTACGGCACGATCGGACATAGCGTAGCGGCACGCGTTGGGCCGGATGCCGCGGGCGTCGGACTGGGCCTGTGCCTTGCGTGGGCGGTCGCGGCGAGCATACCGCTCTTTGCAGGTTAAGCGGGTTTGGCTTGGACCAGTGGCTCGTCGATCTCTGGTTTGCGCACGCACAGACGCAGCAAGGGCGGCACCGTCAGGAGGGTTAGAAAGGCCGACATCGACAGCCCTCCAACGACGACCGCGCCCAGTCCACGATAAAGCTCGGACCCTTCGCCGGGAAAGACGATCAGTGGCAACATGCCCATCACGCTGGTCAGCGTGGACATGAAAATAGGGCGGATGCGATTGCGTGTGGCCTCTTCAATGGCGTCGATCGGTTCCATCCCATCTTCGCGCAGGTGATAAAGCGTCTGGTGCACGATCAGGATGGCATTGTTGACGACGATACCGATCAGAATGATGAACCCCAGCAATGTCAGCATATCCAGCGGTTGGGTTTGATAGGTGTTGAGCAGGGCCAAGCCACCCACGCCGCCCGCTGCTGCAACCGGCACGGCGATCATGATCACCAACGGCAAGACAAAACTTTCGAACAGGATCGCCATGACGAGGAACACGATCACGAGGGCCACGATCAGGTTGATTTGAATGGCGGCCCATGTCTGGCTGAGCTGATCTGCGGTGCCAGAAACGGAGAGGCGAATATCCTCGGGGATACCCTGTTCTTGCAGCACATCGACGACTTCGGTTTGCAGCAGGTTGACGGCCTCTTCCAGTGGCAGGGCATCGGAGGGCCGTACTTCCAGCGTGACGGTGCGCAACCGGTCGCGGTGACGGATTTCAGTGGGGCCAGCGGTGAGGATGACATCCGCAAGGGCGGAAACCGGAATGATCTGGCCGCCCGGCGTCACGACCGGGTAGTTGCCGACGTCTTGCGTGCGCACGGCGTCGCTGACGATAGGGTCGCCCTTGAGCACGAGGTCAACCCGCTCAGCGCCCACAGTAACCTCGGCAACGCGCAGCCCATCATTGAAGGCATCAACGGTTGCAGCAAGGGCCGAGCTGTCAAGTCCTGCATCTGCAAGGCGCAGTCGGTCCGGCACCAGGCGAACCTCGGGCGCGCCCAGCTCAAGCCCGGGGATTGGGCGAAACTGGTGCCCTTCAGAGCGGGGCAAAACGCCCGATACGATACCTGCCGCACGTCCTGCGACAGTCAGAATGTCATTCAGATCCTGACCAGAGATATTCAGTTCGATCGCGCGCCCACCACCGACACCGCGTCCAAACAGCGACGGTTGCGTCATGAAGCCGAAGGTGCCGGGTTCAGCGAAAATGGGGCGCGACAGGACCGGGATCAGCTCCGCCGCGCGCTGACCATCAACCGCGCCGGCGCCGACAAAGGAGTTGCCCGGGGTGGCCACGAAAAAGAAGTTGGCAATTGTCGGTGTGCCGTCTTCCGTTTCGGTCTCGGGCGCTGCTTCCCACAGTGGCTGAGCGACGGATTCAATGCGCTGGGCTATCGTTTCCGTGGTGTCCAGATTATATCCGGGTGGTGGGATGATCAGGCCAAAGACGAGGTTGCGGTTGCCCTCGGGCAGGTATTCCAACCGGGGCAGAAACGTCCAACTTGCAATGGCTGCCCCGCCTGCGATCAGCATCACCATGAGGATGCCCAACGTCCGAAAACGCACTGTCATGCGGACGTAGGCCATGACCGCAGCTTTGAAGCCGGCTGCAATATGATCAACGCCCCAGAGCCGCACGGGGTTCTGATCCTTGGCGCTGAGCAACCGGCTGGCCAGCGCCGGGATCACAGTTACCGCCACGATCAACGAAAGAAGGACCGACACGGAAATGGCCACCGCGATATCACGAAAGAGTTGTCCGGCCTCTAGCTGCATGATCAGGATCGGTACGAAAACGAGAACCGTCGTCAGGGCTGACACAAGGATCGCGCCCCAGACTTGTTGCGCTCCGAGGTAGGCGGCTTCGCGTCTGGATTTGCCCTCTTGGCGCAGTCGGAAAATATTTTCCAAGACCACAATGGCGGCGTCCACAATCATGCCAACGGCAAATGCGATACCTGCCAGTGAGATCACGTTGAGCGTTCGGCCCGTGATGGCCATGACCACGAACGTGGCCACGATGGATACCGGGATCGACAGCGACACCACCATCGTCGCACGCGCGGAGCGCAGAAACAGCATCAGGATAATGGCCGCGAGCGCGCCACCGATCCAGATGTTCTGCGTCACCAATGAGATCGCCCCGTCGATGTAGATCGTCTCATCATAGACCTGTTGTACGTTTAGTCCGGCGTTTGCGATTGGACCGGCCTCCAGATCGGCCAAAACGCTGCGCAGCTCTTCCATGACGCTGATCACATTGGCCCCGGCTTCGCGCACCACGTTGAAGGCCAGCCCAGGCTCGCCCTTGTAGCGCAAACGGCTGGTGGGGTCCTTGAAGGCGAACCCGACGTCGGCCACGTCACTGACACGAACGCGCCCGATGTCACCCGTTGCAGCGCCCGAGCGCAATACGACATTGCGAATAGCGTCTTCAGTGTTGAGGTTGCCCTCGGTGCGGACCACATAGCGGCGCTTGCCTTCGTCCACATCGCCCGCAGAGATCGAGATGTTTTCGGCTCGCAGTGTTCGCACCACCTGCGGCACCGTCAGCCCAAAGCGTGAGAGGCGTCGCGGATCCACAACAACCTGCAATTCGCGGGTCACGCCCCCAAAGACATTGACCGCAGAGACACCTTCGATGCGCTCGATGCGGTCCTTGATCACGTCTTCCACGAAATCGCCATAGGTGGGCATAGCGCGCGTGTTGCCCTCTTTGGCCGTCAGAAGCACCCATGCAATGGGGCTGTCATCGGAGCCAGACGTGTTGAGAGAGGGTTCATTTGCTTCTTCAGGGTACCCGCTGACGCGGTCCAGCCGGTTGGAAACCAAAAGCAGGGATTGGCTCATATTGGTGCCGACCGAAAATTCGAGCGTCACTTCGGCCTGTCCGGTGCGCGAACGAGACGTCATGATATCGAGCCCCTCAAGGCCGCGCAGGGCTTCTTCCTGCGGATTGACGATTTCGCGCTCGACCTCGGACGGGGCAGCACCGGGCCAGCTTGTTTCGATGACCACGATGGGTTTACGCACGTCCGGTGCCAGTTGGATCGGGATGCGCGACAAAGCAATGCCGCCAAACAGCATGGCCATCAAAACCGCCGCCACAACGGCGACAGGACGATCAATGGCAAAGCGAATGATGTCCATCAGTTGGTTTCCACAGGATTGGGCACAATGTCCTGACCGGGGCGCAGTCGTTCATTGCCGCGCACAACCACCAGATCGCCCGGTGCCAGACCGCTGAGCACTTCATACTGGTCCCCCAATGCAACGCCGATTTCAACGTTTCGCGGCTGCGCTTTTCCGTCGTCGGCGACGAAAACCGTCCACCCACCACGTGCCTGAACCAGCGCGTCTTTGGGCACTGCCAACACGTCGCGCGCCGCGCCGACTGGGATCTGCACTGTCACCGACTGACCCACGGCGACGTTTGTCAACGCGCCCAAATCGGGCGCCGCAAAGCGGACCGCTCGCGTGCGTGACGATGGATCTTCCAATGGCAGAATGGCACGCAGTGTCAGCGGTAATTCTTCGCCGGTTTCAAGACTGCCCGACATGATCTGACCGGCCTCAAGGGAGGCAACATATCGCGACGGCACACTGGCCTGCACCTCGAAAGAGCCGGTGTCGAGCAGGCGCACCACGGGCGTGCCCGCCTGGATGAATGCGCCTGGGATCGTATTGACTTCGATGACCACGCCGGAAAAAGGGGCGGTAATTCGGCTGCGCTGCAGTTGATAGCGTGCCTCTGCGACGCGGGCCTCGTTGCTTTTTTCACGGGCCTGCGCTTCGGCCAGTTGCGAGCGTGCTTCGAACATATCAGCTTGAGCGTCATCGAACCGTCCCTGACTGAACGAGCTTGACCCACGCAGGGCGTCAACGCGGGCAAACGCCGTGCTTGCGCGATCAACGCGGACCCGAGCCGTGGCGATCCCGGCCAGAGCTTCGGCCATCTGCGATTCCGCCTGAGCGAGCAGAATCGTCAGCAGATCGGCATTGAGCTCGACGACCAAATCGCCTTCGTTCACACGGGTGCCCGACAGGACATGCACCGTTTCAACGTACCCTGCGACGCGGCTTGCCACTGCACCATCGCGGGCTGTAACGACTTCCGCAAAAACCGGCACGGTTTCAGACAGTTCGCGCTGCTCAACGCTGGCCACGCCAACCGCGGTCGCGCGCCCTTGTGCCGAAACGTCGGTCACTTGCACCGCCAGCGCGACGAGGCTCAGGCCAGCGGCAAAGGTCAGAATTCGCATGATGTCTGCTCCAATATCTAAATCAAGGAGATAGAGTGCTTGGGCGCACGTCAACCAAACATCGGTGTTTCATCGGGTCGAAGTTCCTAAATCACCGCTCAGTGACGGTTTTGAACGATCTTTGGCATCGGAGCAGAATAAACCGGGGATCGCTCAGGCGGTGTCAGGCACTTTCGTCTTTGACCCCATTGCGCAGGGTTCCGATGCCTTCGACCTCAACTTCCACGATGTCGCCCGGCACCAGATACCGTGGCGGATCAAAGCGCGCGCCAGCGCCGGTTGGCGTGCCAGTGATGATAATATCACCTGGTTGAAGCGTCATGAACGTCGAGATGTATTCGATCTGGCGACGCACCGGGAACATCATTCGGTTCACCGTGTCATCTTGACGGATTTCACCATTCACGCGCGTGACGATGCGCGCGTCGTCGAGTTGTTTGTGATCGGTAAAGGGAACGAGCCACGGGCCGATTGCACCCGAGTTGTCCCAATTCTTGCCTTGAGTGACGTTGAATTTTGCATGCCGCACCCAATCGCGAATGGTGCCTTCGTTGCACAGCGTCAGGGCGGCGATGTGATCGTATGCGTCCGCTTGGGCAATACGCCGACCGGCCTTGCCTATGATGATGGCGATCTCGCCTTCGTAGTCCAGCGTATGGTTTTCCGGAGGGCGGATCAACGGGCGGTCATGCCCGGTGAAGCCACTGGCAAAGCGGGGAAACAACGACATGAATTGGGGCTGTGCACTGCCGTCTTTATATTCGGCATTGCGGTCCGGGAAGTTGACGCCGACACACAAGATACGCGGCGCATTGGGCAGCACCATTTCATACAGGAAATCGGTATGTGTCACGGGTTTGTCCCGCGCGGCCGTGGCGAGGGTATCAAGCCCGCCCTCTTTGACCGCATCCAACAGGGTGGGCCAGTGGCGAAACTCTGTGTTCAGAGCGATCATGCCTGCATCGGTTACGGCACCGTAATAGGTTTCACCGGCAAACGAATAAGTGGCAAAGCGCATGTTCAGGCTCCTTTGGTTATGTCTGCCCATGCAGCGGTTGCCCTTGGTGCTGAAAAAATCACCGCACTGTTTGGTGGATGGAATTCAGTTACGGGGCAATGATTGGACTGGCTGCGATATCGCTGTCTTTGGTTGAGACGCCAACAAATTTGGTCCCATGTTCAAACCAGCTGCGCGGTGCAGGGGCGCCCCATAGCGTTTGTCGTTGTGGGTCTTGAAGATCCCATTTGATGGGCTCCAGATCAGGGTCAACCGTTTGATAATCAGAGCAATAAATCTCGATCCGGTGCCCATCCGGATCAAGAATGTAAAGGAAGAACGCGTTGGAAATTCCGTGTCGCCCCGGCCCGCGTTCAATGTTCGTGACGTGACCCGTGGTTGCCATCAGATCAAGTAGATCAATGATGTTAAGCGGCGTCGGTACCCAAAAGGCGACGTGATGCATCCGTGGGCCGGTGCCGTTGGTAAAGGCCATATCGTGCACGCCACCCTTGCGGTGCATCCACGCCGCCCAGAGTTTTTTGCTGTCTTCATCTTCTGTGTATTCGGTCACCCTAAACCCAAAATCGCTGTAAAAAGCGACCGAGGCGTCGACGTCCGGCGAGAAGCAGTTGAAGTGGTCGATGCGCAGGGGTTTGACCCCGCGATACAGCGCGTATTTCTGATGGATCGGCTCCAGCCTGTCCATTTTGTGATAGAATTCCAGCGGAATGCCGATGTTGTCCGAGGTCAGCAGAGTGCGGCCCTGATAGGGACGATCCACCCATTCCGTTGGGCGACCTTTGGCCTTGAAATAGGTCTTGGCGCGGTCCAGATCGTCTTCGTCGAATGTCTTGAAGCCCATAACCTCGACCGTGCCGGGCTGGTCAGACTTTTGCAGGATGATGCAGTGGTGACCGCGTTCTTCCATCGCGCGCAGATAGACATGCGTTTCGCTCTCGTCTGTGACCTGTAGTCCCAGAATTTCGGTGTAAAATGCCTTCGACACAGCGAGGTCTTTTACGTTCAGGCAGACATGTGACAAGCGGATGGTGTTGAAGTCCGGGTAAAGGTTAGGTGCGGGAACGGGCATCGCGGCCTCCTGTTGAACTGGAATTCAGCTTTGGTCTGCTTGGCGTCGAAAACTCAATATCCATATGTATAGTACGGGTGTCCGGACACTGCCTCATCAACTTGCACCCAACTTGGTGATCTTGTGTTGGCCGGTGGCAAAACCGATGTGCTTTTGCTCCATGTAAAACTCGAACGACCAATCACCGCCGTCTCTGCCAATACCGCTGGCTTTGACGCCGCCAAAGGGGGTGGGCAGATGGCGCACGTTTTCGGAGTTCACCCAGATCATGCCGGCTTCGAGCTTGTCGGTAAAGCGTAGCGCGCGCGTCAGATCATTGGTCCAGACGTATCCTGTCAGGCCGTAGGGAATATCATTGGCGATCTGCAGGGCCTCTTCTTCGGTGGCAAAGGGAATGGAGGTCAGCACCGGGCCGAAGATTTCCTCCTGCGCAATGCGCATGTCGTTGCTGGCGTTGGTAAACAGGGTTGGACGCACGAAATAACCTTCGTCTCCGATCGTTTCGCCGCCTGCGGCAATGGTTGCACCGTCCTTCTTTGCGATGTCAAAGTAGCTAGTGACTTTGTTGAAATGCTCTTCGGTCACAAGCGGCCCGATTTCGGTTGTTGGATCAAGAGGATGGCCAACTTTGATCTTGTTCACCCGTTCGATCAGTTTAGCCTCGAATTCGGCGCGAATACTCTTTTGAACCAGCAACCGTGAAGAGGACGTGCATCGCTCGCCATTGATCGAGTAGATCATGAAGATCACCGCATCGAGGGCGCGGTCAAGATCGGCGTCATCAAAGACGATTACGGGGTTTTTGCCACCCAATTCGAGATGGTTGCGTTTGAGCGTGTCGGCGCCCTGTTTGGTGATCAAACTGCCGGTACGGCTTTCGCCGACAAAGGCGATGGCTTTGATCAGCGGGTGCTCGCATAGCGCTTTTCCCGCGCCTTCGCCAAAGCCATTGACGGTGTTCAGCACACCCGGCGGCAATCCTGCCTCTTCGGCGATTTCGACAAGCAGGCGCGCTGTCAGCGGCGACGCCTCGGCTGGTTTATGTACCACCGTGCACCCCGCGGCCAATGCGGGCGCAATTTTCCAAGTCGACAACATGAAAGGAGTGTTCCACGGCGTGATCACCCCGACCGGGCCGATGGGGACTCGCGTTGTCACGTTCATCAAGGTCGGCGATTTCAGGTGCTGGCCGTCGCGGGCCTGCACAACCTGATCCGCAAAGTAGCGAAAGTTTTCGGCACCGCGCAACGCTGCCTTCGACATGAATTTGTAGGCCTGACCTGTATCCCAGCATTCACACAGCGCGATTTCATTGGCGCGCGCTTCGATCCCCTCTGCCACATTGATCAGGATGCGTTTGCGCTCGAGTGCCGGCATGTCGCGCCAAGTGGCGAACGCGTTTGAAGCGGCCGTTGCTGCGGCGTCAATGTCAGTTGCTCCGCCATGCGCCACATCGCAGATCACGGATTTGTCGACGGGCGACGTCGTCTGGAACACACCGTTTTCACCCGGCATATCCTGACCCGCGATCCGGTTCAGTATGCCGCTTTCGCGGAACCGGGCCAAATATCCATCAAGCTTTTTGATATTGTCCTTCAACGCGGTCATGCGGTGTCCTCCTGATGGGTGGGTGTGAACTGTTCGATTGCCATCAGGCTACCCATTTGCATTTTAACATGTTAATAGTTGTCATGTTAATTAAATACGCCTTGCAATGTCAACTGTGACTTGGCAGCACGATCCAGAATAGGCTGAAAGTAGTTTGCCATGGACCCTAAACTCCCCTCGACCGCGCGATCCTTGCCGATCGCCTTGATCCGCGCCCGCGAAGGCGTGATGCTGCCGATCCGGGATATGTTGGTCGAAACCGGGATAACTGAACAGCAGTGGCGCGTGCTTCGTGTGCTGTCGGAGTTCGGCACGCTGGACACCAAAACCCTCGCGGATCGCGCAAGCCTGTTGTTCCCCAGCCTCACGCGCATTGCCACGACGTTGCGGAAAAAGGGGCTGATCACACAGACCCGCGACGACAAGGATCGCCGTCGACAGTTCATCGCCATCACGGAACAGGGGCAAAAAATCATCGACGACAATTCGGATCAAGCCGCAGCGATCGTCGCGGAATTCCAAAACCTGCTGGGCAAGGACGATTACGAAACGCTCCTAGATCTGTTGGCGCGGCTGAACCCTGTGTCAAAGGACTAACTGGCCACGAGGCCTGCGGCGCGCCAGTCATCAAAGACCCTGAGTGCCTCCTCGGCAAACACCGCGTCATTGATATGGCCGTCGACCCGGCGCACGTCGACGTTTGCGGGTGCTGAGGCTTCCAATTCGGCGATAAAGCTGTCGAGCCCTTCCTTGTCGTGCAAATCCGCCCCTTCGCGGTCCCATTCACCAAGCCCCAACAGCGGTAGGAGCAAAGCCACGGGGCCCGTCGCTTTTGCGAGTTGATCGCTGTGCGCACGGGCGACCTGGCGACGTTCCTCAGTATTGAGGACGATGGAGGTGAGCAGGCGATTGTGTGCGTGTTGGAGATGGTCCGCCCATTTGTCCGGCAACGGCTGCCAGCCCACGATGTCGACCAGATCATAACAGCCCGGAGCCACGATTTGTGGTGTGCCGTTCAGACCTGCGTGCGTCAGGCGGCCCGATCCGGCCGAGATGTTCGAGCCGTTGATGTGATTGCCCAATTCTTGGGTGCAGAAGTCAAAAACGCAAGCAAATGCGCCTTGTTCTGCAAGGCTTTCAAAGGCGCGCCCACCCATGCCCGTCGCGTGAAATATGGCGACTTCGTACCCGCGTTCTTCCAGTGCGGGTTTGAGAGGCACCATGTACTTCAGAGCCGATTTTCCCAGAGATGTCATGCCAATCAACGGCTTTTTCGCATCCGGAAAGACAACGGCGCGCGCCGCGCCCAACACAGCCCCCGCCGCCTGACTGAGCGACGCCTTGCAGACTGAATTCAATCCATAGAGCCCACCCGCCCAGAGGATCATCTGAGTGTCCGCTGCCAGCCGTTCCGGCGGAATGAGCGGCGAGAAAGAGACCGTTGAAACGATGTATTTGGGCACACCAAGCGGCAACGCAGAGCAGACATCAAGTGCCAGATCGGTGCCCATCGTTCCGCCTAAAACAATCATGCCGTCGAATTTGCCCTCGGCATAAAGACGTGCGGTCAGCAGTGCAGCCCCGTTGGCCATGATCTGCATCGCGTGGTTTTCATCGCCCGATGCAATCGCCGCTTCGATCGAACTTCCGCCTTCTTCCGCGACTTGATGTTTCGAATAATCCGTAGGCTTGGACGGATCGCCAAGAACCGACACGTCCATTGTCACGACATGCCCGCCCTGATCCCGGATCACGCCGGCCAAAAAGCCAAGTTCATCGTCTTTGGTGTCGTAGGTTCCGATGACGAGTATGGTTTTGTCGGACATGGCGGGCTCCTGGCTCAGGGACTTACAGCTTGATCCATGCTGTCTTGAGGTTGATGTATTTGTCGATGGCATGCAGGGATTTGTCGTGCCCGTTGCCGGACTGACCCACGCCGCCCAAAGGCACCGTGCCGTCCGCGCCACCATAGGTGTTCACATGCATCACACCTGTGCGCACGGCCCGCACCATTGTGTGGGCGCGCGACAGATTGGATGTCCAGACAGCCCCTGCCAGCCCATAAACGGTGGAATTGGCGATGCGTATGGCGTCCTCTTGCGTATCAAATGCGGTGACGCCCAAAACTGGGCCAAACACTTCCTTTTGTGCAAGGGTCGCGTCTGGCGTCACGCCCGTCACAATCGTGGGCTCCATGAAGTATCCGCCGGTTTCACGCAAGATACGCTGGCCGCCTGTTACGACATGGCCGCCTTCCGTTTGGGCAGTTTCGACATAATTCAAGTTCTGGGACAGCTGTGTTTCGGAGTTCACCGCTCCTATCGAGGTGTCCAATTGCAACGGATCGCCCACGCGCATGGATTGCGTGATCTTTGAAACAGCGCTCACAAACTGATCGTGAATTGATGCCTCGACCAAAAGGCGCGAACCAGCAACACAGACCTGCCCAGCATTGCGGAAAATGCCAGCCGCGGCGACCTTGGCCGCCTCGTCCAGATCCGGGGCGTCCGCAAAGATGATATTGGGGGATTTCCCGCCCAGTTCGAGATAGACCCGCTTGAGATTTGAGCGGGCGGCATATTCCAGCAAACGTCGACCGGTGGGGCCTGAGCCGGTGAAGACCAACACATCCACGTCCATCGACAAGCCCATGGCTTCGCCCACTACGGCGCCTTCGCCCGTGACCGCGTTCAGCACGCCGGGCGGCAAGCCTGCTTCATGTGCCAGATCCACCATACGCATCAACGACAAGGACGCGGTCTCCGCCGGTTTCAGCACCACCGAATTGCCCATCGCCAATGCAGGACCCAGCTTCCATGCGCCGATCATCAGCGGAAAATTCCACGGGATAATGGCACCGACAACGCCGACAGGTTCCTTGTGGATCATCCCCAGAATATCATTCGCCGTGGGGGCGATTTCGCCGTAAATCTTGTCGAGTGCTTCGGCGTAGTAGCGGATCGTTCCTGCGGCTGATCCCGGCTCAGCCTTTAGGGCCATACTGATTTCGGTGCCATTGTCCCGCACGCCCAATACCGCCAGTTCCAGCGCATTGGCCTCGATCAGATCCGCCCATTTCAGCAACACTTTTTTGCGTGCGGCAGGTGGTTGGTTCGCCCAGCGCCCATCCTCGAACGCAGCGCGCGCGGCAGAGATCGCGGCGTGCATATCGGCGGCTGTTCCCCTTGCCACAGTTGTCAGAAGCTGCCCATTGAGTGGCGAGATTACATCCATCACGCCCCCGTCGGATGCAGCAACATGTTGTCCGTTGATCAAGTGGAACACTTTGGAAATTGGCGCGTCACGTAGCGTGTCAATGAGGGATTGGTTCATGAAGTTCTACCGTGTCTGGCTGTCATGAAGATCGTGATCTTCTTGGGGTTGGTGGGCACGAAATTCCTTGATCAGCGTACGCACGTGAAAGAGCAGAACAAGGACGATGATAGCAAACAGTATGAAGGCAATCGGGCGGTCGATCATATCCAGAGGTGTCTTGAGGCGCGGCATGGCAGAGCGTAGCTTTACCTCCATGATGCCGCCAAGAACCATGCCCAGTATGATAGGCACGATCGGCAGGTTCAGCCGCTTGAGCACGAGACCCAGCACCCCGAAACCTGCCGCGATCATACAGTCGGTCAGTGAGTTGCGCAGCGAATAGACCCCGACAAAAGACAGGATCAGGATCATTACACCCAGAAAACGGGTTGGCACGCGAATGATCTTGGTGAGCAGGTTCGTGGAGAACAGCAAGAAGATCATCACGATCACATTCAACGCGATAAGTGCGAAATAAAGCCCGTAAACCAAATCGATGTTGTTCTGGAACAACTGCGGGCCCGGGATCACGTTGTGAACGTAGAACACGGACAACATCATGGCGGTAAGCGCCTCGCCCGGAATGCCCAGCGCCAGCAGGGGGATCATCGCAGCCGCAGGAACGGCATTGTTGGCGGCCTCGGATGCGATCAAACCTTCGGGCGAGCCTTTGCCGAATTTTTCGGGCTCTTTGGATGTTCGTTGCGCGTAGGTGTAACTCATGAATTGGGCGGTGAATTCGCCGGTTCCGGGGATCATCCCAAGGATCACGCCGAACCCTGACGCAACGGTGGCCACGCGTTTGTGTTTGAGCAGTTCCTTGATACCGGTGCTCATGCGGCCTGTTATGGGTTTTGCATCCGGGCTGCTGTCGGGCGCCGTCAGCAAAAAGAACGCCTGGCTGAGCGCAAACAGGCCCAGAACCACGACGATCAGATTGATGCCGGAGGACAGGAAGCTGAACCCGAAGGTATAGCGCTGCGTATAGGTGACCGCGTCCAGCCCGACGGTTTGCAGGAATATCCCGAACATGGCGAGCATACCGGCGGCAAATATCTGGCCGCGATGTGCAAGAATGACCAGAATGATGCCGAGCAGAGCTGCGAGGAATATCTCGCGGCTGCCGAACATCGGCGCAATCAGTGCCAGCACCGGGGACAGCAGGATCAGGCAAAGAATGCCAAATATGCCGCCCCAGAACGAAGCACTGTAGGCAAGCGATACGGCCCTATGCGCCTCGCCGGCTTGTGTCATGGGATAGCCGTCATAGGAGGTCAGCGCGTTCACCGCCGTGCCGGGTGTGTTGATCAGATACGGCAGGAATGGCCCCGCCATACATGGAAGAGCCATAGATACCGAGTAGCATCGTCAACCCGACAATGGGTTCAAGCGAGAAGGTCGCGGGCAACAGAATTGCAATGGCCACCGCTGGACCGACACCGGGAATGGCGCCAATGATGACGCCGCCAATCGAGCCGACCAGAAGCGCCATAATGACGTCCCAACGCGCCAGCATTTCCGCCCCTGCAATCAGATTTTCCATTCTTGGTTCCGATCAAAAGTAGGTCAGCATGATTTGCCGCAGCCCATCGGGGAGCAGTTCGTAGACCTGCCCGGCAGGCAAGTTCACTTTGAGAAACGTCTTGAAGAGCAGCACGATGACAATCGCACTGAACACCGCAGCCCCAAGCGTTACTGCGCTGCGATAACCGACGCGCAGGGTCAGAAGGACCGCAAAGATCACAGTTGTCGGAAGATAGCCCGCGTAGGGCACCAACGCCGCATAAGCGATGAACCACCCCGCGTATTCAAGCGCACATACCCAGAGCCATACTTCTCTCCAGCGTCCATCTATGCGGTCGGATAGTGCGGACCCCAGCAAATGGAAAACGGCGAAAGCAGCCATTGTGCCCAAGGATACCGCAGGCCAGAAGCGCGGCTGTGCAAACAGTTTGGCACCGGCCCGATAAGCAGTTTGATCATAAAGCTGAGCGAGCAGGAAAACGGAGAAAACCAGCGCGATCCATGCAAAGACGATGTCGCCGGGGCGGCGGTAGCGTTTGAACAATGACTGAAGCGTTTTTACGCGCGACATTTCCGGCCCCCGTGGTCGTTTGAAATACTGGTACTATGCAAAGACGCAGGCCGGGCAATGAACGCCCGGCCGCCGAGGTATGTGATCAGTTGCCGCTGAGCAGCTTTTCGATGTTCGCCAGCGTGTTGATATCCGACTGGATTTGCTCAACCACTTCTCCGGCAGGCTGCCAGTAGACGGAGGCACCGGTTTCCATGGCCAGTTTTTGTGCCCGCTCGGACATCATGGTTTTTTTGGCGACCGCAATGATCTTATCCTGCACATCTTGGGGTGTGTCCTTGTGAACGAACAGGCCGTTCCAAAGCGCGACATCCAGCGCAGGAGCCAATTCGGCCACAGTCGGGGCGTCAGGTGTGAGAGGAATACGCTCTGATCCGATCGATGCCAGAACTTTCACGCTGTCGAGGCATGGCAGGATAAGTTGCAGCGTCGTGTTGATGACGTCGACATCGCCCGATGCCAATGTGTTGCAATCCAGCGCGTCAAATGCGGCGTCTGCAGCAAAGGCAAAACCCAGCTCCTTGGCCAGGCCGAACGTCACCTGCGTGGGCACAAGCGGCGCGCCAAAGTGGCCCAGCAAGACATCATTGTTGCTGGCGTATTCTGCCAGACCGGCCATGTCGTCATAAGGGGCATCGCCGGATGTGGCGATCACGAAGGGATAGGTCAGGAAGTTGCCCAGTGGCACGAATGGATCGGGGTTCAACTCTGGAATGCCGATCTGCGGGCCGACCACGGGGATGGCGATAATGAACGATCCGATGGTGTATCCGTCCGCCGGTGCGTTCGCGACTTCAATGGCGCCGGGGAAGGGGCCACCGCCGCCACCGGGCTTGTTCACAACAGCCGTTGGAACACCGTACTCGGCCTGAAAATCTTCGGCGATCATGCGTGTCAGAATGTCCTCCAGATCGCCCGGAGGCCACGGCACGACGAACTCGACCGGCTTTTCGGGGTATTCCGCTTGCGCGGCTCCGGCAACAGCAGTCATGGCCAGAGCCACTGCGGTCAGTGATTTTGTAATTTTGGACATCGACGTCTCCCTGTTTGGTTCATATGTTGAACCTATGTTTCTAAAAAAGGTTGCCATGTTAATTATAACCTGTCAAACTTTTTCTGAACGTTAGGGAATGAGCCTCAAAGTGTCATCTGCGTCGAAAACTCTGGAACTGCTGGACTACTTTTCCGAAGTTCGCCCCGAGATCGGGTTGTCTCAGTTGTGCCGTCTGGCGGGGCGCGACAAGGCCACGACGTACCGGCACCTGCAAGCGCTGGAAGAAACCGGGTTTGTCGAGCAGAACCCGGTTTCAAAGCGTTATCGGTTGGGCCCGGCATTGTTGCAACTGGCGCAAACGCGCGAAACGACCGTTCCCCGCAAGGCCGGTGCAGATGGCGCTTTGCGTGATCTGGCCAATGCCACCGGCGAAACCAGCCATGTTTCCGTGTTGTCCGGAAAGGCGCTGTATACTCTGATGGCGTTTGAATCGCCAAAACACAGCATCCGCGTCATCATTGATATTCAGACATTTCCGCTGCACGCAACGGCCTCCGGTCTGTGTGCTTTGGCTTTCGGACCGACCGATCTGTTCGAGACCGCAGCCGCGAACTTGACGTCTTTTACACCGAACACAATCACGACCGTTGATGACTTGCACAAGGCGATGGAACGCACCCGTAGCTCCGGGTTTGGCCAAACCCACGGCAGCTTGGAAACAGATGTATACAGCCTGTCCGCGCCTTTGTTTGACCAGACCGGGTATTTTGCGGGCGCGGTGTCCACGGCAAGTGTTGCGGCGCGCGTCACGCCCGAATTGGAGCGTGCGGTCAAGGCGTCTCTGATCACGGCAAGTCGAGAGATCACGCACAACTGGGGCGGCATTGTCCCTGCAAATGTTGAACAGGTTTGGGCAATGTCTCCGGAACAATCTCAGGAAATGGAAAGCGCACGATGAAGGATTCAAACTTTCTCAAGGAGCATAACGGGCGTCTGATGTGGCATCCTATGACGTCGCCAAAGGACAGCATCGATAACCCGCCCAAGATCATCACGGACGCGGGCGGTGTTTCGATAACGGATATTGATGGGCATACCGCCGTTGATGCAGTGGGCGGGTTGTGGAACGTCAATCTGGGCTATTCCTGTCAGCCGATCAAAGACGCCATGGCGGTGCAACTGGACCGGTTGCCGTATTACTCCACGTTCCGCGGGACATCGAATGATGTGGCAATCGAATTGTCCTTTGAGTTGTCGGAATTCTTTTCACCCGATGGCATGTCGCGCGCGTTCTTTACGTCAGGCGGGTCGGATTCCGTCGAGACCGCGCTGCGCCTTGCACGTCAATATCACAAACTGCGCGGCGCGCCGGGTCGTGTGAAATTCCTAAGCCTGAAAAAGGGATATCACGGTACTCACATCGGCGGCGCGAGCGTCAACGGAAATGCCAATTTCCGCAACGCCTATGAACCGTTGCTGCCGGGATGTTACCATATTCCTGCGCCCTACACATATCGCAACCCGTTCAACGAAACTGACCCCGAGCGGTTGGCGCAGCTGTGCGCGGCCGCGTTGGAAGATGAGATTGCCTTTCAAGGAGCCAATACGATCGCTGCCATGATCATGGAGCCGATTCTGGGTGCGGGTGGCGTCATACCACCGCACAAATCCTTTGCTCCGATGGTACGAGAGATCTGTGATCGCAACGGGATCTTGTTGATCACGGATGAGGTGATCACGGCCTATGGCCGCACGGGTGCGTGGTCGGGCGCGCGGCTTTGGGGTATCCAGCCGGACATGATGTGTACGGCCAAAGCGATCACAAACGGCTATTTTCCATTTGGCGCCGTGATGCTGGGCCATAAAATGGTTGATGTATTCGAAGACAACCCGGATGCGAAAATCGGGCATGGATATACCTATTCAGGTCACCCTGTGGGTGCTGCTGCCGCGCTGGCCTGTCTGGCAGAAACCAAGCGTCTGAATGTGGTCGAAAACGCAGCCGCCCGAGGCACGCAGATCTTTGAAGGCTGCAAAGCGCTGCAGGACAAATACGATGTGATCGGCGATGTGCGCGGCGGGCACGGGCTGATGACGGCGCTTGAATTGGTTAGTGACCGAGCCGCCAAAACACCGATCGACGCTGCACGGGCGGGCAAGTTGCAAGAGATCACGTATCAGGCGGGTGCAATGGTGCGCGTGTCAGGTCCCAACGTGATCTTGTCACCGCCGCTGGTTCTGACCGAAGCGGACGTAAACGTGATCCTGTCGGCGCTGGATAAGGGGCTCGCAGCGCTTTAGCGGTGAAACGTTTCTGTTGATCAATCGGCCCGAGATATTCTCGCGGTTCGTGAGGTTCGTGTGCTTTGAGCCGCTTCATGTATTATAGCTGGCACCGGGCGACACACTACAAACGACAGTCTTTATCTTGGCGGAAACTTTGCTTGGGGGTGAGCGGGAACGGAACCTCAACCCAAAGACTTTCTAGTATGGGTCTTCTCGCACGGCTATGTTCGGAGAATTGGTGCGCAACAAGCAATATCGATGCAGGGACTGGATGACGCGATTGCTGTGAAGGGCGAGAGAAAGCACAGCGATATGTCCCCCGCAAAACCGGTTCTGCGTGTCAGTCGCAACGTGGTGGGAGTATTGCGACCGGTATTCCCTCTCAATTGGAGCAAGCGACAGTGCTGAGCGCAAAACACCTGTAAAGACCGAGCTTTGCATGTGGTCCTAACCAACGCTCCGGAAAACCGCTGACAACAACGACACAGCCGACTGCGCGCCGGATTGTCGTGTCAAAGATTTGATGGGTATGCACACACGAAGCCGCAGACGGGCTTTACACCTTGGCCATCACTGCGCTGGGCAAAGGCACGGAAAAACACGCCAACTTCGTCTCAGAAATGTTTGCGAAAGTGGAACCCCGCGACGCCATTTAGGCGATGTTGATAAGCCACATGACCGCGACACATGTTGCGATGCCCACGCTCATTGAACGCATGTCCTATCAGACCGCGACAACCATACGGGAAAGCCTTGAGCGGTCTGTAACGCGCCTAAGCCGCGCCTACCTGGCGCAAACGGACGCGCTGAAGACATACCGCGCCAAGGCTCAGCAAACCGTGCGCGTCGAGCGCGTAAACGTCGAGAGTGGCGGACAGGCGATTGTGGGCGATGTCAGCAGCGGGGGGCGGCTTGAGAGCATGCAAAGTGACGGTAACCCCGAGCAAAGCACCTACGCGGCCCAGAGATGCGCACTGGCCTTCTATGCAAAACCCCCACCGTTCGCGGTTGGCGCGTCTGTCGCATGCATGGAGCAGGCGGTGGTCAACCATCAAGAACAGGTCACCGAAACTATCGGCACTCGAAGCAGAGGAATGAGGTCACGCTGCGAAGCCGCCATTCATGCAGTGCTCAGCGGGACAAGCGGCCATTCATGCATCTCGCAGCATGGATCAGGCGTCGAATTCACAGATTGCGGACTTTTCGCACTTTTCCCTTTACCGTTTTCGCTGACTCAGAATCTGTTCGCAGATGCGGCCGTTCATTCATGCAGTGTTTTTGCCGTGATCCTTTTTTGTCGTGCAAACGACTTAGAAATCTGATGACTTTGGTCCGTATGCAAATCTTCGAGCCCCGTACTTATGGTGACGAAACCAAGCATCGGGCAAAAATTCACGCCGTCCCTACAGGTGTTCCATGCTGGCGCATGTCGTTGGGCCGCGTCGCGATGTATTCTTCCAAAAGGACGCGAACCTGCGCCGATTTGGGGTCATCGTACAGATTGGTCTGCTCGTTCGGATCCGCGACAAGATCATAGAGTTCGCCCGCGCCAGAGTTCAGGTCGAGCGTCAATTTATGTTCGCGGGTGCGCACGGTTCGCAGCTCCAGCGCCACGCCGACACGGCCCGGCAACAACCCCCATTCATTTAGGGCAAAATCGCGTGTTTCGCTTTCTGTCTCCAACAGCGGGCGCAGGCTCTGGCCGTGTTGCGTCTGAAGCGGGGAGGCAGTTCCATAGTCAAAAAATGTCGGACCCAAATCGAGGGTCGAGACAGGCTCACCCACCGACGCCCCGGCGCGCACACCCGGACCCTTCACGATCATCGGCACCCGCAAAAGCCCTTCGTAATGCATCGGACCTTTTAGGATCAGACCATGATCCCCAAGCCAGTCACCATGGTCCGAAATGTAGATCACAATGGTATTTTCATCCAATCCCGCCTCTTGCAGGGTATTCATCAGCCGCCCGACCTGATCGTCGATAAACGCGATCTGACCATAGGTGTTGGCGATGATCTCGCGCAGCTGTTCGTCGGTCTGGGGCGGGATGCGGCTGTAAGCCTTGCGAATGTCCGCGAATTTCGGGTCGGCTGGTTCGCCTTCCAACGCTGCCTTGTGCCACCACGGTTTGCCCTCATAGCTATGGGTGCGGTTTTCGGGCAGGTCCACCTCCGCCGGATCATGCAACCGTGACCAAGGTTCGGGGCAGTCGAACGGGTGATGCGGATCGGGAAAGCTCACCCATGTGCAGAATGGCTTGTCCTTGTCGCGCCCGTGCTTGATCCAATCAATGGCGCGGTCGGCGGTCCATGGCGTGTTGTGAAAGGCCAATGGAAGGCGCGAATGCCAGGTTTGCGCGGCCCCTTTTGTGTCGCCCGCATTTTCCCACATCAGTTTTGTCTTTTCGTCGCCACGCCCGTCCATGTGATAGAAACGTTCGTAGTGCTGGCCAGCGGGGGGCTTTTCAGGGGCCCACCAATTGTGCCCCACAAGCATCAGTTCGAGATGCTCAAACCCCATGTAAGGCCCGTTCCAATCCTCGCCATATTGCGCAGATGAGCGTAGGCACTCCGGCGTGCCGGTAGGTTCATAGGTGTGGTAGGTCGAAAAATGCGCCTTGCCGAAAAAGCTGGTCTGATACCCTGCGGCGGCCATTGATCCAGCGAATCCCTTTTCGCCAACCTCCGGGTCCAGATCGATACCATTGTCATGCACGCCGTGGGTACGGCACAGCTGCCCGGTCAGAATGGACGCACGGGCAGGTTGGCACACCACGGATGGCGTAATACAGGAGGTGAAATGCGTGCCTTCCGCTGCCAGCTGATCCAGATGCGGTGTCTTGATCTTGCGGCCCATGAAGCCAAAGCAATCTGCACGCTGTTGATCGGCAGAGATCAAAAGAATATTTGGACGGGTCATTTGCCGGGCTCCTTTGGCTTTGCGTTGCGAAAAGACAATCACCAGTGCTGTCAACGCCATGAACGTGGCCGCGACAGGGCTGGAGAACAGGAAAAAGCTATCGCCGCCGGTCGCAGCAAAAGCTTGGCGCGCGGAGTCCTCCAGTTTGCCCCCTAGAATAAAAGCAATGACAAAGGGCAGCGGCGAAATGCCAAGCCGGCGCATGATATAACCCAGAACACCAAATCCAATGGCGAACCAAATCGCCACCATGCGAGTCTCTTGCACGTATATCGACGTCAGTGTCAGCAAAAGCACCACTGGCAACAGTATGTGTTTGGGGATCCGGCTCATGAATCCCATGGACCGCATAAAAGCGCCGCCAATGGTCCAGTTTAGCAAGTTCGCGATCATCATGCAGGTAAACAGACCAAAGGCGATCACCAGTTCAGGGTTCACTGTGTCGCCGGTAAACCGAAATACGGACGGTCCGGGGTTGAACCCGCCAATGGTTTCTGCCGCCAGGATCAGAAAGACAGCCGCTGCATTGCCCGGAATGCCAAGGCTCAGCACAGGGATAAGGTTGGCACCCGAAACGGAGGAATTTGCGGCCTCGGTTGCGGCAATCCCTTCGGGGGCACCGTCACCAAAGGCGGGTGACATACCCTTGCGAATATGGCGGTTGCGGCCCGCTGTATATCCGAGCGTGGCAGCCAGTGTTGATCCGATCCCCGGCAGCGCCCCGATCAGGGTGCCGATGACAGCCGAGCGCGAAATATAGGGCAGAAGTTTGCGGATATCGGCCCAGTGCAGTTTTTGATCGCCCGATTGGGTGACCAGCGGAATGGTCCCTTTGTCGCGCCGCTGAACCCAAAGGTCTTCCATGCTGCGAAACACTTCGCCCAAGATCAGCACTCCCAGCACCACCGTCGTGATCGGGAACCCCTGTGCCAGCGTCTGCGAGCCCATCGACAGGCGCGGATAGAAATCCTCGCCAGTGCCGATATAGGCCGCCAGCAACCCCAACCCCAGCGAGATCAACCCCTTGCCTACGGAATTGCCGATAACGGCCGCGATAAACGCAAGCGAAAGGATCAGCAGCGCGGTCTTTTCGGGCAGGTCCAGATACCGCTCCACCAACACAGCCAGAAATGGCGCGCACAGGATCAGCACAACATCGGAAAACGTATCGCCCGACGCCGAGGAAAAATGCGCAACTCTTAGCGCCTTCTTCGCCTGTCCGGCCTTGGTCATCGGATAGCCGTCTAGCGTGGTCATATAGGCATCAGGTGTGCCAGGTGTGTTGAACAGGATCGCGGGCACGGCACCGCCGATGGTGGCCCCCTTCATGATGCCCAACAAAAACCCCATCACCGGCAACAACGCGTCAGGGGTGAAGCCAAAGATCGAAATCAGGATCGGCAGGGCAATCGCCATCGCCATGGGACCCGCCAGCCCCGGCGTCGACCCGACCGTGACCCCCATTAGAAATCCCAACAGGATCATCACGATGGTCACCGGCACGGCCAGCCCAAACACTGAAAACAGCTCAGGCCCCTGAAAGACCGCCAGAATGCCCAGCCAAACGTAGTCAAACCATCCCATCACACGTCACCGTTCGGGGGCAGCAGCAGGTCGTCGAACGGCAGGTCATATACCACGATCAGACCAATGGTGGCCGCCAGACCGATCAGCACGGCGCGCAGGCTCACCCGCCCTTCGACAAGGGCGATCAGGGCGGTAATCAGACCGGACCCGCCGACAATAAAGCCAAGGTATTTCCAGGGAACAGTGTCGCGTAGCGGGCGATACCCGCTCTCTGTCAAAACGCTCGCAACTGCCGGACCCAACCAGCGCATGACTGCAAAGCTGACAAACAAAATACAAAGGAAGACCGCAAGGAATTTCAGATTGTGCGATGTCAGGCTGCACGCGTCCTCTTCAGGACTGAAGAACGCCACGAGCATCCCTCCTAAAAACAAGAACCCTGCGGCGATTGTTGGCGCAAGCGCGTCACCGATGGTGACCTGACGGCGTACCTTTTCAACCAACCCAGTTGCGCTGTCCATTGGCACCCAGATCAAGCCGATGATCAGGGCGGCAATCAGAACACACCCCCCAAGTATCAAATTCGCACGATCAAATCGTCCCACGGTAACCCCCTTCATGCGAGCGGCATGAGTTCGTTGCGTTCAGTCGGAACTAACCGCCCCGCGCGCAACTTTTTGCACGCGGGGCGGATGTTTGACGGGCCTGTTTATTCAGACGCGGCCTGCATCAGTTCACCGGCTGCGACAAAATCTGCCTCGACCAGCGCCTGCAGCGCATCACCCGCAATGACGGTCGGTCCGCCGAATGCCTTGGTGATCATGCCGTTCGACTTCGTTCCGTCCGTGGTGATGACCTCGCCAATCGCAGCGGCGAGCGCAGCGCGCGCTTCGGTCGGCATCCCCTTAGGGCCGATAAAGACGAAGTAACCGTCGGCAGTATATGGCACACCCAGATCAGCCATCGTCGGCGCTTCGGGTGTTTGCTTGAGCGGCTCGGACAGGGCTGAGGCCAGGTTGACCAGATCGCCAGCGGCAACGCCTTTGCCCTGAATGCCGGCCATGAAGCCCAGATCCATATCGCCTGCGTTGACGCCGTTCATCACGGCTTTGCCGCCTCTGACATTGATGATATTGAAATCAACGCCTTGCGCCTTGCCCAGCAGATAGGCCAGATCGGCGAGCTTCGGGCTCATCGTGCCAAAGCGCAATTCATCCCCAGCTTTTGCGGCCGCAACCACATCGGCAAAGCTGGTCCAGCCCTTGGTGCTCAGTGAAACGACCCCCATCTGGAAACCGGCGGTAGTAGTGATTGCCGTGAAGTCCGAAGGCTCAACACCGGCATTTGCTGCGCGCATGTTGTAACCCAACGTTTCAGTCACAACCATTCCGATGACCGAACCGTCGTTGGGCTGGTCCTTCATTGCCACGGCAAGGTTCATGCCGCCTTTACCGGTGATCTGCTCAGGGATGAACTGCCATCCCAGCTTGGCCTCAAGGTCTTCTGCAATCAGGCGGGCTTGTGTATCCGCACCGCCACCAGCTGCAAATGCGATCATCAGTTTGATTGGCCCCGGCGGGGTCCAGTCTGCCGCGATGGATGTCGTTGCCATCGCCGCGAAACCTATCGCGGCAATCCCTGTCTTGATGAAATTCTTCATGCCGTCCTCCCTGAACGCTTGCATTTATGGAGCTTGCGGCAAGTTGGTGGACCCGTCAACATTAAAGTTGACGGGTCCACCAACTGCTGGCACAGTGATCGGGCAATAAGGATTTAATCGCATGGCACAAGGCATGACCACGCAAACGGCTTCGCCTCCTCAGCTGCATCAGATGGTGACGTTCAGACTGTCGCGCTTGAATGCCAGGCTGAATGCGCAAGCCACTAAGATTCTTGCAAAATCAGCGGGTATTACGCTCATGCAATGGCGCGTTTTCGTGATGCTAGAATCGCTTGGCAGGATCACACCATCCGATATTGTGCGCCAAACCGGTCTGGACAAAAGCCAACTGAGCCGCGCGATCAAAACCATGATCGAACAGGGTCTTGTAACCAGCCAATCCAGCGAATCGGATCAACGCGCGCACTACATCCGCGTTACTGAAAAGGGTCTGAGTGTCTTCCACCGCGCCCGCCCACTGATGCGCAACCGGCAAGAACGCTTGTCGAATGCGCTCGACCAACACGAGCTGGAGGTGCTTTTCAGAGCTTTCGAAAAACTTGATCCGGTGGTGGATGAAATGGACGCGCAGATATGACGTCTAACCTTCTCGTGATAATGTCCGACGAACATCAGGCCCGCGCGATGGGCTGTGCCGGGCATCCGTTCGTTCAGACACCAAACCTCGACAGTCTGGCCGCACGCGGCACGCTGTTCACTGATGCTTATACTCCGTCGCCAATTTGCGTCCCGGCGCGGGCGGCTTTCGCAGCGGGGCGTCAGGTCAACAAGATCCGGCTGTGGGACAATGCCATGCCCTATACCGGAGAGCCCAAGGGCTGGGGACATGCGCTTCAAGCCGCAGGCGTTCCGGTGGAATCCATCGGCAAGCTACACTACCGATCCGAAGAGGACCCCGCAGGGTTTGATGTGGAGCACATCCCCATGCATGTGGCGGGCGGTGTCGGCATGGTCTGGGCGTCGATCCGCGCCGAAAACGAGCGTGTACAACCCTCAACCCGCATGCTGGGTGAATATATCGGTCCGGGCGACAGCACATACACCGACTATGACGCGGCAGTAACCAAACGCACGGCGACATGGTTTGCAGAGCGCGCGGCTGGGAATGACGACAGGCCATGGTGTCTTTATGTCGGATTGGTAGCGCCCCATTTCCCGCTGGTGGTGCCACAGGAGTTTTATGACCTCTATCCACTAGAGGATCTGCCTCAGGTCAAACTGCACCCCGATGACGGCTTTGCACGCCACCCTTGGGTGGAGAAACAGAACGCCAGCATGGATTCAGAAGCGCAGTTTCACGACCCTCAAGAGCGGTTGCGCGCGATGGCCGCCTATTATGGGCTCTGCACATGGCTAGACCACAATGTCGGTCAAATCCTCGCCGCGCTTGGCGATGCTGGATTGGATGAAAATACCACCGTCATCTACAGTTCGGACCATGGCGACAATCTAGGCGCACGCGGGTTATGGGGTAAATCCACCCTGTATCAGGAGAGTGTTTCGGTGCCTCTGATTATGGCCGGTCCAGGCGTGGCGAAAGGCACCTGCCGCACGCCGGTGTCGTTAATTGATATTTCAGTGACGATCCCCGCGCACTTCGATGTGGACTTCGAGCGCGACGGCCAACCGCTGCCGGACATCGCCGCGCGGGCGGATGATCCTGATCGCCCGATCCTGAGCGAATACCATGCGGCAGGCGCAGTGTCGGGGGCCTTCATGCTGCGCAAGGGCGATTGGAAATTGAACTGGTATGTCGGCTTTCCGCCCGAATTGTTCAATTTGGCAACCGACCCGGAAGAACTCTGCAATTTGGCCGCAGATACGGCATATGCAGACACGCTCGCCGAGATGGAGGCAGAGCTGCGCACACATGTCGCCCCCGAAGCTGTCAATGCACAGGCATTTGCCGATCAGGCGGCGATGATAACGCGCTATGGCGGACGCGAGAATGCGCTCAAGCTGGGCGCACCTGCTGCAACACCACCACCAGAGGTACGGAAATGAAATTAACTGTTCTTGGCTCCGGCTCTCCCGAAGCTTACGTCCGCCGTGCCTCTTCAGGCTATCTGCTGGAAATCGGAGATGACAAAATCCTGTTCGATTGCGGCGGCGGCGTTTTCGACAACCTCGTGCGGTCAGGGTGTTTGCCCAGCGACATCACGCACCTTTTCTTTACCCATCTGCATACAGATCACATGATGGATTATGCTCGGCTGGTGCATGCCGCCTGGGACGAAGGTGCACCTCCACTCAAGGTCTGGGGGCCAACTCCCATTGCGCGCCAGACTGAATTGCTGTTTGGCAAGGACGGCGTCCTGTCACCTGATTTGATTGCGCGGACCGAATTGGCTCCCTCCCAGCAGGTTTGGGTCGCCCGCGGTGGAACACTCCCGCGCGCATGGCCCGCACCGGAGGTTACAGAAATCTCGCCGGGGTTTTCCTTTGAAGGCGACGGATGGGTTTTGAAAAGCTGTGAAGTGCCCCATGCACAGCCTGCATTTGATTGCATGGCGTTCTCGGTCGAGGCCGATGGCAAGAAATTCGTCTATTCCGGCGATGCAGGGATTTGCCCGGCATTGAGCAAGCTGCAAAGCGACGCCGACTTTCTTCTGCATTGGTGCTACCGCCTGTCCACAGACGACGTTCACCCAGCAATTGCAGCGTTTTCACCCACCCCTACCGACATCGCAACATCCGCGCAGGCTTCGGGTGTGAAACGGCTCCTGATCTCACATTTTCGCATTCACATGGACAGCGACGCAGGACACGAAAGCGCCAACATGGAGCTTTCCAATCACTTTAAAGGCATCGCCGGGATCGCTGAGGATCTCGATGAATATGTGATCTAACCAAAGCCTCGAGATTACCGCTGCGTGTGTCACGGCCTGATATGAATGGCCTGTTGAGCGACGCAAAACCAATGACTGCTCCTCCCTTCAAAGCCCCGGATGACGCGATGCGCGAAAACCAGCGACTCCGCACTACGTATCGAGCGACCGTTTTGTTCCGTAGACTGTGAGTTCGACCATCCGCTGATTTTGCGGTTGCAGCGGATGGCGGCAATGCGGGCCGCGACTGTAGCATTTTGAAGTGAGGGCGAAGGTCCAGTTTGGGCCGTTCAAAACTTCCCGTTGTCGTTCTTCCATTCGCTGCGCGGAGCAATGGGAGAGACAGTGTTCCACTGCTCGGCGATTTTGCCGTCAGCAATGCGAAACAGATCGTACAGACCTGAATGCCGGCCGTCCCGATAGCCTTCGCTCATGCACAAGATGAAGTTTCCTTCGGCCAGAACACGGTGAACGCGCTGATAGGCAATCCGTGGGGTGCCATCTGTCCGCAGAGCTTCCAGTGATGCCTCCAAGGCAGCAACGCCATCGCCGCATTCAGGATCGTGCTGGATCAGATCTTCGGTGACAAAGCTCTCCAGAAGATCGTGCTGTCGCTCGACCAGAACCTTTTGCGCAAAAGCAGCGACCAGTTCGCGATTGGTTTCGGTTTTTTCGAGATCGGTGATGGTTGTCTCGCCGTCCAGCATGGTGCGGCCCGACGGGCTGGGCAGCTGCTTCATCTGGATATTGTCCCAGTGTTCCACGGCTTTGCCATCCTCGAAACGGAAGACCTCGAAAGCCACTTCCACGCCACCGAAGTCGTATTCGTTGTGCGCGAAGGCGAAATCACTGTCCTCGAATACACGGACAAACGTCACGCGCGGATTTGTCTTGGCCAGACGCGCGAACAGCTCGGCAAGACCCGGGCTGCCTTCTGCGGTCCGGGGATTGTGCTGTATGTACTTGCCCTCGTTGACGACAGTTGCTGCCTCCGGATCCCCGGTTTCGATGCCCTTAAGCAACTTTTGCAGCAACGCTTTCTGTGTCGCCATGATTGGAGTCCTCTTCACTTGAGTTGTTTCTGGCACGCTTTCACAAAGCTACCTAGGTGCCAGTGTAGATGCCTACTGGAGACGTGTTCCACGCTCTGCGTAACTGGACCAGCCCAATTTATGCATGCGCAGCGAATGTCGGCAATCATGAGCCGCATCGCGGCGAGGAACAACATCCTTCAATATTGGCTCTGGGCCGTTGATGACGATGGCATCCAATCCTTACCGATTAAATGCTGCATCCGATCTAACGGGCGCAGTGAGCCCAAAGCGGACTCATGGTGAATTTGCTTCGCGCACTTGCAGAAACGTCTTCGCCGCTACGTCGTGGAAACCACAACTAAAGTGCAAATACGCAAGACGATACTCATGCAAGCGATCTTCCAAGGTGAGGGAGAGGTGCTTGAAAGCTTCGTCATGAAGTCCAGGGATCGCAAGGCGGCATTGAAACTTCTAAAGAAAATAATGCGCCGCCATGAAACGCCAAAAACTCTCGTGACGGACAAGTTGCGATCTTATGGCGCTGCGATGAAAGTCGTCGGCAATGTCGACAAGCAGGAAACGAGACGCTGGCTCAATAATCGGGCCGAGAATTCGCACCTGCCATTTCGACGACGAGAGCGCGCCATGCAACGCTTCCGCCGCATGCGAAGTTTGCAGAAATTCGCCGCCGTTCATGCCTCCGTCTGCAACCAATTCAACCAGGAGCGTGCGCTCTACAACAGAGACAATTTCAATGCCAAACTAGCCGCTTTTCTGACTGCGTGGCGTCAGCTCTGTTCGGCATAAGTTCCTGTATTTGGTGGTAAACTGAGACCAGTTCGAATCCGTCTGACAGCACTTGGCTAACTCCCAACGAACTGTTGAATCTCGAGGTTCGATCAGCAAACATAAGCACATATCACGGGTTTTAGTGTTCTGAAGAGGAGAGATCGGATGACAACCTATGCATTTACAGGGATCGAAGTGGCTTATGTGGGCGACACCGCCGTGTCCGTGACGCCGACCGAACTGACCATCACCTACAATGACGGCGACAGCCCATTGGAGCCCTACACGGTCTTGTCTACTCTTCCGGGCGAACTTCCTGAAGTGGATTTCAACGGAGGTAATTCGGTTGATATCACCGTCGACGGGGTGTCTCTCAATTCCAGCACGTTTCTGGACGGGCCCAATGACGAGACGCTACTTGGCCAGATCAACTGGAACGACGGCGTAGCCAGATCGGCCACTATTCTCCTATTTTATGACTTCGAAACCGACCTTGATTACCTTTTCGGGGTCAATGGGGATACGCTGCCCGTGTTTTCGACAGCGTCCGCGTTCAATACGTTCGTCAGCCAGATCAGCAGCATTACGACGGCGGCGGCCCCCTACGCGCCGACGGGGCCGGGTGTTGATCTTTCCTTGTCCAACCAGGCGACGGTTGTGAGCAATGAATCCGTGTTCGACAGTAATGATGGCAACCTCATCGACCTCGGGGCGGGCGATGACACGATCCTTGGCAATGGGGGGTCTGACACGCTTGAGGGTGGGTCGGGCAATGACTCATTGGATGGGGGGGCGGATGATGACTTCCTCTACGGTGGGACGGGTGCTGACACGCTCAATGGCGGGTCCGGGAACGACCAGTTGTTCATCGACTCTGCGCTGGATGTGGTGGATGGGGGTGCTGGGACGGACCGGGTGCGGTTTGAGACGTCGTCTGCGCTGAACATCGCGATTTCCAACTACACGTCCGTTGAGCGGGTGGATGGCGGGTCTGGGAATGACACGCTGGACGGCACCGGGGTTGTCACCGGGCTGACGATCCTCGGCTTTGGCGGGGATGACACGCTGATCGGCGGTGGGGTCAGCGACCAGATCCAGGGCGGCGATGGCAATGACAGCCTGACGGGCGGCGGCCAGCAGGATTTCCTGTACGGTGGCGCAGGGTCGGACACGCTGGTGGGCGGCACCGGCAACGACCTGCTGTTTGTGGAGAGCGCGGGCGATGTGGCCATCGGCGGCGGCGGCACGGACCGGGTGCGGGTGGAGACCGACGCGGGCGCGATCCTGGACACCTCGCTCTGGAGCGGCATTGAGCGGATCGACGGCGCTGCGGGCAACGACAGCATCGATGCCAGCGGCTTTGCGACGGCGCTGACGCTGCTGGGCAACGACGGCAGCGATACGCTGGAGGGCGGATCGGACCGCGACGTGATCTTCGGCAACGCCGGGTCCGACAGCCTGATCGGCAACGCGGGCATCGACGTGCTGGTGGGCGGCACCGGCGCGGATGTGATGGATGGTGGCGCGGATGACGACACGTTTTTCCTCGACGGGTCGGCGGATGTGGTGCTGGGGGGCGCCGGGCTGGACCGGGCGCGGTTCGACAACGGCGTGTCGGGGGTGAACCTGGCGATGACCGGCTGGTCGGGGCTGGACCGGCTGACGGCCACCACCGGCAACGACACCATCGACGGGTCCAGCCAGTCGGGCGACCTTGTGCTGAACGGCAATGCCGGCAATGACAGCCTGGTCGGCGGATCGGGCGCGGATTTCCTGTTCGGGGCCGCGGGCGATGACACGCTGGTGGGCAATGACGGCGCGGACCGGATGTACGGCAACGCGGGTCTGGATGTGCATTTTGGCGGCGGCGGGGATGACATCTTCTTTCTCGACGACAACGGCGACCGGGTCGCTGATGGCGGCAGCGGCAGTGACCGCGCGGTGCTGACCAAGGCGGGCATGAGCGTGGTGATCGACGGCACCTGGAGCGGTCTTGAGCGGGTGGACGGCGTGGCCGGGGCCGAGGTGTTCAATGCGATCGGCTACGGACAGGCGCTCACCGTGGTGGCCAATGCGGGCGCGGATGAGGTGCTGGGCACGAGCTTTGCGGACACGATCTTTGGCGGCGCGGGCGCGGATGAGATCAACGGCGGTGCGGGCGGCAATGACTTCCTGTACGGCGGGCTGAATGACGGCGCGGTGGACACGTTCATCTTTGAGGACGGCGCGGGCACTGACCGGGTGTTCGAGTTCGAAGACGGGATCGATCTGCTGGACGTGACCGCCATCACCGGCGTGAACGGGCTGTTCGCCAACCTCACCGTCACCGCGGCAGGCTCCAACACCAACGTCACCGCAGGCGCCGAAACCATCGTGCTGATCGGCATCGACAGCGCAGACGTCGATGTGGGCGACTTCTTCGGGTTGGTGTAGGGGGGGCTGCGGTTGCGGTAAAGCTATATACCAACTGCTTTTGATGCTACAGCAGACGTTCCCTTCGTTACGAACCGGTCTTTGAAAAGGGCAGGGAACAACGCTTGGTCAGTTTGGTGCCAACGGCAACTAAGTTCGCCTTGCGGACTTTGGAGCTGGCTGCGACGAACGCCCGCTTCGAGTCCAACCTGTGAATTTGAACTTTTCGCTGCGTGCGCGCGTAGCATAAAAATTGCGGTGCGTGCGAAAATCTCGATGCCACCTTGCAGCGGACGATGCGGCCGTTCGTGCAGGTTGCGGCATAGATCAGATGCCGCATTTACACATCGCCTACGGAGCCGTCATTCGAGGCTTGCACCTGAGAATCTTCTATCCTGAGATTACGTTGAAGAAGTCCATGATCTGAATGATTTGACGACCGCTGCGAGTAGTGGACTCTGCCAACCGATCGCCCCATTCTCCCAAAAAGCCAAACAGGAGTAAGAGCGGATGTCGAATTACCACCCTTTTCTGAATGCGCTTGTTTCGATTGGCGCATGTTTGGCGGTCACAGCAATCTCGCTTCCTGCAAACGCCCAACTTGCCCAGAGTGGCACTTGTTCGGCCAGTTCGGACGCTCCTATTGCGGTTGAAAAAGAACTGGATGGCGTGTTGTCCCAGATGCTCGAGTCGACGCATGGTTCGGCACCGGGGGCCGTCTTGTCCGTGCGCACAGACGACTGGCGTTACATCGCGGCTGCAGGCTTTGCGGACCCAGAGGCAGGTCTGCCAATGGATTGTGCATCGCCTTTCCAGATCGGAAGCAACACCAAGATGATGACAGCCGTTGTCCTGCTGCAGTTGTTGGAAGAGGGGCGTTTGGGCCTTGATGATCCATTGTCTCGGCACCTGCCGGAGATCGCGGCAAGGCTTCCGAACGGCGAAGCAATGACCTTGCGACAGCTTTCCCGGCATACGTCCGGGGTGTTCAGCTATACCGACAATGCGCCTGACGGAACGCCGGGCCTGATGGAGGGTGGGCTCACCGATCGCGCAGCACTTCTGAGGCAGATCGACCCGCATGACATGGTTGATTTCGTCGTTGAACATGGCGCGCCGAACTTCCTGCCCGACGCCCAAGGCGCATGGAGTTATTCGAACACGGGCTACGCGCTTCTGGGTCTGGTCATTGAGAAGCTGGACGGTCAGCCACTCGAAAAATCATTCGAAGAGCGGATTTTTGAACCCGCTCGGTATGGACCGCACCTATCTGTGGAGGGGTACCCCGAGAGACGCGTTCGGACTGCCACGCGCGTATTTCGTAGGAACCGACAACGAGATGACGGACTGGAACTTGTCGCAGGGATGGGCTGCGGGCGGCGTCATTTCGACAGTCGAAGACATGCATGTCTTCATCGAGGCGTTGGTCGGGGGTGATCTGTTCCAGTCCGCGGAAACGCTTCTTCTTATGCAGGAGACAGTAGAACCCAATCATTCTCTCTACCTTGCGTACGGGGTCGGGTTGGGACTCAAGGGTGAGGACCTTTGGGGGCACGGAGGGCAGACGCTTGGTTATGCGTCCGATGTCGTTGCAGGGCCGGATTTCTCGTTGGTTGCGTTCGGAACGTCGGCCAACAATGGTGCGTCCTTCGCAGCGGGTGACGTCACCGAGGCCCTGCAGAACGCCGGTGCCTTTGCGGAATGAGCCTGTAGCGCATCCCTGAAAGGGCTGGTCAGAAACTGCCTTTCAACTTTGAGTATTTGCGCATGCGTGCTGTTCCTGTTTTAGTCGCGGACTTGAGAACTGAAAAACTGGGAAATGTCGAGCATGAAATTGATCGTGATCGCTCTGGGCTTTACCGTCTTTTTGAACTTTGGCGCGCATGCGCAAGAGGCGGGTAATTTTGATGAGATTATTGAGGGTGCGGAAGTCAGTGAAGGCCCGGTGACACTCTATCAGAGGGATGGATCGCTGTACTTCTCTTTGTCGACAGAGCTTCTTGATCGTACACTTATCTGGAGCGCAGAAGTTGCGCGGTATCCGTCTGATGCAATTTCTATCCAAGGCACGGAAATAGCGACGCGGGCGGTTTCCTTGGAACGGCGCGGCGATCGTCTGCTGGTACGGTCTCTGTCTTCCGGGGCGATCAGAATAGGCGACACGTCGCGACCTCGATTAACCACCAGACCACTCAGCCCCGCGTCAACCAATCTCAAAATGCGCCCAATCGATATCGCCATATCCAATGCGCAGATTGGTCCTGTCCTTCTTGCATTGGATATCGTTGCCGAGGAAGACGACGGACAATTGCTGGTGGATGGCTCAACGGCCTTCACGTCTGATATCCCGGACTACTCGGTCAAAGACCAACTTGCGTCGACTGGTCTCTTGCCCATCGCGGTCGATCCGTCCCGGTCTTTCATTGCAAAGGCGGCAGCCTATCCAACCAATGTGTTTATCGCGTCGCATCTGACCTTTTTGGCGCAGGATCAGGCCGGCCAAGACCGGGCTGTATCGGTCGAAGTCGCCCATTCGTTCATTCTGCTGCCCGAGGACCCGATGGAGCGCAGGCTTTTTGACCCGCGCGTCGGGTACTTTGCGACCGAAGTTCTTGAATTCGAAGGGCCTGATGGCGCGCCCGCTGAGCGCCTTCAACTTGCCCTGCGTCATCGGCTTGTTCATGCGGACCCGACTGTCCCTTTGCCCTCTGATCCGGTGGAGCCTTTGGTTTATTACCTTTCTCCCGAAATTCCCGAACGGTGGCGCCCCTATATCCGGGACGCAGTCGAAGACTGGCAACCTGCCTTTGAAGCCGCCGGTTTCACCAACGCCATCATTGCGCGGGACGCACCGACACCGGAGGAAGATCCCGACTGGTCCGTCAATGACGCACGTCACAATGTTATTCGATGGATTGCGCAACCCATCGCCAATGCGCTTGGGCCCAACGTCCATGATCCACGCAGCGGTGAGATCATCTCAGCGCATATTCTGGTCTGGCCGGAAGTGCTAAACCTGTTCTCGGATTACTACTATCTACTGATGTCTGATCTGGATGAAAGGGCGCGATCCCTGCCGCTGCCAGAAGAGTTGCAAGGCCGCATTTTGCGTTACGCTGTCAGCCACGAAGTTGGACACACACTCGGGCTGCGGCACAACCATCAGGCCTCAACGGCATGGAGTATTGACCAATTGCGCGATCCCGATTTCGTGGCTGCGAACGGCTCCACTGCGTCTATCATGGCGTATGGGCGCTTCAACTACGTCGCACGCCCTGAGGATGGCACCGAGCAGTTCTTTCCTCTGATCGGTACTTACGACGAACATGCGATTTTGTGGGGGTATACGCCGCGCCTGACAGCTGATGAACTGGATCGGCTTGCCTCGGGCGGTTATGACCGGCCCGAACTTGTCTGGGCGGCTGGCGAGACGCCCGCCGAAACGCTTGGACGGTTTGATCCAACGGTCTTGATTGAGAATATTGGCGCTGATCGCATTGCAGCGACGCGCGCTGGGGTGGACGCGTTGCGTGCATCTATTTCCAGTCTGCCCGATGCTTTCGTGTCTTCACCCGTCATGGAAAACCAGATGGTGCGCGTCTATGATCAGGGGCGCGACCGTTATCTGGGGTTTATGGACAGCGTGAACCAGATGGTTGGCGGACTGGTATCGACGGCTGCTGACGGTACCGAAACCGGCTTTGTGAACGTCGACGATCAAAAATCAGCGCTGCGCTACCTGATGTCGGATGCGATCCGCGATCTCGACATCTTTGCCGATCCGTCCCTGTTGCAGCGCATCCGGCCTGTGGGCGGCATCGAGACTGTTGACGATATGGCTGAAGCGATTGTCTCTGCGGTACTTGACCCGCTTGTGATGCGCCGCGTTCACACGCAAAATATTCTTGAGCCAGAGCGCGCATTTGGGGTCGCGGAAATGCTTGCAACGGTGACCGACGCAATGATCAAGGACCCGGTTCCAATCACAGACATGGACCCACCACGCCGCGCCGCGTTGTCGCAATATGTGACCCTGCTTCAAGAGCTTCCTACATATGCAGGTGATCCATCTGCGGATATCCTCGACCTGATGGGCTTTCCGCCGGGCCTCGTTAGTGTTGCCCGCGCCGATCTGTCCGATACCGGGATTGCCGACGCGACGCAGCTAGAATTGCAAAGACTGGTCGAGGCGTTCTCACCCGAGGAAGACGGATTTGCGACGCGTATGTTCAAAGAAATAGAGCGGATGATTGGCATTGATGTTGAAGATGCCAGCGCAACACATGGAGATAGCGAATGATACGTACCTTGTTTTTGACCTGCAGCGTCATAGGCGTTGCTGGCTGTGCCTCTCAGCAATCCAGCGAAGAGACGCTCCGACAACATGGGTATTCCGCCAGTTACGTCGCCGGGTATCACGACGGATGCCCAAGCGGGAAACGCGCAGGGGGTGATCCGATCGCGCAGCGTCAGCAAGATGCGGCGGCCTACGCCGCGAGTGCAGACTACAAGACCGGCTGGGACTATGGCTTTGTTCAATGTCGGGAGACCGAGATGCGGAACGAGGCAACGGCCAGCCTGATTGGATCGGCAATCGCGGGGGGCATGGCACGCAAACATGGCGCGGACGGGATAGATGCACGCGAAATTATGTCGGGTATCGACACAACCGGCCTCGAAGCTCTGGAGCAATAGGAGAAACACATGACATCAACCTTCAAATCGATTGTTCTTGGCACGGCCCTCGTCGCTGCGACTTGCACGGTGGCTTCAGCTTTTGACCGTCAGACGACGGACGCCTTAAAAGCCTGCCATGATACTCTCTGGGACCTGCCAGAATATACGGACCTGCCAAACGCGGCGATTTCGGTCTGGCCGGGTTGGATCAATGACGACTCCATCAAGGTTTATTGGGTCGTGGACTGGACCGATCCGGACGTCCAAGCCGCGGGGCAGTGCGTCTATGCCGACGGTAAGATCGCCGGGTATGAGCGTTTCTGACACACATGGGCGCGGTTTAGCGCTCATCGCTTTTGGTCTTGTTGCGGCGTTCTTCCTGTTCGAGTTTGTGGCAAGGATTTTGCCGAGCCTCGCCATCGACCAGATCGCACCTGACCTTGAGTTGTCCAACGCGCGGTTCGGCACGGTATCCAGCGTCTTCTTTTGGGTTTATGCGCCGATGCAGCTGGTCGTTGGTGCCTTGCTGGACAGGTATGGGGCCAAACGATTGGTTGTCCCTGCCTGTGCGACATGCGCGACCGGAGTGCTGTTGTTCGGCGTCGCCGATGCGCCCATGCTCGCAATTCTGGGACGGTTCCTGACCGGGCTGGGCGCGTCATTCGCGTTTGTGTCTGCTCTGTTTGTGGTCACCCATCAGTTCGCCCCAGAACGCTTCGCATTGCTGTCCGGCGTCGTGAATATGGTCGGCATGATCGGGGCGGCGATCGGGGCCGTTCTGTTGACAGACCTCATGGTCGCCTCAGGATGGCGCAATGCATTCTTCTGGACGGGAGGGGTCGGTTTGTTCCTTGCGGTCCTGATGTTCATCTTCCTTCCCAAAAGCGCCGCCACGCATGACCACGTGGCGAGAACCTCACTTCTGAATGGGTTTGGTGAGATTTTCCGCAGCGCGCGTCTTTGGGTGATCGCCCTGTCCGGGGCACTGTACTACATGCCCATAAACGTCTTCGGAGGCCATTGGGGCCAGAGCGACCTCATTCAGGATCATGGTCTTTCTCAGGTTTCAGCAGAACTTGCAGTCTCGATGGTGTTTTGGGGCATGGCCTTGGGGAAGTGTGGCCGCCGGCGCTGTCGCAGATTGGTCGGGTCGGCGCCTGGCGCTTGTTGCAAGCAATGCCGCGCTGGCCGCGATTTGCTTTGGCTTTGCAATTTATTCGTCCTCTTCGTCCGTCCTGCTCCTTTGCGGCGCGCTCTTTCTGGGGGGTGTTTTCTCAGGCGCGCAGGTTCTCACCTTTGCCATGGCAAAGGACGGCACACCTGTTGGGCAAGCTGGCAAAATCATTGCCTTTGTGAACATGATCGGCATCGCCTCGGCTGTAATCTTCCAGCCGCTTGTCGGCGAAATGCTCGACCTGTCCGGCGGCAATTACAAGATCGCATTGTCGCTCATTCCGGCCTGCTTGATCGGAGCATCTGTCCTGATCTGGTTCGGTACGAAAGACGCAGCCATGCGCAAAGTCAAATCTCCATGAAGTGGCTTGCTGGTCTTGTTGGCGTTGCATGTCTCTTTGTTCTCGCCGCAATCCTTTTCGTCGAGAACGAGATCCTCGAGGTCACGACAAATCCGCCCGTCGATCTTGAACAACGTGTCGTACCGGACGCGGCGTCTGCTTCGCTTGAGGATATCCGCGCGGCACTTTTAGACGCGGGCTTGAACACGACGCCCATCCTTGGCGATACTGGTGTCACCGAACATCTGGCCCGGTTTGAGGCCGGAGCGATCAGCGCGGAAAACCTGTTGGCATACGCCGAAGATCTCAACGCACTTTCCCAGCGTTCCGCAGCAAACGGGGCGGCAATTCCAGCTGCGTTTTGGGATGTGGACACGCCCGCATTGGCCAAGAACGGATGGACATCATACGCCATCGTCGCGCATGTGGCCGATGATCGTGGCCGCCCGTACTTTGATCTGCTGTCGAAAGCCTATGCGCGTTTCCTTGATTACCGGTCTGGCAGCGGTGCCGATGACACCGCACTTGATGCCGCGTTTGATATTCTGGACCTGTCTCACACCTATATTCTGTCTCTCCCCGAAGATCGGCGCCTGCAGCATGGGCCAAAACTTCAGTCGGTTGAGGCCGCGACACTGATGGCATGGCAAACGGTCGTGGCTGGGACCACAAGGAGACTACCCGGTCTTGCGCAGCCGGTGTTCGAACATGGGTTTGTGGGCCGTTTCAGTGTGAAAACCATCTACCAATACGACGTCCAAACCGCGATGTCGGTTGGCGAGGTCTGGGGGACAAGCGGCTTCAAGGACCGCTTTGTGGGACCTGTGGAAAATAACAACCAAATCGAACACCTGACCATCAGTGCTCTTCTTCAGGTGGTCGCCCGGACGCCTGTATCCGTTCTTGATGCCTTGGAACGAGAAAAGGCCACTGTCGGAGCCTCAAGTAGCGGCGAAGCCAAAGCCGATATCGCACTCAACAACGCGATCCACCGATACTTTCTACCGGGGGTCTACGACAGCTTTGATACGGCGGTCGGGAAGTTGAAAACTGTGTTGGAAGACTGAACCGGAAACTCGAATAAAACTGCCCGCCCAAACCGGCCGTTGACCGCGCCCGCTTTGGGCTGTCCATTGCCTCCGAATGCCGGGTCTTTGCAGCGGAAGCTCAAAGCTCTCCCTAGCCTTATGCAGGTGCAGAGACAATGCGTTCTAGTGCCTCCGGACAACGGCCATTCAACTCGATGCTATGCTCTCAGCGTCAGCGCCGTGCTAATGTCTGGGCCTGGAGGGAGGATTGGAGGGCAAAACATGCCAAGAGTCCAACTACCCGCAGTTACCCCAAAACACAAAGCCTGGAACAAGGGCCGGATCATTGGCCAAAAACGGCCCCTTCTTCCCAAACAGGTGTGGGCCATCCGCGCGCGGCTCGAACTTGCGGGTTATCTTCGCGACCTTGCGCTGTTTAACGTTGCGATTGATAGCAAACTGCGCGGCTGCGATCTGGTCAAACTCGCCGTCACGGAGTTGGTCAAAGATGACCGCGTTCGTGAACGCGTTTCAATAATCCAGAGTAAAACCAAGAAACCCGTTCAGTTTGAACTCACTGAAAACACGAGAGATACCGTCATTGCGTGGGTGCGATCACCTGAGATGATCGGGTGCCGGTTCATGTTTCCAAGCCGTTTCCATGACCGCCCGCATATCTCAACACGTCAATACGGTCGACTTGTGCGTGACTGGGTGACAGCGATTGGTCTGGAACCGAGTGGCTACGGCACCCATTCACTTCGCCGGACTAAAGCTGCGGAGATTTACCGCAAGACCGGCAACCTGCGCGCTATGCAACTTCTGCTAGGCCATACAAAGGTCGATAGCACGGTGCGGCACCTCGGCGTTGAACTAGAGGATGCTCCAAGCATCGCTGAGCGTATCGACATCTAATAGAAGTAGGCGGACGGTCCTGACGTTCGCCAATTTCCAAAAAGCCTAAGGCCCTGCCGCAGCGGGAACAATTGCTTGTGCGACTTGGGTTGTCTTTCATTTTCAGGTTGGATCCAAGACCGGTAAGAAAACGGCAGGTGTAACTATTAAGAAAGGTTCATCCGACCTTGGTCCGAATTTATCTAAGACCATTTTTGGTAGGCTTGGGACCATGTCCCGATTTATTCCTGAACTGGATCGCGCATCTTCGTCTCAATGGAAACCCTGAGCCCCCAAATGCGGGCTGATAACCGGAGTAAAAAAATGAAACTTTCTCAACTGTTGATGACGACGTCATTGTGTGCGGTCGCTGCTTTTCCAGCTTTGGCGCAAAATCGCACGTTTTCAGAGGTCGATGCCAATGGCGATGGTGAACTGTCGCGTGGTGAACTCGAAGCTGCATTCGGCGTCAGAGGCGCAAGCAGTATTCTTGGTCGCAGCGACCTGAACGATGACGGATCAATCAGTGTTGCCGAAATTCAAGTCTCGCAGGACGACGAGTCTGACGACGACGAGTCAGATGACGATGAAAACGACGACGACGAAAATGACGACGAAAATGACGATTCCGATGATGACAACGCAGATGAAAGCGACGGGGATGAAAGCGACGGCGATGAAGGCGACGAAGGTGACAGTGGGGACGAAGGCGACAGTGACAGTGACGACAGGATGGCGATGAAGGCGATAGCGGTGGTGACGGCGATGAAGGCGACAGCGACAGCGATGGTGACGGCGATGAGGGCGACGATTAACCCTATGCATTGATATCGCGGACATAGTGTTTGGGCCTTGGCATCCGCGCGCACAGCGCGGGTGTCAGCCCACGGACAGAACAAAGCGCCTGGATCAAAAATGGAACCCATCGAACAAACCAAATACGAAAAGCTTTTCTCAACGCCGCTGTTCCGGTTTCGTATACCCGGTGCGGTATCGCTGAACAAAGAGCTGCTTGCGGAAGAAAAGCGTCTGCGCTCTGAAAGCGAGGGCGTTGAAAAATCCAATCACGGTGGATGGCACTCTGCCGGAAATCTGTTTGATCAGAAATCGCACAGCATTCAGCGCCTGAAAGAGGCCGCGGAGACGGCAGTTCTTGAGGCAACAGCCCAGATCAACACCAAAGTCGATCCAAGAACCTACAAACTCAAGATGTTTGCCTGGATGAATAGCAACCCGCCTGGTGGGATGAACGCGCCGCATACACATCCGGGCGCGCATTGGTCGGGTGTGTATTACGTTTCACAGCCGGAGGTCGAAATCGGCAAATCTGGAAAAATCGAGTTTCTCAACCCGCGGAGCGATCTGCCGAACTGGCGCATTTTGAAGGCACCCGCGTTCAGCGCCAAGAAGTCAATCCGACCGGAGCCAGGTGAAATGATCCTGTTCCCGTCGTATCTGGTCCATTGGGTGTATCCGAACGAGACCGACGAAGACCGTGTGACCGTCGCGTTTAACGCGACATTTCGCATGTCGAAGTAGCCAGACCTCTCAAAGACCGATCACCAAAGCGCGCGGCGGAACCGTCAGTGCCTTCGCGCGTCTGTTCTAGTCTTTATCGCGCCAGACATCATGCGCGATCAACGCCGCTTCAACACGGTTGCGGGCATGGAGCTTTCCCATAATGACCGTCATGTAATGCTTGACCGTCTTTTCCTGCAGGCCAAGCGTTGCCGCGACTTCCTTGTTGCTTTGCCCCGTTGCGACCAGTCGCAGAATATCCTCTTCCCGCTTGGTCAAATCATCCACCGGCGTCGCTGTTTTGCTCTGGTCCGCCTGAGACATGAACGTCAGCACCTTGGATGCCAAAGCTGGTGAAACATGTGGCTCGCCCCTGGCCACACCTTTCAGCACATTGCGCAGTTCGCTTGCGGAAACGCCCTTCAGAATATATGCGATTGCCCCAAGCCGAAGCGCATCCGCAACGTTTTCGTCTTCTTCGGAAACGGTCAGCATCGCGATGTGTTTTGCGCTTGCGGCTGCGGCGATCTTTCTGACCGCTACGAGCCCGCCGCCCGGCATCGATAAGTCCAGCAGCGCAATATCGGGATGTTTCTGTTCGGACATGAGCACGGCCTCGTCGGCAGTAGCGGCCGTCGCCACGACCCGGAAATCTCCGGTTTCCTCCAGACTTTTCACAACGCCGTCACGGTAAATTGGATGGTCATCAGCGACCAAAATGCGAATGGTCATGGCTTTTCCTCCATCAGCGGCAAACGCAATGTGATTGTGGTGCCGACACCCGGCGCGGTGTCGATGTCGATCTGACCGTTCAAAGTGGCAGCCCGGTCCGCCAATCCCACAAGTCCCTGACCACCATCCTCTCTTAGCCCCGACTGTGATTGCGTCTCGAAACCTTGCCCATCGTCGGAAACGACAACCTTAACCCTGCCGTTTTCCACACTGACCCGGACCTCGACTGATGTTGCATTTGCATGGCGATTGGCATTGGCCAGAGCTTCTTGCAGGAACCGGTAAATGCAAAGCTTTGTGGCGTAGGAGACCTCGGTTCTCTCCTTCGTTTCCTCCACCAGCTTCGCGTTTGTTCCAAAGCTCTTGTTATGGTCACTCACCGCCTGTGCAATGCAGCCGTCAAGACTGAGGGTCGCCAAATCGGGAAGTGCCAAGCCGCGAGATATCGCGCGCAGTTCGGTCATCGCGTTCGACAAAGCAGTCGTCACTGTTTCGGCATCATCCGAAGCGCCGAGCCCCGCACCTTCCAGCCTGAGGCTTGCCAGAGACAGATGCTGCGCGACACCATCATGAAGATCATGGCCTATGCGCTGCATGATCTTTTCTGATTGCGCTGTGGACCGCTGGGCCGCGCGCATAACGCGTTCTCGCAGTGCGTCATTGTGTTTTGACAACCTCTGGCTTTCGGCGAGCCTGACCTTGAGTTGTTCACGCTGTCTTTCGATTTGGCGGCTGCCCGCATGAACAATAATGAAAAGAACAGCGCCGCTCAGGCCAAAAATCTGCAGAACCAGCATCCAGCTGTCGTTTCTCGCCTTTTCAAGCTCAGCAGCAAGTTGTTCTGCGCGCTGGTAGAACTCGACAACGGCCAGCACCTGTCCGGTAAATGCGTCCCGAATGGGAACATAAACTTCCAACAAAGGCACGCCCAAGGTGCTTTCGGGATGGTCGGCCTGTATTTCGATGTCTTGAAATTGAGAGGCAACCTCACCGGCCCACGCCATGAGCAGCGCCTCTGAAGGTTCGAATTTCCGCCCACGCAAATCAGGTCGAAATGAATCAAGAACTTCCCCATCCTTACCCCAGATATTGTACGTGACGACGCTTTCGCTCAGTATGCCCTCGCTGAAGGCCTTGCGAAGCGCCAGACGCGCGGCGTCGGAAACGGTCGATTCATCTTCATCAATGAAACTCCGGTTCGGGATCAAGCTCTCAATATAGAGAGCCGCTGATGCGCCGGAATTTTGAACGACGCCCCGTTCGATCCGATCAGACACCCAAGTCCCGACCGCATAGGCGGCCACAGCCATCACCAAACCGCCAGCGGCGAGAAACTGGATGGACAATGAGCGCAATCCGCGCACGAAATAGCCTGATATCTTGGTCATAAGCTTCAGATGGCCATACTGAGACGGTTTTTCTATGGACTAAAGTCCAAGACTGACTCCGGGCACCTGATTTCAGTTGTGCCCCGACCGCCCAGTTCTCCTCTCAAGCAGTCATCGGCTCGGCGGCACAACGCGGCGATGTTCTCTGCGCTCCGCAAACCGGCTAGGACGATCCTGATCTTCTCTTCGGCCGAATAGTGCTGCCCAGGAGAGGACTCGAACCTCCACACCCTTGCGAGTACTAGCACCTGAAGCTAGCGCGTCTACCATTCCGCCACCTGGGCAGGTGTCGTGAAGCCTGCGTTTAAGCTCATCATCAGGGCGTGTCAAACGGATTCTGATGAGCGTTTTGTGCCTTGTTGCGGGCATGACTTAGGGGCGTTTAGCGCGCTGTCGCCCGCGTTAGGATTGGAATTGATCCGGTCCGGTCGCTTTCGGAACACCCTAGACCATCTGCGCGGTTTTGCGCCTTGTTTCAAGAGCCCTCGGAAGGTACATCCGGTATGGAAGTTCACAAAGGATGCGCAAATGTCCAAGCTTGTCACGATCTACGGCGGTTCCGGTTTTGTGGGGCGTTATATTGCCCGCCGAATGGCCAAAGCAGGTTGGCGTGTGCGCGTCGCGGTGCGGCATCCAAATGAAGCATTGTTTGTGAAACCCTACGGAGTTGTTGGACAGGTCGAGCCGGTGTTTTGCAATATTCGCGATGATGCGTCCGTACGTCATGTGATGCTGGGTGCGGATGCGGTTGTGAATTGCGTTGGGATATTGGCCGAAGCGGGCAAGAACAGCTTTGACGCGGTGCAGGCCGAAGGGGCAGAGCGGATCGCACGTATTGCGGCCGAACAGAGTGTTGCCAAGATGGTTCAAGTGTCTGCCATCGGCGCATCGGACACATCGGACAGCACATATGCGCAAACCAAGGCGCAAGGCGAGGCAGGCGTTCTGGCTCATATGCCGGATGCCGTTATCCTGCGGCCATCGATCATTTTCGGCGCGGAAGATCAGTTCTTTAACCGCTTTGCGTCGATGACCCGGCTTGGCCCCGTGCTGCCGGTTGTAGGTGCAGACACGCTGTTTCAGCCGGTTTACGTTGACGATGTGGCCCAAGCCGCCGAGGTCGCACTGACCCGTAAGGTGGAGCCGGGTATCTACGAGTTGGGCGGTCCCGAAGTGGCCACGTTCCACAAGTTGATGCAGACCATGCTGATGGTCATTCACCGTCGTCGGGCCATCGTGAATATTCCGTTCTTTTTTGCGCGGATCATGGGGTTCATGTTCGATATGATGAACACACTTTCACTTGGTTTGATCCCGGCGCAGATCACGCGGGATCAGGTGCGTAACCTTGCGCATGATAATGTCGTATCCGACGGAGCGATGGGTTTCGCGGAATTGGGGATCACCCCGGTTGCCATGGAAGCGGTGTTGCCTGATTACCTGTGGCGGTTCCGTCCGTCAGGCCAGTATGACGCCATCAAGAATTCTGCCAAGAACCTGCGCACCTAGCCGTAGGCATAGGCCAGCAAAACAAGACCCAGTAGCACGCGATACACCACGTAGGGCGTAAAGCTGACGCTGCGCAACAACCGCATCATAAGCGACAGTGCAAGCAGGGCTGCAGCAAATGCAAAACCCGCGGCGATCAACCCTTGCCGGGCGAGGGCCCAATTCGCCTCTTCGATGACATCCACACCGAGCAATACGCCGGAGGCCGCGATTGTGGGGATCGACATCAGCATCGCCAGTTTGGCCGCCCCTTGGCGGTCATAGCCAAGCTTGCGGCCGGCCGTAATTGTGATGCCCGACCGCGAGGTGCCGGGGATCAAGGCTAGCACTTGAGCAAGGCCCATGATGACGGCGTCCTTCAGCGTCCATTGGGCCGCGGTGCGGTCTTGCGCTCCGGTTTTGTCGGCCCAGTAAAGGACGAGGCCAAAGCCCAGCATCGTCCAGCCGATGACCGCAACCGAACGCATCAGTTCATCCAACCCTGTCAGTTTGATGATGAACCCGGCGATAACCACCGGCACAGTCGCGAGGGCCAGACACAGAGCGAGAAACGCCCCTTGCGTGTCGACCTTCCCGCGCGCCAGTCTTAGCGTGCCGACGGCTGCGATTTTAACGTCGGCCCAGAAGTAAATGACCACCGCAAAGAGCGTTCCGACATGGACGGCTACATCTATCGTCAGCCCCTGATCGGGGCCGCCCATCATGACGGGCAAGAGAATCAGATGCCCCGATGACGATACTGGCAAGAACTCTGTCAGGCCTTGAATGGCTGCGATGAGAAAAAGCGTGAATAACGTCATTGGAGGCCGCTCGGGTCTGGCATTGGATGCCATCTGTATAACTATAAGAAATCAAATAAAAAGTTGCAATTTACGTCCGAATCGGACTTAAAATATGGCGGTCATCACTACTAAGCGCGCCTCAACATTGAAAAAATGTCTATTTAGGTCAGCACTGCTGCCTTTATTGTGTCTTTGGGATCGTGTAGGGCTTCGGGTCTTGAGATTTGGAGGAGTGCGGGCTGTGGCGAAGCAACCAATGTTGAAATTTGTGACCGTCGATCGCGTTATGCCTGATAAGCGGGATGCGAGCACGCGCAAGGAAGACTTCCACGAGATTTATGCGGAGTATGCTGACGCCAAGGCCAAAGAGCAATCCAGCCGGTGCAGCCAGTGTGGCGTTCCATACTGTCAGTCGCACTGTCCTTTGCACAACAACATCCCTGATTGGCTGCGGTTGACGGCTGAAGGGCGGCTGCAGGAAGCCTATGAAGTCAGTCAGGCGACAAACACCTTTCCCGAGATTTGCGGGCGGATTTGTCCACAGGATCGGCTGTGTGAAGGCAACTGTGTGATCGAGCAATCTGGCCACGGCACCGTAACGATCGGAGCGGTCGAGAAATACATTACGGACACTGCGTGGGAAAAGGGCTGGGTACTGCCGATTTCGCCTACTCAAGAACGCGCGGAATCGGTTGGAATCATCGGCGCTGGGCCGGGTGGACTGGCCGCGGCGGATGTTCTGCGCAGAGCCGGTGTTCAGGTAACGGTTTATGACCGCTATGATCGCGCGGGCGGCCTGATGACATACGGTATTCCCGGCTTCAAGCTTGAGAAAGACGTGGTCACGCGGCGCAACGATCAACTGGCGCAGGGCGGGGTTACATTCAAATTGAACTGCACCGTAGGAGAAGACATCAGCTTTGCGGACATACGCTCGCAACATGACGCGGTCATTATCGCAACAGGCGTCTATAAATCCCGCGAGATTCAAGCACATGGCAGTACCTCGGAAGGTGTGGTGCGGGCGATTGATTTCCTGACTGCGAGTAACCGCAAGAGCTTTGGAGATGCCGTGCCTGAGTTCGATTCCGGTGCCTTGAACGCGGAAGGCAAGCGGGTCGTTGTCATTGGGGGCGGCGATACGGCGATGGATTGCGTGCGCACCTCTGTGCGGCAGGGGGCTTTGTCGGTCAAATGTCTGTACCGCCGTGACCGAGAAAACATGCCCGGCTCGCAACGCGAAGTGCAGAACGCCGAAGAAGAGGGTGTAATCTTTGAATGGCTGAGCGCGCCCAAGGGGTTTACGACCGATCTGGCGGTGACAGATGTTGCAGATCCAGCCGCGGCCGCAGGGCGTGTGACGGGGGTCATGGTGCAAAAGATGCGCCTTGGCGCGCCGGATGCGACGGGCCGCAGGGCGCCCGAAGTGATCGAGGGCGCAGACTATGTCGAAGACGCGGACATCGTGATCATGGCGCTGGGATTTGAGCCCGAAGCTTTGCCGGTTTTGTGGGATCAGCCCGAGTTGCCGGTGACCCGCTGGGGCACGATCAAAACGGAATACGTGACGGGTGCCACCGACATGGACGGCGTTTACGCAGTGGGCGACATTGTGCGTGGTGCATCGCTGGTGGTCTGGGCGATCAAGGATGGCCGAGATTGTGCGCAGGCCATTCTGGAGCGGTTCGGAGCGGCGGCAATTGCAGCGGAATAAGGTGTCGATTCAACGCCAGTGCAATGTGCATGGCAACAATTCATTAAGGACAGCGGTGCTGACCTGAACGGTGGATGAAGATGAAATTGCGATTAACGACAGGTCTGGCTTTCGCGCTTGGTGTATTTGCGCAGATTTCAGGCGCGCAAGCACAAAGCGTGCCGATGCAAGCGTCGCAAGCGCCCGAGGCCTATGTCGCGCAGGACACACAGGGGTGCACTGCGTTCCGCACGTATCAATTGCGGAATTGTGCTGTAATCAGCCACTACACCTGCACCGACGGCACGTTCCGTATGGTCAGCGCTATTCAGAATCAACTTGTCGCGGCGGAACAATTCAGCGCTGATTTGCGGCAATCAACCTGGGTTGGGCTCGACGGGCCGGGACACACCAAAACCACATCCATCATTGACCCCTTCGATATGACGCAGCTGCGTCAAACCAACCGTGACCGTTCAGAGACAATGTTGACCGTCGATGTCGGCTACTATCAGGGCACGGTGCGCAGCACCGAAGACCTGACATTGACCGGGCAGGCGGTGTCGGATGCGGGCGAGGTCTATCTTCTGGGCCGGTCCGAGCGACGGGTCTATATGCCGGCACCCTACGGCGTCTTTGAGCTGGATTACGTGATTTATCTAGCGCGGGACTTCGATGTGATTGTCCCGTCATTGGAGCGGATGGCCTTTGCAGGTGAAACGGAAACCTATCCCACAGGGTTGATGCAAGTGCATCGCCCCGGATCACCGGGCTTCCTGACGCGCGCCGGGTTGTTTGATTGCGGGGTCACGCAATGAGCCGTGCCGTTCAGGGGCGTTGTCTGTGCGGGGCGGTGACCGTAACGGCGCAGGTGGACAATCCCATCGTGCGCGCGTGCCATTGCGACATGTGCCGTCGTCATACCAGCGGTATGTTCATGTCACTCGCCACCGTTCCCGACAGTGAAACGGTCAGCGGACCGACGCAAAGCTATCGGTCTTCGGAATGGGCTGAACGGGGCTTTTGCGGCACTTGCGGATCGACGCTCTGGTACAAAACGGTGCATGACGGCGCGCGAAATCTGGCGGCAGGGCTGTTTGAAAACGCAGCCGATGCCCCGCTGAAGCTGGAATTCTTCGTCGACAAATGCCCGCAGGGGTACAGCCTTGCAGGGACACATCGCAAAATGACGACTCAAGAAACAATCGAAATGTTCACATCCGGACAAGGAGAGACCACATGACCAAATATGATGACGCCTGGGTGGCCCGCGAAGAAGCCAAACGCGCATTCATGGCCGAGAATGGTTTGTATTCCGCGGATGAGGAACATTCTTCCTGCGGCGTTGGGCTGGTGGTGTCCATCGACGGCAAGGCGAGCCGGACAGTTGTGGAAAGTGGGATTGCCGCGCTCAAAGCGATCTGGCACCGCGGGGCTGTGGATGCGGATGGCAAAACCGGCGACGGCGCGGGTATTCATGTTCAGATCCCAGCACCGTTTTTCTACGATCAGGTGCGCCGCACCGGGCATCAACCCAAACCGGAATTGCTGATGGCGGTGGGGCAGGTGTTTTTGCCGCGCACGAATTTCGCAGCACAGGAAACCTGCCGCACGATCGTGGAAACCGAAGTGCTGCGGATGGGCTATTATATCTACGGCTGGCGCCATGTGCCGGTGAACATTTCCGTGCTTGGCGAAAAGGCCAACGCGACACGGCCCGAAATCGAGCAGATCTTGATTTCCAACATCAAGGGCGTGGACGAGGAAACCTTTGAGCGTGAGCTGTACGTGATCCGTCGCCGGATCGAAAAGGCGGCACTGGCGGCACAGGTGCCGTCCTTGTACATTGCTTCGCTGTCATGCCGGTCGATCATCTACAAAGGCATGATGCTGGCGCAGGACGTGGCGGAGTTTTACCCTGACCTGCAGGATGAGCGCTTCGAAAGCGCCTTTGCAATCTATCACCAGCGCTATTCGACAAACACCTTCCCGCAGTGGTGGCTGGCACAGCCGTTCCGCATGCTAGCGCATAACGGCGAAATCAACACGCTGAAGGGCAACCTGAACTGGATGAAGAGCCACGAAATTCGCATGGCGTCATCGACGTTTGGGGACATGGCCGAAGACATCAAGCCGATCGTGGCGGCGGGGTCCAGCGACAGCGCGGCGTTGGATGCGGTGTTCGAGGTGCTGGTGCGCGCGGGGCGCAACGCGCCGATGGCCAAGACGATGCTGGTGCCGGAATCCTGGTCCAAGCAGGCGGTGGAATTGCCGCAGGCGTGGCGTGACATGTACTCCTATTGCAACTCCGTTATGGAGCCGTGGGACGGACCGGCCGCTTTGGCAATGACCGACGGGCGTTGGGTTTGTGCGGGACTGGACCGGAACGGGCTGCGTCCGATGCGCTATGTGGTGACGAATGATGGCATTCTGATCGCCGGATCGGAGGCGGGCATGGTGCCGCTGGACGAAGCCCGCATTCAGGAAAAAGGGGCCTTGGGACCGGGGCAAATTCTGGCCGTTGACATGAAAAAGGGCCAGCTTTTCCATGATGTAGAGATCAAGGACAAGCTGGCAGCGTCGCAACCCTTTGGCGAATGGGTTGGCAAAATCAACGATCTGGAAGACGCTTTGGCCGACGTGACGGAAAAGCCGATCTTCAGTGGGCAAGAACTGCGCCGCAGGCAGGTGGCTGCTGGCTATACTATTGAAGAACTGGAACAAATTCTGGCGCCAATGGCGGAAGATGGCAAAGAAACGCTGGCCTCCATGGGGGATGATACTCCGTCTGCTGTATTGTCCGGCCAATACCGTCCACTGAGCCATTTCTTCCGGCAGAACTTCAGTCAGGTGACAAACCCGCCCATCGACAGCTTGCGCGAATACCGGGTGATGAGCCTGAAAACCCGGTTCGGCAACCTCAAGAACGTTTTGGACGAGGACAGCAGCCAAACCGAGATTCTGACCCTCGATAGCCCGTTCATGGGCAACGCGCAGTTTGATGAGCTGGTAAAGCACTTCAACGCCGATCTGGTGACCATTGATTGCACCTTTGCGCCGGGTGACGGAAACCTGAGTGCGGGGCTCGCGCGTATCCGGGCCGAAGCCGAAGATGCGGTGCGGTCGGGTGCCGGGCATATCGTGCTGACTGACCATATGTCGGGAGAAGGCCGCGTGGCGATGCCGATGATCCTGGCGACATCGGCGGTGCACAGTCACCTCATCCGCAAAGGCTTGCGCACATTTACATCGCTGAACGTGCGGTCGGCGGAATGTGTGGACCCGCATTATTTCGCCGTGCTGATCGGCTGTGGTGCGACCATCGTGAACGCCTATCTTGCCGAGGATTCGCTGGCTGACCGCATTGATCGTGGGCTGCTGGATGTGAGCCTAACGCAGGCGATTGACCGCTACAGGCTCGCGATTGATCAGGGTCTGTTGAAGATCATGGCCAAGATGGGGATTTCGGTCGTTTCCTCCTATCGCGGTGGGCTGAACTTTGAGGCGGTTGGGCTGTCACGCGCGATGTGTGCGGAGTATTTCCCCGGCATGACCAGCCGGATTTCCGGCATTGGCATCTGGGGCATTCAGAAGAAAGCCGAAGGCGTCCACGCCAAGGGTTGGTCGGGGCCGCAATCGGTGCTGCCCATCGGCGGGTTCTACAAGGCACGGACCAGCGGTGAGACCCACGCGTGGGAAGCCACATCTATGCATATGCTGCAAATGGCCTGCAATAGAGCCTCTTATGAGATGTGGAAGCAGTATTCGACCAAGATGAAAAGCAACCCGCCCATTCATCTGCGTGACCTGTTGGAGATCAAACCGCTGGGCAAGGCGATTCCGATTGAAGAGGTGGAGAGCATTACCGCGATCCGCAAACGGTTTGTGACGCCGGGCATGTCGCTGGGCGCATTGAGCCCGGAGGCGCATAAAACGCTGAACGTGGCGATGAACCGGATCGGGGCCAAATCAGACAGTGGCGAGGGCGGTGAAGATCCCGCGCATTTCCACCCCGAGCCCAACGGCGACAACCCATCTGCCAAGATCAAGCAGGTGGCGTCGGGGCGTTTTGGCGTGACGGCGGAATACCTGAACCAATGCGAGGAATTGGAGATCAAGGTCGCGCAAGGCGCAAAGCCGGGCGAAGGGGGGCAGTTGCCGGGCATGAAGGTCACCGAGTTGATTGCGCGCCTGCGCCACTCGACGCCGGGTGTCACGCTAATCAGCCCACCGCCGCACCATGATATCTACTCCATCGAGGATCTGGCGCAGCTGATCTATGACCTCAAACAGATCAACCCGCGCTGCAAGGTGACGGTAAAGCTGGTGGCCAGTTCCGGCGTTGGGACGATTGCAGCCGGTGTCGCCAAGGCCAAGGCCGATGTGATCCTGATTTCAGGACACAACGGTGGCACAGGTGCGTCGCCCGCGACGTCGATCAAATATGCGGGTCTGCCGTGGGAAATGGGTCTGACCGAGGCGCATCAGGTGCTTTCCATGAACCACCTGCGCGACCGGATCACGCTGCGCACGGATGGTGGTTTGCGCACCGGGCGCGACATCGTTATGGCGGCAATGCTGGGGGCCGAGGAATACGGCATCGGCACGGCCGCGCTGATCGCGATGGGTTGCATCATGGTGCGGCAGTGCCAATCGAACACCTGCCCCGTCGGCGTGTGTACGCAGGACGAAAGCTTGCGCGCCAAGTTCACCGGCAATGCCGATAAGGTCGTCAATCTGATCACCTTTTATGCCACCGAAGTGCGTGAAATTCTGGCCAGCATCGGAGCAAAGTCGCTGGATGATGTGATTGGCCGGGCGGATTTGCTGACGCAGGTCAGCCGTGGGTCGGCGCATCTGGATGATCTGGATCTCAACCCGCTGTTGATCACGGTCGATGGTGCCTCCGAGATTGTCTATGACCGCAACAAGCCGCGCAACGCGGTGCCCGATACGCTGGATGCAGAAATCGTGCGCGACGCGCATCGGTTCCTTGAGGAAGGCGAAAAAATGCAACTGTCCTACGCAGTGCAGAACACGCACCGGACAGTGGGCACGCGTACCAGCAGCCACATTGTGCGCAAATTCGGGATGCGCAACTCGTTGCAGCGTGACCACCTGACGGTGAAGCTGTCGGGCTCTGCCGGTCAGTCGTTGGGAGCCTTTGCCGCACCGGGGTTGAAACTGGAGGTGTCGGGGGATGCCAATGATTACGTCGGCAAGGGGTTGTCGGGGGGAATGATCGTCGTGCGCCCACCGATGGCGAGCCCGATCGAGGCGTCCGAGAATACGATTATCGGCAATACCGTGCTTTATGGTGCGACGGACGGCTATCTCTTTGCCGCTGGTCGCGCGGGGGAGCGGTTCGCGGTGCGTAACTCCGGCGCGTCTGTGGTGATCGAAGGCTGTGGGTCAAACGGATGTGAATACATGACCGGCGGCGTTGCGGTGATCCTTGGGGAGATCGGGGCCAATTTTGGTGCCGGGATGACCGGGGGGATGGCGTATCTGTATGATCCGTCGGGCAAGGCGCCTGCATTGATGAATATGGAAACGCTGGTCACTTGCCCCGTGACAGTGCCGCATTGGATGGACCAGCTGGAAACGTTGATCCGGATGCATCTGGATGAAACCGGCAGTCGCAAAGCCGCCGACATTCTGCAGCATTGGGACATTGAGCAGCAGCATTTCGTGCAGGTTTGCCCAAAGGAGATGCTGGTGCATCTGCCTGTCCCGCTGAGCGTGGAAGAGACAGCCGTTCCGGCCGAATAAAACAGCAAGTGAGAGGTTCACAAGCCTCTCACGCGTGCCTATAGCTGGCGCATGGCAAAAAAGAGCAGAACACGGGCCAAAGCCAAGCCCACACGGCTTCAGACCGCACGCAAGATGATCTTGTGGTGGGGCTTGCGGGCATTGGCGGTGCTGTTTTTGCTCGCTGTCGTGCTGACTTTGCTGTGGCGGTTCATCAATCCGCCGACCACGCTCTATATGTGGCAGGAAAGCCGCCGGTTGGGCGGAATAGAGCAAACATGGGTGCCGATGGAGCAGATCGCGCCAGTGATGGCCCGTGCGGTGGTTGCGGCGGAAGATGCCAATTTCTGTACCCATTGGGGGTTTGACCTGCCAGCGATCAAAAAGGCGATTGATGAGGGTGGAACACGTGGGGCGTCGACGCTGAGTCAACAGGTCGTCAAGAACGTCTATCTCTGGCACGGGCGTAACTATACGCGCAAAGCGATGGAGGCGTTGATGACCCCGCTGCTGGAGGCCCTGTGGTCCAAGCGGCGGATCGTCGAGGTTTATCTCAATGTGGCAGAGTTCGATGAGGGGGTTTTTGGCGTGAAGGCGGCGGCCGAACATTATTTTGAGACCACGCCCGACAAGCTGACGGCGGCACAGGCGGCGCGTCTGGCGGCGCTGTTACCGGATCCCAAGGGGCGTTCGGCCTCGTCGCCGTCGGATTTTGTGCGCAAGCGTGCGCAACAGGTGCTGGACGGTGCGGCGACGATTCGCGTGGATGGGCGCGCGGACTGTTTCGAGAGTTGAAAAACCCACACTGAACAGGCATTGACGATCAACAGACCGACAGTTTGGAATTGCACTATGGCGCGCTTGTATCATTTTCCTTTGTCCCCCTTCTGCCGCAAGGTGCGTCTGAGCCTTGCGGAGAAAAAGATCGAGGTGGAGCTGGTTGAGGAACGCTACTGGGAGCCCAGCAGCGATTTTCTACGCCGAAATCCGGCGGGCAAGGTGCCTGTTCTCAAGCTTGACGGTGTGACGATGACCGAGAGTGCGGCGATTTGTGAATACATCGAAGAAACGCGCCCGGAGCCCGCATTGCTGCCCAAAGACCCGGTGGCCCGGCTGGAAGTGCGACGGCTGGTGAACTGGTTTGATGACAAGTTTCATTCTGAAGTGACGTCAAAGCTGTTGTACGAGCGGGTCAACAAGAAGGTGATGGGCAAAGGCTATCCCGACAGCACCGCGATCAAGGCGGGGGCCAAGGCGATCAAGTATCATCTGGACTACATGCAATGGCTGCTGGATCATCGGCGTTGGTTGGCGGGCGACGTGATGACCTTGGCGGATTTTGCGGCAGCGGCACATGTGTCGAGCCTTGATTACATTTCGGATGTGGACTGGAATCGGAGCGAGGCCGTCAAGGATTGGTATGCCAAGGTGAAATCGCGTCCCGCGTTTCGCAGTATTTTGGCGGATCAGGTGTCCGGGTTTCCGCCGCCTCGGCATTACAATGACCTCGATTTCTGACGCATCTATGTGGAGGGGGCTGTCTGCCCCCGCGCCTTGCGGCGCCCCCCGAAGGTATTTGGGGCGAAAGGAAGTATGTCAGAGGGTCTGAAGGCGCGTCTGATCGCGCAGGCTCTGCAGGAGGGGTTTGTCGCGGCGCGAATCTGTACGCCAGGTTCCGTGCCTGAGGTGCCTGAGCGGTTGGCGGCCTTTGTGGAAGCCAGGTATCATGGTCAGATGGGGTGGATGGCCGAGCGGATGCATTGGCGGGGCAACCCTGCTGCACTTTGGCCGGAGGCGCGGTCTGTGGTGATGCTGGCCGAGAGCTATACACCTGAGCATGATCCGCTGGAGATTTTGGGTGCGCGGGATCGTGGCGCCATATCCGTCTATGCGCAGGGGCGTGATTATCATGATGTCGTCAAGAAACGTCTCAAGCGGTTGGCACGTTGGCTGATTGCGGAAGGCGGCGGCGCGGTGAAGGTGTTTGTGGACACAGCGCCGGTTCCCGAAAAGGCACTGGCGCAGGCGGCGGGACTGGGATGGCAGGGCAAACATACCAACTTGGTCAGCCGTGATATGGGGAATTGGGTCTTTTTAGGCTCTGTTTTTACGACGCTGGAGCTGGAACCGGATGTGCCGGAAAGCGATCATTGCGGAACGTGCCGCGCGTGCCTTGATGTGTGCCCGACGGCTGCATTTCCGGCACCTTATCAGCTCGATGCGCGGCGCTGCATTTCTTATTTGACGATTGAGCATGAGGGGCCGGTTGATGTGGAGCTGCGGGCCAAGATGGGTAATCGGATTTACGGTTGTGACGATTGTCTTGCGGTCTGTCCCTGGAACAAGTTTGCCGTCGCAGCACGGGATATTCGATTGAGCGCGCGCGCTGAATTGACCGCACCACGGCTTGCGGATCTGGCTCAGTTGGATGACGCGGCGTTCAGAACCTTGTTCTCTGGTTCTCCGATCAAGCGTATCGGGCGTAACCGCTTTATCCGCAACGTATTGTATGCAATCGGGAATTCGGGAGACCCGTGTTTACGTGAGCGGGCGCAGGCGCTGACAGAAGACGCGGATGAAACGGTGAGAGACGCGGCCCACTGGGCGATGGCGCAATTGGCCGATCTGTGACGCAATAAGGCTGGCATCTGGCGCATAGATCGCTACATCCGAACGCAGTGAAAAAGGAGAGACCGATGGCTGTGCTGTTGGGCGTGGACACCGGCGGCACCTATACGGATGCTGTTTTGATCCGGGACGAGATCGAGGTTTTGGCATGGGCCAAGGCATTGACCACACGGGAAGATTTGGCCGTAGGCGTCGGCGCGGCGGTACGTGACGTGCTGGCGCAATCCAAGATCGAAGCGCATCAGATTTCTATGGCATCGCTGTCGACGACGCTTGCGACCAATGCGCTGGTGGAAGGACAGGGCGGGCGCGTCGCCCTGATCTATATCGGGTTCAAGGCGCGCGATCTGGAAACTCAGGGTCTCGCCGATGCGCTGAAGGGTGATCCGGTTTTGATCTGTGCCGGCGGGCACAATCATGCAGGTGGCGAGGCCGAACCGTTGGATGAGAACGCGATTTGCGCTTTCATAGACGCGCACGGTGCTGAGGTGAGCGGTTTTGCAGTGGCCAGCCAATTTGCCACGCGAAACCCCGCCCATGAGGTGCGCGCAGCAGCTTTGGTGGCAGAACGCAGCACGCGACCGGTCTCTGCTTCGCACCAGTTGTCGGCCAAATTGAACGGCCCAAAACGCGCCATGACGGCTGTGCTGAATGCGCGGTTGATCGGTATGATCGACCGTTTGATTGGTCGCGCAGAAGACACGCTTGCCGATCTGGGGATAGCGGCGCCGCTGATGGTGGTGCGTGGGGATGGGGCGTTGATTTCGAGTGTTCAGGCGCGTCAAACCCCGATCGAAACAATCTTGAGCGGGCCTGCTGCGTCAATCGTCGGTGCGCGCTGGTTAACAGGCATTGATCACGCGGTGGTCAGCGACATCGGTGGAACAACGACAGATGTTGCCGTTTTGAAGGATGGGCGCCCAGCGATTGATCCGGCGGGCGCACGGGTGGGTGCATACCGCACGATGGTCGAGGCCGTGGCGATGCGGACCAAAGGACTGGGCGGTGACAGCGAGGTCCATTTCGTGTCGGAAGGCTTGACCGGCGGGGTGACCTTGGGGCCTCGGCGGGTTTTGCCAATTGCACTGCTGGCGCATGTCGCGCCTGATGTCGTGCACCGCGTGCTGGATCAACAGCTGCGCAGTGCCACACCGGCCGAGCATGACGGGCGGTTTGTACGCGCAGTGCCAGGGGTGGCGGCGCATGGGTTGGGCGCGCGCGAAGAAACCCTGATGGCGCGGATAGGTGATCAGGTTCTTCCATTGGAGCATGTTGTGCTTGCTCGCATTGAGCAGGGTGCTTTGCGGCGATTGGTCGAGCAGGGGTTGGTTCAAATGTCAGGAATAACGCCCACGGATGCGAGCCACGTTTTGGGGCGTAGCGAAGCGTGGGATGTGGATGCTGCGCGAAAAGCACTTGAGGTGTTTGGGCGCAGACGAACAGGGTCTGGCCACGCCTTGGCGCGTGATCCGGACGTGATGGCGCAGATCATCGTCGATCAGTTGACCGAACAGACAGTCGATGCCGTGCTGGAAACCGTTTTCGAAGAAGAAGAGCACGGCTTTGCCGGGTCGGCAGATATTTTGGCCCGCCACGAATTGACCCGGCGCGGACTGTCGAACCATCGCGGGTTGTTGCGGATGGATATAGGTCTGAATGTACCGGTTGTTGGATTGGGCGCGTCGGCCCAGACCTATTACCCGGCTGTCGGAGCAAGGTTGGGCACTCAGATGATCTTGCCTCAGTACGCTGGGGTCGCCAACGCGATCGGCGCTGTTGTGGGGCGTGTGACGATGCGCCGGAGCGGAACGGTCACGTCACCCAGTGAGGGCAAATACCGGGTACATCTGGCCGATGGACCCATTGATTTCGCCGATCAGGATGCCGCTCTGGCCTTGCTGGAGGATGACCTGCGACAGGCTGCGCAGGAACAGGCCATCGCTGCGGGCGCTGCCGACATTCAGATCAAAGTCGAGCGCGATATCCGCACGGCCGGCGTTGAATCGCGCGACATTTTTGTCGAGGCGACCATCACCGTAGAAGCCGCTGGGCGCCCACGTGTTGCCGTTGGTTAATCAGCGCTCTCTCACGACGCGAGTTTTTGTACTGAATCCGCGTTCGTGTTCTTCGTTTCTTCGCTTAGTTGAAACGCTTGGGTGGTTCCGCTGAGTGACTGAACCTCGTTGGACAACAGTTGCGTTGCGGCGTTGGTTTCTTCGAACATGGCGGCGTTTTTCTGTGTTACTTCGTCGAGATTCCCGATTGCCGAGTTGATTTCCGTCAAGCCTGCTGCCTGCTCGCGGGCGGCGGTTGCGATGCTGGCGACCATCTGGTCGATCTCCGTGACGAACCCGTTGATATCAGACAGCGACTCGCTGGTTTTGGAAACAAGGCCCACGCCTTGCTCCACCTGCCCAGCCGAAGTGGCAATCAAGGCGGCAATGCGTGTCGCGGCCTCCGATGATCGCAGCGCAAGGGCCCGGACTTCAGAGGCGACCACCGCAAAACCCCGTCCGGCTTCCCCGGCGCGCGCGGCTTCGACGCCAGCGTTCAGAGCCAGCAAATTGGTTTGAAAGGCGATGTCTTCGATCACCGAGGTGATCTGAGATATCTCGTCAGAACTGGTGGAAATGGCATCCATCGCGGAGCGGGCTTCCGACATCACCCCGGTGCTGGCCTGGGTGTGCGACTTTGCCTTGACGACAAGGTCTTGGGTTCGGTCTGATATATCGGATGTTGATTTGACAGATGCCGCCATTTCGCGCACCGCCGCAGCGGTCTGCTCAAGCGCTGCGGCCTGGCTTTCGGTCCGGCTGCTCAAATCACCTGTGGCTTTGGAAATTTCGGACGTGCCACTGTGGATTTCCTGCGTGGAATGGACAACATCACTGATCGCTTTTCGCAGATGCATCTGTGCTGCGTTGAAATCCTGACGCACGGCTTCGAATTCAGGAGAAAATTCTTCGTGGATGGACTGGGACAGGTCCCCGTTTGACAAGCGCCCGATCGCGGCTCGTAAGTATTTGACGGCCTTTATGCGCGGGGTGATGTCGCTGGCCGATTTGACGATTTTCACGGGTTTGCCATCCGGTCCGAACACTGGTGCATATGTCGCAGAGATCCACAGCTCTTCGCCGTTTTTCCGGCGGCGGCGAAACTCGCCCATGTGGTATTGCCCGGACACAAGATGTGCCCAATGTTCAGCATATTCGGGTTTGGCCGCATCCTCGTCGAACATGAATATTCGGTGATGCTTGCCTCGAATTTCCTCCAGGGAATACCCGACCGCATCAAGAAACGCCTTGCTGGCGTTGCGAACAACACCTTGCAAGTCAAATTCGATCATCGCCTGATCTTCGTTTTCTTCGGAAACCTGGTTTGTCGCGATTTCCTGTGCGGTTACATCTCTGGCCGTTTTGATCACGCTGACCTGCTTGCCGTCGGTGTCAAATACAGGCGTGTAGATGGATTGGAGCCAGATCGCAGAGCCGTCCTTCTTGAACCGTTTGAAAATCCCAATATGGCTGTCCCCGTTGGAAACATGCTGCCAGAACGCCGTGTATTTTTCACTCGCGCCATACTCTTCATGAACAAACATACGGTGTTTCTTGCCGATGATCTCTTCGCGGGTGTAACCCATCGTATCCGTGAAGTTCTTGTTGGCTTCGATGATGGTTCCGTCCAGGCCAAATATGATGATCGCGTTTTGATCAGAGATCGCACTGTATTGTTGTACTTGGCTTTGTGTTGCCTCGAAGTCCGTCGTCACGTCGCGCGCAATCTTGGCGATACGTGTGATGTCGCCGTCGGCCCCCGCAATCGGCAGGTAGGTCGCCTCCAGCCAGAGTTTGCGGCCGCTCTTGGTGTGTCGTGGAACGGTATCGGTCGAGGCCTTGCCATCCTTCAACGCGGCGAGATAGGCGGTTTCGGCCTTGGAGTGAAGCTTGTCAACTTCAACGAACGCGGAGTGGGGCACTCCGACGATGTCCTCGACCGCATACTCAAGCATATCGCAGAACAGCGCGTTGGCTTTGATTACTTTGCCAGTCAGATCAAACCAGGCGATTGCGAGGGTTTTGTCCATCGCGGCCAGAAATGCATCCGTTTCAGAATAAGATGTTTCATTGGTTGCACGTCGAGCGGAAAACAAGCGCATCAGAATCTCCTGCTTTGATGCGCTCGTTTTGAAGAAAAGTCGTTAAAATGCTCTTTATGCCACCCGTTGGCGACGGATTATCTTATTCTGCCGCTTGTGTTTTTGTGTCCCGTCGGGGCAAGACCCAGCCTGGGCGAACAAAATGGCAGGTGTAGCCATTTGGAATACGCTCCAGATAGTCTTGATGCTCTGGTTCGGCCTCCCAGAAGTCCGAGACAGGCTCGACTTCGGTCACGACTTTGCCGGGCCACAAGCCCGAGGCTTCCACATCGGCAATCGTGTCATGGGCCACGGCTTTTTGCGCGTCATCAACGAAGTAGATCGCCGAGCGATAGCTGAGCCCGCGGTCATTGCCCTGACGGTTTGGCGTCGTTGGGTCATGGATCTGAAAGAAGAACTCCAAAATCTCGCGGTAGCTAATGGTTGCCGGGTCAAAGATGATCTCGATCCCTTCGGCGTGGGTGCCGTGGTTGCGATAGGTTGCATGTGCCACGTCGCCGCCGGTGTATCCCACGCGGGTCGATACCACGCCGGGTTTCTTGCGGATCAGATCCTGCATACCCCAGAAACATCCACCCGCCAGTACTGCGCGTTCTGTGCTCATGCTACGTCCTCCACTTGATCCAAATAAGCGCCGTATCCTTCGGCCTCCATGTCGTCGCGGTGAACAAAGCGGAGCGACGCCGAATTGATGCAATACCGCAGCCCCCCACGATCGGCAGGCCCGTCAGGGAACACATGGCCCAAATGGCTGTCCCCATGGGTGCTGCGCACTTCTGTGCGGACCATGCCAAGGGTCCGGTCGGACAGCTCTTGTACATGCGCAGGCTCGATCGGCTTGGTGAAGCTTGGCCAGCCGCAGCCGCTTTCGTATTTGTCTGCCGACGCAAAGAGCGGCTCGCCGCTGACAATGTCCACATATATGCCCGGCTCCTTGTTGCCCAGCAGCTTGCCAGTGCCGGGGCGTTCTGTGCCGGATTTCTGTGTGACGTAGAATTCTTCCGCCGACAAAGCAGCCAATGCTTCGGGTGTCTTGGCGTATTGGGGCATGGTGGAAACTCCCTTTTCCTCTTTGTTCTAGTAAATGGGGTGCAAGGGAAGTTTGAAAAGGGGGGATTTTTGCCGGTTGCTTTGAAACCGCAGCGCCGTTTCCTACGTATCTAATGCAACAGGAGGACAAGATCATGCGTTTGATCGCAATTCTGATGACACTAATGCTGGCCACGACAGCCCACGCGGGGCACCGTTTCGCGAATATCGACGGCGGTACCCACGACATGAGCGCGTGGGCCGGCAAGCCGGTTCTGGTAGTGAATACGGCCTCGCAATGCGGGTTCACCTATCAATATGAGGGTCTGCAAAGGCTCTATGACACGTACAAGGACCGTGGCCTTGTGGTACTGGCGGTTCCGTCTGACGATTTCAACCAAGAGCTTGCATCGGCCGAAGAGGTCAAGGAGTTCTGCGAGATCAGCTTTGGACTGGATATGCCGATGGCCGACATCACCCATGTAATCGGTCAACAGGCCCATCCGTTTTACCGCGAAGTGGCCGCCCAGACGGGGTTTGTGCCGCGGTGGAATTTCAACAAGGTGCTGATCGGTCCCGACGGTGCCGTGGTGGAAACCTGGGGGTCGCGGGTGCGGCCGATGTCAGGCAAAGTCACTGGCGCCATTGAGCGGTTGCTGCCCGGCGGCTAAGGTTGCGCCAAAGGAGCGCGCCGATGCAAAAAGACCCGGATCTGAATGCCGCCTACGCGTTGGAAACGCCGGATGACAATCGCGCCCTTTATGCCAGTTGGGCGCAGACCTACGACAGCGGCTTTGCCAAGGACATGGATTACCAGTTGCCAGCCCATGTGGCCGGCCTGTTTCTGGCGTCTGGTGCACGTGGTCCAGTGCTGGATGTGGGTGCGGGAACCGGGCTGGTCGGAGAGGTGATCGCGGCAGAGCGGTCGCTGGATGTCGATGCGCTGGATATTTCTGCGGATATGCTGGCGGTGGCCGCTGCCAAAGGGGTTTATCGCCGCACCATCGAAGGCGACCTGACGGCGACCCTGCCGATACCCGACGGGGTATATCACTCCGTCATCAGTTCGGGCACGTTCACCCATGGCCATGTCGGACCAGATGGGTTGGACGAGGTGCTGCGTGTTGCCGCAGCGGGCGCGCAATTCGTGTTGTCAATCAATGCCGAACACTGGGAAGCACGCGGGTTCGAGGCGAAATTCGCCGCGTTAGAGCCACAAATCACATCATTCGAGATCATCACTGTGCCGATCTACGGCCCAGCCGCGCCAATAGATCACCGCGATGATCAAGGCCACATCGCTGTGTTTCGCAAAGCCTAGTTGAGCATGGTCCCTTCGGGGGCTGCGTTGCCGGCCAGCACACGACGCGCGACGTCTTTGGTGATGGTGATGTATTGCGACTGGCTCCAGCCGCAGTCTTGGGTGATCTGTTCCCACGTGCGAACCGACAACAGCGTCCAGAGCATGTCCGTCGCCATCTCGGGCGTCATGCCGCCCGCCAGCATCTGATCGCGGTGTAACGCGTCCACGGCGGCGGCGCACCCGTGTTTGTGCGCAGCCATGCGATCCGCCCATGCGGCATTCGCGGCCTCATCAGTGTCTTTCAGGGCCAAGATCGCCTTGGCCACGCTGTAGATCTGCGGAATGTAGTTGCCCCATGCCTCGATATAGGCGTCGAGCCGTTCCAACCCGGTTTTCGCGCTGCGGCTGGCGGCCAGCTTGGCGTCGGTTCCGAGCACCTCATCCATATAGCGCGTCGTTGCGACCAACAGGTCGGCGCGCGTCGGAAAATGCAGGTAAACGGCCTGCCGGCTGATGCTGGCACGCTTGGCAATATCGGACATGCGCACCTCCTTGCCGGTGTTTTCTTCGAGCAGGTCCCAAGTGGCCTTGAGAATGCGAATGCGGGTCTGGGAACTTTCACTTGACATAATGTAAAGTGGCACGTAATTGTCACCGTGTCAATTTACACTGTGTCAAGTAAACGAGAAGGAGATCAGATATGAGCAAACGAATTTTCATCTGGGTGGCGCACCCTGTTGCGGGATCGTTTTCCGCCGGCTTGGCGGACGCCTATCAAGCAGGTGCCGAAGCGCGCGGTGCCGAAGTGCGCCGGATGGAGTTGTCGGACATGGAGTTCGACAGAGAAAAAACCGGCGCAAACGCCAAAACAGACTTGTTAGAGCCTGATTTACAGCAATGGCAGGACAATATCGCATGGGCGGATCACATCGTGGTGCTGCACCCCTATTGGTGGGCGGCGATGCCCGCCAAGGCCAAAGCGGTGCTTGACCGGGCGCTGACCTCCGGGTTTGCCTACAAGTATCACGCGCGCGGCATGGGGTGGGACAAGCTCCTGACCGGCAAGACGGGCGACGCGATCATCACATCTGACACGCCGCCATGGCTGGATAGGCTGGTCTACCGCAACCCTGCGCGCCGCGTGATCCGCAATCAGGTCTTCAAGTTCTGCGGCGTGACGCCGCGCAAGATCGTGCAGATCGGTTCGGTCAAATTGGCCAAGCCCAAGCAATTCGACAAATGGATCAATCAGGCCAACCACATGGGCCAAAACGCGGCCGCATGACGGCGCGCATTTGAAAGGATAAATGACATGACACCAGAATGGTTTATGGTTTCAACGGCCGCGGCGACATTGGCGAGTGCCTTGGTCGCGGGCGTATTTCTCACGTTTTCTGACTTTGTGATGCGCTCGCTGGCGCTGGCAGACCCGTTGGCGGGGGCGCAGTCCATGCAGATGATCAACCGCGAGGTGTTCCGGTCGCTCTTCATGGTCCTGCTGCTGGGTCTGGTGCCGTTCAGCGTCGGATTGGCGGGCTATGCGGTGGCGTTGCTGAGCGGGCCGGCTGTGATCTGGATGGTGGCGGCAGCTGTGGTTTATGTCGCAGGCGTTTTTGCAGTCACGATGTTCGGCAACGTCCCGATGAACAACCGATTGGATGGCCTGAGCCTGCAGGATGAGGCGACAACGGCCTATTGGGCGCGATACGCGCGGGATTGGACGCGATGGAACCATCTGCGCACTGCGGCCTCAGCCGTAACATCCCTGTTTTATCTGATGGCGGTGATACGGCTGTAGGCTCAGGCCTTTTCACGCCACAAAAGCTTGGTGCCCTGGGCCTCCAGCCCGGGGTTGATGCCATAGGCAGTCCGGTAGCTTTTCGAGAAATGCGACAGCGACTTGAACCCGCAGGCCACGCAGATGTCCGTAACCGACAGATCCGTCTGGCGCAGCAGGTCCCGCGCCTTTTCCAACCGCAAGTGCAGGTAGTGACGCTTGGGCGACGCCCCGACGTATTTGGCGAACAGCCGTTCCAGTTGACGAGTTGACAGGACCACGATCTGCGCAATCTCGTCGGGGCTCAGCGGATCTTCGATATTGTTTTCCATGATCTGCATCGCCAGCGAAAGCTTGGAATTGCGCACTTCGGTCTTGGTCCGGGAATGAACCCTCTGCGCATGACCCTGCAGGCGCGGATTGGTGTAGATCATCTGATCGGCAACCCAGGTGGCCAGTTCCAGACCATAATCGGCCTTGATCCGGTCCAACATCAAATCCATGGACGCCGCCCCGCCTGCCGTGGTGAAAACACGGCCATCGACCGAGAAAACACTGTCTTCGATGATCACATCAGGCAGCATTTCGGTCAGGGCTGATTTGTATTCCCAATGGGTGGTGACGCGTTTGCCATTGATCAACCCTGCCAAGGCCAACGTGTATGTGCCGGACGACAACGCCCCATAGTCCATACCGCGCCTGACCTCACGGCGCAGCCAGTTGAGCAGTTTCTTGGTGCTGCCAAGGCCGACGTCTTCGCCTGCACAGATGACGATGGTTTCAGCGCGACCCAGTTCCGGTAGAGCGTCATCTACCTGGATCGTGACACCGTTGTAGGCGCGCACGGGATCGCCCGTTTCGCCCAGCAGGCGCCAAGCATAAAACCGATGCCCCGACGGGTGGCGATTGGCCAGTGACAACGCATCCAGTGCGCAGGACAGCCCCAATGTCGAATATCCCGGAACCAGCACAAAGGCATATGCCTTGGGTGCGTCCGGCGCGTCCATCAGGCGGCCAATGCAGTCTCTAACAGAGCCCTTAGCTTGTCTGGTTGCGGTTCATTTTCGAGCCGCGCGATTTCCTGACCGCGTTTCATCACCACCAGTGTGGAGCGGCGTTTGACCTTGAGCCGCTCCGTCATCTGCGAGCGCCCGAAGGTGTCCCAATCGATGTCCATGAAAGTGATCTGCCCAAACGCAGGCGTGTCCGCGACCAGATCGGTGATGATGTCCTGTTTTATCTGACAAGTCAGCGACCATTCCGCCCGAAAGAACAGCACGACTGTTTCGTCAGTTTGCCGCAGTTCACGCCAGGTTTGCGGCGCATACTGAAGATCGACAAACGCATGTGTGGTGCCCGGCAGCGCCAATGCGGCCGCACTCAGGCTGAAAAATCGACGACGGTTCATCTCGGTCTCCGGTCTGGATCAACGTTTGTAAAAGCCTAGCGGGAAACATCGCGCTGGCAATGTTGAAGTTAAGGGATCAGGCGTTTTTCGACTGCCTGTCGCGTTGTACAGCCATAATTCCCAACGTCACGATAACAACGCCCAGAATATCGCTGGGCCCCAAGGGTTCGGACAACAACAGTGCCGCGATCGCCACGCCGAAGAACGGATTGAGAAAATGGAAGGTGGCCGCCCGCGTCGTGCCGATGCGATTGACCAGCCAGAACCACACGAAGGTGGCCGCTAGTCCCGGTACAAGCGTGGTATAGGCAAACGCCAGAGCAAGTGGCAGGGTCAGGTTCACGCGCGGTGTTTCAAAAAGCAAGGTCGCGAGGCTGAGCGCGACGCAGCCGACCAGCATCTGCAGACCGACGATCATCAGGAAATTACCGCCCGAAGTGGCGCCCCGTACGGACATCGTCGCCACCGTCAGCGCCAGAACACCGACCAGACACAAAAACACACCATAAAGATCAATCCCGCCTGAAATGCGCGCGCCCATGATCAGACCCACCCCGATGAAACCGGCGACCAACCCGCCAATTCCAAGAGCGCTGAGGCGTTCGCGCAGGAATATCCACGAGGCCAATCCGACCAGGAGCGGCAAAGCTGATGCGATGATCGCCGCGACGGACGCCTGCACCGTTTGCATCGCCACAAAGTTGAGCCCGAGGTAGGCCGCGTTTTGCAGCACGCCAAACACGATTGTGGCGCGCCACTGCGCAGGGGTCAGCCGCCAGCTTTGACCCAAGGCCAAGGCAATGCCGACACCCAAAAGCCCCGAGATCAGATAACGCAGGGACAGTGCAAAAAGCGGGGAGGCGTCTGCCACGATGATCCGCGCAGATGTGAAGGCGGATGACCACATGATCGCGAAAGCCAACCCAGCCAATATCGAACGGATGTCCATGTCGTTGAAGTGCCCCGCGAGTTCAGAAGCGGTTCTGTCTCAGTTTGTCGACCAGCACAAGAAGCCGCTGTCTTTGGTCTGCGCTCTGGGCAAAAAAAGAGGCCGCCCGAAAGCGACCCCATTCTCGTCGTCCAAAAGCTGGATCAGCCGTTGACGCTGTCTTTCAGTGCCTTGGCGATCGTCATCTTTACGACCTTGTCGGCGTCTTTCTTGAACTGCTCGCCGGTAGCCGGGTTGCGGACCATGCGCTCGGGGCGCTCACGGCAGTAGATCTTGCCGACGCCGGGCAGTGTGACAGCACCGCCGCCGGACACTTCGCGCGTGATCAGGTTGCATACTGCGTCCAGAGCAGCACTCGCAGATTTCTTGTCTGCGCCCATTTCATCGGCCAATGCGGCGACGAGTTGGGTTTTTGTCATTGGTTTTGCCATCTTGTTGTTCTCCTTCGACCGCCCGATGTATTGGGCCTCATAACAGATTTGTATCCGAATGTTGTGTATCAACACAACGAATAGTGGTGCATTGCAAGTGAAAACATGCCGATTTTCGCTGTTTTTCGGGGTTTTTGGCCCTCAGAGGAAGGCTGTTTCGTCAAAAGAGCGTAATTTCCGGCTGTGAATGCGCTCCAGAGGCATGCTGCGCAGGTGCTCCATGGCGCGGATTCCGATCATTAAATGACGCAAAACCTGGTCTTTGTAGAAGTCCGACGCCATACCCGGCAGCTTGAGTTCGCCATGCAAGGGCTTGTCAGACACGCACAGCAGCGTGCCATAGGGCACCCGGAACCGATAGCCATTGGCGGCAATCGTGGCACTTTCCATGTCCAGCGCCACGGCGCGTGACTGGCTAAGGCGTTGCACCGGGCCGGATTGGTCGCGCAGTTCCCAGTTGCGATTGTCGAGCGTGGCCACCGTGCCCGTGCGCATCACGCGCTTGAGCTCGTAGCCTTCCAATTGAGTTTCCTGCGCCACGGCGCGCTCCAGCGCGATCTGGATTTCGGCCAGTGCGGGGATCGGCACCCAAACGGGCAGATCATCATCCAGCACCTTGTCTTCACGCAGGTAAGCGTGAGCCAGAACAAAGTCCCCAAGCGCCTGAGAGTTGCGCAGGCCCGCGCAGTGGCCCACCATCAGCCACGCATGAGGCCGCAACACCGCAATATGATCGGTCGCCGTTTTCGCGTTCGATGGCCCGACGCCGATGTTGACCAGAGTGATCCCCGACCCGTCGCGCCGCTTGAGGTGATAGGCGGGCATCTGCGGCACCTTGATCGGGTCAGCCAGATGCTGTTTGCCCGTCGTGATGCTGGCATTGTCGGTCGAGACAAACTCCACATAGCCCGACGCAGGATCATCCAGTTGCATCCGCGCATAGGCTTCGAATTCGGACACGTAGAACTGGTAGTTGGTGAACAGAACGTGGTTCTGAAAATGCTCTGGGTCGGTGGCGGTGTAATGCGACAGACGGGCAAGCGAGTAATCCACACGCTGGGCGGTGAACGGGGCCAGAGGGCCGACGCCATCAGGGGCCACATAGGTACCATTGACGATATCATCATTGGTGGTGCTTAGGTCGGGCACATCAAACACATCGCGTAACGTGAAATCTGCGGCGCCTTCCTGCGGTACGCTGATCGAGACATCGTTGGCGACCGCGAAATGCACCGGTATGGGCGTCTCTGAGGTACCAATCACCACCGGCTGGCCATGGTTTTCGATCAACAGCCCGATTTGCTGCGTCAGGTAGGCACGGAATAAATCGGGGCGTGTGATCGTCGTAGAAAACGTGCCGGGGTTTGACACATGCCCAAAGCTGAGGCGTGTGTCTACTTGTGCATAGGTGGTCGTCGTAAACCGGATTTCGGGATAAAACGCGCGCACCCTCTGAGGTGGTGCGCCCTCTTGCATCGCCTTGGCGAAATGCGCGCACAGAAATTCTGTGGCCTGTTCATACAGCTCCTCCAGGCGCGCCACGGCCTTTGCCGGATCGGTGAAAGTCTGTAGGTCCGGCGTGCCGGGCGTAAGGATATTGGTCATGAATGTGTCTCTAACACGGGGATAAATTCAAAACTGCGGACGTCGACCAGCCCCAGATCAGAGATGCGTAACTCTGGTATGACAACCAGCGCCAGCAACGAATGCTGCATATAGGCGTTGTTCAACGTACAGCCGCAAGCCCGCATGGCCTGCATCATCTGTTCAGCCTTGGTAGCGACGTCCCTTGCGGGCTGATCCGACATCAAACCGGCAATCGGCAGTTCCACCAAAGCGATCTCCTGGCCGTCCTGAAAGATCACGATGCCACCGCCCACCTCGCCCAAACGGTTGGCCGCCAGTGCCATATGCGCACGATCTGTGCCCACGACGATCATATGGTGGCTGTCATGCGCCACGGTTGAGGCCATGGCCATCGGCCCCTCATAGCCGAAACCCGAAACGAAGGCGTTGGTGACCTGCCCTGTCGCGCGGTGGCGTTCGACCAATGCAATCTGACACACCTCGCCGGTGGCCTGAACGCGGCCCTCTGTTACGGGCAGTTCGAATTTCAGCGCCTTGGTCGGCGCCTGATTTTCAACGACGCCAATCACGTTTGCGGTTACGGCATTCGCCCCCTTGGGAGCGGCAATGGTGAAGTCTTCCGTGCTGAGCGTTTTTCCCATGTTGACCGTTTGGCGTGCGGTATCAGGCCAGTTGTAATGTGGACACTCCACCAGACATGCTCCGTCTTGGGCCACGACCTGACCGCGGGCAATAACAGTCTCTATCGACAGGGTTTCGAGGTCTGAGGTCAGGATTACATCAGCCCGTCGGCCCGGCGTCAGCGATCCGATCTCACGCTCCAGCCCGAAGTGGGTGGCGGTGTTGAGTGTCGCCATTTGCAAGGCGATCACCGGGTCGCAGCCGCAGGCTATCGCATGGCGGACGACACGGTTCATATGCCCCTCGTTCACCAGCGTGCCGGAGTGGCAATCGTCGGTGCACAGGATGAAACTGCGCGGGTCCAACCCTTTTTCAGTGACCGCCGTGATCTGGCTTTGTACATCATACCAAGCTGACCCCAGCCGCATCATTGACCGCATCCCCTGCCGCACGCGAGCCACGGCATCGGCTTCGCATGTGCCTTCGTGATCATCCGCCGGGCCACCGGCCACGTAACCCGCAAAGGCAGGCCCCAGATCGGGAGAGGCGTAATGCCCGCCGACTGTTTTGCCCGCCATCTGTGTCGCGGCGATCTCGGCCAGCATCTTGGGGTCGGCATTGGACACGCCGGGGAAATTCATCATTTCGCCCAATCCGATGATACCCGGCCAGGTCATGGCCTCGGCCACATCTTGAGGCGTGATCTCGAACCCGGTGGTTTCCATTCCGGGCGCAGAAGGCGCGCAAGAGGGCATCTGGGTAAAAATGTTGATCGGCTGCAACAGGGCTTCATCGTGCATCATCCGCACGCCATCAAGGCCCAACACATTGGCGATCTCATGCGGGTCTGTGAACATACTGGTGGTGCCATGCGGAATAACGGCGCGCGCAAACTCCGCCGGGGTCAGCATACCGCTTTCGATGTGCATATGGGCATCGCACAAGCCGGGGATCATATAGCGGCCATGCGCCTCGATGATCTGCGTGTCAGGGCCGGTGCAATACGCGGCATCCGGCACGACGCAGGCGATGCGCCCGCGGGTGATGGCAATGTCATGATCGGGCAGAATTTCGCGGGTATGGACATTCACCCATTTGCCGCCTTTGATCACCAAATCAGCGGGGCGTTTGCCGGTGGCTGTGGCGATCAAATCGGCCGCCACATCCGGCCATGATGGAAAAGTTTCAGCACTCATGGCCCAAGGTGGCATGGCCCGGGGCGAGGTTCAAGCGGAGGAATGGCGATGGACTACGAGACGGTGAGCGCGGAAGACTTCGGGGCTGGCCTAAGTGGGCTGGGCATCAACATATTGGTGCGGGATGTTTTGGCCACTTGCCGCTTTCTAGAGACAGTTTTTGAGCTGACATGTCACCGGAAGAGCGCCGATTTCGCGATCGTCTCCTATGGCGATCAGGTGTTTCAGTTGCACAGTGACGGAACATATCATTCCAACCCTTACCTAGGGCTGTTGCCTGAGAACCCTCCGCGCGGAGCGGGTGTTGAGCTACGGCTCTATGACACGGACCCGGATACGGCTGTTGAACGGGCAAATGCTTTCGGCGCAACTGTTCTCCAAGACCCCACGGACAAACCGCATGGTCTGCGTGAATGCTATATTCTGTGTGATGACGGTTACGCTTGGGTGGCCAGTCGCCCGCTTTGAAACGCGGTCATTTCGTTGCGCAGCCAAGTTGCGAATGCTTGTGCGGCGGGCATTGCCTGTGCCTGCGGTGTCTGGATCAGGTAATAGGCTTCTTGCATCGCCGCGCGGTGTTCAAACGGTGCGACTAGCCTTCCGTCGTCAATCAGGCGCTGGGCGATGATGTCATGCGCCAGCGCCAATCCGCCCCCCGTTTCTGCCACTGACAGCGCAACCGAGTAGGTCGTTGCGTAGGTCACGGGCGGATCGGGCCATGTTAGAGCCTGTTCTTCGGCCCAAACCGTCCATGTGCCCATCATGTTCGAGCAGTCATACAGCGGATGGGTGTGCAGCGTTTCCAGCGCGACGTCATAGCCAGGGTGACACACAGGGTAATAGGCGTCTGTTGCCAGCAGTTCGGCATGCACACGATCTGATGGGCGCAGCGAATAGCGGATTTCCAAATCCGCGCCTTGGGCGAAGTCCTGCGGCTCCCAAAGCTCCGTCGAGATGTTGAGGTGCACATCCGGATAGTGTTGGCGGAACCCGGCCAGACGCGGGGCCAGCCATTGGATCGCAAACGTCAGGTTGGATTGCACGCGCAGCACGTCGTCTTCGTTGCGTGTCAGGGCGCGGGTGCCGTGGGCCAGCGTGCGAAACGCATCGCGCACCACTGGCAGATAGCTGATGCCGGTTTGGGTCAATTCCAGCGCCCGCGCCCGCCGGTGAAAGAGCGGCCGCCCCATGTAGGCCTCCAGTGATTTGATCTGCTGGCTGACGGCGCTTTGCGTCATGTTCAGATCACGCGCTGCCCCGGTGAAGGACAGATTGCGCGCCGCTGCCTCGAACGCGCGCAGCCAGTTCAGAGGGGGCAAATTGTTTCGCATAACCCATCCATTAGTGAGACTTATAGATAAGGGCAGTTTTTTTCGTTGGTCAAGCAGGCCCGACCCGTGGTCAGATTTGCGCAGCATCGGAGGGTTACGCATGAGCGTCACAAGCATTCGACCAAATATGGATAACTGGCAGGAACGGGTCGATCTGGCGGCTGCATTCCGCTGGACGGCGCGGTTCAACATGCACGAAGGCGTGGCCAACCATTTCAGCCTTGCCGTGAACGAAGATGGCACGCGGTTCCTGATGAACCCCAATCAGGTGCATTTCTCGCGTGTCCGCGCCAGCGACCTGCTGGAAATCGACGCCAATGATCCCAGCACGATGGAGGGGCCGGACGCGCCTGATCCGACCGCGTGGGGGTTGCACGGCACCCTGCACCGTCTGTGCCCGCACGCGCGCTGCGCCATGCATGTCCATTCGATTCACGCAACCGTTCTGGCCAGCCTCGCTGACAGCCGCCTGCCGCCGATTGATCAGAACTCGGCCATCTTTTTCGATCGCCATGTGGTCGATGAAAACTACGGTGGACTGGCGTTCGAGGAAGAGGCACAGCGTTGCGCACAATTGTTGAAAGAGCCCCGGCACAAGGTGCTGATCATGGGCAATCATGGCGTCATGGTCATTGGCGATACTGTCGCAGATACCTTTAACAGGCTCTATTATTTCGAGCGCGCCGCCGAAACCTATATCCGTGCGCTGCAAACTGGCCGGCCGTTGCGCATGATCCCCGACGAGATTGCCGAAAAGACCGCGAGAGAGATCGAAAGCTACCCGGGTCAGGACGACCGGCATCTGAGCGAGCTTAAACTGATCTTGGATACCGAAGGTTCCGACTATGACCAATGACCCCGAAGCCCGCGAAGCCGGGCGCTGGAACTACCGTCCCGAAACACCTCTTGCGCAGAACCCGCTGTTTCAATGGCCGCCCCGCCCGAGGGCCATCTTCGCTTGGTATGCGGCCTTCTGGCTGGAGGTGTCGACCACCCTGTTGTGTCTGACGATCGCGCTGGTGGCCTATTTCGTCATTCTGCCCGATCTTGCTGACATGCAGGTGCTGGCTTGGGGTTGGGTGGCCAAAGTCTGGCTCGCCAATCTGGTGCCGCAGGTGATTTGCGCCGGGACGCTGCATTACTGGCTGATCATGCGCAAAGGGCAGGGCGACACCACCAAGTATGACCCCCGCGATCAAGCCAGAGACAACGGTACTTTCACCTTTGGAAATCAGGTCCACGACAACATGTTCTGGCACATTGCCAGCGGCATCACGCTATGGACAGCTGCACAGGTGCTGGTGTTCTGGGCAATGGCAAACGGCTATGCGCCTGCGATGCTGTTTCCTGACAATCCGGTCTGGTTCGTTGCGTTTTTTGTACTGATCCCGATCTGGTCCAGCTTTCATTTCTACTGGGTGCACCGCCTGTTGCACTGGCCACCGCTTTACACGATGGCGCATGCACTGCACCACAGGAACGTCAATGTGGGGCCATGGTCAGGCATTTCGATGCACCCCATCGAGCACCTGTTGTTCTACACCAATTTCCTGATCCACCTGATCGTTCCAAGCCACCCGCTGCATGTACTGTTTCACGGCTACGTTCAGTCGACGCACCCGGTGTTTTCCCATTCTGGGTTCGAAGAACTGGTCGTAAAAGACAAGCGACAGGCCAAGATGGGGGTGTTCTTTCACCAACTGCATCACCGGTATTTCGAGTGCAACTACGGCACCGTAGAGATGCCGTGGGATCGCTGGTTTGGCAGCTATCACGACGGATCGGCGCAAGCCACGGATGAAACGCGCGCGCGCAAAAAACAGATGTACACGTGAACGTCCTTTTCTTGATGGTGGACGAGATGGCTTGGTGGGCCATGGGGCATGTCACGGCCGAATTGCATACGCCTCATATCGACAGGCTGGCCGCGCGGTCGCGACGGTTCACACAAGCCTATACGCCGTCGCCCATATGCGTGCCGACACGGGCGGCAATCGCCACGGGGCGGTATTTGCACAAGCTCAATAACTGGTCCTCGGCGGAGCCATACGACGGGTCGGTGCGTGGCTGGTCACATGCGGTGCGGGACGCGGGCCATTCCTGTCTGTCCTTTGGCAAGCTGCACTATCGTTCGGCAAAGGACGACACGGGCTTTACCCAGCAGATAGCACCCACCCATGTGCTTGGGGGGGAAGGTTGGGTGCAGGCGCTGCTGCGCCAACCGGTCTATCCCAACGCCTCGCCGGAATCGCTCGCGGCCGAGATTGGCCCAGGAGAAACCGAGTATCACCGTTATGACCGCAAGGTTGCGGCGGCGGCCGTAGACTGGCTGTCTGATCCTGCGCGGAAGGCGCAAACATGGTGCGCCTTTGTCAGCCTGCTCGCGCCACATTTTCCGCTGGTCGCACCGCCAAGTGACTATGCGCGGTATGATGCGCGCGCGTTGGAAAGCGCCCCACAGACGGTGCCGGATCACCCCATACAGCGGGAAATCGCGGATTTTTTCAGCCATGATCAGTTCTTTGACCTTAGAACCCGCGGGGTGGCGCGGGCCAGTTACTATGCGCTTTGCACCTTCGTGGACAGGCAGGTGGGCCGGGTGCTGGACGCTCTGGACGCAGCAGGGTTAACCGAGAATACGCTGATATTGTTCACCTCGGATCATGGCGAAATGCTGGGTGACAAGGGCATCTGGACCAAATCGACGATGTACGACGGGGCCGCGCGCGTGCCTTTGCTGATGGCCGGTCCAGGAATTGTGCCCGGCGAATGGCACGCGCCGGTCAGCCTCATCGATATCGCGCCCACGATCTGCGGCGCTATGGGCGTGGTGGGTGCTTGGGACGGTGTTGATCTGCGCGAACCCGATCCGGAACGCGCGGTGATATCGGAATATCATGACGGCGGATGCAGCGTCGGAATTACCATGCTGCGCTGGGCGGACTGGAAGCTTGTGCACTATGCCGAAGGCCATCCACCGCAGTTGTTCAACCTTTCGGATGACGGCCAGGAGGTACATGACCTTTCGGGCCTTGCCCCGGAGGTGATGCAGGAGGGCTATGCGCGGCTGCGCCAATTTCTGGATCCTGAAGAAGTCCATGCCCGCGCTCTGAGGGACCAAGCCAAACGCATTGCGGCTCTTGGCGGGGCGGATGCGATCCGGGCGCGCGCCCAATTCAATTACACACCGGCTGAGGCCTCGTGAGGTCACAAGGGAGAGACAAGTGCACTATGGCTTGACGGATGAACATCACATGATTGCGGACACGGTGCGCAGTTTTGTGGAGAAAGAGATATACCCCTACGAAGATCTGGTGGAACGCACGGGCGAAGTGCCGGCTGAAATTGCGCAGGAGATCAAGCAAAAGACCATTGATCTGGGGTTTTACGCCTGCAACTTCCCGGAAAGCGTTGGTTGCGCGGGGCTGAACCACCTGGAATTTGCGCTGGTGGAGCGTGAGTTGGGGCGCGGGTCTATGGCGCTGAACCATTTCTTTGGCCGCCCGCAGAACATCCTGATGGCCTGTGAAGGCGAACAGGTGGAGCGCTATCTGATGCCGGCTGTGCGCGGCGAGCGGATGGATGCACTGGCCATGACGGAACCCGGCGCCGGATCGGACGTGCGCGGTATGAAATGCGCCGCTGTGCGCGATGGTGGTGACTGGGTGGTCAATGGAACCAAGCATTTCATCTCGGGCGCAGATCACGCGGATTTCATCATCGTGTTCATCGCTACAGGCGAAGATCAGACTCCAAAAGGCCCCAAAAAGCGGATCACCGCGTTTTTGGTTGATCGCGGCACACCGGGCTTCACCATCCGGGACGGTTACAAATCGGTCAGTCACCGCGGCTACAAGAACATGATACTGGAGTTCGACGATTGTCGATTGCCAGACGCACAGGTGCTGGGCGTGGTCGATGGCGGTTTCGAAGTGATGAACACCTGGCTTTATGCCACGCGTATCACAGTTGCTACCATGAGCGTCGGACGTGCGCGGCGGGTGTTCGATTATGCACTGGATTATGCCGCCACCCGCGAACAATTCGGCCAGAAGATCGGCAAGTTCCAAGGCGTCAGCTTTCAGATCGCTGACATGATCACAGAGATCGACGCTGCGGACCTTCTGACACTCGCGGCGGCAGATCGTCTGGACAAGGGCCTGCCAGCCAACCGCGAAATCGCAAGCGCGAAACTCTATGCCTCAGAAATGCTGGCCCGGGTAACGGACACTGCGATTCAGTTGCATGGTGGAATGGGCCTGATGGATGATTATCCGCTGGAGCGATTCTGGCGTGACGCGCGCGTGGAGCGGATTTGGGACGGAACGTCCGAAATCCAGCGCCACATCATCAGTCGGGAACTCTTGCGGGCTTTGGGTGCATAATGCGTTTTGGATCGTCGATGTCGATCCAACCGATGCGAGGGGCGCTGCCCCTCGCACTCGCCGAGGTATTTGCAGCGAAAGGAAGAAGGGGACGCGCTTGGCATCCCCTTCTGAAGAAAACGAAACCGTCTTCCCCTCGCACGGTCATCGGCACCTCTGCCTGTACCGCATCCACAGAGTGATAGAACTTGGTTAATTTTCCGTATCTTCCTTTCGCCAAAAATACCTCCGCCGGAGGCAAGAAAAACTTTTTGCGGGTGCTGTGAAATGGGCAACCTGAATCGATTGCTCGCGCCCAGTTCGATTGCTGTTGTCGGTGGTGGTGCGTGGTGCCGTCAGATCGTGAAGCAATCACTGAAAATGGGTTTTGTCGGGGATATCTGGCCAGTGCATCCGCGACATGCCGACATAGAAGGCGTGGCCTCATTTGCCGACCTGAAGGCACTTCCGGGCGTACCTGATGCAGTGTTCATAGGGGTCAACCGGCATTCAACCTTGGATGTGGTGGCGCAGCTTTCGCGCATGGGAGCTGGCGGTGCGGTTTGTTTTGCATCCGGGTTTTCTGAAGCGATTGCCGAGGACGCTACCGGCTCGGATTTGCAGACGCAGTTGGTGGCTGCGGCAGGTGATATGCCGATCCTGGGACCGAATTGCTATGGCTTTATCAACGCGTTAGATGGCGCGCTTTTGTGGCCGGATCAGCATGGGTGTCAGCGGGTGGATCGTGGCGTGGCGATCCTGACGCAGAGCTCCAACATTGCCATCAACCTGACCATGCAGAAGCGTTCATTGCCAGTTGGTTTTGTCGTCACTTGTGGCAACATGGCCCAGACGCAGCAAGCACAGATTGCGATGGCACTTCTGGATGATCCAAGGATCACGGCGCTGGGCCTCCATATAGAGGGGTTCGCCGACACGCAGCTCTGGCATGACCTGGCGATGAAGGCTCATGAAAAATCCGTGCCATTGGTTGCACTCAAGGTTGGGCGCTCGGATCAGGCGCGACAGGCGACGGTGTCTCACACAGCGTCTTTGGCGGGAAGTGATGCCGGTGCTGAGGGGTTGTTGCGGCGCCTTGGAATTGGTCGTGTGCCGGACCTGCCTACGTTTCTGGAGACCTTGAAATTGCTGCATTTCCAAGGCCCACTTGCTACGCCGACGCTGTCTGCCATCAGTTGCTCGGGAGGTGAGGCGAGTTTGGCCGCGGACACTGCGGACCAGCGCGCGCTGTCCTTCCCGCCGTTGAATGTGCTGCAGAAACGGGCGCTAAAGGCGGCGTTGGGGCCGATGGTGGCGCTGTCGAACCCGCTGGATTATCATACTTATGTTTGGGGTGATGCGGCGAAGATGGCCGATGCCTGGGCGCCAATGGCGGATGCGCATATCGGGCTGACGCTGATCATTGTCGACTACCCACATACTGATGCCACGGATTGGGTGTCGGCCACAAAAGCAGCCATTATGGTGCGGGCCAGAACTGGGCGGGCTGTTGCCGTTGTCGCGACGTTGCCCGAGTTGATGCCGATGGATGTTGCTGAGGAGTTGGCACAAGGCGGCGTGATCCCGATGATGGGCCTGACCGAAGCCATTGCGGCAGCCGAGATCGCTGCCAACCTGCGCGCGCCTGATCCTGTGCCGCCGCTACCGCCCGGCGCGCCGCGTGTCGGCACGTTGGTGGCGGAGGCTGATGCCAAGGCATTGCTTGGTCGTTACGGCGTGCCTGTGCCGATGGGGCACAGCGCCAAAAACCCTGCGCAGGCCGCGATGCTCGCCAAGACGCTGAACGCGCCTCTGGCTTTGAAAGGGCAGGGGCTTGCACATAAATCCGAGGCGGGCGCGGTTAGGCTTGGCCTGACGGCGGACGATGTTGAGGCCGCAGCGGCCCAGATCGATGCGCCCTCTTATTTGGTTGAGGAAATGGCGCAGAACGGTTGTGCCGAACTCTTGATCGGCGTGACGCGTGATCCGGCGCATGGATTCGTTTTGACGTTGGGCGCGGGCGGCGTGTTGACGGAGCTGTGGCGCGACACCGTGTCGATGTTGCTTCCGGTGACGCGGGCTCAGGTTGCGACTGCACTTGAACAGTTGCGCATTTATCCGTTGCTCATGGGGTATCGCAGCAAACCGGGTGCCGATCTTGGAGCCGTAGTGGATGCCATTCTGTCGGTTCAGGACTGTGTGATTGCGCAGGTGGACGCGATCAGCGAAGTTGAGATCAACCCCCTGATCTGCGCGCCCGACCGGGCCGTTGCAGTAGATGCACTGATATTGATGACAAAGGACGTATGACGATGGACCCGATCAAGACAAAGCGCGACGGCGCGATCCTCGAAGTGACGCTGGACCGGCCCAAGGCCAATGCGATTGATCTGGTCACGTCGCGCCGCATGGGCGAGGTTTTTGCCCAGTTCAGGGATGACCCGGACCTGCGCGTCGCGATCATCACGGGCGGGGGCGACAAGTTCTTTTGCCCCGGATGGGATCTCAAGGCAGCGGCTGACGGTGATGCGGTCGATGGAGATTACGGGGTTGGCGGCTTTGGCGGTTTGCAGGAATTGAGGGGCCTCAACAAGCCGGTCATCGCTGCAGTAAACGGCATCGCCTGTGGGGGTGGGTTGGAGCTCGCACTGAGCGCCGACATGATTTTGGCGGCGGAACATGCCAGTTTCGCGCTGCCGGAAATCCGCTCTGGCACGGTGGCCGATGCGGCCTCTGTCAAGTTGCCCAAACGCATCCCCTATCACATCGCGATGGAACTGTTGCTGACCGGGCGTTGGTTCACCCCCGAAGAGGCCAAGGCCTGGGGGCTGATCAACGAGATTGTGCCCGGTGATCAGCTGATGGATCGCGCGTGGGACCTCGCCCGCCTGCTCGCGTCTGGCCCACCGCTGGTCTACGCGGCGATCAAGGAGATCGTGCGCGATGCCGAAGACGCCAAGTTTCAGGACGCAATGAACCGCATCACCAAGCGCCAGTTGCCTTCGGTGGACAGGCTTTATGCTTCCGAGGATCAGCTGGAAGGCGCGCGCGCCTTTGCCGAAAAACGTGATCCGGTTTGGAAGGGGCGCTGAGCCTGTTTGCCAATCGTCGATGATCGGGGGTATCAGGGCTGAGAAGGTTCCTGACACAATGAGGCATCGGTGAAGCTGTTATTCGTCCATCAGAACATGCCGGGCCAATACCGGGAAATGATCCAGTGGCTGGTCAAGGACCGCAGCCACCAGATCGCCTTCCTGACCCAGCGCAAACAACCGCCAAAGATCGACGGTGTTCAGACGATCGTTTACAAACCGCACCATATCCCTGCCAAAGACGCCTATGGCTTGTCCAAGGTCTGGGAGGCCGCGACGGGTGCCGGCTTTGGTGCCGCGATGGCTGCGCGGCATCTTGAACAGACCGAAGGGTTCAAGCCGGACATCGTCATCGGCCATGTCGGCTGGGGCGAACTGACGTTTCTCAAGGAGGTTTGGCCCGATGTGCCGATCATCGGGTTTTTCGAATACTACTACCGGATGGATGGCGGGATTATCGGGTTTGATGCCACTGAGCCAGTATCGGACCATACGCCCTTCTTGATGCAGGCGCGCAATGCGGTGCCTTTGGCCAATATCGAAGTGGTCGATCTGGGCCAATGTCCGACGCTCTGGCAACAGGATCGTTTTCCGGACAGTTTCCATGATCGCATGTATGTCTGCCACGATGGCATTCGCACCGACATTCTGCGGCCTGATCCCAAGGCGGGCCTGAGCCTTGGGCGGCTTGATCATCCACTGACCGCTGCCGATGAAGTTGTCACCTATGTGGCCCGCAATCTGGAAACCACGCGGGGCTTTCACATGATGATGCGCGCATTACCCGACATATTGGCGGCGCGTCCAAAAGCACGCGTTCTGATCTTGGGCGGCAATGATGTGTCTTATGGTGGCAAAAGCCCGCATCCCGGCGGGTTACGCGCTCAGATGGAGCAGGAAGTCGGCGATAGAGTCGATTGGAGCCGCGTTCATTTTCTGGGCCAGATCCCCTACCGTGATTTCCAGCGGCTTATTCAGATCAGCCGGTGCCATATCTATCTGACGATGCCTTTTGTGTTGTCATGGTCGTTGATGGAGGCGATGTCGATGCAGGCCACCATCGTGGCCTCTGATGTGGCGCCCGTGCGCGAAGTGATCACCCACGGGGAAACAGGGCTGCTGGTCGATTTCCATGACCCCGCTGCGCTGGCCGCGCAAGTGGTGGATGTTCTGGCGGATCGCGCAGCATACGCCCATCTGGGCCCGGCGGCGCGGATGCACGTCATGGACCAATATGATTTTCAAACCAAATGCCTGCCGGTCCACATCGACAAGATCAACGGGTTGGTGCCACAGGCCAAACGGATGGAGTTGCCCGCGTGACGCACATGGCCGTGCTTGGGGCCTCGGGTCGTCTAGGCCGTCTGATCAGACCTGTGTGGCCCGCCGATGATCCTGCGCTCTGGATCAGTCGCCGGGCGGGCGCGGGTCTGACGCAGTGTGATATGCTGGCTGAAAAATCTGCGCTGATTTCGCATCTGCGCGGATGTGGCGCGCTGCTGTGTTTGGCGGGTGCCACCAACGCAGGCGGTCAGCCAATGACGGACAATATCGCGCTGGCCGAGGCCGCTATACAAGCGGCGGCACATGCAGGCGTGGGCGTGGTTCTGCTGGCCAGTTCCGCCGCTGTCTACGGCGACAATCCCGGCGTCTTGAATGAAACGATGGTCTGTCAGCCACACTCCGAATATGGGCGCGCCAAACTGGAGATGGAACGGGCGGGCACGGCGCTGGGCCTGCGTCTCGGGGTGCGTGTGACCAGCCTGCGGATCGGCAATGTGGCTGGAGCTGACGCGATCCTTGGCGGCTGGCGCTCCGGGTTTCAGCTTGATCAACTGCCCGACAGTACGACACCGAGGCGCAGCTATATCGGTGTGGCAACGCTCGCGGGCACCCTCGCGGCGCTGGGCCGTGTTGCGGACCTGCCCGATGTGATCAATGTGGCCGCACCCGGCGCAATCGAAATGGGGCACCTTCTGGATGCCGCCGGGCTGGATTGGACGCCCCGCCCGGCCCCGCCCGGCGTCATCCCCGAAGTGGTCCTTGCCACCGACCGGCTGTACGATCACCTGCGCTTGGATGCGGCGACCGACACTCCAATGGGCCTTGTGGCGCAATGGCGACGGGCCACGGAGCTGCAATCATGACCCTGCGCAAACGGTTCTTTGATCTCTTTTTCGCCAGTTTGCTTGTGGTGATTTTGGGTCCGGTGCTGATCGTCCTGTTGGTCTGGTTATTGATCAAGGAAGGACGGCCGCTGTTTTACGTGGCCGAACGGATGAAAACGCCTGATCAACCGTTTCACCTGTGGAAGCTACGCACAATGACCGTTGTCGCAGAAGATCAGGGCGTATCGGGCGGCAACAAGGCTGGCCGCGTCACACCCACGGGTGCGTGGCTGCGCGCCAAACGGCTCGATGAGTTTCCGCAGCTTTGGAACATCCTGCGCGGGGATTTGTCATTTGTCGGGCCTCGACCGCCGCTGCGCGAATACGTGGAACGCTTTCCAGAAATCTACGGTCAGGTTCTGAAATCCCGCCCCGGCGTGACCGGACTGGCCACCATTCGCTTTCATAAACACGAAGAGCGCCTGTTGAACCGCTGCGCCACCCCGGAGCAGACCGATGACGTCTACACGCGGATCTGCGTCCCGAGAAAAGCGCGGCTGGACCTGATCTATCAACGGCACCAAAGCACCTGTTACGACTTCGATTTGGTGTTCCAAACCATCTCAAACCTCTTTCGGCGTCAGCACCGCACCGCTCATCTGCCAAAAGACTAAGCGGAAACCTGTCCGGTCGGCCCAAAACGGCGATTAGTTCCTGTCCATTTTTGTGACATGTCGCTATCAGTGGTGGAAAGAACGCACGCTCACGGCGTTCGATTGTCGGCGACGGGTAGAGAAATGCAAGTATGCTAAGTGTGATCAAATCGCTGACACAGCATCAGAAACGCACGATCATCCTGATCCTGGATTGCCTACTTATTCCCGTAGCGCTAGTATTTTCCTTTGCAGTGCAACCGTTTGACGACGGTATCATGGCGAACGTGCATCTGTATCTCCCGGTGTTGCCGTATGTGTTGGCTGCCGCCGTTGGTCTGTCGTTCTGGCTTGGTATCTGCACGATACAGCTCAATTCCTACGAATCTGGCGCGATCTGGCAAACCGCCGTTTACGCCGGATTCTTGATCGTTGTGTCCACTTTGCTGTCGCATATTGCCAATCTGGGACTGCCATTTGGCTTTCATGTCGTGTTTGGTGCTGGGTTTTTTCTGTTTTCCGTCGTCAGTCGGGCGATTTTGTTGCAGATCGTGCTGGCCGTCTATAGCCGGTCAGAGCCGTCCTGCCGGGTGCTGATCTATGGCGCGGGCACAACAGGTACACAGCTTGTTTCGGCGCTGCGCAATCACAAGTCCATTGAACCTATTGCCTTTGTGGATGACAATTCGGCGATGCATGGCCTAACGGTGTCGCGCCTGCCGGTTTACACGCCGCTGCGCTTGGCCGAAATCGTGAACGACAAGAAGATCGACCGCGTGCTTCTGGCGATGCCGTCGCTCAGCCAGCCCAAGAAAGTGCGAATTGTTCGGCGGCTGGAAAAAATGGGCCTTGAGGTTCAGACCCTGCCGTCTTTTGCGCAGCTGATCGGCGAAGAGGCCCTTGTTGACAAACTCAAACCGATCTCTGCCAAGACGCTTCTTGGCCGGGACGAGGTGTCTGAGACGCTGGATCACGGTGAAAGCCCGTATCAAGATCGTGTCGTGATGGTCACCGGTGCTGGTGGCACCATTGGGTCGGAGTTGTGCCGTCAGGTGCTGACCCACCAACCGCAAAAGATCATCTTGTTCGAGCTCAGCGAACTGGCGCTTTACAACATTGATATGGAACTCCGGCAGCTGGCCGAAAACTCAGGTGTGGATGTTGTTTCGGTTTTGGGTTCTGTGACGGATCCGCGTCAGATCCGAAAGGTCATGACAGGGCATTGCGTTCAGGTCGTGCTTCACGCGGCGGCCTACAAACATGTGCCACTGGTGGAGGCCAATCCGCTGGCCGGTGTTGTCAATAACGTCTTTGGCACTCAAACGCTGGCACAAGAGGCGGCCAAGTCCGGGGTGGAACGGTTCATCCTGATTTCGTCCGACAAAGCCGTGCGCCCGACCAATGTGATGGGGGCGACCAAACGACTGGCCGAGATTGTCATTCAGGGGATGGCCCGCAATGTGCCCGCCGGGTCAGCCACGATCTTTACGATGGTGCGCTTTGGTAATGTGCTGGGCTCTTCCGGGTCGGTCATTCCGCTCTTTCAGGATCAGATCAGCCGCGGCGGACCGGTGACGGTCACGCATCCGCGCGTGTCGCGGTTTTTCATGACCGTGCAAGAGGCCGTCAAACTTGTGCTCCAAACAGGCTCACTGGCAAAAGGTGGCGAGGTTTTCGTTCTGGATATGGGCAAGCCGGTGTCGATTTTGCATCTTGCGCGTCAAGTGGTTGAAAACTCCGGCTACACGGTCCGCGACGAGGCCAACCCGGAAGGGGATATCGACATCGTGTTCACGGGGCTGCGCCCGGGCGAAAAAATGGTCGAGGAACTGACCCTCTCGGGCAATCTGGAAGCAACCAGCCACCCCAAGGTGTTCTGCACCCACGAAGATATGCTTTCGGACGATCAGATCTCCTCAGCTTTGCGGCGTCTTCGTGAAGCTTTCATCGCCAATGATGAGACGCTGGCGCGGCAGGAGGTAATGAATTGGGTAGAAGGCCCGCATGCCGACGAACGTTTTGCGGTGGTCCGCGCGGGCCCGAATGTGGTTCTGGCGGGCGAGTGAACGGGTTTCCATTGTCGCAAGAATGCTGCGGCGGACGATCAAATTGTTTCGTAATCGTTGATTTTTCCCGATACCGCAGGCACTAAGGTCGCAAAAAGGCAAAGAGCAGAAAAGGGCCTTTCCCGTGCGTCAACGCATCATCCGGCAGAAATCAGTGGTTGGCACCTTGGCTATGGGCGTGGCAGCTGGCGGCAGCCTGGCGCTTTGGGGCGCGCAGGCCAACGAAACCGACGGCACCAACATCATGATGCCGATTGAGCGCCCAAGCCTCAACTTTTATGGCCTTCCGGGGCTTGTGGATATGCCGTCGGCCTATGCTTTGCCTGATGGCACGTTCGTTACCTCAATCTCCAGTTTCGCGGGTATTACGCGCACCACGCTCAGCTTTCAGGCCACGCCGCGCATCACCGCGAGCTTTCGCTATGCGGGTATTCAGGATTGGAATTCGGGCGGGTTTGAAACCTATCGCGACCGCAGTTTTGACGTGCGTTTCCTGCTCAACGAAGAAAGCCGCATGTGGCCTGCCGTCACGATCGGACTTCAGGATTTTGCAGGCACGGGCATTTACGCGGGCGAATACATTGTCGCCAGCAAGACGTTCTCGACCCCTGCGGTCGGCGGATCGGGGCAGGGGGCGTTGCGCGTATCGGCGGGTTTGGGATGGGGCCGTCTGGCCAGTTCCGGCAGCATCGGCTCGCTCTTCGGCGACATGCGGCCCGCCTTTGATCCAAACGACACGGGCGGCGAATTGTCGACGGATCAATGGTTTCGCGGCGATGTCGCGCCTTTTGCCGGGGTGGAATGGCAGGTCAACAAAAAGCTGGGTCTCAAGGTCGAATATTCATCCGACGCCTACATTCAGGAGGCCGTCGCCCGCAACGTCTTTACCCGCAAATCGCGGTTCAACTTCGGCGCGGAATACCAGTATTCCGAACAGATACGCTTTGGTGCCTACTATCTCTATGGCTCCGAGGTCGGCATCACCGCACAGTTTCAGCTGAACCCACGTCAGCCACTCACGCCGTTGCGCGTGGCCGCCCCGCCTGCTGTGGCCCCGCGTCCATCGCGTGCCAGCAATCCGCAGGCCTACGGCACCGCATGGGCGTCCGCGACAAGCGCCCCGGTGACGTTGCGCGATGCGCTCGTTCCTTTGTTGGAAGCCGACGGCTTGATGCTCGAAGCGGTGTCTGTCTCAGCAACTCAAGCCGAAGTGCGCTTCCAGAACAAGCGTTACCATTCGATGGCGAATGCCATTGGCCGAACCGCGCGCGCCATGGCCCGCGTCATGCCAGCCTCGGTCGAGACCTTCCGCATTGTGCCGGTCACGTCCGAAGGGTTGGCGATGTCTGCCGTGATCCTTCAGCGATCCGATTTGGAACGGTTGGAGTTTTCGCCGGATGCCACGAACGCGCTTCTGGCGCGGGCGGGTTTCGTTGATGCGCCTCAGGCTTTGCCGGGTGGTGTGATGCCTGATGAACTCTATCCCGACTTCAGCTGGTCACTCGGCCCCTATGTCAGCCCCAGCTATTTTGACCCCGATGAACCCGTGCGCCTTGATGCGGGTCTTGCGCTTGAGGCAAGCTATCGCCCTGCGCCGGGTTGGCTGGTGGCGGGTCAGTTGCGCTACCGGCTTGCAGGCAACATCGGCGACAGTACACGCGTGTCAAACTCAGTGCTGCCGCGGGTGCGCACGAATGGCGTGCTCTATGCCCGCGAGAGCAACGCTTACATCGAAACGCTCTATGCCAGCCGCCAATGGAAACCGGCTGAAAACCTCTATGCACGGATCAGTGCGGGTTATCTGGAATCGATGTTCGGCGGTGTTTCAGGCGAGTTGCTCTGGAAACCGCAAGCCAGCCGATTGGCCTTCGGGGTCGAGGCCAACTATGTCATGCAGCGCGATTTCGATCGTGCCTTCGGCTTTCAGGACTACGATGTCGCCACAGGCCACGTGTCTGCGTACTATGAATTTGGTGACGGATACCTCGGCCAGATTGACGTGGGCCGCTACCTTGCGGGCGATGTGGGGGCCACGTTCTCGCTCTCGCGCGAATTTGACAACGGCTGGCGGGTCGGCGGGTTCTTCACGCTGACCGACGTATCGGCTGCAGATTTTGGTGAAGGTTCATTCGACAAGGGTATCACGCTGACCATCCCGCTCAGCTGGTTTATTGGCGAGCCGTCGCGTCGCAGCATTTCAACGACGATCAAACCGATCCAGCGCGATGGCGGCGCACGTCTCGAAGTGCCGGGACGCCTTTATGAACAAGTGCGCTCCGGCCACCGTAACGCCGTCGAAAGCCAGTTCGGGAGGGTGTGGGAGTGACCCGCCAGCTTTGGCTGACTACACTTACTCTTCTCCTTATTCTTGCAGGTTGCAGCGGCGGACGCGAGGCAAACACCTTCTCGGGTGCGACCATTACTGGGCTGATTTCCAATATCCGCGCGTCGCGCGCGCCGGATCAACCGCCTGTAGTCGTGACGCGTGAACTCGTTGACGCCACACCTGGTGCGGTTTTGGAGGCGCGTGCCGAAAACCTCGACAAGGTCGGGTTCTTGTCCCGCGTCTCTGTCCGCGACGAAGGTGAGGCGGGGCAAGTTTCGGTCTGGCAATCGGGCGACAACGCACAACTGGTGTTTCGCAACGGTGTCCTGGTGACAACGCGCGGGCTTGGGTTCAGCCTGTTGTCGTCTGACGTTGCGGGCACCGTTATTGCGCTGGCCAGCCAACAAGAGGGCGCCGTTCGGCGTGAAATGGATATTCTGCGCGGTGACAATTCACGCGCCAAGCTCACGCTGCGGTGTTTGGTGTCTGATTTTGGCCTGACAACGATTACGGTGGTGGATGCAACGGTCCCTGTACGCCGCATGCGAGAGGCCTGCCTTTGGCGCGAAGGTGAGATAACCAACGATTTCTGGATCAATCCCGAAACCAGCGCCGTGATCCGTTCGCGTCAATGGGCGGGTCCCGAAACGGGGTATTTCTCGATTTTGGTGTTGAAGAGTTAGGCAAAAACGCCACAGGTAGGCGGATTTACGGACAATGGCCAATTTACAGATTCGATATTCATTGTCAGGTAACACTGATTGCGCTAAACCTCACTCAACCGAAACGCGAAGGATCACATCATGACAAAAATGACCAAAATCATCTGTGCCGCCGCTTTGGCGACATCTGTTGCTGGCGCTGCATTTGCTGAAACAGCGACCAAAGCGCCTGTGAATGAAACGCCGACACAAGGCCTTCTGGGCGCTGGCGGTATCGCCGCTTCGGGCACAGCCATTGTTGTGGGTCTTGCCGCTGCCGCAACGATCGCCAGCCAAGACAACAAGCCTGTTTCGACAACAAACTAAGAACTCCGCTCTTTCTTGAGCGCAAAGCGGCCTCCCGGTTTTACTGGGGGGCCGTTTGTTTGGCGCCCTTGTCTTGGCGCTCGCAGATCGCCACTTTGCCCGTATGACGCAAACACTGCTTTCCTTCGGCCATGGTTATAGCGCACAGGCGCTTGCCCAGCTTCTGCTTGCGCAGGGCTGGACGGTGATCGGAACGACCCGCTCGCCCGACAAGGCCGCCGCACTTGCCGATACAGGCATAACGCCGTTGGTGTGGCCGGACGCTGACATCCGCCCCTATCTGGATCAGGCCAACGCCGTTCTGGTCTCTGCCGGTCCGGGTCCTCAGGGCGATCCGGTTTTGGCGGCTGCGGGTGATGATATTCGTCGCGCCGTACCGCATCTGGGCTGGTTGGGCTATCTGTCGACCACGGGTGTGTACGGCGATCACGGCGGTGGATGGGTTAACGAAGCCACCCCGTTGACACCCTCAACAGATCGCGGTCGCGCGCGCGTCGCTGCCGAGAGCGTCTGGGCGGCCATCCCCGGTCTGCCGCTGCACATCTTTCGTTTGGCTGGAATATACGGGCCAGGACGTGGCCCCTTTGCCAAAGTGCGCGCCGGAACCGCGCGGCGGATCATCAAACCGGGTCAGGTCTTTAGCCGTATCCACGTCGAAGATATCGCGCAGGTGCTGGCCGCTTCACTGGCACAGCCCAATCCGGGTGCTGTCTACAACCTGTGTGACGATGATCCAGCCCCGCCCGAGGATGTGATTGGATATGCCGCAGAGCTGCTTGGCCTGCCGATCCCGCCCGCTGTCGGTTTCGACGAAGCCGACATGACCCCTATGGCGCGCAGTTTCTATGCCGAAAGCAAGAAAGTCCGCAACGACCGGATCAAAAACGAATTGGGTGTCAAACTGATCTATCCAGACTATCGCACTGGCTTACGCGCGATGATGGATCAAGATTTGGAAAGCTAACCAAAGGGCCCGACTGCCTTGGGTTGCTGGGCGACACAACCGAAGCTGCGCCCGACGGTCCGACTCTTTCGAACTGTGGCCTTTGAACTAAGACGTTTCGAAAATGTACGTTTTGGCGCGTCACGGCGTCATTATTAAGCCCGCGCCTCACCGATCTGCGCCACGCCCAGAACGTCCAGCACTTTGGCTTCGATGTGCTCTGCATTCATGGCAGCGACCGCGTACATGTCTTTGGGGCTGGCCTGATCTATAAAGGTATCGGGCAGTACCATTGAGCGGTATTTCAACCCGTCGTCAAACACGCCTTCTTCGGCCAGAAGTTGTGCCACATGGCTCCCAAATCCACCGATAGACCCTTCCTCGATGGTGATCAACGCCTCGTGATCAGCGGCCAGTTTCAGAATCATATCGCGGTCCAGCGGCTTGGCAAAACGTGCATCCGCAATGGTGGGTGTGATCCCGCGTGCGGCCAATGCTTCGGCGGCTTTCTCAACCTCGGCCAACCGCGTTCCGAATGACAAAAGCGCCACACGCCCGCCATTGGAAATGATGCGCCCCTTGCCGATCTCCAGCACTTCGCCGCGCTCTGGCATCTCCACGCCCTTGCCTTCGCCGCGCGGAAAGCGAAAGGCGATCGGCCCGTCGTCATACGCCGCCGCCGTGGCCACCATATGCTTTAACTCTGCCTCGTCGGCGGCGGCCATCACCACAAACCCCGGCAAGTTGGCAAGATAGGCCACATCAAAGGCCCCGGCATGGGTCGCGCCATCGGCACCAACCAGCCCCGCGCGGTCAATCGCAAAGCGAACCGGGAGGCGTTGCAAGGCCACGTCATGCACGACCTGATCATAGCCGCGCTGCAGGAATGTCGAATACATCGCGCAAAAGGGCTTCATCCCGCCGGCTGCCATTGCAGCAGAAAACGTCACACCATGCTGTTCAGCAATCCCGACATCAAAACACCGGCTTGGGTATCGCTCCGCAAAAAGGTTCAAGCCGGTGCCATCGGGCATAGCGGCGGTCACGGCGCAGATTTTGTCGTCGTCCGCCGCTTCTTGCAGCAAGGCCTCGGCAAAGACTTTAGTGTAGCTCGGTGCGTTGGACGGGGCTTTTTTCTGCTCGCCTGTAACCACGTTGAACGTGGCCGTCGCATGGCCCTTGTCCTCTGCCGCCTCAGCGGGGGCATAGCCCTTGCCTTTCTTGGTCAGCACATGAATGAGGATCGGTCCTTTGGCGCGTGCTTTGACCGTGCGCAGCACCGGCAGTAATTGGTTCAGGTCATGCCCATCGATGGGTCCGACATAGGAAAACCCCAGCTGTTCAAAAAGCGTCCCGCCAACGGTCATACCCTTGAGAATGTCCTTGGCGCGCTTGGCTCCTTCGCGAAAGGGCTCGGGCAGCAAGCTCACCGCGCCCTTTGCGGCGGCTTTGAAATCCTGAAACGGCTCCTCGGCATAAAGACGGCTCAGGTAGGACGACATCGCGCCCACGGGCGGGGCAATCGACATCTCGTTGTCGTTCAATATCACGATCAGGCGCTTTTTCAGATGGCCTGCGTTGTTCATCGCCTCATAGGCCATGCCAGCGCTCATGGCACCGTCACCGATCACCGCGATCGCATCGCCCAGCCCCTCGGGTGTGACCCCGCCCAGATCGCGCGCAACAGCAAAGCCCAAAGCGGCGGAAATCGAAGTGGAGGAATGCGCGGCACCAAACGGATCATAGGGGCTTTCGGATCGTTTGGTGAAGCCGCTCAGCCCGTCTTTCATGCGCAAGGTGCGGATGCGATCACGTCGCTCGGTCAGAATTTTATGCGGATAGCACTGGTGACTGACGTCCCAGATGAGCTTGTCGCGCGGGGTATCGAAGACCGCGTGCAGTGCCACAGTCAATTCGACGACACCCAGACCCGCACCAAGGTGGCCGCCGGTGACGGACACTGCAGATACGGTTTCGGACCGCAGTTCATGCGCCAGTTGGATCAGCTGGGCGTCGCTCAGCCCTTTCATATCCGCAGGGCGGTTGATCTTGTCCAACAAGGGTGTGTTCGGTTGATTGGCCATCACAGGGATTCCCGTCGTTCCGTCTCAGTTGTTGCGCGCAATAACGAACCGCGCCAATGCACGCAATGTTTCGGCGTCCGGACCGAACCCATCGAGCGCGGCCTGCGCCTCGTCGACCAGATCAGCAGCGCGCGCCTTGGCGCCGTCCAAACCCATCAGTGATACGAATGTGGCCTTGCCCGCGTCTGCGTCTTTGCCCAGTCGCTTGCCTGCTGTCGCCTCATCGCCCTCAACATCCAAAATGTCGTCAGCGATCTGAAAAGCAAGGCCAAGCGCACGACCATATTGCCGCATCGGATCAGGTGTCCCGGACGTCAGCATCGGTCCCACCATCGCCGACCATTCGATCAGCGCGCCGGTTTTGCCGGCTTGCAGGTCAATGATCTGTTCCAGCGTCAAAGGCTCCGGCGCGCTTTCCGCAGCGATGTCGAGCGCCTGACCCCGAACCATGCCTTCGACGCCAGCCGCGACAGCCAGCGCCGCAGCAAGTCGTCCGGCGGCTTCCGGCCCCTTGATGTCCAGAACCAGCCTGAACCCCAGCGCCTGAAGTGCATCACCAGCCAGAATGGCCGTCGCGTCATCCCATTTTCGGTGTACGGTCGGCTGCCCCCGCCGCAGGTCATCATCGTCCATTGCGGGCAGATCATCATGCACCAGACTATAGGCATGAATCGCCTCGATTGCAGCGGCTGCGGGCAGGGCGTCGGCACGTGGCAGCCCGTGTAGATGGGCGCTTTCCAATGCCAGAAACCCGCGTACGGCTTTGCCGCCGCGCAATGCATAGCGCATCGCGTGTGTTACCGGCAGGTCGGGTAAATCGGCGAATACCTTGTCGAAATACGTCTGAATTCCAGCCGCGTTTTCGGCCATGACGCTCTGAAGCATCAGAGCCCTTCGACCGGCGTCGTGCCTGTCGGGTTGCCGTCAGCATCCAACGTAATGGCGGCCACCTTTTCCTCTGCTTCTTTCAGCTTGGCCTCGCAGCGCGCCTTGAGCGCGGCACCGCGCTCATAAAGTGCGATGCTTTCATCCAGCGCCACGTCTCCGCGTTCCAATTGGCCCAGAACCTGTTCCAATTCGGCCATGGCCTGCTCGAAACTCATTTCTGCCACGGGTGTATCTGTCATTGCCGCACCTTATCGTTTGCTTTCGGTCGTTCAGACCATAAGCCCGTGCGTTCCGTGATACCAGATGCGCCAAGTTCAATTCGTGGGAAATCCGCTACTCGGGGGCCAACATGTAACCAGCGCCGCGCACCGTCTGTAGATAGCGGGGTTGTTTGGGGTTGGCTTCGATCTTGCGGCGCAACCGTGTGATCTGCACATCCACCGCGCGCTCTTGCGCTTGCCCACGGTCCCGACCCAGATCTTCGACCAGCTTGGCCCGGCTGATGGGTTCATGACACTTGGCGGAAAAGATCTTCATCAGTTGCACTTCGGTTGCGGTCAAGCGCACCAGCGTCTCACCCTCCCACAACTCGCCCCGTTCCATGTCATACCGAATGGGGCCAAGCCTGAGCACCTTGGGTGCGACATCCTCTGCTGGCACTTCGGGCATACGACGTAGTATGGCGTTGATCCGTAACAGCAATTCCTTGGGTTCGAATGGCTTGGGCAAATAGTCATCTGCACCAGCCTCCAAACCTTCGATCCGGTTGTCGGTGTCGCCCTTGGCGGTCAACAACAAGATCGGCACGTCACGAGTTTCGCGCAGGCTTTTGGTTAGCGCCAAACCGTCTTCGCCCGGCATCATAACATCCATCACGATCAGGTCGAAATCGAGGCCCGACAGAATGCGCCGCGCATGGGCTGCATCGCGCGCGGATGTGACTAGAAATCCGTTTCGCATCAGGAATTTCTGCAACAGCGTTCGAATGCGTTCGTCGTCATCCACGATCAGCAGATGGGCGTCCATTTCACTCATGCGCCATTGTCCTTCAGTCGCGAATAGGCGTGTTTCATTTCCCGGTCCATCATCGCTTCGAGCACGGTTCGAAAGCCTGCGACAGCGTCCGGTCCTGCATCCCGAAAGGCCATCCGCATTCTTGCGCGTTGTGCATCTGACAGTTTCTGCTCAAGTGCTTTTCCGTCTTCGGTCAGGTAGAGGTGCCGCTCACGCTTGTCCGTTTGCCCCACCTTGCTCTGCACCAGACCATCCTCGATCAATGTTCGCAACACACGGTTCAGCGATTGTTTCGTGACGCCGAGGATATTCAGCAGATTGTTGACGGTGGTACCGGGCGCGCGGTTGATAAAGTGGATCGCGCGGTGGTGGGCGCGGCCATAGGCCAGATCGGACAGAATACGGTCTGGGTCAGCAGTAAATCCACGATATGCAAAGAACATTGCTTCTATGCCCTGCCGCAATTGTTCGTCGGTCAAAAACAGGAGGTTTTCACCTCCATAGGCCATACCAGTGCGTCCGTCCGCCATGCAGCGCCTCAATCCGTTTGTCTCAATCAGGTTCAGCATACGTCAGTGTTGTTGACATTCCAAGAGTGAAGGGCTATCGAATCGCAGGTTTTGCGCAACTTTATGTCCGGACCGGACGTATTTAGCGCAACTTTCGGAAAACAAACTGATGGAATTGGGAAGGAAAGATCATGGCCGGCGCTTACAATGATCGTGATGGACACATTTGGATGGACGGTCAAATGATCAATTGGCGTGATGCCAACGTCCATATTCTGACCCATGCGATGCACTATGCGTCTTCGGTATTCGAAGGCGAGCGCGCTTATAATGGCAAGATCTTCAAATCCCGTGAGCACTCCGAGCGTTTGAAGCGCTCAGCGCAGATGATCGACTTTGAGATCCCCTACACTGTCGACGAGATCGAAGCGGCCAAGGTCGAAGTTTTGGCGGCGTCGGGCCTTCAAGATGCTTACGTACGGGCGATTGCATGGCGCGGCGCTGGCGAGGATATGGGCGTCGCATCCGCCAAGAACCCGGTGCGTCTGGCGATCGCGGCGTGGGAATGGGGTGCCTATTACGGCGATGCCAAGATGAAAGGTGCCAAGTTGGATATCTCCAAATGGAAGCGCCCGAGCCCTGAAACGATCCCGTCACACGCTAAAGCGGCGGGTCTTTACATGATCTGCACCATGTCCAAGCACGCGGCAGAGGCCAAGGGGTGTTCGGACGCGATGATGTTTGACTATCGCGGCTATGTGGCCGAGGCGACAGGAGCCAACATCTTTTTCGTCAAGGACGGCGAAGTTCACACGCCCGATCCGGATTGCTTTCTGAACGGGATCACCCGTCAAACGGTGATTGGCATGCTCAAGGATCGACAGGTCAAGGTGCATGAGCGCCACATCATGCCCGAAGAGCTTGAAGGGTTTGAGCAATGCTGGCTGACCGGGACGGCCGCTGAAGTGACGCCAGTTGGCCAGATCGGTGATTACAATTTCGAGGTCGGCAGCCTGACGCGGGATATTGCGCAGGGTTATGAAAAGCTGGTGCGCGATTAACGGCGTCCTTCAACAGAGGCAATACACTTACACGCCTTTCAATAGGGCGGGTGTTTGTGTGTATTGCACCACCAACGCACGCGGAAGGCTTTCGTCGGTTTTTACTGACGCGCAGCAGTATGGCCGGCGGGTCAACGTCACTTGATGCCTAAATTTCCCTGATAAATCAGCTTCATTGGCGTCGCGCACCGAATAGCGCTTTGCGAAGTTCGGCATTTCCCCCAGCATCGATCAACTTGGTGGGTAGGGTCTTTATGGAACGTCTCGGTTTTTTCTTCCTAAAGCGCCCTTATTGGCTAACGGTCGTCGTGTTGGTGGCTTTGCTTGCATTGCCTTTTGCAATCTGAATGGACCTCAAGAACCTCTCCGACGAAACGCTGAAACGCCAAGCGACCAGTCTGAACGGTATCGTCACAAGCGTGCGGTCCTATTATGCAACCAACGTTGTTGAGCGCGTCGTCAGCAGCGATGAAAAGACGCAAACGCTGCACAACTACCTTGAGGTCAATGGCGCAATTCCGATCCCGGCGACCTTGTCGCTGGAACTGGGCGAGGCGATTGGCAACACCGAGGGAGATGATGAATACCGCTTCGTCTCGGATTTCACCATTACCAACAGACCGCCGCACCGGCTGGACGCTTTAGCCGCATGAACGACGAACTGGCCGCGAACAATGAATTTATGGCTGGCACTTCGATGAAGATATCCAAGTATTTGTCGCCGCAGGTCTACAAATCCATCTTCTCCGGCGAAAAGGACAGCACGATATCGACAGAGCGCAAAAAGCTGACGGTGTTCTTTTCCGACATCAAGGATTTCACCGCGACAACGGAGCGGATGCAGCCCGAGGAACTGACCGATCTGCTCAACGAATACTTTACCGAGATGTCCAAGATCGCAGAGGCGCATGGCGCGACAATCGACAAGTTCATCGGCGATGCGATCGTGGCTTTTCCGGTGATCCCGAAACCAAAGGCACCGCGGAAGACGCGCGTGCCTGTGTGCGCATGGCGTTGGACATGCAGCAGCGTTTGGCCGATTTGGGCGAGGGTCTGGCAGGAAAAGGGGCTGGAGCACCCGTTCAAGGCGCGCATGGGTTTCAACACCGGCTACTGCAATGTGGGCAATTTCGGTTCGGATGCACGAATGGACTACACCATCATCGGTGCGGAGGCGAATTTGGCCGCGCGTCTGGAAAGCATCGCGGAGCCGGGCGGCATCGTTCTAAGCTATGAAACCTACGCCCACGTGCGTAATATCGTGGAGGCAACCCCATCCGATGCGGTGACCTTCAAAGGGATCGCAAGAGAGGTGGTGCCGTACCATGTCAAGAGTTTGCAACCGATTGAAGAAGGGGCATTGCATGGTCTGGAAGAAGAGGGTCGGCTGACACTGGATCTGGCTTCACTCGATCCCGGCACCCGTGACAGGGTGCGCCGTGCATTGCGCGATGCACTGAAAAAAGGCGCGACCGATCCATGGCCGCGCCCTGAAACGCCGGGTCAGTAAAGAGCGACCGGATTAATCATCGCCTGAACCGTTCCGCGGATGCGCGGTTGTCCGAGCACGAACATGAACTCGTTCACGCCTTCGCGGAGCAAGGGTCCGGTGTTCATGGTTTCCAGAATGTAGATACCGTTTTCCTTGAGCAGGGTGACATGTCCGTAAAACACCTTGTCACCAGGCGGGGGTGGTACGACATCCAGCCCCCAAGTGTCCGCCCCAACGGCGATCGGATTGAGCGAGGCGAGGTAAACCGCCCCTTCGTTATTCAGGCCCGGTTCGGCGGCACCCCATTCTGCCGGGCTGCTTTCCAGCATGCCTTCCGTCCAGCCGGTGTGGAACAGGATGATATCACCCTCGCGCAACTCCACTCCCTGAGCGGCTGCGGCAGCCTGAATCTCAGCCGATCCGAAGTGCGCACCTGCGGGCATGGTTTCCACGCCGGAATGCGCTGCCATGTCCAAGATCACGCCACGGCCCACCAGCGGGGGTACCGCATGGGTGCCCAGCTTGGTCAGTCCGGTAATGGCCGAGATTTCTTTCTCGTCAAAGCAGTTGTAGTACAACCCAGCCTCGCCCAGATGCCCCAGACCATCCAGTTGCGATCCGATGCCAATCCAAGTTTGCAGGATGTCGTCGTTGTAATTGCCTTCATATCCGAAACCTGACAGTTTCTGGCCGCCCTGTTGGTTGGGTTGCACAATCTGCAGGTTCAATGAACGTGGCGGAAACGCGGGTGTATCCGGCCCGATGGTAATACCCAAGGGCAGTGACTTGCCCTGTTTGATCAGCGAAGCCGCCGCCAAAGTGCGCTCGGGCGTGACCAGATTGGCCGACCCTATTTCATCCTCCGCACCCCATTTCGAGGCGCTGCATTCGGCAGTGGCCATTCCGGCGCTGAGGCCCAGAATGCAGGCTAGTGTCAGTATTGGTTTCAGTGTCATATGTCGTCCTCCCATTGATCTGGTCCGCCTGCGTTCAGAGGCGATTCCCAGTCGTCAGAAGTTCAACCTATCATGGAAACATGATCCTAGGGACCAATCAGAAATCGACACCGCGCTGCGCTTTGATCCCGGCTTGGTAAGGATGCTTGATCTCGGCCATTTCGCTGACCAGATCAGCATATTCCATCAGTTCTGGCTTTGCGTCACGGCCCGTTAGAATGACGCCAGTGCGTTTGTCACGCGCCTCCAACCCCTTGATGACGTCCTTCAAATCCAGATAATCATAGCGCAGCGCAATGTTGATTTCGTCCAACACGATCAGGTCGTAGTTGCCGCTTTTCATCATGTCAGCGGCTTTGGCAAATGCAGCTTCGGCTGCGGCAATATCGCGGTCTCGGTCTTGCGTGTCCCAGGTAAAGCCCTCGCCCATCGTGTGCCACGTTACACCACCAAGCTGGTCAAAGAATTGCCGCTCGCCAGTGATCCAGTTGCCTTTGATGAATTGCACGACGCCAACGGTTTGCTTCCAGCCAAGCGCGCGAATGATCACCCCGAACGCGGAGGAAGATTTGCCTTTGCCATTGCCGGTATGCACCAGCACAAGCCCTTTTTCCGGGTCGACCGCTTCGGCAACTTTCTCCTTTTGCTTGGCTTGAAGCGCCTTCATTTTTTCCGTGTGTGCAGCGGCATCTGACATGAGCGGTATTCCTTAAGTTGCCCCGGGAGGGGTCACGTTAGGCTTGGATTTTGACCGGTCCAGCCCAAGCTGGCGCTCGCGCCAGATAATCAGCACCCCGCCTGCAATAACAAGTGCCGATCCCAAAAGCATTGTGGTTGTTGGCAGTTCAGCGAAAACCACGTAACCGATCAGGCTTGCAAAGATCATTGAGGAGTAATCGAACGGTGCCAGCATCGATGCGCCGCCAAACCGGTATGATGATGTGACCATGATCTGAGCGATGCCGCCGATTAGGCCTGCGGATATCATGATGGCGACAACCCAAAGTGGTGGCCACACCCATACGAAGGACGGATGTTCAATCACCCAGCCCAACGGCGCGGAGGCGAGCGCCAGCACAGTGGCGGTGACCGAAAAATAGAACACGATGGCGGCGGTGTGGTCCGTGCGCACAAGTTGGCGCACATGTATCTGGACAAACGCGCGCAGAATGGACGCGCCCAGCACCATCAAGGCGCCGATCATAGCGGTAGAGCCATAACTGCCTTCGCCTACGGACAAGCGCGGAGCGATCACGATCATCACGCCGATCAGCCCCAATGCGACGGCCGATAGCCGGACAAGACGCACTTTTTCACCCAGCAGGAACGCGGCCAGTAGCACCGTGAACATAGGGGTTGCGTAGCCGATTGCGGTCACTTCGGGCAGCGGTAGAATGCCCAAACCTGCAAACGTCAAACCCATCGCTGTTGTGCCGAACAGACCGCGCCACACGTGCCCGCTGAGGTTGGATGGCACCAGACCCTGACGCAACTCTCCGCGCTGGGCGAGCCACAGGGCGATGATGGGAATGGCAAAGAGTGACCGGAAAAAGACAGCTTGGCCGGGCGGTACGAAATCCGTGATGGATTTGATCAGCGCGGCCATGACCATGAATAGGAAAACGGCCCCCAACTTCAAAGAAATTGCGAGGCCGGGTTTGTTCTGTGTGCGGGGCGCAGCCATATGGCATCTCTGCGCCCCCGATCTGAAAAGATCAAGGTCAGCTGATCTGTGCGACGCCCAAAGGAACGGCGAATTTCAGGCACCAGATATAGACCTCGTTGAAGTCATCGACGTTGACTGAAGCCGGCACGACAAAGCTCTGGCCGCCCTTGAATGCTTTGAGAAGCCCAATATCGGTGCCGTCGACAAACGTCCCGTCCTTGCCAAAGCCGACCCGTGGATCGGGGGCACCATCCAGTGAGAAATCATCAGCCAGTGTAACGGTTGCGGTGCCGTCGGCGTTCTTGGTGATCGTCACACCGCCCGTGGTGATGTGATTGCTGGCGCCAACAAAGGTGCCGGAAGTATCTGCGGCCACGGGAAGAACACCGAACGCGGAGAAGGCGGCGGTTCCGAGGATGAGCGTAGCGGACAAAAGCATTTTCATGGGGAGTTTCCTTTTGATTTGATATTCGATGTGGAATGATTAAAGTTAGGAACTGAGTGGTACAATACACAAGGCCGTGAGTTGTGTAACAGTTAGTCCCGAACTATATGTATGAGATCAAAAGGAGGCACCGATGGCGCGACCCAGAGAATTCGACGCAGATGACGTCACCGAAAAGGCAATGAATGTGTTTTGGCAGCATGGATATGAAAGCGCCTCCATGCCTGATTTGCTGGATGGTATGGGGCTGACACGGGGCAGCTTGTACAAAGCGTTCAAAGACAAAAAGACGCTCTATTTGCTGGCGATGGAGCGGTACGAGGCGGCAGCCGTCAAGGCCGGCGTTGCCGCTTTGACCAAGAACGACGGATCCGATGGAAGCGCCCGGATAATCAACATGTTCAGCGGCCTTGTACGGAAAGCTGAAAGCGGCGACCGGCGTGGGTGCTTGTTGTGTACCGCCGCGGCCGGACCGGAAATGTCAGACCCGGACATCTCGCGCGCCGTGCACAGCAGCTTATGCCAGTTGCGCGATGGTCTTGAAGTCGCATTGTCGGCGTCCACTGCGCACAAAGAGCTGTCCGAAGATCAAAAGCGTGACTTGGCCAACACCCTGCTGACGCAATACATCGGGCTTCGTATTCTGGCACGTTCCGATCTGCCGCTTGGAATACTGGCGTCAGCCGCCCAGCAGGCTCAGTTGATCCTATCCGCGCCGTCGCGTTAGCCGATCACACCACCTTGGTCACCGATCTGCCCGCGATTGAGCAGCAAGTGATCAAGGATCACGCAGGCCATCATCGCCTCACCAACAGGCACGGCACGAATACCCACGCAAGGATCGTGGCGGCCCTTGGTGATGATCTCGGTCTCTTCGCCCGATTTCGTAATCGTGCGGCGTGTCGTCAGAATGCTGGAGGTTGGCTTTACCGCAAAGCGGACCACGATATCTTGACCAGTGCTGATGCCGCCCAAGATCCCACCCGCGTGGTTTGATGAATACTCTGGCCCATCCGGTCCCATAAAGATTTCATCAGCATTCAATTCGCCTGTCAGCATGGCGGCAGACATGCCCTCACCGATCTCAACGCCTTTGACGGCGTTGATGCTCATCATCGCAGCGGCCAGATCGGTATCGAGCTTGCCGTAAACCGGCGCGCCCAATCCTGCGGGGACACCGCGCGCCACAACCTCAATGACTGCACCGACCGAACTGCCGGATTTGCGCAAACCGTCCAGATAATCCGCCCATGTTTGTGCGGCACCCGCATCTGGCACCCAAAACGGGTTTTCATCGATCTGGGCCCAGTCGAATGCGGCGCGATCAATTTCGTGCGCGCCCATGCGGGTCATGTAGCCCTTGATTTCCACATTGGGCGCAATGGTGGCAATCGCGGCGCGCGCGAGGCCACCCGCCGCTACGCGTGCTGCAGTTTCGCGTGCAGACGACCGTCCGCCGCCGCGATAGTCGCGGATGCCATACTTTTGGAAATAGGTGATATCGGCGTGACCGGGACGGAATTTCTCTTTGATGTCGCCGTAGTCCTTGGATCGCTGATCGGTGTTTTCGATCATCAATTGCACGGGCGTCCCGGTGGTTTGCCCCTCGAACGTGCCGGACAGTATTTTGACCGCATCTGCTTCGCGCCGTTGCGTGGTGTATTTGTTTTGCCCCGGTTTGCGCTTGTCGAGCCACTGCTGGATCATGTCTTCGCTGATCGCGACCCCTGGAGGGCAGCCGTCCACGGTCGCACCGAGGGCGGGTCCGTGGCTTTCGCCCCAAGTAGTGACACGAAACAGATGGCCAAAGCTGTTGATCGACATGGCAATGCTCCTTTGATGCGGGTGCTTAGCGGTGCAACGCCGCTGCCTCAAGCGGTTTCGCCTTGCAAGCCTTTACCTACGGCCCTAGGTATTGAAGTACCTCGGGGGGCCTACTTTGGCTGAGATGTGCTCTGCACGGACCCGTTGAACCTGAACCGGTTAACACCGGCGGAGGGAAGGTCTGGACACTCTCCATACACTTTCTGATGCCGCAACTAGGAGGATGCTATGAAGTATCTTGCGTTTGCAGCAGGCGTTTTGGGCGCCTCGGCAACTTATGCCGAAACACCTGAACTTGTGATCTACACCTACGACAGTTTTGTATCTGAGTGGGGTCCGGGCCCTGCCGTAAAGGAAGCGTTCGAGGCCGAGTGTGCTTGTGCGCTGAAATTTGTAGGGGCTGGCGATGGTGCGGCGCTCCTCGCACGGCTCAAGCTTGAAGGCGCGCGCAGCGAGGCCGATATCGTATTGGGCCTTGATACCAGTCTGATCGCCGCTGCCAAGGACACAGGGCTGTTTGCGACCCATTCCGTAACGGCTGACTATACACTTCCCATCGCTTGGTCAGACGACACCTTTGCACCGTATGATTGGGGGTATTTCGCCTTTGTTCATAATGTAGAGATGACACCGCCTGCCAACTTCCGCGCTTTGGCGGACAGTGATCTGAAAATCGTGATTCAAGACCCCCGATCGTCTACGCCGGGCTTGGGCCTGCTGATGTGGGTCAAGGCAGCCTATGGTGACGAGGCACCGGGAATGTGGGCTGATCTGGCCGACAACGTTGTCACCGTGACCAAAGGCTGGTCAGAAGCATATGGGCTGTTTCTGGAGGGTGAGGCCGACATGGTTCTGTCTTACACAACATCGCCTGCCTATCACTTGATTGCCGAAGAAGACGCCAGCAAGGCAGCGGCGGCATTTGACGAGGGCCACTACATGCAAATCGAGGTGGCCGGGAAACTGTCTGGTTCGGATCAGCCTGAACTGGCCGATCAATTCATGGCGTTCATGGTCAGCGAAGGGTTTCAATCCATTATCCCAACCACAAACTGGATGTACCCCGCGGTCATGCCTTCCGCTGGGTTGCCGGACGGGTTTGAGACGCTCATTACACCGGACAAGGCACTGCTGATTGCGCCCGAAGAGGTGCCGGCGCTGCGAGAAGAAGCTTTGGCCGAATGGCTGACCGCTTTGTCCCAATAAAAGCCGCCCAAGGGATCACAGCGGCGGCGGTTGTCGTCGGTGTGATCCTGCTGGCTTTTGGGGCCGTTACATGGCGGGCGGATGTGGCTCGAGGGTTGGGTGCGGGCGACTGGGCCGCGGTGCGGTTCACCGTGCTTCAAGCAGCCCTGTCGGCGCTTTTTTCCGTGGCTCTTGCGGTGCCAGTGGCGCGAGCGCTGGCACGGCGGCAGTTCACTGGTCGCGGCCTTTTGATTACACTTCTGGGCGCGCCGTTCATACTGCCGACGATTGTCGCTGTGCTTGGGTTTGCTTGCGATATTCGGTCGCGCCGGGTGGCTCAATCAAATGATGGTCGCAATCGGTTTGCCGGAAATCTCGATCTACGGTTTGCATGGGGTGGTGCTCGCGCATGTGTTCTTCAACTTGCCGTTGGCCACGCGGTTGTTGCTGCAAGCCTGGCAGGAGGTGCCTGCGGAACGGTTCCGTCTGATCGCGCAATTGAACCTGCCACCGCGCACCGTGTGGCGCGTGATCGAGCGCCCATTGCTAAGCCAAATCGTTCCGGGCGCACTGGCGCTGATTTTTGTGATTTGCTTGACCAGTTTTGCGGTGGCGCTCACGCTGGGCGGTGGGCCGCGTGCGACGACGATCGAGTTGGCCATCTATCAGGCATTTATCTTTGACTTTGATCTGGGGCAGGCGGCGCTCTTGTCGATTGTGCAACTGATCATCGCCGGAGGTGCCGCCGTTGCCGCGCTCTGGATCATCCCCGATGTGCGATTGACCGGTGGGCTTGATCGACCAGTGCAGCGTTGGGACGCGAGCACCAGAATACAACGCGGGCTGGATGTGGTGCTGATCATGCTGGCGTCGGCTTTCTTGTTGTTGCCGCTCAGTGCGGTGGTCATCTCGGGCCTTGCGGGTTTGGCGCAATTGCCCACATCGGTTTGGATCGCCGCGGGCATATCGTTGCAAGTTGCCCTGCTCAGCATCGTGCTGTTGCTTGCCTTGTCCTTACCGATGGCGGCGTGGATCGCGATGCGACCGCGTGGCAGTGCCGAGGCGATTGGTCTTTTGGGTCTTTCCGCGTCTCCACTGATGATTGGGACGGGGTGGTTCATTCTGATCAACCCCGTCGCTGATCCTGTGTCGGTTGCCCTGCCTGTGACAGCCTTGGTTAATGCGCTGATGGCCCTGCCCTTTGCGCTGCGGGTGCTGGTCCCGCCTATGCGTGACATGCTTGGTCGCTTTGGTCGTCTGAGTGTGAGTCTGCGGCTGGATGGCTGGTCCTTCTGGCGGTGGGTGCTGCTGCCAAGGCTCCGACCGCAGATCGGATTTGCCGCGGGGCTGACAGGCGCATTGTCAGTTGGTGATCTTGGCGTCATTGCGCTGTTCGCAGACCCGGAACGCGCGACACTGCCGTTGCAAATGTATCGGTTGATGGGAGCATATCGTATGGATGCCGCCGCGGGCGCGGCCCTCATTTTGCTGGTTCTGGCGCTTGGACTGTTCTGGCTTTGCGACAAGGGGGGACGTTGGCGTGCTGAGATTTGAAAAAGTTCTGATCCGGCAGGGATCGTTTGAACTGCGGGCCGACATGACCGTGCTCAAGGGCCGAAAGGTGGCTGTGATTGGCCCGTCTGGTGCGGGTAAATCCACCCTTTTGGGCGCGGTAGGTGGGTTCATTCCGCTATCGAAGGGGCGATTGTGGTGGGGTGAGCAAGACATCACCAACGTGCCACCCGGCACACGCCCGCTGTCTATGCTTTTCCAAGACAACAACCTTTTCCCGCACCTCAGCGTTATGCAAAACGTGAGCCTTGGCCTGCGCCCCGACATGAAACTGACAGCACAGGATCGCGACCGCGTAGATGCCGCAATGGACCGGGTTGGTTTGTCGGCGCATGCATCTTCAAAGCCCGCGCAGATGTCTGGAGGGCAGCAAAGTCGCGCGGCACTGGCACGTATTCTCGTGCAGGACCGCCCGCTGGTTTTGCTGGATGAGCCGTTTGCTGCCTTGGGCCCGGCTTTACGTGCCGAGATGTTGGATTTGGTGGCTGACTTGATCGCCGAAACGGCATCGACGCTTTTGATGGTGACGCATGCCCCCGAGGACGCGCGCCGCATTGCCGATGACATCGTGTTCGTTTCGGACGGCTTGGCCCACGCGCCTGCACCAGCGGTGGCTACACTTGATGCGCCACCGCCAGCCTTGCGCGCTTACCTCGGTTAAGCTGCAGCGCTGAGGGAGCCGCGGGTTTTCAAGATACCCAGTGCAGCCTGTGCCGCTTCTTGCCCTTTGGTGACGAAATGCGCTTGGTATATCGTATTATGGTGGTCGGTTTCCTGATAGTTGTGCGGGGTCAGAGACACCGACAAAACAGGCACACCGGTATCCATACCAGCACGCATGAGGCCATCAACAACAGCACTGGCCACAAAATCATGCCGGTAGATGCCGCCATCTACGACAAAGGCGGCGCAGACCACGGCGTCGTAGCGCCCGGTCGCGGCCAGTTCGCGTGCCAGAAGCGGCATTTCAAATGCGCCGGGCACGTCGAACACGTCGACTTGAGTTGCAGGTATGGTTTGCGTGAACCCATCCAATGCACGGTCCACGATATCAGCGTGCCACTGTGCTTTGACGAATGCGAAACGGGTGTGTGTCATTTGTGATCTCCTTTTTGAACCAGACACGTCCACCCAAGGCGATCACGTATACTCACGCCGCCCAAGGGCCGCGCAAACATCCGCATTCTCTTCCATCCGGACTATGACCGTCGGCTCTGGCCTCTCACCAGATCTGCTGACCAACCGAGCTTTGTGAAAGCATCCGTTGCGCTCGCGGGCTCGCAGGTCGAACCTGCATACCGCCGGTGGGGAATTTCACCCCGCCCTGAGAATGCGCAAAGCTTGCCAAGAGGCGCGATCAACTGCAATAGCAAAAGCAAGACAGCCAAAGGCCTTTACCATGCATCCGAACCCGGTTTTCCATACGCATCAGGAACATGCCAACCTGACCTTTGCGCGCCACCGTGGATTTGGCACCTTGGCCGTGAACGGTGCTGAAGGGCCTTTGTTGGCGCATGTACCGTTCTTGCTGGACGATGACGGTCAGACGGCGTGGTTGCATATCATGCGGTCAAACCCGATTGCGCGCGCCGCACGTGATCCCATTCAGTGCAAGATCGCAGTCACCGGGCCGGACAGCTACATTTCGCCCGATTGGTACGAGGTGCCGGATCAGGTGCCGACGTGGAACTATGTATCCGTGCATTTGACTGGACGTCTGGAGGTGCTGCCGCAATCTGAGTTGCGCGGCATCCTTGACCGCGAGTCGGCCTTTTTCGAGGAGCGGCTTGCGCCCAAGCCTGCGTGGACATCGCAGAAGATGACGCCGGAGGTCATGGAGCGGATGATGCGTATGGTTGTTCCGTGCCGGGTGGAGATCACCGCCGTGGATGGCACATGGAAGCTGAACCAGAACAAACCCGATGAGGTGCGCTTGCGGGCCGCTGACCGGGTTGCAAATGATGGGATCGGGTCTGAGTTGGGGCCATTGGCCGCTTTGATGCGCGATCCAGATGGACAGTCTTGACCGCTCTGCTAGGGTCTTGCGAAAGACGCCAAAAGGACGAATTCCAATGAAATTATTCTATTCACCGGCCTCACCCTTTGTTCGCAAGGTTGTGGTTCTGCTGCACGAGGTTGAGAAAGCCGGTGATGTGGAACTGCTGAATGTAACCACAACGGCGATGGAGTCCGATGCGGCTCTCAAGGCGGCCAACCCACTGGCGCGGCTGCCTGCTTTGATGCGGACAGACGGGGGCACGCTTTATGATAGCCGTGTCATCACGGCATACCTGGACGATCTGTACGATGGGGGTCTTTACCCGCTGGGTGCCGGACGTTGGGACACATTGACGCTCGAAGCTACCGGCGACGGCATTATGGATTCGGCGGTTTCAATGGTCTACGAGACACGACTTCGGCCGGATACCCAGCAGTCGCCTGATTGGATCGAGGCACAATGGGCCAAGGTAGAGCGCGCCATCGGTGTGCTCAACGCGCGTTGGATGGGTCATCTGGCCGGTCCAATTGGAATGGGCCATGTGTCTGTCGCCTGCGCGCTATCATATCTTGATTTTCGTTTGGATTCAAGAAATTGGCGGAAAGGAAATGAGGCGCTGGCAGGCTGGCACGCCGAATTTTCGCAGCGCCCTTCCATGCAAGCCACACAGCCGCCGACGGCTTAGGGTGGGGTTTATTGATTGGGAAACCTTTGCAGGTCTACTAGTCTGCCAGAACTTCTGCGGCGCCTGCGACGGTTTGCGCCTTCAAGATCACTGGACGGTGCCGGATTCGGACGCTACATACCGCCGAGAGTTCGGCTGCGTTCGCGTGGCCTAATCATGACGTTGGCCTGACTGGCCCTAGCATTGGAGAATACCTGTGTCCCAAGTTGAAGATCACGAAGGTACCCGTAGGGATTTCCTCTACTACGCCACCGCAGGCGCGGGCGCGGTGACAGCCGGGGCTGCGATATGGCCGCTGGTACACCAGATGAACCCATCCGCCGATGTACGAGCGCTGTCCTCCATCCGGGTGGACGTGGCTGACCTTGATCCTGGCACGCAATTGACCGTCAAATGGCTGGGAAAACCCGTGTTTATCCGTCGCCGTACCGAAGAAGAGATTTCTGCGGCACGCGAAACACCAGTGTCGGAATTGCCTGACGGGAACGCGCGCAATGAGAACTTGGGCGATGTATCTGCCGAAGATCAGAACCGTTCTATGGACGAGGCCGGCGAATGGCTGGTGATGATGGGTGTTTGTACGCATCTGGGCTGCGTGCCTTTGGGTGATGCGGGTGACTTCGGCGGTTGGTTCTGCCCCTGTCACGGATCGCACTATGACACTTCAGGCCGCATTCGCAGAGGCCCAGCACCGGAAAACCTGCCGGTGCCTGTTGCAGAATTCGTGGACGAAACCACGATCAAACTCGGTTAAGGGAGAAACCTGATGGCTGGAATTCCTCACGACCATTACGAGCCGAAATCATCCGGCGAAAAGTGGCTTCACCGCCGCCTTCCCATTGTTGGGTTGATGTACGATACACTGATGATCCCGACACCGAAGAACCTGAACTGGATGTGGATCTGGGGCATTGTTCTGACGTTTGTTCTTGTGTTGCAGATCGTGACCGGGATCGTTCTGGTGATGCACTACACACCACATGTGGACATGGCATTCTCGTCAGTTGAGCACATCATGCGCAACGTGAACGGTGGGCACATGCTGCGATATATGCACCAAAACGGTGCGTCGCTGTTCTTTGTGGCCGTCTATGCGCACATTTTCCGCGGTCTTTACTATGGGTCTTACAAGTCCCCGCGTGAAATCACGTGGATCATCGGTATGCTGATCTATCTGTTGATGATGGGTACGGCCTTTATGGGTTACGTTCTGCCTTGGGGCCAGATGTCCTTCTGGGGTGCGACCGTTATCACTGGTCTTTTCGGTGCTATTCCGTTCATCGGCGATGCACTGCAGACGTGGTTGCTGGGCGGGCCTGCCGTGGACAACGCCACGCTGAACCGTTTCTTCTCATTGCACTATCTGTTGCCGTTCGTGATCCTCGGGCTTGTTATCGTTCACATCTGGGCGTTCCACACCACAGGCAACAATAACCCGACGGGCGTTGAAGTGCGTCGTGGCTCGAAAGAGGAGGCAGAGAAAGACACACTGCCGTTCTGGCCATATTTCGTGATCAAGGACCTGTTCGCGCTGGCGATCATCCTTGCGGTGTTCTTTGCAATTGTCGGCTTTATGCCCAATTATCTGGGTCACCCTGATAACTACATTGAAGCAAACGCGCTGGTGACGCCGTCACATATCGTTCCGGAATGGTACTTCTTGCCGTTCTACGCGATTTTGCGCGCCTTCACACCGGACGTTTGGATCGTGATGTTCGCGGACTTCATTTCCGGGGGGATCATTAAATCGGACTTCTTTGGCGTCTTGGCCATGTTCGGTGCGATCGTTGTGATGGCGCTGGCCCCTTGGCTGGATACGTCATCGGTCCGCTCCGGCCGGTATCGCCCGATGTTCAAGTGGTGGTTCGCGTTGTTGGTCGTCGATTTCTTCGTGCTGATGTGGGTCGGGGCAATGCCTGCGGAAGAGCCATACAACACCATCGCTCTGATCGCGTCGACTTACTGGTTCGTGTACTTCCTGGTTATCCTCCCACTCTTGGGTGTGATCGAGAAACCGCTACCTCAGCCAGACACGATCGAGGACGACTTCAAATCGCACTATGGCAAATCCGCCGATGCCACACCTGCTGAATAAAGGAACGCAAGCCATGTTTAGAACTCTTGCACTCAGCGCCGTGGCGGCTCTCGGACTTGCTTCAGCAAGTCTCGCTGCGGGTGCTTACGACACACATGTCGAAGACTTCGACTTCTCCTTCGAGGGTCCTTTCGGAACCTACGATCAAAACCAATTGCAGCGCGGGCTGCAGATCTACACAGAGGTCTGCGCCGCTTGCCACGGTCTGAAGTTCGTACCGATCCGGTCGCTTGCTGAAGAAGGCGGGCCGAACCTGCCCGAAGACCAAGTACGGGCTTATGCGGAAAACTACGAGGTTTTCGATCCTGAAATCGACGATTTCCGTGCTGCGCGACCTTCGGACCATTTCCCTGAGTCTGGACTTGAAAATGCGCCCGACCTGAGCCTGATGGCCAAGGCACGAGCTGGTTTCCATGGACCTTACGGACTGGGCATCAACCAGTTCTTCAAAGGGATTGGCGGTCCGGAGTATATCGCTTCGTTGCTGACCGAATACACCGGCGAAGAGAAAGAAGAAGCAGGCGTCACGCTTTACGAAAACAAAGCGTTCCCAGGCGGCTGGATTGCCATGGCACCTCCGCTCGAAGATGAATTGGTCGAATTCGCTGACGGGCACGAAAATGACCTGCACCACTTGGCCAAAGACGTCTCGGCGTTCTTGATGTGGACTGCTGAACCCAAGATGATGGCGCGCAAGCAAGCCGGTTTCGTGGGTGTCATGTTCCTGACGTTGCTGTCAGTGTTGTTGTATCTGACCAACAAACGCCTGTGGGCACCGGTCAAAGGCAAAAAATCTAGCTGACCCTCAGGTCCTTGCACAAAAAAAGCCCCCCATCGCGGAAGCGACGGGGGGCTTTCTTGTCTGCGCCATCTGGGGAGGAGAGGGCTAATCACAGACGGTGATGGTTTCTTTCTATGTAAGACTGCGCAAAACTGACTTCCCGGTGTGTCTCGGCGATCCACGCAAGAAGCGATTTGACTGCCGACCGTTTTCCGGTCTCGTCTTTTTGGCCGTCCCGTGTGTCCGTTCTATGTGTCATGGCAATAATCCGTTTCAGTAATCCCCAACCTCGGGGCCAAAACTCGCTAACTCACCCTTCCAATGACACTGATCATGCACTCATTGGGAATCAAAGTATGTGAACTGGATCACACGCGACGGTTAAATCTGGTGAAGGTCGGCCATCGCCTGCAATGCGTCCCGGTCCAGCACTTGCAGACCACCGCGCGTGGATTCGATCACATTTGCACGCTTCCACGTTGAAAGCGTTTTTGAAACGGCTTCACGTGTGGCGCCAACGAATTCCGCCAGTTCTGCCTGTGACAGTGTCAATGTCGAAAGCGAGTCTGTAGGCGCCAACGTCAGATAGAGAATCTTGCGGGCAAGGCGGGCAGGCATCGGCAAAAACACCTGCTCATTCAATTGCGACGACATCCACCGCATCCGCTGCCCCGCCAATTGAATGAGGTCAATTCCAAGTTCCGGAGCCTTCTGGATCGCCGTCATAACATCGGCGTTCTTGATGCCTCTCACGCGACTGGCTTCCAATGCTGTCACGGTGGCGGTGCGTTCACCCGGATCAAAAAGTGCGATTTCACCAAAAAGTGCACCCGGTCGCATGACGTCCAAAGACAGCTTACGACCCTCGCTCGACAGTACGCTGAATTCCAGAGAACCGCTGAAAATTGCGTAGAGGGTATCGCCCTCATCCCCTTGTTCAAACAGAATCTCGCCCTCTGCCAGGCTGGTTTCGGTTGCCAGGGCTTCAAGTAAACCAAGCAATTCATCCGATGCTTCGGCCAGAAACCCGGTCTTGGGCAGTGATTCCGTCGCCATATCCACCTCATATACTCTTGGGGAACAGATATGTGACTAGGGCGCGCCCCAATCGTTCAGCACTCTCCCCCAAGGCGCATTTCCGATGCAATTGTAGGGCTTTCTCCCGAATTGTCGCGGGAATAATGGTCAGCGCCCCAATCAAATCCGTTTCAGGCGGTTAGCTGCCGACCCTCTGCGCCAATCACTTTCAGCCGGACCAACGCGCCCACTGTTTGCGGTTGGGTCGTTCGAACCTCGGTGAATTGTTCCGTCCGCCCCATGTTTGGGCTTTCCATCAAGACAGTGTGCGTTGATCCAATTTGCTGCGACAGGTGCGTTTGGAGCTGTTGATCGCCTTTGGCTCGTAGCATCGCGGCGCGTTCTTTTATCAATCCGCTCTCAACAGCCGGCATCCTCGCCGCGGGTGTACCTTGCCTTGCCGAATAAGGAAAAACATGCAGCCATGTCAGGTCGCAGTCGTCCACCAACTTCAGCGAGTTCTCGAACATCTGCTCGGTTTCAGTGGGAAAACCGGCAATGATGTCAGCGCCAAAAGTCATGTCTGGCCTGTGCTCGCGGGCCGTTTGAGTAAAACGGATAGCATCATCGCGCAGATGCCGACGTTTCATTCTTTTGAGAATCAGATCATCGCCATGCTGCAGGGACAAATGCAAATGCGGCATCAGTCGCGGCTCGGTTGCTATAGCCATCATCAGGTTCTCATCCACCTCGATGGAGTCGATTGAACTGATGCGCAACCGCGCGAGATCGGGAACCAGCCGCAGGATGCGCATCACCAGATCGCCCAGTTTTGGCTCCGAAGGCAGATCTGCACCCCAACTGGTCAGGTCGACACCCGTCAGAACGACTTCGTGAAAACCCTTGTCGACAAGCCGCTTGATCTGCTCGACGACCACGCCTGCCGGAACCGAACGTGAATTGCCTCTACCGTAAGGGATGATGCAAAACGTGCAGCGGTGGTCGCATCCATTTTGAACCTGAACGTAAGCACGGCTTCGCGTTCCAAAACCATCAATCAAGTGGCCAGCCGTTTCGGTGACCGACATGATGTCATCGACCTGTACGGCTTCCGTTTGGCCTACGAAGTCCGCGGCCAATCCATTCCATGTGCCGCTCTGCATCTTTTCGGTGTTGCCAATGACAACATCGACTTCGTCCATCTGGGCGAATGTGTCCGGCTCGGTTTGTGCAGCACAGCCCGTCACGATCAAACGCGCGTTCGGGTTTTCGCGACGTAGGCGGCGGATATCCTTGCGGGCCTTGCGCACCGCTTCAGCCGTCACGGCGCATGTGTTGACGACCACGGCGTCGGAAAGCCCCGCGCTTTTGGCCAGCTCTTTCATCGCTTCTGTTTCGTATGCGTTGAGCCGACATCCCATTGTCGAAAAGACAGGAGCGCTCATGTCAGTGCTTTCAAAAAGGCGGGTGTCAGTGTGCCGGAAAAGACATGCATTGTCGGGCCGGTCATCCAAACACCATCTTCGCGCCAGTCGACATGAAGTGTACCGCCGTCCAGATCGACCTTCACAGACCGCGATGTCAGGTTCCTGCGCGCCGCGGCCACCACTGTGGCGCAACTGGAAGAACCTGATGCGAGCGTCACGCCAACGCCGCGTTCCCAAACACGCATTCGGATATGATCCGGACCAACAATCTGGGCAACTTGGACGTTTGTGCGTTCGGGAAAAAGCGGTTGATGCTCGTGCAGCGATCCGAAATTCGGCAGATCAACAGTGCTCACATCGTCGACAAAGAATGTGCAATGGGGGTTGCCCATGCCCGTTGCCACCGGATCACCTTCGATTGGCAGGTGAAGGGTATCGCAGTGCTGGCTCAGCGGAATATCCTGCCAGTCCAATTGCGGATGGCCCATGTTCACGGACGTCAGATCGTTGCCCGCGTCTGTCGCGTGTAAAGTGCCGCGATCGGTTGTCAAAACCATCGATGTAGTGTTGGTTTCATCCATCATGTAGCGTGCAATGCATCGGGTCGCGTTTCCGCAGGCAGCAGAGGTTGAGCCATCGGCGTTGAAGAACGTCAAGTGCACGTCATTTCCGGAAGTTGAGATAATGGCCAGCTGATCGAAACCAACACCTGTGTGCCGATCTCCGATGGCGCGCGCCAGAGCGGGCGTGACCTCCAGATTGTGCCCGCGCCCATCCAATACGACAAAGTCGTTTCCCAGCCCGTGCATCTTCATGAAGGGCAATTCGGTATTTGTCGCGTTGCGCATGGCGCGCATATAACCTCGCGTTCTCAACTAATCCAGTATGTCATGACAAAACATCGGATTATGGGCTTGACCCCCGTGGTGCGCCTTTCTAAGTAGTCCGCCTAGTGGGCCGTTAGCTCAGTTGGTAGAGCAACTGACTTTTAATCAGTGGGTCGCAGGTTCGAACCCTGCACGGCTCACCACTAAACAAAAGGCTCAGACTGTTGTCTGGGCCTTTTGTTTATCAACAATCGACCCCTGTTCCCTCGATCCAGTCGCATAACCCGCGTTTGGTATTTTGAATGTCGGGGCCGAGTGATCTGTCTGCTCCCAACTCGGCACAGTAGCAGCGCAGGTGCGTGTGCAGAGAGCGAACTTTCGTCCCGCACAGATCTTTGCCGCGCAAATCGATTGCTTGTGCGGCCACCATCGCTTCGGTCGCAAAAAGCAAGTCCAACGGATCTGTTTGGGATATCAGTTTTTGAGCCGCTTGCGGCGTCATCGGGGCCATGTCCTCGACAGTTTCCGAGACGGAAACCGGGTCCAACACGACCGGTTGCGCATGTTTGCGAACCTCTGCCAGCAACGCGGCCGCAGTCTTCTGTATCGGAACCATTCCGGCCGATGCACCGCCCGCAGGCGCCAGAAAACGAGGCAGGCCGCTGAGTTCCGGCATCATCAGCTTTTGCAGACGCTGACAGCTCGCATGGGCGAGCATGGCAAAACTCAGCGCAACGCCTTCAAGCGCCAATGCAAGCGCCGGGGACTGGAAGTGCGCTGTGGAGCAAAGAACGCCCCCCACGATCAGCGGGCTGTCTGATGGCGTATTCAGGTCATCCTCCCAAGCCTGAATCGCGTTTGCCACCGCCGCTTCTGCGGCAGCAATTACGGCGACAACGGTCCGAAACGACAAAGCGTCCTGAATACGTGCGGGCGCATAGCTTGACCCCTGCAGCATATCGCGCAGCCAAGCGGCGGTTTCGGGTTGTCCGCCATGTGGTTTCAATTCGGCAATCCGGGGTTCCAAGATTTGGTCATTGGCAGCAAACCCGGCGAATGACAGCGCCGCTGCATGGCGGGCCAGTTGCAAGGATGTGGTCGCCTGGGTCAGCGCACGCGCCGCCAGCGCAATGGTCAACCCGGTTTGACTGGCCAGCAACAACCCGTCCTTGGCAGCAAGAGTTGTCGGTGACACCCCTGCCAAAGCAAGAGCATCCGCAGCTGGCAAGGACTGACCGTCCACAAAGACATTTGCGTTGTCCTCCCCGAGAACACCTAAGGCCCAGCACGCGGTCTGTGTCAGGTCCGATGCACCCAGCGACCCGTACCCGGGGATCGCCGGTGAGAGACCCGATGCAAAGGCGGCACATAAGTGATCGAACAGCTGCAAGGACATGCCCGTGCCGCCTTGCGCTGCTGTGATGATGCGTGCCAGCAAAACCGCACGCCCGGTTTCGGACGGCAGGGGGTCGCCCGTTGCGGCGGCCCGTCCGCGGATCAGTTGCAACTGGAAGTCTGAAATATCGGCAGGTGCAATACGGTGCCCGAGATTGCTGCCCAACCCGGTGTTCACGCCATAAGCAGGCGTGGCTGACTGTGCGACATCGGCCACCAACTGTGCCTGTAGCTTAAGCTGGTCGCGGACTGCTGCGTCGGGTGTGACGCCCTCGGTCAGGGCTGCATTGAAATCGGCCAGAGTCACGCGGTTTGCGCCGCCGATACGAATCATCAGAAAAATCTCAGTCGCTGGCCAATTCCCATGGACTGCGCCTTGGTCAGAATGGCATGGCCCAGCGCGATGTCTGATAATGACAGCCCACGGTGCCAGAACAGGATTGTCTCATCATCCGTTGTGCGTCCGGGTTTCTTGCCTGCAACGATCTGACCCAATTCAGCGTGCAGGTTTTCGGCCGTCAAGCGCCCGCTGTCGACATGCGCGCGCAGGGCGCCGAACATGCCATGTGCCTGGCCCCAATCATCCATCACGACCTTGTCCATGATGTCCGTCAGTGACAGTTCAACCGACGACATCGTGCCATAGGGAATGACCAGCGCGCCCTTCTTGATCCATTCTGTTTTGAAGAGCGGGGTTGGCTCTGACAGGCGCGAGGCTTCGACGCAGATGTCCGCGCCTTCAAGACAGCTTTGCCAGTCTTCGGTCACAGTGATCGCTCGCCCGAGATCTTTTTCCAGTTTGGCGGCAAACGCGGCGCGGCTTTCGGGGCGTCGGGAGTGGATGCGGACCTCTTCAAAATCAAAGAGCCCACACAAAAGGCGGACGTTCCAATATGCAGTGCCACGCGCCCCGATATGCGCAAGAATTTTCGGAGCCTTGGGCGCGAGGTATTTTGCACCCAAGGCGGTGATGGCGCCGGTGCGCATTTCCGTGATCCCTGTGGCGTCGATCAAGGCACGTGGCGCGCCATTGCGGGGGTCAAACAGCGTCAGGAGCCCGTATTCGGAGGGGCGGTTTTCTTCGTAGTTGGCGACGAAGTCTCCAACCACTTTGACGCCCGCCGCGTCCACGTTGCCACCGATCCAGCCGCGCAATACGTTGAAATGGCCTTCGACGCCTGCGCGCGGACGGATGTGCGTTCTGGGCTCGATCTCCGTTTCACCTTTGCCTTGCATGCTCAGGCTGTCTTCGATGGCGCTCAGCAGGTCTGCATCGGTCAGGCCCACGGCTTCGACATCGAACCGGTTGAGAAAATCAACGTAGACAGGGGGTGTATGTTCAGGTGTCATGGGCAGTCCTTTTTGCCGGTGATTGAGCCATCGAAGTGACCGGTGCGCAAGGTTTCAATAGCGGGTTTGCATGCGGTATCCGGGATGGAATGTCATGCGCACGAAGGTGACGGGCTTCCCCTGCAACCACGTGGTCCGCTCCATTCTGAACACGGCGGCATCCGGGGTGGTGGACAGAAAATCTGCCGTACGTTCATCCGCCAGTACTGCGGAGAATGTCATCTCGGCGTCGGTATAGGGCACCTCCTGAAGCAGCCATTCGTTTGGCCCCTTGGTGGCAAAATCCGCGTGCAAGACGGCGGGAACAACATCCGGATTGATCCAACGCTCCTCCAATTGGAATGGCTGATCATTGGCGAAATGCATGCAGGTGAGGTGCAGCATCTGATGGTTTTGCGGCAGATCAAGCAGGGCGGACAGCCAGTCGGGTGCACCCGCAACAGTGCGGCGCACCAGCGCATAGCGATAGGTCGCGTTCTGCTCTTCAATTGTGTGACGCACAACGGCGATTTCCAGCTTGGCCTGTCGAATGGGGTCTTTGACAACCCGCGTCCCGCTTTTGCGCTTACGGTCGACGATCCCCTGTTCAGCAAGCTCTCTGAGCGCGCGATTTACAGTGGCCCGCGCGCATCCGAACTCTTGGGCAAGCTCAACCTCGGTTGGCAGAAGACTGCCCTGTGGCCAAACGCGGCTGTGGATGCGCGACATGACCTCGGTTTTTACGTCCTGAAAACTGGTCTGACGAGCGGGTTGCGTCATAGGCTGTCCACAAGCTCTTTCATGGCATGTCTGTATGCGGCTTCAATTTCAGGCCTTTTGGAATGGCGTCCATTGGTCACGCAGTGGCGCCCGGCGGACCAGACGTCTGTCACGATCCCATCGCCCGACGCAAAACACCAACCGTCCAGCAACTGATCGTGACGCAGCGCCATCAGGGGCAGCGCGTCACTATTGATGGCGACCAGATCGGCCAAAGCACCTGTTTCGATCCGCCCGGCATTTCGTCCAAGGGCCTGAGCCGATCCGATAGCCGCATTTGTGTATAACCATTGCCCGACCGAGCCTTCGCCCAATCCCATCACGTTGCGGGCAAGATCGCGCATCCGCTGCGCGTATTCCAATGTCCGAAGCTCTTCGTTGAGGGAAATCCGAATATTGGAATCCGAGCCTATGCCAAAGGCGCCACCTTTCTGGGCAAAGCGCGGGCCGTTGAAGGGGCCATCGCCAAGGTTAGCTTCGGTGATAGGGCAAAGGCCTGCCACAGCGCCGCTTGCAGCCAACGCATCGGTTTCGGCGTCTGTCATATGAGAGGCGTGGATCAGACACCAATGTTCGTTGACGTCGTGGTTGTCCAACAGCCATTCAACTGGCCGCGCGCCCAACCATGCGCGCACGTCGTCAACTTCCTTTGGTTGTTCGGCGATGTGCATGTGAAAGGGCACTGTGCTCGCCAGATCGGCCAGTTCGGTCAGATCCGCCGGTCGTGTCGCGCGCAGGGAATGCGGTGCCACGCCGACGACGGTATCTTCAGGAAGCGTCGCTTTGGCATCTGTACGGGCTTGGCTGAGCAGGGTCTGAAATTGCTCAAGATCGCAGCCGAACCGCTGTTGACCGCCGTTCAAGGGCGCTTCTCCGGCGCCACCGTATGTGTAAAGCACTGGTAGATGAGTCAGCCCTATGCCGGTCTCGAGCGCGGCCTCAAATACGCGTTGGCTCAACTCGGTCAGCTGTGCATAAGGCGTGCCGCCGATTTGGTGGTGGACGTAGTGAAATTCGCCCACTGAGGCATATCCGGCCTCCTGCATCTCCATAAACACCTGTGCCGCGATGGCTTGGTATTGTGCGGGTGTGATCCGGTCCATGAATTGATACATCAATGCGCGCCAGGTCCAGAAACTGTCGCGCGCGGCGGCGCGGTATTCTGTCATGCCCGCCATGGCGCGCTGAAAGCTATGCGAATGCAAGTTCCCCGGCGCAGGCAGCAAGGTATCAACGCGCGCGTCGCCGGGTTTTGGATCGGTTGCTATGTCGACCTTTGCAATATGCCCGTGGTCATGCGTGATCCTGACCGACTGAGACCACCCTTCTGTGAGCAGAGCCTGCTTGGCAAAGATCGTTTGCATCCGCTTTCCTTATGTATAGACATAATAATATTAATACTATATTTGAAGCCGCATCAAGAGAGAGTTGAGCCGCATATGATCGACGCATCCGCCTATGCTTTGACCAATGTTCACGTGGCCACGATGGTGCCCGGCACCATGGCATATGGGCTTGTTCATGACGCTGGTATTGTGGTGCAGAACGGTCAGATCGCTTGGGTCGGTGTGGGTTCTGAAATGCCATCCACTTTTGCGGGGTTGCCGCAACATAACTGTGATGGCCGCTTGGCGACACCGGGTCTGATTGATTGCCATACCCATATCGTTTTTGGTGGCAACCGTGCCGAGGAATTCGAGATGCGCCTTGAAGGGGCAAGCTACGAGGATGTCGCACGGGCAGGCGGCGGTATTCTGTCGACAGTCAAAGCCACACGCGCTGCGTCAGTTGAGACGCTGGTTGACCTTGCAGCCCCGCGCTTGAACGCCTTGCTGCGCGAAGGTGTGACCCTGATCGAGATAAAATCCGGCTACGGGCTGACCATGGAGGCTGAGTTGAACATGCTGCGTGCTGCCCGGATGCTGGGGGACCGTTACCCTGTTCGGGTCAAAACCAGCTTTTTGGGCGCGCATGCCGTTCCGCCAGAGTTTACGGGCAGGGATGACGCTTATCTGGATGAGGTTTGTATTCCCACGCTCCGGGCCGCCCATGCCGAGGGTTTGGTTGATGCGGTTGATGGGTTTTGCGAAGGCATCGCCTTCACAGCAGCGCAGATTAAACGTCTGTTTGAAGTCGCTGCAGAGCTGAATTTGCCCGTGAAACTTCATGCAGAGCAACTGTCCCACACGGGCGGTGCGCGCTTGGTGTCACAGCAAGGTGGGCTTTCGGCGGATCATCTGGAATATGCGGACGCGAAAGATGCTGATGCGATGGCAAGTTCCGGCGTCGTTGCCGTGCTGCTGCCGGGCGCGTATTACACATTGCGCGAAACACAGGCCCCTCCGGTCGATGCATTGCGCGCGGCGGGTGTGGATATGGCGTTGGCGACTGATTGCAACCCCGGTTCCTCTCCATTGACCTCGTTGCTGTTGGCAATGAACATGGGTTGTACGCTCTTTCGCATGACGCCGGAAGAGGCGCTCGCTGGGGTCACGCGTAACGCCGCCAAAGCGTTGGGTGTGCCCGACGCTGGCCAAGTCCGCGCCGGTCTGCGGGCTGATCTGTGTCTTTGGGATGTGAAGACGCCGGCCGAACTGTCCTACAGGATCGGGTTCAACCCTTTGCACGCACGGATATTTGGAGGGGTGTCATGCTGACGTTGGTGCCGGGTAGCGTCACGCTGGACGTGCTTGAACGCATCTATCGCAGCAATGCCGCAGTTTCGTTGCACGAAGCGGCCCGTGATGACGTCGATCACGCTGCAAAAATCGTTGCGGCCGCCGCGAATGGATCGGAAGCCGTCTATGGGATCAACACTGGATTTGGAAAGCTGGCCAATCGCAAAATCGCGCCTGCCGATACGGCAACCCTTCAGCGCAATCTGATCTTGTCGCATTGCTGTGGCGTGGGCGACGCGCTGGACGAGCCGCGGACCCGGTTGATGATGGTTCTCAAAATGATGTCGCTGGGCCGCGGCGCATCTGGTGTGCGCTGGGCGGTCATTGATCAGATCACGGCGATGTTGGAAAAAGGGGTTATCCCGGTCATTCCGCAAAAAGGGTCCGTTGGCGCCTCTGGTGATCTGGCCCCGCTGGCCCATATGACGGCCGCGATGATCGGAGAGGGCGAGGCCGTTTTCAACGGTCAGAAACTGCCTGGCGCTGAGGCATTGAAGGCCGCCGGGTTGAAGCCCTTGGTGCTTGGCCCCAAAGAGGGCCTTGGGCTGATCAACGGCACGCAGTTTTCCACCGCTTGCGCCTTGGCTGCGCTCTTTGACGCGCGCCGGATGGTGGCCGCTTCGGTGGTGACTTCTGCGTTGACCACGGATGCGATCATGGGGTCGACTGCGCCCCTTCGGTCGGAAATTCACGCGCTGCGGGGGCATCGGGGCCAGATTGACGTCGCATCCGAAATGCGCCGCATCATGGACGGGTCAGCCATTCGAGAAAGCCACCGTGATGATGATACGCGGGTGCAGGATCCCTATTGCATCCGCTGCCAGCCTCAGGTTCTCGGCGCGGCCCTCGATGTCATTCGCATGGCGGCCACAACGCTCGAGATTGAGGCAAATGCGGTGACCGACAACCCGCTCGTCCTGATCTCTGATGGCGCCATCTTGTCCGGCGGAAACTTTCACGCGGAACCCGTGGGATTTGCCGCCGATCAGATCGCGTTGGCCGTGGCCGAGGTCGGGGCCATTGCGCAACGTCGGGTTGCCTTGATGGTGGACCCAACCCTTAGCCATGATTTGCCGCCCTTTCTGACCCCTAATCCGGGGCTGAATTCAGGTTTCATGATTGCGGAAGTCACCACCGCCGCGTTGATGAGCGAGAACAAACATCTGGCGAACCCGTGTGTCACGGACAGCACGCCCACGTCGGCCAATCAGGAAGATCACGTCAGCATGGCGGCACATGGGGCGATGCGGCTGGGTCGTATGTTGGAGAATCTGTCCGTCATTCTGGGGGTTGAGCTTTTGTGTGCGGCGCAAGGTGTCGAAGCACGGGCGCCGTTAAAGACATCAGACGCGCTGCAAGATGTTATGACGTGCCTGCGCTTGCATGTCGCCACGCTTGCTGAGGACAGGTATTTGGCACCTGACATAAATTGCGCTTCAAATCTGGTTTGCTCGGGTGAGCTTGCGCAAGCTGCCGGCGTCGAGGTGACGCTGTGAGCGTCTCGATTGAAGTACACGAAGGCGACAGCCCCTTGGTTCTGGGCCTGCCTCACACCGGAACCGATCTGCCGACTGATGTTTCGGACCGCTTGAACGCCACGGGTCGCGCGTTGGCTGATACGGATTGGAACATCCACACGCTCTATTCCGGGTTGGTTCAGAATGTCTCCAGCGTGCGCACCCGATTTCACCGCTATGTCATTGACGTAAACCGCGACCCCTCGGGGCAATCGCTTTATCCGGGGCAAAACACGACCGGGCTGTGCCCTGTGACGGACTTTGATGGCGTCCCGATCTATCAGGACGGGGCAGAACCCGACGCTGACGAGGTTGAGCGGCGTCGTGTGCTGTACCACGCGCCGTATCACGCAGCGTTAGAGCAGCAGATGGCCCGGGTATCGGCGCGACACGGGTTTGCCGTCCTATATGATTGTCATTCTATTCGGTCGCGTATTCCGTTTCTGTTTGACGGGGTTTTGCCGGATTTCAATATCGGTACGAATGACACCACGACCTGCGCTGCAGAGATCGAAGCGCATGTGTACCGAATCTGTCGCAAGACCACGGACTACAGCACTGTTTTGAACGGGCGTTTCAAGGGCGGTTGGACAACGCGCCACTACGGGCGCCCGCTGGATGGCTGGCACGCGATCCAGATGGAACTGGCCCAATCGACCTACATGACTGAAGCCCCGCCTTGGGATCTGATCCCATCGCGCGCGAACGAGCTGCGCGTTCAATTGGCCGATATACTGCGTACATTGATGGAATGGAGACCCGCATGACCGACCCGCGCCACAACATCCGAGACGTATTTCCGCCCACCGGAACGCAGCTGACGGCCAAAAGTTGGCTGACCGAAGCGCCCCTGCGCATGTTGATGAACAACCTACACCCGGACGTGGCCGAGAACCCACATGAACTGGTGGTCTACGGCGGCATCGGGCGGGCCGCGCGCACATGGAAGGACTTTGACCGCATCGTTGCGGCGTTGACCGATCTGGAGGGCGATGAGACCCTGCTGGTGCAATCCGGCAAACCTGTGGGCGTTTTCAAAACCCACGAAAATGCGCCGCGCGTCTTGATCGCAAATAGCAATCTGGTGCCGCATTGGGCAAACTGGGACCACTTCAACGAACTCGATAAACGCGGGCTGGCGATGTACGGCCAGATGACGGCCGGTTCGTGGATTTACATCGGCACGCAAGGCATCGTTCAGGGCACATATGAGACATTCGTCGAAGCGGGACGTCAACACTATGACGGCAATCTCAAAGGTCGATGGATCCTAACCGGAGGCTTGGGCGGCATGGGTGGTGCGCAGCCTCTGGCAGCGGTTATGGCGGGCGCTTGCTGTTTGGCGGTGGAATGCAACCCGGACTCCATCGATTTTCGCTTGCGCACAAAATACGTGGATGAAAAAGCCGACACGCTGGATGAAGCGCTCGATATGATCGATCGCTGGACGAAGGCGGGCGAGGCGAAATCAGTCGGATTGCTGGGTAATGCCGCAGATGTCTTTCCTGAGTTGGTGCGGCGCGGCGTCCGGCCCGATATCGTGACCGATCAAACCTCCGCACATGACCCGCTGAACGGATATCTGCCACAGGGTTGGACAATGGGCGAATGGAAAGCCAAGCGCGAAAGCGATCCAAAAGCGGTCGAAAAGGCCGCCCGCGCGAGCATGAAAACCCATGTGGCTGCGATGGTCGATTTCTGGAACGCGGGTGTGCCAACGTTGGATTACGGCAACAACATCCGGCAGGTGGCACTTGAGGAGGGACTGGAAAACGCCTTTGCCTTTCCGGGGTTCGTGCCCGCCTATATCCGGCCCCTCTTTTGCAGAGGCGTGGGTCCGTTCCGGTGGTGCGCTTTGTCAGGCGATCCCGAAGACATCTACAAGACCGATCAAAAGGTCAAAGAGCTGATCCCCGATGATCCACACCTTCACAAGTGGCTCGACATGGCGCGCGAGCGGATTTCATTTCAAGGGTTGCCTGCGCGTATTTGCTGGGTGGGGCTGGGCCAACGCGACAGGCTGGGTCTGGCCTTCAATGAAATGGTACGCACCGGTGAGCTGAAGGCACCCGTTGTAATCGGCCGTGATCATCTCGATTCAGGTTCCGTTGCCTCGCCGAACCGCGAAACTGAAAGCATGAAAGACGGGTCTGATGCGGTCAGTGACTGGCCCTTGTTGAACGCGCTCTTGAACACGGCCAGCGGCGCGACATGGGTGTCATTGCATCACGGCGGTGGCGTGGGCATGGGGTTCTCCCAGCATTCGGGCATGGTCATATGTTGTGATGGTACTCAGGAGGCGGATGAGCGGATTGCGCGGGTCTTGTGGAACGATCCGGCAACCGGTGTAATGCGCCATGCGGACGCGGGATACGAGATCGCACTGGACTGCGCGCGAGAGAACGGATTGAATTTGCCCGGAATACTTTGAAGGAAGACCGGAATGTTTCTGAAAAATGCTTGGTATGTTGCGGCATGGGCAGAGGAGATCACCGAGGAGTTGCAGCAGGTCATTCTGCTGAATGAAAAGGTCTGCATGTTCCGGGATAGCCGTGGCGTGATCGTGGCGTTGGAGGATGCCTGCCCGCACCGAAAGATGCCGCTGAGCAAGGGGCGGCGCAAGGGCGACGCGGTCGAGTGTGGTTATCATGGGCTGACGTTCAATTGTGCGGGGCAATGTATCGTGGCGCCGGGGCAGGGCGCGATCCCGTCCAATGCCAAGGTTAGGGCCTATCCGACCGAAGAACGCTATGGGTTGGTCTGGATCTGGATGGGCAATCCCGCCTTGGCCGACACATCCGAGATTTTCGAAATTCCGAATTTTGACAACCCCGAATGGGGTATGAACAAGGGCGCTGCGCTGGAGATCGACTGCAATTACCTCTTCGTGACCGATAACTTGCTTGATCCCACCCACGTCGCGTGGGTGCATCAGTCTTCGTTCGGACAAGCGGCGACGGTGGATACGCCGCTCCGCATCACCAAAAAGGAAGACGGCGTGACTGTCTGGCGCTGGATGATGGATGTGGAGCCTGCGCCGTTCTACAAAAAGATCGTGGAGTTTGATGGCAACTGTGACCGGCTGCAACACTACGAAGTGCGATACCCAAGCCATGCGCTGATCAAGGCCGTTTTCACGCCCGCTGGAACAGGCGGCGTTGACGGCCCGCTACACGACAAGACGTTCGTGATGGACAGCTACAATTTCATGACGCCCGAAACCGAAAGCCGTACGCGGTATTACTGGTTTCAACTGCGTAATATCCGACCCAACGACGCGGACCTGAGCAAGATGATGAGTGACGATGTCAGGCACGCCTTCGAAGAAGACCGCGAGGTTCTGAATTTGGTTCAGCAGGGCATGGCCAACAAGACGACACCGCACATCGACCTGAATATCGACGGGGGTCAGTTGCGGTTCCGCAGGCAACTCGAAATCATGATCGAACAGGAACGGACTGCGGACGCGGCTCTGGCCTGAAGCGAAAAAATGACGGCATGAAACCAAGTCCCCGGCCGAAATTCTCGGCCAGATGGGTTTTTTGCGTCGTATTTATACTTAAAGTTGAATTTTGGTTAACCGCAGGTTAGCCTTCATCATTGTTTTTGTTTGGTTAATTGATCACTGCGTCACCCGTATTGGAGGGAAAATGCCGAGTTTTTTTTCTAAGCTGCTGTTTTTGCTGATCGTTTCGCTTTTCTGGCCAATGGCGTCATTGGCGCAAGAAAAGCGCCCGGTCATTTTTGTGCCCGGAATAACGGGATCTGTTTTGTCGACAGACAGTGGAGAAGTGATTTGGGGCAACGCGTCGTCCTTGTCGGCCACAAACTTTGCAAAACTGAACCTATTGCCCGAAGGCAGCCCTCCTGTCGCGTTGCAACCAGTGGATGCCCTGCGCGATGTCCCGTTGATTTTCGGGGCCATTCAGGTCGGGCTTTACTCCAAGCTCATCGACTTTCTGACAGGTAAAGTTTCTTTTTTTGAGGCGGTTACGGGCAATCCGCTGCGTGGCGACTATGTCGAAGGCGAAGACCTTTTCGTCTTTTCCTACGACTGGCGCAGAAGCAATTTTGCGAACGCCAAAGCGCTGAATGACTTCATCGTGGCCAATGTGCCCGAAGGAGAGTTCGACATCATTGCCCACAGCATGGGTGGGTTGGTCACGCGCATCATGCTGAGCGGGCAAAAGCCTCACACCTTATGCACACAGCCGGGTCAGGTGCCTGCTGCTCTCACGGACGACGACTATCAGGCCATGTGCACTGCGATTTACGGTTCTGTCTCAGATACGCCTTGGCCGACAGATGTTTTGGGCGGGCCCTACTCTGCGGCGCCGCGGCTGCACACGTTCATCGAAATTGCGGTTCCGCACTATGGCTCGGCCAACCTTGCGGCGACTTTGTTGGATGCATGGGGCGGGCTGAGCCAAAAACTGCTTGGCGGCAAACGGGCCATTCAAGACACGGTTTTGTCGATGACAGCGCCGGTGGAATTATTGCCGACCTATGACAAGTGCTGCGCGCGCGGCACCAGTGGTCAAACGGGCAACATCGAAATTGACCCCTATGACAGCACCTATTGGCTCAACCTCGTGCTGGCCTTCGGTCAAAGCCCTTGCCCCTATCAGGGATGCGCCACAAAGCGCGAAATATTCGTGAACGGAATTGAAAACCGCAAGATCATCGACGGTATCATGGATGCAGGGCTGCCCAGTACAGTGCGTGCGAACCACGGGATTGTCGGGCGGAATGTGAAGAACACCAAAGAAGTCATGTACGTGGCCTTTGGCGCAACGGGTGATGGCGATGGCGTGACCTACCGCACGAACTCCGAAGGGGACGGCACGGTACATCGGATCAGCGCGCTTCTGCCCAAGAACACGCAGACGACGACCTTCACCAACTTTACGCCGGTTATGCGCACCAGCCATCCTTTCATCATCGGCAACGAGACGGCAACGACCTACATCTACAACATGCTGGTCAATCCGATCGATTCCCCCATTCAGGCGGTTTCGGCAAACACCTTTGCCTTTGCCGACGGGATCATCGACGAATTGGCCTTTACGGTTGAGCCGCAGATCGTGATCTCGGGGCAGCCATTCGATGTGGTGCTTCAGGTGAAACAAGAAGACGGATCGCCGTTCGTGATCGATCAGGCAAGAGCCACAGAAGTCGAACTGGCTTTGGCAGCAATCGGTGCGGATGATAGCGTCGTGCTGGACCCTCGGTTGACGTACAACGATGCGCGATCATTCGGCAGTTCGGGCAATCTGCATTACAACGCCGAAGGCATCACCGCGCCAGCTCCCGGAATTTATACCCTGTCATTGAGAACCGAAAACGGCACTTTGACCGAGCAGTATCTATATGTGTTGGAGAACTGATATGAATACTGTCCTCAAGACCGTGGCGGCGGCGAGCGTTGCCATCCTGACAACATTGCCGGTCGCGGCGGACACCAAATGGGTGTCAGGCTTGCCTGGTGACGTTGATCTCGACATTGCGCAACTCTTCAAGATCAACGTGGAAGGTATTTCCGGAAAAGACAGTTCGCTGAAGATCAGCGCCGAAGGCACCGCCTTTGCCATTTCCGAAAACATGTTGATTACAGCACGCCATGTTCCCCAAGACGCAACGGCTTTTGCCAATGCGGTGCCGGGCGGCAAAATCCAAATCCCGTCTCGTACCGTGGAATACAGATTTGCCCGTGACAAGGATGCCACGCTGGCCGTGCGCCCTTTCAAAGTGGCTTCGGTGACCCCAGCTGCGACCCCGACAATAGACGCCACGCGCCTCAATCTTGGGAAATCCCGGGCGGTTCCGTTCAAATTGAGCGTGTGCGACATCGAAGAGGGACAGCAATACTACTTGCTGAAGTTTCGTGACGGCAAAATCGAATTTCCACGCGCCGTTCCGATCACGGCCGATGTCGAAGCCTATACCGACCACGGCGAGGCGCGGCGTTTTACCCATGCGGCCTTGACTGTGGATGCCCCAAAAGAAGGGGACAGCGGTTCGCCAATTCTGGATGAAAAAGGGCATGTCATTGGCCTGTTGACCGCTATTCAGCCCGGTGTCCTTTACGTCACGACCACGCGCAGTTTTTATGATCTTGTACCACCCAGTGTTGATGTGGAATGCGCGGAGCGCGTTCGCAAGAAAGATGTCGAAACGCTCGATTCAGATCTGAGGGCGATGCTGGACAGTGCCTTACAAACGATCACAGAAGACTTCGATGCAAAGATGGTCGCTCTGAAACAAGAGCACGACGAGGTCATTGCTGAGCTGGAAACCCGACTGGCGCGTGCAACCTCCGCCGCGAATGCCACCATCCGCGTGCTCAAGAAGATCGACGCCGAAGGCGGGCTGACCGATCTTGAACCTGCCATTTATCAAAAGATCATTGATGATCTGAAAAGCCAACGGCCTGTCATTCCTCAGGTTCAGCAGATGTTCAAGGATCTTGGGGTAGAGCGGTGGAGCTTTGCGATGCTGCCGACAAACCTGGGGCAGTCTTTGCAGGTGACCGCCAGATATGAGCGTGATATTTCGCGGCCGCGGTATAGCGAAAAACTGCAGTTTTGCCTGCGCCCGCTCAAACGTGCTCAGACGCTCGAACTGCAAGACGAGCTGGATGACGCCAAGAACATCGAAAGCAAGAAGTTCTACCGTCTGACAGATCGTATGATCAACGGCGAAGATGGCATGACGTGTCAGTTTACCGAGCACACCAAAGCGCCCTTGGCGGAGCAACAAAAAGAAGGCTTTGACGAAGAAGGTTACCCGTTCAAGTCCGGGTCCTACAGTTTCAATTTCCTCTCTACGCCTCCGGTCGACGAAGAATTACCGGTTTGGACCGGCCTGTATTATGGTATCATGTTCGTGGACACAGACGATGATGATCCGACAAACCGCGAAATCACGCATCGGTTCATTTTCGAAACGGATCCAGAGAACAGAACGGCAGCACCTAAGTGTTACCTTTTTGAGAACGACAACGGGCGCGGGGACGCGCTTGCCACCTTCATTCAGGCCGACGCAGAAGAACGAAAAGCGACTCAAAGATGCACAAACTTGTAATTTGCCTGTTTTTTTCTGCGCTGTTGCCGATTGCAGCGTATGCGAGTGATGCAGAAGACAGCTATCTCGTGGATAGCATCTTTGGTCTGCGCGACGTGCAGGACATGGAAATCGATACAGGCAAGAAACGCCTGCTTGTGACCTTGTCTGATACTGTTTTGTATTTCGATATGTTTCCCCTCAAGCTCATTCAGGAGATGCCGCTTGATATGACAGCCGCGTCTGGCTCTCTGAGTGCGCGAGGCAACTTGTTCGTTGTGGGTGAGCTTCCCTCGGGGCTGAGCTCGGAAGGTCCGGTCGGCGTTTTGCAGGTCTTCACTGATTTCGTCAATGAAACGCAAAGCGAAGTCGACGTGGACATAGATCTGAATACGACACCCATTTCAGAGGCTTTCTTTAACGGATCGGGTGAGTTCTTTGCTGTCGGACCGACTCGTTACTCTGTCTTGAATATCTCCGAGCAGGAGTTCATGGAAGGTTTGGATACGGGCTGGATTATTCTGAACGATCTGTTGCTGCAATGCGGAACCTCAGCACAGTTTTCCGTCTTTGATTATGCTGGAGAAATTTACTACGTATCGTCGGTTAACGGATCCAAAGTCATCGAGTACGGATCAGTTGATCCAACTGGAAGTGCAAGCGGCGATGTGGATTGTTTCAATCCAAACCGGCTCTTGGCGAGCAAGGGTGCGCTCAATTCAGCGGGCCTGAATTTCAGCCCTGTGCGTCATGCGATTGTCAGCAGCAGGCCTTTCGTTGATGACGATGAACTGATCGACCAAGGCATTTTGACTTTTGACGTCGACAAACGGGCGTTGGCGTTTTTCCCGCTGGAATACTTCGATGAAGTGATCAGCATTGTGCGTTCGGACAGCGTCCAAAAGGAGCTGGATGCGGAGCTTGGACCCCCTAACAATAGCTCGGACTTTGGGTTGCTGGCGTCGGACGATGACGCAGATATCATCTTGCTGTCCTATTTCGGCTCGACAGTGGTGCATCGACTGTCTTGGCGCGATAGCGAATTTGTCTATCTGGGCCGGTTCGAAACGGATCAGCCGATCAAAAGTCTCTATATCACTCCTTTGGGTGATTTTGCGGCGATCGTCAGCGGGAACGTCAATCGGGGTGGTCGAGAGGAGTTGACCGTTATCCAATGGCCTGGGCGTATTCCGCCCTTTGAAGAACTCGGCGCTGAGAGATTCTCTGTAACCGCATTGCAGCGCGAACTGGGCGAAACCGGTGTGAGCGATCTGGAAGCGGATGGTATTTTCGGAACACAAACGCGCAGGGCGCTGGACAGCTATCTGGAACAGCAAACAGTCACGGCCGCGCCGTCGAATTCAGGTATTACGACTTCGATATCAGAGCAAAAGCCCGTCACGCCAGAGTTGGAAAATGCGCTGAAACAAACAATCAAAGGCCTGTTTCCGCTGCAGCCCCAGGAGAAATAGCACAAGTCAGTGCAGACTCTGAATGAGAAGTACGGAAATCAGTTTGAACCTGTTTGGAGGTTGGTATGAAAACGATAGCATTTTTGCTTGCGATGTCATCTGGGCACCACGCCCAGCCACAGTTATGCGCACCCGTCACGGATGTCAGCGGAGCTAAATGGACGTGTTGTAGTCAATCGAATGGGCAGCAGTGCTGTTCGGAATCCACGGATGACGACGGTCAACCCAGCGGATGCGATTGCTGATCAGGTTTTGCGCCCTTTGAATTGCTCCACGACGATTTCTGCGCCCTCCAGACATGACCGTACGGATTGGGCGATTTGAACTGCGGTGGGTGTATCACCATGCAGACAAATCGTGTCGATGTGGGTTTTGATATGCTTGCCGGATGAGGTTATGATCGCTCCGGCCTGAACCATTTCCACCATGCGTGGACCCGCGATTTCAGGATCGTGAATAACGGCTCCGGGCAGGCTTCTGTCAACCAGTGTGGCGTCATCATTATACGCACGGTCCGCAAAGATTTCGCATGCCATGGCGCAACCTAATCGCTGTGCCGCCTGCTGCTGGGCGGTGGCTGCCAAAACCATGACGATCAATTCGGGAGCGACGGACAAAGCGGCCTCATAGCAGTCCTTGGCCATCTGCTCGTCTTCGGACGCCATATTTGCCAACGCGCCATGCAGTTTAAGGTGTCGCACGCTCGCGCCTACCGATCGGGCCATGCCAACGCAGGCGGCAACCTGATAGCGGATTTGGTTTTGCAACGTGGCACGCGGCACGCTCATGCGATTGCGTCCAAATCCGGGAATGTCCATGAACCCCGGGTGCGCGCCTATGCCGACACCATTTTTAGCCGCCAACTTGAGCGTATGGGCCAAAACGTCGGGATCGCCCGCGTGGCCGCCACAGGCGACATTGGCGGAACTCACGGTTTGGAGCAGGCTTGCATCATCGCCCATCTTCCAAGCGCCGAAGCTCTCGCCCATGTCGGCATTCAAATCGACAGTGATCATGTCAGTCTCCTTATCGTGTGGCGAATGGGTCCGCAGTGGCAGAGACGGCGCCGCTGACCAGTTGGTATCCAAGCAGATCGTGAATGTCTCTGGGGTCTCGCAGCAGGGGGCGCAACCGAGATTTCAAGCTGCTTTGGCGCGCCCGGGCCGCTTTTTCGATTTCAATGGCGTCCTTGACTGTCACGAACTCAAAGCGAATGTCCGTGCCCGTGTTTGCCTGTGCCACTTTGGACAGATCACTGGGAATAACAGTGCCAATGCGGGGATAACCCCCCGTGGTTTGACACTCGCACAACAATACGAACGGTGCGCCATCACCGGTGATTTGAATGTCTCCAATCGCTATGACTTCGGACACAATACTGAGTGTGTCACTTGCGAAAAAGCCTTCGCCATCGTGGTCCATCCTGACGCCCATGCGGTTTGCACGGGCATCTTTGCGGAACATCGTCGATGAAAACCTCTTGCGCACCGCGTCCTCGAAATTGGCGGTTTGCATTGACGGTACGATCCGAACGGTACCGCCTGATAACCTGTCGTCCGGGTCAAAGAGTTGATCCGCTTTTGCGTGGGTCGTGTCGCCAAGAGGAAACCGTTGGCCCACTGTCAGAACGGTGCCGACCCTTGCGTTGATGTGCCGGGAGCGCGCGCCCATTTGCATCGCGGCATCCACCCCGCCTGCAAACCCGAGATATCCATAAGTGCCACGACGGGCCCCGCCAATCGACAAGCGAGCCCCCGCAGGCAGGTTATGGCTGGCGTTCCAGCCAAGACGCAAGCCATCTACCCGAGCATCCATTTCCGCGCCGGTCAGTGCGATGACGCAGTCTTCGGTGACCTCGAAGGTGCCGCCAATCCCGGCCATCTCAATGCTTGCCAGATCTGCCGCCTGGTTCAGCAGCGCAGCGATCTCGTGCAGTGCCAAAGGATCCGCTGCACCGCCCTGCATCAACCCTTGGGATCGGAAGCCGGGGCGGCCCAGATCTTGCAGCGTCACGCTTGGCCCAACCTCATGGATTATCAGGTGGGCCGTCATGCGATGGCCTCGCGCTCTGCGCCGCCGTTTGACGCGCCGCCTTTAGATTTGATCCGCTCGTATTCCGCGCGCTCAATCGCGGGAAAGCAAATCTCGTCCCCGATCGAGAGAGAGAATGGGGGGTCTTTGTCCGGACGGAAGGTCTCAAAAGCGGTCTGTCCGATGTGCCGCCATCCTGTCGGCGCGGAATCGGTGAATATGATCAACTGCCGGATAGCCACGACAAGCGAACCCGGTGGGACGCGCGGTGTCAAACCCTGTTGACGTGGGATATTCCAATGTTCGGGCAGTTCGCCGGTATAGGGCTGGCCGGGCGCGAAACCGATGGTCAAGACCCTGACGCGCGCAGACGAAAGCTGCCTGATAGCTTCGTCTGGTTCAACGCCGGCCAAGGCCGCCGCCTCTTCAAGTTGTGGCGCAAGGTCCGTGCCATACACTGTCGGAATGTGCCAAAGCGTCCGTGAAGGCGGCAGCGGGGCTGCGAACCAGTCTTGCCCATCCAGCAGATCATGCATGCGAGCAATGATGGGTTCCGCGTCAAAGGCCACAAGATCGACCAGTACAAAGGTCGACACCAATGAGATCGTGGTTTCCGTGACCTCGGGCCAACGCTCGGCCTCCACAGCGGCGCGAAAGGCAATGGCAGCGCGGTTTGCGGGTTCTGACATAGCGGCACCAAAGCGAACAAGGATGCCCGACAGGCCGACTGTCTCGATTATGGGGAAATCAGGCACTGGGACCATCCACTTTGTACAGCGAGCGCAACAGAATCGGTGTCAGGTACATCGGCAATTGCCAGCAACCCACAAAGATCATCAACGGGGCGAGGATTTCGGGCGGTAGGGCCACCAAAAAGAGCGCAATGTTGCGGTTGCCCGCCCCGATTGCCAATGGTCCTGCCAAGCCGCGCAGACGGCTTTTGCGAAGGATCAGGTATGTTGCCACTTGCAATCCATAGCTGATCGCGAAGGCCAGAATGGCCCATTGTGCAACCAAAATGGGATCGGCGCGCAGTGCCGGGTTCAATGCTGCCATCAACCCGATTACGATCGCGGAAAATGCGAGAACCGACAGACCGTCGAGCGCTTTGATCTGTGGCGCGGTTGCATTGGGCAACATGGCTTGACGCAGGACGAACCCGATTGCGGTTGCCGTGCAGATGACAAGTAACAGAACCCCCGCCGCACGCAGCATTTCCGTGGGAGCACCGAGTTCCGGCATCAAGATCAACAGCGGTAGAACCGTGACAGGAAAGGCCGCTGTGCCCATGATCAGTATCTGCATCATGCGCCCTGCATTTTGCCCCAAGAGCAACGCGAGGTTGGCCGAGCCGGAGATCGCGGGCGCTGCCGTTGTCAAAACCATCGCAAGGGCTGCGGGGCTGCCCGCAAACCCCATGACGTGGCACAGAGCCAACAGCACGAGCGGCACGGCCAATTGCAGAACCATCACCGATCCAAGCCCCCAGCGGAGGTCGCGCAATGCACCTTTGGCCGCTTTGTGCCCGATCCGCAGCGCGGTAATGGTGAGCAGCGCCGCGACCATCAACGGCAGCCACGCTTGCATTTGTACAGCAAGCGCCGGAAATGCCAGCCCGGCGATCAACCCTGCAATCAGGCAAAGGCGAGCGTTGTCGGAAATCGTCCATAGCAGCCGCTCCAAAATCACCCCGGTGTCTGTCGCAAATTATCCGGCAACCATGTCGCGATTTCAGGGAACCAGATCAGAACGAAAACCATCAGAACCATGATCAGGAACATCGGTAGCGCGGCCTTGGTGACATAGCCCATCTCGTGCTGGGTCATGCCTTGCAGCACAAAGAGGTTAAAACCGATGGGCGGTGTGATCTGCGCCATTTCGACGACGACAACCACGAAGATACCGAACCAGATCAGGTCGATGCCTGCTTCGCGCACCATCGGCTCGACGATGGCCATGGTCAGCACGACTGCGGAAATGCCGTCAAGGAACATGCCGAGGATGATGTAGAAGACCAAAAGCGCCATCAGCAATTGGAACCGCCCCAACTCCATTGCCGCGATACTGTCGGCCAGTGCCCGCGGCAGCCCAGTGAAACCCATCGACAGCTTGAGGAATGCGGCACCCGCAAGGATAAGTGCGATCATGGCGGAGGTGCGCATTGCACCCATCAGGCTGGCCTGAAACGAAGCCGCTGTCAGCGAACCTTGGGCCAGCGCCAGAACCAGCGCACCGATCACCCCGATGGCTGCCGCTTCGGTGGCAGTGGCATAACCACCATACATTGACCCGATCACGACAGTGATGAGCAGCAGTACCGGCAGCAGAAACCGTGAGTTTCTGACCTTCTCAGAGAACGTCATGCCGGTTTCCATGATCGGGTTCCACGAGGAGGATGTCTTGGAGACGATCGCCACATAGGTCATGAACATCACCGCCAAAATGAGGCCGGGAAATACGCCCGCAAAAAACAGTTTTGTAATGCTTTCGTTGACGGTTACGCCATAGACGATCAGCGCGATGGAAGGTGGGATCATCAACCCCAGAGTGGCGGCCCCGGCCAATGTGCCGATGACCATCTTTTCGGGGTAGTTGCGCGCGCGCAATTCGGGGATCGCCATTTTGCCCACGGTCGTCAGTGTGGCCGCCGATGATCCCGAAACAGCGGCGAAAATCGTACAAGACACAATATTGGTATGCACCAAACCGCCGGGCATCCGCGCCAGCCAAGGAGAAAGACCCTTGAACATGTCCTCCGACAGGCGGGTGCGGTAGAGGATTTCCCCCATCCAGATGAAAAGCGGCAGAGCGGTCAACGTCCAACTGCTTGAGGAGGCCCAGATCGTGGTGATCATCGTGTCGCCCACGGGCCGCGTGGTGAACAGTTCCATGCCGACCCATGCAACCCCCATCAGGGCCAGGCCGACCCAAACGCCGGTTCCCAGCAGAAGAAAGAGCACAATCAGGAAGAGGACAATCGCGTAGAGTTCGGTCATTTCTCTATACCTCGAATGTGTCGTCGACGGTGTCGCGGACGATGCGGTGATCGCCCTTGACGATCACGTGAATAAGGTTGTCTGTCAGCGCGATGGCCATGAGACCGCCGCCGATCACCATGACGGATTGCGGTATCCAAAGGGCGGTTGCGTCCTGCCCTTGGCTGACTTCGTTGAACTTCCATGACCAATAGACGAACCAATACGCATAGTAGGTAAAGTACCATGCGACAGCGGCACCAATGGTGAAGCACCAGATTTCGAGCATGCGCTTTGCCCCCGCGGGGACAGCGTTTAATAGTATTGATACGCGAATATGCGCGCCTCGATTCAATGCGTTGGCAAAGGCGAGAAAACTGGCGGCGGCCATTGCATATCCCGCGTAATCGGGCGCGCCGGGAAAGATTTCGCCGGTCCAGCGGGCCACCATCTGTGCGACGATCAGCAGCAAGATCGAGATCAGGCACAAAGCGGCCAGCACTCCCGAGGCGAGATACAAAAAGTCTAGTGTTCTGCGCAATGCGGTCACGATGGCCCCCTGTTCATCCATTAAAAAAGCGGCCCCACGGTAAGCGGGGCCGCCTTAGGTGATTATTGATTGGCCTTGAAGCTATCGACGAGGGCCGCGCCCTCTGCGCCAGCGGCTTCCAGCCATTCGGCTGTCATGGTGGCGCCGATCTCACGCAGCTTCGCCCATCAGCGCATCACCCGCGGGTTGTACTGTCATCCCCCCGGCTGCGAGGCCGTCCATTGTGAACTGCGTGTAGGCTTTGGATGCTTCCAGACCGCGCGCTTCGGCTTCTGTCGCACAGGCTTGGATTGCGGCTTTGTTGGCGTCTGAAACGTCGGCCCACACGTCCTGATTGACCATCACATAGTTGCGCGGCAGCCAGGCATCGACCTCATAGAAATGCGTCAGGCTTTCCCAGACCTTGCGGTCGTAGCCTGTCGCGCCGGAGGATACCATGGATTCCGCAACCCCCGTGGCAAAGGCTTGGCTGATTTCGGCGGCCTCAACGGTGACGGGGAGCATACCTGTCAGTTCTGCCAAACGGCTGGTGGTGTTATTGTAAGAGCGGAATTTCACGCCTGCCATATCGGCCACGGAATTGACCTCTTTCTTGAAGTACAGACCCTGTGGCGGCCATGGCACGGCATAAAGAAGTTCTAGGTTCTGCTCGTCCAAAAGCGCTTCGATCTTGGGTTTGGCGGCCTCATACAGCTTGGCGCTGTCGTCAAAGGACGGTGCAAGGAACGGGATGCTGTCAAAACCGAAAATCGCGCTCTCGTTTTGGTGACCGGACAGCAGGCGCTCGCCAATCTGGACCTGACCTGTTTGGATGGCGCGCTTGATATCCGCGCCCGCAAAAGCGAACCGCCGGGGTGCACTTCGATCGTGATCTCACCGTTTGTGCCAGCGCCCACGCATTCCGCAAAAGCCACGCCGTTTTCAGAGTGGAAGTTGGACGCGGAATAGGCCATCGGCATGTCCCATTTTTCCTGTGCGACCGTTGGAACGGCTGTTCCCAGCACCAGCGCGGCGGTTGCGGCACCTGTCATGAGTTTTTGTGTCGGTTTCATTGTCTTCTCCTTGTTGGTTGGTGGTGTTTTAGTTGAAACGCTGCGGATTATACGCCGCGAGGTCGATATTTGCGGGTTGCCCCGTAATCAGTCCGGCCACCAGTCGGCCTGTTTTTGGCCCTCCGGTCAAGCCGATGTGGTGGTGGCCAAAGGCGGTGAAAACGCGGCTTTGGCCGATCTGTCCGATCAAAGGCAAACTGTCGCTGGGCGCAGGGCGATGGCCCATCCATTCAATTTCACGCGCGGCGCGCAGGCCGGGGAAAGACTGCGCTGTTTGTTTGCGCAACAAGGCGAATGGCGCCTTGGAGGGGCCAGCCTCCAGCCCGCCAAACTCTACAACGCCCGCGCAGCGCACGCCTTGCGCCATTGGCGTGGCGACAAACTTGCCAGCCGCAACCATGATCGGCCGCGATGGTCCGCCTGTCGCATCTTCGAACACGATGTGGTAGCCGCGTTCGCTCTCGAGCGGCACGGTTAGTCCCAGCTTTTTCATCAACGGCTTGGACCATACGCCGGTGGCCAGAACGACGTCATCACAATTGATGCGGCCAATGGTCGTTTCGACCGCCTGAATGGTCTCACCACTCATAGTGAAGTCCTTGACCTCGGCCTGTTTGATCTGGCCGCCGATGCCCTCAGAGGCGGCGGCCAGTGCGGCCACATATCCACCTGGGTCGCGGATGAACCCATGATCCTTGGCCGCGGCAATGAAGGTGGTATCGGGGCCGAGCGATGGTTCGTAGTCTCGAACATCTTCGCCTTCGATCAGTTGAGGCACCGACCCTGCATCGGCGCGCAAATCCCACGCGTATTTGTCCGCGTCGAATGCAGCGCGGTTCTTGTAGGCGTAGGCATAGTCGCTTTCGGTGACCCACTCTGACAGCCCAACCGTTGCAGTGAGTGCCTTGTGCTGTTCGACTGTGTCTGAAACGATCGGCATCAGTCCTTTGGCGATCCGGCGGGTGTCGTCATCATTCGCGTTGGAGAGGTATTTCGTCAGCCAAGGCAATAGCTTCTGGGCAGGTACGACCAGCGTAGGTACAGCGGAAAATCCGCAGATAGAATATATCCCGGTGCCTTGCCAATCAGCCCCGGCGTAGTGACCGGCACCAATGACAAGGCGGCCAGAACACCGGCGTTGCCATGTGACGTACCTTGTCCGGGCCCCGCTTTATCCAGCAAGGTGACATCCAACCCGGCGCGGCGCAGCCATATCCCCGTAGAGACGCCAACAATGCCAGCGCCAACTATGACGACATGGCGGATCACTCTTGCGTCCTGATGTAAAAACAAACGGGCATTTATGCTTCTTTGCAATGATCCTTTGGCTCAATACTGGTCATCTTTTACAATACGTTCAACAAAATGTTGACAAAATGTCAGGATGAGTAACAATCAACTCATGTCTGATAGCTTTCTTGGCCCTGTCGTTTCGTCCGCCCATCTGGCCAGTGGATCTTGGCGAACTCTCAGAGTTGGAGTTTGGCCTTGACCTTGGCAGGCAACGCGTTTCACCGTTGGATGGTACGTGCAATCGCGGCGGCGGCTACCTGGAGCTTGGCCCGCTCGATGTTCTGGTTCTGCATTCCGTTTATCACTGCGAGCGTCCTAAAAAGCTGGCGGACATCTGCTTGGTTCTGAACATTGAAGACACGCATACGGTCAATTATTCGGTCAAGAAATTGATCAAGGCCGGGCTTGTCAAAGACGGCCGTCAGGGCAAGGAAAAGACGATCATCGCCACCGAACAAGGCGCCAAAACCTGGTGAACTCTATCGCGACATCCGCGAAGGGCTTTTGTTGCGCGCGGTTGGTGAGTTGGGATTGAGGGCCCGGAGCAGGTGAGCCGCGCGGGCTCTCGCATACGGTGTTTGATGTCAGGCCAATACGATCAAGCTACCCGCGCACCTACGAGTTTCGCTTTCGAAATCACCCGAATGAGATCACTCACGTCATCATTTATACCGGATACCAGTTTCCGCGTATTCTGGTGACGTGGCAAATCCAGACACGTGGGGACTTCGAAGGTTGTCGTGGGCGACGCCTCGACGAGTACGTTCCGATCCCGAACCCTACGTGCAGGCGTTTATTGAGTACCTGATGTTTACGGTTACGGTATCGCGACCACATGTGATTTTCCGCGCACAAGGCTGGCAACGGAATTGGGTGTGTCGCTTCCGTGCGCAGCCCGTCAGACCGCTGACTGCGGCAACGCCTGACGGTACTGTCGCGGTGCAGAAACCGCATTTGCGGCCCTATTGGCAACTCGACCCATTTGACGGACGCGCGCGCGCCGACTTGATTGCGGCATCACCAGCGATGGTCGCCGCACTAGCGCGTCGGGCATCCTGGTTATGCCGCCCTACGCCTCGGGATCCCACCGATCGGGCGACCGGTGTTTCACTACCTACCCAATTTCAGGAGGGTTGTCGCCACCGCTTTCGGGCCGGTCTTACTGACTACCAACCAACCGTCGGTAAACCGAATGTTGCACCCCGGCCAATTTGCTCAACCTTTGCAATTCGTTTCGCGGCCATGTGCTCCCTTTGCCCCATTTCACCACCGCGTCTGCCAGTGTCTGGACCACCGCGTCCCGGTCCCGGAACGCTTCATAAACCGTCACGGCCAACAAGGTCATTCTCAAGGATCGGGAAAACATAGTACCCGTATTTGCGTCTTCGTCTCGGGACAAGACCTCGATCCGGTAATTGAACCCGGCGGCGCCATGGTCGTGCAATGCGGGATCGGTGAGTATGCGAAGTCGCGGGCAGGGGTGCGTTTCAAGGCGGGATCAAAACTACACATCAGGGTTCGCGTCACTGTCGTTGCGATCCACAGCAAGGGTGATGTCCAGCGCGGCTGCGCCTTTGGCCACTTGCTGGCGCACCATGTTTTGCTCGCGGGTGACATGCGCCCAGAGTTTCCATCTCTCGTCGGCGTCGCAGCCGAGCATCGAACGCGCCCGCGCAGTACCATTCGATGGGCCCCAGCCTCGTCCGGAGTGAGGCGGGATCATAGTGGTGCTGCTCCAAAACGCGCCTGGTCAGACGCGCTTTTGGAACTCGGTCCGCCCTATTGGCCGCCGCTACAGAGCCGTTTCGAGGGATGCCAACTCTGTCATTCTCCAGATCCCGTCTCCCCTTTGCCAACATCTGCAGAGCGCTTGATCTGGCCGATCACGGTTTGAAACTGTGCTCAAAACATCGCCGCCAGTCGCGCCATTTTTGCAAAAGTGCCGCATCGTGTTGATACCCAGTGCCACCAGCGGTAGTATCTGAGCGGGATGACGGCCGCATCGCAACAATGCACGGTTCTGCTTCATACAGCCGCTTCATGTCATCCGGTCGATACGAGGTCGCGCGAAAACAACAATGAGCGCGGCTGAGCGTCGAGTTGAACAAATCCCAACCGCGAGGATCATGCGTACTTGCCGGAGGGGTGCTCCAGCAGCGCATGTCGATCCAGAAAACTCGGTACCCGCGCGGTACTACCCGGTAGCGGCGGCGTTCTCGAACGATATTTGGGTGGAGCGTTATCTCGCTCCGCGCGGGGTCCCAGTACTTGGTAAGTATTGCGTGATCGAGGATTTTGCTGCTTCTCCGACAATTTCGCGACGACAGCACGTGGTCGGTTTTGCGCGGCAAACCTGCAGCGCTCACGCCGAATACAGCCCAATGGGTTACACGTCGTCGGATCTTCTGATCGAGTTAAGTCACAACAGCCAATTGGGTGCCAATCATATCATTGGAGTACAGACACATGTGTTCCAGCATAGGCTTGTCATCTCGCGGGTCTCTACGCAGAGCCACCGGAGTAAAATCCCGATCTTCGATTTCGCTGCCAGCGGCGGCCAGCCCCTGTGTCAGCCCCTCGAAACGCCTTGCGGGCCCGATGATCGAGCGGCATTCTCGGGGTGCCCATGAAGTCGATCCGCTCTTCTGGAGGATCGCCTTGGTTACAGATCACAGTACGGCGATGCGAGGATCCACCACATCCACCGGGTTGCCATCCACGTCCATGATCTCCACCACCGGAATACCAGCGCTCGCAGTACATGGCGCGCGTGGCATCCACCGGTTCGGCGATGATCACGCCTGATGGTCGCCAGACAAGAGCAGCACGCGTCCTTTTCCGGCAGGTAGTCTGTGACACTCATCGGGGTTGCACGGCGTGTCTTCGAATGGGCATTCACGCCGTTCACAGGACAGCGACGGGTCGATGGACCGCGACAAGTGTTCACAGACGCCAAAGACCCGGCAATCTGATTGGGCACATGTAGGCCTGTTTGGCTGCTTCCAGAATACGCGCGTGCGTACTGGACGAAGGCTCGCCGCGGCTACGAAGAACTCCGGCTGACGGCTTCGACACCGCAGGCCCGAAACACTCGAGGTCGGGGGCGCTTGCTTGTCACAATGGAAATCCGAGCGCTCAAGCGCAGGACAGTTGCAGGTACGGGGCGGCGTCATCGGGCAGGACGCATGATAAATCGGACGGCTTGTCTAAATCGAACACATGTTCTGCGGCTCACCGGAGGTGAGCAGCCCCTCCCAAGGGCAGGCCGCAGGTTCGAATCCTTCGCCGTCACATTGAGCAGTTGCATCCGGACGTCCGGAGAGGACTCGGTACCCTGCTCTGTAGTCGCGTTATTGTTCGACCGTGGAACGAGAGTCAGTTCCATCAATGAAACCCGGCGACGAATGACCGGGAGTTGTCCGGCCAGGTTTCTTATCCACAAGAAAAGGACGCGGCGTCACCATTTGTACAGTGCCTCGGGCCCATCAGGCCCAGCCGTTCGCGCGCCGCTGCCGCAGCACCGTTCGATTGCGCTTCCAACTGCGTATGTCGTTCCGACAAATGAATAACGCAGCGCCATGCGGCAAAGCGTGGTAATAGGCTGCTTTGCCTTTACTGCCATGTCTGGCGGTATTATGCACAGCTGTGCAAGCGCCTAGGTTGCTCGCAGCCGGAGAGCGATGAGGCGTCATGCCAAGGTTGCCCAGCATCGCAGCAGTCCGACAAGACGTCGCCAAACAGGTTGTCCGTTAGGATCACACGTCCGCTTGCGCAGTGTACAGTTGCATCGCGCCATTGTCAGCGTATGGCTGTCAGTACCTCATCGTGCACTTTTTGCACGACCTCGCGCCACAGCGCTCTCCATGACGTTGGCCTTTTCCAAATGAACACCTGTTGCTGCGACATTTCGCTACTCAGTGACCGTGCAAATTCGGTCGATCTCGACTGCAACGCTGGTATTGGATCCCTGCATTGCTCTCTTCGAAGATACCGCGTGGTCAGCAAAGAGACACCCGCGCTCCACGATCATAATAGAGTTCGCAACAACGTCTTTCAGAGATGAAAAATCTGCC
>CALNXN010000004.1:0-148481 GCA_942490645.1 uncultured Alphaproteobacteria bacterium | reverse complement strand
ATGAGCTCGCGACGCCTTTCAAGCAGATCTGACCGAAAGCCGACTCTCTACGCCGCACCTTGTGCGCCAGCGCGACCTCTGCGATCTCGCGATCGGCGTGGGCGCTCTCGGCGCACCAGTCCCGAGCGACGACGGAAACCGTGGGCTGTCGTTCCTTCACGTTTCATTCTGAACAAGGGGCGGAAGGCGTTGACGCTGAGCGGTTTTCCCGTTCCGTTTGGGGCGGATTGAAGGCGACGGGAACACCAACCGCGGATCAAGCCCTTCGATCTCTCGCCAATCGTCGCCTCGTCACTTAGGGAACGATGTTCGACTTCCACAACCATCCGTTCCGGCGGAATGATCCATGTCTTGTTGTCGAGGTCGATTTCGTCCCATGTCGCCATTCGCGCCTCACCGCTGCGCACGGCCGTCGGGATGATGAACCGCGGGCACAAGGCGGCTGTTGCTTGCGATCCCTGGTTCGGCCATGGCTGGCACGTGCGCAAGCCGGTCGCCGCGTGATGCTTCGCCCTGTGCCTACCCTTCGGCAGGGACCGCATGAGCGCGCCGTCTACGGGGACAGCCATCCCAGTAGCCTTTTCTCGCCGTGATCGAAGGCCGCTTCCATGCTGGCGAGGCGCTTGGCAGTCGGGTGGTCTACCCAAATCGGGCTCAGGACTTCGAGCACGTCTTTGCGCTCGTCGTTGCGATGTTGTGCCGAAGTTTCGCGGAAAGGCGTGGTTGGACAGGCTCAGCCATTGCGCCGCGTAGCACTGCTCGAAGGTCGGCGACAGTGCTTCGACGACTCTTTCGCAGACTTCTGGAAAGTCATCTGTCGAAAATCGCGCTTGGCGATGGATCGCGTCCGCCTTGGCCTCTTTCGCAGCTCTCCGGGCGGCTGCTCTGTGCGTCTGCGACGGCCGCAACCCGATGCCCCAGGCCAATCTCTCGGCGCCTGCTTTGCCCCTTCACGGTCACGCGCAGGATCCAGCTTTTGTTCACCAGAAGCGACGTTGAGATAAGGAGTCCCAAACCGTGTCTCCGTACATGCCTGGCTCTTTCACGGCTTAGACGCGTTTCGATGGTATTGCTCATATCTCATCCCGCCTTTTTCCCACCACTAAGCATGGGATAGAATGAAACGACCTGCAACGCTTTGAAAGAATAAAAACGTTAAGCTGTTGTTGAGAAATGAAGAATGAGGCGTGACACAAAGTGAAGTGATGGATAGGCAGTTCCTCGGTCCGCCACTATCACATTTTTTTAATTTGATGCGGGTTGCTTTGGGCAGCCTTTGTCCTTTTTATTGCTGGCTCTAGTCCGCATGTTGTTTTGTCTTGAGTTTCTTTCGATATGGCCTGCCCTTGTTGCGTGAGTGGTATTTTAAATGGCGCTCTCGAATTGTCTCTGCCCGGCAAGCTGACCAAGAAACTGACAAAGAACCTAAGCGCTGGGCGTTATGGGGACGGCAACAGGCTGTATCTCGTTGTCGATCCCTCTGGCGCGAGGCGGTGGATAGTCCGCCGTGCGGATAATATGTGAGTCTGCCAGACTTGCATGAAGGGCTGCTTTGTCGCCCTCTGAAAACACTTTTTGTGCGTCGCACAGGGGTTGCACACTGACGATTTTCTATTCTTGATTTGGTGAAACAGGCTATCCAATTCTCCATCGGCGATGACGTGGATGGAGGCTTCCAACGCATCACTGCGATCGTTTCTGGCGTCGACTTGATTGATGAACCGCAATACGGCTCCCGAACCGCGCTGAATCGATCTCATGTGATCAATCGTACTCGTGAGACTCGCGCTAGTTTTCCTCTCCCGTAAGAAAGTCTGCGCTCGCCAAAGAGGAGAGTACGAGTTCAACGTTCTTCATATCATTTTCTTCGGCACGGGTTTCTGCCTGCGTGTCTGACAGACCGTGCTTCTGCCAGCGGGCTACCAATCGGGACTTCAGCACATCCTTGGGGACATCCAAAAAAATGGTAAGATCAAAGAGCGGCTTCAGATCAGACCAAGGTGATTGCTGTAGGAGCAGGTAATTGCCCTCGATCAAAACGATACCTGTTCCGCCATCAATGTGCCCGCCGTCAGAAATCGTCTTATCCTGATCACGGTCGAAGGTTGGGTATGAAACATCCTCCCCTTGACGCAGGGTGCGCACAAGTTGCACGAAGCCTGAACTGTCAAAGGTCTGCGGAGCCCCTTTGCGATCCAAGAGACCCATTTCGGTGAGGGTCGTATTGTCGAGGTGGTACCCATCCATGGGCAACACTGCCGCTTGCGCTCCAAGGCGTGTGGCGAGCTTTGCAGCGAGAGTGGATTTTCCGGCTCCCGGTGGACCGGCAATGCCAATCAGAACGCGTCGCTGATCTTTGTCATGTGCCCGGATTGCGGCAACGATTGTATCTAATGAAGCGTGTTTTCTGGGTGGCTCGACGGCTGTCATGTTTCCCCTTCTGCGTTTCTTCCAACTGCCCCGGTAGCGTCCTAGTTCGCCAAACGGAAGAAGAGCGCCGTATTGCCGGGAAGGTCAAAGGAAATCGACTGCGACTGACCACTCCAAGCAATGGCCTCACTCTCACAACTGCTCGGTCCGTGCCCAGATCCGCCAAAATCCGCAGCATTGCTGTTCAAAGCCACATCCCAGCGGCCTGCGTTCGGGACGCCTAAACGGTAGCCTGCTCGCAGGGAAGGCGTCATGTTGCATACGACCAAGACAGGGTCTTGTCCGCGCTCTCCCTGACGAACCCACGCATAAGTGGAGATGTCCGACTGATCGACTTCAAGCCAGTAGAAACCGGATGGATCACAATCGGTGGCAAAAAGCGTCGGGGTCTCTTTGTAGAATGCATTCAGGGCTTTGACCCACTGCTGCATCCCGCGATGCCACTCATGCTCGAGCAGGTGCCAGTCGAGCGAGCGGCCATGGTTCCATTCCGCGCCCTGTGCAAACTCCTGTCCCATGAACAACAGCTTTTTGCCTGGATGGCCCCACATGAAACCATAATAGCTGCGCAGGGCCGCGAACTTGTCGAACCCCTCACCAGGCATCTTGGACAGCATCGAGCCTTTGCCGTGAACGACTTCATCGTGGCTGATTGGCAGGATGAAATTCTCTGAGAAGGCATAGGTCAGGCCGAAGGTCATCTGGTGGTGGTGATGCGAACGATGAATCGGGTCGCGGCCCATGTAGTCGAGGGTATCGTTCATCCAGCCCATGTTCCATTTGAAACCGAAGCCAAGACCGCCCTGATCGACGGGTTTGCTGACACCGGGGAAGGACGTGCTTTCTTCCGCTGCCATCATCACGCCAGCATCCGCATTGTAGACCAGCGCATTCGTACGCTGAAGAAAGGCGATGGCTTCGAGGTTTTCGCGTCCGCCGTGTTCGTTCGGGATCCATTCGCCATCAGCGCGCGAATAATCGCGATATAGCATCGACGCCACGGCATCAACACGCAGACCGTCAACGTGAAATTCCTTGATCCAGTAGAGCGCGTTTGCACAAAGGAAATTCTGCACCTCGCGGCGGCCATAATTGTAGATCAGCGTGTTCCAGTCTTGATGGAACCCTTCGCGCGGGTCGGCGTGTTCATAAAGCGCTGAGCCATCGAATTGCCCCAGACCATGCGCGTCGGCCGGGAAGTGACCCGGTACCCAGTCGAGCAGAACGCCGAGGCCGGCCTGATGTGCGGCATTGATGAAGGCGCGAAACTCATCTGGCGTGCCATAGCGGATCGTCGGTGCGAAAAGGCCGATGGGCTGATAGCCCCAGGATCCATCGAACGGAAATTCTGAGATCGGCATCAGCTCGATATGGGTGAAGCCCATGTCACGTACGTAGTCGACCAGTTCTGACGCGAATTCCAGGTAGCTAAGCGGGCGGTCCCCGTCTTCGACCTTGCGCCGCCACGAGCCAAGATGAACCTCATAGATGGACACTGGCTGGTCGTGGCGGTTGCGGGCACCGCGTGTGGTCATCCACTCGTCGTCGCTCCACTCGAACCCATTGAGGTCGCGTACGACGGATGCCGTCGCAGGTGGGTGCTCTGAACCAAACCCTACAGGGTCCGCCTTCAGAGGCAGGATGGTCCCTGATCCATCACGGATTTCGTATTTGTAGACGGTGCCTTCGCCCAGATCAGGGATGAAGATTTCCCAAATGCCGGTTGATCCGCGGGCGCGCATCACATGTCGTCTTCCATCCCATTGATTGAACTCCCCCACAACGGAAACACGAGAAGCGGCCGGGGCCCAGACCGCGAAATGCACACCCTGCGCGCCCTGATGTGTTATCGGGTGCGCACCCATGCGGTCCCAAAGTCGCAGATGCGCGCCTTCGGCGATCAGGTATTCGTCCAGCTCGCCCAGAACGGGGCCAAAGCGGTAGGCGTCGTTATGTATCCACTCAGCTTCAGCACTACAGGCGCGCAGGCGATAAGCCCCGAGCGCAACGCCCTTGCGCACAAAACCCGAAAACAGCCCACGACCGTCGAGCCGTTCCAAAGTGGCTTCGACCTTACCTGTTTTACCATCCAGAACTTCAACACTTTGCGCTCCGGGCAAAAGCGCTGTGACGCTGTAGCGGCGACCGTTCTTGTGTGGGCCAAGGACCGAGAAGGGATCGGTCATCGTGCCGTTCAGCAGGGCTTCGGCCGTGGTGGCATCAAACTGCGGGGCGTAGATTGTTTTGCTCACTTGTCTTCTCCCAGAAGCGATGAGACGCCCCAAATGTCGTCGGCATAGCCTTGGATGGTGCGATCTGACGAGAACCAGCCTGAATGCGCAGTGTTCAGGACAGCCATCCGTGCCCACGCGTCGGCATCCACAAAGCCTGCATCGACTTTGCGCTGCGCGTTCCAGTAAGCGTCGAAATCCGCAGCGACCATGAAGTAGTCGTCGCGCAGCAGTTTTTCGAGCACGGGCCAGTGGCGCGTTGGATCGTCGGCTGAATAGAATCCGGTGCGGATTTGGTCGATGACCTCGGTCAAGATCGGGCTTTGGTCGATGTAGGATTGGGTGACATACCCTTCGCGTGCATCCTGCACCTCGCTCGCTGTCATGCCGAAAATATAGATATTTTCCTCCCCAACGTGGTCGCGGATTTCCACATTCGCGCCATCCAGGGTGCCGATCGTCAGGGCTCCGTTTAGCGCGAACTTCATGTTGCCGGTGCCAGAGGCTTCCTTGCCAGCGGTTGAGATTTGCTCGGACAGGTCCGCTGCCGGAATCAAGATTTCCGCCATGGAGACGTTGTAGTTTGGCGGGTAAATCACCTTCAGGCGGTCGCCGATCACCGGATCATTGTTAATCGTTTTGGCAATGTCGTTGATCAGCCGGATGATGTTCTTGGCGTCGATATACGCCGGGGCTGCCTTGCCGCCGAAGAACTTGACACGCGGGGTCCAATCCGCATCCGGATCTTTGCGGATCGCGTTCGCCAGCGCCGCAGTTTCCAGCGCGTTCATTAACTGTCGCTTGTATTCGTGGATGCGCTTGATCTGAATGTCGAACATGGCGGTGGGTGAAATCTTGACCCCCATGTTCCGCGACACCCAATCGGCAAGGCGCTGCTTGTTGCCTTGTTTAACGGCCATGAACCGTTTGCGAAACGCCGCGTCGTCGGCCAGTGGGGCGAGTTGCTCCAGTTGCTCCAGATCGTTGACCCAGTCCGTGCCAATCGTCTCGTTCAGCAAACCGCGTAAGCCGGGGTTGCAGCCATGCACCCAGCGGCGCGGGGTTACCCCATTGGTCTGATTGAGGATGCGGTCGGGATAGATGGCGTGCAAATCACTAAACACGGTTTGCTTCATCAGGTCCGTATGTAGAGCCGAGACGCCATTGACCTTGCGCGCGCAAGTAAAGGCCAGCGTGCCCATGTTAACGTTGCCGTGGGCGACAATGCGCGGGTTTGCGGCAGTCTTGGAGGCTTTCACATCGCGCGCCAGACGATCGTCTATGCGTTCAATCAATTGCATGTGGCGGGGCAGGATCGTGCCCATCAGGGACACTTCCCATGCCTCCAGCGCTTCGGGCAAAAGCGTGTGATTAGTGTAGTGCAGCGTGCCTTGCGCGATATTGAAAGCGGCGTCGAAATCCTGTCCGTGCACATCCATCAACTGCCGGATCAGCTCAGGCCCTGCAATCGCGGGGTGCGTGTCGTTCATTTGGATCGCGACCTTGCTAGGCAGCGCCTGCAAGTCCCCGTTATGCGCAAGGAAACGGCGCATAAGGTCCTGCAGCGAGGCAGACGTAAAGAAGAACTCCTGCTTGAGGCGTAGTTCCTTGCCGATCGCTGTGCTGTCATCAGGGTAGAGCACCCGCGAGATGGTCTCGGCCAACACTTCGGGGGCGGCAGCCTGTATGTATTCACCGCGATTGAAAGGGTCGAGGTCAAAAATCTTTTTCGGCTTCGCAGACCACAAACGCAGCGTATTGGTCCACTTGGCCCGCCATCCTGGCACCGGTGTGTCATAAGCCTGTGCCATTACGATATCGGACGGTGTCCAAATGGCGGTATTGCCGGTCTCGGTGACCTGGCCACCAAAGCCGATATCATAGAGGCATTCGGACCGCTCGAATTCCCAGTTGTGTTGATGACGCAGCCAGTCTTCGGCCATTTCCATCTGGCGACCATCTTCGAAGGATTGGCGAAACAGACCATGCGCGTAGCGAATGCCGTAGCCATAGGCAGGGATACCAAGGCAGGACAGGCTATCAAGGAAGCACGCCGCAAGACGGCCCAGCCCGCCATTGCCGAGGGCTGCATCAGGTTCATCACCCACCACATCCGCAAAACTGACGCCATAACCTGCCAGCGCTTCTTTTGCCTCGTCCTCAAGACCCAGATTGTTCACTGCGTCCTCTAGAATACGGCCCAGCAGGAACTCCATCGACAGGTAGTAAACCCGCTTGCGGTCCTTTGCGTAGGTCTGATGGGTTGCGTCAAACCAGGGTGTGATCAGCTTGTCCCGCACCGCGCGTGACAGCGCCAGACGCCAATCTGTCACCGAGGCGCTGTCCGGTGTCTTGCCAACACTGTGGGCCAGGTGAAAGTCAATCGCGCCAGCCAGTGCGCCTGTGGATTTCAGGTCTTTCATGGTATGTCCAGTCATGCTCTGTGTTGGGCCGGGTTTCTGCGTCACGTGATAACGTCTGCGCAGTTGCGGCCGGTGTGTTTGGTAATTTCTGCAAGGGATTCCGCTGCTGCGATCACGGGGGCGAGGGCCGCCTGAACGTCCTGCGTATGATCGCCGCTGTGGCCGACAAAGCGCTCTAGATAGACGCGCAACGTCGCCCCTTGGGTGCCGGTGCCGGATAGTCGCATCACAAGGCGAGATCCATCTGTAAATGCAATCCGCACTCCCTGGTGTTCAGTCAGGCTGTGATCAATCGGGTCGCGATAAGCGAAGTCATCTGCCATGCTGACCTCCATCCCCGCAATAGTGGTGCCGGGCAAATCCGCCAAGCGCCCGCGCAAGGCGGTGATCAGCGCGTCAGCCGCATCCGTCGGGATGTCTTCGTAGTCGTGGCGCGAGTAATAGTTGCGCCCAAAGCTGCGCCAGTGACCGGCACGCAGTTGCACGATGTCCCGGCCATCCCGCGCCAGAATGTTGAGCCAGAGAAGCACAGCCCAAAGACCGTCTTTTTCGCGGATGTGGTTTGATCCTGTTCCGGCGCTTTCCTCACCACACAAGGTGGCTTTGCCCGCATCCAACAGGTTCCCGAAGAATTTCCAACCTGTCGGCGTTTCAAAGCACGGAATGCCCAGACGCTCCGCGACCAGATCAACTGCCCGACTAGTCGGCATGGAACGCGCCACGCCTGCAAGCGCGCCGGAATAGGCCGGCGCCAGATGCGCGTATGCTGTCAAAAGAGCAAGGCTGTCGGATGGGGAAACGAAGGCGCGTTTGCCCATGATCATGTTGCGGTCGCCGTCCCCGTCAGATGCAGCACCGAAATCGGGCGCGTCTGCCCTTTCCATGATCGCCACCAGCTCACTGGCCCAGACCGGGTTGGGGTCGGGATGCCCACCGCCGAAATCAGGAGACGGGACGCCGTTGATGACAGACCCTTTGGGCGCCCCAAGGGTGTCTTCGAGTATCCGCTTTGCATAGGGACCGGTAACGGCATGCATCGCATCGAAACAGATACGAAAACCGCTCTGGAACAGCGCACTGATGGCATCAAAGTCAAAGAGCTCCTGCATCAGCGTTTCGTAATCATCGACAGAGTCGATCACGTCCACCTCGCAATCGCCAACCTTGAAAGAGCCTATCTCAGCGATGTCGCCTGTCTCTAGCTCTGCGATTTTGTATTCGGTGATCTCCTGCGTCTTGGCAAAGATCGCATCTGTGATCTTTTCAGATGCAGGACCCCCGTTCGCGGCATTGAACTTCACGCCGAAATCGCCGTTTTCGCCGCCCGGATTGTGGCTGGCAGACAGAATAATCCCGCCATCTGTCTTGTATTTGCGAATAAGGTTCGACGCAGCTGGCGTGGACAGAATGCCGTTCTGTCCTACGATCAGGCGCGCGGCTCCATTGGCCGCAGCCATGCGGATGATGGTCTGAATGGCATCGCGGTTGAAAAACCGTCCGTCCCCGCCAACCACATAAGTCTTGCTGGCCGCGCCACCCGTCCCATCAAAGATGCTTTGTACGAAGTTCTCCAGATACCCCGGCGCGCGGAATATGGCTGTCTTCTTGCGCAGACCGGATGTGCCTGGCTTTTGCCCCTCAATGGGCGTGGTCTGAACAGTCCGAGAGGTCATCTGCCTTCTCCATTCCTTTGGGGTTTGTGCGGTTCTGGGCGGCCATGTCGCGGGCAAGCCGGAAAAACGTCTCTGACGCTTTGATCCCATCCACGGTGAAAGGGGCTTTGATCTGCCAGTTCGGATAGCTGTCAATCGTGCCCGGCAGGTTCTGCTGTGAGGTGCGTTCGGCGATATCATCCAGCTGAATAGCCACCATGCTGGCATTCGACCGGGCCAGTCGGCGGTGTATCTCGGTTACCGGGTCCGAAGTGAAAAGAGTTTGCTTCGCGCGCGTGCGATCTGCGCGTGTTTGTTCCAGCATGTCGGCATCAATATTGCCAATTTCATGTCTGACACGGGCATCTGCAGCGGCGAAAAATCCAGCGACAGTGGGTGTGTCATGGGTCGCGAACCCGCAAACAGCCAGCGTGCGCGTTTGCGAAGGGTCCACAAAACCGCCCGTCGGGGTGCGCATGTATTGAAGCACATCAAGGCCATAGATGCCGCTGGCCGCAAGTTTCTCGCGCAGACCTTCTGGCACAAGGCCCAGATCCTCTCCCACCACAATCGTATTGTTCCGCACGCTTTCGATTGCGACCACGGCAAGGAGAGCGTCGAACGGATAGCTCACATACGTACCCTCGCTTCCGCCATCCGGTATCCAAAAACTACGCATCAGACCCAGAACATGATCGATCCGGATCATACCCGCGTGGCGCATGTTTGAACCCAGCAGGCGTGCAAATCCGGCATAGCCTTCGGTGCGGCATTTCAGCGGGGATTGCGGGGCCAGCCCCCAGCTTTGTCCCAGAGGCCCTAAATGGTCGGGTGGCGCGCCGAGTGTTGCGCCGGTGATCAGGGACGTGTCCTTGACCCAGGTCTCAGCCCCGCCCAGGCGCGGCCCGACGGCGAGGTCGAGGTATAGTCCAACGCGCATCCCGGCAGTGCGGGCCTTGGTTTGCGCCCTGCAGAGTTGCACTTCCGCCTGCCATTGCGCCCATTTGGTGTAAGTGATGTTTTGGGCGTGTTTGTTTTCATATGCAGCGAGTGCATTGGCGTCGTGGTCACGGTAGGGTGCAGGCCAATCGCGCCAGTCTGGGCCGAAGCTGGCCGACAAGCTGTCGAAAAGGGCGAATTCATGAAGCGGTGTGCCTGCCAGCATGGTGCAGGTGTGGAATGCCTGTTTTTCGGGTGCATCGTTCGGCAGCGAGCAGAACACGGCGAACTGTTCAGAGAGTGCGCGCGCGTTGCTTTGTAGCGCTGACGGGTAATCGACGAGTTCCGCTGCATCACCTACCGTGCCACCCTGGCCGGAACAATACCACGTGTTGAGAAACGCGCGGTGGCTGGGCGAATAGGGGCTGATGACATCGTCGTGCCGCACTTGCCCCATCGCATGCACCGGATTGATGCCAAGGAAATCCGCACCGTGTCCCGCTATCGCAGCGGCGTAATCACCGAGCAAATCATAGTTCCCGATCGGCGCAGTCTCCCCGTCGGTCAGACCGTAGAGCATGGCCTGAACGCCCCAGATGCGAGCCTCGGGAATGTGCTCCTCAAGCTGAATGGCGCGGGCGGGACGGGCCAGAACCCAAGTGGTGTGCTCTTCGGCACCGGCGAACAGACGCAGGCGGTGGATGCCCATAGGAAGGGGCGGCAAGGAAAGTTTTCCCACCCCCTTCCCACTGGCGAGCGTGTCGCCTTTGCCTTCGGCCTCGATCAGCCACTCTGCAGGTTGCGCAAGCCTCAGGTCGGAAGGATTGCCAGCGTCAACTATGACTTCAGGGGGAAGTGGCCGTGCCAAATCCGCTGCCTGCAATTGTTCCAAAAGGCCGCGCGCATCTGCGTCAGAGCCGACATCCAGACCCATCGCGTGCAACACGGCACGTTGCGTGTCCCGAGAGACCTCGACGGTCTGACCCTCGAACCCGCGATACTGTGCGTGCACCCCGACATGGGTGCAAAGCCGTGACATCCAATCGGTCATTGTGCCACCCGTGCGCTGGTGAACAGTACGAGCGAATGGGCGGAAACCGCTTGCCTTTTGCGTCCTTCGACGCGTTCCAACGGTGTTTTTGGTGCAGCGGTATCCAGAACACGCTCCCATAACAGACCTTCACCGGTATCGGGCAGCAGGGTGCGCTTGTCCTCTTGCCCACCGTTTACGACGATCAGTACAGTGCCAGCTTCGGATAGGGGCGTTTCCGCGACCCCACGAATACAGAGGCAGAACCCGTCGAGCGAGGCATCGCGCCAGTTCAGCGGACCGCCTTCCAGGCTGGACCACGTGACATCTGGCGATCCGCCGGGCAGCAGACGCCCGTGCAGGTAATGCCCCTGCCGCAGTACCGGATTGTCCCGACGAACGGCGATCAGACGCTGCGCAAACGCAAGCAAATCCGCATCGCTCCGCGCCCAATCAACCCAGCTGGTTTCATTGTCCTGACAATAAGTGTTGTTGTTGCCGCGCTGTGTGCGCCCCAACTCATCCCCGGCCAAAATCATCGGCGTGCCTTGCGACAGAAATACCGTTGCCAGGAGGTTACGCGCCCGCTGTGCGCGGCGCGCAAGTATCGCGGCATCCTGCGTATCACCCTCTACGCCGCAATTGTCGGACAGGTTATGGCCGTGGCCGTCGGCGTTGCTCTCACCGTTGGCCTCGTTGTGTTTCTCGCGGTAGCTGGTGACGTCGGCCAGCGTGAAACCGTCATGGGCCGCGACGAAGTTCACTGAACTAAATGGCTTGCGCCCGGAATGATCAAAGACCGAGGCAGTTCCGAGGAAATTGCCCGCCAGCTCTTGTGCTGCATGGGCATCACCGCGCCAGAACTTGCGCGTCGTGTCGCGAAAGCGGTCGTTCCACTCAGCCCAGTCGGCCGGAAAGCCACCCAACTGGTACCCTCCCGGGCCGATATCCCAAGGCTCCGCAATCATCTTGCAGCGGCTGAGCACCGGATCCTGACGGATTGCATCGAAGAAGCCTCCGCGTAGATCGAAACCATGCGCTTCGCGGCCCAGCGTTGTAGCCAAATCAAACCGGAAACCGTCTACTCCCATTATTTCGACCCAATACCGCAGGGAATCCAGCACCATCCTCAAAACGAAAGGATGACCGACCGCCACGGTGTTCCCGCAGCCGGTATCGTTGACATAGTACCGTGAGTGGCTCGCCTGCAGGTTATAGTAGGCGGCATTGTCCAGGCCTCGAAACGACAAGGTCGGGCCGCGATGATCGCCTTCGGCGGTGTGATTGTAGACGACATCAAGTATGACTTCGATGCCCGCCGCATGCAGTCGGTCCACAGCCTGACGAAACCCGTCTGCCCCGTTCGGGCCGAAATAGCGGGGTTCCAATGCAAAAAACCCAAGGCTGTTGTAGCCCCAATAGTTCGTCAACCCGCGCTCAATCAGGAAATCATCGTCCAGAAAAGCATGCACTGGCAACAGTTCCAATGCGGTCACGCCAAGGGACAGCAGGTGCTCGATGATGGGGTCACTCCCAAGCGCCTCGTAGGTGCCGCGTAACTCTTCGGGGACGTCGGGGTGCAGTTGGGTGAGCCCCTTGACATGCGCTTCATAAATTACTGTCTCTGACCACGTTCTGCGCGGAGAGGGTGCTCCGGACCATGCGATCTCTGGCTCGGGCACAATGGACTTTGGCACGAACGGGGCGCTGTCTATCTGGCTTGGCTCTGCGTTCGGCTCTGGTTCCGCCGCGTCGTATCCAAGCGTCTCTTCCGCAGCAGTCCACTGCCCGTGAAAGGCGCGCGCGTATGGGTCGGCCAGCAATTTCATCGGGTTGAAGCGGTGGCCACGGCTTGGTTCATAGGGGCCGTGCGCACGAAAGCCATAGAGCGTTCCGGGCTTTAGATCAGGCACATATCCATGCCAGACAGCGCCCGTTCGATCTGGCAATGCCACGCGCGCGGTTTCACGTTGGCCGTCTGCGCTAAACAGGCACAGCTCAATTTTTGTCGCATTCTCGGAAAACACGGCAAAGTTGACGCCCTTGCCATCACACACCGCTCCGAGGCGGGTGTGGTCTCCGGCGACGATGCTGAGGATAGGCGAGGATTCGTGCATCTGCTGTTATGTTCCCGCCAAACTATGGTAGATATCAGCCATACGCTGTGCGGAGACATCCCAGCCCACCGGGTGCTTCATCGCGTTGCGTTGGATTTTCTGCCACGCTTTCGTGTCGGCATAGATCGCTACCGCGCGCTCCAGCGCATCACCCAACTTCGCGGCAGTGGTGGGGGCAAATTGAATGCCCGTGGCACAACCTGCCGCGAGGGCGGCCTCGTTGGCGTCGATGACCGTATCGGTCAAACCGCCTGTGACGGAAACGATTGGCAGGGTGCCATAACGCATTGCACAAAGCTGGGTCAGACCGCAGGGTTCAAACCGCGACGGCACCAGCGTTGCATCCGCGCCGGCCTGCATGAGATGCGCAAGATCTTCGTTGAAGCCAATCTCAATCCCGACGCTGTTTGAGTAGTGCTGCGCAAGCTCTTTGAAACCCTGCTCAAGCTCTGGGCTGCCCGACCCCAGCAGAACGAACTTCGCACCTTTGTCGAGGATCGCAGGAAGGGCCTGTAACGCAAGGTCCAGACCCTTTTGTTCGGACAAACGGCTGATCACCGAAAAGAGTGGCGCGGTGGTATCTGTGTCGAGGCCGAAGTGTTCCAGCACTGCCTGCTTGTTAACGGCTTTCTTTGCCAGTGTACGACTCGTGTAAGTGTGCGCCAAAGCAGGGTCTGACGCAGGGTTCCATGCGACCATGTCGATGCCATTCAGGATACCGGCAAGGTTCGCCTTGCGGGCGGACAAGACACCTTCAAGACCCATCCCGAATTCAGGCGTCATAAGTTCCCGGGCATATGTCGGGCTGACCGTTGTGATCTGGTCGGCCAGCATCAAGCCGCCCTTGAGAAAGCTGATCTGACCGAAATACTCAAAGCCCTCCTGCGTGAAGGCTTTCGGATCAAGGCCCAGTACGCCCATGGTTACTGCGGGAAAATTGCCCTGAAAGGCGATGTTGTGAATGGTCAATACGCATGGCACGTCGCTGCCGTTCTGGTGTGCGTAGACCGGCGTCAGCCCCGCCTGCCAATCGTGTGCGTGAACAACGTCAGGCACCCAACCCGCGACACCCTTGCGCCCAATCTCCGCCCCCAGCCAGCTGAGCAGGCCAAAGCGCAAGTGATTATCCGCCCAATCCACACCGCTTTCGTTCAGGTAAATCTGTCCGGGCCGATCATAGAGATGCGGCGCATCGATCAGCAGCAGGTCAATTCCGCTATCACGCTTTGCCAAGACACGAACAGGCCCACCAAACTGCGATCCGGCATTCAGGACTTCCGTTGCGCCCTTTGCTAGGTGATTAATCTGACGGTAGAGCGGCAGCAGCACGCGGCATTCAACATCATGCGCACCCATCACGGGACCAAGCGCACCGACAACATCGGCCAAACCGCCTGTCTTGATGAACGGCGCACATTCAGAGGCAACAGAAAGTTGTTTGAGTGTCATTTTTCCAACTTGTCGATCATGGTCTGGGTGATCAGACATATCCCATTCTCGGTGCGGCGAAACCGCTCTGCGTCTTCTTTCGCGTTTTCGCCAACAACAAGGCCTTCGGGGATGTGCACAGAGCGGTCGATGACAACGTTCTTGAGGCGCGCACCGCGTCCAATCACAACATCCGGGAGTGCGACCACACCGTTCAATTCGGAATATGAATTGGCCTGAACGCCCGTATGCATCAGGCACTGGTTCAACTGCGCACCCGAGATGATGCAACCCCCTGCGACCATCGATGATACCGCCATACCGCGACGGTCTTTTTCATTGTGGACGAATTTCGCGGGAGGCGTCAGTTCAGAATAGGTCCAGATCGGCCAGCTTTGGTCATAAAGGTCCAGCTCAGGTTCGAAGTCAGTCAGATCGATATTGGCCTGCCAGAAGGCATCAATCGTACCCACGTCGCGCCAGTAGGCCTTTTGCTCATGAGAACTGGTCACGCAGGACCGGCTGAACGGATGGGCAAAGGCGTTGCCCTGCGCTACCAGCGCCGGGATCAGGTCATGGCCAAAGTCGTGCTCGGACGTCTCTGACAACGCATCTTCACGCAGGAGTTTGATCAGGAAGTCGGTATTGAAGACATAGATTCCCATGCTCGCTAAAGAGTGGGTTTCGTCGCCGGGCATTGCGGGTGGATCAGCGGGTTTTTCGACGAAGTCCAGAATTCGGTCGCTTTCGTCTACGGCCATCACGCCGAACGCGCTTGCCTCGCTGCGCGGCACCTCAATGCAGCCGACAGTGACGTCCGCGCCGGTTTCCACGTGCTGCTTGAGTAACAGTGAATAGTCCTGCTTGTAGATATGGTCGCCCGCCAGAATGAGGATGTACTTGGGTGCATAGCCTTCGATGATGTCGATGTTCTGGGTGACGGCATCTGCCGTGCCCAGATACCAGTTCCGCTCGTTCACGCGCTGTGATGCAGGCAGGATATCAAGCGACTCGTTGCGTTCCGCCCGGAAGAAGCTCCACCCGCGCTGCAGGTGGCGGATCAGGCTGTGCGCCTTGTACTGCGTTGCTACACCAATACGGCGGATGCCGGAGTTTACCGCGTTCGACAGCGCAAAATCGATGATCCGCGTCTTACCGCCGAAGTACACCGCTGGCTTTGCCCTGATGTCAGTAAGCTCTCGCAAGCGGCTGCCCCGCCCTCCGGCCAAAACGAATGCCATTGTCTCGCGCGCAAGTCTATGAGTTGAAACGGTCATCTGGAATTCCTCCCTTATCGGCGTCATTGCAGCGCCGAATCGTCATCCCGGTTTTGCAAATATCCTAACCCCTAATGATCCTTTTGCTCGCGTCGGTCAATAATTAAATCAATCTGATTTATTTATTGACTTGAACTATAATGTTGGTCAGTTTCCCAGCATATCAGATTATGAACTCAAGGATGAAATGGAACAGGCTTTGAAGATTGAAGGCCAGAAGGCCACCCTCGACACTTCACCGCGGGGATCGAACCAGAGCGGCATGCGGGCTTACAATGAACGGCTTGTTCTGTCTCTGATCCGGCAGAACGGTGCCATGGCTAAGGTTGAGATCGCGCGCCGGACCGGACTGTCAGCTCAGACTGTTTCAGTAATCATGCGCGCGCTGGAAGCAGACGGGTTGCTTGTGCGCGGAGAGCCAGTGCGCGGCAAGATCGGCCAGCCTTCCGTTCCCATGAGCCTTGCCAAAGACGGTGCATTCTTTTTCGGACTAAAGGTTGGACGTCGCAGCCTTGATCTGGTTCTCACCGATTTTCTGGGGGAGGTGCAGTACCGTGCTCGCACCAGTCATCGCTACCCCACGCCAGACAACACTGTACAGTTCGTGACTGACGCAATTGGTCAGTTACTGGGAAAGCTGCCACCGGACCACAGACGCCGGATCGCGGGGTTGGGCATCGCCTTGCCCTATCAACTTTGGGATTGGGCCGAAACGCTTGGCGTCGGTGCTGTGGAAATGGACGGATGGAAAGAACGTGACATCGCCGCAGAGATCGGTGCGATGTGGGATTTCCCTGTTTTTGTTCGCAATGACGCATCTGCTGCCTGCGGAGCGGAACTTGTGTTCGGTGATCAAAACAAGCCGCGTGATTTTCTCTATTTCTTTGTCGGTTTCTTTATCGGTGGGGGGTTGGCTCTCGACAGCAGTGTTTACACCGGACGCACGGGGAACGCGGCCGCCTTGGGCTCAATGATGGTCCCGACACCGGACGGCACATTGCGCCAGCTTGTTGATGTCGCTTCGTTGGCGGTACTTGAAAACGCGCTGGCCAAGAGCGGCGACCAGAACTCCATGATCTGGGACACACCGAACAGCTGGGATGTTCCACCCGGTCCGCTTGAAGAGTGGCTGGACAATGCCGCGTTGGGAATCGCGCATGCCATCGTCTCTTCCATCTGCCTTATCGACGTGGGGCATGTTCTTGTTGACGGATGGATGCCGGAAAACATGCGGGCAGAGCTCGTTCAGCGCATTCAAAACCAAGTCGCCCAAATGTCAGTTGCCGGCGTGCAAACACCAGAATTGATCGAAGGTTCGATCGGGTCGGACGCACGGGTGCTTGGTGCCGCGAGCCTGCCACTTTCCAAACGCTTTCTTGTCGAAAGCAATTCCTATCAGAAAGGACCTGCCAAATGATCCTGTGTTGCGGAGAAGCGCTTATCGACATGATCCCGACGCCGACCACGATGGGCCGCGATGGGTTCGTTCCCCATGCGGGAGGTGCCGTGTTCAACACGTCCATCGCACTGGGGCGACTGGGTGTGCAGACGGGTATGCTGACAGGTCTGTCGAGGGATATGTTTGGACAGCAACTTGCCGATGCGCTGAAGGCAAGTAACGTGGACACGTCCCACATTGTCAGGTCCGACCGCCCAACGACGCTTGCCTTTGTTCGGCTGCAGGACGGGCACGCGACATATTCCTTCTTTGACGAGAACTCCGCTGGAAGGATGCTCCGCACTGACGACCTTCCTGAGGTCTCCGCAGAGGTGTCGTCGCTCTATTTTGGTGGGATCAGCCTTGCCTGTGAACCCGGCGCGAGCACATACGCCGCGCTTCTTGAACGGGAAGGCAAGACACGCGCTGTCATGATGGATCCGAACATTCGTCCTCGATTCATTCAAGACATCCACAAATACCGCGCCCGGCTTGACGGGATGATGGCATTGACGGACATCGTCAAAGTCTCGGATGAAGACCTGAACTGGATGGTTCCTGAACCGCTCTCTTTGAAAGAGAAGGTCAATGTCGTCCTTGACAGTGGACCAAGCGTGGTCATCCTGACGCGAGGTGGCGAGGGCGCGACAGGATTTCTGGTTGACGGAACTGAGGTCAACGTGCCCGCGCAACGCGCCGAAATCGTCGATACGGTTGGGGCCGGTGACACCTTCAATGCCGGTGTGTTGGCGAAACTCTACGAACTGGGCGCGCTTCAGAAAACAAAGCTGAGAAATTTGCCAGCAGACGCTTTAATTGAAGCCTTGGAACACGGAGCAAGGGTCGCAGCAGTCACCGTCGCGCGGGCTGGTGCTAATCCCCCATGGGCTGAGGAAATCTGAGGCATCGATCGAGATGGTTTCCTTGGGTCGCAAATACCAGGACTAATGTCCGGTGCTGAGTTATCAAAACCCTGACCGACCACTGAAGTTTGCGAACATGGCGACGCATATCGACGGGGCCGCCGCTGCCGCTTTGACGGACCTTTAAAAGACAGCTGAGGTAGCCATTAATCCAAATCACGTATTCGGTTTGCCGATTGGGTTGGGGTTGGTCGGCATTTAGCAGCACAGTCTGTGCAACCAGATGACCTATGCTATCGTGCTATCAGCGCAGTGGCTGACTTAAGCGCCTGCGCAGCTTGAACAACTCGCTATCGAAAGCGACAGCAAATGCGTTTCGAATGGTGGTCAAACCTTTGCTCGACACTCCGAACCAGTCATATGGCGTGAACCCGGGACCAACGGACGGCATGCTGCCTAACGGGTGTTGCATCAAGGTGCCCAGTTGGTTTCAGCGAAATTCCTGATGGGAGGCATGAGCCAGAATTGCAGACACATCATGGTCTGTTGAAAGCGAATTGCCTTGGGAAAGCAATGCGCTCATGGATGGCCAATCACTTGATGAGGGCAAAGAGATCGCCGCGTGAATGAGGTACACAGATCGGGCTCTTAATGCCGAGGCGCATCAGCGGGCTTTCCGAGGCAACCGACCACCAATCGCGCTGACAATCCACCGGCTCACGCCCTTCGTACTCAGTCAAATGATCGGCCTTCATGAGAAATATCTCTCATTAATGGCGCCAGTGCGACAAGCAAAAACGCTTCCAAGCGCGGGCCGTTGGGAAAGCTATGCGCCTGACTTCTGATTGTCTGCTTCCATAGACTTGCAGATGTTCTGGATTGTCGCGGCCTTACGAATGCGCAATATCTCCGCAGTTTTTCGGTTCCGCACGGAAGCCTGGTATTGAACCACTTATATCCTTGACGCTTCACAGGCAATTTTCATACATTGAAAAAGTTATCGCGCGTATCTTTTCTCGAATTTAGGTGTAAAAATGGGTCAACCGAAAATTCGCAACATGGAAGAATTCGCTGCGGTCAGCGGAATCTCCCGCCCGACAGTATCGAAGTATTTCAACGACCCCGACAGCGTCCGCGCATCGACACGTGCAAAGATCGAGGCCGCGCTAGATAAGCACAATTACCAGCCCAACGTGTTCGCTATGAACCAGAACAGGCGCACGACAAAGAACATCGGCATCGTCGTGCCGAATCTCGCGGACCCGTTCTTTTCCGAGATCGGACGGCGCGTTGAGCTCGCCTGTATCGAGGCGGGGTTCAGCCCCATCCTGCTCAGCTCTCACGGCAGTGCGGACATGGAGCGGGACAACCTGAACTCGTTGAGATCTCTCAAGCCTGCGGGGGTGCTGCTGGCGCCCTTCGGACGGATGTCTGACAAGGATGCGGTTCGCACCTTCGACGAAGACTTCCCGCTGGTCCTGTTTGACGCCAACATGAGCGATATCGGTCAGGCATTTGTCGGAACAGATAATTTCCAAAGCGTTGATTTAATGGTGGAATATTTGTGTCGCAGTGGTGAGGCACCATGCTTCTTCGAGATGAAGTCACCATCGAACCCGAATGCCAATAAACGCCACCAAGCCTACATCGAAAGCATGGAGCGGCACGGCCACGTGCCCCGTGTTTTTCAGGCTGACGGCGAGGGCTGGAATTTCGAGGAAATCGGCAGCATCGAAGGCGGGCGCCTTCTGGCATCTAAGGCGTTCAATACCAATACGGTACTGTGCAGCAATGATCGATTGGCCATCGGCATGCTCTCGGCTGCCTATGGCCTGGGCTTGCGCGTCGGCCACGGCGCCGGTTGCGACCTTCGGATCGCAGGCCATGACGATCACCCGTTCTCCCGATTCACATGCCCGCCGCTGACGACTATCGCGCAAGATTACGAGGCGATTGCGAATCGCGCGGTGCAGCGAACTGTTTGGGATGCTGGAGCATGCAGAACGCCTCTCCAATCGCACAGAAACGACTTTCGAAGGGCGTTTGGTCATGAGAGATTCTGCCTAAGTTACTGATTTACCGAGCATTTCAGAAACTTTGCGCGCGCAAAAATATAATTGACTTCGCGTTGCTAATTCCGGTAACCTGTATGGACTACCCAACGAGGAGGAAACTTGGGATGTCTTTAGAAAAAACATTTTACGCAGCGATGGCCGTGGCGCTCGTCAGCTCCGGCGGTGCAATGGCCGAGAACCTTGTCATCGCTACGGTTAACAACGGCGATATGGTCCGCATGCAGGGCTATACGGACACATTTACTGAAAAAACCGGGCACACGGTTGAATGGGTCACACTGGAAGAAAACGTCCTGCGCCAACGCGTAACAACGGACATCGCGGCCAAGGGCGGCTCTTTCGACATCATGACCATCGGCATGTACGAAACACCCATCTGGGCGGCCAACAGCTGGCTGGTTGCGCTGGATGATCTCTCCGCCGAATACGATGCAGATGATATTCTGCCAGCTATGCGCGAAGGCCTCAGCTACGATGGCACCCTTTATGCGGCGCCATTCTACGGCGAAAGCTCCATGATCATGTACCGCACCGACCTGATGGAGAAGGCTGGTCTGGAGATGCCACAAGCCCCCACATGGGCATTCATCCGCGAAGCCGCGGCGGCGATGACCGACCGCGAAAACGACATCAACGGCATCTGCCTGCGCGGCAAAGCCGGTTGGGGTGAAGGCGGCGCATTCATCACCGTCACAGCCAACTCCTTCGGCGCACGCTGGTTCGACGAAGACTGGAACGCCCAGTTCGATCAGCCCGAGTGGAATGAAGCGCTGACCTTCTTCGCCGGTATGATGAACGAATCCGGCCCCAACGGCTACGCGACCAACGGGTTCAACGAAAACCTGAACCTGTTCCAGCAAGGCAAGTGCGGCATGTGGATCGACGCGACCGTTGCGGCGTCCTTCGTGACCAACCCAGACGACTCGACCGTTGCTGACAAGGTCGGCTTCGCGCTGGCGCCGAACACCGGCTTGGGTAAGAACGCGAACTGGCTCTGGGCATGGGCGCTGGCGATCCCCGCCGGTACGCAGAAAGAAGCTGCCGCCAAATCGTTCATCGAGTGGGCAACTTCGAAAGACTATATCGAACTGGTTGCGGCCAACGAAGGTTGGGCGAACGTGCCTCCGGGTGCCCGTACGTCGCTGTACGAAAACCCTAACTATCAAGAGGTCCCCTTTGCCGCGATGACGCTTGAATCGATCAATGCGGCCGATCCGAAGAACCCGACGGTCGATCCCGTACCCTACGTCGGCGTCCAGTTCGTCGCTATCCCTGAGTTTGCAGGCATCGCAACCGAAGTCAGCCAGGAATTCTCTGCAGCTTATGCTGGTCAGCAGACCGTCGAAGAAGCGCTTGAGAAGGCACAGGCCTTGACCAACGACGCAATGGAAGCCGCTGGCTACCGCTAAGCGTTCTCCGAATACCCGGGGGGCTCAAGATCTGCCCCCGGGTATTCCAACTTTTCTCTGATCGCAGCTCCGTTCACGATAGCCTCCGGCGATCAACAGAGGAGGTATGCCCAATGGCAACCCAACACTCCCGATCAGCGGCTCGCATCATGATGGCCCCGGCCGTCGTTTTGCTCCTCGGCTGGATGCTGATCCCCCTGATCATGACCCTGATGTTCTCATTCAAGAAATACCTGCCCATGCGCGGTGGCGATCTTGGGTGGGTAGGCTTCGAGAACTATGTGCGTTTCGTAAGTTCCAGCGCGTTCTGGCCATCCGTTTCGGCCACTTTGATTGTCGTCGGTGGCGTTCTGGCGATTACCATTGTTCTTCGGCGTCCTTGCTGGCCATCCTGCTCAACCAGCCCATGTGGGGCCAGGGCGTCGTCCGGATCCTCGTGATCGCGCCGTTCTTCGTCATGCCGACCGTTTCCGCGCTGGTCTGGAAGAACATGTTCATGGATCCCACCAACGGGCTGTTCGCGCATCTGTGGCGGTTTTTTGGGGCTGACCCGGTCTCGTGGCTGTCGGAGGCTTCGCTTCCGTCCATCGTGTTGATCGTGTCCTGGCAGTGGCTGCCCTTCGCGACGCTGATCCTGCTGACGGCGATCCAGTCGCTCGACAGCGAACAGCTGGAGGCCGCCGAGATGGATGGCGCGCCGCCGCTCAAACGGTTCGCCTTCATCACGCTGCCGCACCTAAGCCGTGCCATTACGATCGTTCTGCTTATTCAGACGATCTTCCTGCTGGCAATCTTCGCCGAAATCTTCGTGACGACCGGCGGTGCATTTGGCACCCGGACGCTCACCTACCTGATCTTCCAGCGCGTGCTTGAAAGCCAGAACGTCGGACTGGGCTCCGCCGGTGGTGTATATGCAATCATTCTCGCCAATATCGTTGCCATCTTCCTGATGCGCATCGTCGGCAAGAACCTTGACGCGTGAGGAGGACAACATGGCCCGCTCAGTAACTCAACAACGCAAGATAATCAACACGACCGCCGCATGGGGCATCGGATTGCTGATCTTCTTCCCGATCCTCTGGACGATCCTCACCAGCTTCAAGACCGAAGCAACGGCGATCGCAGACCCACCCGTCTTCCTCGCCTTTGACTGGACGCTGGAAAACTACACCGCCGTCATGGAGCGTTCGGACTATGCCAAGTTCCTCTGGAATTCGATCATCATCGCCGGCGGCTCCACGATCCTGGGCATCATCATTGCGGTTCCCGCAGCTTGGTCGATGGCCTTCGTGCCGTCCAGACGGACCAAAGACATCCTGCTCTGGATGCTCTCGACCAAGATGCTGCCGGCGGTGGGTGTGTTGTACCCGATCTACCTGATCTGCATCAGAATGGGAATTCTGGACAGCCGAGTCGCGCTGGTCATCGTCCTGATGCTGATGAACCTGCCGATCATCGTCTGGATGCTGTACACGTACTTCCGGGAAATTCCGGGTGAGATCCTGGAAGCCGCGCGCATGGACGGTGCATCGCTGAAGGAAGAGATCCTCTATGTTCTCACGCCGATGGCGATCCCCGGCATTGCCTCGACCCTGCTGCTGAACTTTATCCTAGCATGGAACGAAGCCTTCTGGACGCTGAACCTGACGGCGGCAAAAGCCGCCCCGTTGACAGCCTTCATCGCAAGCTACTCCAGCCCGGAAGGCCTGTTTTTCGCCAAGCTCAGTGCGGCCTCGACCATGGCCATCGCACCGATCCTCATTCTCGGCTGGTTCAGCCAGAAACAACTCGTCAGCGGCCTGACCTTCGGCGCTGTGAAATAAGGAACCTGACCCATGGGACAAATTAAACTCAACCAAGTGACCAAAAGCTTCGGCGACGTGCAGGTCATTCCACCGCTTGACCTGACCATCGAAGATGGCGAGTTCACGGTCTTCGTCGGGCCCTCGGGCTGCGGCAAGTCCACCCTGCTGCGTCTGATCGCGGGGCTGGAGGACATCACCTCTGGCCATATCGACATCGACGGCAATGACGCCACCAACGTACCTCCCGCCAAACGCGGTCTGGCAATGGTGTTCCAGTCCTACGCCCTCTACCCGCATATGTCGGTGCGCAAGAATATCGCGTTCCCGATGAAGATGGCGGGCGTCCCTGAGGACGAGCAGAAGCGTCGGATCGATGCTGCCGCCAAGGCGCTGAATCTGACGGACTACCTCGACCGCAAACCCGGTCAGTTGTCGGGGGGGCAGCGCCAGCGGGTTGCCATCGGCCGGGCGATTGTGCGCGAACCTGCCGCATTCCTGTTCGACGAACCCTTGTCGAACCTCGATGCCGCGCTGCGGGTCGGTATGCGGCTCGAAATCAGCGAACTTCACAAGCGCCTCGAGACGACCATGATCTATGTGACACACGATCAGGTCGAAGCCATGACCATGGCCGACAAGATCGTGGTGCTGCGCGCCGGTTTCATCGAGCAGGTTGGCTCTCCGCTGGAGCTCTATCACCGTCCGAAGAACGAGTTCGTCGCTGGCTTTATCGGTTCGCCCAAGATGAACCTGATCAAGGGCACGGAGGCCGGAAAGCACGGTGCTGAAACCATCGGCATTCGCCCAGAGCACACAGACGTCAGCAAGACGGAAGGGACGTGGAAGGGACGTGTCGGTGTAGCCGAACACCTTGGCTCGGACACCTTTATCCACGTGCATGAAACTGGTCTGAATACCGGCGAGGATGATTTGTTCACTGTGCGGATCACAGGGGACATACAGATCAAACACGGCGATGATATCTACCTCACGCCACAGCTCGACAAGCTGCACAAGTTCGACGCCAAAGGTCTGAGGGTCGAGTGATGCAACTGGCTGGCAAGACAGCCCTGATAACAGGCGCCGCCCGAGGGATCGGGCGGGCCTTTGCCGAGGCCTATATCCGGGAGGGCGCACGCGTCGCCATCGCCGATATAGACACTGCCCGCGCAACTGCAACAGCCCAAGAACTCGGCGAAGGTGCGGTAGCCGTGCGCATGGATGTCGCAGATCAATCCAGCATTGACGCGGCCATTGATGAGACTGTTGGCCATTTTGGTCAGATCGATATTCTGATCAACAACGCCGCACTGTTCACCGCCGCCCCGATTGTCGAGATCGATCGCGCGGACTATTCCCGGGTGTTCGACATCAATGTGGCGGGGACGCTCTTCACGATGCAGGCCGTCGCGCGCCACATGATCGAACGCGGCAAAGGCGGCAAGATCATCAACATGGCCAGCCAGGCCGGACGGCGCGGCGAACCGCTGGTCGCGGTCTATTGCGCCACCAAGGCCGCCGTTATCAGCCTGACGCAATCAGCCGGGCTAGACCTGATCAAACACGGTATCAATGTGAACGCGATCTCCCCAGGCGTTGTGGACGGCGAACACTGGGACGGTGTGGATGCCTTCTTTGCCAAATACGAAGGCAAGACGCCGGGTCAAAAGAAGCGCGAAGTTGGTGCCGCCGTGCCTTTCGGACGCATGGGCACACCCGAGGACCTGGTCGGCATGGCCGTGTTTCTGGCCAGCGACTTGGCGAACTACATCGTCGCCCAAACCTACAACGTGGATGGTGGACAATGGATGAGCTGATCTCCCTTTCAAACGCGACGCTTGCTCAACTGACCGTGGAGCATCCTCGCTACGACCGCTCTGTCCTGAACCCTGGCATCGTGCATATCGGGGTCGGAAATTTCCACCGTGCCCATCAGGCATGGTACCTGCACCGTCTGATGCAGGCTGGACAGGCCCACGATTGGGCAATCATCGGTGCGGGCGTACGACCCTACGATGCCGCGATGCGGGAAAAGCTGCTGGCACAGGATTGCCTGACCACACTGATCGAGCTTGATCCAAATAACGTATCCGCCGAAATCGTCGGCTCCATGATCGACTATCTACCAATCGAGAAAGGCAACGCGCCCCTAATACGTCAAATGGCAGATCCCGCAATCCGTATAGTCGCGATGACAGTTACCGAAAGCGGCTACTACATTGATCCCGTCACCAAAGGGTTTGACGGAAGCCACGCTGATCTCATCCATGACGCAGAGAACCCGGAAACGCCACGCACGGCATTTGGGGCTATCGTGGCCGCATATAAACTGCGACGAGAAGCAGGAGAGCTCCCATTCACTGGGCTAAGTTGCGACAACCTTCAAGGCAATGGCGATATTCTGCGTCAAGTCGTGGTCTCGCTTGCGCGCCTATCTGATCCAGACCTCGCCGATTGGATCGACGCCAACGCTGCATTCCCCAACTCCATGGTCGACAGCATTGCACCGGCGACGGGGCCAAAAGAGCTCGCCCTTGCTGCTGACTTTGGCATCAAGGACATGGCCGTTGTCACGCATGAAGCGTTCCGGCAATGGGTCATCGAAGACGCGTTTTGCGCGGGCCGCCCCGATTGGGATCAAGTTGGGGCAACGTTCTCGGATGATGTACATGCGTATGAGACGATGAAGATCCGTATCCTGAACGCGGGTCACCAAGTGATCGCAAATGTGGGCGAAATCTTCGGCATTGAAACCATAGCGGGCTGCATGGCGCATCCGGACATTGCAGCTTTCTTTGGCAAGGTCCAACGCACCGAAATCGCTCCGACCGTGGCTCCTGTTCCCGGTAAGACGCCTTTGGAGTACGTGGATCTTATCGAAACACGATTTTCGAACCCCCGGATTGTCGACACGACACGCCGTGTGGCGTTTGATGGCTCGGCACGCCACCCGGGATTTGTCTTGCCGATCCTGCGCGACCAACTTGCCGCAGGACGCTCTGTAGAAGGCCTCGCTCTTGTTGAAGCGCTTTGGGCACGTATGTGCGCAGGTGTGCGTGAAGACGGTTCAATTATTGAAGCCAATGATCCGATGTGGGATCAGCTAAAAGAGGCCGCCCTCAAAGCCAAAGATCGTCCGACTGCATGGTTAGAACAAAGCAGAATCTACGGCGACTTGGCTGCCGCGAATCCATTTTCGGAAGCATTCTGCAAATGGCTTGAAGTGATCTGGTCCAGTGGCTGCGAAACGGCCTTGAGTGACTATGAGCGCTTTGCCCACGAATAAACGCCTGCAACACTCGACTAACTTGCTTTCGATCCAAGGCAGTAAACGGGCATTCTCAGCTACGAGAGGGCGGACGGAAGCCTTGTTGCTTTGGCCGTGCAAGTCGTTTGTTGATCGAAGTGTATGCAGTTGAGAGCAATCTCTGCGTTCTTTGGCCGAAATAACCATGGAACGTCTAGGATACGCAAAGCCAACATAAGCGCGCTTGTGCTCTCGAAAAGCGGCTCACCCACGGCCATTACCTTAGCCGACACCGATCCTGCCTAAAACGCATTTACCGCATCTCCGAAAAATGGCGGCTGCCTGTTTGTGGATCTTAAAGGTAACGTGCGTGTTGCTCGCTCAAACGAGTCGCAATCGGATCAGGTCAGTTGAATCGCTAATTTCCCGAGGGAGTACGCCAGAAGGCAATTTCAGTTTGCGCATATAGTACACATGACGCCCGTCAAGCTATTGATATTTATCATCAATCAATCCTATTCACCACCAAGCAGACGCAGACGTGCACCTTTGGTTGGCCGCTCCTTAACGAATTTCGGACCTTCGTACATATTGCAGCCTTCGGTAGTTAGGGCTCCTTGCCGCGGTTCGCTGCAGCTAGCACGAATGTCCGCTATGGGCCGATGTTGTTTTCAGAACATTCCCTCAAATGAGCCAGTATTAATATACTATATGGTAGTTAATGGAGTGTGATATGAATTAGGCGATTTATTTTGACTAAACCATGATTATATCAGGAAGGTTCGAAGTATCCCCGGTAAGCCACTGCGCTCCTTGTCCTTTTCTTGACCTCTTTCGCGTGTATCCCGAAGATGTTGAAGGCGAGTGTCGCGACGTTTGCTGCGTGCAAATGATGCGGCACACCGCATCATGGGGTGTTCCCATAGACGTTTCATGCGGGTCAGAGTCACAATCTAACTCGGTTTAAGGCTCGATTGGTCCGAAAAACTCTGAAACTGCCATTGCCGCGCAATGCTGCTTTTGACAAAATAACTGCCATTGCGGACAGGGCGGCAATCGTCCGCGCGGGATAGACTTAAGGATCTGTGAAATGGATGACTCCAAAGACCTCCGCAAGATCCAGACGCAGGGCGTACACCATATCACCATCACCGGCGCCGACCGGCAGACATCGATAGATTTTTGGGAAGGCGTTCTGGGGATGCCGTTCATTTTTGATCAACCCAACCTTGATCGCCCGGAAGAGGGACATCTGTACTTTGATCCAGGTGACGGGCGACTCATCACCATTTTTACCAATGAAACACGCAAACCCGACGCGGAGCGGGTCCCTGAAGCAACTGGCTCGCTCCATCATCTTGCGTTGAATGTCAGCCAAGCCACGTTCTGGCAGGTTGCTGAACGCCTTGATGCCCGAGGCGTTTCGCACTCCGGTCCTATTGATCGTGGCTTTATGGATTCAATCTACTTCCGCGACCCGCTTGGACTGCGGTTGGAGCTTGCCTCTTACAGGTTCGAACCGCCGGAAGGCTGCCGCCATGCCGACGTGATGATTGAGGCCCACAAAATCCGCGTGGCCCTCGGTGATCATCATATCGACCGCAAGCATCTGGCAGACGCTATCGAACTGCTTGTTGCGCGACGTCAGCATTCGCTTTCCGAAGATCGAAGCGCGAAGAACCCTTACTAGACATCAAAACTACCATGGTCGCGGGTTTTGTTTTCGCCGTACGAAAATGACGTGCCGTGGTGAGGGCTGTCGTATCTTGAACGGTCGATTGCCCGTTCCGAGTGGCAAACATGTTGCGGCATTGTTCATGTCCGGCGTGGCGGATCTCATAAGTCACCTGCGGGGTAATGACGGATTCGATCCATCGATTTAACCTTTTCGAGCCGAAGGTGATCATAGCACCCAGTCTTGTCGCGTTTTCTCGCCAATACTGCCGGGTTGCAGGCCGATAAATGATCGCTTTGGCACTGAGGTCTTGGTCAGCCCAACATAAACGCGGGTTCTCTCGCCTTAGTGTTTGGGAACACCAGTTTCAGACATGGAAAACACCTGATCCAAAAGCTCTTTTGCAAAAAGGACTGAATACGCTTTGGTCAGATGATTGCGGTCATAAATAATCATCTGTCCGCTTGGATCAAATGATGGGCAGGTCTTTTCATTGCAAAAGAAGTCTATCGTTTTCAAGTGACCGTCTGTGACATCTGCCAAACCATCTTGCGTGCTGACAATCGCTGTATGCTCTTGGCGGGGGATTTCCTGAAATTCATAATCGTCACGAGATATGTTTTCGATGAAACTACTGGCCACAGGTTCCGCAAATGTCGGACCCTGTTGTACCAAATAGACTTTGATCCGGCTTGCTGCGTGAATGATCGAAACGGCAGTGGCGATCTGTGTTTTTATCGCGTTCATCGATGCCGTTTCGCCATTAATCGACACATTGGACACATGTGCCGCGCCTTCAAAGTTTCCGATAATCAAGAGCGTGTCGACATCAGGTTGCTTCAATATCCGCTGCAGTATTTCCGCGTGGGTGTGTTCCGTACAATTCGACGATCTGCTGTTGCTCAATCCCAAAACAGGCGGGCAGCCATCCGCGACATATAACACGCCGCCTGTTCCAATGCGCTTGGCGACGTCGTCAATCCCAAAGAGAAGTGATCCCGCAAAGCTGTCGCCCCATACCGCGATTGCTTTCTTTGCCGATGGTTCGCCGAAGTCGCAGTAGCTGAATCCGTATTCAACCGCGTTTCCGGTACATGGCATGTGAGTTTCGCGGCCCTCGCTATATGCAATGATCTCTTTGGGGGCATTTTGCGAGGCGCGGGCATAGGACGGGACATTGTTCAAATCGCGGCCCATTTCCGCGTCAATCCACAGGCCCGTAGCGATTATGGCAAAGGCGAAGCCGCCCATAGAAACCGCAAGCTGCTTGACCGAAGCTCGGTATCTGAATGGCCTCTCAACAAGCCAAAGGCTGGCGGTGGCCAGACACACGGACAGCGCAATCAACCAAATCACATTTTCATCGAAGATCTGCTTCCCGAACCTGTGACGCACCAAAGCAAAAATCGGCTGGTGCCAAAGATAAAGGCTATAGGACACCAGCCCGATCGACACGAACAGGCGCGTGGACAGCAGACGCCCCACTAAGTTGCTGCCATTCGCAAAGGTAACAACAAGAGTGGTGCCCAAGACGGCGGGGATCGCGTTTGCGCCGGGGAAGGCTGTCCGTTCATCAAAGATGAACACCGGCGATACAATCAATAATAGCCCGACAATTGCTAGCGGGCCGCTGAGTTTTTCGGCCTGACCCCGTGGCCGAGCGGGCCCATAAAACGCGATCAACGCCCCCGCGAGAAGCTCCCAAACGCGCGCGGGCAGGAGAAAAAACGCGGTCGCGGGATCGTTTTGAACACCCCATTGTGCCAGCCAAAAACTGATGGCGAACAAAGCAATCATCGCCGTCACCACAGTCCGTTTTTCAAAGCGCCAGAGTGCTATCAACACCAATGGGAAGAAAATATAGAACTGTTCCTCTACCGCGAGGCTCCAAGTATGCAGCATCGGTTTGAGCTCAGCCGCCGTATCGAAGTACCCGGTTTGATCCCAAAAGAAAAAATTGGACAGAAACAGAAGTGTCGCCAGCAGGCTCCGCAAATACTCTTCCAGATGACTTGGCATCATCCACATCCACGCAAAGGGCAGGGAAACCAGCATGACCAAGAACAGAGCAGGCAAAATGCGGCGTGCGCGACGTTCGTAAAAGACGGCGATGCTGAACCGATGCTCGTTCAGGTCCTTCATGATCAACGACGTAATCAAATAACCGCTAATAACGAAAAAGACGTCTACGCCGACGAAGCCACCAGCAAAGGCTTGATATCCAGCGTGGTACAGCACCACGGGAAGGACGGCCAGAGCACGTAACCCGTCGATCTCCGGGCGGTACTTCATAGGCTGTTTTTCATGGTGTCTTCCGAAACCCGTCAATCGCAAATTGTTTCGAGTAAATGACTTTACCTTTGCCTGGCGTCAACGTGCTTCTATCTTTGCAAATAGAATGAGCGGATGTCGTAACGGTAGCCGCTGAAGTCATTTGATGAGCAGCTTCAATTTGCCCAGCCCAGCGAGGATTACATGTTAAAGCCGCATTTTAGCAGTCCTAACACATCGCGTGCCGCTGGTTGTTGGCGACTTGGCCCAAGATGACCCAGGCCGGTTTGATAGCTGAATGCGTGCCGACACTCAGCCCTCGCCCACGGGCTGTTCGCAGCTTTTCCCCTTGGGTGACCACGGCCACATTAGGAGTCGAGCATCGCTTCGCGGTATTTGGTGAAATGCCGCTGAAATGGGCGAAAACTGACCGTATGTAACGGCCCGGAAGTCTGTGCGTTGGTGTAGAGCGCTGCCCTTTAGCCGGGCAAGGTGGATTGTGCGCGCCAGCATATCCGCTCCCTTGAGGGTCAAAAGCACGTCATGTTGCGGCGAAACTGTCGGCGCGCCATGATCAGATCGCCCACAGGCAATTCAATGGGGCGCGAGACGTTGGGGGTCTGGAACATAGTTGCTCCCCTGGTCCTACAACCGATCACCGCCTGCGCCGCCAGAAGCCACGCCTTTCTATGCGGTTTGGCTTGATTTGCAGTGTGTTCCAACGCTTTTTCAACAATCATTCGAATTTCGATGTACTGGGAAAGTCGTCGAGACAACATGCGCTGATACCCGTAACATTCAAAAGATGCATTGTGCACAGCAGGCGAGCGGCGCGCATCCTTGGTCACCGCAGCGCACGCATATGATTTGCAGTCGCTGTCATGATACGCGACAGTTGATCAAAGTGCTTGTCGTAAACACCACAATGTGGCGATGCCAGTCCGATTCAAAGAGCGGGCGGGTGAAAGGAACCTATATGAAAATGTCAAAAACAGATCTGGTAAAACAGGTTGAAGCGGGGAGTGTCGACACGGTTCTTGTCTGTCTGGTGGATATGCAGGGGCGGTTGATGGGAAAACGGTTCCATGCGGCGCATTTTATCGCGGGTGGCTGGGACGAGACGCACTGTTGCAATTATCTGCTGGCCACTGATCTTGAGATGGCCACACCTGATGGCTACGCCGCAACCAGTTGGCAATCGGGTTACGGTGACTACGTGATGAAGCCGGACTTGGGGACTCTGCGTCCGGTGCCTTGGCTGGAGGGCACCGTGATGGTGCTTTGCGACGTGCTGGACCACCACACTCACCAAGACGTGCCGCATTCGCCACGTGCAATCTTGAAAAAACAGATCAAACGGCTTGAGGCTTTGGGCTTTGACGCGATGATGGCGACCGAATTGGAGTTCTTTCTCTTTGAGAAAAGTTTTGATGCCATTCGCAAAGACAAGTTTCGCGACTTGGAGCCGATTTCAGGATACAACGAAGACTACGCGATCCTGCAGACCACCAAGGAAGAACATGTGATGCGCCCGATCCGCAACCTTCTCTGGGCTGCGGGTATCCCGGTTGAGAACTCCAAGGGGGAGGCGGAAACCGGGCAGGAAGAGCTTAACATAAAGTACGCCGAAGCTCTGAATACCGCTGATCATCACACCATCGCCAAACATGCAATCAAGGAAATTGCGTTCCAGCAGGGCCATGCCGCGACGTTTCTACCCAAATGGCATCATGACAAGGTGGGCAGTTCCAGCCATGTTCACCAATCTTTGTGGAAGGGTGGGAAGCCAGCATTCTTTGATGAAAACGACCCGTTGGGCATGTCAGCGCTGATGAAAAACTATACGGCTGGATTGCTGAAATACGCGCCCGATTTTACCTATTTTCTGGCGCCCTATATCAACAGCTACAAGCGGTTTCAGAGGGGCTCATTCGCGCCGACACGGACGATCTGGTCGGTCGATAACCGCACGGCGGGCTTTCGGGTATGCGGGGCAGGGACATTATCTGTCCGTGTGGAATGCCGGATTGGTGGGTCTGATCTGAACCCCTATCTTGCAATGGCGGCCCAAATTGCTGCGGGGCTTGCGGGTATCGAAAACGCGATGGAGCTCGAGCCACCCTTTTCCGGGGACGCATACGAAGGCGAGGGCAAGCTTATTCCACAAACACTGCGCGATGCGCGACGCACCTTGCACAGCTCGCAGATGCTCAGAGAGGCAATGGGCGACACCGTCGTCGATCATTATGTGCGGGCGGCTGAGGTCGAGATCGAGGATTTCGACCGCGTGGTCACAGATTACGAATTGGCCCGTGGCTTTGAACGCGCTTAGGAAATCGCGCTGCCACATGTGCATTTCGACCGCGCTAGTTGCGAGAACAGGTTTTCTGACCGAAGTGGTTGCTCTTTTGGTTCAGCCGGTCAAAAGCTGACCTACCCATTCTTGCGCTGATAAAAAGGGACCGACATGAACCTTACTGGAAATTGGTCGTATCCGACCACGATCAAATTTGGCGCGGGCCGGATCAAGGAATTGCCGGATGCCTGTGCGGCGGCCGGGATCACAAACCCGCTTCTCGTGACGGACAAAGGGCTTGCCGGACTACCGGTCACTCAAAATGCGCTGGATATTCTGGATGCAGCTGGTTTGGGGCGTAGCCTTTTCAGCGAGGTTGATCCAAATCCCAATGAGAAAAACCTCGCAGCTGGTGTGTCGGCTTTCAAAGCGGGTGGACATGATGGCGTGATTGCTTTTGGCGGTGGTTCAGGGCTTGATCTGGGCAAAATGGTCGCTTTCATGTCCGGCCAGACGCAGCCTGTCTGGGATTTCGAAGATGTCGGTGATTGGTGGACCCGCGCAGATGCAGATGCCATCGCGCCGATCGTTGCAGTGCCCACAACGGCCGGGACCGGATCAGAGGTGGGGCGCGCATCGGTCATCACAAATTCCGAAACCCACGTCAAAAAGATCATCTTCCATCCCAAAGTGCTGCCCTCGGTGGTGATCTGCGATCCGGAACTTACCATTGGGATGCCGAAATTCATCACGGCGGGCACAGGACTCGATGCGTTTGCACATTGTGTCGAGGCGTTTTCCAGCCCGCATTATCACCCGATGTCGCAGGGCATTGCACTGGAAGGCATGCGCCTCGTGATAGAAAATCTGCCACGCGTTTACGCGGACGGAACCGACTTGGTTGCGCGTGCGCATATGATGAGTGCAGCGGCAATGGGGGCAACTGCCTTCCAGAAAGGACTTGGTGCGATCCATGCGCTCAGCCACCCGGTTGGTGCCGTCTACAACACGCATCACGGCACAACCAATGCCGTCTGTATGCCAGCAGTCCTGCGTCTTAATGCGCCGCTGATCAGAGACAGGTTTGATCTGGCAGCATCATACCTTGGCCTTTCAGGAGGCTTCGAAGGGTTTTGCGCCTTTGTGCAGGACTTCAATGACAGTTTGGATATTCCGCGTACCTTAAGTGCACTGGGAGTCGGAACTGATCGTATCGACGACCTCACACGCATGGCTCTGGCCGATCCATCCTGTGGTGGTAACCCCGTCGAATTGAACGCACATAATGTGCGGGGGTTGTTTGAAGCGGTGATTGGACCGTCTCCCTCTGACTGATACTGAAAGTGGCCACGAATGGACGGCCAATTTGAACACTGACGCCACTTTTGGCGTGTGCACCGACACGGAAAAAATTGGTTGCGTTCACGCCGTTGCGCGTGGTCTCGGTGCGCCGGGCGGGCAACGCATAGGTCCTGATCCGCAACCTTTCACCATTGCCCAGCTGCGTTGCGTCGCGCCGCAAATCATGATCAGTTTGATCAAGGGCGCGTAATTTTTTGCACGTCCGCGAGAACGAGACTCACGCCGTTGATGGCGGTGGTTTCAACGGTTCGCAGTAGGTGTTGGCAAACGATGTGGAAGCAGGGCGCATGACTGGAATTCTGACACTGAATGCAGGCTCATCTTCGATGAAATTCGGGCTTTACCTGAATGAGCCGGGAACGCAGGAGCTTGTCTCTGGTCAAGTCGATGGGATCGGTGCATCGGCCAAGTTGATCCTGGATACAACAGCAGGTCGCACCAAAGCTGACGTCAACGCACCTACACATGCACTGGCGCTCGAGGCCGCGCTGACGGCGCTTGCTCCGTTTCTCAAAACCCTGCAAATCACGGGTGTCGGTCATCGCATCGTTCATGGCGGCCCGGATTTTGCGCAACCCGTCGTGCTGACGCCGCAGGTACGGGCGGCATTGGCCGATCTGATCCCATTGGCGCCGCTGCATCAACCGCACAACCTGGCTGGAATTGAGGCCGCCATCGCGCGTTTTCCGGATGCACGTCAGGTCGGATGCTTTGATACCGCGTTTCATCGGGGGCACCCTTGGGTCAATGATGTCTTTGCAATCCCGCGCCGTTTCTACGATCAGGGCATTCGTCGCTATGGGTTTCACGGGCTGAGCTACGACTACATCACAAGCGTGATTGCGCGGGATTTTCCGCAGCTGCACCAAGGTCGCATCGTCGTGGCTCACCTTGGCAATGGCGCGTCCATGTGCGCTATCCGCCAAGGCAAGAGCGTCGGCTCCACGATGGGGTTTTCCGCACTCGATGGCCTGCCGATGGGGACGCGCTGTGGCCAGATCGATCCCGGTGCGGTTCTGCATCTGATCGCACACCGGGGCCTTGATCCAGCGGATGTTCTTGAAATGCTCTACGAGGACAGTGGTCTTTTGGGACTATCGAACATATCGGGTGACATGCGGACGCTTTTGGCGTCGCGTGCGCCCGAAGCGCAGCAGGCGATTGACTACTACGTCTTTCGGGCGCGCCGCGAAATCGGTGCCCTTTCGGCCGTTCTGGGCGGGATAGATGCGCTGGTGTTTTGTGGTGGTATAGGCGAGAACGCAGCACCCATACGAGCGCGTATTGTCGAGGGGCTTGAGTATCTCGGCCTCCGGATTGATCCGTTGCTCAATCAGGCAAACGCCTTGGATGTCGGCGCTGACCGGACCCGCGTGATGGTCATTCCCACGGATGAAGAAGTCATGATCGCGCGGGCGGTTCGCACGGCCATCGACCCGCAATAAACCTGAACTGAACAAGTCCCTCTCACGACATCCATTCCGCTGACAGGCATCCTACCCTTCACAGTTTGGAATGGACGCCGCATAGTCAGAAGCGAAACCGTAAGGCGCAAGCCATGACCTGCGGCGAAGGGATAACACAATGAGCGATCTTCCGATCCTGATTGCAGGCGGTGGCATTGGCGGCTTGGCTGCTGCTGCAGGGCTGGCGCAAAAAGGCCAGCGTTGCGTGGTACTTGAACAGGCAGCACGCTTGGGAGAGATCGGCGCTGGCATTCAGATCGGACCGAATGCCTTTCACTGCTTTGATCATCTCGGTGTAGGTGATGTTATGCGCGCGCAGGCCGTGTACATTGACGCTTTGCGTTTGATGGATGCCAAATCAGGTCGTGAAATCACCCAAATTCCGTTGGGTGAAGACTTCCGTGCGTTCTTCAAGAACCCATATGCGGTGATCCACCGCGCTGATCTGCACAAAGTGCTGTTGGAGGCTTGTGCTGCGTCGCCTCTGGTCGAGATTTGCGTGAATTCCAGCGTGCAATCTTATGAACAAGACGACCTAAGCGCCACCTTGCGCCTTAAGGACGGCAGCGTGAAAATGGGTTGCGCGGTGATCGGCGCAGAAGGGCTGAACTCGCCGATCCGGTCGCAGATGATCGGTGATGGCCCGCCGCGTATCTCAGGGCACACAACATATCGTTCGGTCATCCCCACATCGCAAATGCCGGAAGATCTGCGCTGGAATGCCGCCACGCTTTGGGCCGGGCCCAAATGCCACATCGTTCACTACCCGCTGAAGGGTGGCGAGATGTACAATCTGGTGGTGACATATCACCGCGATCTGCAAGAGGCCGTTGCTGGCCGCCCTGTGCCGCGCGCCGAAGTCATGCAGGGGTTCGAACATATCTCTCCGCGTGCCCAGCAAATCATTGAACACGGGAGCGATTGGAAAATGTGGGTGCTGTGCGACCGTGACCCCATCATGAATTGGGTCGACGGCAAGGTTGCGCTGCTGGGGGATGCCGCACACCCGATGCTTCAATATTTTGCCCAAGGTGCTTGCATGGCTATGGAAGACGCCGTGTGTCTGGCGCATTGCGTCGACCAGAGCGACACGATCGAGACTGCGCTGGAGCAATACCAAGAACGGCGCCGCGTGCGTACGGCGCGCGTTCAGATGAACAGCCGCTTGATTGGCGATTACATCTATCACCCCGATGATGCGCAGGCGGCGGTGCGTGATGCCGTTATGTCGGGCATGTCGCCCGAGGACTGGTGCAATCAACTGAGTTGGCTCTATGGTTCCAACGGGCTGGAAAACTGACGCGCTCCGTGCTGCACAGGTAAAAGCCCTGAGCAAGCGGTACCTCATCCGAATGCTCGATAAGGAGACTGGCAATGACAAACGACGCAAAACCTCACAGCATGCAGCCTGAAGACACCCCAGAGCTGCGTGCGCTCTATGATGGCTTTGACAAAGAACACCTGATTCCGCTGTGGACGCAGGTTGGTGATCTCATGCCCGTCACGCCCAAGCCGAAGGCAATACCGCATGTGTGGCGTTGGTCCAATATCCTGCCGCTGGCGCAGGCTTCTGGTGATCTGGTGCCCGTGGGGCGTGGTGGTGAACGGCGCGCTTTGGGGCTGGCCAATCCCGGGATGGGCGGCAACGCCTATATCAGCCCAACGCTATGGGCCGCGATCCAGTACCTTGGCCCCAAGGAACAGGCCCCTGAACATCGCCATTCGCAAAACGCGTTCCGTTTCGTTGTGGAGGGCGAAGGCGTCTGGACGGTGGTGAATGGTGATCCCGTGCGGATGAGCCGTGGCGATTTGCTGCTTACACCGGGGTGGAATTTTCACGGCCATCACAACGACACCGACCAGCCGATGGCATGGATTGATGGGCTGGATATCCCGTTTTCACAACACAATGACGTGGGCTTTTTCGAGTTTGGACCCGATCAGGTGTCGGATCGGTCTACGCCTTCAATCTCGCGCAGCGAGCGCCTTTGGTGTCACCCGGGGTTGAGGCCCCTTGTCGGTTTGGACGACACGCCCAGCTCTCCCATTGGCGCGTATCGTTGGGAGCACACGGACCGCGCCCTGACCGAGCAACTGGCGATGGAAGACGAAGGCCACGCGGTTACCCCCGAACCCGGCCATGCTGCGATCCGCTACACCAACCCGACCACAGGTGGTGACGTGATGCCGACCATCCGCTGTGAATTCCACCGGCTGAAACCACAGACCTGCACCGCCGCACGCCGAGAAGTAGGCTCAAGCGTGTTTCAGGTGTTCGACGGACAAGGCGCGGTCACCCTGAATGATCAAACGCATGAATTGGCCAAAGGGGACATCTTTGTGGTGCCATCTTGGGTGGAATGGTCGCTGCAATCGGATGGTCAGTTTGATCTTTTCAGGTTTTCCGACGCGCCCATCATCGAACGCCTGAATTTTGGGCGCACGTTGGTCAGCGGTAGTTGAATGCCAAAGCCCGTTGAGGAGATCGCGCTCTGGACTCTGGCGTGGCAACATGTGGATAAATGAACGCACAAGACACGCAGTCGTCTCAAACTGCACGGCTCACGACCCAAAAACGAACGAAATGCATCTAGGGAGGAACTGATGTTTACACTGAATCGCCGCAAGGCGCTTGTCATGTTGGGCGGTGCTGCCGCCGCAACGTCCTTGGCGGCTCCGGCCATAGCAGCCAACAAAAAGATCAAAGTGGGCGCTCTGCGCTTCACATCCCACTCGGGTAGCTTTGTCGCCTTCGAGCGAGGTTACTTTGCTGACGCGGGTCTCGATGTCGAATTCGAATTCTTTCAAGCAGCGCAGCCGATGGCGGTGGCCATTGCGTCTGGCGACGTCGACTATGCCGTGACAGCCGTGTCTGGTGGCTTGATCTCGCTGGCACAAAAAGGGGCCATCAAGGTGATCGGCGGTGCCTTGTCCGAAGAACCGGGGATCGATGGCCAAAAGATTTTGGCCTCTGACGCCGCTTTCAATGCGGGTCTGACTTCCCCGGCGGCCCTGGGTGGCAAGACCTTCGGAATTTCAACAGCCGGGTCGTCCTTTCACTACATGGGCTCGAAAATTGCCGCCGCAGAAGGGGTGGAAATGAAGTTCAAGCCCCTTCAAAAAGTGGGTGCAATTATCGGCGCGCTCAAGTCTGGGCAAATTGATGCGTGGTCCATCGTGCCGCACATTGCCAAGCCCTTGGCAGGCTCAGGCGCGGTTCACATCATCGGCAGTGTCGCAGATTATCTGCCCAACTATCAGGTCACGACCGTCTTCACCTCTGCCAAGAACGCCAGTGGCGAACGGGCCATGACCGAAAACTTCCTTGCCGGTTTCTCCAACGGTGTGGCGGATTACAACAGCGCCATGATCGATAAGGCAGGCGGCGATGATGGCGTGAATGCGATGGTCGAACTGATCCACAAATACGTCTACACGGATCGGCCGATTGAAAAAGCAGCCCCATCGATCATCAACGGGACCATGCGTCTGAACGAAGGTGCCGCGTTGAACGTCGCCTCAATCGAGGATCAGCTAAGCTGGTTCCAATCCGAAGACCTAGTGGATGCCGACATCACGATGGACACGCTGGTTGACAGCTCATACGTCGATACGATCACCAGCTAACCGCAACCATGGGGCGCCGTGCAATCGTGCGCCCCATTTGTCGCCCCGTCGGAGCACTCTATGGACATTCGTATCGAGAACGTCAGCCACTCATATGACGGCTTCGAAGTCATGCGTGACATCTCGCTCGATATTCCAACCGGCAAGATTGTCTGTGTCGTGGGCCCTTCTGGATGTGGAAAGTCCACACTCCTGCGCTTTGTTGGTGGTCTGGAACGGCCCGCTCAGGGGCGGATCTTGCAGCTTGGGACGCCGCCAGAGGGCTGCCTGAACCCGCTGACTTATATCTTTCAGGACTTTGCCCTGCTGCCTTGGCGTACCGTGGAGGGCAATGTGTCGCTCGTGCTCGAAGATCACGGGATTTCCGGCAACGAGGCTGCAAGGATCATCGACGACGTCTTGGCCCGCACAAAGCTTACTGACTTTGCCAAAGCTCTGCCAAAGCAGCTGTCTGGCGGTATGAAACAGCGTGTGGCTATTGCGCGTGCGCTGGCGGTCAATCCGGCCGTTATGCTCATGGATGAACCGTTGTCCGCGCTCGACAGCCAAACGCGTGAACTGTTGATGGATGATTTGATCGGCCTTTGGCTGCGTGCGCCGTTCACGGCCATATACGTGACCCACAATCTTGCCGAAGCGGTGCGGCTGGGGCATATGGTCGTCGTTCTGTCGCGCCGCCCCGGACAGGTTCGCGAGATCGTGCACCTCGATAAACCCCTGCAAGACCGCACCTTTGGGGATGCTGATCTGGACGCGCATCAAAAGCATTTGTGGACCCTGATGCGAGACGAAGCGCGCGCCGCCGACGCCGAGTTGCAGCATGTCTGACGGCTCTCAAATCACCAAAGCGCAAGGTGCCAAAGCCGTGGTGTTCCGCGGCGGTGGCTTCGCGCCTGCACCCCGACGTGGGGTTGGTCTTGTTGTGATTGTGGCGTTGGTGCTTTTTGTGGAATGGGGCACGCAGTCGGGTTGGATTTCCGCATTGACCCTGCCCAAACCCTCGGATGTGCTCGCTACTTTTGCGGAGCTCTATCAGTCGGGGCTGTTGTTCCAGCACGTGAGCGTATCGCTATCGCGCCTCGCGGTCGGGGCAAGCTTGGGCGCCATAACTGGCATAGGTGTGGGGATACTGATCGGTCTGTTTTCCTATGTGCGCGCGGGTCTCGTGCCCCTTGTCGCCGCCATTTTCCCGATCCCGAAAATCGCCTTGCTGCCGCTCTTTGTGATCTGGTTCGGCATAGATGAAGGGTCCAAATACGCATTGATCGCATTTGGTACCTTCACGCCCACGGTCGTGGCAACATACGGTGCGGTCGACAACGTGGACCGTGGGTTGGTGCGCATGGGACAAAGCTTTGGACTATCTTGGCTTTCGATCGTGCGCAAAATCGTGATACCGGGCGCGATGCCGGGCATTCTCTCGGGCCTCAGGATCAGCCTGGCTATTGCCATCATCCTGCTCGTCGCGGCCGAAATGCTCGGCGCTGAATACGGGATAGGCGCATATATTCTCGAAGCCGGTGCGCTCTATGATCTGGAGCGGCTTTTTGCTGGGGTGGTGATCTTGTCGGCGCTGGGCGTGACCGTCAGCATCATCATAGGATTGATTGAAAAGCGCATGCTCAGATGGCGCACGTGACGTGACACTGCGGTTTACTTGAGCGCCGACAACAAATGGGCGCGATCATCCGTCCAGGCGGCCTGCCCGTCGGATGCAACCGCACTCCAACGCCCGTCTTCCAGAATTGAAGCATGACGGTCCGGGCTGGGTGTCAGGACCATTACGACCGACGGCTTGCCCCCATGTATCAGATCACTGTCGGGTGCATCGATGCGAATCGCAGCTTGCAGCCCAAGAGTTTCGGCAATGCGTGCAAGAGGTTGGCTGAGATCATAGTACCGGTTTGAGATGTGGAACACCAACTGCCCATCAGTCGCCAGACGTTCAAGATACATCTCCACCGCCTCCACGGTCAGCAAATGGACAGGAATGGAATCCGAACTGTAGGCATCCAGCACCATGATATCAAAGGTGTAATCCTGCTTTTCCAACACGATCCGCGCGTCGCCCAAATGCGTTTCAGACCCGGGCGCGCAGTGCGACATGAAATTGAACATGGAGGGGTCGCGCGCGACGCGGTCCACCATGTCATCGATCTCGTAGAACTCCCACGATTGACCCGGTGTTGCATAGCAAGCCAAAGAGCCAACGCCCAAGCCCACGATGCCGACGCGCGCGTTTTCGATCCCTGCTGATGTGGTCAAAACCTCGGCCATTGGACTTTTCGGGTGATAGTAAGACAAGGGTGTGGGTCTCCCACCGGTCTCGGCAACATATTGGTACCCATGGATCGTTGTCCCGTTGCCGTAGACGCGTAATCCATCCTTATCGTAAACGGTGTGCGCGCCAAAGAAACTGCGGTCTTTGAAAAGGTAGTTTTCGCGGACCGATACGACGTCGGTCACCAAGAAAACGACCACAGCCGCGAACACTCCAACTGGGGACCGCGTAACTGTCACCAATGCGGCCACGAAGGCCACGATTGCAATCAACGCAACGAGCGTGCTTGCCTCCGTTTGTGTGCGCAAAATTCCAAACAGGGTCAGGAACACGGCTGCGATGGCAATGCCGTAGGCAACCGGGCGAACCGACACTGTGCGCAACCCGACCAACCCGACAGCGGCGGCGAAGATCACAGACACCCAACCCTCATGAATGCCGCTGAACAGCGCAGGTGCGATTATGGAATTGAACAGCCCGCCCAAAGCGCCGCCAACGGACATTGCAATATAAAAGACTGTCAAATGGGTGGCGTCGGGCCGCAGATTGTAAAGGGTTCTGTGCGCAACCGTTGCCGTGACAAAAAGCGCGGGCGCAAACAAAAGCGCACTGACCCATGTGGCCAGTCCTGAGACCTGATGGCTCATCAGCACGGCCATGGAGGCCACCGCGATAACCGCGAGGGGTTTCATCATAGAATCGGATATCAGAGGCCGGTTGGTGAACGTGGTGACGAACGACAGAATGTAAATGGCGAGCGGAACCGCCCAGATTAATGGGAATGACCCCAAATCGGTGCTGACTTTGGTCGTGATTGCCAGCATCAGAGTGGATGGAACAAACGCAAGAAAGAGCCACGTTCCGATGACAGTGGCCTTCAATTTGGTTCGTGCCGACTGATCATGTTTTACAGGTTGGCGGTCTGCCCGATTGCGCAGTGCAAGCAGACCGCTTGCCGCGAGCAGCACACCGAATGCGATAAAGACGGCCATCCATCCTAGCCCGATTTCGCCTGCACCAAAGAGCGGCTCTGCGATCAAAGGGAACCCAAGCAGGGCAAGGAGTGATCCGGTATTGCTTGCGCCATACAAAAAATACGGATCATGCGCCGAAGGTCCGGTGGATTTGGAATACCACGATTGCAACAGTGGTGCATTGGCCGACAGCATCGCAAATGGTATGCCCACGCCAACCGCAAAGAGGGTGAGTGTTTGCCAAGTCGTCGATGCCTGTGGATCGTAAACCCAATCCGGGCTGACGGATAACGGAAGGAAGAAAAGAGCTACCGCCCAAAAGCCGATGTGTACCAGCATTTGCCAACGTAAAGGCACATGGCGGGTCAACAGGTGCGCGTAGAGGTACCCCCCCAAAAGCACGACCTGAAAAAACAGCATAGCCGTCGTCCAAACCGCCGGAGCGCCACCGATTTGCGGCAAAACCAGTTTTGCAAAGAGCGGCTGCACAAAGAATAGCAGGCTGGCGGAAACAAAGATCGTCGCGGTAAAGGCAAAAGCCAAAACATAGCGTTTGCGCAGCTTTTGACTGCGCGGTTCGCGTGTTGAAGTGTCGATGCTGGCCATCAGTTTGCCCCGCTTGCCCGGATCACGTTCTTTGTTTCGATACGCACGGCTATCCAAACATTGCGGCCAAACTTTGATCAAAATGGCAACAAAAGGGGCGCGCTTTCTCCAAGGCCAGCGACGGTCAGAACAGGGACGCTTCTCTCGCGATCATGGCCGCCTGGGTTCTATTGGCGGCGCCCAGTTTGCGGTACAGCGTCTTCATGTGAAGTTTGACGGTGGGCTCTTGTATGTCCAGATCACGTGCAATTGCTTTATTCGATTTCCCCTCCGTTAATCCTTTCAGTACCTGAAGTTCACGCGGTGACAGCTTTTCCGCCAATGGATTTGTGGTGGGTTCCTCCGGCGCTGTCATGAAATCAACTGGCGCGTATTGCTCGCCCATTGCCATGAAACGCACGGCATTGACCATCGATTTCGCCGACAGCGTTTTGGGTATGAAACCCGCGGCACCCACCTCCAGCGCGCGTTCTGCGATATTCCGGGTCGCTTCGCCGGAAATCAACGCAACCCTTTGACCGCCTTGCAGGGCTATGGCCTGTTGCAAGCCGTCGAGACCATTCATACCCGGCATATTGAAATCCAAAAGCACAAGGTCGTAAGTGTCATCATTTTCGATACGTTCGCAGGCCGCATCAAACGTCGCGACTGCACTTGCTTTGATGTTTCCCTCGCTTTGTAGAAAGAGCACCAGCGTATCTCTGAGCAGATCATGGTCATCGGCGATCAAAACCCGCATTGACCGTCCTTTCGCGGTTGTTGTGTGGCGCAGTCTGACCGAGGGAAGTTAAGATACCCTAAGCGATTGAAATTACGGCTGCCGTTTAAACGAAATTTGGATCTTGGCAGGGGTTCAGTAACCCTTTGCGGTCATCATCGGGGTTGGTTCACAAGCTTTGGGTTTGGAGATATGCGGCGACGGACGTCGATCACTCGAACGCTGGTCGTCGGGGCGGCAACGCTCATGGGGTTAGCGCTTTTGGCAGCTGCTGTTTTGCTAGCGATGGATGTCTCACGAGATTTGCGTCAGCTATCTTTTGCGCGGTCAGACAATGTTCAGTGGAACCTCGCCCAAGTGGAAGTGGAGTTCTTGGAGTTCCAGTCAGCACTTTCCAACCCTCATACAAATACGTTCGGGCTCAATGATCTCAGGGGCGAATTTGATATTCTTTACAGCCGCTTGAACGTATTACAAGGCTCAAACGTGTTTGCGCCGCTCCGCGAAACGCCCACGTTTGCAAGCAATCTCACTGCAGTGCGCGCATTCGTTTCCCAAACCTTGCCACTGATCGACGCAGATGACGCAACACTCCTGACAGCTCTGCCGAAACTGCGCGAAAACGCTTTGGAGATACGCCAAAGCGTGCGTAGGCTGGCGGGCTCCGGACTGGCTTTTTTTGCACAGAAAGAAGATGAAAGCCGCGCACGCATATCTGCGACGCTGTCGCAGCTTGCCGGTGTCGTCAGTGGATTGCTTGTGGCTTTGTTGTGCGTCTCGGTCTTTATGGCGCGCCTGAACGCGTCGAACATGCGCAGAAGTCGGGAAATCGTGCAAACCAGTCAACGGATGAACACCGTTATCCAAACCTCTCTCGATGCCGTGATTGTCAGCGATCACAATGGGAACATCATTGAATTCAATGAAGCAGCAGAGTTGATTTTTGGCTATGATGCGACATCGGTGCGTGGGCAGAACCTGTCCGAATTGATCGTCCCGGATGACCTTCGAGATGCGCATGACGCAGGAATGGAACGCATGCGCGCGGGCGGTGAAAAGCACGTGGTTGGCAAAGGCCGGGTGCAACTCAAAGCCAAAAGAAAGAACGGCGGTGTCTTTCCAGTTGAGCTGGCAATACAGACGGCTCAGACCGAAGATGATACTATTTTCATTGCTTTTTTGCGCGACGTGTCTGACCGGGTCACCGCGCAAGAGGCCCTGGTTGAAGCGCGGGATCGTGCTTTGGCAAACGAAAAGATGAAATCCGATTTTCTGGCTGTGATGAGCCATGAAATTCGCACCCCCTTGAATGGGTTGCTCGGCAACCTTGCCCTGTTGCACGACACAAAACTGGATCCGCCACAATCTCGGTTTGTGCGCAATATGGAGACTTCGGGGCGGTTGTTGATGAACCATATCTCCGATGTCCTCGACATCGCGAAATACGATGCTGGCAAGCTGGTCTTACGTCCGGAGCCGATGTGCTTGAGTACGTTGATGCAGGACATTGTCGACACTCAGGCTGGTGCCGCAGGTGCCAACCAGAGCGTGATTGAGTGGTTGTGGGTCAACACACCGTTTGACTGGATCAACGCTGACGCGTCGCGGTTACAAAATGTATTGATGAACCTTGTCGGAAACGCGGTGAAGTTCACGAAAAAGGGCCGCATTTGCATTGAGTTGGAATCTCAAACGTCGCGTGAAGGCACCCCGATGGTGGAGTTTCGCGTGATCGACACCGGCATCGGCATGGACGAGGCCTTGAAGGCGCGGGTTTTTCAAGATTTCGTGGCCGGGAACACGGCTTATGACCGGGATGTCGGCGGAACCGGGCTTGGCCTCGGTATTGCCAAAAGGTTTGCGGCGGCGTTGGATGGAACAATCGGCGTCGAAAGCACATTGGGCCACGGCAGTATGTTTTGGGTGCGCATTCCGGTTTCGCCTGTTGATGCGCCGCAGCTTGAATATGATCAGACGTTACATATGAATATCGCGAAACAGCTCGACATTCTGGTCGTGGAAGACAATGAGATCAATCGCGCCGTGTTGACCGAGATGCTGAACATGGCGGGTCATCAGGTTACAGTCGCAACGAACGGCTTGCAGGCCGTGCAACTGGCGCATGACCACCGGTATGACATGATCTTCATGGACATCAGTATGCCCGAAATGGACGGGCCAACGGCGTGCCGCGCCATCCGGTCACAGCGCGCAGCATCTGGCGCGAGCCCAATTATCGCCGTCACCGCAAGTGCGTTGCAAAAAGAACGGCAGGCCTTTTTGGCAGCAGGCATGAATGGTGTTCTCACCAAACCCTTGTCGCGCGCCGTACTGCTGGACGTGCTGGCGAATTGCGTTTCCGAAACCCATCCAACCAGCGAAATTCCCCAGATGCTGTCGCGACCCCAATTTGATGAATTGCGCGAGGCACTTGGCGATACGGCCACAGCTGGAATGGCCAAAAGGTTCATCCAAGAGGCAGAATGGCTTCTGGATTGGCTGGAGGAGTGCGAAAATCTTCCCAATGCCGAAGTGGTTGAACGGGTGCACAAGGTTGCAGGAAGCGCTGCGATTTTCGGTGCTGTGGCCTTTCGGGCGTTTTTGCAAGAGATTGAGGCGCTCGCAAAAGAAGGCCGAGGCGCGGACATCCGCCCGATGTTGCCGGACCTATCAGAACGGTGGCTGGCCACGGCTTCTGCGCTGCATCGCACCCTAGCGGCGTAAGTGCTGAACACTCACGCGACAACGTGAACCGCTGGCCCCTTTTTCGGCGCGTACACAGGATTATTGCCGACAGATTGACAGTCGGATCGAATTCCAAGAAGGCTGGCTCGAAAGGAGCCTTGTCATGTCGCAGTTTTATCCCTTCACGGACCCGATCGCTGCCGAGCAAAACGCACCGATGCGCGTGAAGAGTGGGCAGGGCGCGCGCGTCACCGATACGCTTGGTCACACGTATCTTGATGCGGTTGCGGGCTTGTGGTGCGCCTCACTAGGCTTTGCGCCAAAGCGGCTTACCGATGCGATGACCCGGCAGATGAACGAACTTGCTTTTTATCATAGTTTCATGGGTCGCACCTGCGAGATTACGGAACAGTTTGCACGCGAATTGGTTGCGGTGCTCCCAAATGGGCTTAATCACGTTCTGTTCGCAAATTCCGGATCCGAAGCCGTTGAAACAGCAACCAAATGCGTCCGGTTTTATCAAAACGCACGCGGAAAACCTGAGAAGAAACACATTATCGCACGCGATGGCGCGTATCACGGCTCCGCCCAGGTGGGCGCCGCTTTGACAGGTATGAGCTACTGTCACGATGGGTTCGATGTGCCCTTGGACCGGGTGTTGCGGACCGGGCGGCCGCACTACTTTAAAGACGCGTATCCGGGCGAGAGCGAGATCGCGTTTTCAAAAAGGCGCGCCGCCGAGCTTGAAGCGTTGATAACTGAGAAAGGTGCTGATCAAGTCGGTGGCTTCATAGGTGAGCCTGCGATGGGGTCGGGGGGCGTGATATTACCGCCCGAAGGCTACTGGGCCGAAATACAAAACGTGCTGGCCAAGCATGATATCTTGCTGATCGCTGATGAAATCATCACCGGCTTTGGCCGCACCGGAAAGTGGTTTGCCTGCGAAACCTACGATATCAAGCCCGACATGATGACGATGGCCAAGCAGATGACAGCTTCCGTTTTTCCAATGTCAGCCGTCGCAATGACGGACAATGTGCGCGACACCATCAGCCAACTGGCTCATGAGTTGGGTACGTTCGGCCATGGTATGACCTATGGCGGCCATCCTGTCGGGGCGGCCGTCGGACTGGAAACACTTTCGATTTACCGCGATATGGACTTGCCGTCGCATGTCGAGAAAATGGGCGATCACTTGAAACAGCGCCTGAATGGATTGCGCAATCTGCCAGGTGTCGGGGATGTTCGCATTCAGGGATTGCTGGCAGGCATCGAGTTCGATGCCGACGGGCCTTTTGGTCCCGGCCTCGGCGCGCGGATTGGCGAAGAAGCCAAGAACCGAGGCGTGCTCTTTCGTACAATCGGCGATGTTCTCGCGATCAGCCCGCCTTATGTGACTTCACAAGCGGATATGGACCATATGATGGACACCATGCGTGACAGCATCCTGCATGTGACCAGCGGCGGGGAGCCGTAAGCACCCCACCTCGCGCGGAGCTAGTGAATGGCATCCAACCCGGTTTTCAGAGCGGACAGGATCTTCTGAACATCGTCCGACGTCAGGATCAACGGTGGCGACATCAGGAAATTCTGCCCGGACATGCGCACCATGACGCCATCGGCATAGGCCGCTTCAAACATCATCGTCATGCGTTCTTTGTCGAGCGGGGTCTTGGCGTCCGGGTCACTCACCATCTCGATTCCGCTCATCAGACCGTGGCCGCCACGAACATCCCCGATCAGCGCATACTGCGCTCCCAGCTTTTTCAGCCCCTCGAACAACTCGGTGCCCCGTGCGGCCGCGTTGACAGGCACGTTCAGCTTCATGGTCTCGTTCAGACAGGCAATCGCTGCGGCGGCACCAACCGGATGGCCTGAGTAGGTATAGCCCGATCCGATGAACGCGCGCGTGCTTTCGTCTTTTTCAAACGTCTCGACCACCATGTCTGAGATCATCACTGCACCAAACGGGAAGTAGCCGTTGGTGATGGCCTTCGCGGTGGTCGCCAAATCCGGCTTGACGCCCCAGTGGCGCGCGCCCAACCAATCGCCTGTACGGCCAAACCCGGTGATCACTTCGTCCGAGATCAGCAAGATGCCATGCCGGTCGCAAATCTCGCGCACGCCAGGCATGAAGCTTTCGTGCGGCACCAAAACACCGCCCGCGCCCAGGATCGGCTCCATGATAAACGCGGCGATGGTATTTGCACCCTGAAACGCGATCTCATCTTCCAGCGCGGACAGGCACAGGGCCGCCAGTTTGGCCGGATCACTTTCATTGAACGGGTTGCGATAGGTATAGGGGGCCGGAATGTGATAGCAGCCGGGCATGAGCGGTTCATAATTCGCACGAAAATTGGCGTTTCCGTTAATGGATGCGCCACCGGTATGAGTGCCATGATAGCCCTTCTTGAGGCTAATGTATTTGATCCGCCCGGCTTCTCCACGCACCTTGTGATACTGCCGTGCGAGCCGCAAAGCGATTTCGATGCTGTCTGATCCGCCAGAGGTGAAAAAGGCGCGCGTCAGCCCATCGGGTTCGAAAAAGTCGCGCAGCATATAGCTTAGTTCGATGATCTGATCGTTGGTCGTGCCGCGGAACGTCGAATAATAGGGCAATTGATCCAATTGTGCTGAAATTGCATCCTTGATCGGCTGGCAGGAATAACCAAGGTTCACGTTCCACAAGCCGCCGACGGCATCCAGAACCTCGTGGCCGTCCACATCGGTAATACGCGTGCCACGCGCTGCGGTGATGATCTGTGGCGGGTTAGCCAGACAATCCGCTGGATGCGCCATTGGGTGCCACATGTGACGGGCATTGTTTTCCTTGAGGAAGTTGCTGTCTTTCATGACCATGATCCTTTCATGATAAATCGGTGCGCGCGCTTTCTTGGTCAGAATACGCACATCATACCCATCGCAACAGCCCATATCGGAGACCTACGCAACTTCCTGCGCCAAAGCAGCTTGCCAAACCATTTACGCTCTGGCCTTTTGCGCGTGAAACGATGTTTGGATCTGGGACATAAATATGCGTGCCATGCAACTGATCACTTTGGGCGAACCGCTCGCACTCAAAGAAGTGGCCATTCCTGCACCTCAGGCGGGTGAGGTTCAGGTGCAGGTCCATACCTGCGGGTTGAACTTTGCGGACTTGTTGTTGATCAAAGGCACCTATCAGGAAAAACCGCCCTTGCCGGCGACCCTTGGGATGGAGCTTTGTGGAACGATCACAGCCTTGGGTGAGGGCGTCGATGGGCTGAGTGTGGGCCAACGCGTTGCCGCGTACTCCGGCATCGGTGGGTTGGCTGATTATGCATCCATTCCGGCCAACATCTGCGTGCCGATCCCGGATGCCATGAGTGATATCGATGCTGCCGCGTTTCTGATTGCGTATGGCACCAGCCATGTTGGGTTGGGCTACAAGGCGCATCTACAACCGGGCGAAACACTGCTTGTGCTCGGGGCCTCGGGCGGTGTCGGACTAACGGCCGTTGAATTGGGCAAGGTGATGGGCGCCAAAGTGATCGCCGTTGCGCGTGGCGCGCAGAAACTCGACATCGCCCGAAAGGCCGGAGCCGATCATCTGCTCGACAGCGACACCTGCGATCTACGCGCCGAGGTGAAGGCGCTGGGCGGGGCGGATGTAGTATATGACCCCATCGGTGGCGACCTTTTCATGGCGGCTCTGCGTGCATGCAATCCAGAGGCGCGTCTGCTGCCGCTTGGCTTCGCATCGGGCACCGTGCCGCAAATCCCGGCCAATCATCTGCTGGTCAAAAACCTGACAGTGATTGGCTTTTACTGGGGCGGCTACACTCGCGTGAACCCAAAGGTTCTGACCGATAGTTTCAAGGTGTTGAGCGATTGGTATGTCGAGGGCAAAATCAAGCCGCATGTCAGTCATATCCTACCCTTGGAACAGGCCAACGAGGCACTTGAATTGCTGCGGACGCGAAAGGCCACGGGCAAGGTCGTCATTCAGATCGACTAGCGTCGCTTCAGCGAGGCATGCGCCACCATCCGCGCTTTTTGGCGTTCGCGCAGGAATACGAACAGCCCGGAGCCAAGGATGAGACAAATCCCGATCCACACCTCAAGTTCGGGTAAATCAGCAAAAATTACAAAGCCCCAAAAGACCGCGAGGGGCAGGCCGATGTATTCAAACGGTGCCACGGTCGCGGCATCCGCCATTCGGTACGCTTGGCTGAGGCAATATCCGATGATGGCTGAATTGGCGCCTAACCCGAACAACACCCACCAGTCTTGGGCAGTGGGCCACACCCACGCACGCAGCAAAAACTGCACCGAGGCATTTTCACTGCCAACCGCATACCGGCCGTCGCCCGCCACCAGAAAGAATACGGTCGATACCAAGATAAACGTCGCTTGAATGTAGACAGACAAGGCCGAGGCTTTGGTGTCCACTCCCAGTTTGCGGGTCATCAACTGGTTCAGCGCATAGGTAAGTGCCGAAATCACAGGCAGGAACAGCACCAACCGCGAGGCAACCAGTGCTTCGCTGTCCGCCCACGGGCGCTGCATGATGATCACCCCCAAAAATCCAACGACCACAGCAGCCAGTCGCAAGGGCCCCACTTTTTCGCCCAAAATCGGGATCGACAAAAGCGTGATGAACAGAGGTGCTGCGAAAAAGAGCGCCGTCGCATCAGCCAGAGGCAAGGCCGCCAGAGCCACGAAAAAGGTCATGTTGGAAATGACGATCAAGACGCCCCGCAACATATGCAGCCATGGGCGACGGGTTTTTAGAATGCCGAACCCGCCTTCCATCTGGACGATCACCAGAGAAAACAAAATACCGATGGACGACCTTGCAAACACGATCTCATGAAGCGGATAGCCGCCTGAAAGCTGTTTGATCATCATGTCATTGAACGAAATCGCCAAAACACCCGCGCAAACAAACGCAATGCCGACTCCGGCGCGGTTTTGGCTCTGTGCAGTCATGCGCCAGACCTATCAACACAGCGCGGTCTGTCCAGCATGAAAACGACATTTGCAAATGGCATTGGCAGTGACCGCCCGCGTCAGCTATGCAAGAACAACGCAAAGGTAGAGGAGCCCCTTCATGCAAATGTCTGACACGCGCCAGATCGCCGCAACGCCAGCCGAAGTCTATGCGGCATTGTTGGATCCAGAGGTTCTCAAAGCCTGCGTACCCGGAGCGCAGGAGGTGACCGGTTCGCCCGAAGACGGGTTCGAGGCGACGGTCGTTCAAAAGGTCGGGCCCGTTAAGGCGACGTTCAAAGGCGCGGTCACCTTGTCCGACATGGTGCCCGATCAATCCCTGACCATCAGTGGCGAAGGCAAGGGCGGAGCGGCCGGATTTGCCAAGGGCGGTGCCGAGGTGCGGATGGTGGAAAAAGACGGCGGGACAGAGCTGTCTTATGACGTTGAAGCCAAGGTCGGTGGCAAGTTGGCCCAACTGGGTAGCCGCATCATTGACGGTTTTGCCAAGAAAATGGCCGATCAGTTTTTTGGCAACCTGCAAATGGCTCTCGAAGGACCACCTGAAGACGAAGAGGGCGGTGCTGAAAAAGAAACCAAAGCTGGATGGCTGAGCCGTATTCGCGGCAAAAGCTGAGGTGTGCGAGAATGGCGGACGCACCTGACCGGCATGTGCGTGAGCGCACTGTTGGTTTGGGTGCTGTCCGCATAGTGTCGCGCTTGCGCCAGACCCGAGGAGACTGCAATGCCTGCCATTCTGGATATCAAAGATCTGCGAAAGTCATACGCGGGCGGATTCGAAGCTCTCAAAGGCGTTAATCTGCAAATCGAGCAAGGCGAGATCATTGCCTTGCTTGGTCCCAACGGGGCGGGCAAGACAACTCTGATTTCAACGGTCTGCGGGATCACGACCGCCACGTCGGGTACCGTCAGTGTGAATGGCCACGACACGGTGCAAGATTTTCGCGCGGCCCGGCGGCTGATCGGGCTGGTTCCACAAGAGATCAGCCTTGAACCGTTTGAAAAGGTCATAAATACGGTGCGCTTTTCGCGCGGACTTTTTGGCAAACCATCCGATGAGCCGGCGATTGAAAGAATCCTCAAAAAGCTGTCTTTGTGGGACAAGAAAGACGAGCAAATTCGCGCCCTTTCAGGCGGAATGAAGCGGCGTGTGCTGATTGCCAAGGCCCTCGCGCATGAACCGCGTCTGCTGTTTCTGGACGAGCCCACCGCCGGCGTTGATGTCGAGTTGCGCAAAGATATGTGGGACGTCGTGGCTGAGCTCAAGGCAGATGGTGTGACAATTGTTCTGACCACGCATTATATCGAAGAGGCCGAAGCCATTGCGGACCGTGTTGGTGTCATCGCCAAGGGCGAGTTGCTTTTGGTGGAGGACAAAACCGCGCTGATGGAGCGCATGGGCAAAAAGGAACTGCATGTCTATCTGAACGATGCAGTCACGTCTTTGCCCGACACGCTCGCCTGGGCCAATCTCTCGGTAACGAAAGAAGGACGCGCCTTGGTCTACACTTACGACACGCGCGGCGAACGCACAGGGATCACGCGCCTGCTGTCGGATCTGGCCGCGGCTGGATACATCCTGCGCGACGTGGTCACCAAGCAAAGCAGCCTCGAAGAGATTTTCGTGGATCTCGTGCATGCAGGTAAAGAGGATGCGGCATGAACTGGACAGCAATCAAGGCCATTTACACCTTTGAAATGGCAAGATTTTTCCGCACAATTGCGCAAAGCCTGATCTCACCGGTCCTGTCGACATCGCTCTATTTCGTGGTCTTTGGTGCCGCCATCGGCAGCCGCATTCAGGAGGTCGAAGGTGTCAGCTACGGGGCCTTCATCGTGCCCGGCCTGATCATGCTTTCGGTGATCACCCAGTCCATTTCCAACGCATCATTCGGCATCTATTTCCCCAAATTCATCGGGACGATCTACGAATTGCTTTCTGCGCCCATCAACTTTCTGGAGATCGTCGCTGGCTATGTCGGTGCCGCCGCGACCAAGGCGCTGTTTATCGGGATCATCATTCTTGGAACGGCGTTTTTCTTTGTTGATTTGACGATCCAGCACCCCTTGGCAATGATTGTGTTTCTGGTCCTGACCTGCATCAGCTTTGCGTTGATGGGGTTCATCATCGGCATCTGGGCGGGCAGTTTTGAACAATTGCAACTGGTGCCGTTGCTGATCGTTACGCCGCTCGTCTTTCTGGGCGGGTCATTCTATTCCATTTCCATGCTGCCCCCAGTCTGGCAAACAATTTCGATGTTCAACCCCGTAGTTTATCTGATCTCCGGTTTCAGATGGGCGTTTTTCGGAACAGCGGATGTGCCGATTGGCATCAGCCTGCTGGCGATTGCGGCGTTCACGACGCTTTGCCTTGGCGTGATCTGGTGGATCTTCAGAACCGGTTGGCGGATCAGGCAATAAAGCCTCAGGGAAAAACTCTTGTGGTGTCGTGCCTTGTTTGCACCCCACCCTCATTCTACATGGAGCGACATGAAACGCTGGATTCCCTTTCTCAAATCAGACCCGACCGTCGCCATCATCCGTCTTCAGGGCGTGATCGGCGCCGGTGGCCGCGGAACACTGAACGATGCCAGTTTGATGGGCCCTATCGAAAAGGCCTTTGCCAAGGGCAAACCCGAAGCCGTGGCGCTCGAAATCAATTCCCCCGGCGGCAGCCCGGTGCAATCCTCGCTGATTGGCGCGCGCATTCGGCGTCTGGCCGAGGAAAAAGAAATCCCCGTGATCGCATTTGTTGAAGACGTCGCGGCCTCGGGCGGCTATTGGCTCGCTGCGGCTGCAGATGAAATCTATGCAGATGAAAGCTCTGTCGTTGGCTCGATTGGTGTCATTTCTGCGTCCTTCGGCGTGCATGAATTGCTTGATCGTCAAGGGATCGAGCGGCGCGTCTATACGGCCGGAAAATCCAAATCCATGCTCGATCCTTTTCGCCCGGAAAACCCCGAAGATGTGGCGCGGCTCAAGGTTTTGCTGGAAGATATCCACACTAATTTCAAATCCCACATCAACGCACGCCGTCAGGGTAAGTTGCCGGAGGAGCAGGATCTCTTTACCGGGGAGGTCTGGCTGGCCCGCCGGGCAACAGAACTTGGTCTGATTGACGGAATTGGCCACCTCAAACCCATGATGAAGGACCGTTTCGGCGATAAGGTAAAATTCCGCCGCTATGGTGCGAAACGCCCCTTCCTTGCCCGCTTTGGCGCGCAGCTGGTCGATGACGCCGTGCAAGGCCTAGAAGAACGTGCGGCCTACGCGCGGTTTGGGTTGTAAGTATCGTGGCAAAGATTGTGACCCTCTTCTTGATCGCAATTGCGGTCCTTGCAATGTTCGGCAAGCTGCACTGGCTTGGCGGCAAGCGCTTGGCCTCGGCCAAATGCCGTGGATGCGGACGCTATAGAATAGGCAAGGGCCCCTGCGCTTGCGGCAAGGGAGACACGTAATATGGAGCCTTGGCTGCTGTCTGGCTTGGGCCTTGTGATCCTGCTGCTGGCTGGCGACGCGCTTGTAAAAGGCGCTGTGAACCTGTCGCTCCGGTTGGGGATTCCGGCGCTGATCGTGTCGCTGACCATCGTGGCATTTGGCACCTCTGCACCTGAATTGCTCATCTCGGTCAAGGCGATCATGGACAACGCGCCGGGCCTCGCCTTGGGCAACGTGGTGGGGTCAAACACCGCCAATATCCTGTTGGTTCTGGGCATTCCCGCTTTGTTGGCGACCATGCACACCTCCGAATGCGAGACGAAAAAAACTTATAACTTCATGATCATCGCCTCGTTGCTGTTCATTGCTTTGGCCTTTCGCGGGGTGTTTGACTGGATCTCGGGCTGCATCTTGCTCGCGGCCCTCGCATTGGTGCTGGGGGACGCGTTTCGTGACGCGCACAAGCACCACCAGGCCGGAAAAGACGATCCTGACGAAGACGTAGAAGGCGCAGACCCCGATCTGCCATGGTGGCGCATCGGCGTCTTTCTTGTGCTGGGGCTTGTCGGGCTTCCGCTGGGTGCGGACCTGTTGGTCGACAATGCCACCATCATTGCCAAGACGTACGGCGTGTCCGACACCGTCATCGGCCTGACACTGGTGGCCATTGGCACGTCCTTGCCCGAACTGGCCACGACCGTGATGGCAGCACTGCGTCGGCAGGCCGATGTGGCCTTGGGCAACGTTATTGGTTCGAACATGTTCAACCTGCTGGCCATCATCGGCATAGCAAGCTTTGTCGGCCCGATTCCTGTCGATCCCGCATTCCTGCGCTTTGATCTATGGGTCATGTTGGGCGCTTCCATTCTTTTGGTGCCTTTTGTGTATATGGGGCGGGACATAACGCGGACTTGGGGCATCGCGCTGAGTGTTTTGTATGTGGCATACCTCGCCTTGGTGCTGATCTGAATTTCAACGAGAGGAGGCGGTTATGACCCGCTGTCTTGTCACCGGTGCAGGCTTGAGGCTGGGGCGCGCTATGGCGCTCTATATGGCCGGGCGCGGCTATGATGTGGCCGTGCATTACGCCAGTTCCGCCGAACCGGCTCGTGACGTCGTGCAGCAGATCAAAGGCATGGGTCGCAACGCGGTTGCGCTACAGGCTGATCTGCTGGAAGACGCTCAAACCGAAGCTCTGTTTGACGCCGCATGCGATGGTTTGGGTGGTCCGATCACCTGCTTGATCAACAATGCGTCCATCTTCGAATACGATACCGTCACCTCCGCCACACGCGAGGGATGGGACAGGCACATGCAAAGCAACTTGCGCGCACCCTTTATTCTAACCCAAGCGATGGCGCGGCAAGGGCTTGAGCCGCTTGAGGACGCGGCCGGCGAGGCGATCGCCAGCGGTTTGATCGTCAATATGATCGATCAGCGTGTGCGTAAGCTGACCCCGGAATTCATGACCTATACGATTGCGAAAATGGGGTTGTGGGCCATGACACAGACAACGGCTCAGGCGTTGGCACCGGCGGTTCGGGTGAACGCCATCGGGCCGGGCCCAACCCTTCAAGGCAGCCGCCAAAGCCCCGAGCACTTCGCCGATCAAAGGGCGAGTACAGCATTGGAGCGAGGAGCAAATCTTTCCGATATCACAGCCGCACTTGGCTACTTTTTGGATGCCCCCGCCGTCACGGGTCAACTGCTCTGCGTGGACGGTGGTCAGCACCTCAATTGGCAGACTCCAGACGTTCTGGGCGTGGAATAAAGCAGAAACCCGCGTGGAGTTTTGCACCGCCTTAATGAGTGTTACAAAAGCGTTACGAAAATACCTTTGTTTTCAGACCCTTGCGCTCAGGAAAAGAATATTTTGTTTGATAACAGTGGGTTAATATATAGCCTAAAAAATAGGCAGATCAACGAAAGGCCCAAAAAACAAGGGAAAAACCGGAGCGCCCCAAAGTTATCGGCAGAGTTATCCACATATCTTGTGGGTGCCTTAAGGGTTGAAGCCGATTGCTCTACAGTGCAGCCAAACCAGAGAATCCTGACCGGGGTCATATGACAGATTCGCCACCCACTCTGCCTAGGGATGTTCCTCTCGGGCACGATGTAATTCAGGGTTACCTCAAGACCCTCGACAGCTCTCCCGGTGTCTACCGGATGCTGGATGCAGAAAGCCGCGTTCTTTATGTCGGCAAGGCCCGCAATCTGCGCGCGCGGGTCAGCAACTATGCGCGACCCAGTGGCCATTCGGGGCGCATCGCGCGCATGATTTCGATGACGGCGTCGATGATGTTTCTGACCACCAAGACAGAAACCGAGGCGCTGCTGCTTGAACAAAACCTGATCAAGCAGCTCAAACCCAAATTCAACGTGCTGTTGCGCGACGACAAAAGCTTTCCCAACATCCTCGTGACAGCCGATCACGACTTTCCGCAGATCAAAAAACATCGCGGCGCGAAAAAGGAAAAGGGCACCTACCATGGACCGTTCGCTTCCGCCGGCGCGGTCAACCGGACGCTCAATCAATTGCAGCGCGTTTTCTTGTTGCGCGACTGTTCCAACGCCATGTTCGAAAGCCGCACGCGGCCCTGCCTGCAATACCAGATCAAACGGTGTTCGGCCCCGTGCGTGGGCAAGATCAGCGCGCAGGATTATGGCCAGACGGTGCGTGACGCCGAACGTTTTCTGACTGGGAAAACCACCGATATTCAGGCGCGGCTGGCGGCCGAGATGGCGCACGCTTCCGAAGAGATGGAGTTCGAACGCGCCGCCGCCTTGCGCGACCGGATCAAGGCGCTGACGCAGGTGCAGACGGCGCAGGGCATCAACCCCAAAGGCGTGGCGGAGGCGGATGTCATCGCGCTGCACCTCGAAGGCGGACAAGCGTGTGTTCAGGTGTTTTTCATCCGGGCAAATCAAAACTGGGGCAACCGCGATTATTACCCACGTGTGGGTGCGGATGTGGACGCGGCAGAGGTATTGGAGGCGTTCATCGGTCAGTTCTATGACACCCGCGAGCCGCCACGCATGCTGATCCTGAGCAATGAGATTGAAAACCCCGATCTGATGGCGGATGCGCTTAGCGGCAAGCTGGGGCGGCGCGTTGAACTCATCGTTCCGCAGCGTGGTGAAAAGGCCGAACTGATCGACGGCGCGTTGCGCAACGCGCGCGAAAGCATGGCGCGCAAACTGGCCGAAACGGCAACCCAGGCCCGATTGATGAAAGGCTTGGCAGAGGCGTTTGACCTGCCCAACCCACCCGAACGGATCGAGGTCTACGATAACTCGCACATCCAAGGCACCAACGCCGTCGGCGCCATGATCGTTGCGGGCGCGGATGGCTTCATGAAAAACCAATACCGAAAATTCAATATCAAGGGCGAAGACCTGACGCCCGGTGATGACTTTGGCATGATGAAAGAGGTGCTTGAACGTCGGTTCAAGCGGTTGATCAAGGAAGACCCGGACAGGACTGAAGGCATGTGGCCCGATTTGCTGTTGATCGACGGCGGTGCAGGGCAGGTCAGCGCCGTGGCATCAATCATGCGCAGTTTCGGGGTTGAGGATATTCCGATGGTCGGCGTGGCCAAGGGCGTAGATAGGGACGCGGGCAAAGAGGAGTTTTACCGCGTTGGCAAACGCCCCTTCGCGCTGCGCCACAATGACCCGGTGCTCTATTTCGTGCAACGCCTGCGCGACGAGGCGCACCGGTTCGCAATCGGCACGCATCGGGCCAAACGCGCCAAGGCGGTAGGGGCCACGCCGTTGGATGATGTCCCGGGCGTAGGAGCGGCACGCAAACGCGCGCTTTTGGCGCATTTCGGGTCAGCCAAAGCCGTTGCCCGCGCAAACCTCAGTGATCTCAAGGCGGTGGAAGGCGTCTCAGGGGCTTTGGCGGAGAAAATTTATGACTATTTCCATGAGAAATAGATGTCAGTCACCTGCGGGTCACCGACAATGCCCCGGGTCTCAAAAGAGCGGGTCAATTGCTGATGCTTTGTCCTACTGGGCTGGGGACACGATTGCCAACGGCGGTATTGCCTAGGCAGGCCGTGCAAGCGGCTCGCCCACTCCTTCTGCGCTATTTTCCAAACACGCGGTGGCGCATGCAGACGCATGACAGCGCAATTCTCCCTATCGTGACGTAACGAAGATGAGAGCAGTTGGTCCTTTTGCAATTTAGGGTAGCAAGGTGCTGGGATTATGTGTGTCTCACGTGAACTGCTCTTCCCCCGGTCGCTGCTGCGTTGTACGACTTTTGCATGACCATCACTTTGCCCAACCTTTTGACAATTCTCAGGCTGCTCGCGGCCCCGATGGTTGCGGTGGTTTTTTTGTATTTCACCCGGCCCTATGCCGATTGGTTCGCACTCATCTTGTTCGTTGTTGCGGCGGTCACCGATTGGTTTGACGGGTATCTAGCGCGCGCTTGGAAACAAGAGACCAAGTTGGGCGCGATGCTCGACCCGATTGCGGACAAGGCGATGGTGGTGATCGCGCTGATGGTGATCATCGGCTTTTCAAGCTGGTCGCCGTGGCTGGTCTTGCCCGCGACTGTGATCCTCTTTCGCGAAGTATTCGTTTCGGGCCTGCGGGAATTTCTGGGTGACACCGCCGGCACACTCAAGGTCACCAAGTTGGCAAAGTGGAAAACCACTCTGCAGATGGTCGCGATCGCTGTCTTGTTCTCGCAGGGCGTGTTTGAACACTACCTGATCATATCAGCATGGGGCATGGATGACACGCTCATTCAAGCTATTCTCAGCGGCGAGGTGGAAGACCTGCAGGGTCTGCGCTGGAAACAAGTCGCAATGTACTGGGCGGGCGTGGGCGGGCTTGCGCTCCTTTGGGTCGCCGCGGCTTTGACCTTGGTGACGGGATGGGACTATTTTACCAAATCACTGCCATATCTGAAGGATGATCACAGATGAATGTGTTGTACTTCGCTTGGGTACGGGAACGCATCGGGTTGCCACGCGAAGAGGTTGAAACGCAGGCCCAAACTGTGGGTGAATTGGTTGCGGAACTGCGCGCGCGCGAACCGCGCTACGAGGCCGCATTTGCGGACTTGTCCGCCTTGCGTGTTGCTGTTGATCAGGAACTCAGTGATTTTGATGCACCGCTGGCCAATGTGCGTGAGGTTGCCTTTTTCCCTCCGATGACAGGGGGTTAAGGTGCAGGTTTCCGTGCAAGAGGCGGGGTTTGATGTTGGTGCCGAATTAAGCGCCTTCACCACAGAGGCGGACGGGTCCGGTGCCATCGTCAGCTTCACTGGCGTCACACGCAATCTCGCCGGTGCGCTCCAGCACATGGAGATCGAGCACTACCCTGGGATGACGGAGCGCGCGCTCGGAGACATTCGTCTTGAGGCAATAACGCGATTTGATTTGACCGGAGCGCGGATCATTCACCGCTACGGGCGGCTGGGTCCGGGTGAAGTCATCATGATGGTTCTGACCGCTGCGCCCCATCGCAAGGATGCGTTTGACGCTGCGGAGTTCCTGATGGATTACCTCAAATCCCGCGCGCCCTTCTGGAAACGCGAAATCACGGCGGATGGGGCAACATGGGTCGCTGCGAGGGACGAAGACGAAGACGCCCTGACGCGCTGGTAATCCGGCGACAGCCCGCATTGACCTGGATCAAGGAAACGGCACCGCTCCATGTGCATTTTGGACAGAATGTCGCAGTTTGGGGGGCGCAAAATGATCAGGTTCATGTTCTGGACACTTGTGGCGGCCACGCTTGCATCAGGCCCTGTGATTGGTGCTCCGACTGCGCCGGACGCGGTCCGGACATATCAGTTTGATCATGGCGGTGGGTGCCGAAAAGCATCTCCGCCGGGCCAATGCTGCCACGCCGGGTCAAAACCCTACCACTGTCACTGAACTGATCAGGCGTTTAGCCCGCCTGTTGGCGTTCGATGTAGGCGCGCATCTCTTCGGCCTCGTGGCGCGCATCGCGTAATCCGTCCATAGCGGCCCGCAACTCTGCTTCGGTTTGCGTCAACTGATTGGTCAATTCGGCTTCGCGCTGTTGCAAGTAGGTGATCGCCTGATCGCGGGTTTCTTCAGCTTCATGCAAATCTTGGCTCATCCGCTCCAGTTCGGCAACGTCGCTGGCCGCCACCCGAGTGAACCGATGCGCCAGCCAATTTGCAAACCACCCAAGGCAGAACGCAATGAAGAGTATGATGGCCGTCGCAATGACGAATTCTGTCCTACTCACCGTCGGATCCCCCTTCACCCGTTTCCGGCATTGTATCACCGGATTCGGCAATGCTTTCCAGCGTTGTTTCGACCTCAACCACGGAAGGCTCAGGTCGGATCAGTCGAAATTCGATGCGGCGGTTGGCCTCGCGGCCTTCCTCGGTGTCATTTTCGGCGATGGGTTGCGTCTCTCCATAGCCTTTTGCGGTAAACGAAGAGGTCAAAACGCGGCGCGCCTGCAATTCGTTCAAAACCGACTGAGCGCGCGCTTGACTGAGCGCGAGGTTCATTTCTTCACGCCCTTGGCTGTCCGTGTGGCCCTGAATTTCGAGGCGCAGATCACCGCACTTTTGAAGCAATTCCGCAATCGCATCCATCGTGCCCAACGCAGAGCCATCTATCGTGGCATTGCCCGGCTCGAACGTGATTTTGCCGCTTTGCAGAATCGCTCCGATCTCTGCCTCGCATTCGTCGGCCGTGGGTAGGGCTGCCACTGGATCCAGTTGTTCGCGGTAGCTGACATTGATGTCGAAGTTGGCCTCCTCGCCCAGCTTGGCGGCAAGGATGCGGGCGATTTCTCCGCTGGCATCGGGATCGCCCGTATCACCGGTGACTATCACAGTGTTTGGCGTGACGGTTACGGCCCCATTGCTCAGCGTGGCCAGCGCCTCCAATGCGGTCAAAACCCGCGCGCCCCAGTCGGCGGGCAAATCAGGCACCACGCGGGCCGCTGTGTAGACGGAGTTCGATCCGAAACGCGCTCGCGCAAAGCTGTCGGCCATGTTGCGCAGGTTTTCATCTGACACGCGCCCGCGCAGTTGAACCTGTCCCTCAGGGCTCAGGATCGCCAGAAATTCCGGGGGTCCGGTCGATGGGTCCGGCGTTTCCGGTAGCACGGCATAAAGCGCGAAGACATCCGGCAATTCGGCCTCAAGCTCGCCGACGACCCGGTCAAACTTGCGCTGGTCCGTACCTTCGGAAGCGACAAGGGTAACGTCAGCATTGGAAAACGTGATCGTACCTGCGCCCAGCTCCGCCACGGCGGCAATTGCGCTTTCGGCCGCGTCACCCCATGTCGGCGTAGGTACGCCCATCCCGATGGTGCAGCGTCCCGTTCCTGTCAGTCCAGCAGCCATGGCAGCTGTCAAAATGCGCGTCTGCGTGGCCACGGTGTCGGCCGAACAGGCATCAAATCGTGCGCCATCTTCATCTACCACGAACCGCAGCGTAAAGGGCGTGATCACCGGACGCGGCGCAGAAATGTTGAGCGATAGACGCAATCCCGGAGGCGCCGCCCGGTTCAGGGCCGTCTCCAGCGCCTCTTTTTCTTCCACGCTATCGGTGATCGCAGTGATCGATACGCGACCGCCATAAACCGATATCTTGGCGCGCGGCAGATCATCCATCGCATTGACGGCAAAGGCCAATGCATCTTCCCATCCCTGCGGTGCAGGGTAGCTTGCGGTTTCCAGCAAATCGGTCACCGGCCCGTCCGACATATCCTCAAACCGTTCGATCAACGCGGCGCGGTCCGACGCTTCCGGGATCAGGCCAATGATCGACAACCCCGAAGAATTGCGCAAAACTTCCGCCGAAAACCGAGGCGCCGTCAGATCAGCAGTCGAGGTGACCTCCATCTCGTCTATCAAGCGCGCAGCGTCGACAACGGATCCCGCTACAGACAACGCGCGAAAGCGGATCGCTTCGTTTGGCGCGGTTCCTGCCAACGCCACCTGCAAGCCGTCCGCTTCCACTTCGGCCCATGTCAGCCCTTGGGCGTCCAACGCATCGCGTACGCCGATCTCAGATGATTCTTCGATCAGCCGCACCGATGAATTGGCCACGGCCAGCGCAACAAAGGCCGCTGTGGCAAAGACGATTCCGATATATAAGGTGTAGGACAACCGCATGCTGTCGGGCCTCGCTCAAGGACGGATAGGGAGTGGATACGCCGGGACGGTCCCGGTTTCAATCATACCAACAAGGCTGCGCCAAAAAACAACAGCGGTATCACGCCGGTGTCTCGGTTTGACCGGAACAGGCGCAGCAGCTTGCCCGCATCTTCTGTGTCCAGCCCTCGCAACTGCCAGGCCATATGCCAACCCATTGCCCAAGGCCCACCAAGGGCCAGCACCAGCGCCAGTACAGACGCATTGGGCAGGGCGGAAAAGATCACAGCAAGCCCCATCAGCCCGACCGTGGCCACCAGGAACCGACGCAACCATTGCGGGGTCGCGGCCCCAAACAGCCGTGCCGTTGACTTGATCCCGATCAACGCGTCATCTTCGGTGTCTTGGTGCGCATAGATCGTGTCGTAGAACAACGTCCATGCAATCCCGGCCAGATAGAGCACGACCGCAGGCGCATCCAATGATCCGCTGTGCGCCGTCCATGCGAGCAACGCACCCCAGTTGAACGCCAATCCCAGAAAAACCTGCGGCCACCACGTGAAACGCTTGGCAAACGGGTAGATACACACCGGCAGCAGCGCCAGTATGCCCAAACCGATAGCTGCCCAGTTGAACGTCAGCAATATCCCGAAGGCCAGCAACGCCTGCGCGCACATCCAGATCACAGCACCGGTGACACTGACCTGACCTGACGGGATCGGGCGCGAGCGTGTCCGCTCGACCTGGCCGTCAAAATCGCGGTCGGTGATGTCATTCCACGTGCACCCCGCGCCGCGCATCAGCCACGCGCCGATGGCACAGCCCACAGCGATCCACAGATCAAAGATGTCCGCGCGCTGATCGTATATCATCGCCAGCGCCAGACCCCACCAGCACGGCAGCAACAAAAGCCATGTGCCGATGGGGCGATCTGCCCGGCTCAACCGCAGATAGGGGCGCGTGGCGGCGGGCGCCCAACGATCCACCCAGTTGTGTTTGACCGCATCGGCCACCTGACCGTCTGGCGCTTGGGGTTGGTCTTGCATAAGTAGGGCCCATGACTGAGTTACGACACGCGAAAATACGGCTTCATGTAGAGCACCCATTGGGGGCAGGGCAATCGGTAACCCTGTCGCGGGATCAGGCACACTACCTCTTTGGGGTCATGCGGCTGACTGTGGGCGCGGCTGTGGCGTTGTTCAACGGCCAAGATGGCGAATGGTTGGCAGAGGTGGCTCAGGCCAGCAAGCGGGGCGGTACCCTGCGCGTGGTTGAGCAAACCCGCGATCTGCAAATGCCGCCGGATCTGTGGCTGCTCTTTGCGCCGATCAAAAAGGCGCGCACGGATTTCATTGTCGAGAAGGCCACCGAGCTGGGTGCGCGCCGCATCCTTCCGGTCCAGACCGAATTTACCAACGCGGGTCGCATTCAACGCGACCGCCTGCAAGCCCACGCCATCGAGGCCGCAGAACAATGCGGCGGCACCTTTGTGCCCGAGGTCGCTGAAATGGTGCGACTGGACCGAATGTTGTCCAGTTGGGAAGCACCCCGCCAAATCCTGTTTTGTGACGAGACACAGGTCGGTGATCCGCTGACAATGCCCGAAATCGCGGGCCCTTGGGCCATCCTCATCGGCCCCGAAGGTGGATTTTCAGACGCAGAACGCGCCCGGTTAAGCGGTCTCGATTTTGCTCATTCGGTTGCCCTTGGCCCACGCATTTTGCGCGCCGACACAGCCGCCGTGGCAGCACTTACACTGTGGCAGGCCCGTCTGGGTGACTGGACATGACGTTCCTGCGCCCCGAAGCCGTCGCCCTTCTGATGCGGTGGCGCGAAACATTGGTCGGCATCGCGGCTTTGGGTCTGGGGCTTTGGTGGGTGATCGGGCCGGGGCGGCTGTTGGCCATTCCGGGCGTCGGGCTGATCGTTGCTGGGGGCGCTTTGGTGTGGATCGGTGTGCAGCGCGCGCGGTTTCGCGGTCCGGGCGGTGGGGCAGGGCAGGTTCAGGTCGACGAAGGTCAAATTGCCTACTTCGGTCCCTTGACCGGCGGGGTGATGGCCCTGCGCGAACTTGACCGCCTGACGCTTTTGAAATCGATGCGCCCGGCACATTGGCAATTGGAGCAAACCGGCCAGCCTCCTTTGCTGATCCCGGTGAATGCTTTGGGTGCAGATGCGCTTTTTGATGCCTTTGCCAGCCTGCCCGGATTGAAGACGGAACGCATGCTGCATGAACTGACAAAGGATGGCATTGACGGCGTGGTCGTCTGGGAGCGAACATCATCGAGACAGGCACGCGACAGGCTACATTGACTTTGACGTTGGCTTTCAGAGCGCCGATGCCGATGGGGTTGAGGTCAGATCAATTCCCACTATTTCAAACCACTTAGACGTTTGTGCACTGGCGCGCAGCCATTCGTGCCTTGACACTCCGGCGCATCCCTTCCACCAACGCCAGATCACTCAGCGGGAGCCTTGCACATGTCCATCCCACAATCTGGCGGCGGCCCGATCGAAAATTACCAGCAAATGGTCGACTTTCTTGCCGATGGCTGCAAGCCCAAGGAAGACTGGCGCATCGGCACCGAGCATGAAAAGTTCGGCTATTGCAAGGACACCCTGCGACCGCTTCCCTATGACGGAGACCGGTCGATCCGGGCCATGCTCGAAGGTCTGCGAGACAGACATGGTTGGTCTGAAGTCAAAGAAGCCGACAAACTGATCGGGCTGGTCAAGGACGGCGCCAACATCAGTCTTGAGCCCGGCGGGCAATTGGAACTGAGCGGAGCGCCGCTCGAAACCATCCACGAAACCTGCGATGAAGTGAACGTCCACCTGCGCGAAGTGCAGGATATCGCCGAAGGTATCGGCGCGGGTTTCATCGGACTGGGCGCCGCCCCCATCTGGACGCATGACGACATGCCCCTGATGCCCAAGGGGCGCTATAAGTTGATGAACGATTACATGGGCCGTGTCGGCTCGATGGGTCGCGTGATGATGCGCCGTACTTGCACCGTACAGGTTAACCTCGACTTCGGGTCAGAAGCCGACATGGTTCAGAAAATGCGTGTGGCCCTTGCACTGCAACCGGTTGCGACCGCGCTATTTGCCAATTCGCCCTTCTTCGAAGGCAAGCCCAACGGCCACAAGTCCTGGCGCAGCGTGGCATGGCGCAACTTGGACGCTGCGCGTACAGGGATGCTGCCTTTTGTGTTCGAAGACGGCTTCGGATTCGAGCGTTGGGTCGAATATGCGCTCGATGTGCCGATGTATTTCGTCTACCGCGATGGCGCCTACGTCAACGCGCTTGGGATGTCATTCCGCGATTTTCTCAAGGGCGAACTGGCGGCATTGCCGGGCGAAAAGCCCACCCTCAGCGACTGGGCAGATCACCTGACCACTGCCTTCCCCGAGGCGCGGATGAAAAAGTACATCGAGATGCGCGGCGCGGATGGTGGCCCGTGGCGCAGGCTTTGCGCGTTGCCTGCGTTCTGGGTTGGTCTGATGTATGATCAATCCGCGCTCGACGGGGCTTGGGACATGGTCAAGCACTGGGACATGGGCACCCGTGATCTGATGCGTGTTGCCGCCTCAGTTGATGGGCTGGCTGCGGAAGTGCACGGTATCAAGATGATCGACATTGCGCGCGAAGCTGTCGCGCTCAGCCACGCGGGCCTGAAGGCGCGCGCCCGCGCGGGTGCAGGCGGCATGGTGCCGGACGAGACGCATTTCCTGAACGCCCTGCACGACAGCATCGAGACGGGACACGTGCCCGCTGATGAATTGCTGGATCATTACAACGGCGACTGGAACGGCGATCTCACGCGGATCTACGCAGAGTATTCCTACTGAGCGCGCGAGTCGTTTCAAGCAATTGATGCGACCGTTGGATTGCGTTCATCGTACGCTCCTGAGCCAAATGATTGCTGACCAGAAAAAACGCGCTGTCGGCGCGTGACGCGATACTTTCGCCGCGCAAGACATCGGCATCCGCAAGCAGCTTTTGCCGTGTGTGGGTCTTGCGGTAAATGCTGCGCAACAACACGTTGATGTATTCCATCTGAAACCGCACCTGCTTGCGCGAAACGGTGTCGTCAAATGCATGCTGGAACCCGACGAGTAACGTCTTGGTAGTCGACACCTCGATAGGCTCAATGGTCAAAAGGTTGTTAAACCGACCTCCGTCCTTGCGATAATTTATCACACAACAACTATGCTTGGCTCTGCGCGCACAGGCGTTCGACAAACGTCCGGCAATGGCGGGGTCACTTTCGGGCCCTTGCAGAAACCGGCAGTTCTGCCCCAAAACCTCCTCGGCGGAATAGCCAGTCAGTTTCAGGAACTTCCGACTGGCAAACAACAACGGAGCGTCGGGCTGATCAGGGTCGGCGAGCGTTATGGGAATATCGAACTGTTCACATACAGAAATGATATTCTTCGAGACTTCGGTATTCGGCATCAGGATGACATCGTTATTTGGACAACTTTATTCATTTCATCTGAAAAGTGTTGAAGGTTGATTAACTTCCATTTCAGGTTGCAATATTTTTCCGGAATTGCACCAGGGCAGTGGGTGGACTTTGCGTGGCGTGCAAGACAGGCTCGGTGGGAACAACCCGGAGGGCTTAAGCTATGGCAGATGCAACAGAAAGCTACAAAGTCGGCGAGCGGGGCGCTGAGGTTCCGCAACCCACACAATTCGAAGCGAACCCCTTTCGCAAAGCACGCCCGCCCGAACCGCTCCAATTCGAGGTTAATCTGGTGGCCGAAGCTGGCGCACGCCAAAAGAAAACCGGGATGGTACAGGTCAACATCCCCGGCTTCAGCCCGCTCAAGCTTTATTGCGATGAACAGACGCCCGTGGGCGATGACAGCGCGCCGCCACCCTTGGCCTATTTCTGCGCGGGCATCGGCTTTTGCCTGATGACGCATCTGACGGACATCCTGACCGCACGCAAAATCGAAGTGACCTCAATGAAGCTCGAACAACGCGTGCGCTTCAAAACCAACCTCGGGTCCATGCGAGAGTTGGGCCACACCACGATGGGCGAAACCGAAATGGTCGAAACCCACGTGTTGATCGACAGCCCTGAACCCGAAGAGCGTATCGTGGGCCTGCTAAATGAGGCCGAAGGGGCGTGCATGGCACATTTCGCTCTACGCAATCCGATCCCGTGGAGCACGCGGTTGGTGTACAATGACAAAGAGGTTGTGAACCGGTCGGGGTAGGTCGGTTGCGGACAAAACCGGGGTTGCCCGGCAATACAGGTTTCGGGGAAAATTCTTTCTCAGTTGCCAGACTCGCCCATTTCTGTCCTTCTGGAGACTTAAAGTAAGGGGGGCGAGATGGTTCATCGCAAAACTCAACCGAAGAAAATTGCCGAAGATTTCAGAGATCATTTACAAGAACAAGGACCTCCATTTCCCTCCTACAGTCAGATTGCTGAAGCGAGCCATTCTTCGCGCCAATTGATCCGATACTACTTTGATGACCCCGAGGACTTGATGTGCGAGGTTTGCGACTTGTTGGCAGAGGCCTATCGAATGGCATTGGTCAAGGGGGTCGAAACCCTAACCGGGCCAAAGCGGCTGCAGTTCATTTTTGACTTCTACTTTGATTTGGCGGAAGGCGTGCGCAAGCCGCACGATGATCGGTCTTATGACGCGGCGATGGCCTTTGCGGCGGGATCTGAGCGCATTCGCACCAATCTGCGTGGGCAATACACGCTGTTGGGGCAGGTGCTACAACTTGAAGTAAAGATGCAATACCCCGACCTGAGCCTCGAGGACTGCGCCGAAATCAGCTATCTGTTTGTCTGTGTGATGTACGGCCATTGGAAGATGGTTGGCTCTTTGGGGATATCCGAAGATCACAACCTGATTGCGCGACGCGCAATGGACAGAATCATTACCTCCTACGCCAACAATGATGTGCAAAAACTAGGTATTGTTCACATTTGGGAAACTTAACTCGGTTTTCAGTTTGACAATAGAAGTCTGAATTTTGTTTTGAAACAATCACATATACACGCGCCGCGTGTTTTCAAACCGCAAATGCTTTCAGATAGCTTTTGACAGGCGTCTATTTTGTCTGATGTTCAGAATTGTATTTGGCGCCTTGAGGCGTAAGAATTTTGGGGAAGTAGAATGAAGAAATTGGTTTTCGTTGCCGCTTTGGCTGCGGCAGGTTTTCATACCGTATCGGCGCAAGCTGCCTTGTTGGAATTTGATGTTTCGGGCGTTCAGATCAGTGCGACTGACAGTCTTTCGGGATCCTTCGTAATAGATACCGCAACTGACGCTTTTTCGGACATATCCATTACCGGGCTGTCCGCTCTGGGCTCGGTATCTTACGAGTCCTCATCTCTCGCCGGCGGAGTGATTATCGACGACGGAACAACGTCGCCTTACGCCAATATCGAGATCTATTTGGACCCGGCGGTTCGTACAACTTTGTTCGAATTTAATATCATTGGGCTTGATCTGAGCAGCACCTTTGCGTTCAACGTTCCGACATCGTTCAGCGTGGGAAGCGGCCTCGGCAACAGTACTGAGATCGTAGCGGGAGTTGGTAGTCGCGCCTTTCTGAACTCCTCTACAGTTTCGATAACGAGATTGGACGACCCAAACCCTGGCCCTGGGCCCAGTGCTGTACCACTGCCTGCAGGCTTGCCGCTGTTGCTGGCAGGACTGGGTGCCTTTGGCTGGATGCGTCGCAAGAAGTGCTGACGCTGCCGAGAGGCTTTTAACAAGTTACGGCCGCCGCCCTGAGAAAGGTCGGTGGCCTTTTTCGTGCGTCGTGATCGTCCGGTTTGATCCACGTGCCCTTTACCGGTGGCAGGGTAAGCTCACGGCGGAATTCGATGGCTGTAGTTCAGGTCTTGTCCGTTTGGAGTGGCGATGATCTCGTCTTCCCAAGCGGCCATCCCTGTCGGCGCCGAATGCGTCAAAAGGGGCTGAACCATACGGCGGCATCGGTAACCCCACGGTGACACACCAATCCGAAATTCCAATCAATCGGCTCAACCGACCTGCGCACCGACGTAATATCGACATTAGACCAATGTGCCAAATCCCTTGAAATATGGGCGATGATGCCCATACCGCGCTATGCTCACAAAAAGCACCGACCGTTGCGTCCATGTACCGAAAACAAAATGGCCCCGCGCAACGCACGGGGCCATTTCGTCCAAAACTGGACGCATCTCAAATCGTTCAGGCTTACTGCGGAATCTCGCCTTCAAGCCCTTCGACATAGAAGTTCATACCGGCCAAAGTGCCGTCATCCGCCACTTCACCCTCGGCCAGAAACGGCGTGCCGTCCTGCTTGTTCAGGGGACCAGTAAACGCGTGATAGCTGCCATCGGCCAGAGATGCTTTTAGCGCAAGCGCCTCGGCTTTGACGTCCGCTGGCACCGCATCGGAAATCTCGCCGATGCCGACCATGCCCGCGCCGATCCCGTCCCAGGTGTCGGTGCTTTCCCATGTGCCATCCATCACCGCCTTGGTGCGCGCGATGTAGTAAGGCGCCCAGTCATCAATGATCGAAGATACGCGCGGGAAAGGGGCGTATTGCCCCATATCTGACGCTTGGCCAAAGGTCACAACGTTGCCCGCTTCTTGCGCTGCCGCTTGTGGTGCAGTGGAATCGGTGTGCTGCAAAACAACGTCAGCGCCCTGCTCGATCAGGACCTTGGCCGCGTCGGCTTCCTTGGCCGGATCGAACCATGTGTAGGCCCAGACGATTTTGAATTGCACATCAGGGTTGGCTTTACGCGCATGGATAAAGGCCGAATTGATGCCCCGGATCACTTCGGGGATCGGGTAAGAGCCGATGTAGCCAATGATATTGGACTTGGTCATCTTGCCCGCGATGTGACCCTGAATGGCACGGCCTTCGTAGAACCGTGCGGAATAGGTCGACACGTTGTCGGCGCGTTTGTAGCCTGTCGCATGTTCGAATTTCACGTTCGGGAATTTCGCGGCGATGTTGATCGTCGGGTCCATGTATCCGAACGATGTGGTAAAGATCAGGTCCGCGCCATCAAGCGCCATCTGCGTCATCACACGCTCGCTGTCCGGGCCTTCGGCTACGTTTTCCACATAGACGGTCTCGACAGCATCGCCGAAAGCTTCTTCTACAGCCAGACGGCCCTTGTTGTGCTCATAGGTCCATCCACCGTCGCCGATTGGTCCCACAAAAACAAAACCCACTTTGGTCTTGTCTTGCGCCACGGCCGTTGTGGCCAGACCAAACGCCAATGCGGCTCCGGTCAGCAGTTTTGTTAGTTTCATGTCAGGTCTTCCCCCGAGTTGTTGGCCCCTAGTTTGAGGCGTGAAAGCTCCGGCCGAGTGAACCGGGCGCCGCACTTTTATCAGCAGACAGGATCACCAAGACAACGATGGTGATCACGTAGGGCGACATTGCCAGATATTCGACCGGAATGGCAACGCCAGCGCCCTGCAAATTCAACTGCAATTGGGTGATTCCGCCGAAAAGATAGGCGCCCAGCAACACCCGCCATGGCTTCCAACTGGCGAATACCACCAGCGCGAGTGCGATCCACCCGACGCCCGCTGTCATGCCTTCGGTCCACTGCGGAACGCGGATCAGGCTGATGTAGGCCCCGCCCATCCCTGCGCAAGCGCCTCCGAACATGATGGCAAGTGTTCGGATACGCACCACCTTGTACCCCAAAGCGTGCGCCGCATCGTGGTTTTCGCCCACTGCACGCAGGATTAGGCCCACGCGCGTGAATTTGAGCGTGGCCCAGACCGCAGCCACCAAAAGCAGCCCGAAATACAAGATCGGATCATGTGAAAACAAGATCGGCCCGATCACCGGAATATCCGCCAAGATGCCAAAATTCAGATCGGGCATGCGCGGCGGTTTGACGCCCACATAGCCCTGACCCAAAAGCGCCGACAGCCCCAACCCAAAGAGCGTCAGCGCCAGCCCTGAAGCCACCTGATTGGCCAACGTTACCTGCGTGAGAAAGGCAAAGAGCAAACTCAGCACGGCACCACCCACGGCCGCGGCCACAAACCCCACCAAGGGAGACCCGGTATTCACTGCCATGGCAAACCCGCAGATCGCCCCCATGATCATCATCCCCTCGACCCCGAGGTTCAAAACACCAGCTTTTTCAACGACCAGCTCGCCCGTTGCGGCCAAAAGGATGGGCGTGGCCGCGCTCATGAGAGCAGCAATCAGAAGGATCGGGTTGATCGCAGATAGGTCCATCACACCACCTCCACCCGGCCAAATCGCAGCCGGAAATTCGTGAACAAATCAAACGCGAGCAGGAAAAACAGCAGCATCCCCTGAAACACCTGAATGGCCGCCGCAGGCAGGCCCAACTGGCTTTGTGCGATGTCGCCGCCAATATACGTCAGCGCCATCAAAAGCCCCGCCAGAACGATGCCAACAGGATGCAAACGGCCCAAGAACGCGACGATGATCGCCGTAAAGCCGTAACCGACATTGAAATCAATCGTCACCTGGCCCGCAGGGCCCGACACTTCGAACATGCCCGCAAGCCCGGCCAGCAAACCCGACATGCCCAAACAGAACAGGATTAGCCGCGCCGGGTTCACGCCCGAGAATTTCGCCGCGCGTGGCGCTTCGCCAGTTACGCGAATGGCAAAACCCAGACGGTGCCGCGCCAGTAATACATAGGCGAAAATCACGGCGATAAACGCGCTGACAACGCCCCAATGCATCCCGGACCCTGTGATCAATTCCGCATTATGCGCAGACGCATACTGCTGCAGGTTCCGACTGCCCGGAAAACCAAAGCCTTCTGGGTTTTTCAACAATCCCAGAGACATAGAGGCCAGAAACTGCTCGGCCACATAAACCAACATCAGCGAAACAAGGATCTCATTGGTGCCAAATTTGACCTTCAATAGCGCGGGGATCATCGCCCAGATCCAACCACCAAAAGCCCCAGCCAGCACCATCAGTGGAAAAATGAATGCGCTTTCTGCGGGATAAAATGCCAACCCGACGCCCGCGCCAAACAGCGCCCCCATGATGTACTGACCTTCCGCGCCGATGTTCCAGATGCCCGCCTTGAACCCAAGGCTCAGACCGATGGCGATCAGGACCAAAGGCGCGCCCTTGATCAGCAATTGCGGACGATAGAAAAACGAAAACTCACCGAAAAGCGGTTCCCAAAAGATCGTCAAAATCGATTGCACCGGATCTTTGCCAAGGGCCGCGAACAACAAGCCACCGAAGAAAAACGTGGCCAATACGGCCAATAGCGGCGTGGCGTAGGCAAAGGCGCGACTGGGCTCGGGGCGCTTCTCCAATCGGATCATGCCATCGCCCCTTTTGTCCAAATGGTCTTAAACACCTCCGCTGGAGGCAAAAAACTCTTGCAGCGCAAGCTGTCAAACATGCGCGACCTCCATCCCATGTGCGCCGCCCATCATCAATCCAATTTCCTCCACGCTCAATCCTTCTGTCGGGCGCGGTGCAGACAAACGGCCCTCGTTCAGTGCCGCAAAACGGTCTGCAATTTCCATCAACTCGTCCAGATCCTGACTGATCACGATCACCGCCGCGCCTTCTTTGGCCAGATCCAGCAATGCTTGTCGGATCGCGGCAGCGGCCGAGGCATCAACCCCCCACGTGGGCTGGTTCACGACCAGCACGTCAGGGCGTTGCAGAACTTCTCTACCGATGACAAATTTTTGCAGGTTTCCGCCCGACAAGGACCGCGCGGCATTGCCGGGCCCAGGTGTGCGCACGTCAAAGCTTTCTATGATACGTTCCGCAAACGTGCGCGCAGCGCCCCAGTTCAAAATCCCGTGGCGCTCCAACCCTTCACGCACGGCACCCGTCAGCATGGCGTTTTCGGTCAGCGACATGTCAGGGGCCGCAGCGTGGCCCAGGCGCTCTTCGGGCGCGGTCAGCAACCCCATGTGACGCCGTTTTGTCGGGCCAAGCGATCCGATGTCTTGGCCTTTGAGGTGCAACATCCCTGCACGCACCTTCAATTCCCCTGACAAAGCGCCCAGCAATTCATCTTGCCCATTGCCAGCAACCCCCCCGATGCCCAGAACCTCGCCCTTGCGCAACGTCAACGACACCTCACGCAGCGGCATTCCAAAAGCAGACGGCGACGCCAGCGACAATGCATTGAGGGCGAGTATTTCTTCCCCAAGGGCCGCACCTGCACGAGTCGGTGTGACAAGCACTTTACCAACCATCATCTCCGCCATGTCCCGGGCGGAGGTGTCGCGCGGTATGCAAGTGCCAACCACTTTGCCCAGCCGCAAAATCGTCGCCGCATCACACAGGCTCCGGATTTCTTCAAGCTTGTGCGAAATGTACAGGATCGACGTTCCTTCAGCGCTGAGTTTGCGTAATGTTTTGAACAGGATATCGACTTCTTGTGGTGTCAAAACCGAAGTGGGTTCGTCCATGATCAAAAGCTTGGGTTCCTGCAACAAGCAGCGGATAATCTCCACCCTTTGCCGCTCTCCTGCTGACAGGTCGCCAACAATCCTGTCGGGGGCCAACGGCAGCCCGTAGGTGTCCGACACCTGCCGGATCTGTTCTGACAATGCGTTTAGTTTGGGGGCGTTCTCCATACCCAAAGCGATGTTTTCGGCAACGCTCAACGCATCAAAAAGCGAAAAATGCTGGAAAACCATGCCCACGCCCGCAGCGCGCGCCGCGCGCGGCTCTGGAGGGGAAAAAGCACCACCGTTCATCTTCATCGTGCCGCTGTCGGGCTTCACCAACCCGTAGATCATCTTGACCAGCGTCGATTTGCCCGCGCCGTTTTCGCCCAGCAGCGCGTGCACTTCACCCTGCGCGATGTCGAGCGACACATCGTCGTTTGCAACCACGCCGGGATAGGCTTTGGTCAGCCCGGTCAATGACAAAAGAGGCGACTGCGTCATGCGGATACCCTTTGCTGTGTTTGTGCGACAAGCCTGCGCAACGTACCCAAGGCTATTGCGTCTGGTTCCTTGCCAAGCGAGGTGTCCCCGATCGGGCAAGTGATGGCTTCGGGATCAAGGCCCAAGGCGCTCAGCCGCCTTCGAAAACGGGCCCACTTCGTTGCGGACCCGATCAAGCCGATGCTGCTCGCACCACGTCGCAAAAGCGCCGCGCATAGGCCAAGATCGATGTCATGCGCGTAGGTGAATATCAGGTGATGTGCATCCAAGGGCGCGCGCGAGGCGAGGCGCGGCATGTCTGCAGCGATCACCGGCGTGACATGGTCTGGCACCGGGTCCGGAAACCGGTCAATCGCGCAGTCAACCCAAGTGATATCAAACGACCGCGGGTGCGCCGTGCGCACAATGGCCCGCCCGACATGCCCAGCTCCCCATAGCCACAGCGGGATCGGCTGGCCACACATCGGAACCCGTGGGTAAAGACCCGCATGCACACGGTCAGTTTTGCGAACATCATAAGTGTAATTCAGGACCACCGCCCCGCCGCAGCATTGCCCAAGCCCGGGACCAAGCGGCAAGCTCTGTGTCTGCTCAGGGCCACCAGTCTCAAGAATTTGCCGTGCTTTCGCAATGGCTTGATGCTCAAGTGCGCCACCGCCGATGGTGCCTTGCGTCTCATGGGCCGTCACTCGCATCGCCGTTCCCGCATCGCGCGGAGCGGACCCTTTGGTTGCTGTGATCTCAACATAAATCGCCGTCATGCGCGCGTCCTTGCAATCGCGGCAAGCACGGCTTCGGCCGTGGCGGGTGTTTGCAGATCGGCATAGCTCGGGCCGCAGGCCTGCACCGCATGCGCAAGTGCTGCATATGCGGAAATCCCCAGCATCAACGGCGGCTCCCCCACAGCCTTGGAACGATAGACCGTCTCTTCGCGGTTTTTCCCGTCCCAAAGGGCAACATTGAACACGCCCGGCCGGTCCGAACAGGCCGGAATCTTATAGGTTGACGGGGCATGCGTGCGCAGCCGACCTGCGTCATCCCAAACCAGCTCTTCTGTGGTCAACCAGCCCGCACCTTGAACATAGCCACCTTCGATCTGTCCAATGTCCAAGGCCGGGTTCAGCGACGCACCAACATCATGCAGCAGATCTGCACGCAAGATCCGGTTCTCCCCCGTCAACGTGTCAACAACGACTTCGGTCACGGCGACACCGTAAGCAAAATAGAAAAACGGCCGGCCTTTTCCCTTGATCCGGTCCCAGGCAAGCTTGGGTGTCTTGTAATAGCCCGTCGCCGATAAGCTGATCCGCGCCATGTAAGCCTTTTGCGCGACTTCGGCAAAGCTATAGCTTGCTCCGGCCACCTCTACCTGACCGTCTGCAAACGTGACTTCGGACGCGTCGCATTGATGCTCGACCGCAAGCATGTCGACCATACGCGCTCGGATGGTGTCGCAAGCCGCCTGAACGGCCATTCCGTTCAGGTCGCTGCCCGAAGAAGCGGCTGTGGCTGAGGTGTTTGGCACCTTGCCGGTGTCGGTTGCGGTGATCTTGATTTGCTCCACTGGGACCCCAAAGCGCGCCGCCGCCACCTGCGCGACTTTCTGAAACAGTCCCTGTCCCATCTCCGTACCGCCATGATTGAGATGCACGGACCCGTCTTGATAAACATGTACCAAAGCACCTGCCTGATTGAGGTGCGTCAACGTGAACGAAATTCCGAACTTCACCGGCGTCAAGGCCAGCCCCTTTTTCAAAAGCGGGTTTGCTGCATTCCAATGAGCAACAGCATCGCGCCGGAGCACGTAGTCACTGGATGCTTTCAACACCTCGGTCATCTCATGAAGAACGAAATCCTCCACCTGTTGGCCGTAAGGCGTCGTCTGCGGGTTCCCTTCGCCTGAAATACCTCCGCCGGAGGCATAAAAATTCTTTTGCCGGACGTCGCAGGCATCCAAACCAAGATGTGACGCGATATGATCCATCACGCGCTCAATACCCAACATCCCCTGCGGCCCGCCAAATCCGCGAAAAGCTGTTGCGCTTTGCGTGTTGGTTCTCAGTCTGTGTGAGGTGATGCGGATATCAGGCAGGTGATAGGCGTTGTCGGCATGCAGCATGGCCCTGTCTGCGACGGGCAAAGACAGATCCTGTGCCCATCCGCATCGTGTAAACTGCGTAAACTCCAACCCGCTGATCCGCCCGGTATCGTCAAAACCGACGGTGTAATCGATGCGGAAATCGTGGCGTTTGCCGGTGATGATCATATCGTCATCGCGGTCGTATCGCATCTTGCAAGGCTTGCCCATCAGCCGCGCGGCCACAGCACAAGCCACAGCCAACGCGTTGCCTTGGCTTTCCTTGCCACCGAACCCACCACCCATGCGCCGCGTTTCGACCCGCACAGCGTGCATCGGCACGCCAAGCGCCTCGGCCACCTTATGCTGGATCTCGGTGGGGTGCTGGGTGGAGCTGTGCACCAGCATATCGCCGCCTTCTTGTGGCAACGCCAACGCGGCCTGACCTTCAAGGTAGAAATGCTCTTGCCCGCCAACCTCCAAACGCCCGCTCAGGCGGTGGCGCGCTGCGGCAATGGCTGTATCAGGATCACCCTGACCATAGACGCGCGGCCCATCCTCAAACCGGCTGTTTGCGGCGATGGCGTCGTCCATACTCAGGATCGCTGTGCTCGGGGCAACGTCGACCCGTCCAAGCCGTGCCGCATGTCGCGCCGCCAAATGCGACGTCGCCACGACGCAGAAAACCGGCTGTCCGACATAATGGACTGCTCCTTCTGCCAAAAGCGGTTCATCATGGTTGGAGGGGGAGACATCGTTGTCGAATGGCAGATCAGCCGCCGTTAGAACCACGACCACGCCTTCTGCATTTCTGACCGCGCTCAGATCCATCGCTATGATCTTGCCCGCCGCGTGCTCCGACATCCCAAAGGCCAGATGCAACGTGCCAGTGGGTGTCGGTATGTCATCCACGTAGCGCGCAGCACCTGTGACATGCAGCGCCGCTGCATCATGCGGCAAAGCGCGCGCGACGCTCATGCGCGCACCTGCAAGACATCGCAAACATCACCTGACAGATCATGGAAATACCGCCGCAGCATGTTTTGAGCCACCTGCATCCGGTACCCGGCAGACGCGCGCATATCCGACAGCGGCGCAAAGTCATCGGCCATTGCCGTTGCCGCAGTCTCGAAACTATCCGCCGCCCACGGCTGACCGATCAAAGCAGCCTCGGCACGGCTTGCGCGCTTTGGAGTGCCAGCCATACCGCCGAACGCGATGCGCGCCGACGTGATAACGCCCCCTTCGACCATAATTGCAAGACACCCGCACACCGCCGAGATGTCCTGATCAAACCGCTTTGATATCTTGTAGCACCGCAGGGTGTCGGGCTGATGCGGCACCGTGATCGCCTCGACAAACTCTCCGGATTCGCGATCTTGCTTTCCGTAATCCAAGAAAAAATCCTCAAGCGGCAAGGCCCGTCGCGCAGCTCCGCGCCGCAAGTGGACCTGCGCCCCCAATGCAATCAGTGCGGGCGGGCCGTCACCTATCGGGGAGCCGTTGGCGATATTTCCACCAATCGTGGCCGCGTTGCGCACTTGAACCGACCCGTATCTCCGGATCAATTCGGCGAACGACGGGTGATGCGGCGCCACCGCGTCATGCAACTCGGTCAGCGTGGTCATGGCGCCGATGCGTGTGACACCATCCTCACGGCTGACCCCTTTGAGGTCGGCGCATTGGTTTAAAAACGCGACCTGACCGAGATCACGAAAGCCTTTGGTCACCCACAAGCCCACATCCGTGGCACCTGCGACAAGCGTGGCTTCTGGGTGCTCAAGATACCACGCGGCCAAGGCATCCGCCGTCTTGGGGTGGATATGCTCTGACGGCTGCAAGGGCGTGGCATCATCCATCGCCACCGGCTTTTCATACATGTGTTCCGGAACCGGATCGGATTGCGCAGCTTCGGCGGCGCGAATGATCGGTGCGTATCCCGTGCACCTGCACAGATTTCCAGCCAGTTGCGTGTCATGATCTGTGGCCCCGTTCAGATGCGCAGCAGCCATCGTGACCACAAAGCCGGGCGTGCAAAATCCGCATTGCGAACCGTGGTGCTCAATCATCGCCTTTTGGACGGGGTGCAGCGTGCCGTCGGGTGCCGCGATCCCTTCGACCGTGCGCACAGCCTTGCCGTCGATCTGCGGCAGAAAGAGGATGCAGGCGTTCAGCGCCCGTGCCCCCGTTTCATCGCTCACCAGCACCGAACAAGCACCGCAGTCGCCCTCGTTGCAACCCTCTTTTGTGCCAGTCAGACCACGCACTTCGCGCAGCCAATCCAGCAGCGTTGTGGTGGGGGAGACCTGCGTCAACTCCACGGTTTCTCCGTTCAGGCGAAACGCGATGTTCATTCGGTCTGATCCGCCGCAGTACCGGGGCCCGAAGGTGCCATGTGTTCGATGCGGCGTAGAACACGGGCGGGCAGGTGACAGCCTTCACGCTATGCGCGCGCAGCCCGCCTTGGCAAGACAAAAAGACAGGGTCCGCGCTAACTGTGGTGGCGATGATCAAAAAGAAGGCCAGATGCTGGGTCCGGGCTGGTGTGTGCCGTGCGGCTGATCTACGCTCGCGCCATGACTGCTGATCCCCGATTCATTCATTTGCGCACCCATTCGGAATACTCCCTTCTCGAAGGGGCGTTGCGCCTCAAGAAACTACCGGATTTGTGCCGCAAAGCCGGTATGCCAGCGATGGCATTGACCGATACCAACAATATGTTCGCGGCCTTGGAGTTCTCGGTCGCGCTGTCGGATGCGGGTATCCAGCCAATCTTGGGCTGTCAGGTTGATGTGGCCTATGTCGAGGGGCAACCGGGCGAACGTCCGCGCGATCCCGCGCCCGTGGTTTTGCTCGCCCAGACGGAAGCGGGCTACCAGAACCTGATGAAGCTGAACTCCTGTCTTTACATCGACAAGGGTGGGGCGCTTCCGCAGGTCACCTTGGCCCAGCTCGAGGCACATAACGCAGGCGTGATCTGCCTGACCGGCGGTCCGGACGGCCCGGTGGGCAAGCTTCTGCAAGCGGGACAAACCCCGGCGGCTCAGGCCCTGATGACACAGCTCCAGACCATGTTCGGCGACCGGCTTTATGTGGAGTTGCAACGCCATCCCGGCGACGGTGGTCTGCCACCCAAAGAGCGCCAGACAGAGCGCGGGTTCGTCGAAATGGCTTATGCGATGAACCTGCCGCTGGTCGCGACGAATGACGTCTATTTCCCCGACGCCAAGATGTATGAGGCGCATGATGCGCTGATCTGCATCGCGGATGGTGCCTATGTGGACCAACAGCAAGACCGCCGCCGCCTGACCGCGCAGCACTATTTCAAAACGCAATCCGAAATGGTGGCGCTGTTTGCGGACTTGCCGGAGGCGATTGAAAACACGGTTGAAATCGCCAAACGTTGCGCGTTTCAAGCTTACCGGCGTGATCCGATCCTGCCCAAGTTTGCCGACAATGAAATCGAGGAACTGCGCGCACAGGCCCATCAAGGGCTCAAGGCGCGCCTTGCGGTGATCCCCCATGCAGCCGAGGTGGCGGACTACACCGCGCGGCTCGATTTCGAGCTTGGCGTGATCGAAGGCATGGGCTTTCCCGGTTACTTCCTGATCGTGGCCGATTTCATCAAATGGGCCAAGGATCAGGGCATTCCAGTCGGTCCCGGGCGCGGGTCGGGTGCGGGCAGTCTGGTGGCCTATGCGCTGACGATCACCGACCTTGATCCGCTGCGCTACAACTTGCTGTTTGAGCGGTTCCTGAACCCTGAACGGGTCAGCATGCCCGACTTTGACATCGACTTTTGCATGGACCGTCGCGAAGAGGTGATCCGTTACGTTCAGGACAAATACGGCCGCGACAAAGTCGGTCAGATCATCACCTTCGGTGCGCTTTTGTCCAAGGCTGCGGTGCGCGATATCGGGCGTGTTTTGCAAATGCCTTACGGTCAGGTGGACCGCTTGTCCAAGATGATCCCGGTCGAAGGTGTCAAACCTGTTTCCATCGAAAAGGCGCTGGCCGATGAGCCGCGCCTGCGTGAAGAGGCCCGCAACGAGGAGGTCGTCGCGCGTCTGTTGGAGTATGGCCAACAGGTCGAAGGGCTCTTGCGCAACGCCTCGACTCACGCTGCGGGCGTTGTGATCGGTGACCGCCCGCTCGATGCGCTTGTGCCGCTCTATCAGGATCCGCGGTCCGACATGCCCGCGACCCAATTCAACATGAAATGGGTTGAGCAGGCCGGTCTGGTCAAATTCGACTTTCTGGGCCTCAAGACCCTGACCGTGATCCAGAACGCCGTTGAACAGATCATGGCCGCCGGACGCCCCTTGCACATCGCCGCCGACGGGACGGAACTTTATCAGCCCGCTGCCGGGACCGAGAACGATATCAACGCCATTCCGCTGGATGACGAGGCGTCCTACAAGCTTTATGCCGCCGCCAAAACCGTGGCCGTGTTTCAGGTGGAAAGCTCGGGCATGATGGACGCGCTCAAGCGTATGAAACCCACCTGCATCGAAGATATCGTGGCGCTTGTGGCCCTGTACCGGCCCGGCCCGATGGAAAATATCCCGACCTACTGCGAGGTCAAGAATGGGCTCAAGCCGCTGGAGTCCATTCACCCGTTGATTGATGATATTCTTGAGGAAACTCAAGGTATTATCGTCTATCAGGAGCAGGTGATGCAGATTGCGCAGGTCATGGCGGGTTATAGTTTGGGCGGCGCTGACCTGCTGCGCCGCGCGATGGGCAAGAAGATCGCCGAAGAGATGGCCAAGGAACGCCCGAAATTCGAAAAGGGCGCGCAGGAAAACGGGGTCGACAAGCAAAAGGCCACCGAGGTTTTCGACCTTCTGGAGAAATTCGCCAACTACGGCTTTAACAAGTCTCACGCGGCGGCCTATGCGGTGGTCAGCTACCAGACGGCGTGGCTCAAGGCGAACCACCCGGTGGAATTCATGGCCGGTGTGATGAACTGCGATATTCACCTGACCGACAAGCTCAGCGTCTATTTCGAAGAGGTACGCAAACGGCTGGAACTGCCCTACGTGCCGCCCTGCGTGAACCGATCGGATGCCACGTTCAAGGTCGTCGAGGGGGCGCTCGTCTATGCGCTGGGCGCATTGAAAAACGTGGGCGTCGAGGCGATGAAATTGATCGTGGATGCACGACGCTCCGATCCTGCGGATGCGCAAAGCCCTGACAAACCCTTTGCCACGCTCTTTGATCTGGCGCGGCGCGTGGATCTCAAGCGCGTGGGCAAGCGGCCGTTGGAAATGCTGGCGCGCTCGGGCGCCTTTGATCAGCTTGATCCGAACCGTCGTCGGGTGTTTGGCGCATTGGATGCGCTGGTCAACTATTCGGCTGCGATTCATGAACAGAAATCATCCAATCAGGTGTCGCTCTTTGGCGAGGCGGGCGACGATCTGCCCGAACCACGTCTGATGCCGCTGGATGACTGGCTGCCCGCCGAACGGCTGAGCGAAGAGTTCAAGGCCATTGGCTTTTATCTGTCGGGTCACCCGCTGGACGACTATATGGGGCCGCTCAAACGCAAGGGCGTCGTGACGCTTGATGAAGTCATGGAAAAGGCCGAGCGTGCGCCTCTCGTGGCAAAGTTGGCGGGTGTCGTCGCTGGCCGGCAAGAGCGCAAATCCGCGCGTGGCAATCGTTTTGCTTTTTGTCAGATGTCCGACACCACCGGTGCCTATGAGGTTACGCTGTTTTCGGACACGCTGGAAAAAGCGCGCGAGCATCTGGAAACAGGCTCCAAGGTTGTCGTGACGGTCGAGGCGACGATGGAGGCGGATCAGCTCAAACTTCTGGGCCGCTCCGTGGCGCCGATTGATGTGGTCGTGGCGGACGCAGGGGGCATGGGATTGCGGATTTTCCTGACCGAGCCCGAGGCGTTGCAATCGGTGGCCGCCGTGCTTGACGGCGCGCGCCAGTCGGTCAAGGTGCCGTCCAAGGGGCCCATTCATCTGTGCCTGATGGACCCGAAACTGCCCGGCGATGTCGAGATCGACCTCGATGATTTCTTCCCGGTCACGCCTCAGATCAAGGGCGCTATCAAGTCGCTCAGCGGTGTGCTGGACGTCGAGGATATCTGACATATCCCCAGCCTGTTATGGACCTGTGGATAAATCTCGACTACCCTCCTGCAGGTTGCGTGGTCGGAGGCAGGGACGTGCTCAAATCAATATCAGCCATAGCCGTCTGCTTAGTACTGGCCGCCTGTGGCGATCCTCTGTCCGGGATCGACCGGATTTCGGACGTCGATCTGGCCGATGACCAGGCGGCGGCTTTGGCAATACCGACCGAGCAGGAAATGCGGCGCACCAGCCTGTTTCAAAGGCTTCAGCCGGATGCGACGGATGCCGAAAACGCCACACCTCAACGCCCTAGCTTCTGGTCGCGTCTGGTCAGACCAGAAGATCGCTCGTCAGAGCAGGAGGGTCAGGTCTCTGCCGCCATTCAAGATGCAGGCGGAGCAACGGCGCAACCCACCGGATTGCTCGGCCGTTTGGTCGGCAGCCCGGATGCGACAAACACCGCGGTCATTCCCGTCGCCGCCACGCCAGAACAAGAGATCACGAGCGCCACACCCGCGCTGCAGCCCACACAACGCTGGGGCTTGTTTCGCCGCGCCGCGCCGACCGCTGATCCTGCGGAGGATGCCGTGCGTTATGGGGATGTCATGTCCTTCGGGACCGTCGCCCGTGTCTGCGAGGCGCGCACCAAACCGCTGGGCCGACGCATCGAAAAATCACGCCCCGGCGGTTATGCTCTATATGACAGCGACCCTGACAGCACAGCACCGCGCAGCTTTTACCTGACCGGGTTCCCCGACAAATGTCCGCGCCAGTTCACCGCGGCACTGGCTTTGCTGGGCGCGCCTTCGATGCACGAGCAACTGCGCTATGGTCTGCCCGGCGACACGCACCCTTATTCCAGTACGGACCGCGCTTACGAGCAGGTGAAATCCAAAGTGTGCAAGGTTGGGCGGCGCAAACCCTGTGGCGCTGCCATCAAGCAAATGGACCGCAGTACGGTGTTCGTATCTGTCTATGAACGTTTTGAAGACAACGCGCGTTGGGCGGACATTCTGGTGCATGACGGCGCGGTTTTGGCCAGCGCGATCAAAACAGCACCGGAATAGGCCCGTTCAATAGTGCGGCGGACGTTCGTCGCCGACCACGATTCCGCCCGTGCCTTGCGCATCCCGCTCGCCTTCACGCTGCATAAGCATGTGAACCCGGCGCGTCAGGGTCGCGATTTCGGTTTCTTGCCGCGCCACGATATCAGACAGCTCGTCTACGCTGCGCATCAGATGGGCGATCTTTTCCTCAAGATGTTGCATGGTGCGCCCTTTCAGCGGTGATCCTGACCTGCGCCCTAGCATGATGGCCCTGTCCGCGCCAAGGGCCGCCTTGCCCCGTCCCCGCCCATCCGCTAGACCGCGCGCAAATGTACCGCTCAAGAGGGTCCAGCAATGGCCAAGCCCAAGAAAACCCCACGCCCCAAGGCCGAAACGCCCAAAGGCTTCCGCGACTATTTCGGCGCCGAGGTGACACAGCGCGCCGACATGCTGAACGCGATCGCCGGGGTCTATCATCGGTATGGCTTTGACGCGCTGGAAAGTGCCGCTGTGGAAACGGTCGAGGCGCTTGGCAAATTCCTGCCCGATGTGGATCGCCCGAACGAGGGCGTGTTTGCGTGGCAAGAGGACGCGGACGACGACAAACCCGGCGACTGGCTGGCCCTGCGCTATGACCTGACGGCGCCCTTAGCGCGCGTCTACGCCCAGCACCGCAACGACCTGCCTACACCGTACCGCCGCTATGCAATGGGGCCCGTCTGGCGCAACGAAAAACCGGGACCGGGCCGGTTCCGTCAGTTTTATCAATGCGATGCGGATACCGTCGGCGCACCGTCGGTCGCGGCGGATGCCGAGATCTGCGCGATGCTGGCCGATTGCCTTGAGGCCGTCGGGATCGAGCGTGGCGATTATGTCGTGCGGGTGAACAACCGCAAGGTGCTGAATGGGGTGCTCGAGAGGTGGTTGGCTTCGAGAGATGAAGACGAAGAATTGTGCGCACTATGACGCGGATACGCGTAAGGATCGTTCTGCGCGCTATTGATAAGTTCGACAAAGTCGGACGGGAAGGCGTTGCAGCTACTGACTTACCGAGGGTGCAGACAATCTGGAGACTTTACGATGGCGTAGGTCTGTCGGATGCTCAAAGGCTGAAGGTGTATTGTACAACTTTCTTCAGTCTCGACAGGGGATTGATCCCGAAACGCTTGATCTTCTCAGACCAATTGGTCGGAGATTCCGCGAGGGCGATGGATGGTGTGTTTCGAATTAGGAACAAATCGCAAGCTTGCTCGAGGCAGGCGATTACTTTGAAGACCGCATCGTCATCGACCCCTCCGTGGTGCGCGGCCTAGGCTATTATACCGGCCCTGTCTTCGAGGCGGAACTGACCTTCGAAATCCAGGACGACAAGGGCCGCACGCGCAACTTCGGCTCTGTGGCCGGCGGCGGGCGCTACGATGATCTGGTCAAGCGGTTCACCGGACAGGAGGTGCCTGCGACGGGCGTCTCCATCGGGGTCGACCGGTTGCTGGCCGCCTTGCACGCCAAGGGGCGTCTCACCACTACCGAGGCTGGCCCCGTCGTCGTCACCGTGATGGACCGCGACCGCATGGCCGATTATCAGGCGATGGTGGCCGAGTTGCGCAATGCAGGCATCCGCGCCGAAGTCTACCTCGGCAATCCCAAGAACTTCGGCAACCAGCTGAAATACGCGGATCGGCGCGGCTCCCCGGTGGCCGTGATCGAAGGCGGCGACGAGCAAGCCAAAGGCGTTATCCAGATCAAGGATCTGATCCTGGGTGCCAAGATGGCCGAAAACGCCACGCTTGAGGAATGGAAAGACCGTCCCAGCCAATTTGAAGTGCCGCGCGATCAACTGGTCGCCAAAGTCCGCGAGATTCTGGACGGTCAATGACCACCCGCTCCGAGACACTGGCGCGGGCCGCATCCCTGCGCGCCCTTTTTGAGGCGCAGGGTGCCGCCGTGGTCGAGCCGCCTGTTTTACAACCCGCCGAGACTCTGCTGGACCTCTATGGCGAGGACATTCGCGCGCGCGCCTATGTGACCTCCGACGCGTTGCGCGGCGAACAGATGCTGCGCCCGGATTTCACCGTTCCTGTCGTGCAGATGCACATGACACACGGGGCCGAGCCCGCGCGCTACACTTATGCAGGCGAGGTGTTTCGCCGCCAGGAAGACGACCCTGACCGCGCGAACGAGTACATCCAAGTTGGCTACGAGGTTTTTGACCGCACCGACCCGGCGGCGGCGGATGCCGAAGTGTTTGCGCTAATGTCGCAGATTGTCAGCCCCCTCGGGTTGCGCGCCGCCACGGGTGATATCGGTATTCTGATGGCCGCCGTTCTGGGGTTGCAAACTCTGCCCGAACGCAAGGCCGCACTGATGCGCCACATCTGGCGACCCCGCCGGTTTCGCGCGCTGCTGGACCGCTACGCCGGGCGCGCGGATGTGCCCGCGGCGCGGCAGACATTGATTGGCGGCGCGACGCCCAAAAACGACGCCCCACTGATCGGGCGGCGCACGCAGGAAGAGATCGACGCCCGCATCGCGGCCTTGAACAAGGACGCGCAAGCGCCGCGATTGGGCGCGGGCGAAGTGCAGCTGATCGAAGGGTTGCTGTCGGTGCGCGAAACCCTGCCTTTCGCATTGGAACGGCTGCGCGATATTGCGGTTGATATGCCGACGATCACACCTGCGGTCGAACAGCTGACCCGCCGTGGCGACGCGCTGGCGGCACGCGGCGTGGCCATTGATGCGCTGCCCTTCGAGGCCAGCTTTGGCCGGACGTCGATGGAATATTACGACGGTTTCGTATTTGGCTTCTACAGCCCCACGCGTGCCGATCTGCCGCCCGTAGCCAGTGGCGGACGCTACGACGCGCTGACCCGACGACTAGGCCAAGGTGCTGAAATCCCGGCGGTCGGCGGCGTTCTACGACCTGGTCTGATCCTTGAGCTGGAGGCGCAGACATGACGATCAAGCTGGGTGTGCCGTCCAAGGGGCGGCTGATGGAAAAAGCGTTTCAGTGGTTCGGACAGCGCGGCGTCACGCTGTCGCGCACGGGATCGGATCGTGAATACGCAGGTGCCGTGGATGGTGTCGACGGCGTCGCTCTGGTGTTGCTGTCTGCGGGCGAAGTGCCCCGCGAACTGGCCGCTGGCCGGTTGCATTTCGGCGTCACGGGTACGGACCTTATTCACGAAAAGCTGCCACTGTGGGAACAGCAGGTTGAGCCCATGCGCGAGCTTGCCTTTGGTCAGGCCGACCTGATCGTTGCCGTGCCTGCGGCTTGGACGGATGTCGACACGTTGGATGATCTGGATGCCGTGGCGTCGGCATTCCGTGCGCGGCATGGGCACAGATTGCGCATCGCCACCAAGTACCACCGCCTGGTGCGCGAGCATTTGCGCCACGCGGGCGTGGCAGATTATGCGCTGGTTGACAGTCAGGGCGCGACCGAAGGCACCGTCGCCAATGAGACGGCAGAGGCAATTGCGGATATCACGTCAAGCGGTGAAACGCTGCGCGCCAACCACCTCAAACCGCTGTCTGATGGGCCGATCTTGCGGTCTCAGGCGACGCTTTGGCGCAGCCGCATGGCCGAAATTGAGCCCACAGACCGCCCGGCCTTCGACGCGTTGATGGCCCGCCTCATAGCGGACTGATCTGACGCTGCGTTAGACCAAGAAGTCCAGTGACCTCAGGTAAGCGGTATTTTTTCATATTGAAAACAGATGCATAAGCCGTTTCATGGTTCACGGCATTTGGAGGGTGCCGCAATATGACGCAATGTCGTCAACGCAACCCATTGCGACCCGCCTGCAACGCTATAAATAACGCGGTATCTCAGATGCCAACGTAGCAGCTTAAGACTGCATCGGACGCAACGAGAAAAAGGGGAGGTCAGCCAGACCGCATGACGACGCTACCGGACTTGCCGCCTTAAGCGCAGGACGCCGGAGGGCAAAATCGTTGTGATCTGCTGAAGAGTGAAGGACGTCCTTCGTGTTGAAGATCGAAGATCTGCATTTGTCGTTTGGCGGCATCAAAGCCTTGCAAGGTGTCTCGTTTGAGGCGCGGCCGGGTGAAATCACCGGCGTGATCGGTCCCAATGGCGCGGGCAAGACATCGCTGTTCAACGCAATTTCGGGCTTTTACACACCGGACCGCGGGCGCGTTGAGTTTGAGGGCAAAGACATCACCGGTCTCAGCCCGGACAAACGCGCGGAGTTGGGACTTGCGCGTACCTTCCAGAACATCGCGCTTTTTCGTGGTATGACGGTTCTCGACAACATCAAGCTGGGTGGCCACACGCGTCTGAAAACCGGTATCTGGAGCGCGCTGACCTATTTTGGCGCTGCCCAACGCGAAGAGCTTGAGTTGCGCCGCGACATCGAAGAGCGCGTCATCGACTTTCTCGAAATCGACCACATTCGCAAATACCCGATCACCATGCTGCCTTATGGCTTGCAAAAACGTGTGGAACTGGGTCGGGCTCTGGCCATGCAACCTAAAGTGCTTATGCTGGATGAGCCGGTCGCGGGCATGAACCGCGAGGAAACCGCTGATATGGCGCGCTTTATCCTCGACGTGCAGGAGCAGTTCGGTACCACGGTTTTGCTCGTCGAACATGACATGCACATGGTGATGGACATTTGCAGCCACATCGTCGTGCTCAATTTCGGCCAGCAGATCGCCAGCGGCACACCCGAAGAGGTCAGCCGCAACGACGCCGTCATCGAAGCCTATCTGGGAGCCGCCGCATAATGGGACAAATCGCACAATACGCCATCAACGGCATGATGAGCGGCGCCATCTATGCGCTGATCGCTGTGGGCATCGTATCGGTCTACAAAGCTACCAAAGTCGTCAACTTTGCGCATGGCTACCTGATCATGTTCGGTGCGTATTTCTATTTCACCTTTGCGGTCATCATTCCCGGAATGCCCTGGGCGCCTGCATGGTTGGCCAGTTGGCAACCTGCCTGGATGGTCGAGGCGCGCGAAGGTCTGCCGATGTTCTCGCCGATGGGGGCGGTTTTGGACTGGGCCGCCAACCTGCCGCGGATCATCTTTGGCCTGTTGGGCGCGCTGGTCTGCAATGCCATTCTGGGCCGCATCATTGAACGGACCCTGATGCGTCCGCTGATGGGGCAAAGCGTATTTGCAATGATCATGGTGACAGTGGGCTTGATCTCTATCCTGTCCGGCACGGCGCAGATCATCTGGACGGCAGACGCGGATTTCGTGCCGACGATTGCGCCCAACACGCCCATCCGGTTCGAGCTTTTTGGCACTATGATCTTCCTCTTCGGGGCTGATCTGGTGAACATGATCATTGCTTTGGTTCTCTTTGGTGGGATCGTCGCATGGGTGCGTTATTCCAAAGGCGGGATCGCCATCCGCGCCACTGCCGAGGATCAGTCAACCGCCTATTCAATGGGTATTTCAGTGCCAAAGGTCTTTAGCCGCGCTTGGGTTCTCGCCTCAACCACTGGCGCCATCGCAGGGGCTATTCTGGCCACGCGCAACGGCATCTCGCCGTCGTTGGGTCTTTTCGGTTTCAGCGTGCTGGCCATCGTGTTGATGGGCGGGCTGGACAGCTATGTCGGGGTCTTTGTCGCAGCGATGAGCGTCGGTGTGATGGAAGCGATGACGCAATGGCAGCTTGGCGGTGACTGGGCCGAAATCGTGCCCTACGTCGCCGTTCTGGTGGTGCTGATCTGGCGTCCGCATGGGCTCTTCGGCTCGAAAGAGGTGGAACGGATATGATCAACGCAAACCTCAAGGCCAGCTACGCCGCCGACGAGCGCGTGCTCAACAACCGCTACAAGCAGCTGTTTGTCTACGGAATGATGCTGGCTCTGGCCGTCTTTGCATATTTCGCCAATGATTATGCCATCCTGATCGCCTGCAAGGTGGGCATTTTGCTGGTCGCAGTTGTGGGTATCAATATCCTGACGGGTTACACTGGGTTGGTCTCTCTGGGACACGCGGCCTTTGTGGCCATCGGGGCCTACGCGGTCACCATTTTCCACAACGGGTTCGCCGGGATCATCCCTGATGGTTTGATGTTTTTCCTGGCCGTGCCCTTTGCCGTGGCTGTGGCGGCGGGCATCGGGATCATCGTGGGCCTGCCATCGCTGCGCGTGAAGGGCCTTTATCTGGCCGTCACCACGCTGGCCGCGAACTTCATCGTGATTTTCCTGATTGAACAAGACCTGTTTGCCCCCTTTACCGGTGGAGTCGTAGGCATCAACACCCTGCGCCCAACCTTTTTGGCTGGGTCGCCGACACCAAGCGCGAGATGTTCGTGATCATCGCAGTGATTGCCTTTGTGACGCTTTTGATGGCGCAAAACCTGATCCGCACGCGGGTCGGTCGGGCCTTTATCGCCATCCGTGACCGCGACTATTCCGCCGAAATCCTTGGCATTTCGTTGCTGCGCTACAAGCTGACCAGCTTTGCGCTGTCGGCGGCTTATTGCGGGTTGGCGGGCGCGCTATTTGCCTACTTCTATGCGCGCATCCTGCCCGAGCAGTTCGAGCTTGATCTGTCGCTGGAGCTTGTGGCCGCGCTGATCGTGGGCGGCATGGGCCGCACGATGGGCCCCGTTTTCGGTGTGATCATCATCGTGATGGTTCCTGAAATGATCAAAGTCGTCTTTTCCTACGCAACAGGTGGTGACATCACAGCCGCCCGTTTCGCAGCGCCCAGCCAAGAGATCGTGTTTGGCCTCTTGCTGGTGTTTTTCCTGCTCAAGGAACCTTTGGGCATCAACCATATCACTGACAGACTACTGCGTGCCGCAAATCGCTGGCCGTTCGCACGCGGATAACAAAAATACCAAGGCCATAATCTAAGGGAGATATCACCATGACACTCAACCGCCGTACTTTCCTGGCGACGTCCGCCGCGGCCACAGCCGCCATCGGCACGCCTATGATCCTGCGCGCACAGCCTGCTGAATATGTGCTGGGCGCGTCCTTGCCACTGACTGGCCCCTTCGCGACCGCAGGTCAGCTGGTTGCGCCTGCGTTTTCGCTCGCAGCCAAGCTGTTCAACGATGAAGGCGGCATCAACGGCACACCGATCCGGTTCGTGACCGAAGATTCCGGTTATGTACCGCAGAACACGCTGGCAAACTACCAGCGTGCGTTGGCCTCCGAGGGTAGCAACATGATTGGCTACTTTGCCGACAGCACCGGTGCCATGAAGCTGATCGCGCCTGAACTCAAAGGCGAAAACGCCCGTATCATGGGCTCTACCTCCTTTGCGTCAGAGCTCGCCAACCCATCGACACATCCCTACCAGTACATGTCGGGCCCAAGCTATCAGAGCCAATTCGACATTCTGCTTGAAAACATCAAGGCGCAGGGCGGAACGACCGTGGCGTTTATCTTCTCAAACACCGAGTTTGGCCGTGACCCGATCGAGCATGGCCGCAAGAAAGCCGAAGAACTGGGCCTGCAAATTGTGCTGGAAGAAAGCACCAAGGCGCAGGGCGCTGACATCCCGACGCACGTGACCAAACTGGCGCAATCGGGCGCGGAATATTGCATCCTGCAAGGCTACGTCACGGGCGTATGGCCACAGCTGATCGGCGGCGCGCGCCAGTTCGGTCTGCCCACGAAATTCATGGGCACGTTCTGGGGCATGGAAAAGCTGATCGCGGACCGTATCACCGCAGAAGCCGGGCCGTTTCTGGCGGGCTACGAAGGTGTGATGCCGTATCGTTACTTCTATGACCGCGAAGATGCGCCGCGTTACCAGCAATATGCGGAATTGAGCAAGGTCATGTTCGCGGGCACACCGCTCGAAAACTACATGTCCACATGGGCGCTGCAGACCATGTGTGGTCTTGAGATTGCCATGAAGGCGTTCCGCGATACGGCTGATGCGGGCAAGGAACTGACGGCGGACAATATCGCCGAAACGCTTTCGGGCATCTCCGATTGGGACACGGGCGGCTTTTTTGGTGGGCCGGTGACGATGGAAAACAACGCCATCGGAACGGGCCGTGTTTACGGGTATGACCCCGAAAGCGGTTTGTTCACGCCCAAGTCCGACTGGTTGTCGGTTTGATCTGAAGTTTGTGCCGGGGGCTTTGCCCCCGGCGCGTTCCGCGCCTCCCCCGGAGTTTTTCGGGAAAAATGAAGTTGAAAGTGCAGGGCCGTCCATGCTGACAATCGAGAACATCGAAGTGACGTATCACCACACGGTGCAGGCGCTGCGCGGGCTGTCGCTGGAGGTGCCGGACGGGAAGATCGTGACATTGCTGGGCACCAATGGGGCGGGCAAGACCACGACGCTGAAGGCTGCGAGCAATTTGCTGGCTTTGGAAAACGGAGAAATTGGCGAAGGGCGGATTGCGTTCAAGGGTAAATCCATTTTGACGATCCAGCCTGACCGTCTGGTGCAGCAGGGGCTGTTTCATGTGCGCGAGGGGCGTCGGATATTTGCGGAGATGACGGTTGAGGACAACCTTGTCGCAGCCTCTTATGCGCTGGACCGGCGGCAAGCCAAGCCGGATTACGACAAGGTTTATGATTTCTTTCCGCGCCTGAAGGAGCGACGCAAGCAGGTGGCGGGCTATCTTTCGGGTGGTGAACAGCAGATGCTTGCCTTTGGGCGTGCGATGATTGCGCAGCCCGAGTTGATCTTGATGGATGAGCCTTCGCTGGGGCTGGCACCTAAGGTCGTTGAAGAGATTTTTGCGACCATCAAGCGGCTCAATGAAGAAGATGGCACCTCGATCCTGCTGGTAGAACAGAACGCAGGCGTGGCCTTTTCCGTGGCGGATTACGGATACATCATGGAGAGCGGCCAGATTGTCATGGAAGGGAATGTAGAAAAGCTGAAGGGCGATAAGGATATTCAGTCTTTCTATCTGGGTATGTCCGATGATGGCTCGGATGATCGGCAGTCGTTTCGGGATGTGAAACACTACAAGCGCCGCAAGCGCTGGCTGAGCTAAGGAGACCGGTATGGCGTTCGATCAAAAACAATCAGGTTTTGTCTCGCTGGTGCAGATGCTGAGCGATCACGCGGCGATGCGCCCGAGTGCTGTGGCGATGCGGCAAAAGGAATTCGGGATCTGGAATGAGATCACCTGGGCGGGCCTGCATGAAATCATGCAGGCGACCGCGGCCGGGTTGATCGAACTGGGCATGCAGGCGGGTGATCATGTCGGAATTCTGTCGGAAAACCGCAGCGAATGGGTGCAGGCGCAGTTTGGTATTGCCGCAGCTGGCGGCGTGGTCGTGGGTATGTACCCTACGAGCCCAGCGGCTGAGGTGGAACATCTGGCCAATGCATCCGATACGACAATCTTGTTCATTGAAGATCAGGAGCAGCTGGACAAGATCATTGAGTTGCGGGGGAAGCTGCCCAAGCTGCGGCAGTTGATCGTATTCAATCCAAAGGGAACGGCGGGCGAAACCGAACTGAACCTCAAGAGCTTTGAGGAGGTTTTGGCGCTGGGCCGCGCGGCGGGGCATGCGGATGATTTGCGGGCCCGCGCCGAGGCGATCAAACCCGAAGACACGGCGATGATGGTCTTTACCTCCGGCTCTACCGGGTTGCCCAAGGCGGCAGAAATTTCATACGGCAATATCCATGCGGGCAGCCGCGTCGCCGAAGACATTTTCGGGGAATACGGGCCCGGCACCGATGTGCTCAGCTATTTGCCGCTGTGCCATATCGCGGAGCAGGCCGTCACGGTGATAAACGGGCTGAGCCGCCAATTCGTGATGAATTTCGGCGAGAGCCTGCGCACGATCACGCTTGATCTGCGCGAGGTGGCGCCGCAGGTGTTTTTTGGCGTGCCGCGTATCTGGGAAAAGATGCAAGCCGGTGTGATCGTACAGGCGCAAACCGCTGGGTCTGTTCGCAAACCCCTCACAATGCTGGCACTGAAATCTGCGCAAGCACGCGGACAAAAACGCCGCGATCAATGGAGTGCACGCGACCGCATGGCGCATGCCTTCTGGGATGCGCTGATTTATCGCCATATCCGCAGCTATCTTGGGCTGGGCCGGGTCACCTTCGCCATTTCAGCGGCTGCACCCATTTCTGCCGATCTGCTGGCGTTTTTTCGCGGTATCGGCGTGAATATCCGCGAGGCTTGGGGCATGTCTGAAACGTCGGGCGTGGGCACCATCCAAAACGCTTGGGGGGCCTGCGACGGACGTATCGGGATGCCTGTCCCCACGGTCGAGGTCAAATTGGCGGACGATGGTGAGGTGCTGTTTCGCGGCCCCACGATCTTCAAGGGCTACTACAAAAACCCCAAAGCCACAGCCGAGACGATCATCGATGGCTGGCTGCACACCGGCGACGTGGGCCAGATCGAAGCGGACGGATCCTTGTCGCTGATCGACCGCAAAAAGGACATCATGATCAACGCGGCGGGCAAGAACCTGTCGCCCGCGCTGATCGAGAACGTGATCAAGGCCAGCCCTTTCATCAAGGAGGTCGTCGTGATCGCCGACAAACGCCCCTATGTGGCCGCCTTGGTGCAGATCGACATGGATACCGTGCGGCTTTGGGCCGAGGGGCAGGGGATCGCATATACGACCTTCCGGTCTCTGGCTGAAAACCCCAAGGTGCAGGGGCTGATCGAAAAAGAAGTCGAAAAGCAAAATGCGGACTTGGCGCGTGTCGAACAGATCAAGAAGGTGTATCTATTGCCCAAGGAACTGGACCATGATGATGGTGAAGTGACCGCAACGATGAAGGTGCGCCGTTCGAAAATCCACGAGATTTACGAGGCCGAGATCGAAGGATTGTACAAGGGCTGAACCAGATGCAGACCGACAAACTCACCGGCTACATGGGCGCTCAGATCAGCGGGATTGACCTGACGCAGCCCATTGGTGAGGATTTGGCGGAGGCCTTGCGCGCAGCCCTTGGTGCGCATCAGATGATCGTCATGCGGGGGCAAAACCTCTCCATTTCGGACCAAAAACGGCTGACCCGCGTGTTCGGCCCGATCATGCAGCTGCCTTATGTCGAACCGATGGCGGATGATGCGGATGTGATCGCCGTTCTCAAAGAAGCGGACGAAGTGAACGTCGGTGTCTTTGGCGGCGACTGGCACTCCGATTTCAGCTTTCTGACCAATCCGCCTGCAGGGTCGGTTCTGAACGCGGTCGAGGTGCCAGCGGTGGGGGGTGACACGGTCTGGGCCAGTCAGGTTATGGCCTACGAAAGCCTGCCCGCAGACCTGCGCACGGTTGTCGACGGGCGCATGGCTGTGCATCTGGGCGCGCCCTATGGCGTGAAACACCAACCCCCTATGGAAGAACGCTCAAGTGGGTCGATCCGCATGACGCGCGGTGATCCAAGGGCGGACATCGAAACGCTGCACCCCGCTGTGGTGACCGATCCGGCGACGGGGCGACGCGCGCTTTTCGTCAATCCCATCTACACCATACGTTTGGATGGCATGAGCATCGAAGAGAGCGCCCCGATCCTCGCGGCTCTTTTCAAACATGCAACGAAACCGGATTTTTCCTGCCGGCTGCGCTGGTCGGCTGGTGATGTGGCCGTCTGGGACAACCGGATGAGCTTGCACTATGCCACCAATGACTACGACGGCACGCGCCGCTTGCTGTATCGGACAACGTTCTCGGCGGATGCGCCCGCCTAAAGCACACCAATCTCGGCGAGGGCGCGGTTCAGCTCGACGGGCAGCGGCTCTTCGCTGGCGCGGCCTTTGGGCAGGTCGGGTGGCGCGTCTGCCGTGGCCAGATACCGCCACCCCTGAAACGGGCGCTTGAGGCTGGTCTGCGTGCGGATGATCTGCGGGTCCAGCACGATCGCGCAGCGCCGAATACCGTCCTGACCGATGTATTCATCCAGCCGGTCGATGCGCTGACGACACTGGATCACGCCCTTGATCACCCAGAAGATCGACCCGCCATTGAGGATCTCCGCCTCGCGCTTGGGCCACATGCGCGTTACATGACGCGGCAATCCATCGGGCGCCTGTGCGCGTTTGGTCGCTTGCCACGCGGCCAGATCGTCGATGTTTTCCGTACCGACAGACAGTTTGATCAGATGGACCGACTTTTCCACAGGGTTCCCCACCAACTTGCACACAGAATCTCTTCTTCCACGCCATATAGAGTAGTGTGTTGAGGCAGAAGATCAAAGTATTGTGGTTTGGCCCCGATTCGGGTTACGTTGTTCCCCTTCCCTCTGCCCAAGGAAACGCACATGACCCGTTTTGCTGCCCCCATCGCCGAACAAATCTGGGATATGAAGTACCGCTTCAAGGCACCCGATGGTGCCCCCCGTGACGTCACCGTCGAAGACACATGGCGACGCATCGCGCGCGATCTGGCGCAGGTGGAAGACGACGCGCAGGGCTGGGAAGATACCTTCTATGCGGCGCTCGAAGACTTCAAATATCTGCCCGCTGGGCGCATCACCGCGGGGGCGGGTACAGCGCGCAAGGTAACACTGTTCAACTGCTTTGTGATGGGCACGATCCCCGACAGCATGGGCGGCATTTTCGACATGCTCAAAGAGGCGGCGCTGACGATGCAGCAGGGCGGCGGCATCGGCTATGATTTCTCGACCATACGGCCCAAAGGCGCTGATGTGCTGGGCGTTTCGGCGGATGCGTCTGGCCCGCTCAGCTTCATGGATGTGTGGGATGCAATGTGCCGCACGATCATGTCCGCAGGCTCGCGCCGGGGCGCGATGATGGCGACCATGCGCTGCGACCACCCGGATATCGAAGATTTCATCACGGCAAAATCCGACGCGGCACGGCTACGCATGTTCAACATGTCGGTGCTGGTCACGGACCCGTTCATGGAAGCCGTCAAGGCCGACCAGTCGTGGGACCTGATATTCGGGGACAAAGTCTACCGCACTGTGCAAGCGCGTGATCTGTGGAACAAAATCATGCAGGCCACGTATGATTACGCCGAACCCGGTGTGATCTTTATTGACCGCATCAATGCTGCCAACAACCTGAACTATTGCGAGACGATCTCGGCCACCAACCCTTGTGGTGAACAACCGCTGCCGCCCTATGGCGCGTGCCTTCTGGGGTCGATCAATCTTGCCCGGTTGGTCAGCCAACCTTTTGAGGACGCAGCGGAACTGAATGTCGAGGCGCTGAACGAACTGGTCGCGACAGCGGTTCGTATGATGGACAACGTGGTCGATGTGTCGAAATTCCCGCTGCCCGAGCAGGAACGCGAAGCCCAGGCGAAACGCCGCATCGGGCTGGGGGTGACAGGTCTGGCGGATGCGCTCTTGATGCTGGGCCTGCGCTATGGCTCCGACGAGGCGGCGCGTCAGACGGAGGACTGGTTGCACGCGATTGCCCGCGCCGCATATCTGGCGTCGGTGCAACTGGCCAAAGAAAAGGGCGCCTTTCCGCTCTTTGATGCAGACGCGTTTCTCGCCTCCGGCGCGATGCAGCACATGGATGACGACGTGCGCGATGCGATCCGTGAACATGGTATCCGCAATGCGCTGCTGACCTCGATTGCGCCCACTGGAACGATCAGCCTTTATGCAGGCAACGTCTCATCCGGGATCGAGCCGGTGTTTGCCTATGCCTACACCCGCAAGGTGCTGCAAAAGGACGGTAGCCGGACCGAAGAAGAGGTCGTGGATTATGCCGTCCAGATGTGGCGCGACCTGAAAGGCGACGCGCCGCTGCCCGATTACTTCGTCAACGCCCAAACGCTGGCACCGCTCGATCACGTCAAGATGCAGGCGGCCGCGCAAAAGTGGGTGGATAGCAGCATTTCCAAGACGATCAATTGCCCCGAAGACATCAGCTTCGATGCCTTCAAGGACGTCTACATGGAGGCATGGGACAGTGGCTGCAAAGGCTGCACGACCTACCGGCCCAATGCCGTGACGGGGTCTGTGTTGAGTGTGTCCGAGGAGAAGCCGAAAGACATCGCCCCCGAAGTCATCACCAATGACGCGGCCGAACCGCAGCGACCCCATGGGGACGTCATCTATATGTCCGAACCGCTGGATCGCCCGAACGAGTTGGAGGGTAACACCTACAAGGTCAAATGGCCCGACAGTGAACACGCGCTTTATATCACCATCAACGACATCGTGCTGAACGGGCACCGCCGTCCCTTCGAGGTGTTCATCAACTCCAAGAACATGGAGCATTTCGCATGGACCGTTGCATTGACCCGGATGATTTCGGCGGTGTTCCGGCGCGGGGGCGATGTGTCCTTCGTGGTAGAGGAACTCAAGGCCGTGTTCGATCCGCGCGGTGGCGCGTGGATGCAGGGCAAGTACATTCCGTCGATCCTCGCCGCCATTGGTGGGGTGATCGAACAGCATATGGTTGCCATTGGGTTCATCGCTGGTGAAGGGATGGGGCTCAAGGCCGACCCGCAGGCACAGGTCGTCGGGTTGGAGAACAACCGGGGTGCCGCCTGTTCCAGCTGCGGGCAATTTGAATTGCGCATGGTCGAGGGCTGCATGACCTGCGGCTCTTGCGGCTATTCCAAATGCGGCTGACCCGATGAAGAACTACGACCGTTTTGATGCCACGGGGCTTGCCGCGCTGGTCGCACAAGGTGATGTGACGCCGGGCGAATTGCTGGATGCCGCTCTTGAACGGGTTGCGGCCCTGAACCCTGATCTCAACGCAGTTGTGCTGATGCAAGAGGCCACCGCGCGCGCCATGATAGATGCAGGCCTGCCGGAGGGTTCCTTCACTGGCGTGCCGTTTCTGCTCAAGGATTTGGGGGCAGAGGCACGGGATTTTCCGTCGCACAATGGCTCCAACCTGCTAAAGAACACGACCTATCGCTACGACAGCGCGCTTTATGAGCGGATCAAGGCCACGGGCGTTGTCACTTTCGGACGCACCACATCCCCCGAGGCCGGGATCGGAGCGGTGACGGAAGCCGCCGTTTATGGTGGCCCGACGCGCAATCCATGGAACCTCGATCATACCTCTGGCGGGTCGTCGGGCGGGTCGGGCGCGGCTGTGGCTGCGGGCATCGTGCCGATGGCCCATGGCTCGGACGGCGGCGGGTCGGTGCGGATACCGGCCTCAAGCTCGGGGCTGTATGGGTTCAAGGCGACGCGGGGCCGGTTCCCGGACGGGCCTTATGCGGGCGAAGGCTGGGCCGGGATGGCCATCGACGGATTTCTCAGCCGCTCGGTGCGTGACAATGCCGCCATGATGGACGCTTGCGAAGGCATGGATTTGGGCGCGCCCTATTCAGCCCCGCCATTGGCCGAAGGGTTTGTTGCCGCCATCCAAAGCCCGCCCCCGCGCTTGCGCATCGCCTTGTGTGACACGACGCTGTCCGGCGATCCAATCCACGCTGAATGCCGACAAGCCGTGCAAGACACTGCGCGGCTGCTCGAAGACCTGGGTCACCACATTGTGCCCGCGCGCCCGGCGGCGGATCACGACGGCATGATGCGCGCGTGGACCTGCATCGTCGCTTGCGGCACGGCTCTTTCCATCCAAAGCACCCTGTCCGCGCGGGGCCGCGATTTGCAGGACGGTGACATCGAAGGGATCGCCCGTGGCGCGATGGCCTATGCGCAGCAGTTCAGCGGAGCGGATTACCTGCGCGCTGTTGGAAAAATCCACGACTACGGGCGCGAAATGGCCAGGTTTTTCGACGGCACCTACGACATCCTTCTAACGGCCACGCTGGCCGAGCCACCGGCCAAGATCGGACGCTTTGCTCATACCCGTGAGGATTACGAAAACTACCGTATCGGCCCAGACGGCATCTTCGCCTATTCGCCGTTTTGCGGCGCATTCAACGCCAGCGGTCAGCCTGCCGCGTCGCTGCCGCTGCATTGGTCTGCGGATGGCTTGCCTGTCGGTGTGCATCTGGCGGCCCCCTTCGGCGAAGATGAGATGCTGATCGCACTCAGTGCCGAGTTGGAGCAGGCCCGCCCTTGGTTTGACCGCCGACCGCCTTTGATCACCTGAGAACCACGCGTTCCGGCAGGGACAAACAGACTGGCGTGGTCACAGATATCCCGCTATGGTTGTTTGGCCGTGGGGGCGCAATCACAGGACGGGCGCATGCTCCGAACCCTCGCTGCTTTCTGCCTGATGGTCCTTGTTTCCTTGCCTGCAATGGCCGGGGACAGGTCCCTTTTGGGATACGGCAGACTGATCACCAATGATTCCCTTGCTGATGGACGCGACCGTTGGCAAAGCGGGTCGATTTCCTCATCGCATGTCTGGGGCCCGGCGTGGCAAGGTCATGCGCCCGCGCGTTTCGGCAAGGTGCTGGAGATGCGGCTCGGTGCGGCCATCATGTCGCCGCAGCGGCTGACCAATCCCGCACCCTCAGACCGACCTTTTGCCGGGGCTCTGTCGTTGGGGGTGCACACGCATGCCCGGCTGCGACGTCTCGACATCAGCGCCGGGGCGGATGTGGTGCTGACGGGCCCGTCTACCGGGCTGGGATCGTTGCAGCGCGAGTTACACGAATTGATCGATGTGAACCCCTCCTCGGATGCGGTGCTTGACGCGCAGATCCCTGATGGTGTGCATCTATCGGTGGTGGCCGAAGCCGCGCGCGATATTGCGTTTGGCGCGAACACGCGGCTGCGCCCCTTTGTCGAAGCCCGCGCGGGTGTCGAAACGATGTTGCGCGCAGGTGTTGACTTGACCGTGGGGCAATTGGGACAAGCGGAGCTTTGGGTGCGTGATCCGGTCACGGGACAACGTTATCGGGTCATACAAAACAGCGATCCGGGGTTTTCCTTTGTCATGGGCGGCGATGTTGCACGGGTGACGGACAGCATCTATCTGCCAGCAAGCCGGGGCATCACGCTGAGCGATACGCGCAATCGGCTCAGGGCGGGTATCCACTGGCAGGGGGAACAGGCGTCAGCCTTTTACGGGCTAACGTGGCTGGGCGAAGAGTTTGAAGGTCAGGGGGGCAACCAGGTTGTCGGATCGGTGCGTGTCAGGTTGCGGTTTTGATCCCTGGCGCAAAAGCATCCACATGAGGGTCCATTTGCAACAGTCTGACAAGATGTGCAAAAGCGGGCTTTTCCCCAAGCGGCAGCTTTGCTAGCATTTCTCACAATAAGAAACGTTAAGGCAGGCAGTAAGGCATATGAAAACGGGCTTTCGTGGCACGTTCGTCATTTCCTGGTCGCAAACAGAAGTCGATGGTTTGGAGGCCGCGCCGGTGAAGTCACTGAGCGTGGGGACCTCTTGGTCATGGCGCGGAGATGCCGTGCGGGTCGATGGCCCGGCGGATATCCTGAAGCTCGATCGGGCGATTGGTTCTGACAAGCTGCGCAAGCGCGCGGCCCGAATGGTGCACCGTCTCGTTGGGGCAGCCCTCGACCCTGCGCGCCCCTTTACCGGCCCGATCACTGCGGACGAAGATACGACCCTTGCCGACAGCTGCTTTGTGATCACCGATGGCGCGCAAAGCTATACCGTGACGCTGATCGAGGTGGGGCGCGGGTCGCAACCCCTGCTGATGTTCGTCGATGAACTGCCGCCTCGTAATTGTGATCTGTGGGTGGTTCACCACACGTTGGGCAGCGCACGGCCCAATACGGTCACCTCCGACAGCGGGGTGATCTGTTTTACCCCGGGAACGCGCATCCTGACCCCGCAGGGACAGCGCATGGTGGATGAGTTGCAGGTCGGTGATCTGGTGCAAACCAAGGACAATGGCGCGCAGCCTATCGAATGGATCGGCAGCCGCCGGATGAGTGGCGCGCGCCTCTTCGCGATGCCGGCTTTGCGGCCTGTGCGCATTCGCACCGGGGCCTTGGGCGTAGAACGACCCGATCAGGAATTGCTGGTCTCTCCCGAACACCGTATGTTGCTTCAAGGCGCAGTGGCTCAGGAATTGTTCAACACCAAGGAGGTTCTGGTCGCAGCGAAGCATTTGATCAATGATCGCACGATTCTTGTGGATACCTCGGTGCGCGAGGTCACATATGTGCATTTGCTGCTGTCGGGCCACAATGTGATCTGGGCCAACGGCGTCGAGACCGAAAGCTTTCATCCCGCCAACGCAGACCTGATGACCCTCGATGCGGCAGACCGCGCACAGCTGATGGCGCAATACCCGTCGTTGGAGTTTGATCCGCATACTTATGGTGGCTACGCGCGGCGCAACCTGACCGCGTCAGAGGCTGCAATCTTCGGGCACGTGGCCTGAGGGCATGAATGTACTGTTTGTATGCGGAAAAGCCCGCAAGCGGAGCCCGACGGCAGCGCATCTGGTTGCATCCTGGAAAGCCTGTGACACAGATTGCGGTGGGTTGAGCAAGGACGCCGACGAGGTTTTGTCACTGGATCAGATCGCATGGGCCGATGTGATTATCGTGATGGAGCGGCGTCACAAAACGCGGCTAACCGCGCAGTTTGGCAAACACTTGCGCGACACGCCCGTCAAGGTGGCCGATATCCCGGATCGCTACGACTATATGGAACCTGCGCTGATCACACTAATTGAAACGCGGATACCGCCACTGTTGGGCATATAGTCACGGGTTTTCTCTTTGTCCCTGCGGGGACAGGCCGCGTACGGTGGCTGTGGACAACTCTGATCCGTTTTCATCGACAAAGTGTTACCTGTTGCAGCTCACGTATCGCATGAACGTGGTTAACTGCCTGTGTTAACCAATGCGGCGATGATCGCCTTGGCACTGTCGCTGGCCCAATCGGCATCACCGCGCAGGCGTGCGATCTCGCGTCCTTCGGGGTTAATGATCACGGTGATGGGCAGGCCGAAGATGCCCATCTGGCTGGCCAGCGCCTGTTTGGGGTCTTGGTGCCGGGGCAGGTTGGTGATGCCGGTTTCCGCAAAGAATTTGACGATGCCCGCGGGAGAATTGCGTCCCGTGGCGATGGTCACGACCTCGAAGGTGTCGCCGCCGAATTCATCCTGCAACTCGGCCAGCATGGGCATTTCCTTGCGGCAAGGCGCGCACCACGTCGCCCAGAAATTCAACAGCACGTATTTGCCACGATAGGCCTCAAGCGTCATCGGACCCTTGTTATCGGCTTGTTGAAAGGCCGCGTTCGAAGTCGCCTCTGGCGTGGTGTGGATCACCAGTTTTTTCATGTCGCCCGTCCGCAGACCGGCAAGCGCCGTCATATCCGCCAAGGCAGGGTTTGCACCTGCGAGTAGGGCCGTATAAACGAGCGCGGCAACAAGTTTTTTCATATCCCCTCCGAAGGGTTCAGCAGATGACAGACACGCCCAACGACGCCAAAGCCGGATCCAACCAGATGTGGGGCGGGCGCTTTGCCGCTGGCCCGGACGCGATCATGGAGGCCATCAATGCCTCGATCGGGTTTGACAAGCGTATGGCAGCCCAGGACATCGCGGGATCCCGCGCCCATGCCGCCATGTTGGGCGCCACCGGCATTTTGCAAGCTAGCGATGTGGAAGCGATCCGGGAAGGCCTGCTCACGGTGTTGTCAGAGATCGAGGGGGAAACGTTTCAGTTTTCGACCGCTTTGGAAGACATTCACATGAATGTGGAGGCGCGACTGAAGGAAATCATCGGCGAACCCGCGGGTCGATTGCACACGGGCCGGTCACGCAACGATCAGGTGGCGACAGATTTCAAGCTGTGGGTGCGCGATCAGCTGGACGCGGCCGAAGGTGGATTGCTGGCGCTGATCGCGGCGCTGCTGGATCAGGCGGAGGCCGGGGCTGATTGGGTGATGCCCGGGTTCACGCATTTGCAAACCGCGCAGCCCGTTACCTGGGGGCATCACATGATGGCCTATGTCGAGATGTTCGGGCGCGATCTGAGCCGGATGCGTGATGCGCGCGGGCGGATGAATGAGAGCCCATTGGGGGCGGCGGCTTTGGCCGGCACAAGCTTTCCGATTGATCGGGACATGACGGCGCAGGCGCTTGGGTTTGATCGTCCGTCGGCCAACAGTCTGGACGCGGTGAGTGACCGTGACTTTGCGCTGGAATTCCTGGGTGCGGCGAGCATTTGCGCGATGCACCTGAGCCGTTTCGCCGAGGAATTGGTGATCTGGTCGTCCGCGCAATTCCGCTTTGTCGCCCTGAGTGATCGGTTTTCCACCGGATCGAGCATCATGCCGCAAAAGAAAAACCCTGATGCGGCCGAGTTGATCCGCGCCAAGGTGGGCCGTATTTTCGGAGCCAACACGGCGCTGATGATGGTGATGAAGGGGCTGCCGCTGACCTATTCCAAGGACATGCAAGAGGACAAGGAACAGGTGTTTGACGCCGCCGACAACCTGATGCTGGCGCTAGCGGCAATGACCGGCATGGTCAGCGACATGACCGCCAATCGCGCCAGTCTCGCCGCCGCTGCCGGGTCCGGGTTTTCGACAGCGACGGATCTGGCCGATTGGCTGGTGCGGGTGCTGGGCTTGCCGTTTCGCGATGCGCACCACATCACCGGCGCGCTTGTGGCAATGGCCGAAGCGCAGGGCTGCGATTTGCCCGACCTCACGCTGGAACAGATGAAGTCCGCTCACAATGGGATCACAAATGAGGTATTTGACGTGCTCGGGGTGGAAAACTCGGTGAACTCACGTACATCTTATGGGGGAACGGCACCGGTTCAGGTGCGTGCCCAGATCAAACGGTGGCGGGACATGTCGCAATGAAACCTCTGGCGATACTTCTGAGTCTTCTGGCCCTCGCGGCCTGCGGTGCGGATGGTGAACCGGTGCAACCGTCGACGACTGCCTCCGTGACCGTGAGTTCATCAGGGGTTTACGCCAATGCCGGCGTCGCGGTCAGCCGCGGCCCCTTCACCGTGTTTTTGGGGTTATGAAATGACATTTCGTCTTTTGACTGTTTTGGGTGTGAGCGTTGTTTTGGCAGGCTGCGAGCCCGCGACATCGGCACAAGAACAGTTTCTGGAAACCTACCATCAGCGTGCAGGCTCGCGTTGATCCGCAGATCGGGCATCGCCGTGCTGATGCTGAGCGGTCTTTGCGCAGTGGCCGCATGTACGCGCCCGGTTCCAACGCAGAATGAAACGGTTAGCCCCGCTGCTGATCGCGCGCCCTCTGTGACGCGGCCCGGGGTGCATATCTCCGGCCAGGTTACGGTTGGGGTAGTGAAAGGATAACGACATGACACCGTTGCGCATGATTTTCTTGGCTTTGGCCATCTGGGGCGCGATCCATCCGATGTATTACTTCATCAGTTGGTTCAATGCGAACGGCTATGACATCATGGCGATGGTGGACGCGTGGCATGTGAACGCGGCCAGCAGCGGTTTGGTCTGGGATTTGACGATTGCGGCGGTCACGCTGACCGTTTGGATCATTGCAGAGGTGATCGCACGCCGCCATTGGATGGGTTTGCTGGCCATTCCTGCCACATTTTGCATCGGCGTCAGTTGCGGTCTGCCGCTTTACCTTTTCCTGCGGTCCGGGCGCGCAGAGGATGCGAAGATTCCCGCATAGGTTAAGTATCTGAACTGTATGTGTTTCCGGAAACAAACAGTTTCGTAGAAATTTGAACCAATCCCTCACCATTTGTGGCAAGACTGTGTCAACAACGTGCGCTTTTGGGGCGCGTTCCATGTATTTCGTCACGAGGATGACCTTATGAAACTTCGTTCAATCACTTTGGCGCTGGGCCTTTTCTGTGCTCCGTTTGCCGCCTCGGCCACAACTGTTGTGATCGATTTCGGCACAACCGGCGCGTCGGCCACGCCACTGACCACCTACAGCGAAGATGGCTTTACCTTCAAATTTGATCTGGCGAACAGTGATGCCGCTGCGGGTGCGGCGCTTTTCGACACGACATGCGTCGGCAGTGCGGCTTGCGGCCAGGACCTTGACCTCACACCCAACGGAAATCCTGGCTATACGGCGGGTGACGATGGTGTGGATGGCAACATCCTGATCCGCCAGGAAGCCGGCAAATCCGTGCCCGATGATGAGGCCAGCGCCGGCTGGATCAAGCTGATCCTCGACAGCGACACGCCCTTCTACTGGCTTGGCGCGTCAGCTGTAGACGATGGCACATTCGATTTCCGCACGCAGGCGGATGGCAACCTGGGATCCATCACATTGGGTGAAAATGAAACCGGACAACTGACGTTTGGCACCAAGTCAAGCCTGATCGAAAAGGGCGATTGGATCCGTGTTCGGTTCAGTGGTTCAGGTGGTATTGACGCGTTGGTCCTCGAAAGCGTGACACCGGTGCCTGTTCCTGCGGCATTGCCGATGCTGCTGGGCGCGCTCGGCGGGCTGAGCTACATGGCGCGGCGTCGCAAGACACGCACAAGCTGAATTCTACTGCACTACATTTAAATTTGGGGGCGGCTTCGGCCGCCCTTTTTTCGTGCGCCGCTTTCAAAAATACAACCTTTGGTCGCAATTTGGTGGTTCTATCGGCACAATCCTGTGAAAAGAGCGCTTTTCTGCCTCAATCGTGCCCAATTTCCGCCTCTGTTTATTGTCACTTTCATGGAAACGATGAGGCCTGAACGGGAGGATTTGTTCTGCTTACCCGCCGAAGAGCGGAAACGGACAAACTCAAGCGACACATGCCCAAAATAGAATCCAAAGGCCAGGTTCCAGGCTGATTGAATTCCCCTGTGCTTTTCCATAAAGCGCAGGGGATGGATCACTTTCTTTACAAAAACGGCGAATTGCACGCCGAGGATGTCCCGGTGGCAGAAATTGCCGCCGCTGTTGGCACGCCGTTTTACGTCTATTCCACGGCGACCTTGCTGCGCCATTTCCGGCTGTTTGACGAGGCGCTGGATGGTTTGGATCATCTTGTTTGCTATGCGATGAAAGCGGCCAGCAATCAGGCCATTCTCAAGACGCTGGCGCAGGCGGGTGCGGGCATGGATGTTGTGTCGGGCGGGGAATACCGCCGTGCCAAGGCCGCAGGCGTGCCGGGCAACCGGATCGTGTTTTCAGGCGTCGGCAAGACAGCGGACGAAATTCGCCTCGCGCTCGAAGGCGGGATTCGCCAGTTCAACGTAGAGAGCGAACCCGAGATGGAAGTGCTGAACGCCGTGGCCTTGTCGATGGGTCAGGTGGCCCCGATCACGATCCGCGTCAATCCGGATGTGGATGCAAAAACCCACGCCAAAATCGCGACAGGCAAGTCAGAAAACAAGTTTGGCATTCCGATTGCGCGCGCCCGCGAGGTGTACCAGCTTGCTGCCTCCCTACCGGGTTTGAAAGTGATCGGCATTGACGTCCATATCGGCAGCCAGTTGACCGATCTTGCCCCGTTTGAGCTTGCCTATGAAAAGGTTGCGGAATTGACGCAAACACTGCGCGCGGATGGCCATGAGATCACGCGCCTCGATCTGGGCGGCGGTTTGGGCATCCCCTACGAGCGTGGCAATCAAGCGCCCCCGTTGCCGCTGGATTACGGCGCAATGGTCAAACGCACTCTGGGGCATTTGGGCTGTGAAATCGAGATTGAGCCGGGGCGCCTGATCGCGGGCAACGCCGGGATCATGGTCAGCGAAGTGATCTACGTGAAATCCGGCGAGGGCCGCGATTTTCTGATCATCGACGGGGCGATGAACGATCTGATCCGCCCCGCGATGTACGAAGCCTATCACGATATTATCCCCGTCGTGGAACCTGCGCCCGGCACAGAACAGGTCAAGTTTGACATCGTGGGCCCGGTTTGCGAATCTGGTGACACCTTCGCCAAAGAGCGGATGATGCCGCCCGTGGCCGCCGGAGAGCTTGTCGCGTTCCGATCTGCTGGCGCATATGGCGCGGTAATGAGCAGCGAATACAATTCAAGGCCGCTGATTCCCGAAGTTTTGGTGCATGGGGATCAATTCGCGGTTATCCGCCCACGTCCGACCTTTGACGAAATGATAAATCGAGATACCATTCCAGAATGGCTCTGATGGTATGACCTGTCTGGGCAGCAGTGCGAGGACGACCGATGGCAAGCTTTTCCCGGTATGATGTGACCCGCAGCCTCAAGGCCGTGCGTTGGCCTTTGCGGCTGACGTGGGTTGGCATTTTGGCAGAGCGGCTGGTGCAAAGCCTTTGGCCGTTGATGACGGTCTGTCTGCTGATTTTGGCTGCATTGATGCTGGGCCTTCAGGATTCGGTAAGCGTTGAGGCCGTCTGGATCTTGGCTGTGACCTTTGTGGTCGCGGGGTTGGGCGCGCTTTATTATGCGTTTTCGAGATTTCGCCTGCCGCACCGCAACGAGGCGCTGGCGCGGCTGGATGCGAGCTTGCCGGGGCGTCCTCTGCAGGCGCTGACCGACACGCAGGCCATCGGTGCAGAAGACGCCAATTCGACGGCCGTCTGGCGCGCGCACCAGGCGCGTATGGCCGAACGTGCCGCCCAAGCCGAAGCCGTTCCGGGCGACTTGCGGGTGTCGTCGCGCGACCCCTACGCGCTGCGTTATGTGGCTGTTTTGGCATTTGCAGTGGCGCTTTTGTTCGGATCGATTTGGCGCGTTGGCTCGGTTGCGGATATGACGCCAGGTGGCGGACTGGCGGGTGGCCCGATCTGGGAAGGTTGGGCGGAAAGCCCGCGTTATACTGGGCGTCCGACGATCTATCTGAATGATATTGCCGCAGGTGAATTGAACCTGCCGCAGGGCAGTTTGATCACCCTGCGCCTTTACGGCGAAGTGGGCGCGCTGACGCTGTCAGAAACCGTGTCGGGGCGCACCAACGTGCCGCCTGTATCCGATCCCGCGCAGGATTTCACCGTTGTTCAAGACGGCGAAATCAGCATCAACGGGCCGGGTGGGCGCACGTGGTCCGTCGCCGTGATGGCTGACGCGCCCCCGCAGATCGAGATATTGGATGCGCCCCGCGTTGCCGCTTTGGGTGAAATGACACTGCCCTTTGCCGCGAGCGATGACTATGGTGTGGAGGCTGGCGAGGCGCGGATCACGCTGGATCTGGCCTCTGTTGAGCGTGCCTATGGATTAATGGTCGACCCCGAAGCGCGTCCAGAGATTGTGGTGCCGCTGCCAACACCGATCGCAGGAGACCGCAGCGCCTTCGAGGAAAATCTGATCGAAGATTTCTCGGAACATCCATGGGCCAATCTGCCAGTGGAAATCGTTCTCAGCGCGCTTGATGCCTCCGAACAGCAGGCCGAAACAGCGCCGCGCGCGATGCTTTTGCCGGGCCGCCGGTTCTTTGACCCGCTGGCCGCTGCTGTGATTGAACAGCGTCGCGATTTGCTGTGGTCGCGCGACAACACCACACGGATTAGCCAGATTTTACGCGCCGTCGTCTACCGCCCGACGGATGTATTCCGCAATGAAACCGATGCGCTGCGCTTGCGTCAGGCCATTGAAACGCTGGAGACATTCGCGCGTTTTGACATGACCGAAGAACAGCGCGATGAGCTGGCATCTGAGTTGTGGGACTTGGCTCTGATCCTCGAGGAAGGCGATCTGGCGGATGCCGCAGAACGGATGCGCCGTGCACAGGACCGATTGAACGAGGCGATCAAGAACGGCGCCTCAGACGAGGAAATCGCTGAACTGATGCAAGAACTGCGCCGCGCCACCGAAGATTACCTTCAGCAACTCAGCCGTCAGGCGCAGCGTCAACAGCAGGAAAACGGGGAACAAGGCCAGCAGGGCAATCCTGAAAACTCCATGACGATGACGCAGGATGACCTGCAACGGATGATGGACCGCATTCAGGAATTAATGGAACAGGGCCGCATGGCTGAAGCGCAGGAAGCGTTGCAGCAGTTGCAGGAAATGATGGAGAACATGCGCGTCACCCAAGGCCAACAGGGTCAGGGTGGACAGTCTCCGGGTGAACAGGCGATGGAAGGTCTGGCCGAAACGCTGCGCGAACAGCAGGGCCTGTCGGATCAGGCGTTCCGCGACTTGCAGGAACAGTTCAACCCCAATGCGCAGGCTGGTGAGAGCCAGGGCAATGAGGGGCGCAATGGTGGTCAGGGCCGTGGTCAAGAGCACGAAGGCCAGCAAGGTCAAGGACAGGGCCAAGGTCAGGGCGAGGGCGATCAGCAAGCCGGAGAAGGTGGCGAGCAAGGTCCAGGCGCAGGCAAGGGCGATCTGGCCCAGCGTCAGCAAGCGCTGCGTGATGAATTGAACCGTCAGCAAGGGCAATTGCCCGGTGCCGGTACGCCCGAAGGTGACGCCGCCCGTGACGCGCTGGATCGTGCAGGCCGCGCGATGGAAGGTGCCGAAGATGCACTGCGCAACGATGATCTGGCCGAAGCGATCGACAATCAGGCACAGGCCATGGAAGCCCTGCGTGAAGGGATGCGGTCACTGGGCGAGATGATGTCGCAGCAACAGCAGGCACAACAGCCTGGTCAGGGTACGCAACAGTCTGATCGACGCGCGGATCAACGCGATCCGTTGGGTCGTGAAGCGGGTAATTCGGGCGCTGATGGTGACAATGGACCATTGGCGTTGAATGACGATGGCTATGGCCGGGCGCGCGAGTTGACGGATGAAATCCGCCGCCGGTCTGCCGAAACGCGCCGTCCCGAGGAAGAGCGCGATTACCTGAACCGCTTGCTGGATCGCTTCTGAAGCTTATCCGTTGGAAGACGTGGCCGCTGCGTCCAGCCATGACAGCAGCGAGGTCATCTGACCGTCGAGCCACATGCGACCGCTGTCAACAAGACCTACAAGGCCGTTCAAAAGCGGCTCCAACGCGGGAACGGCGGCGGCAATGGCTGGCGCATTCATGTAGATCAGCAGAACGATAACAGCGAGCAGCAGGATGAACAAAAACCCGCGCCGAAAGCCGCGTTTTTCGCGGACCTGAACGTTTGCAAGTTCTGCCGGGTCGTCGGTGCCACGATCATTGCTGGACCGCAGGGTCGAGTTGATCTCTTCGATGTCCGGCAGCAGGTCGCGCCGGGATCCAAGTGCAGCTGCTGAGGCCGCTGCCTCGGCCGCGTCATCTTTGGAGGGCTCCTCACCGCGCATTCGGGCCATCCGTTCAGACGCTTCGCGGGCGCGTTTTTCGGCCTCTTCCGTACTATCGCCCTCTTGAAGCCCCAGATCGGGTTGACTTTCAACGGTGCCGGATGGCTCGTTTTGCCGGGCTTTGATCTCGATCTCGGCCTCTTCGCGCAGAATGTCAGCGACGGCGGGATCCAGTTCCTTGCGCTTTGGGGCCAGCGCCGAAAGATCGGGCTCCGGTTCATCCTCATCGTCAAATGCGCGTTCAGGTTCGGGAGGCGGTGCGTCTGCCGTGATGACTTCCTCGTCGGCATCCTCTTCTTCGGCATCCTCAAACGGTTCTGGAACATGGTCCGGGTGGTATTGGAACCACGTCTGGCCGCAATTCGAACACTGCACATCACGCCCATCAATGGGCATGACCTCATCCGGTACTTCGTATTGCGCATCGCAGTTTGGACATATCAAGCGCATTTCGAAACCCGCTGCATCGTTGACCCCGTTGTTTTTGTCTTTGGGTGCACAATAGGAGCATGACGCCGCCACGAAAAGATCAATCTGCGCACAACCAAGTCAACTGGTGCATTGAAACCAGACCGATGCTCAGGCACAACAGGTTCAATCAAGACACCGGGGCCTTTCGTGATCGAGCTGGAAAATCTGGGCTATAGCTATGGCGGGGGGGAGTTATTGTCCGATATTTCGGTCAAGCTGTCGCCCGGCTCGTTTCATTTTCTGACCGGCCCTTCGGGTGCGGGAAAAACCACGCTGCTGAAATTGTGCTACGGCGCGTTGATGCCGACGGAGGGCGAAGTGCGCGCCTTTGGCCGCGACTTGCGCGCGATGGAGCGTGACGACGTGGCAATGTTGCGCCGCCGCGTGGGTGTCGTGCATCAGGATTGCCAGTTCCTCGATCACCTGTCCGTCAGCGACAACATCGCTTTGCCGCTGACCGTGTCGAACCGCCACGAAGAAGCCGCGGGACCGGATTTGCAGGAATTGCTGGCATGGGTCGGATTAAAGGAACGCGCCGGCGCGCTGCCACCTGAGCTGTCGGGCGGCGAACGTCAGCGCGCGGCCCTTGCGCGGGCCGTCATCATGTCGCCCGATGTGGTGATCGCGGATGAGCCGACCGGCAACGTGGATTGGGAGATGTCGCAACGCTTGCTGCGCCTGCTGGTGGAGCTGAACAAGATGGGCAAGACGGTATTGATCGCCACCCACGACCTGAGCCTGATCCGCGCGGCCAAAACCTCCGTGCAGGCGCGTGTGCTGCGGATTGCCAACAAGCGGGTGCAACTGGCAGGGGCCGATTTGTGAACGTGTTGTGGATCATATCGCGCCGAATGCTGCTGGGCGACGTGCATGCCGACAGGGTTGTTCCACCATCCGGTTTCACGGCTCAACTGACGTTTTTTGCTGCTGCGGCCATGGCCTTTCTGGCGGTTTTTGCGCTGGCTTTGTCGATGGCGGCTGGCCGACTTGCCGACCGTTGGGGCGAAGAACTGGCGCGTACGGCCACCATTCGCATCGTGGCCCCGGTTGAACAACGCGTGGCCCAAACACAGGCTGCCATGAATATTCTGGAGACGACCGCAGGTGTGGCCTTTGCCCGCGTGCTGGATGACGCCGAACAGCGCGCGCTTTTGGCGCCGTGGTTTGGCAATGATCTGGACCTGAGCGCCTTGCCAGTGCCGCGGCTGATCGAGGTGATCGAAGAGGGCGACGGTTTTGACGCGGCGGGCCTACGCCTGCGCCTCGCGGCAGAGGTGCCGGGCGCTGTCTTGGACGATCACACGCGCTGGCGCGAACCGCTGGTCAAGGCGGCGGGCCGATTGCGTCTGCTGGGTTGGCTGGCCACCGGGCTGATCGTGCTGACCACGGCTGCAATCGTGACGCTGGCCGCGCAGGCCGCATTGGCAGCGACCGCGCAAGTGATATCGACGCTGCGGCTGGTGGGTGCGACGGATGCCTATATCGAACAAGCGTTCATCCGCCGTTTCACCCTGCGCAGCCTGACCGGCGCGGCCTTGGGCACGGCACTTGGGCTTGGAGCAGTTTTGTTGCTGCCGCGGGCCTCCGACACGGCAGGCGTGCTGACCGGTCTGGGCTTTCAGGGGGCAAGCTGGGCGGTGGCGTTGCTGATCCCGATTATGGCTGCTGCGGTGGCCTTTACGGCGACAGGAGCGGCGGCCCGGCGCACGCTGCGAGGCTTATCCTAATGCTGCAATATGTACGCTCTGCGCTTTTTATCGGTCAGATGTATGTCATGATGCCGATCATTGGTCTGGCGTTCGCTCCCTGGGCTCTTTTCAGCACAACAGGCGCGCGCGCGTGTTGCAAAACCTATTCCCGTTGGGTGTTCTGGACGGCGCGGTGGATGGTCGGTATCCGCTGCGAGGTGCGCGGAACGCCCCCTTCGGGCGAGGTGGTCGTGGCGGCCAAGCACCAGTCGTTTCTCGACATCATGATGATCTTTACGGCGCTGCCGCAGGCCAAGTTCATCATGAAAAAGGAAATCCTGTGGACCCCTGTGGTTGGCCAATATGCGCGGATGTTGAATTGCGTCGCGGTTGATCGGGGCAAGCGCGGGGCGGCCATCGACAAGATGGTGCGGGACGTGGCCGAAAAGAAAGTCGAGCCGGGCCAATTGATCATTTACAGTCAAGGCACGCGCGTGGCTCCGGGCGCGAAACTTCCTTATAAAGTCGGAACTGGCGTTCTTTATGAGCAGTTGGGGCAGCCATGCAGCCCGGTTGCGACGAACGTGGGCGTGCTCTGGCCCAAGCACGGGTTGCTGCGCAAACCCGGTGTGGCAGTGGTCGAGTTTTTGCCACTGATTGAGCCGGGCCTCACGCGCGATGCCTTTATGAAACGGCTTGAAACAGATGTGGAGGCGCGTTCAGAGGCATTGATGGCAGAAGCGGGGTTTCAGGCGGATGGCGACGTTTGATGCGATAGATACGATTGAGGGGCTGGAGGCGCTTTATGGCGAGCCGGGCGCGCCCGCCTTGCGCAAAGTGGCCAAGTCGATGACGCCGCTTTACCGCCAATGGATCATGGCCTCAAAACTGTGTGTTTTGTCCACCGTCGGGCCGGATGGGACGGACGGCAGCCCGCGTGGCGATGACGGTCCTGCCGTGCTGGAGTTGGACGCCGGCACCTTGGCGATGCCCGATTGGCGCGGCAACAACCGATTGGATTCCCTGCGCAACATCGTGCGGGATGGGCGGGTCTCTTTGATGTTTCTGGTGCCCGGATCCAACAATGTCGTGCGGGTGAATGGGACGGCGGTGCTGACTGCAGACGCCGATTTACGCGCCCGGTTCGACAAATCTGGTCGGCAACCTGCGACGGTGATCGTTGTGACGATTGGCGAAATCTACACCCAATGTGCGCGTGCGTTGATGCGCGCGGGCACGTGGTCAGGCGAGGACCAATCCGGCATGCTGCCGAGTGTAGGCGAAATCCTGTCCGAGATGACGAACGGCGAAGAGGGCGGAGAGCCTTACGATAGCGCGTGGGGCGCACGCGCGGCCCGAACGATGTGGTAGAGCAAGTTTTCTGAAAATACCGCACACCGCGTCATTGTGTTTCTCCGCGTGTCGGTGCTAGAGGCGCGCAGGCAAGAAAAACTAAAGGAAGACAGAATGTTAAATAGGGTGACAGCTGTTCTGGCTGCCACGGCAATCGTCGTGGCGGGGTGTGCACAAAAAGCCGAAGATGTGAGTGGCAGTTACGTTTCGCCGCTGACCTACCAGTCGTTTTCCTGTCGCCAGATTCAGCAGGAAGCCACCCGTATCTCGTCGCGTGCAGCGGAGATTTCCGGGGTGCAAAACAAGAAGGCACAGAGTGATGCGGTCGCAACTGGTGTGGCGTTGGTGTTGTTTTGGCCCGCTGCGTTTTTCATCAAAGGTGACAAGCAAACGGCTGCGGAATTGTCGCGGTTGAAGGGTGAGTTGAATGCGCTGGAGCAGGCAAGCATTCAGAAAAACTGCGGTATTCGGTTCGAGCGGGCGCGAACGGTGGAACCAGTCGAGGACTATGTACCAAAAGAACCCAACTGAGATAAGGATGGTGACATGAGGCCGCTTTGCCACGCCGTGCCCCCGGTCACCATCCTGAATTTACATGTGGATCGGACCGTCACCACAAGCAAGTGCTGCTTCGCGCACGGCTTCAGAGTAGGTGGGATGCGCATGGCAGGTCATTGCAAGATCCTGAGCGGATGCGCCAAACTCCATGGCAACGCAGACCTCATGGATCAAATCACCCGCACCGGGGCCGATGATATGCGCGCCCAGAATGCGGTCGGTCGATTTGTCAGCGAGGATTTTCACAAAGCCGTCGCCTGAGAAATTCGCCTTGGCCCGCGCGTTGCCCATAAAGGAAAACTTGCCAACCTTATAGGCGCGACCATCCGCTTTGAGTTGCTCTTCGGTGGCGCCGACGTTGGCCACTTCAGGGTGAGTGTAGATCACACCGGGAATGACGCCGTAGTTGACGTGGCCATGCTTGCCCGCAACTGTCTCGGCGGCGGCCATGCCCTCATCTTCGGCTTTGTGGGCCAGCATTGGCCCGTCGATCACATCACCAATCGCGTAAATGCCCGGCACATTTGTCTGCCAATGGGCATCAACCGCGATCTGTCCGCGTGGGGACATTTCCACACCGAGCGCGTCGAGACCGAGCCCGTCGGTGAAGGGTTTGCGGCCTGTGGCCAGCAAAACCACATCTGCGTCAATGACATGTTCGCTGTCATCCTTGCGCAGTTTATAGGTGACCTTGGCCTTGGTCTTGGTCGCGTCGGTCTTTTGCACGGCGGCGCCCATGATAAAGGTAAGACCCTGCTTTTTGAGCGTTTTCTGAAAGGCTTTCTGAATGTCTGCGTCCATGCCCGGGGTGATGACATCGAGGTACTCTATGACCGTGACCTCCGCCCCGAGGCGCGCGTAGACGGAACCCAGTTCCAGCCCGATGACGCCTGCGCCGATCACGACCATCTTCTTGGGCACTTTGCCAAGCTCGAGCGCGCCGGTCGATGTGACGACGATTTTTTCGTCGACTTCAACGCCGGGGAGAGAAGCCGCTTCGGACCCTGTCGCGACGATAATGTTTTTGGCCTCATGAACGTCATCGCCGACCTTGACCTTACCCGCTTCCGGGATTGTCGCCCAGCCTTTGATCCAATCTACCTTGTTCTTTTTGAACAGAAATTCGATGCCCTTGGTGTTTTGGCCGATGGTGTCGTCCTTGTAGGCGAGCATCTGTTTCCAATCGACGGAGGGGCTTTTGCCCTTGAGACCCATGGTGGCGAAGTTGTGCTCTGCCTCGTGCAGCATGTGGGACGCGTGCAAAAGGGCTTTGGAGGGGATGCAGCCAACGTTCAAGCAGGTGCCGCCCAAGGTCTCGCGTCCTTCGACACAGGCCACTTTGAGGCCAAGTTGTGCGCAGCGGATGGCGCAGACATAGCCGCCGGGGCCGGAGCCGATGATGATCACGTCGTAGCTTGCCATGGGGTCAAATCCTTTGATTTGGGACGTCGGTGTTACGTAAGTATAACGTCTGTATTGTGTCGGTGCGAGGCGCACGGTGGATTGGGAGATTGGCGAGGGTTGGTCTTGGGGGCGCTGCCCCCGGTGCCAATGGCACCTCCCCCGGCATATTTTGCGGAACACTGAAGGATCATATCAGGGCCGCGATCAGCATAGTGCAAGTGGCCAGAAAGCCCGTGAACCAAATAAGTGAGCGCCATGGCGTGAGACCGAAAGCGTAGGCCGGGACATAGGCTACGCGGGCGGCGAGATAGACCCATGCGCAGGTTTGGGTGAGGGGGGTGGATTGATCCGAGAGGGTGATGACCAGGACGGCGATGGTGAAGAGGATCAGTGCTTCGAAATGGTTGTTCATCGCGCGGATCAGGCGACCGGTGCGGGGAGAGACAAGGGATTGGATGTCGCCGCCCAGGCGTTCCGGGTCGCGGGGCGACAGGGTCTTGGAGGTGCCCAATTCGAGGTTCGCAGGGATGGACATCAGGGCGAATTGGACGACCTGAAGCAGGGCTGCGAGGGTGAGGACGGTCAGTTCGGGGGTCATAGGGCGAGGAAGTAGAGAATTGCGGTGGCGATGAAACCAAGCGCCCAAGCCAGCGTGCGGATGCCGATCAGCCCGAAGACATATGCGGGCAGGTAGACAATCCGGCCGATGAGGAAGGCCTGAGAAAGAAGAAGTGTTTGGTTCGAAGTGGAGCCTTGGGTCGTGTGAATGAGGATCACCGGAGCAAAGAGCGCCATTGCGGTGACGGAGTTGCCGAGCGCGCGGTCAAGGCGGGCGGACATGCCGGTGACGGTGCGGTCTTCGTCGCGGCTGCCGAGCAGGTATCCCATGCCAAGCTGTGTGAAGGCCCCGGTGGCCTGCAGCACGAGGGTGACGACGACCAGCAGGCCGTAGAGGGCGAGGATAGTGGTTTCGGTCATTGGGGATTCCTCATTTTAATCTGGTAGCGCACAATAGCGCTGCTGGTGATTTGTCGTTCTTCTTGGCAAAAGTGATGACATTTCTCTTGGTCATCTTGCCAGTTCGGCACCGAAGATGAGCATTGAAACACCTGCTCCGAATGCAACCAAAGGCAAAAAGCCGAACACAGCATTTATAGAGATCACCCATTTGTCGAAGAAGTGGTGAAATCCTGTGTCCGGGTGGCTTGCAGTGTATGCATAAGAAACTAGCAAGGCGAAGAGCATTATAAGAACGCCAATTAAGAAACCTGTCAGTGAGTACCTGATGCGATCTAGTGGTGTTTGAATGCTGACGTTTGCGGAAGCGTTTCCCAAAAAAGTCAGCACTGCTAGCATGCCTCCACCATTAAGCAGTATGACGCTCCGTACAAATGACAAGCCCAGTACATTTGCTTGTTCAAGACGGGATATTTCCGAATTCTCAGTCAAGGCGTTTCAGTTTCTATATCATTCCGGGCATCGCCGGGCCGCGCCCGAACCTCCCCCACGGGGCGGGCGCTTTGCTTCCTACCCCTCGGATTGGGCGCTGCCCTATGTTTCATGCGGTTCATAAGATCACAAATCCATCAACAACCGCCGCGGATCTTCCAGCGCTTCTTTCACGCGCACAAGGAACGTCACGGCGCCTTTGCCGTCGACGATGCGGTGGTCGTAGCTCAGCGCCAGATACATCATCGGGCGAATGACGATTTCGCCCTTTATCGCCATCGGACGGTCCTGGATTTTGTGCATGCCGAGGATGCCGGATTGTGGTGGGTTCAGGATCGGCGAGGACATCAGTGAGCCGTAGACGCCGCCGTTGGAGATCGTGAAGGTGCCGCCCTGCATTTCGGCCATGCTGAGTTTGCCGTCGCGGGCGCGGGCGCCTTTTTCGGCGATGGCTTGTTCGATCGCATGGAAGGACATTGCGTCGGCATCGCGGATCACGGGCACCACAAGGCCGGTGGGCGTACCGGCGGCAATGCCCATGTGGACGAAGTTCTTGTAGACGATGTCGGTGCCGTCAATTTCCGCGTTGACCTCCGGCACTTCGCGCAGCGCATGACAGCACGCCTTGGTGAAGAAGGACATAAAGCCCAATTTGACACCGTGTTTCTTCAGGAACAGATCTTTGTATTCGTTGCGCAGGGCCATCACCTCGGTCATGTCGACCTCGTTGTAGGTGGTCAGCATGGCGGCGGTGTTCTGGCTGTCTTTCAGGCGCTTGGCGATGGTCTGGCGCAGGCGGGTCATCTTGACCCGTTCCTCACGGGCGGCGTCATCAGCGGCGACGGGTGCGCGCGGGATCGCTGCGGCGGGGGCTGCGGTCGGGGCCGATCCAGCGGCGGCTACGGCGGCGGCAACGTCCTCTTTCATAACGCGGCCATCGCGGCCTGTGCCGGTCACTTGATCCGCGCTGAGGCCCGCTTCGGCCATTGCCTTCTTGGCGGATGGGGCATCTTCTACATCCTTGCCGGGTGCGGGGGCAGCAGCGGGTGTCGGGGCGGCAGCGGCAGGTGTTGGAGCGGCAGCGGCCCCCTCACCAGCAGAAATCACAGCGAGTTTGGCCGTCGCATCCACGGTGGTGCCTTCTGGCGCCAGAATTTCGGTGATCGTGCCGGCGGCGGGGCTGGGCACCTCGACGCTGACTTTGTCGGTTTCCAACTCACACAGCATTTCGTCTTGCGCCACGGTGTCACCCACGGCCTTGAACCACGTGGACACGGTCGCCTCGGTCACGCTTTCGCCCAAGGTCGGGACCATGACATCAACTGATGCACCGCCTGATTTCGGCGCTTCAGTCTTAGCGGCAGGGGCGGGTGCTGCGGCGGCGTCGGCCCCTTCGCTGATCATGGCGAGAAGGGCATCGACGCCAACGGTATCGCCTTCGGCCGCGATGATGTCGCCCATCGTGCCGGCCACGGGGCTGGGCACTTCGACGGTGACCTTGTCGGTCTCCAACTCGCACAGCATTTCATCAACCGCCACGGCATCGCCGGGTTTCTTGAACCATGTGGCCACGGTCGCTTCGGTAACGGATTCGCCCAATGTCGGGACGCGGACTTCGGTGCTCATGGCTTAGTTTCCTTCAATGCTCAGCGCTTCGTTCACGAGCGCTGCTTGTTGTGCTTTGTGCTGAGACGCCAGGCCTGTGGCGGGCGAGGCGGAGGTGGCGCGGCCCACGTAGCGGGGCCGGGCATGTTTGGCGTTGATGCGGCCAAGAACCCATTCGATGTTGGGTTCGATAAAAGTCCAGCCGCCCTGGTTCTTGGGCTCTTCCTGACACCAGATGACTTCCGCCTGTTTGAAGCGTTCTAGCTCTTTGACGACGGATTGGGCCGGGAAGGGGTAGAACTGTTCGACCCGCATCAGGTAGATATCGTCGATGCCGCGCGCGTCACGTTCCTCCAGCAGGTCATAGTAGACCTTGCCCGAACACATCACCACGCGCTTGATTTTCTTGTCTGCGACCAGCTTGGTGTCCGACAGTCCCTGTTGGGCGTCATCCCACAAGACGCGGTGGAAGGACGATCCGGTCGTGAATTCCTCGGCCTTGGATACGGCCAGCTTGTGGCGCAAAAGGGATTTCGGGGTCATCAGGATCAGTGGCTTGCGGAACGTGCGGTGGATTTGCCGGCGCAGAATGTGGAAATAGTTGGCCGGGGTGGTGCAATTGGCCACGATCCAGTTGTCCTGTCCGCACATCTGCAAGAACCGTTCGAGGCGGGCGGAAGAGTGCTCTGGCCCTTGACCTTCGAACCCGTGGGGCAACAGCACCACAAGGCCCGACATGCGAAGCCATTTGCTTTCGCCCGAACTGATGAACTGGTCGAACATGATCTGCGCGCCGTTGGCAAAATCACCAAACTGCGCCTCCCAAAGGGTCAGTGCATTGGGTTCGGCCAGCGAATAACCGTATTCAAAACCCAGCACCGCGTATTCGCTGAGCATGGAGTCGATCACCTCGTACTGCGCCTGTCCTGCGCGCACGTGGTTGAGCGGATAGTAGCGTTCTTCGGTGTCCTGATGGATGAAACCGGAGTGGCGCTGAGAGAAGGTGCCGCGCGTGCTGTCTTGCCCGGCCAGTCGCACTGGGAACCCTTCTGTCAGCAGTGAGCCGAAGGCAATCGCCTCCGCCGTGGCCCAATCGAAGCCTTCGCCCGTCTCGAACATATTGCGCTTGGCATCCAGAAGCCGGTCCACTGTTTTATGCAGCGGGAAGCCATCAGGCAGCGTGGTCAGTGCACTGCCCACATCGGCGAGCGTCTCTGGCTTGATCGCCGTCTCGCCGCGCTGGTATTTTTCTTCCTGCTTGTCGAGGTGTGACCACTTGCCATCCAGCCAATCGGCCTTGTTGGGACGGTATTCCTTGCCCGCCTCGAATTCTTCGTTCATGCGGGCCTGAAACGCGGCCTTCATATCTTCGATCTCGCCTTCGGGGATCAAACCGTCGCGCACCAGCCGTTCAGTATAGAGGCTGAGCGTGGTCTTGTGGCCCTTGATCCGCTTGTACATCACCGGGTTGGTGAACATCGGCTCGTCGCCCTCGTTATGACCGAACCGGCGGTAACAGAAGATGTCGAGCACCACGTCCTTTTTGAATTTCTGGCGGAATTCGGTGGCGACCTTGGCGGCATGCACCACGGCCTCCGGGTCATCGCCGTTGACGTGGAAGATCGGCGCTTCGACCACCAGCGCATTGTCGGTCGGATAAGGCGAAGAGCGCGAGAAGTGCGGCGCAGTGGTAAAGCCGATCTGGTTGTTCACCACGATATGCATCGTGCCACCCGCCTTGTGGCCCTTGAGCCCCGAAAGCGCGAAACACTCCGCCACGACGCCTTGCCCGGCAAAGGCCGCATCGCCGTGCAGCAGGATGGGCATCACGGATGTGCGTTCGGTATCGCCCCGTTGGTCCTGTTTCGCGCGCACCTTGCCAATGACCACGGGGTTCACGGCCTCGAGGTGGCTTGGGTTGGCGGTCAGGCTGAGGTGGACAGAGTTGCCGTCAAACTCACGGTCGCTGGACGCGCCAAGGTGATATTTCACATCGCCGGACCCGTCCACATCCTCGGGCTTGAAGCTGCCGCCCTGAAATTCGTTGAAGATCGCCTTGTAGGGCTTGGCCATCACATTGGCCAACACGCTCAACCGCCCGCGGTGGGGCATGCCGATCACGATCTCCTTGACGCCCAAGGCGCCGCCGCGCTTGATGATCTGTTCCATCGCGGGAACGAGGCTTTCGCCGCCATCAAGGCCGAACCGTTTGGTGCCCATGTATTTGACGTGCAGGAATTTCTCGAAGCCCTCGGCCTCGACCAGCTTGGACAGGATCGCCTTGCGGCCTTCGCGGGTGAAGGCAATTTCCTTGCCGTAGCCTTCGATCCGCTCTTTCAGCCAACCGGCTTCTTCAGGATCGGAAATATGCATGTATTGCAGCGCAAAGGTGCCGCAGTAGGTGCGTTTGACGATGTCCATGATCTGCCGCATGGAGGCGACCTGCAGCCCCAGCACGTTGTCGATGAAAATCGGGCGATCCATGTCAGCCTCGGTGAAGCCGTATGATTTGGGGTCAAGCTCCGGGTGCGGGGTTTGATCGCGCATGCCCAGCGGATCGAGATTGGCCACCAGATGGCCCCGGATGCGGTAGGCGCGGATGATCATCAGCGCACGGATGCTGTCCAGCACCGCGCGTTTGATCTGATCGTCTGTGACCTCAACGCCTTTTTCCGCCGCCTTGGCCTTGATCTTGTCGCCCGCACCTTTGATTTCAGGCTCGGGCGCCCACTCACCCGTCAGTGCTGCGGTCAGGTCGTCGCCGGGCTGGGGCGGCCAATCGGTGCGCGCCCAACTTGGCCCCTGCGCCTCGCGTTTGACGGATACCTCGTCATCGCCCATCGCCTTGAAGAACGCTTGCCACGCCTCGTCGACCGCACCGGGGTCATTGGCGTAGCGCGCATACATCTGTTCGAGATATTCCGCATTGTGCCCCTGCATGAAGGAGGAAGCATGGAATTGGTCGTTTTGGGGATGGTCGGTCATGGAGACACCTCATGTGGGTTGGGACCGTAAGGATTGGGGCCGGGTTGGGAGGGGCGGGTGAGCCACCAAAGGACAAGGAAAGGCGAGATGAGCAGGACGATCATGGCGAGCACTGTGATCAGAGCAACGGGCCCGGTCAGTTGGCCGGGTTCTGTCAAGCCGAAGTCGCCAAAGATCGACAGAAACAGCCCGATCCCGACCATGACGATGATCGGATAAAGCAGATAGAGGCCCGAGCGACCGGTGTCGTGCATCCGCCGCCAGCCAACGGCGAGGGACGGGATCAAAATGACGAGCGCAAACAGCGCGCCAATGGGGCCGGTATTCTCGGCCCGAACGCTGGCACTGGTATCGGTGACATCGCTTTCGATGGTCACACTGTCGAAAAGCACCCCGTCGAATATACCGGTCACGATATTGCCAAGAATGCCAAACAGGAAAAACCACCAATACTCCGACCGCGTGGCGCGACCGGAGAAGGTGATGTACTTGCGAAAGCACGTCCTGATGGCGTCGGCGAAGGTCATGTTACCCCTTTGCAATCGCTTCCTGCACCGCTTCGCCCAGCGTGGCGGGGCTGTCGGCGACCACGATGCCAGCGGCACGCATAGCTTCGATTTTGTCTTCTGCACCACCTTTGCCGCCCGCAACGATTGCGCCGGCATGGCCCATGCGGCGACCCGGAGGAGCTGTGCGGCCCGCAATGAATCCAGCGGTGGGCTTCCAGCGGCCCTTTTTCTTTTCATCTGCCAAGAACTGTGCCGCGTCTTCCTCGGCGGAGCCGCCGATCTCGCCGATCATGATGATCGACTGTGGTTTCGGGGTCGGCCAAAAACATTTCCAAAACGTCGATATGCTCGGTCCCTTTGATCGGGTCGCCGCCAATGCCCACGGCCGACGATTGCCCCAGCCCCAGATCGGTTGTTTGCTTGACGGCCTCATAGGTCAGCGTGCCGGAGCGTGAGACCACACCGCAGGACCCGCGTTTGTGGATATGACCCGGCATAATACCGATTTTGCACGCATCGGGAGTAATCACACCGGGGCAATTCGGCCCGATCAGCCGGGATTTGGATCCCTCAAGCGCGCGCTGGACACGCATCATGTCCAGAACAGGAATGCCTTCTGTGATGCACACGATCAGCTCCATCTCCGCGTCGATGGCTTCCAGAATGGAATCCGCAGCAAAGGGGGGCGGCACGTAGATCACGCTCGCATTGGCCTGCGTGACGTGGCGTGCCTCGTGCACGGAGTTAAAGACCGGAAGGTCCAGATGCGTTTGGCCGCCCTTGCCGGGGGTCACGCCGCCAACCATTTTGGTGCCGTAAGCAATCGCCTGTTCCGTGTGGAACGTGCCCTGAGAGCCGGTGAGCCCCTGACAGATGACTTTGGTGTTTTCGTCGATGAGTACGGCCATTGGTTGGTCCTTTGGTTTGGTTATCCGGGATATGTCATTGAAACGGAGACGGCGTTTGGCCCTGCAGCCAGTTGCGCCGTATTTGAGCCTTGCGAGATGTTGACGATCAGGGGCAACTCTCCTGCGCGAATGACCCACTGGTTGGGTCTGCTGCTGTCAACGGATGGGTAGCGCTGTGTGATGAGACCGGCCACAAGCTGGCTGGCCTCGGGCAGCGACAGATGGGCGGTGAAGGCATAACACAAGCCCGCGATGCGGTTGGGATCGTCGACCTCGGCGCGCGCAGTTTCGGCGGGGGCATCAAAATAATGGTCATAGCCGCGATGAATCCCGTATTGGTTCACGCCACGGTCCACAGTCTGATAGGTAAACCCGGCCGTTCCGAAGGCCGTGGCGGGTAGGGTCCGCTGGATCATCACGCTGAGGCACAGGTCCGTGGCCAGCACGAAATTTGCCCGTACGGCGTCCTGAAAGGTTTGCGCGCGCACGGCGGCTGCGCTCAAGACCACGAGGATGATCATACCGACGGTCAGATTGATGCGCTGAAACGGGGTCATGCGGCGGCCTTTCTGAGAAGGACGGTCACATTGTCATCCACCGGCAAGCTCACCGAATTGATCAGCTGCGTGGAAAACCCAGCGCGCTTGGCCGCGTCTTTCAAAGTGGCCAGCGTGAAATAATTGACATGATCGGGATAGCGGAACCCGCACCATTTGGGTCCGATCACACGGCGGTTCAGGCTGCCGAAGTTTGGCACGCGGATGAACACCGCACCCGTTTTCTTGAGCGCGCGATACGCCCCCTTGAGCACGCCCAGCACGTCGGTTTCATGCTCAAGGTACGAAAACATCACGACACCATCGAGCTGGCCCTCGTCAAATTCCCAGATCGCCTCTGCTCCGGCACCCTTGACGCAATAGCCGCCCCGACTGCGCATGATCTGATCGGCCTGCGCGTGCAGGCCGGTGCTCAGCTCGATGCCGTAAGGGGTCATCGGTGGTTCGATCCGGGTGCCGGTGCCGCAGCCGATATCCAACACATGCCCATCATTGAACCACTGCCGAAACTTGGCCTGTTTGTCGCGGTGCAACAGCCCCAGTTTGCCACGGATAGTGCGCATTGCGCGGCTCGCGGGGGTGGAACCTTTGGAAGCTTCCGCCTTGGCGACATAGGTCTTTTCCCAAGCGAAATCTTCCTCCAGCGCGTCATAGGCCACCGGATTGCGCAAATAAGTCATTGCGCATTTTCCGCACGTCACCACCTGCCACGGATCTGGCGAATAGGCCTTTTCCGGGGCGCAGTCCATGCTGCCACACAGAGGGCAGGGGCGATATGGAGCGGGTTGGAGCATTATTGATCCCGATCAATGTCGTTCATCTGAATGGCCAACCCGTGGGTGTCGGAGCCCGGTATTGTGAACGAATAGGCCAACGCTCCGGGGTTACCGAAACGAGCATCGGGGAACCGCCAAACTCGTGTCCCGTCGGACTGGTCTTCTTCGTTGCCTAAATCGGAGAGTTGAGTACGACCGATCCCATTGATCTCGGCAAGCGAGACATCTGGACTTGAGATTTGGCACTGGCCTGGAGTCGATGCAGTCGCGCTTTCAAGGTAGAATGACACCGAAGCACCCGGCCAGGAAACCGATTGTCCATTTCCGATCGGTTGCACAACCGCGCCGGTGTTGCGCATCGCTGGCACACTGTTTTCAAAATTTGGTATCGCGCCCATGCAAAAGAAACCAAACGCGATGCGAAAATCCGAACTGGGCACACCTCCGCTCGGCCGCCAGTTTATCTCCTGTCCGTTCAGGGTAAGGCTGTCGGCGGTGTTTTGATCTGCATTGGCCACTTGTACGATCATCGCTGACCCACCGCCCTGCAATGGGGAAATATAAACCCAAAGGTCGTAAAGCATTCCGGAGAACTGGTATGCCAGCGCGCTGTTTTCGACGGCAGTCTCAATCGGGGTGCCGAATTTGAGATGCGGCAGAACGAGAAGATTGAAATCTGCTATCGCCTTTGAGACAGGGACGTTGGCGTTATAAGCGATGCAGTGACTTGAGCCGTTTTCAAGGCTTTTGACTTCGAGAAAGCTGTTTGGGTGCTCAACGGGGTTGTTGTAGCGGATATGCCCGGGTGCGAGCTCGGAGCTGTCAAAACCATAGGCGTTGGCGCTTTGCGCGATCGTGTCGAAGCTCGGATGGCTATCGGCACATTGATCAAAGATAAACATCAATGACCGGTTGTCCGCAAACTCGGCGTGGCCTTGCGGAGCAGATAATGCAACCAGGATGCTGCCCAGAGCAAATCTGGCCGCCAAAGCGTGGAAGGACAAAGCGCCTGCCATTGTCTTTAGCCCTTGACCGCTTTCACGATTTTTTGTGCGCCGTCCTTGAGGTTATCTGCTGCAATCACATCCACATCGGAATTGTTGATGATGTCCTTGCCCTCTTGGACGTTCGTGCCCTCAAGCCGCACGACCAGCGGCACCTTGAGGCCGACTTCTTTCACCGCCGCCACGACGCCCTCGGCGATCACATCGCAGCGCATGATGCCGCCGAAAATGTTGACCAGAATGCCTTTGACTTGCGGATCAGACGTGATGATCTTGAACGCCTCGGTGACCTTTTCCTTGGTCGCACCACCGCCCACATCCAGAAAGTTGGCAGGCTCCGCACCATAGAGCTTGATGATGTCCATCGTGGCCATCGCCAGACCCGCACCATTGACCATGCAGCCAATCTCACCATCCAGCGCAATGTAGTTGAGGTCGTATTTCGACGCTTCCAGCTCTTTGGGGTCTTCTTCGGTCACGTCGCGCAATTCAGCGATATCGGGGTGGCGGTACATGGCGTTGCCGTCGAATGCGACCTTGGCATCCAGCACCTTAAGATCGCCGCTGTCCGTCACGATCAGCGGGTTGATCTCAAGCATCTCCATGTCTTTTTCCATGAACGCCTTGTAGAGCAGCCCCATCAGGCCGACGCATTGTTTGATCTGCTTTCCTTCGAGCCCCAGCGAAAACGCGATGCGGCGACCGTGGAACGCTTGGTATCCCGTGGCCGGATCAACCGAAAAGGACAAGATTTTTTCCGGCGTCGCAGCGGCCACCTCTTCGATGTCCATACCGCCTTCGGTCGAGCACACAAAACTGACGCGGCTGGTCTGGCGATCGACCAGCAGGGCGAGGTAAAGCTCGGTTTCAATGCCAGAGCCGTCTTCGATGTAGATACGGTTGACCTGTTTGCCGGCCGGTCCCGTCTGATGCGTGACCAGCGTGCGGCCCAGCATTTTCTTGGCTTCCTCGGCAGCCTCTTCGACCGATTTGGTCAGCCGCACGCCGCCCTTGTCGCCCGCGTCGGGTTCTTTGAACTTGCCTTTGCCGCGTCCGCCCGCGTGGATCTGCGCCTTGACCACCCACATCGGGCCGTCCATGGCACCTGCGGCTGTTTTCGCCTCTTCGGCTTTCAGGACCACGCGGCCGTCAGAAACCGGAGCGCCGTAGCTGCGCAGTAGTGCTTTTGCCTGGTATTCGTGGATATTCATGGAATGTGGTCCCGTCCTGATGTGTTGGCTGTCAGTAGCGGGTATACGATCCGTGATGCGCTGATCAAAAACAGTTTTCCAAGTTTTGTACCGATTTCGGCAGAAATGCAGTTTTTGTGATCACACGCCAAAATCCTGTGATCACAAGATTTGCTCCGACGGGGCGTACCAGTGATTCGATCCGGGAAAATCAGGTATATTGGGTCACTGATCTATCGCGAAACTTTCGAGGTACTTGTGATTGTTTGCTCTTCGGGGCGGCATAAGATGTGGAAACAATTTGTTTCCACTACCGGAACGAGAAAAGGCTTAATTGTGGCTTGATTGTGGCCGAAATGCGGCGTGACAATCAAGCGTGCCGTGCAGATTTCGCATGGCAGAGTGGGACTTTTTAGAGTGGGGATCGGGCATGAGAGCCGTGATCATTTTAGCAATCTGCGTATTTATATTCGCAGGCGTAGACTCCGGGCTGCCTCAAATTCGGTGACCATGGTGTATTTGAACAAAAGGGCAGCCCCGGCGATTGCTGAGGCTGCCCTTTTTTATGTGATCATCTGACTATGGCGTTGGGTCGGACGCCCAACAGATCATGCAAGGCTGTTGTCGATGCCTTTGCACGCTTCAACCAGGCCTTTGACAGCATTGACGGAACTGTCGAACATGGCCTGCTCGTCCTTGTTCATCGAAATCTCGACGACGCGTTCGATGCCGCCTGCGCCGATTACTGTGGGCACGCCAACGTAAAACCCGTCCAAGCCATAGGCGCCATCCACGTACGCGGCACACGGCAGCACGCGTTTTTGGTCCTTGAGATAGCTTTCGGCCATTTCGATGGCTGAAGTGGCGGGTGCATAAAACGCCGAACCGGTTTTCAAAAGGCCAACGATTTCGGCGCCGCCGTCACGGGTGCGCTGCACGATCGCGTCCATTTTCTCCTGCGTGGTCCAGCCCATCTTGATCAGGTCTGGCAGAGGGATACCTGCAACGGTCGAGTAGCGGACCAGCGGCACCATCGTATCGCCATGCCCGCCCAGAACGAAGGCGGTTACGTCCTTCATGGACACATCGAATTCATCCGCAAGGAAGTGACGGAACCGCGCGGAATCCAAAACACCCGCCATGCCACAGACCTTTTCCGTTGGCAGACCGGAGAATTCGCGCAACGCCCAGACCATCGCATCCAGCGGGTTGGTGATGCAGATCACGAACGCATCGGGCGCATGATCGCGGATGCCTTCGCCGACGGATTTCATGACCTTGAGGTTGATGCCCAACAGGTCGTCACGGCTCATGCCGGGTTTGCGCGCGACACCGGCCGTCACGATGCACACATCCGCGCCCGCGATGTCCGCATAAGACTGGGTGCCGGACATTTTTGCGTCGAACTTTGCCGAGGGGCCGCTTTCTGCGATGTCGAGGGCTTTGCCTTCAGGGATACCTTCGGCGATGTCGAACAAGACGACGTCGCCGAGTTCTTTGAGGGCCGCCAAATGTGCGAGCGTGCCGCCGATTTGACCTGCGCCGATCAGCGCAATCTTGGGTCTGGCCATGAGAGTTCTCTCCGGTGTTCGGTTGAAATTGCGCCTGTGCTATACCAATCCGCGCGCTCTGCGCAAGCACGCCTGCTGCTGTGCGGCATCATGCGTTGCATCTCTCTGGGTACGGCTGACGGTCAAGTGGATTGCTGTTGCTGGGAAATTCCGCTTCAGTGGGCCGGAATGGCCTGCCTGTGTGTATGCCACCTCAACGACACCCAACGAGAGCTTTATGCTGACGCTTGATCTGACGTTCTTTCTGATTGCAGGCCCGGCAGTGATGTTTGCAGGCGTGTCGAAGGGAGGATTCGGGTCCGGCGCGGCATTTGCATCCGCCTCGATCTTGGCGTTGGTGATTGATCCGGGCTTGGCGCTGGGGGTCATGCTGCCGCTTTTGATGCTGATTGATGTCAGCACGCTAAGACCATACTGGCGCAAATGGGACGCCCGCGCGGCGGTGCTGCTGATCTTGGGCGGGTTGCCGGGGGTGGCGCTGGGGGCCGCCCTTTACCGAATTGCGGAACCGGACGTGTTCCGTTTTCTGATTGGGGCGATATCGCTGGCTTTCGTTTTTTGGAAACTGGCCGAAGCGCGCGGGTGGGTGCGGGCCGCGTCACGCGCCTTGCCTGGTTGGGCCGGGGCGTTGGCAGGTGCCGTGGCCGGCTTTACCAGCTTTGTCAGCCATGCGGGCGGGCCACCGGCGGCCGTCTATCTATTGTCGCTCGGGATCGACAAGACGCGATTTCAGGCGACGACAGTGCTGGTGTTCTGGGCGATCAACATCGCCAAGTTCATCCCGTATGCATTTTTGGGGCTGTTCACGGTTCAGACCGCATGGGCCAATCTGGCTCTGGCACCTTTTGCCCTTTTGGGGGCGTGGCTAGGGGTGCGCGCGCACCATTTGGTGCCCGAGCGGTTGTTTTTTGCGCTGACATATGTGCTGCTCAGCGTGACAGGCAGCAAGCTGATATGGGATGCGTTAAGCTAAAGCAAGGCAAGGCGGGGTCGCATCCGCCTGAGCCTGAGTTTTGGATCAATGCTGCGCAGGCCTGCTCGACAGGTGCGCCTGTGACCAAGAAGCGATCGACCGCTTCTTGCAAGGAAAGATCAGGCGTCGTTGCCTTTGGCGGGCAGAGCCTCTGCCAGTGTTTCATAGGATTGGCCCGAAGCCACAAGGCAGGTCAGCCCGTTCGGAGTGGTAACGGTAATGGTCCAAGTGCCGGTTTCCTCGGATGCGAACACCTCGATTACGGCGTTGTTGGCGCCCAGGCCCATGGATTGGCGACTTTCGCCATAGCCCTCGGCCAGACGTTCCACCACGGCGTCACGCGGGGCGCAATTGCCGCTTTGTGCGAGGGCGTCGGAGGCCACAAACAGTGTGGCGGCTGCGGTCAATGCACCGAGGTGCAGGAATTTGGATGTGCGTGTCATTCGTGTCTGCCTTCATTTCAAAAAGGCGGCACCCGCTGTCATCTGGCCCATCCGGGTTTTCCCGGTGATGACCGGGCGGCCCCGGTTCAAGATCAATGCCGGTGTCTCCTCCGTTTTGCCTTCAGCGGGCTTGCTGAAACGGCCTCCCTTTTGGATATCCGACGCCATCAACTTCTGCGAAACCCTTGAAATAATGGTTAATGGTCCGCGCGGAAACGTCGCGAATTTGATATTTGCTGCGATGCGGCGCGAATGCCCTTGAAGTTTTGGGTAAAAAATGCCCATTTCCGCGCAACATTAATACTAATCCACCCCGTCAGGAGCCTGTCATGCCGTCCCTTTCCCGTCCGTTGCGTTCCGTCTTGTATATACCGGGGTCCAAGCCGCGGGCGCTGGACAAAGCGCGCGGGTTGCCGGTGGACGCGATCATTTTCGACCTCGAAGACGCGGTCAGCCCTGATGAAAAATCCGCCAGCCGTGCGACGCTGGCCGAGGCACTGCAAACCGGCGGCTACGGCGCGCGGATGAAGATCATCCGCATTAACGGGCTCGATACCGAGTGGGGCGCAGAAGATGCCCAAGCCGCGGCCGAAATGGAAGCCGATGCAATCTTGCTGCCCAAGGTCAACTCGCCCGCTGATCTGGATGCACTGGCGGCGATTACTGGCGATATCCCGCTTTGGGCGATGATGGAGACGCCCGCCGGTATGCTCGCCGCTGCTCAGATCGCCGCACACCCCAAGCTGCAAGGCATGGTGATGGGCACAAACGATCTGGCCAAGGATCTGCAAACCCGGTTCCGCGCAGACCGCTTGCCGCTGATGTCCGGGCTGGGTCTGTGCCTGCTCGCGGCCAAGGCCCACGGCGTGGCGATCGTGGATGGCGTGTTCAACGCCTATCTTGATCAGGACGGGCTGACAGAAGAGTGCGCGCAAGGACGCGATATGGGGTTCGACGGAAAAACGCTGATCCATCCCGCACAGGTCGATGTCGCAAATGCGGCCTTTGCCCCGACCGAAGACGAGGTGGCCCTCGCGCAGCGTCAGATCGAAGCCTATGACGCGGCGATTGCGGCAGGGCAGGCGGTCGCGGTTGTGGACGGCAAGATCGTCGAAAACCTTCACGTTGCAACCGCGCGCGAAACCCTGTCAAAGTCCGAGGCAATCAAAGCCCTCACTGCGGAGTAAACTGACATGACGCTTCTGATCCTCGGCCTGATCCTCTGGATCGCGGCGCATTACTTCAAGCGGCTGATGCCGGAACGGCGCGCCGCGCTGGGCGACACGGGCAAGGGCATCGTAGCCGTTTTGCTGGTCATATCGTTGGTCTTGATGATCATCGGTTACCGTGGGGCGGAGTTTGTCTACGTCTGGGCGCCGCCGTCGTTCATGGTCCACATCAACAACCTGCTGATGCTTTTGGCGCTCTGGGTATTTGGATCTTCTGCGGCAAAGGGGGCCAAAATCTGGCCCGCCAACAAAATCCGCCACCCACAGCTGACGGCTGTGAAAATCTGGGCGCTGGGCCATTTGCTGGTCAACGGCGATCTGGCATCGATCATTCTGTTTGGCGGTCTGTTGGGGTGGGCTGTTGGGTCCGTCATCCTGATCAACCGCGCGGAGCCGGATTGGACGCCGCCTGAAACCGCTGGGCGCGCCACGCTGATCCGTCTGACGGTGATCACGCTGGTGCTGTTCGTGCTGATCGCCTTGGTCCACACATGGCTGGGCTATTACCCCTTCCCCAGCTGATCCAACGGAGACCCCATGAAACTCTATCGTTTCCTGTCCGAAGAGGACACGTCAGCCTTTTGCCACAAGGTTACAGACGCCTTGAACAAGGGTTGGGAGCTATATGGCTCGCCCACGCAGACATTCGATCAGGCCAGCGGTGTGATGCGCTGCGGGCAGGCGGTGGTCAAGGAGGTAAGCGGCACCTATACACCCGACACCAAGCTGGGAGCCCACTGAATGGTCAAGACCAACGCAGGCCGCTTTTTCGAAGATTACGCCGTCGGTCAGGTGCTGACCCATGCCGGCCCGCGCACCGTAGGATCAGGCGAACGGGCGCTCTATCACGCGCTTTATCCAGCGCGTCATGCGCTGTATTCATCGGATGAATTTGCGCGCGCCTGTGGGCTTGCAGCCAGCCCGCTGGATGACATGGCCGCCTTTCACGTGGTCTTTGGCAAAACCGTGCCGGATGTGTCGCTGAATGCGGTCGCCAATCTGGGTTATGCGCAAGGCCGCTGGCACCGCCCGGTGTGGCTGGGTGATACGCTGACCTCAACCTCCGAGGTGATCGGGGTCAAACAAAACTCCAATGGCAAGACCGGCGTGGTGTTCGTGCACACAACCGGGCGCAACCAGCACGGTGAAACGGTGCTGGATTACCAGCGTTGGGTGATGGTCCGGAAACGCGATATTTCGGCCCCGGCACCGAAAACGGTCGTGCCCAGCCATTTTGACCCGCTGACATCCGATCAGATCGTGGTGCCGGAGGGGCTGGATTTCACCAATTACAACTTTGATCTGGCCGGTGAGCCGCACCGTTGGGGCGACTATGCCGTGGGCGAGCGGATCGACCATGTGGACGGGGTGACCATCGAAGAGGCCGAGCATATGATGGCCACGCGCCTGTGGCAGAACACCGCCAAGGTCCATTTCGACACCTCCGCCCGGCCTGATGGCTCGCGCTTGATCTACGGTGGTCATGTGATTTCGATGGCCCGCGCGCTCAGTTTCAATGGCTTGGCCAACGCGCAGATGATCGTGGGGTTGAACGCGGGTGCACATGCCAACCCGTGCCTGGCCGGTGACACGGTGCGCGCATGGTCCGAAGTGCTGGACAAGGCCGAAACATCCGCCCCCGGCGTTGGCGCTATCCGCTTGCGGCTGGTCGCCACGAAGGGCGGCGCGCCTTTCGAGTTGAAGGGCGAGGATGGCAAGTACCTGCCGGGTGTTTTGTTGGATCTGGATTACTGGGCCTTGATGCCGATGTAATAAGAAGAAGTCTGTCGGGGCCAACAGGTGACCGTATACCGGATTGCGGGACTTTGTCGTCTTGCGCCGCAGCGGTGTCGCGGTTGGCGTTGTGGAAATGCGCTCTACAGGTGACGCCTGTTGAGCCGAGTGATGTGTCTGCTTGGCATCGTGCTATACGCTGCTTGTTACAACCAAAGTTCGGAAAGAAACACACGGTATGATTGCTTATGTCACTGTTGGCGCTGATGACATTGCGCAGGCGAAACGGTTCTATTCCGCGTTCTTGCCAGCCCTTGATTACGGGCTGGAGGAGGGCCCCGAGGGACTGAGCTATGTGCTGCCCGTTGAGCCGGGGAAATCTCCCGTTCAGCCTGATTTCTACGTCAAACCAACCTTCGATGGGCGTCCGGCCTCAGCAGGAAACGGTGCTATGGTCGCTTTTGAAGCGCGCAATCAGGCGCAGGTTCGCGACCTTCACGCCGCCGCACTTGCCGCCGGGGGCTCTGACGAAGGCCAACCGGGCTTTCGCGCGTCGTATGGGCCTCATTTTTATGTTGGGTATCTTCGCGACCCACAAGGCAACAAGATCGCATTGTTTTCCAGCGATCCGAATGAACCTGGACGAGACGACTGACGCGGGTCTCGGCGGCGTTGGGTACATCATGATTTGCAGAACAGGTTCAGTTGAATTGTTCCCGTGTCACTCTGGTTCCACCCAAAATCTATGTGCAATAGCTGATGTGATGAGGAAGAAGACACCGATCCACGCGATATCGGTCACACCGTTGTAGATCGCCCATGTGCGGTCCGAGGTGTTGCGCCAGACGACCTCGTTTGCGGCGGCGCGCGCGAGAGAAGCGGTAATCCAGCCCAAATGCAAAACGCGCCATCCTTGATCGGTCATGTGGAGCGAATAGCCAAGCGTACGACGCAGGAGCGAGGGTCGAAGACACATCCCCAGCGCGATGATCGCCGCGAATGCTAGTGAGCCGACGGTGTTGCTCAATTTGACGTAGTTTGCGTCGTCCAAAACCAAACCGGCCGCCAGCAGGGTAAGCGTCAGCACAAAGATGGAGACGGCCATCCAAGGCAGGCTGCGGTCCCATTTCCAGCGCAACACGATAGCAAGTGCTGTTGCGACCGCAGCAAAACCTGCCCCGACGAACAAGCCACCAACGGCATTCCCGATCAGAAAGGCCGGACCGGGGATCAGTTCCACCACCAAACGCTTGTCCATGACGTTCCCTTGATGTTGTGCATGGGCCAGATCGCAAAACCCCGTGCGGCGCAGCTAGAGCGTTTACGGGTACTGTCCATTGCCAAACATGCGCCCTACCATGCGGGTCGGGCAGCGTCGCTTGTCCGATGTGAAGCGTCCGGGCTAAGCCCAAGTGCGCGCGAATACGGTGCTGCTGATCGACCTGCGCTACGGTTTTGACAGAAAGCCATCCACCAACTGGTTGAAGACCTCCGGCAGTTCAAGATGAACCGCATGCGCACAGCCGGGCAAAACAGCGAGGTTCGTTCTGGGGATCGTTTTCCAGAGTTGCCGCGTTTGGTCCCAGTTGTATGTCCGGTCTCCGTCGCCCCAAAGAACCAGCGTTTCGGGCGTCAGGCCGGGCAGGGCATCCTCGCCACGCCAGTCTTGCATGGCATCCAGACCAGCTTGGATAGCCTCAGCGGAGGCTTTTTCAGCGATGGCGGCGCAGGCTTCAAAAGCCGGCGCGTTTTCACGGTGCAAGAACCACGTCGCTGCGATGCGTCGTGCCGTGGCCTGCGCGCCGTCCGCAATTGCACGGGCCTTGCTTTGTGCGATCGTTTCAAAGCGTCCGGGTAGGACGCCGACAGCGCCGGTGCCGTAAAGAACGAGGCGGTCGATATTGTCCTGATCCATGCGGGCCATTTCTTGCACGATCATACCGCCCATTGAGTGGCCCAGCAGGTGGTATCGCTTGACGCCCTGTTGCCGCAGCTCCGCAATCACCCATTCGGCAAAAGCGGGTATCGTGCGCAGCGCGGGCAAATCAGTGTTTGCACCAAACCCCGGCAGATCGGGCGCGATGACATTGTACCTGTCGCTCAGGGCCGCGACCTGCGTATCCCACTGCGCGCTTCCGCCCATGAACCCATGGACCAAAACCACCGTGTTCACTTGCGCTGACCCTGCACGATCCGGTCAAGGATCATAGCGCAGAAGAGGATGGCGAAACCGGCTAGAATACCTTGCCCCACATTCGCATATTGCAGCGCTTCAAGGACGTCTTCGCCAAGGCCCTTGGCCCCGATCAACGACGCCACAACAACCATCGCCAGCGACAGCATGATGGTCTGGTTGATCCCCGCCCTGATCGACGGGCCTGCAAGTGGCAAGTCTACGCGGGTCAGCAAATACCATTTATTCGCACCAAAGGAGATCGCCGCTTCGCGCACGCTTTCGGGCACGCCGCGCAGGCCAAGCACCGTCAGGCGCACAACGGGTGTGCCGCCGAAAATCATCGTGACGATCACAGCGGCTGGTTTGCCGACCCCGAAAAAGGCAATGACCGGGACCATGAAAACGAATGCGGGCATGGTTTGCATGAAGTCCATGATCGGCTGGATGAAGGCATAAAACCGTGGCCGCCGCGCGGCGAACATGCCCAGTGGAATGCCGATCGCAATCGACAGGCAAGCCGCCGTACCAAGAAGCGCCAGCGTGGTCATTGCCGCCTCCCAAAAGCCCAAAAGGCCCATGTAGCCCAGAAAGGCACTGGAATAGATCGCAGTGCGAATGCCTGCCGTGAGCCATGTGAGTAGCACGATAAGGCTGACAATCACGATCCACGGGGTTTGCACCAGAATGACTTCGAGCGCGTCGAGGATCGTACGGATCCCGATGGTGAGCCCATCAAAGAACGCCTCGCTGTTGCGCACGCAAAAGGCGATGAAATCCTCGACCCAGGCGATGCCCGTCAGGCGGATATTGGGATCAGTGGGAAACGCGCTCAGCAGGCTGTAGCGCCCTGGAAAGCTGTAGTGAACCATGGCCACAGACACAATCAGCACCATGAATATCGCGCTGAAGGCGATCTGCCCAACCGGCAGGCCGGACCGGATCGTGCGATCGGACAGCCATTCGGAGAAGCGTGCCTCCAATGCCCAGTTGGCCGTCATGGCCTGCACCAGCTTGATGACGATCAGGATCACCAGACCCATCAGCACAATGCTCGGCCCCTGTTCGGCCAGCGCTTCGGCCTCGTCCCTAATGCCGCCGATGTTGGCCTCGAGCCCGTCAACGGCGCGCTTGAACGCGTCCACCCTGTCTGATCCGCTTTCGATGGCTGCGGCAAGTTGCTGACGGCGCAAGTCCAATGTGCCCTCAATAGAGGCGATGCGCGCCATGGCATCCGCAGCCAGATCGCCAAAGAGCCCCCGCGCGATCTGCACGAGCGCAATGGCTTCGATGATCAGAAACGGCAACGCCCAAGACCACAGCCCCCGCGCGCCAAACCAGATCGGACCGAACAAGCCGGCCATGGCGTTGAACGTCGGCGTGAACCTCGACGAAGCACCGACTTTGTCGAAATTGGTGATGTAGTAGTCGGGGCTGGTGCGCACAAAGGTGCGGATGTTGTCCTTGCGTTCTTCGGCGTAGGCCAGTGCTGCTGCGCTTTCGGTATCTTCCAGCGGATTGATATCTGCGTCTCTCATGACATTTCCGTCCCTTCGACCACAGTACGCAAAAGATCCGCGCGTGTGATGACACCGACATCAACGCCGTCATGCTTTACGAGGATTGGTTTGTCGTCATTGATGGCAAGCGTGATCAGGTTGCTGAGGGTTTCGGCTCCTGTCACGCCGGGTGCGTCTGGTGGCACCGTTCCGCCCTTGGCGACGAAAGCTTGCAGCGGTTGCATCACGGCATCGGCATGCACGACCTTGAGCCGCGATATCCCCGCCACGAAGTCGGCAACATATTCATCGGCCGGGTTCATAACGATGTCTTCGGCAGTGCCCATCTGCACCATCTTGCCGTCGCGCATGATGGCAATGCGGTCGCCGATGCGCACCGCTTCGTCAAGATCGTGAGTGATGAACACGGTCGTTTTTTTGAGGATTTTGGACAGTCGGATGAATTCATCCTGCAACTGCCGCCGAATAAGCGGGTCGAGCGCCGAAAATGGCTCATCCATCAACAGAACATCCGGGTTTGCCGCCAGTGCGCGTGCCAGACCGACGCGTTGCTGCATACCGCCCGAAAGCTCATGCGCGAATTTCGCGCCCCAGGCGCCAAGCTCGACGATATCAAGGATCGCGGCGGCCTGACGCATCCGTTCGTTCTTGGCAACCTGCCGGATTTCCAAGGGCATGGCCACATTGTCCAAAACAGACCGATGCGGCATGAGCGCGAAATTCTGAAAGACCATACCGATCTTTTGATTGCGGAAATTCTGAAGATCGCGCGGCCCCAGCGCCATAACGTCGGTGCCTTCGATCTCGATCCGGCCGTCGGTTGGTTCCAACAGGCGATTGAAATGGCGCACAAGCGTTGATTTGCCGCTGCCCGACAGACCCATGATGCAAAAGATCTCGCCCCGGTTTACCGACAGGCTGACATCGGCCACACCGACCACCGCGTTAAACTCCTGCAAGACTTCCGGCTTGGTCAGGCCCCGGTCGCGGATCGCTTTCAGGGCGTCTTCCGGGCGGGCTCCGAAAATCTTCCAGACGTTGGAGATCTCGATGACTATGTCTTGGTTCATGCCGGATCGCGCTCCATCGCCGCAACCTGTGTCCGTCTGGGGGACGTGACGCGCGCGGTGAGACCCGCGCGCGTCAGTTTCAAAGCGACAGGCGGATCAGAGACCCAGCCATCCGTCCACGCGTTCGGGGTTGGCTTCGACCCACTCGCGCGCAACCTCGGCCGGATCGCGACCCTTGCCACTGATTTCATAGGCAAACCCACTGACGTCATCGGCTGTCAGCGAAAAGTTGGCAAAGAATTCCGCAATCGCAGGCGACCGGTCCACAAGCGAGTTCGACCAGGCGATCTGGACTTCTTTCAGAGCATCCTTGGTCGCGACGCTGGATTTTTCATACCAATCCGCATCGTCGGAAGGCTGGATCATCACGTATTTGGCCGGGTCGAATGTCGGCTCTGTCAGCATTTCGACGTCGAACATGAACCAGACCGCATGTGGCTTGTAGCAATAAAAGGCATAGCCCTCACCCTTGGTGATGGAATCCTTGATGCGGGCGGTTTTCACGCTTTCCTCGGCGCGTACGGGTTCGATGAAATCCAGCAGACCATAGTCGCGGGTCTTGACCTCATTCACGTTGGCCGATGCCCATCCGGGCGCGCCGATCCACATCTCGCCTTTGCCGTTGCCGTCACTGTCCATCAAGGCGGCGACGTCAGGGCGCCCAAGATCGGTGATATCGGAGATGTCGTTGGCCTTGGCAAAGTCCTGCGAAACGCAAAAGCCCTGATTCCCTTCGTAAGGGTTGGAAGACAGGGTCACGGTTCCCGCCTCATCGACGTATTTCTTGGTAAAGCTTTCCTGATTGGGCAGCCAGACATCGGGGTGTACATCTATGTCGCCTTTGCCCTGATCCATGGCCTGAAAAATCGTGGCGTTGTTGCCCGGAACATATTCGACGGTGCCGCCGATCCGCATTTCAACAACGGCCCCCAAAAGGTGAGCGATGGCCTGCGCGCCGGTCCAGGTCGGAACACCGATCTTGACGCTTTCTGCGAAGACGGGTGCGCTGAGCGCCGTCATGAGGGTGGCAGATAATAGGGTGGTTTTGAGTGACATAGTGGCAGTCTCCTTGTTGGTTGTCGTTTTTTAATTGGTGTAGCCCGGCAGTCCGAACGTATCGGGGTAGCCGAACAGGGCAGCACTTCCTCCGGTGTGCAGGAAAACAACGTTCTCCATTCCGTCGAAGTATCCTTTGCGGATCTGGTCGATCAGGCCATCCAGCCCTTTTCCCGAGTAGACAGGATCGAACAAAAGGCCTTCGGTCTGGGCCAAGAGTTTCACAGATGCGATCATACCATCAGTTGGCAGGCCGTAACCCGGCCCGACATAATCGCAGTTCGCGCGCACATCGCTGCGATGAATTGCGAGGCCGATATCGAGGTGATCCGCTGTTTTTTTGGCAAGATCAAAAACCATCTGTTCCTGCTTTTCTTGCGGGGCGCGCACGCCGATCCCAAGCAGATGCATATCGCTTTGGATCGCGGCCAATCCGGCAACCAGACCGGCCTGCGTACCCGAACTGCCGGTTGCGTGGACCAGCGCATCGATGTGCAGACCTGTTTCCGCCGCTTGTTCCGCCAATTCGCGGGCACAGTTCACATAGCCCAACGCGCCGATTGCGTTCGAGCCACCGCCCGGAATGATGTAGGGCTTTTTGCCTTGCGACAGCAGCGTTTCGGCCAGTGCCTCCATCTCAGCGTTCATGTCCGTGCCGCCACCGCGTTTGGACACGGTTGCGCCATGCAGCCGATCCAGCAAGACATTGCCATTCAGAATATAGTTGGTGTCGTTCGATCCCGTTCTGTCTTCCAGAAGGATGTGGCACTCCATACCCAGTTTTGCGGCTGCGGCCGTGGTCTGACGGGCATGATTGGACTGTGTGGCGCCTTGGGTAAGGATCGTATCGGCACCTTGCGTTTGCGCATCCGCCATCAGGTATTCCAGCTTGCGGGTCTTGTTGCCACCGGACGACAGTCCGGTGCAATCGTCTCTTTTCACCCAAAGCCGCGGGCCGCCCAGCATTTCGCTCAGCCTGTCCATCGGTTCAAGCGGTGTCGGAAAATGGCCGAGACGCACTTTCGGAAATTTGGCCATCGCAACCGAAAGGTCTTTGCAAAGGCTCATGGTCATTTCCGGAGAGACCTGCGCCCCTCGTTCGATTGTCTGATCGGTGTCTGTCACGCTGAATTTCCCCTCCAAGTGTTGAGGCAAAGGATCACCAATAGACGATGGCAAAAATAATGCTTTTTTCTTGGCCTGCTCATACATATGCTTTGGGCAGGGAGACCCCCGCAATGGATATGCAGTGGTTCGATGACGTTCTGGTGCTGCTGGAGGAGCGCAACCTGACCCGTGCCGCCGCACGGCGAAACATCACTCAACCCGCATTTTCAAGGCGAATACGCAGTTTTGAGAACTGGCTCGGCGTGCAAGTCCTCGACCGTGGAACCAATCGTGTCGAGATCAGTTCGGCACTTGTATCCAACGAGGCCGATATCCGCGCACTCGTTGCCCGTATTCGTGAGCTGCGCACACAAATTGCGCACTTTGATCCGGCCAGCTCCACAATTTCGATCGCGGCTCAGCACGCACCGATTTTTTCGACCTTTCCCGACATGGCGCTGCGGGCAAAGCATGTGTTGCCTGCGCTGAAATTTCGGATGCGTGCGGGCAACCTGAACGATTGCGCGACGATGTTTCTGCGCGGCGATACCAGCATGCTGCTGTGTTACGAATCCAACACGGCAGGGTCTTTGCCGTTCGGTCCGAGTGTACGGCGCGCGCTTTGGGGTGTTGATTATCTCGTCCCAGTCGTGGGCGGATCGCTGCGTTTTAACGTGAAAGATGACAATACGATCCCCATATACACACCCGCGATCGTTTATCCTGACAACAGCTATTTCGGCGAAGTGCTCGCAAAAGCCGGGCGCACTTTTGCGACGCAAGAACACAGCAGCAATCCGGTGTGTGAAACAGCATTTTCAAGCGGGATAAAGGAGTTGGTTCTGAAGGGGATAGGAATCGGGTGGCTGCCCTACAGCATGGTGCACCGCGAGATTGAAAGTGGCGCGCTGATTTCGCTGTCCAACAGCTTCGGGCGCCAACCTCTGGACGTTGCGATTTACGGCGACACAGCAAACGAAACTGCGATGGCATTGCTGGATATCTGGGGGTCAGACAAAGCGTAGCTTGGTTCGAACACCACGTGGCGAAGCCCCCTTTTGATCTCTCGGCAATTGACGTTTCGCATTTGGCTGGACTTAGCGTTCCGGTAAGTTGCCTGCGATCCTGAGCCCGATGCATACGCCTTTGGAAACGGTTGGGCGATGGCCGCGTCCAGTCGGTTGGTCAACGCCAACTCGTGCGCACAAGACAAAGACCAGACCATCGACGAACAGGGTGACATTCCAACCTGTGACACTCTAACGCTTGATCTGTTTGTGCCCGGTTTCCGCCGGTAGGTGGCGCGTCTTGGTTGTCAGGCAAATGGGCGAATTCCATAAGGGTTTCGAAGTGTTTGGCGTCTCAGCGAGAGAGCCACCCGATGACTGCGTTCGATCAATCGGTAGCGTGTCGATAGTGGAGTGCGAACGCAACACTCAAGCGAGATTCATGACAGGTGGTGTCAATGGATCGCGCACACGAGTGGTCAGTTTCAATACATCCGTCGGGGCCGTGGATATCTACGCAATTACGACTGCGCTACAGCTGTAAGGCTGGCCGACGCGCAAAGGTTCAGGAGTTTCATTGAACCGCTGAGACATAGTGATGGTCGACATCTGGAGTTTGAGACCAAGCATCGACGCAGTGACGGAAACACCTAGCCCAGGTCGATACGGTCAGTATTTCATCACTATATAGGTGATCGCGTGTTCATCGCATTTTGCGAATACATCACCAAGTGCCGCGAACCGGAGCATGCGGAGGCCACGCATTTCATGGCAGCAAGCGGTTCGAGCATAAAAAACCGGGCGTCAAAGTTCTCAGCTTTGAAAATGCAGGAAGAAGTTGGCTCTGCTGCCAGTCTGGAGCTATCCAGTCTCGGCCAAAAGCCCTTGTTTACAGGGAGTTTGCAGGGAAAACTTGCTGCTTTGGTGTCCGAATTGCCTGCTTTGGGCGGCTCAGAAAGGGATTTCTGGCGCTCAATCAGAGGCTTGAAGGGGATCCCGCTCTAAAGCAGTCACCCGCGCCACCCCCCACCCCCCACCCCCCCCACCCCCCACGCCCCGAGTCCCACACCCCCCTTCCCCTTCCTCCACTCCTCCATCATGCCTTCCCACAAAAGGTGAAGAATAGCCTCTGTCGCGTCCTGATTGAAGTGTAGCCGCGCATCGTGCTTTGCCGCGAGGTGTCGCATGCGGCTGTTTTCTCTCAGGCAAATCATTTGAATGGTCCTGACGCCGCGGTTCCGGGCCATGGCGAACATGCGTTCAAACAACGCATCCCCGATCCCGATGTTCTGCCAGTCAGGTTCGACAGAGAAAGCAGCTTCCGCCGTTGAAGGCCACGACTGAAAGAGACCGCGCAGTTCAACAAGACCCCGCAACTGCCCATCGACAAATGCGCCGCAGACAATCGCTGTCATAGCGAAAGATGTTCTGTGCGTATTCTAAGACTCCATCGTCGCTGACCGTTCCACAAAACCGCGCGCGACGAGATCGGATATCGAGACGTAGAAAATGATCGCAAATGTTGTCTTGATTGGCCGCATAAAGACGACTGACCAGAATATCCTGAAGATGTCTGTTGAGACGCATGGCTTGAGCCTCCTGTCTGCTCAAAAGTTTGGGCCAGCATCTTCGGGAGGAGGTGAAGATGCTGGCCCCTTTGCTTTGGCGCTCCCTGTCGGTCTTGTTTCCGCCGCCGCTTGTGCTGGCTTACTCTGGGAGGAGCGAGAACCAGCACTTTTCGTGTATTTCTTGGATTCTATCGACCTGTTTCGTTATTCCTCTGCCATCAGTGTCTTTGCGTATTGGGGGATGTCGGATCGCTGAATGCCGATCTGGCCAGTTGACTGCATCACTCATGTTCGAAAGCGTCGACAACATCCGGGCCATTTGAACGGCGCTCAGTCCGGATTTTGCCTTGGCCATCGCTTTGCCGCCGAACCTCGCCAACACAGCCAGAAAACCTGCGCGTTCTGTGACAAAGCGATTGAAGAGGCGATGTGATGGCTCTCTGGTCCAGTCGTATGCGGGTTAACGGCCATAAGCGGCCTCCATCGCGATGCGTTTGATGTTGCTGCGCGGAATCCCCAAATCTTTCAGATCACGGTCCGTAAGCGCAGAAAGCTCGGAAAACGTGGCGCGATAGACTTTCCGCCTGGCCAGAGCTTGCCCTATCTGATCTCGCCTTTGTTGAAAGATTGTGCGGCCAGCATCCAAAACGACGTCCAGCCTGCTTCTTGAGCTTATAACTGCCATGTTATTACCTCGTCTATTGCTGCAGTGCAGTATTTATGCTGCAGTGCAGAGATACGAAGATCTGGTAGCGCTCACAATTGGGCGATTTGGCATAGGGCCTGTTCCAGATTGGCACAGTCATGAGATGAACGATGGATATTTCTGCACAGATGTTGATCTTTGCGACTGTTGTCGAACAGGGCAGCATCTCGGCCGCGGCACGGACAATTGGACAGACGCCCTCTGCGGTCAGCAAACAAATCGGTCTGCTTGAGGATCTCGTTCACTACCGCTTGCTTCAATCGCACCAGAACCGGCGTGTTACCGACGCAAGAGGGTCAGGAATTCTACGAAAAGTGCAAAGCCATGGCCGAAAAGTTCAAAGAGGCAGAGGCGCTGATCCTGAACTTGGATGGTATCCCGCGTGGCATGCTCAAAATCGCGTGCTGCGTTGCGTTTGGTAAATCGCAACTGATCCCGGCTTTGCCCATGTTTCTTGATGAGAACCCTGATGTTCAGGTATCTTTGGAGCTGACAGATCGCGTTGTCGATCTGCAAAGCGAGGGATTCGACGCCACCATCTGTTTCGCAGAACAGCGCAAAGTTCCCGATGTCATGGTTCGCCGTATCATGCAAAGCCGCCGGGTTTTGTGTGCTGCACCTGCCTATCTGGAGCGAATGGGATACCCTAGGGATTTTGACGAGTTGAGACAGCACAATTGCCTCAGAATTGCTGGAAATAGCAAACGGAACTCATGGGTCGACCCCTTCACCGGCCAAGGCTTTGAACCACAAGGCCGGTTTGAGGGGAACAGCACCGACGTTGTCTATCGCGCAGCACTTGCCGGGATTGGCATTGCGCGGCTCCCTTGTTATTTGACGGACCGAAAGTTCCAGTCAGGTGAGTTGGTCCATGTTTTGCCTGAGTATTCACCCCCAAGTACTGACATCGCCATCATGTTTGCCGACAAGCGCAATCTCGCACCAAAAACACGTGCGTTTATTGATTTTCTTGTGCGCCAATTTCGCGATGTCCCTGAATATCAAATGACCGGGTCTTAACCGCAGGCGCGGGACAGATTGGCGAAGGTGGGAAACAACATGACCGATAACACAACACAAACTGGCAGAGACCTTTCCGAACGCTTGAACCCTGGGATGGAAGACGCGCTGAATGCGCGCTATGGCCACCTGCTTCCGGGTATGGCGGAAGGGGTCGTCGATTTTGCCTATGGTCGCCAATATGCCCGACCCGGTCTGCCCTTGCGTGACCGGTATTTGGCGACAATCGCCGCTTTGACTGCACTGGGTGGTCAGACAAGACCACAACTGATGGTCAACATTGCTGGCGGGCGCAAAGCCGGATTATCTCAGGAAGAAATCGCAGAAACCATCTGGCAAATGTCACTTTACGGTGGCTTCCCATCGGCGATTAATGCGCTGAACGCCGCGTTGGAAGTCTTTGAAGCAGAGGACTCCAACGCCTGAGGATTTTCAATTGGATTTAGCAAACGAGTAGTGAGGACGTAATGCTGTTAAGCGACATGAGATTTGGCGTCCTTGCCGATATTCACGGGAACGCGCTTGCCTTGGAGGCAGTTCTCCAAGACATGGACGCACTTGGACTCACGACGGCGGTGAACCTGGGCGACTTCTTTAGCGGGCCGCTTGATGCAGCTGAAACCGCTAAACTTTTGATGGACCGAAATTTTGCGTCAATTCGCGGCAATCACGATCGAAACCTTATTGAGCAAAAGCCGTCAGATATGGGCCTTTCTGACAAAGCGGCATTCGATCAGCTCGATAAGACGCATCTTGACTGGATAGCAAGTCTCCCGGAGACTCTAACCATTTGCAACGACGTATTTCTTTGCCATGGGACGCCGACGAGCGATTCAACCTACTGGCTTGAACATGTAGAGGAAGATGGAACTGTTCGGTCCGCAACTTTGCAAGAAGTTCAGGCAGAAGCAGAAGGGGTGGACGCAAGTCTTATCCTATGCGCTCACACGCATATTCCACGCTGCATTCGCTTGCCTGATGGTCGCACCATCGTGAATCCGGGCAGTGTTGGATGTCCGGCTTACGATGATGACGTACCTGTTTATCACCATATGCAGACAGGCACACCAAATGCGTCTTACGCTGTGGTCGAAGCTCAGCGTATCGGCTGGAGCATCAGTTTCAGATCGGTGCCGTACCTCTCTGACAAAGCAAGCAAACTTGCCGCTGAAAATGGACGCCCAGACTGGGCCCGGTCCCTCGCCAGCGGATGGTTTGCTGAGTGAAGCCAATTCGCGGATACATTCTAAGCTTAGTACGGTCCCTTCTCGTTGCGACAGAACGCTGCGAATGGACGGTTTGGGCTTGGCGCACAACGGTAACGCTCAAGGACCGGTTCGACGGCACGCACAGCATTTCAACGGCATGTGTGCCGCCCCTGCGAACAGTTCCTGCGTGAGCGAAAACTGCACGTGCATAAGACCGTTTTGTCCGCATTTTGTGGGTTCGCGGCCTGCGCGGTGAGCGGCGGGTATCGAAATTTCGCACCGAGGGCAATAGGAGCGCTTTGGGCTGGAAGCGGTCATCTGACGTAACGGTGACAGCAAGAGATTTGGCGCGTTTCGCGAAATTTGAGCGCTGTAACGCCGCATGTCGGTTGAGAGCCCAATGTTGCCTTTCATGCAATTCGCTTCACCCGTCAGTATGGGCGGAGAACAGACATTTGCTACAACTTGCACCGAGGTTTGCTCTGCGGGACAAAACTGATCTTTGGCGGCACCTGCCTCAATGGCTGCTTTTAGAGATGCTAACTCGCCAACTTAGCCGGAGCCAATGGCAGCGCGTTTGGCTTACACCGTCCTTCATAATTCTCCATCGCACGGTCGCAATCCCATTTCTCGATCTCTTTTTCCAAGGCGCACCTAATGTCTTTCGCTCTCGCGGCGAGCGCGCGACGGAACTCCCCAACGGTAAGGAGGTCTCGGGCAAGTGGGCCATTTAAGGGTTCGTCGGAATTTGAAGGCCACTCAAACAGCTGTGCCAACTCATGTCTTTCTAGGCGCTTCAATGCGTTGAGCGCCATTTTTCCTAACAGAAGGCTTTCGGACCAGCACCCATTGGTCTTGTACCACTTCATGGCCGTCACAAGTAAAATGCACCCACGTCACCTTACGCTTGCCGCGCATATATCGAACGCCTCAATCAGTGTCAGCGCTTTTGCTGGAACGAACACCTCGCGACGTAAAGAAGATTTGTCAGCTCGCCGTTGACCGCCGACGAGGATGCGATGTTGCGAGAGAAACGATCAGGTCGAATCTGGAACGCCTAGGCCCAATGATCCAGCGCTAATCAATACAGGTTTTTGATCATCTCTCGTGTTGCCGAGCGCTTGATCAGAACTGCGTACCCACCTGATAGCGACAGGACCGCGATCTACACTGTTGACCCGATCACCTGCGCCCAGGTCTTGGACTGGCACTTCGCCCCTGTCTGTCATGACAAGTGTGCCGGACGCATAACACACGAAATCGGTGGACTGCCGATTTGCAAGCAAGCGCCCCGAGGAAATGTTGACGCGAGAATCGAGCGACAGACTCTCAATCGGGGCAGCCGTCATGGCAGAGTAGTCAGCGTTCTGACTCGTCTCCGGTGCCAGATAAAGGTTCCCGTCGGTATCCTGAAAGATGGTCGCAGTAATCGTTGCTGGGGGCGTGCCATCGGTATAGGTGATGGTGGCGTTATAGACCCCAAGACCGTCCAAGGTTTGTGGCGGCCCACCAACATCAATGCTGAACGTGTCGTTTGATGAATTGTTATCGACATCATACATCGACGAATTGCCACCGGAATAATCCTCTGGCGAGAATGTCTTCTGTGCATTATAATGCGAGCGGCGTGTCCGAAGAGCCATAGATTTGCCCCACCAAGGCACCGTCGTTTTCACTGAGGTTATTGCCTTCGTTGACATCTATTCTGGGACCAGTGCCCAAATAGAGAACTTCGAATGTGGTCGCCATCTGCCACTGCATCCATCCATCGCGCGTTCAAAACCCAGCGGAAAACAGTGATACAAACGCGGTGCTACAATCGGGTTAACTGAAGTTTTTTCGGCTTCGCGGCAACTACGTTCAAAATCAGACTTGCTCGCCTGCCTCTTCAAACTGCGGAACCCACGCAGCTGATGGCCACTTTCGTCTCTGCACCACAGTGCCTTTCAATGTTTCGTTTGGGAACTTCCAAATACGGCAATTCGATCGTTTCGATCAGGACAATGCCACGCAGGTTAGCCTTCATGGTGGGCTCGGGTACTGGCGGCGTGACGCGCAGGATCGCGGACCGATTTCTTACCGCATCCATAACAGGCTTGGAGCCTTCAGCCGCGTTGACCAAAAAGGCCAATGAACTTGCGGGAGACCGAGCTAATCTGACTTTTCTCGTTGGAGACGGAGCCGCGCTCGACCTTGATGACAGCTCTGCCGACGTTGCAATCTTGCATACCGTATTGTCACACGTGCCAAACCCGGAACCACTGATTAAAGAAGCCGTGCGTGTTCTCCGTCCGGGTGGCACGCTCGTGATTTGCGACGCTGATTTTTCCAAGGCATCGATGGCTGTTGTTCCGGGTGATCCTTTGGGGAGCTGCGCAGAGGCGTTCGTCGCGGGGGCAGTCACCGATCCTTGGCTTGCTGGGAAACTAAAACCGTTGATCAGCGCGGCTGGATTGGCGACCAGTCATTTTAGCGTACTGAACCGTGTTGTTACGTCAGGTATGGGATCTCTGGCTTGGGTCCGGATGTCCTGCGCGCGCATGGTAGCCGATGGTGTTATCGGTCAGCCTTTGGCAGACGCATTGGAAGCTGAGTATGTGCGACGGGCAGAAGCAGGTACGCTCTATAGCGTTTTGCCATTTGTGACACTTATTGCAACCAAGCCTTCTTCCTAAGATCACACCAGCTCGACACTCAGGAGCAGACATCCACGCGTTGTGCAGCATTGGTCAAAGTGGGCTCAGTACGGTCATTCGTTGCGG
>CALNXN010000003.1:0-31924 GCA_942490645.1 uncultured Alphaproteobacteria bacterium | reverse complement strand
CCCAGATCGAACCCCAGCGCCTCGGCCACGCCGCGCGGGGTGGGCGGGTCGATCTTGAGCGTTTGTCCAAAGATCACCGCAGGCTCCGCTGCGCCAAGCCCGCAGGCCGCCGCCAATCCCTGCGCCTCGTCCGAAGTCAGCGCGATTTCGCGATAGGGAATGCGGTTGCGCGCGGCAAAGCTGGCCACGTGGCGGATGTCGCGGCTTTGCTCTGATCCGATCAATGTCAGGCCGGAATCATTGGCGTCCAGCGCCCGGCGACGGCGCGCGGCAAAGACGGTCACGACGATATCGCTGATCTCGGGCACATCCGACATCAGCTTGAGCATCGCGTCGCGTGGGACGCATAAAACGCGGCAATCGGACACTGCGCGCGCACCCATCAATGAGACACCGCCGGACAGAAACTGCACGTCGCCGAAAAACTGCCCCGGCCCCAACGTGGCAATCCCGGTGCGCGCAAGCGTCAGTGGGTCGATCGCCTCCAACTCGCCCTCGAGCAGGTAGTGAAACAGCACGCTGGCGCCGCCTGGACTTTGCACCATATCGCCGGCTTTGAAGTCGTTGACCGTGCCGATTTTGTGCATCGCCGCGACGTGTGACGGCTCCAGCGGGGTGCGCACCATTGTGGCCAGATCAGCGGCAAAGCTTTCCATGAAACGTCCTTTCGGATGGTCGACATATCAGGATTTAGCCTGACCGAACAATCCGCCAAGGCTGCCTTTGATGATGTCGCGCACTTTGGGCTTAGCCTGTGCGCTGAACGGCAGCGGACGGCAGACTTCCATCGCGGCGACGCCCACGCGTGCGGTCAGCGCACCATTGACCAACCCCTCGCCGAACCGGCGCGAGAGCTTCCCGAGGATCGACCCGCCCAGGATTGGCTCCAGCATGTCATCGCCGACGGCCACGGCCCCTGTTGCCACCAGATGCGACAGCACCGCGCGGGTCAGGCGCCAGCCGCCCAGAAACCCCGACCGTCCGCCGTAAACCTCGGCGATGCGGCGGATCATGCGCAGATTGGCCGTGGCGGCGGCGAACACATCCGCCAGCGCAATCGGCACCAGTGCGGTGACGGTCGCCACCTGTCGTGCTGCGGCTTCGACCTCGCGCCGGGCGGCGATATCAAGCGGGGCCAGAACCTCCTGTTCGGCCAGGGCCAACAGTGCACCGGCATCCAGCTGATCGCCACGCAACTCGGCAAATCGGTCACGTCCCCAGCGGGTGTCTTCGCGCGATTGGTAAAGCCGCACCAAGGCATCGGCCGCAGTTCGTGCGGCGGTCAGATCATCATCGGCAAGTGCTTGATCGGCTGTCTGGCGCAGACCGTCCAGACGCGTCAAACGGCCAAAAGCGGCCAGTTCGCGGGCCGAAATGGCCACTAAAACCAGCAAGAACGCCCCAAAAAGCGCGCTTATGCCCCAACCCAGAATCGCATTGCGTTCGATCAGGCCAGTCACGAAATCCCATGCGGCGATGGAGACCACAGCGCCCAGCAAAGCCACCGTCAGCGCCCAAAACCACCGCACCAACCGCGAGGGACGGCGCGCTGCGAGCTGCACGACCTGCTGCATGGCGCGGCCCTGAAGGGCCGGTTCGGTCAGTTCTGGCACCTGCGGGGCATCGGCAACTTTGGGACCGGTTTCAGCCTGATCCAATTCGATAAGGACGGGGCCCTTGGCCATCATTCCGCCCCTTTCGCCCATTCAAAGCGAATGTCGGCCAGCCCCACGTCGTTGGAGGAACCATCTGTGCGGGCCACCTGTTTGAAACCGCGTTTGTCATAGAAGCGTGTGGCGGCAGAATTGGCCTGATAGCTCCACAATCCCAAATGCGCGCAGTCTTCCTTGGCTACGTTCAAAAGCGCGGTTCCGATACCGTTGTCATGCTCGTCAGGCAGCACGTAAAGCGCGACGATCTCATGATCCCAGCGGGCCAGAAACCCCACGACCTTGCCGTCTTTGCGCGCCACGTTGACCCAGCCTGCGTCGATCATCTGATCGGCGTACATGATTTCTTCGGCGGCCGTGTGAATGCGCGGGAGCCAAGGCATCAAGTCATTGTTTTCAGACAGGATGCGGCCAACAGTGCCTGCATCCAGCGTGCGCGCGGGGGAAATGTCGATGTCCGTCATAGCGTGTCACCTATGAGAAACTGCACCGCTTTGTCGAGCCTGATATGCGGCGGCCCATCACCGGGGCGCAACGAAAGCTCAGAGGGTGCGAAATTCATCACGCTGTAGTCTTGATCAAGCCATGTCGCGGCACCCTCGCGCGCAGGCTTGAGAAGATGCGCAGGATCGCTGGGCAGATCACCGGGATAAAAGGCGGCAGGCTTGCCCGTATCCAGCAGCGTACCGCGCACCACCTCCAACGTCTGGCCATCGTGGGTGAGGGTCTCTTCGGTGGTGGCACGCAGCGCCGCGATAGAAAGGGCTGCGGTCTGCGCGCCGGCAAATTGCGCGCGATCCGCGGCGTTGCGCACCAATGCTTCCATGATCGCCGTCAGGCGCGCGTGCTGGGTGTGGTGCAAATGGTCGGCCTTGGTCGCGGCAAAGAGGATTTTTTCGACCCGCCGCCCCTGAAAGAGCTTGGTCAGAAAGGCGTTGCGACCGGGGCGAAACGCCCCAAGGATATCTGCCATCGCGTGACGCATGTCTTCGACCGCGCGCGGCCCTTTATGGATCGCCCCCAACGCATCGACCAGCACCACCTGACGGTCGATGCGGGCGAAATGATCGCGGAAAAACGGACGCACGACTTGTGATTTATAGGCCTCGTAGCGGCGCGCCATTTCGCGGATCAGGGATTTGCGCGGCCCCTCCCCGCCCGGCAGCGGCGCAAAGGTCAGCACGGGCGAGCCGGCCAGATCACCGGGCAGCAAAAAGCGCCCCGGCGTGCAATCGTAAAACCCGGCGTCCCGTGCCGCATTGAGATAGGTGGTAAACCCATCCGCCAGCACTTTGGCCTGCGGCTCATCCAGCGGCGCGTTCGGATCGGTTTCGGCCACTTGGGCCAGATAGCGCGCCGCCTCTGGGCGCGCGGCGATGCGGTCCAGCACCTCCTGCGACCATTCAGCATAGGTTTTGTCCAACAGCGCCAGATCAAGCAGCCATTCACCGGGGTAATCGACGATATCCAGATGAATGGTGCGCGGCCCCTGAAACCCGGCCAGCAGCCCACCGCGCCGCACGCGCAGGCTCAGGCGCAACTCCGACACTGCGCGGGTGGAATTGGGCCAGACGGGGGATTTGCCGGTCAACCCGGCCAGATGGGTTTCATATTCAAACCGCGGCACGGTGTCATCGGGTTGCGGCTGAAGAAACGCGGCCTCGATACGGCCTTCGGCGGCGGCGACCAGACCCGGCATGCGCCCGCGGTCCAACATATTGGCAACCAGCGAGGTGATGAAAACGGTCTTGCCCGACCGCGCCAAACCGGTCACGCCCAAACGGATCACCGGTTCGAACAGGGTTTCATTCACCGTATCCTGCACGTTTTCAATCTGGCGCAGCACCGTGTCGGCAATCGTAGAAATGACCAAGACCCGCAGGCTCCCGCATATGACTTGCCGCTACATAATGCGGCGCGGCGACAAGGGCCAGTGCCGACAAGGTATTTGACGCAGATGCGCGCGCAAGGTAGGCGCATGCCCATGCCAAGATATGCGTTGAAAATCGAGTACCACGGGGGGCCCTTTGTCGGCTGGCAACGGCAAGTCGCGCTCAAGACTGTGCAGGGCACAATCGAAGCGGCGCTGGCCAAGCTGGAGCCGCGCGCGCATAAGATCGCCGCCGCCGGGCGCACCGATACCGGCGTTCATGCGCTGGCGCAGGTGGCCCATTGCGACATGGCGCGCGAATGGGAGCCATTCCGTTTGTCCGAAGCGTTGAATTTTCACCTCAAGCCCGATCCGATCGCCATCGTGGGCTGCGCCGCCGTGGATGAGGATTGGCACGCAAGGTTCAGTGCGCAAGAGCGGCAGTACCTCTTTCGCCTTCTGATGCGACGTCCGCCCGCGACCCATCAGGCCGGATTGGTCTGGCAGCTCAAGCAAGAGCTTGATCTGGAAGCGATGTGCGAAGGGGCCGCATTTCTACTTGGAAAACATGACTTTACCACGTTCCGCTCCACGATCTGTCAGGCCGAAAGCCCGGTGAAAACGCTCAACCATCTTGAGATCTGGCGCGTGGACACGCCGCAAGGACCAGAGATGCATTTTGACGTACGCGCGCGGTCTTTTCTGCACAATCAGGTGCGCAGCTTCGTCGGGACGCTGGCACAGGTTGGCATCGGAAGTTGGGAGCCGCGCGATGTGGCCCACGCGCTCGAGGCCCGCGACCGCACGGCCTGCGGCCCAGTGTGCCCGCCACAGGGGCTGTATCTGGCGGGCGTCAAATATGAGGCCGATCCGTTCGGCGGCTAAGCGCCGCGCGTCAGTCGTTATCGAGCAATCCGGCCCCGGCGCCCGCTTGCCGCGAGCTTTCGGTTTCCGGCACGAAGGTGCGCGCAGCCAAGCTGCGCATGGTCTCCAGCAGGGTCGGCGACAGGTTGCACCGCGTGGCGGGCAATGTGGTGCGCGGACGCTGAGCTTGCAACGTGACCTGCGTACCCCCTTGATTTTGCTGTAAAAACGCCACCTCGAACGGCAACGCCTCCAGATAACTGCGTACCAAGCCCTCCGGCCCCGCGATATGACCCGTTGCCGTACCGTCGGCGTCACACTCCGTCAAAAGCGCCATGATCGACAAATGCACGTCGATAACCGGACCGCCCGGCAAGGCATTCAATGCAGCCATCATATCCGCATCGTCGCGCGCCTGCGCCAGATGCACGGCTGTCGCGCGTCCGAACCATGCGGCCTGTTCCGGTGGCGCGCCCGCACCGCGCGCGGCCTTCGCCGCCAGCCCTTCGACCTCGTTCGCAGACCAGCTCATGCGCCGAAAACAGGCAGCCACCAATCGTCGCCGCCTGCCCCCAGATCATCGGCCAAAGGCGCGCCCTGACATAAGGTGATCCGTGTCCAGCGGTCCGATTTCGGGTCAAATTTGCTGGCCCCGAAAAACGCCAGTTTGCAGCGCAGCATATCAATGGGCAGACAGGTTTGTGCGATCAGGTTGTCGCGGATTTCAGCATAAGGGTAACGCCCCGCCATACCGACCCGCGACGCGGCCAATGCGTGATCGGGATAGTCGGCCAGAAATGCGGCGAGCGGCACGGGATCATTTGGCAGATCGCCATGCAACGCCTTGATGCGGCGTGCAATATCCAGCGGGCTTTCCAAATCCGCGCCCGGCTCGGCAAAGCGGTCACCCAGTCGCGGTTCCTGCTTGGCGGCACTGACGTACCAAAATCGCTGGCATTCCGGCGGGGCCGCATAGTCCAGCGCCAGCGCCCAGCCACACTCCGCCTCGATGGCACGACGCAGCGCGCCGGTGTCGGCAAAGGGTTGCGTCAGCGGGCCAAAGGGGTCGCTCATGCAATCCGCCAAGCCGTCGATAAGATCCCCGAACGGCTCCAACACCAGAGCGACCATCAACTCCTGCACGTCAAAACTGTGCCGTTCGGTCGCACGAATGGCCGCATCCAGCGGACGCATCTGTTGCAGGGCGCGCGCATCCAGCGCAGCCCGCGCAACCGCCCAATCTGCGCGCAGCGTGCAAATCCTGTCCTGATGCTCGGGATCGGGCACGCGCCAGTCTTCAAGGTGCTGTGCTGCGCGTTCTGCCAACTGTTCCAATTGCGTGATCTGTGTTGCATCCAGCGCGTCGATCGCGCGCACGCGGGCCAGCGCCGTTTCCCGTGCCATCATCCAATTGTTCAGCAATACCGGGTGGTTGACCAGAAAGGGCGCCATCCCCAACCCGGTGGAATTGCCAATGCCCAGATGCCGTTTCAACGCCGGATCAAGTGCTGTACCGCCGATGTGTTCCGCCAGAGCATGGGTGAAATGACGGATCAGCCAGACGGTCAACATTTCCGCCATGAAAGGCCCTTCAAGGCCCGGACGGCTGGCAATCACACCGCGATCGGCGATGCCGAATTTGCCGTTTCCATAGACGGCCGTCGTGCGCATCAGATAGCCGACGTCGCGCAGGAAATCTGCGTCGGGCTGACGGCCCGCGCGCAACGCGTCCGTGACATGGGCAAAAAGGCGGACCGACTTGTTGGCCCGGCTCAGCACCAGATCCCGCTCGGTAAAGCGACCGGCCTCCTGCAAGGGCGCATTGGCGCATATTCGCGCCACCTCTTGTGCATCCGGCACGCCATCGTAGAGCACATAACTGGTGTCCCATGCGGTCGCGATCACCCGGTCGGTGCGCTGATCTGCGGGCAGATCAATGGACACCGCCACCAGCGAATAGGTATGCCCGCCCAGATCAAGGCTAAAGACCGCGTGGCCGAACCCCTCGTCGCACATGGCCCACGTCTGCCGCGTGATTTGCGCCCGTTCGGCGGCAAGACGCCGCATCAGCGTGCGGAGAAATGACAGGCGCGTGGGGAACATCGCCCCCATCCGCTTGAGCCGCATCACGTCGCTGGCGGGGCGCAGAGGCACCTGAGGTATGTCGAATACGTCCTTCACGCGGGGCCGAACCCTGCGTCGTAAAACCGCTGCCAGTTGCCGCCCATAACGCCGTCGACCTCTGCCTCTGTCAGTGACGTCGCTCGCAAACCCTTGCGAATATTGTCGAAATCACGATTGTCACCGAACCACGCTGGCATCGGCGGAAAGCCTGCATTACTGGCTGACCCTTCGCCGTAATCCATCACCTTGGACCAGCGACCCACGCGCATCCATTCCACGACGCTGTCGGGCTGATCCTGACACAGGTCCGTGCCGATGCCCAAGTGTTGCGCGCCGTAGCGCCGTGCGGCCTCTTCGATCATCGCGCAGAAATCAGCCAGCGTGCAGGCAGGCCCGCCAGCGAGGTGATGCGGATAGATTGAAAATCCCAGCATCCCGCCGGCCTCGGTCAGCGCGCGTAAAACCGCGTCGGACTTGTTGCGCAGCGCGGCATGCCACCAATGTGGATTGGCGTGAGTGATCGCGATGGGCCGGGTGGAGTGATCAATCGCCTCCAACGTGGAGCGTTCGGCGGAATGGGACATATCCACCACAAGGCCCACGCGGTTCATCTCGGTCACCACCTGTTTACCCATGCGTGTGAGTCCGGTGTCGTTTTCCTCGTAACAGCCCGTCGCCAGAAGGGACTGGTTGTTATAGGTCAGCTGCATGAAGCGGATGCCAAGCTGGTGGCAAATCTCAACCAGCCCGATGTCATCCTCGATCGGGCTTGGGTTCTGAAACCCGAAAAAGATCGCCGTGCGGCCTTCGGTCTGGGCGCGGCGAACATCATCACCGCTGGTGCCCTTGAAGATCAGGTCGGGATGCGCCTCGAACCAGCGATTCCAGCGTTCAAGGTTGAGCACCATTTCGCGAAAGCTTTCGTGGTACGCGATGGTGACATGCACAGCATCCACACCGCCCGCGCGCATCTGTTCAAAGATGGCTGGCGAGAAGTTGGCGTATTGCAGGTTATCAATCAAAGGCGCACGCATGGGCGGAGTGTGCGGCGACAATAGCGAAGCTGCAACACCAAAGACGCGCGCCTTGTGGTCAAAAACGCCCTGTGGAAAAGCCGGTCAGTGTCCGCGCGGACAGGAATTACCGCGGGTAAGAACAATTCGCTAGCCTTGTGCGTTATGGCTGGGGTTCGCTCAACAAAGACTGGCCAAAGCACGTTCAGGCACCTGTGGATAAGTCTGTGAGTGGATCGAGACAAGTTGCTATTCGCGTTTCGTTGACCACTCGAACAAATTTCTTTTTTAGAACTTTTTTCTCTCGATAATCACACTCAGACCTCGATTAGTTACAATTTTCATACAATTCTTGCGTCCAATCCCGCCCCTGTGGAAAACAACGATTTTTCTGGAAAAGCAACGGTCCGGCGACGGCAACGATCCCCGCGCATCTTGGATGGCAACGCCGCCTGTGACTGAGATGTCGCGATCCCAAGACCGCAATGCCCGGAGTTGCGCCGCGCGCCATCGCTCTGCATAACTGCGGCACGTGTGTTGCGAAAGGATCCCGCCCATGAGCCGCATCGAATACTTCTATTCCGCCCACTCCGCCTATGCGTATCTCGGCGCGTGGCGACTGGCAGAGATCGCGCAGGCCGCAGGCGCTGAGGTGATTCACAAACCCGTTGATCTCAACCCGGTTCTGGATGCGCTCAGAGGCATCAACGGCAGCCGGACGGATGCGCATCGCGCCTACTTTTTCGGCCGCGACATGTTCCGTTGGGCCGAGTACCGCGATCTGCCGATGGTGCGCTTTCGGCCGACGCATCACGACAATCCGTTGGCCCTGCCGAACGGCACCCTGATCGCGGCACAGGCGGCCGGTGCAGACGTCGACGCCTTGGCGCGCCGCATCATGATCGCGCATTGGCGTGATGACGCCGATTTGGCAGACCCGGGCACCATCGGCGCGCTGCTTGCAGACTTGGGAATGGACGCAAACTTGCTGGACGCGGCCCTGTCACCCGACATTCAGGCCATGCACGCTGCCAATACCCAAGAGGCGATCGCGCGCTCGGTCTTTGGCTCTCCGACCTATTTCGTCGATGGCGATATGTTTTATGGTCAGGACAGGCTGGAACTGGTGGCGCGCGCGCTGCACACCCCCTTCGCACCGTGAGTGTCACGCTCAAGCAAATCGAGGCGTTTGTACGAGTGTCGGACCTGCACAGCTTTCGCCGCGCCGCCGAACAGTTGAACACAACGCAACCCAACATTTCCGCGCGGATTGCCGCATTCGAAGCCGCATTGGGCGCGACCTTGATGGAGCGTGACGCAGGCTCCGTTCGGCTGACACCCAAAGGGGCGGTTGTGCTGGATCATGCCCGTGCCGTGCTGGCACAGATGGAAGATATGCTCGGCGCACTGGGCGACGGCGCTTTGGTCCAAGGCGTGGTGCGCCTTGGTGTGACGGAACTGGTGGTGCAAACGTGGTTGGGTGCGTTTCTGGGTGCGTTGCGCGACAGGTTTCCCAATGTGGTGGTGGAGCTTACCGTTGATATCTCAGCCAATCTCAGCCGCGCGCTCTTTGATCGCAGCCTTGATCTGACGTTCCAAAACGGGCCTTTCTCGCGCCAGATCAGTGGCACGCTCGCGCTGGCGGACTACCCGTTTGTATGGGTCGCGGGGCCCGGCTTGCGCCTTGGGTCCGACCGTTTGAGCCACGACATGCTGCTGCACCACCCCATTCTGACGCACGCGCGCGGCACCCTGCCCTATGATCAACTGGCCGCCCATCTGAGCAAATCGCGTCCGGCCCGCGCGCGGTTGGTGCCGTCCAGTAACTTGGCCGCCTGCCAACAGATGGCCGCCGATGGCTACGGTCTGGCGTGCCTGCCCCGCGCGATGGTCCGCGACGCGCTCGACGGCGGCCAGTTGCGCGCGTTGCACTATGACTGGCTGCCTGACCCGTTGCAGTTTTCGGCCCGGTACGATGCCGAACGCGGTTTGGGTTTCATCGCAGAGGCCGCAGCCCTCGCACAAAGCATCGCCCGCACGGCGACCACTGCATAGAATAAATTTTTGTGATCCTTTTCATCCAAAAGAACAATTAGACGCGATGCATCTGTGTCGTTAGCATTCTTGCGAAACGAAGAGTTTGGGTGAGACATGGGCAAAGCAGAAGCGCGTCTGGGTGTGGACATCGGCGGGACCTTCACCGACGTGGTCCTGGAACATGGCGGCGGTCTGACATCGACCAAGGTGCTGACCACCTACGCCGCGCCCGAAAATGCGATTCTCGACGGGATGGCCCAGGTCTGCGCCAAGGCCGGGATTGCGCCGTCAGACATCGGGCAGATCATCCACGGCACCACGCTGGCCACCAATGCGCTGATCGAACGGCGCGGCGCGAAAACGGCGCTGATCACCACCAAGGGCTTTCGTGATGTCATCGAAATGCGCACCGAAAGCCGGTTCGAACAATATGACCTGAACCTGACCTGCCTGAGCCACTGCTGCCGCGCCAACGCCGTTATGTGCTGAAGGAACGCATCGGGGCAGACGGCGGCGTGCTGATCCCGCTGGACCGCGCCGAGGTCGAAGCGCTGGCCGATGCTTTGCCGAGGCCGGCTATGAGAGCGTCGCGGTCGGGTTGATCCATTCCTACCTGAACGACACCCATGAACGGATGGTGCGCGAGGTGCTGGCCGAACGTATGCCGGATGCGATGGTATCGCTGTCCTCGGACGTCAGCCCGCAGATGCGCGAATACGAGCGGTTCAACACCGTTGTCGCCAACGCCTACATCAAGCCGCTGATGAAAAGCTATCTGAGCCGCCTTGAGGGGCGGTTGCGCGAAACAGGTGTCGATTGTCCGATTTTCCTGATGCATTCCGGCGGCGGGATCATCTCGATCGAAAGTGCGGCGGAATTTCCCGGTGCGGCTGGTCGAGAGCGGGCCCGGCGGGTGGCGCGGTGTTCGCCGCCCATATCGCGGCGCGCTACGGGCTGGACAAGGTGCTGTCCTTCGACATGGGCGGCACCACCGCCAAGATCTGCCTGATCAAGAACCAGACGCCGCGCACCGCCCGCGTGTTCGAAGTCGCGCGCAGCTACCGGTTCAAGAAAGGGTCGGGCATGCCGATCTCGATCCCGGTGATCGACATGGTCGAAATCGGCGCGGGCGGCGGGTCACTGGCGCATGTCGATGGGCTGCGCCAAATCCGCGTAGGGCCCGAAAGTGCCGGTTCGGAACCCGGACCGGCCTGCTACGGGCGCGGCGGCGACGCGGCCTGCGGTGACCGATGCCGATCTGGTGCTGGGCAAGCTGGACCCCGACAATTTCGCGGGCGGCTCCATCACGCTGCATCCGACCAATCTGCAAGCGCCGCTGATGACGCATCTGGGCGAAACGCTGGGCATGGACGCGCCAGGAGGCCGCCTTCGGGCTGGCCGAGGTGGTGGACGAAAACATGGCCAACGCCGCGCGCGTCCATGCCGTGGAAAACGGCGAGGATCTCTCCGAATACACCATGATCGCCTTTGGCGGCGCGGCCCCGCTTCATGCGGGGCGGTTGTGTGAAAAGCTGGGTGTGGATCGCCTGCTGGTGCCAACCGGTGCCGGCGTGGGATCGGCCATCGGGTTCCTGCGCGCGCCCTTCAGCTTCGAGGCGAACCGCTCGGTCTACATGCGCCTGTCGGATTTCGATGCCGCAACGATCAAGACGCTGCTGGCGGATCTGCAGCACCGAGGCCACCGGCTTCGTGCGCACCTGCGATGCGACAGCCCCCATCCTGACCGAATTCAAGGTCTACATGCGCTATACCGGGCAGGGCTGGGAAATTCCGATCGTTCTGACGCAGGAAGGCCGCAGCAAACCGGATGCCGCGACTTTCCAGGCGCTGTTCGAGGAGGATTACACCAAAGCTGTTCGGCCGCGTGGTCGCGGGCATGGATATCGAAATCACCGTCTGGTCGGTCAATGCCACGACGCCGCCCGCAAAAGCCCGTCGCAATCCGGATGGCCGAGGCCGCACGCAGGGCGCTGCGGCACGGCCACGGCACGCGCGCGATGTTCGATCCCGCGCTCGGCCACATTCAGTCACGGCCCAGGTCGTGCAACGCGACGCCTGCAGACCGGGCCACACGTTGCCGGCCCCGCCGCGATCACCGAGGATGAAACCACCATCATCGTGCCCACCAGCCGCCGCGCCATCCGCGCAGCCGGACGGCTGTATCGACATCACACTCAACACCGGAGGCACCGAAATGACACCAATCCGATGTCGCCTATCAGGTGATGTGGAACCGCCTGATTTCGGTGGTCGAGGAACAGGCGCAGGCGCTGGTGCGCACGGCATTTTCAACATCGGTCCGCGAGGCCGGCGATCTGTCGGCGGGCGTCTATGACGCAGAGGGACAGATGCTGGCGCAGGCCGTGACGGGCACGCCCGGGCATGTCAACGCGATGGCCGATGCGGTGGCGCATTTCATCCGCCGGATCGGGCGGCGAGAATATCTTCGAGGGCGACGTCTACATCACCAACGACCCGTGGGAAGGCACCGGCCACCTGCATGACATCACGGTTGTCACCCCGTCCTTTCACAACGACCGCTTTGTCGGGTTTTTCGCCTGCACCGCGCATGTCGTCGATATCGGCGGGCGCGGGTTTGGTGCGGATGCCAACAGCATCTACGAAGAGGGCCTGTACCTGCCGATCATGAAATTCGCCGAACGCGGCGTGGTGGACAAAACCCTGATCAAAATTGTGCGTGGCAATGTGCGCGAACCCGATCAGCTGATCGGTGATATCTATGCGCTGGCCACCTGCAACGAAATCGGCCACCGCCGCCTGATGCACATGATGGATGAATTCGGGCTGGACGATCTGACAGGCATCGCGGCCTTCATCCTCGACAACTCGCGCCGCGCCACGCTGGAACGGATCGCCGCCCTGCCCCGCGTCCCGGCCGAGGGGGAGATGACCGTTGACGGTTTCGATGTGCCGATCACGCTGAAGGCGCGGGTGACGGTGCATGAGGACCGCATCGTGACCGATTTCACCGGCACCAGCGGCGTCGACAAGAAGGGCATCAACTGCCCGCTGGTCTATACCAAGGCCTATGCCTGCTACGCGCTGAAATGCGCGATTGCGCCGGAAATCCCCAACAACGCGGCCTCGCTGGCCCCGTTTGAAATCACCGCCCCCGAAAACACCATCGTCAACGCGCTGCACCCCGCGCCCGTCGCGCTGCGCCATATCGTCGGGCATTTGGTGCCCGATACGGTCTATGCACGCGCTCGACAAGATCCTGCCCGGCATGGTGCCCGCCGAAGGGGCGGGGTGCCTGTGCAATTTCCAGGTGTCGCTGCGCCCGCGCACCGATGTGCCTGCGCCCAGCACGGCGCGGCGCTCGGAGGTGCTGACGTTCAATTCCGGCGGCTCCGGCGCGCGGCCCGACCTTGACGGGCTGAACGCCACCGCCTTTCCGTCCGGCGTGATGACCATGCCGGTCGAGGCGACGGAACACGCCGGCCCGGTCATCATCTGGCGCAAGGAATTGCGCCCCGATAGCGGCGGCGCGGGGGCGACATCGCGGCGGCCTTGGGGCAATACATGGAAGTCGGCGCGCGCGAAGGCCACGAGTTCGACTTCTCGGCCATGTTCGACCGGGTCGACCACCCCGCGCGCGGGCGGCGCGGCGGCCAAACGGCGCGCCGACGACCATCGCGCAGGACGACGGCACGCCGATGCGCGGCAAGGGCAAGCAGTTCGTGCCCCACGGGCGGCGCGTGATGATGGCCTTTCCCGGCGGGGCGGGCTACGGCGACCCCAAGACCGCGCGATCCGCGACCTGGTGCAACGCGATCTGGCGCGCGGCTATATCGGCCGAAGCCGCCGCGCGCGACTATGGCATGGATGCCAGCTGACGCCGCACAGGTTCTGGAAGCCATCAGAAGGGGGAGGATAATGACATGACCCAAACTCCCGAACACGACAGCCAGTATGATGTCGTGATCATCGGCGGCGCGATGTAGGGCTCATCGGTCGCATGGTTGCTGAGCCTGACCCCGATTTCGACGGTCGTGTTCTGGTGGTGGAACGGGATCCCACCTTACGAATTCGCCTCGACCACGCATACAAACAGCTGCATCCGGCAGCAGTTCTCCAACGAGGTGAACGTCCGCATTCGCAATTCGGCGCAGAATTTGTCCAGAACCTTCCGCGACCAATTCATGGGCGGCGATCCCGAAGTGCCGGACCTGACGCTGCAAAGCTATGGGTATATGTACATGGCCGATGACGAAGGGTTCGCCCAGACCCTGCGCGACAGTCAAAAAGTGCAGGCGCGATTGGGTGCCGCGACCCAGTACATGACCCGCGACGAGATCAAGCGCCGACTATCCGTTCTACCAATGTGGATGACATCAACTGGGCGCCAATCACAACCTGGTGAACGAAGGGTATTTCGACGGCGGCCACCATGTTCGACTGGTGGCACGCAAATCGCGCAAGAACGGCGGGGTGGAATACATCCATAACGAGGTCACCGATGTCACCCGCACCGGCGCGCGTATTGACAGCGTGACTTTGGCCTCGGGCGAGGTTGTGGGCTGTGGACATCTGGTCAATGCAGCAGGCACGCGCGGTGTTCTGACCGCCCGCATGGCCGGGTTTGATCTGCCGATAGAGCCGCGCCGCCGCTACACCTACATCTTTGATGCCGCCCATCCGCTGGACCGTGATCTGCCGCTGACGATTGACCCCTCGGGCGTGCACATGCGCACGGATGGGCGCTATTACCTTGCAGGAGGTGCGCCCGATGACGACCCAGCCGTGGATTTTGACGATTTCAACGCCGATCACGGGCTGTGGGAAAGCAAGTTCTGGCCGATCATCGCCACCCGGATTCCGCAGTTCGAACAGATCAAACTGATCAACATGTGGGTCGGTCATTATGACTATAACACATTGGATCAAAACGCGATTGTCGGCGCGCACCCTGAGGTCGACAACTTCATCTTCGTCAACGGGTTCTCCGGTCACGGGTTGCAACAATCGCCGGCATTTGGCCGCGGTGTGGCCGAGTTGATCACGCATGGTGCCTTCCGGAGCCTTGATCTTTCACCGTTCTGCTACGAGCGTGTGCTCAAAGGCGAAAAGTTTCTGGAAAAGGCCGTGATCTGATGCCCAAACCGAACCCCTTCACCCGCGCATTGGCGCAAGGTCAGCGCCAGTTGGGCCTTTGGGTCAGCATGGCGCACCCCTACGCCGCAGAGGTGGTCGCGGGGGCGGGCTATGACTGGGCCTTGGTGGATATGGAGCATTCGCCCGGCACGCTCGACACCGTTTTGGGTCAATTGCAGGCCTTTGCCGCCTCCGGCACCACGGCGATTGTGCGCCCCGATTGGAACGACGCGGTACTGGTCAAACGCCTGCTGGATATGGGCGCCCCGGGTCTGCTGTTTCCGATGATCCAAACCGTGGAAGAAGCCCGCGCAGCCGTGGCGGCCACCCGCTATCCGCCGCGTGGCATCCGGGGGGTCGCGGGCACCACGCGGGCCAATAATTTTGGCCGCGACAAGGACTACTACGCTGATATTGAAAAAGAAACTGCCGTTCTGGTGCAAATTGAATCGCAATCTGCACTGGCGCTTGCCGAAGAGATTGCCGCTGTCGATGGCGTGACGGGCGTCTTTTTCGGGCCTGCGGATATTGGTGCCGACATGGGCCATCTGGGCCAACCGATGCACGCCGATGTCTGGGCGGCGATCCGCCCTGTGGCACAAAAGCTGATCGCCAAGGGGGTGCCCGTGGGTACCCTCGTTTCTGACACCGCCTTTGCTGCTGAGCTGTTGCGGGATGGGTTCACATTTGTGGCCTGCGGGTCAGACGCCGGGATATTGGCCAAGGGGGCCGATGCCACATTGGCCGCTGTGAAAAACGCACTTTGAACATGAAAAGGGAACCGACATGAAGAAAATCGTCCTCACCGGAGCCGCCGGGCGGCTGGGATCGTATCTGCGCGAGCCACTGACGAAAATGGCCGATACGCTGGTTTCCACGGACATCGCCGATGACATCGGCACGCTTTATCCCGGCGAAAGCTACATGCAGGCTGACCTTGCACAGATGGATCAGATCGCCCCGGTTCTGGACGGCGCGGATATGGTCGTGCATTTCGGTGCCATCGTTGATGAAAAGCCGTTTGAAGAATTGCTCGGTCCCAATTTCGTGGGCTCTTACAACATTTGGGAAGCGGGATACAAAGCGGGCGTGCGTCGCATCGTCTATGCCTCCTCGATCCACGCTGTCGGTATGCACCGCAAGGCGGATTTCATCGGTATCGACGCCGAACACCGCCCCGACACGTTCTACGGCCTTGCCAAATGCTTTACCGAAGATCTGGGTCGCATGTATTGGGACAAACGTCAGATGGAAAGCGTGCATCTGCGCATCCTGTCGGCGGCTAAGGTCAACAACGCCCGCGCGCTGGGATCATGGCTGTCGTATGACGATCTCATCCACCTTGTGACGCGCGCGATTGACACGCCATCGGTCGGGTTTTTCGATCATCTACGGGGTGTCCAACAACGACCGCGCACCTGTCGACAACACCAAGGCGTCCTTCCTTGGGTACCGCCCGAAGGACAACGCTGAAGAGTTCGCGACTGAGGTGCTGGCCAACACACCGCCCGTTGATGTGACCGACCCTGCCGAAATGCTGCAAGGTGGCCCCTTTGCCAAGGTCGATCTGGGGCAATCCGGCTTGGCGCAGATGTCCATCGTGGACGACCGCAAAAAGACCTGACCGCTCAGGCCAGAACCGTTTCGGCCAGAACCGGACGGCGCAGGGCAACGACGTGCTGCGCCTCATCCCGGCGGCCCTGACGCATCAGCGCGGTGAGAAGCGAATGCTCCACCAGATCACGCTGCGCGCGGCTGCCGCCAATGCGGGCGGTATCGGCCATCGCTCGGGTCAGATGGGATGCGGCCCCACCCCAATCATGTTCAGCCAGCAACCTGTACCCGCAGGCCAGATCCGGCACCAGATCAGCCGCAGGACCAGCCGGATCGTCGATGATACGGCGCAATGCCGCACCATTTCCTGCCATCGCGTGGGCCAGCGCGGCATGCACATCGACAAACGCATTGCCCGGGCTGGGAAAGGCCCGCGCGGCGAAATCGCTGATGGCGGCCCACCGTTCGGGCGCCACGGTCACGCCGCGCAACTCGGCACGGTGCAGGATCGAGGCGGTGTCGACAAGCGTGCTGAGCGGTGGCCCGGCAAGCGCCTTGTCAGGCGTCACCGCGTCATCGACACGCTTCCACATGGCATCAATATCGCCTGCATAAAGCGCCCAGAGCGCCACATGCCAGTTCAGGTGCCCGTGCATCACGCCCTCATTGGAATAGGTTGTGAGCCAATCTGTCAGGTAGGACCGCCCGGCATCGACCTCGCCCGCCTCATAAGAGACATGGCTGCGCACGTGAGCGCCGTGCGCGTTGCGCGGATTGAGCGCGAGCGCCCGGTCGATGATCGTGTCAGCGCGCGCCAATTGCCCTGTTTCACACAAGGCAAAGGCGTATTGGCTCATCATCCACCAGTCATCCCCGTAGTGCGGCAACAGCTGCGTCAAGAAAGCCAGCGTTTCCGCTTCGCGACCGGGCTGGCCGGAGAATCCAATCAACCCATAGATCGATGAACTGGTCTGTGCGATCAAAGCATCGCGCGGGTGTTCGGCCAGATGTTCGCGCACGGCAGCCAAGGCTTCGGCTGCCTTGCCTGCGATCATCAGCGCCATCATTTTTGTGTGGGATGTTTCGCGTTGGGTGATGCCGCCGGCACAAGATTGCGCGGTGGCCATGGCGTCGCGCGCGCCGGTCATATCGCCCGAAAACATACGCGCACGCGCCAATCCAACATGCCCCAGTGCAAAGCCGGGATCTTGATCCACGGCGTCGGCAAACGCGCGGGCCATTCCGGCCTCCCCGCCCAGCAGCATTGCAACACCGCGGTTGTAGGCAGCTTGTGCCGCTGTGGACGTGGTGGAAATCGGCAGGTCGTAAAGATCACTCAGCATCGCGGGGCCCCATTTGCCGTCCGCGCACAGCTAGGACACACCCCGCTCGGTTGGCAAGGCCGCATCCTCGCCCACCTGCCGCAGCGATACCATCCAGAAGCGAGCGTTCAGCAGAACCGCAGCCATGGCGAGGCCCACGACCAGCCCAAGCCAGACGCCGACGCCTTCCCAGCCCAGCACAAATCCGAGAACATACGAGCACGGAACACCCACGGCCCAATAGCTGAGCGCGGCGATGACCAGAGGCACCCGCGTGTCCTGCACCCCGCGCAACAGACCCAGCGCAATCGCCTGCGCGCCATCCACCAGTTGAAAAAGCGCGGCCAGCGCCAAAAGCCCCACGCCGATGCCCAGAATGGCGTCGCGTCGCGGCTCGTCGGCCTCCATGAAGAGCGAGATCAACTCCGTGGGCCACGTCAGAAAACCGCCAATCGTCAGAATGGCCGCCGCCAGCGACATCAACAGGACCACCTTTGCGCCACGTGCCATATGCAGCGGGTCTCTGCGCCCGTAGGCGTTGCCCGCCCGAATTGTGGCCACATTACTCAGCCCCAGATGCACCATGAAGGTGATCGAGGCCAGTTGCACCGCGATGCCATGCGCGGCAAGCGCAATCGTGCCCAGCCATCCCATCATGATCGCGGAGGCCGCAAAAAGCCCGTATTCACTGATCGTGGTCAGCCCGATGGGCCAGCCCAGCCGGAACACCTGCGCCATCATCCCCGGATCGGCCTTCCAGACCCGGCGGAACAGCGTTTGCTGTGGCAAGACGACCTGCACATAGATCACAACGCCGATCAGTGACACGATCTGCGTGATCACCGAGGCCATGGCGGCCCCACGCACGCCCATTTCCGGCGCGCCCCAGTTGCCGAAAATCAGCGCGTAATTGGCAAACCCATTGGCCACGGCCGCGATCACAGTGATCCAGAACACCACCTGCGTGCGTTCCAGTGCGGCCAGATAGGATTTGAGCACCATGACCAGCAACGCCGGAAAGACCCCGATGGCCGCGACACGCAAATAGCCCGCGGCCTCCGCCGAAAGCGCCTCGCTTTGCCCCAACGCACGCAAAATGGGTTCGGACCAGACCATGAAAGGCAAGCACGCGATGCCATAGCCCATTGACAGCCACATCCCCATCCGCGTGGCGCGCCGCACGCCGGTTTCATCCCCTGCCGCCGCCAGCGAGGCCACCATCGGCATGACCGCAAATGCGAAGCCCGACCCCAATAGGAACCAGCCAAAGAAATACGTACTGCCCAAAGTCACCGCGGCCAGCGCCTCGACGCTGTACCAGCCCGACATCACGGTGTCGGTGGCCCCGATCGCCGTTTGGCCAAGGTGTCCGCCGATCAACGGCAGACCCAAAACCAGAATGGCGCGGGCGTGGCCCGGGTATGTCATTGGCGTGCTCATACACCTGCCATACGCCTCAGATTGTGACATTAGAATAGGGGTGCAGAATTTTTTTGCGCCCCCGTCCCGTCAAACCGCGTCGAGGTGCGTGGCTTTGAACGATCCGGGATACTTCAGCCCATAGCCAACCGCGCGATCGACGGCGATATGCACGACCCAGATAAACACCAGTGGCCCGGCCCATGCAGCACCAGCCAGTGCGGCACCCGCACCCAGCACCAGCGGCGTGGCATAGCTGTGCGCCACGTTGTACGCCCCTGCGCCCCAGCGCGGGCCAAACGCATAGCCCAGCATCGCCAGATCAGGCAGCAGCGCGCAGGCCGCAAACAGCCACCACCCTGCCCCGGTCTGGGCATAGACCCAGATGCCGACCGCCGCGATGATGACGCTTTCGCCCTGCAACCAGACGCGCAGGCTGGGCGTGTGAGGGGAATGGGTTTGCTCGGTCATCTTCTGTCTCCTGATATGAGGTGGCATCAGACGTACAGTGACATCGTGATAAACAGAATTGTCATAATGTGACGCCTTGCCTATAATATTTTTATGAGCAACGCCCCTTCTCTGGATCTTATTCTGACCTTTCGCGGCGTGATGGAGCATGGCAGCCTGTCTGCCACCGCCCGTGCCTTGCGGCTGTCACAACCCACCGTGCGCCGTCAGATCGAGGCGTTGGAGGCTCAAACCGGGGCCAAGCTGTTTACCCGTGCCAGCAATGGCCTTACGCCGACGCCGATGGCGCGCAGCTTGCTGCCCTTGGCGCAATCGGTCGCACATGAGGCCGAAGCCTTTGCCCGCAGCGCCGCCAGCCAGGCGCAGGCCCGCGCGGGCACTGTGCGCCTGACGGCCAGCCGGGTTCTGTCCACGCACTGCTTGCCGCTGGTCCTGCCGGTGTTGCACGATGCCTTTCCGGATATACGCATCGAATTGACCGCCACGGACCGTGCGGAAAACATGGCCCGCCGCGCCGCAGATGTGGCGCTGCGCCTGACCGCACCGACCCAGGATGCGCTGATCGCGCGCAAACTGCCCGCCATTGCATTCGGGGTGTTCGCAGCACCGCACAAGGCCGATGCATTCAGCGCTGCGGGGCTGCGCCATGCGCCCATGATCAGCGATGACAGGCACCGTCAGATTGAACCGGGGCTGGCCGCATTGGGCCATCCCGTGCCGGAAAACGTCGTGCTGCGCACCGATGATCCGCTGGCACAGATCGCGGCCATTCAGGCGGGTCTCGGCATCGGCATTACGCAATGTGCCATCGCACAAAGGCTGGGGTTGGTCCGCCTGTTCCCGGACATTGAAACAACCTTGCCGTGCTATGTGGTCATGCACGAAGATCAGGCGCAGATCGCCCGCGTCCGCGCGATTTTCGACGGCCTCGTCACGCACTTGCCTGAGCTGATCTGACCGCGGCACTGTCCAATCGGGGCCGCATGGGGGCGGCTTTTGCGCCCACCCAACGGACCGTGCTGCGCGCAGGTGATGCAAAAAGCCCGACATGTTTTCCGTGATAGTCTCTTGATCTGAAGCGGAAACCTGTCACTCTATGTGCAAATCCATGCACTTATTCAAATCGGAGCGACCCCATGAAGACCCTTCCGGCCCTGGCCACTGCCGCCACACTGATCGCAGGCCCTGCATTGGCCAATCCGATTGACCAGATCCGCCCCGATGCGCCGGAGCTTGCCCCTTACGGGGAAATGCCCATCGGCGTGCAGACCTTCGAGTTCACAAACCCCGGCCAGATCGACATCGTCAACACCACTGCCGATGCGACACCCACCTATGACCGCCCGCTGACCGTCGAAGTCTGGTACCCTGCGGCAGAGGGCACTCAACCGGGTGGCGAATACCGCGCCTTCCTGCGCGACGGGGAAACCGAGGTCACGCTGACCGGACGCGCCGCGCGCGATGCGGCCCCCGCAACGGGCGCCACATACCCGCTGATCGTGATTTCGCACGGCTATCCGGGCAATCGGTTCCTGATGTCGCACCTTGGCGAAAACCTTGCCTCCAAAGGCTATGTGACTGTCTCGATCGACCACACAGACAGCACCTACAGCGATCAGGGTGCGTTTGGTTCGACCCTGCTCAACCGTCCGTTGGACCAACGTTTTGTGATCGACCAGATGGAGGCCATGGACGGCCCGCTGGGTGACATTGTCGACGCCTCGACTGTGGGCGTGATCGGCTATTCGATGGGCGGCTACGGCGCGCTGATCTTTGGCGGCGCGGGTGTGACGCAGGCCTCCACCGAATACAGCTGGGGCACGCCGAACGGCCTGCTCGCGCAGCACCTTGCGGGGTCAGACACCCATGAGGCGCTGATTGATGAACGGGTCAAGGCAATGATCATCATCGGCCCATGGGGCAAGAACGCGGGCTTCTGGGATGCCGTGGGCATGTCAGGTCTGCGCAAACCCACCCTCTTTATGGCGGGCGGGTCAGATGATGTGTCCGTTTACGGCGCGATCCGCTCGATCTTTGACGAGGCGACCGGAACAGACCGCCATTTGCTGACCTTCAACCACGCCAATCACAACGCCGCAGCGCCTATGCCCGCCCCCAAGGAAAGCTGGATGCCTGTTGAAAACCTCGACTTCATCCCGTTCGAGCATTACGCCGACGCGGTCTGGGACACGACGCGCATGAACAACATCGCGCAACACTTCTCTACCGCGTTTCTCGATATTCACCTCAAGGCGGATCTGGAAAAGGGCAGCTACTTCAACCTGATCACCAACGCCGATGATGGCGTTATCGCGCTGGATGACGCAGGCGTGGAAACGGGCGATCACACCTATTGGGAAGGCTTTGCGGCACGCTCCGCCAAGGGATTGCGGTTCGAGACCAAGCTGAAAGGCGAATGACCCTTTCCGCTAGCACCTATACCGCCACGCTGAACGGTCACCCCTTTCACATCCGCACATGGGGGGCCGCGCATCTGCCCAAACTTCTGATGCTGCACGGCTTTCCTGAATACGGGGGCGCATGGTCCGGCCTTGCGGAACGGCTGGCCCATCGGTTTCATTGCATCGCCCCCGATCAGCGCGGATATGGTCAAAGCTGGGCCCCACCGGATGTGTCGGATTATGCCACCTCCAAGCTGGTGGGCGACATGGCGGCGCTGATCGGCGATGCGGGGCCTGTAACCGTGCTGGGCCATGATTGGGGCGCGGCGGTGGCCTATGGGCTGGCGATGTTCCGGCCCGATCTGGTAGAGCGGCTCATCATCATGAACGGCGTGCATCCGGTGCCGTTTCAACGCGCGATGGCGTCGGGCGGGCCGCAGTCCGAGGCGTCGCAATATATCAACTACCTGCGCTCCGAGGGGTCAGAGGATGATCTGGCCGCCGATAATTTCGCCAAGATGAAGCGGTTCTTTCAGGCTCGTATGAAATTCGACTGGCTGACGGACGCCGAGTTGGAACAATACGTTACCGAATGGGCACGGCCAGGTCGGTTGCGCACCATGATCCACTGGTATCGTGCCTCGCCCTTGGTGGTGGCAGACCCCGGCAAACCCGCGCCGATGCCCGATCTGCCGCTCGACAAACTTGTGGTCCGCTGCCCGCACCTGCTGGTCTGGGGCAACGCTGACACCGCCCTGCTGCCAGAGGCGACCGAAGGTCTGGAAGACTTCGCGCCGGACCTCACTCGGGTTGAGATCGAAGGCTGCGATCACTGGCTGCATCACCAGAAACCCGACGCAGTGGCGCAAGCGATCTTGTCGTGGATGGACCGCTGAACCACCCAAGACACCGATGACGCCAAAAGAGCGTGTCACCCGGGTCTGGGCTGCCATGGCCACAAGTGATGTCGAGCAAACCAGCACATGATCGTCTGAGGAGTCCGAAGGCGACACGCCCCAATGCCGCGCATTGGTCAGCGGAAGTGGGCATTTCGAAAATTTGAATGCGACCTGTCCTGCATCGGGCCGCCGGGCCGTGCGCGCTGGATCACCGACACGCACCGCCCAAATTAGCCAAAAGACGGAGGGGCATGCACGCCAAAGCAGAAATCAAGTGACACATGCACCCAGCGCGGTATTCTCGCCACATCCTGCCTCATTCAAAAAGGATAACCCACGATGCGTTACACATTGACCCGCGCAGCCGAGCTGGCCGAAGCATCTTACACCGGCAAATCTCATGAGATCATCGGGTTTCAGTGGAAGGACAGCCTGTCTCAGGACGACGTGGAGGCCCATCTGCTTACCGACAATACGCTGCTGATCTCCGGATCCAATTCGATCAACGATTACATTCGCTACAATCTGCGCATTCAGCGATTGGGCAAAAAGCGCCTGAAACTGATCAATGTGCCGGGTGTCAGCTGGCATCAGGGCTTTCTGGCCCACGCCAAGGTCGTGCAGGATTGGCTCTTGAAAAACAACTACCAGCCCAGCTTTGTGATCGGACACTCTCTGGGCGCGGCCTCGGCGCAGATTTTATCGGCTGGCTACAACATCCCCGCCATCGCATTTGCGGCCCCCCGCCCGTGCCGCACCGCCTCGGCAGCCACGGCGGCCAAGCGATGCCTATGTGTCAACCGTACCGATGATCGTGTGTGCAATCTGGCTGGTGGGTTTATCCATCTTGGCAACGTATGTGCCATCAAGCCGCGCGCGCCCAATCCCGGCATGGATCATTCCATGTCACATTACAAAATCGCGGTGAACGAAGGCATCGCGGCGCGCAAACTGCCCAAAGTCTGGCCCGCCTGAACGGATTGCGCCCCACCAGCGGGCCGCTCAGCGATACGACACCGTCACATCGCGCGCGTCGAAAAACGGGCGATACTCAGGGGTGCCGTAGTTGTTGCCGCCGATAACATGCGTCGGCACCCGCGTTCCGTCAAAATCACGAAACGCTGACATGTCCCCACCAAACGGCTGATGGCGATACTGTCGCTGCGGGTTTTCATTGCTCCAGCGCGGGAACACGACATATTGTGGTTTGCCGTCAGCGTCGATCCGGATTTGCGCGGTCTGCTCTAGGTCGCCATAGCGCACGAAAACTTCGGCCGTTTGTGTGTCGATGGCGGTCCACTCGATTTCTTCCCAGCCCGCATTTGCCGCGGGCAGGAACGCCGCTGGTGTCCAGAACAACCCCTCTCCGACCATGCGCCCAAAGGCAGACAGCTTGTGATCCGCGTCGCCGCCGCCACGTCCGGCAGGCACAACACCAAACAGGCGGAACCTGCTCCAGCTGGTGGCCGGGGCCAGCGCATCGCTGCCGCTGACCGCCTCCATCTGAACGGTCCAGACAAAGCCGTAAGGCGGGGCAAGCACCTGTGTGGCCTGCATCGGCTGCGGGTTGGGTGCATCGGCGGGCCCCAGGTCCAACTGCCCCTGCATGGTGATCTCGGCCACTGTGCCCAATGGCGCACCAGGCGAGAGTGCATAAAGGAAAAACCGCTGTGCAGGCTCCGGCAGCCCCTCGACCATCGCGGGATCAAACACCGCCGACGTGCCTGCGCCCAAGACGCGCAGTTCGCCCTTTACGCGCGCATCGGCCACGTCATCGGCCCACCGCAACCCAAGCGCACCCAGCGCCGCCAGAACAAACACCCCCAAAAGGGCAATCAAACCCAGTCTTACCATTGTCCTCTCGTCCTCAGTGCCCAGCCCGAGCTAGCGGTGCCCCCAATCCTCGGGATCATCCGAATTGCCGGGGCTTAGCCCGATAATGTCGCCCGCCGTTGAACAGCCCAAACCCAAGACCGTCCGGTTGGCATAGGCAAAATAGCTGACAACCTGATTGATCTCCAAGACCTGACCATCATCATACCCGGCATCTCGAAGGGCGGTGACATCATCTTTTACCATCTCTCCGGGGGTTCGGGTCAGTTTGGCGGCATAGCGCAGCGCCTGATGCTGGGCCGTGTCCAGCGGCGCGGCCTCGACATCACCGGCGGCAATCGCCGCACGGATCGCATCGGCCCGCGCATCATCGCCCAACAACCGTTTCATCCCCGCAAAATGGTGTTGTTCACAATAATCACACTGGTTCAGCGCCGACACCCAGACCCCCAGCACCTCCAGAAACCATTTCGGCACCGTGTTGCCCGAATGGTGCAGCACATGCTTGTAGATCGCCATATGCCCCTCCATCGTGTGCGGGCGCAGGGAGTGGGCCATCATGATGTTGTCGACATTGTTGCCCGGGCCGGTGATCCGGTCATAGAGCATGCGCAGCTTTCCAGTGGCCGCGTCAAAGGGGACGGTCGCAATCCAGGTCATGGGCAGTCCTTTCGGTCGGCCCCAGCTTGGCGTTATTTGCGGGTGCGGGTAAAGACCATTTTCTGGCTGCGCAGATCGCTCTGGTCACCCAGCCACGCATAGGCCAGCAACGCAGGGCCACGATCACTGACCGTGATCCGGTGCAAGTGTTCGGGTGGGTTGAAGATCATCGAGCCGGGCACATAGACCCCCTGATGGTTCTCCGAAACCGAACCGGACAAACACACATAGCTTTCCGTGATCCCCTTGTGGGCATGGGCGGGATAGGTGCAACTGGGCCCAAAGAGCACGACCCCGAGGATGATCTCGGTGGTGCACACCGGCCCCTGCGGCCCGGCCACTTCGGCATAGGCGTAGTTCGTCACCAGCCCGCGCGGCACCTTTTCATAGCCATACTGCCAAGACAGCGAGGGGCGCACCGCATCCAATGCGCGCACCACCGACGCCATGCGGTCGTCCTGCCCCTGATCAATCGCCCGGCGTAAATGGGCGGTCACGGGTTTGTCGGCGGGCTCTTGTAGACGCACGGCTGCATTGGATTTCAGAACCCGGCTGATGGCCTCGCGGGCCTTGCGCTGGTGACCTGCGATCTTGGTGCTGCCGCCCGCGGGCAAGAACCGATAAAGCTCGTAGAATTCGTTCAGCAGATACCGCCAGTCAGGCAGCGTTTTCAGTGTGTCGTTGGTCTCGGTCATCATCGCTCCTGATCGCTTGCCCTTCCCTTGCCACGCATCGTTGCGCCCGAAAAGCGCAATGTGACCTCTGACCAGCACCAAGACAGTGGTTGCCCATAAAAAAGGCCCGCCGTCTTGCGAGGGCAGGCCTTTTCAAGTCGTGGTCTTGTTGGTCGATCAGGCCTTCTTGCGGGCCCGCAAAGCGCCCAGACCACCCAAACCGGCCAGCAGCATCAAGCCCGCCGCAGGCAGCGGAACAGGCGTCAGGCCAACGCCGGAAATATAGGAATCCGGTCCCGACACGCCGCGCAGGCTCAACGTCTCACCTACGTTCAGGAAGAAGTTGACCGAAATCTTGATGTCACCGCTTTGCGACAGGGATTCCATAGCGAACGGCCCTGAATATTCGGTGCCGCCGATGTTCCAGACAGTGCTGCCAATCGGCGCTGTGTTGTCGTGGTTGGAGTTGATGTAGAACTCCGTGATCCGCACCGCTTGGTTGGTCGCCGTGAAATGCAGCGATTCAGTGGTGGTCGTCAGCCCGTCATCACCAGCGTTGGAACATACGTTCGAGCCACTGCCAGAGTTGTAGCTGTTGACGGTTGCGCCGGATTTTGGCGAACCGCAGACACCCATGCCAGCGTTGCCGTTGTCAAAGTAAACGAAAGCGTCGGATTGACCCTTGGTCGCCGTGACCTTGAGGTTCGGACCAGCAAACACGCCGTTTGTTGCTGTGTTGAACTCTGAAAAGATCGCTTCGCCGATCTGACCGGAGGAGTTGGCTTCTTTCTTGAAGTCGTATTCGTAGGTCGCGGCCTGCGCCATGCCCGCAGACACGGTCAGCGCAACAGCGCCCAAAATTGCGTATTTCATCGTTGGTACCCCTTACTGTACATTACCGCCCCGTAATACCGATCGCACCACAATCGCGCCACAGAAAAACCATCAACCACCTGTTTTTGTTATATATTTCTAGCTATGGTGGAAATCGCTCGCTCATTTCGGGAACAATATCGCCCGGCTCCTCTTTTTGGACACATTACGCGATGGCTTGCGCGCTTCGTCAAAACCCCATGCGCAAGGCGACAAAGGCATCAGGCGCACTTCCCCCCTCCGCGCCCCTCTGCCATACTGCGGCCCAATCAAAACCAATAAACCGAGTAGCCCCATGCCCAACGATCTGCTGTCCGGCACCGGCCCGGAAGACTACGACGCCTCCTCCATCGAAGTGCTGGAGGGGCTGGAACCCGTGCGCAAGCGCCCCGGCATGTACATCGGCGGCACCGATGAACGCGCGCTGCACCATCTGGTGGCCGAGGTGCTCGACAACTCCATGGACGAGGCCGTCGCGGGCCATGCCAACCGGATCGAGGTCGAACTGCACGACGACTATTCCGTCACGATCCGCGACAACGGGCGTGGCATCCCGATCGACCCGCACCCCAAATTCCCCGACAAATCCGCGCTTGAGGTCATCCTGTGCACCCTCCACGCGGGCGGCAAATTCTCCGGCAAGGCTTACGAGACTTCGGGCGGTTTGCACGGCGTCGGTGCCTCCGTGGTCAACGCTCTGTCGGACAGCATGGTTGTGCAGGTCGCGCGCAACAAGGAAATCTATGAACAGCGGTTTTCACGCGGGCTGCCGCTGGGCCCGGTTGAAAAGGTCGGCACCGCCCCCAATCGGCGCGGCACCACCGTCACATTCCACGCGGACCCGGAAATATTTGGCTCCCACCGCTTCAAACCTGCGCGGCTCTTCAACTCCATCCGGTCCAAGGCGTATCTCTTTTCAGGCGTCGAAATCCGCTGGAAATCGGCCATCGCGGACGGCGACACCCCGACCGAGGCCACATTCCACTTCCCCGGCGGCCTCTCGGATTACCTGCGCGAAACCTTGGGCAGCGCCACCACATACGCCGACACCCCTTTTGCCGGAACCGTCGATTTCCGCGAAAAATTCGGCGAGGCGGGCAAGGTCGAATGGGCCATCAACTGGACCCCGTCGCGCGATGGCTTCATCCAATCCTACTGCAACACCGTGCCCACCCCCGAAGGCGGCACCCATGTTGCGGGTTTCTGGGCCGCGATCCTCAAGGGCATCAAGGCCTATGGCGAGCTGTCGAACAACAAAAAGGCCGCCCAGATCACCCGTGAAGACCTGATGTCGGGCGGCTGCGCGCTGGTGTCGTGCTTCATCGCGGACCCGGCGTTCGTGGGCCAGACCAAGGACCGGCTCTCGACCGAAACGGCGGCCAAGATGACCGAAGGCGCCGTGCGCGATCACTTCGACAACTGGCTCGCCAATGACACCAAATCCGCCGGTGCGATCCTTGATTTTCTGGTGCTGCGCGCCGAAGAACGCCTGCGCCGCCGACAGGAAAAGGAAACCGCGCGCAAATCGGCCACCAAGAAGCTGCGCCTGCCCGGCAAGCTGACCGATTGCACGTCCAAGGACCGCGCAGGCACCGAATTGTTCATCGTGGAGGGGGACAGCGCCGGCGGCTCCGGCAAGGGCGCGCGCAACCGCGAAACCCAAGCGCTGCTGCCGCTCAAGGGCAAGATCCTCAACGTGCTGGGCGCGGCCTCCGGCAAGCTGACCACCAACGCCGAAATCTCCGACCTGTGCGAGGCGTTGGGCGTCGGAATGGGCACCAAATTCAACCTCGATGACCTGCGCTATGACAAGATCATCATCATGACCGACGCCGACGTCGACGGCGCGCATATCGCGGCCCTTCTGATGACCTTCTTCTTTACCCAAATGCGCCCGCTGATCGACGCGGGCCATCTCTACCTCGCCTGCCCACCGCTCTTTCGTCTGACCCAAGGCGCCAAACGCGTCTACTGTCTGGACGAGGCCGAAAAGGACATGTGGCTGGAAAAGGGCCTTGGCGGCAAAGGCAAGATCGACCTCAGCCGTTTCAAGGGCCTTGGTGAAATGGACGCCAAGGATTTGAAAGAGACCACAATGGACCCCAAAACCCGCAAACTGATCCGCGTCACGATAGACGAAGATCTGCCGGGGGAGACTGGTGATCTGGTCGAGCGTTTGATGGGCAAAAAGCCGGAACTGCGGTTCCAGTATATTCAGGAGAACGCGCGGTTTGTGGAGGAGTTGGATGTTTGAGAGAAGGCAAGATACTCTTAAAGACTAGAAAAGCGCGGTTTGGAGGTCACGTGCGTTTGACCGATTTGTCGTTTCGAGCGGACTGACGAATTAAACGAGATGACTTTAGGACTGGTTCTATTTGAGGCGTTACAGCTCAATGCACTTGGAGACATCTTGGCAGGAGGCTTTCGGCCCAATTGGATCAATTTGAGGCTTTTGCTAGGTTATTCCAGCAGAGGAAAGAGCTTCGAAATAGTGCCGAAGCTCTAAGCCTGCAAACAAAACAGTCAAAGCAATTTGTGAGCAGCAAACTGCCTCGATTTTCCAAACACTAAGCGAAGTTTCAACCCCACGCTTTAGATATTGGATGAAAGAAATCTTAGGCGGGACGCGGAAAGAGAAATGAGGGGCACACCATTGGTTCAGAGTAAAGGAAGGCGGCGCGAGGCTAGCTTAAGCGGTGCGGTAGAATCAAAATTTGACCCACACGCAAATCTGGACAATACGCAAAATTTAGTGAATATTTTGCTCGCTGCAGTCGGAAGAAACTATGCCGCAATATGGTTGATGTGCGAAAAGGCAAAGGGCGTCACATTGTCATCAAGTGTGACACACCGCTGGACCAGCTTGAAGATGTATTTGCAGTGCGAGGCGTGGCGATGAGTGGACAAGAACGAACACAAAAATTCTCAATATCTGACATCAACCCAGAAATAGCGAGTTCTGATAAACTCTAGCATGAATGATTTCCCATGAGTAAGCGCTAGGCCCCGCCTAAAAGACCCGCGCCTGATCACAGAGGCGTCGCACGATTGGGCGATTCAAGATGATGTCGCCGGATGGTTTGCGGGAAGCCCAATCACGTATTCAAACTCCTTCACAGGGCGTCACAAAAGGAAGAGTGGCAAGGGCTGCGACCTGAACAGGACGCAATCGTTCTGATCTGGAACAAGATTGCCACAGGCTTGGCGTTTGACTCTAAGGGTCCGGCGCGAAATGCACAGCATTTTCTGCTTGGAACTGCGTACGTCCGGGCTCCACCCAGACCATGCCCAGCATGAGCATCGCTCGGCAGCACCTCGCTAGAGGTGCGAGAGGGTGTTCAGCCCTGAAATCTTCCCCGACACGCCAAGGGGCGTGCCGATAAACCACGGCGCACCTTCGGTGTGGCACCGTCCCGCACACCGCCCACCGAACGCCACGTTCACACTGATCCCAATACCTCTCACCAAACCCTTACCAAACCACCCCAAAACCCGGTTTTGCACCCGTCCCGGTGCACGGGGGGTGCACAGGGGGTGCACAGATGTCACCCCCCTCTTTTCCCAATACAGCAAGGTCCGCAGGCACACGTCCTGTCCCGGGGGCCCCACCCCGAGCGACGCCGTTGCGCGACCGGGGTTTTAACCGCTCAGTTCTGCAAGGTCTGCAGGTACGTGACCAGATCGGCCACGGGCTGGCTCATCATCACCGGCTGGCCCGCATCGGTTTTGAGCGCGATGCTTTGCACCCCCTCGAAGAACGGGCCGTAGACCGGCATGGCTGATCCGTGGTTGACCAGCAGGTCCGTTCCGGTCAATGCGCGAAACCACGCGCAGCATGGGAAACGCCCCGTCATTGCGCGCACTCAGGTCCGTCAGGTTCGGAGGTTGCAACAACAGCGCCGGGGCCATCGGGCCATTCCCGGTGCCCGCCTCGCCATGGCATGTCGCGCAGTGCTTTGCAAAGAGCACAGCACCCACGTCCGTATCCTGCGCCAATGCCGGACCTGCAATCAGTGTCGCGACGGCCAAACTTTTGAAAATATGCATTATTTTACGTCTCCTGAACCAGCCCCATCAGTATCATCGCAGAGCCCTGATCCTCGCACACTGATCTGAATCAATCCATGGCTTTGTAAGGGGCGGGCACTGGCCTAGTGCTGATATCTATCCAGATGATGCGCATGACACCTGCCACGCCCAGACGTTTCTGACTGAGACTTTCAAGGGCTGATACTCAGGATCGGCAAACCCCGAAACTGTGCCAGACGGATACAACCGGCTGCACCATGACGATCCCGGTGCGCGATCATATCAACCGCGTCGGTGGCATCGTATCAGGGCAGGCCCTTGCAGCACTGGCCGACACCGCGATGGTCTTCGCCCTGCATCGGGCAACGGACAGATCACCCCGGTGGGGACGGTCACGCCCGGCACGCAGTTCCTGCGTCCTGCGCGGGGATGCCATCTGCGCCGAGGCGGAGATCACACGCGCCGGACGCACCATGTTCTTTGCCCGCCGCACCCTGATCGAAGAGCCACCTGTGCTAGCTCATGGCGATGGCGACCGCAACCTTGCCAGAGGATAAAATGCGTTCAGCTCAACGATATTACGTGCTTCTCTCATCCTGATACTGCTCGCAGGTTGCGGCCGCCCTTTGACCGAAGGAGATCGCATTTGCCCGCGGTATCCATGGTGACACCATCGACACCAGCACTGAACGCTTTGCCGACGGCGCGCTGATGCGCACGGTGACCTTCCGCCGCCCCGGCTCGCCCCCGGCACCACCCGCCGCGAGTTGATCCTGCCGCCCTCGGAGACTGAGATCGACCGCGAAACCGGCCGCCGTGGCGCTGTTCACTACCATTTTCTCCCACCGCGATTGGTATCTTCGACGATTACCTGCCCGATTTCCCAGACCGCACCGGACTGATTGCGGCTACGCTTTCTTGCGCATGAAATGACGCATGTCGGACTGCAAATGGCAGTGGGAACCGCCTGTACGATACTCTCCATTGCGTGTGACCTCTGAACATCAACGCGGGAAGCTACTGGGTAACTCTTTGATCTCGAAGAACCCTTCCACGTTTTGATAGCTTTGGTTA
>CALNXN010000002.1:0-516034 GCA_942490645.1 uncultured Alphaproteobacteria bacterium | reverse complement strand
TCGGCAACAAGCGTGAAGGCGTCCGTGTGCATTCCGTCGATCCGCTCCCAGACACTGGCTCAACACCCAGAAGGATCGCCTCACCCAGACGGAGGTCGTTGACGCGACCCGTCGCGTGTTCGCCAAGCGCCCAAGGCAAGTTGGCAGAATTGCCACCAGACACGATCTTGAGGAATGGACCGCAAACCCCCTCAATCTCATTCGCGAGGTCGCAAAGAGCGGCCATTTGAGAGGCCGTGGGAGCGCCCCCCTTCAGACACGCAAAGTTTGCGCCAATGCCTTTCAGCGCAACCCCGGGTACGATGACCCGCGGCATCGCCAAGTTCTCGGGCAATATTCCGTCCCGCTGATCTCCCATCTCGACCATGAGGACGATACCGTGCACTTCGAACCACTGCGGATCGCTGCGGCCGCCAGTTGTGCCAACGTACCTTGCATATAGCTCGCTTCCTGCAGGACTGAACGACTTGATCGACTTGGCTTAACATTGGCGTACGGATCAGTGTGATAGAGCCTGTTATTGAAAATCCTCGTGTCGGTGGTTCGATTCCGCCCCCGGGCACCATTTAAATCAATAAAATCAATATGTTGTGCGCTAGTCGGCTTATTGTGTGATGGCCCAATTTGAGCTGGGGTATCACTGGGGTAGCAATCTGCGCGTACAGGTATCCGGCAATCCCATAAGGATGTGTTTGCGCATAGTGGCTTAAGGCAGGGCCGAAACCCATGCTTTTAGCTCTGAAATCGCAACCGCAAGCTGCCGCTGTGGAGAAACGCTTCCATCTTTTGCAATGTAGGCAACAGGGCCACCTTTGTGGATGATGCCCAAAACCTCGTAATTCTTGTTCATTAACGGACCATCAGACATCCCTTGTTGGGTAGGCTTGGTGCCTCTCCAAAGGTCTTTCGATCCGCCACCCTCCCAAAGCCAACAAGCCGACGTTGAGCTGTCAATCATTCATGGATCTGCCGACCATCCGAAAAGTGCTCTGATGACCCGTCAACCCCATCGCATGCGCGCCAGCCAAGCTGACAAATTGTCATCGTGGCGTTAGAGAGGAGAAATGAAAACAGTATTGTCTCAAGACCCCCACAACACCGCCCAGTTCCGCGAAAAGGAATTAGAGGTGGCCATTGGCCGCCAAGTACGCCTGCTGCGCAAGCAAAGAGGCTGGACGATCGCTCAATTTGCGTCGGAGGTAGACGTAAGCGAGGGGATGGTTTCCAAAATAGAGAACGGGCAGGTGTCTCCCTCTCTGTCGATGTTGCAGCTGCTGTCGCGCAGCCTCTCGGTCCCGCTCACGGCCTTCTTTCAGGGGTATGAAGAGCATCGCCCGGTTATGCATGTCAAAGCCGGCGAAGGAGTGGAAGCGGAGCGTGCGGGGACGCGTGCCGGACACCACTACACAATGCTTGGCCATCTCAGTGCCCAATCCAGTTCTGTTGTAGTTGAGCCCTACCTGATTACGCTCAGCGAAGAATCCGACACATTCAAAACATTTCAGCATGTCGGCATGGAGTTCATTTTCATGATTGAAGGTTTCGTGACCTACCGACATGGACCAGAGCTTTTCTCCCTTGGTCCAGGTGACAGCCTGTTTTTCGACGCAGACGCGCCCCACGGGCCGGAATCACTTACAAAACTGCCAGCACGATATCTATCGATCATCTGTTACTCGCAGGAATGATAACTGCCAGAAATTTCCCTGTAGGAATAAAGTATTCTCTTTGGTAGATTTAGGCTCGACAGGGTCGGTGCTGAAGCTAGGCTTCCCGAAAATCGTTCGGGGCGGATATGTGCGGAATCGTAGGTCTATTTCTAAAGGATAAGCAAATGCAGCCTCAACTGGGTGCATTGCTGACCGATATGCTGGTCACCATGTCCGATCGGGGGCCGGACAGCGCTGGAATCGCTGTCTACCGAGAGGCGGCCGAGGGTATTGTAAAGATAACCGTGCAATCGGCAAACCCGGCAGAGGATTTCGATCGGCCCTCCAGAGGACACAGGCATCGATGTCGAAGTGATCGACACACATGCCATCCTGACCGTCCCATCTAACACGGTCACAGAAGTTCAGGCACATATTGCGCGCGACCATCCCGGTTTGCGCGTGATGTCGCGCGGGCAGGCGATCGAAATCTACAAAGGAAGTTGGTATGCCGCAATCCGTTGCAGACCGCTTTGATATTCCAACACTGTCGGGCAGCCATGGAATTGGGCATACGCGTATGGCCACGGAAAGCGCGGTGACGACCCTCGGAGCGCATCAGTTTTCGACCGGTGCCGATCAGTGCCTCGTGCACAACGGTTCGCTTTCCAATCACAATCGCCTGCGCCGCCAGCTGGCACGCCGGGGCACGCACGTCCAAACCGAGAACGACACCGAGGTTGCCGCTGCTTACCTTACCTATCGCATGGAACAGGGCGACAATCTGGGCGAAGCACTGGAGGCCGGACTTGTCGATCTCGACGGGTTCTATACCTTCGTCGTGGGCACCAAGAACGGGTTTGGCGTTCTACGCGATCCGATTGCCTGCAAACCCGCCGTGCTGGCCGAGACCGAGCAATACGTTGCCTTCGGGTCTGAATATCGCGCTCTGGTGAACCTGCCTGGCATCGGGCATGCGAACGTGTGGGAACCCGAGCCCGCCACCGTCTATTTCTGGAGCCATTGATGGAGCTATTGGACCTCAAGACCCAGTCCCTGCGCGAAGTGAACGCGACTTTGCAAGCGCAGGACCTCCAAACGAAGCAAACCAAGTGGGAGATCCTCAACCCAAAAGGGGCGCATGCAATTGCCTGCGGCCTGGATGCTGAAATTGACGTCACTGTGAAAGGGACCACCGGTTACTACTGCGGCGGAATGAACAAGCACGCAACGATCCACGTGACAGGCTCGGTCGGCCCGGGCGTCGGCGAAAACATGATGTCCGGCAAGGTCGTGATCGAGGGTAACGCCAGCCAATACGCAGGCGCAACAGGCCACGGAGGCTTGCTGGTGATCAAGGAAACGCCTCCAGCCGATGCGGAATATCCATGAAGGGGATCGACATCGTCGTGCACGGCAACATTGGCCACATGAGTGCGTTCATGGCACAATCCGGGACACTGGTTGTTTGCGGTAATGCAGGCGATGCCTTGGGCGACAGCATTTATGAAGCGCAGCTTTTCGTGCGCGGCTCGGTCGCCTCGCTGGGTGCAGATTGCATCGAAAAGGAGATGCGGCCCGAGCATATCGCCAAACTCGTGGAATTGTTAAAGGCCGCTGAATGCGATGCCGACCCGTCTGAGTTTCGCCGCTACGGTTCTGCCCGGCAGCTCTACAATTTTGATATCGACAATGCGGGAACATATTGATGGATCAGACACCCAAGACGCACCCAGTAAAGCCTTGGACGTTTGACGATTATACAACGTCGTACATCCGGCGAGCGGCTGCCACAGGAATTTATGATATTCGCGGTGGCGGATCGAAACGGCGTGTTCCGCATTTTGACGATTTGCTCTTTTTGGGCGCGTCCATGTCGCGATACCCTTTGGAGGGATATCGCGAGGCGTGTGGGACAAATGTTACCCTCGGCACGCGCTTTGCCGAAAAGCCGCTTGAGCTCGACATCCCTATCACGATCGCAGGAATGAGTTTTGGTGCGCTGTCCGGCCAGGCGAAAGAGGCGCTGGGGCGTGGCGCTTCGGCCGCGGGCACTTCAACGACCACAGGCGACGGCGGCATGACGCCAGAGGAACGCGGTCATTCGACCAAACTGATCTACCAATATCTTCCTTCGCGCTACGGGATGAACCCTGACGATCTGCGCAAGGCCGACGCAATCGAAATTGTTGTCGGACAAGGGGCAAAGCCAGGCGGAGGTGGAATGCTGCTTGGTCAAAAGATCAACGACAGGGTGGCCGAAATGCGAAACCTGCCTAAAGGAATTGACCAGCGGTCCGCCTGTCGACACCCGGATTGGACCGGCCCCGACGATCTTGAGATCAAGATCCTCGAACTGCGCGAAATCACTGGTTGGAAAGTCCCGATCTTTATCAAAGTAGGCGGCGCACGACCCTACTTTGACACCACCCTCGCTGTGAAGGCTGGGGCGGATGTTGTGGTGCTTGACGGAATGCAAGGGGGTACTGCGGCGACCCAGGACGTGTTTATCGAGCATGTTGGCCAACCAACGCTTGCTTGTATTCGACCGGCTGTCCAGGCGCTTCAGGATCTTGACATGCACCGTAAGGTTCAGCTTGTGATTTCGGGCGGCGTGCGGACGGGTGCTGATGTGGCCAAGGCGCTGGCACTCGGGGCTGATGCGGTGTCCATCGGCAGTGCTGCGTTGATCGCTTTGGGTGATAATGATCCCGCGCTTGAGGACGAATACAGGAAACTTGGAACCACTGCGGGCGCTTTTGACGATTGGCATGAGGGCAATGACCCGGCTGGTATCACAACCCAGGATCCGATTCTGGCCGCTCGGCTTGAACCCGTCGCCGCAGGGCGCAGACTGTCCAACTACCTGAAGGTCATGACACTAGAGGCCCAGACGATCGCCCGCGCCAATGGCAAGAGCCACGTTCTTAACCTTGAGCCGGAAGACCTCTGCGCGCTCACAATCGAGGCCGCCGCAATGGCAGGCGTTCCCCTCGCGGGCACCGAGTGGGTACCTGGGAAAAAAGGAGATTTCTAATGACTGATCTTTCCAAATGGGCCACCGATAAAGGTGTCAAATTCTTCTTGTGCAACTTCACTGACTTATTTGGCGTGCAACGCGCGAAGCTGGTCCCGGCGGAAGCGATAGCGGGCGCGCAGGACGATGGCGCGGGGTTTGCAGGCTTTGCGGCTTGGCTTGATATGACGCCGGCCCATCCGGACATGCTGGTGATGCCTGACGCCGATACAGTCATTCAACTTCCATGGAAACCAGAAGTTGCCTGGGTTGCAGGTGATCCATGGATGGACGGCAAGCCCGTCGCGCAGGCGCCCCGAAACGTTCTGAAGTCACTCGTTGAGAAAGCCGCTGATCAGGGGTTCATGCTGAAGTCCGGCGTGGAGCCGGAATTCCATCTGATCAACGCTGATGGAGCTGATATCTCGGACAGTCGCGACTCCCAGGAGAAGCCCTGTTACGACCAATCAGCACTGATGCGCCGCTATGATGTCATCGCAGAGATTTGCTCGGCGATGAACGAGCTGGGTTGGAAGCCCTACCAGAACGACCACGAGGACGCGAACGGCCAATTCGAGATCAATTGGGATTTCGGCCCGTGCCTCGAAACCGCCGACCGCCACGCCTTTTTCAAGTTCATGGTCAAAGAAATCGCTGAGAAACACGGGTTTCGCGCGACTTTCATGCCCAAGCCTTTCTCTCATCTGACCGGCAACGGCTGCCACGTGCACCATTCGCTCTGGACCCGCGATGGCCAGTCTTGTGTGTTTGACGGCGACGACGAGATGGGCCTGTCGGAACTGGCCTATCGCTTTCTGGGGGGGCTGATGACACATGGGCAAGCCATTTGCGCAATCACCAACCCCACGGTGAACAGCTATAAGAGGATCAATGCGCCCGCGACCCTTTCGGGCGCGACATGGTCGCCTCAATCCGTGACGTACGGCGGCAATAACCGAACCCACATGGTGCGCATCCCTGACGGTGGGCGCATGGAGCTGCGTCTCGCCGATGGCGCGGCAAACCCTTACCTGCTTCAAGCGGTGCTCTTGGCGGCGGGCCTCGACGGTCTTGAAAGGAAGCTCGAACCGGGCAAGCGGCTCGACATCGACATGTATACAGAAGGGCACAAAGCACGCGGCGCGAAAAATTTGCCGCTCAATATGCTCGATGCACTGCGTCTTTTTGAGAAAGACAAATGCCTGACCGAAGCCATGGGCGCGGAATTCTCTTCTGCCTATTTGAAACTGCGCATGCGGGAATGGACACAATATTGCCAGCACCTTACCGAATGGGAGCGAGACACGACGCTGGATTGCTGACGTTTCACCCGCATTTTTTGGTCTCGATGCAGGAATTTCTTGAAAGGCCAATCCAGAGTTGTGCTCACGTTGAGATGGGGTTTAGGAGCTGTGCCGCACAAGATCGTCGCTGGCACCTGCATTAGGCGGCTCAAGCCTCAGGATACTTCTTAACAGCGCACCCAGACAGTTGTCCTGCGTGCGGAAAAATCGGCAATCGCTTCTAACGCGGCAATTTCCAAATAATGAAGTCGAACAGCAGAGCAAAAACCCGCCGCTCGGGGCTATCGTTAAGATGGCATGTAAACGACAGCCTGCGCAGACTGAAAACAAGCAAACTTCGTCGTTGGTGAGTTGCACGGACCAGTAACAAGACTACCGCTTCAATGTCCGCTTTTCGGGTCACGCGGCTGACATCGTTGAGATTATTGTATTTCGGGAATGGTCGCGCACGGGGCGTAATCCAAGCTTGCACCGCCGCACGTCCGCTCCGAGCCAGAAGCCGACATGCGATGCTTGTATTGATCCGGCATATCTTGCCTATCTTGGCACTGGTATGGTTGGCTGGCAGGTCCTAAAAAAGGCTGTTCAAAGGGACCATTCGTCGATTGAGGCACTGAATTCACATGATGCAGCGTAGCTATCGAAACAGTTTGCTTATGGTCTTTTGCGCCGGTTTGTTCTGGTCAACACAGGGATTGGCCATTCGGCTAATTGAAGGGTCTGACGCTTGGCAGATACTGTTTTACAGATCGGTTTCGCTGAGTGTTTTCCTGTTGATTGTAGTCTTTTTCCAATATGGGCGTGGTACTATTGGCGCTGTACGCGGTACTGGCACTCCCGGTGTTGTTGGTGCCGTATGCCTCGTGTTCGCCTACGCCTTCGGCATTCTTGCGATGCAACAGACCACTATCGCCGATGCGGTACTGCTGTTTGCAACCGCGCCCTTCTTTGCAGCTGTTCTGGGGTGGCTTTTTCTCAGTGAGAAGGTCCAAAGGTCGACGTGGATCGCTATCGGTCTTGCGATGGCAGGTATCGTTGTGATGCAAGGCGGCGCAATCGCCAGCGGCAATGCTTTGGGTAATCTCTATGCGGTTGGATCCGCACTTTGCTTTGCACTTTTCACGGTAGTGCTGCGCTGGCGCAAGCATGGAGATATGCTGCCTACGGTTCTTTTGTCTGGCCTGTTCGCGACCGTGATCTGCTTTGGGATTTCGACGGCCTTAGGCACCGGTCTTTCGGTGCCGACAAATGACATACTTGTCGCATCTTTGATGGGCGTCTTTCAAACGGGTGCAGGGCTGGTTCTATACACAATCGGAGCACGGACCGTCCCAGCCGTGCAGTTGGCCCTGTTGCCCCTGATAGAGGTCGTTTTGTCGCCGATTTGGGTTGCCGTGATCATAGGTGAAATTCCAACGGCAATTGTCTTGATTGGTGGCCTTCTTGTCGGGATCGCGATCATCGGTGATGCACTGCTGACAGCGCGCAAGCCAGCCATAGAGCCGGGTCGAAACGTCGCCTAACGTTCTTTGGCGATCATCTCGGGATCACTGGTTTGCCCCGCGCCGCAAACCTAGGATACGGTGTCGAGTGAGTCTGCTTCGCCGGACACAGCAGTCATCTGCTTCGATTGTTGCCGAAGCCTAGAGACGTGCGTCGACCGTGCCGAAGCGGAACGTTAGGCGTTGGCGGACAGCTTGACGAAGCTGCGTCATGTAGACTTGGAAAAGAGTGAGAGCATCAAGGGTGGTGAAATGGCCAATATCGATTTCTGGTTCTCAATAGGCAGCACATACAGCTACTTGACCGTTATGCGGCTTTCTGAGGCTGGAAGGAAAGCTGGGGTCGACTTCCGCTGGCGTCCATTCAACGTCCGGCACGTCATGATCGAACAAAACAACATACCGTTTAAGGACAAGCCCGAGAAAACTGCATACATGTGGCGCGATATCCAGCGCCGTGCCGAACGCTACGGTCTGTCGCCAAGCATACCTGCGCCGTATCCTTTGCCCGGTCTTGTCTTGGCCAACCTCGTCGCGACTCTAGGAGCTGAAGAAGGCTGGATAGAAGAATATGCCCGAGCCACCTATCAGCGTTGGTTCGAAAAGGGAGAACCGGCGGGCGAGGATCCCAATATTTCAGGAAGCTTGCAAGAAATCGGCTGCGATCCGGCACAGGTCTTGGCTGCGGCTCAATCCGAACGGATCGCAAATGCGCTGGCAGTGGCAACCAACGAGGCGATGGCAATGGGCGTGTTCGGTTCGCCCACATTCGTGGTCGACGGCGAGGTCTTCTGGGGTGACGACCGTCTCGAAGACGCCTTGGCTTGGAGCAAAGGGAACTGACAACCAATAGCCTGCGTTGTCCGCGAACCTGACTATGGAAGGTGACCCGGTATATGGCCGCTTCCATCCAAGTCTACAGCGCGATTATTGCGGACACTCAAAGTGCGCGGCATCGTTCAGTTGCCGGAATACCCAGCAGTTTACGGCTTGCCACAAAAACCATTCCTCTGGATGATGTCTGAGTAGGAGGGCCAACCAATGCTAATCCCTACAACCAGATATCGCGACTGTGACGCCGCACTCGTCTTCATCACTGATGTTTTGGGACTGCAAGAACACGCGGTCTATCGCGCAGAGGACGGCAAGATACAGCATGCGCAAGTGAAACTCGGGTCCGGACTCATGATGTTCGGGCCGGGCAGCGTCGCAAGTGAATTCGATCGCTATATGGCTGATCCCCAAGAAATCGGCGGTCGTGAGACGACAACCATATACGCAGTTGTCGGCAGCTATAAGGAGTTGAAGGCGCTCTATTCTCGCGTAACGGAATACGGCGCCAATATCCTGATGACGCTGGCTGAACAGCCCTACGGTGGTTCCAACTTCACAGTCGCAGACCCCGAGGGTCATATTTGGTCATTTGGAAACTATGACCCGCGCGAAACGGTGGATTGATTTTCACACGCCGACCGTCAAGGTCATTGGGGAGGCGCTCAAGAGTTGCCGTTCGCGACAGGCGCAATGTTTTGGAGCTGAACATTTCTACTATGCGGACGAGGCAAGCATTTCGCTGAAACGATGATATTCAACACTGGCAAGCAGGGGGTAGCAAATGACAGTCAAACGCATCGTTTTGGATATTGCGGCCAGTTCGGTTGACGATGTTCGGGCTTTCTACGTGGATTTGTTCGATCTCGAAGTTGTTATGGATCACGGTTGGATAACCACTCTTTCCTCCGGTGAAATCGCGCCGACGCAAGTCAGCATCGCATCTGAGGGCGGTTCGGGGACCCCAGTCCCCAACGTCTCAATAGAAGTCGATGATGTTGACGCGGTCTATCAGCGTGCAAAACGCCTTGGTCATAAAATAGAATACGAACTGACCAATGAACCTTGGGGAGTCAGACGTTTCTACGTATCCGATCCAACAGGGAAGGTCCTCAACGTCCTGTCTCATCGCGAGTGACCATAAACCCTTTGAACTTCAGTCACGCATAGCGAACAAAGCTGACAAAAATTAAGTGGCATTTACCACTTCAAGGGTCAAAAAATTTCACAGCACCGGTCATAAATAGAACTTCCCCTCAGTGCATCATATAACGTTCCCGACATGATGCCGCTTTAGATTATTTGATGGGAAGCCACTATGCATAGCATTGCACTTGCCCTTGGGGCAGGCGGGGCGCGTGGTCTAGCGCATATTCATGCAATCCATGCATTTGATGATCTGGGGATAAAGCCTGCGATTGTCGCAGGGACATCCATCGGATCCATCATTGGGGCGACCGCTTGTGCTGGCATGTCAGCCGCCGAAATCACCGACCATATTTATAGCAAGATCAATAGTCCGCTGGCGCTTGTCAGTGACATGTTTGCTGTGCGCCCCAAAAGCCTAAAAAGCTTCTTGGCAGAGGGAGGGCTGCGCATCGGGGAGCTCAATCTTGAACGCATCTTGGAGGTGTTCATGCCGAAAGGTCTTCCTGAGGTGTTCGCCGATCTGGAGATTCCACTGAAGATCGCGGCAACTGATTATTACGGTCAAAAAACAACTGTTTTTGAGGACGGCATTCTGCTGTCTGCGATTGCCGCGTCCGCTGCGATGCCTGCTGTGTTTCTGCCGGTCAAGCGCGATAATCGGTACTTTATTGACGGCAGTGCCACAAACCCTTGCCCAATCAACCTTCTTCAAGGCAAGGCTGACCACATCATTGCAATTGACGTATCAGGCGGAACGACTGGGGAGCCGTCGGAGCGCCCCAGAAAAATTGACGCGATGTTGGCATCAAGCCAGATGATGCAAATGTCGATTGTTGATCACGCGGCGGCGCAGCACCCCGAAGTCGCACTGCTGCGTCCACCAGTCGATCACTACCGGGCTCTGGATTTTCTCAAGGCCAAAGAGATTTTGGCCGAGACAGCGGCACTTCGAGACGAGGTGAAGCACCAAATCGACCGTTTCTTGTTGCAACCTAAGTGACTTATGTGACCTAGTTGGAAGACTGGAAGCTTCGGCGAATGCCTGCGCAGCGCGTTGCTGGAGGAGGAGACCTTTGAACCGGAACAGCACTGTCACCGTCCAATTGTTATTCGCGACAAAGCAAAGAGGCTTGTCCATATTATCCAGTAGTTCGAGGTGCATGTATCGCGCAAGGGAGACGATGTCATTGACCGCGACGTCGTTCTCATCAGGGCTGATGACAACGCATTATCCCTGGCGCGGACATTCTCGGTCGGCTCCTGACTGGCGTAACAAAGGAGAGAATAGGACCGCATAGTGCATAGGCGCCGGTCGGATGCGGAACCCGGCCGAGTCTGGCACCAATGATGGCCGTGTGGACATTCCGTCGTCCGCGCGACCGGATTGAACCAACGCCATCTGCATGTAATGTCGAGATCTGCGGTTCCGTTAAAGCTGCCACAAAGCGGTTTAAACCTGAAACCCAAGTTTCCTTGAGGAGTGGCCTGACGCGTGGAAAATGAAGAGCAATCGATCGTAGAACAAGAGGTTGAGGTCGTCGCGGAAGCGGTTGGCACGCGTCTCCGGCTGATCCTTGATTGGCTTCAAGCAAACATCCTCACTCTCGAATCCATTTACCAGATTGCCGCGATTGCCCTTGCGCTGTTTTTGTCTTGGCTTCTGCACCGGCGGTTCAAGCGTGTACTTGAGCGCGTGAGCCGCAAGACAGATTTGGGTCCGGCTCTGCAACGCCTTATCAGAACGGTGGCTGCGATTTCTATGCCCGTTGTTTGGGCCATACTGCTCAGCGGTGCAATTGCCGGCTTCGAAAGTTTCGCACTGCCGATCCAGTTTCTGAGACTTGTGTTCAGTCTTGTGCTGGCATTTGTGGTTATCCGGATCGTTTCGATCTTCATCCCCTCGGCGTATTGGAGCCAGGTTTTCGCATGGGTCGCATGGACTGCGGCGGCTTTGAATGCCGTCGGTGTTCTGGATATCGTCATCGAATGGTTGCGCGCGACAGGCTTCTCAGTCGGCGATGTCTCTATCTCAGCGTGGACAATCGTCAAAGGGATCGTATTAGCGGCCTTGCTCATCTGGGGAGCCAACGCACTATCGGGTACGGTGGAAAGGCGGCTTCAAAAGTCCGCAACAATGAGTTCGGCCCTGCGTCTTCTCATCATCAGGTTACTTCGTCTGACTCTGATGGTTCTTGCGGTGATCATCGCGATTGCAGCGGTTGGTGTTGATCTAACTATCTTCGCGATATTTTCCGGTGCCTTAGGCATCGGTTTGGGTCTCGGTCTGAGGCGTACTATCGAAAACCTGATCGCGAGCTACACATTGTTGGCAGACGAATCCATCAAGCCGGGTGACGTCATAGAGATCGAGACGATGAGAGGTCCAACCTACGGGGAGGTCAGAAAGATGACCACGCGTTATGTCGCGGTTCGCACACGTGACGGGACAGAAACCCTTATTCCAAACGAAATCCTCATGGCCAATCCACTTACCAACTGGTCGCATTCCGACAAACCGACGCGGCGTCGCGTTCCGGTCGGTATCTCCTACGACTCGGATGTTGAGCTCGCGCGGCGTCTGTGCCTTGAGGCCGTCCAGGAGGTTCCGCGTATCCTTACGTTTCCCGCCCCGAATTGCCTGATGCGTGGGTTTGGGGATAGCGCCATTGATCTGGAATTGCGCTTCTGGATCGATGATCCCGAAAACGGCGTAGCGAATGTGGCCAGCGAAGTGTTGCTGAAGATCTGGCACAAATTCCAAGAAAATGGGATTGAAGTGCCCTATCCGCAGCAGGACCTACATGTGAAATCGCCGGTCAGCATTGACCACTTGGCAAGCGGGCAGGACGATAGCTGAACCAGTAGACTGGCTCAGCCTTTTGTTCCGGCACTACGAAAGCGATTTGTTGAGAGACGTTGCGCGTGCGTTTTGGACGTAATCGAAACGCCATCCTTGGTGACGAACTATCCTGCGCTCATCCTGATAAGTCCAACGATCTTTTGTCCGACTAATCGATGTGACGGGCAGTTCGCCGCTTTTTCCGATTTAGCAGCCGGTCCACGTCTGATCCCAGAAGGCCGCTTCTAAGAAAGACCGGTCCTTCACTTAGACAGTTCCAATGGCTGCAGAGTCCGCAACTCGGTCATGGCTCCTTCGAACTTCACTGTCGGCGGGCCCAGTGTCCACTTTTCTGGCTGCGTCGAAGCTGATGGTTCCGCTCAACTGAGTTGCTGCATCTGCGAGCATCTGTGCCGGATCATGTCTGCATTGGGCTCATACCTGCCGTTCTCCGCCCTGCAGCATTTCACCAAAAACAAATTCGATCAGACCGGTACTAACGGCCCATTGCTGACCTTCACCACCCCATCATGATGCTGCGGTGCGGCCCGTCATTGCGGACTTTCGCTGCAACCGCAAAATCTCGCTATGCCTGAATTCACACTGTGCGGACAAAGCGGTTACGCATGTTGACTGAAACGCTTTCGTTTCTCGCCAGTTGGGAAGCAACAAAGCAAAAATCATTTAATCCCGGCCTTTCGCATTCCCTCCAGAAGTATCCGGCGTTGTTCTTCTGACGAAAAGATATTCGCAAAATTGGTGGCGTTGAAGAACGGATAACGAGAAAAACCTTCTGACACTAGTTCCTCAGCTTTTTCATCTTGATCAAGCATTGCGTGAGCCGCAGCGCGCACGAACAAGCTGGTCGCTTCTTCATTCGAAACGAGAGGGAACCGCTCAGCCAATTCAATGACCTTCTCGAATTGACCCGTTACATACGAGGAGAAGATCTGGCAGTTGATTTCGTCAGCACGCGGATAAGGGTCAATGGCCATAGCCATCTTAGATGCAATCAATGCGTCTTCTGATTTTCCCGAAAACATAAGAATACTGCAACGCTCTGCATGACTTTGGGCATTATTGGGGTTAAGCGACAGAGACTTGTCAATCAGACGTTCGGCTTCGGACAACTGACCGGAGTATTTTAAGATCGCAGCCTTGAGCGAGTACGCGCGGGAATTAAAGGGATCAAGCCTAATCGCCTGATCTGCATTGGCTTGCGCCGCATCCCAAGCCCGCTGGGGCCACTGGGTCCAGCCAAATTTCAGGTCATTCAGATGGGTGTAGCCCAGTTCGGCAAATGCCATAGCGTAGCTCCCATCCATTTCGATTGCGCGCTCAAAAAGGCTTCTTGCATCATCGTTGGCTTTGAGGCCGATTTCGCGCATGATATCGCGTCCGCGCAGGACAAGATCGTAAGCGGTGAGGCTGTTCGTAGGGGCCACCGCGACCCGAGCCTCCTCGACCTGGGTCACGCGGACCGCTAGGGCAGCCACGATCTGACGTGTCAATCTGTCCTGTACCTCGAACAGATCGAGAATGTCCTCATCATAGCGATCCGACCAAATCAAAACCCCCGTTTTCGCTTCGCTCAGTTGCACGCTTAAGCGGATCTTGTCTTCTGACCGTTGAACGGAGCCACTGACAACATAGGAGGCCCCAAGATCAGTCGCCCGCTCGAGCGCAGACCCCGTGGGGTTTTTCAATGGTTCAACAGCGCTCCAAGAAAGCACAAGCAACCCGGAGAAACGGCCCAAGGCCGCGATGACGTCTTCGGTAACGCCATCGCTAAAATAGGACTGTTCGCCTTGGTTGCCTCTATTGTCGAAGGGCAACACGGCAATGGTAGGCCGGCTGGATTCGACGGGCACCACTGGGGTGGGTAAGGCCGATGTCTGCGTGGCCTGGGTCGTCCTCAAGGTCTCGCCGTTCAAAAACCACAGCCCCGCACCTGTTGCGGCCAAAACTATCAGAGCAATTGCTGTGATGATGCCACCCGCCCGACTTTTGCGAGGTCTTACCTTTGCGCTGCCGCCCGGTGACTTCTGCACCGCATAAACATGAAGCGGTGCGTCGATATTCTTGACTTGATGGGTGCCTCGGTCCTCAAAGTGGAGTGGCAGTTTGTTTCCAATCTGGTCGCGCACGGCGGAGGTCACGGTAATGCCTCCGGGATCTGCAAGCGCCTCTACCCGAGCGGCGACATTGACACCGTTCCCGAAGATGTCGTCCCCATCTACAATTATGTCACCGAGATTGAGACCAATCCTGAAGCGCAACTGCTGGGCCTCAGGCAGCGGTCCATTCTTCTCCGAAAGAGCATCTTGTATCGCAATAGCCGCTGAGAGTGCGTCCACCACACTATCGAACACTGCAAGAATTGCGTCCCCGGCTGTCCCGACAACCCTTCCCCTGTGGTCGACAAGCTGTCGGCAAATCAGGTCGCGCCACTCGATAAGTCGAGCGTGTGTTCCAACCTCGTCGGACGCCATGAGGCGACTGAAGCCGACCACATCCGCGTGTAGGACCGCAGCAAGGCGGCGATTGGAATGTCCCGCCGGGCTTTCCGTGGTTCTGTTCTGATTTGACAAACTCACTTGCCTCGCTGGTGTCAGATAGTAGACTTCGGGTATTCTTAGTTGGGTCTCAGCCGTTCTTAGTCCTCGGTTGAACGAATTCTAGTCGGGTTGACCATGAAGTCGACCCATCATTGCGGAGAGGTACGCAAAATGAAATTCACGCCGACAAGACGCCGAGTGATGGCATTTACTTTCGCGACGATGACCGCTGGCTTTCCGGTTTTCGCCGGCGAATTGATCAGTACTGACAGCGAAAATCTTGCGCTTTCGGGGTATGATCCCGTGGCTTACTTTACACAATCAAAACCGGTAGAGGGCGATCCGGACATCGGCCTTGAGTGGCAAGGCGCGAATTGGCAGTTTGCCTCCGCAGAGCACCGTGAAATGTTTTCAGAGAATCCAGACAAGTATGCGCCTCGTTACGGTGGTTTCTGCGCGGGAGGAATGTCTCTGGGACGCAAGACGGTTGTTGATCCTAACGCTTGGATGATCGTTGACGGTAAGCTCTTCATGGGAGGTTCGCATGGTGCGATTGCCTACATGGAAAAGGATACCGAAGAGAAAATCTCAAAGGCGGACAAGAACTGGGAAACCTTGGGCGTTACCAACTAGTTGGGAGCTCTTCGCAAAATTGCTCCAACGGCATTGTCTTAATGGCCAATTAATGTCGCCTTTGGGTTCGTTGCGGCCATCGGATGCCCCGCAGGATCGGGCCAATCAGGCGCAGTGACATCGGCGCTGACGGCCCAGAGCCGCCGTCCGCATGGCACAACGGATGCTGCGGTGCGGCCCGTCGAACCAGTCATTCGCTGCAACCGCGAAGTCGAGCCGACTGCGGACTCACAGTTTGCGGACCGAATGGAAATTCCACAAGAGCCCTAGAAATTTTGCTGTCATCGAATTAAGCACGGGTCAAATAACGGCTAGGGAATTGTTATCCAAATGCCCGGAATTATTCGTTTTCGGAAATGTTCGATTCTGGCCGCTTTCTCTGTTTTGTTTTTTGTGAACGGTGCCAAGGCATCGACCTTGGAAGAGGCGTCAGACTACTTTTTGGAAATTGCAGTTGGCAGCGCCGCATTGCACGCCCAGCTTAGTGGAAACGCGCAAGACCTGTCTGTCGAAGATTTGAACCGAGGCGCCGTGGCGACATTTGGACGGGCAATGAGCAATCTGGATGACGTTCTTTCGCTGGCCGACATCGAAGATCACGCTTACCGCAAAGCGCTCCAGTACCAGTTCTCCCGCAACAGCGATCCGGATCGCTACGACTTCAACAGGGATGGGGTGGCAACTGAGCGGGAAATCACTCTCTTTTTTGCGGACGAGGCTTGGAAATATGCCTTTGCCCGTTACCAAGATAATGAAGACTTCCAGAATATCCAAAACCGGTATGAACAACAGTTGGCAAAACTGGTGAGCCAGTTTCGTGATCGCACAGACGTTCCCGACAGCGGAGATATCATCGTCGAAAACACTACTGAATTCACTGAACGGGGTCTTGATCCATTGAATCATCGCGGCGGTGATCAGCTGCCCTACATGGCGATTTTCGATCTTGATAAAAACCAGGCCGTGAGTTTTGAAGAGTTTATGGAGCCGTTGAAGTCGGCTGCTCTGAGAGCGGACAAGGACGGGAACGGCCTGATTGACGAGAGCGAATTAACCGCAATTAAAGTTCGATCCGAAGACCTTAAGCGGCAGCTCAAGGAGATCGACGGGAAATACGGGTTCTCCCCTATCGATACGAAATAGTTGGCTCTCGTCTCAAAGTCGCATTTCATGTAAAAAACGAGTGTCCGCACCGGGCTCACTGCGGCCGTACGCTGCGCTTGCAACAAATGTCTGGTCCACGTGACAAAGCGGATCCACACGGCACGGACTGTTTTATTGATGCCGACCTCGGCCACGCGTACCCTCGCGACGTAATCGGCAATGGCACTGGCCGTTCAACAAGGGAGATCACCCAGCCCCGGATAATCTTGAAGTTGAGAACAGGGAGAAGAACATGAAAGCCGTTGTCTATGACCGTTATGGCGGCCCCGAAATGCTGCGTTTATCGGATATTGACATGCCCGAACCCGGCAAGGGGCAAATCCGGCTCAAGGTCTTGGCCTGCGCTGTTAACCTGTCCGATTGGGAGCACCTGACCGGCTCGCCGCTTTGGGTGCGCACGGTCGCCGGGGTGTTCAGACCCAAAAAGCCGATTTTGGGATCGGATATCGTGGGCCTTGTCGACAAGCTTGGCGAAGGCGTGTCCGGCTTCGATATCGGACAGCGTGTCATGGGGGATTATGTCTTTTCGCTTGGGGGATTTGCGGAATATGTCTGCGTGCCCGCGAAGGAAACTGTAGCGGTCCCCGATGCGCTGTCCGATGAAATCGCCGCGTGTCTTCCACAGGCAGGGGGTATTGCCGTCGCTGGAACAGAAAATGTGTCGCGAGGCGACCGGTTCCTGATCAATGGCGCCGGAGGCGGATCGGGAACCATGGCACTGCAACTGGCCAAGGCGGCAGAGGCACATGTGACTGCTGTGGACAACGCCAAGAAGGTTGAATGGCTGGCAACTCTGGGGGCGGACGACGTTATCGATTACAATAAGGTGAATTTCGCCAAGACTGGCGCGAAATGGGACAGAATACTCGACATGGTCGCAACGCGGGGACCACGCGAACTGTCCCGGGCGCTTGCTGAAGGCGGCACCTACAAGGCACTTGGTGGCGGCGTGCCGTCGCTTCTGTCCGTCGTCATCGGAGGAAAACTCCTTTCGAGAAACCGCTCGATTGGCATGTTGGTGGTGCCCTCCGGCAAAGCCTTGACCAATCGCGTCGCCGAATTGGCGGTGGAAGGACGGATCACGCCACATCTGGAAGCTGTGCTTCCTCTTTCGTCCGTCCCGGAGGCCTTGAACCGAACTGGACGGGGTGACGTCTTGGGCAAGCTCACCATCAAGCCCGGCCTTGAATAGCAAGGATGCCTTGGGCTCGAAGCGGACTTGTGGCCGCGCAGCAAAAGGGAGTTGTGTCCGCCCAAGACACCCATCGCTCCCGGCCCTTAGCGGTCATTGGTGCGTGCTGCGGCGAATGACTGCTCTGAGCCCATAATATCCATATTCTGCTTCGCGGCGAATGGCAGCAGTTGGAGAGTGACAAGATTGGCACAAGCAGCCGGTTCATCGCTGAATTCTGTCCTAGCCTTCACCGCAACAGTGAAACTTCTGGCCCCCTGAAGCGCGGCAACAGGGTCGCAATTTGCGATCGACAAGGACATTTGCTGAGAAGGACGTTGGCGTTCCTAATAGGGCTGACCCTAGAAAGCCGTTGAATAGCGTTCTCATTGGATTGGACAGCAACAACGCCGCTGCGCGGTCATAGCGATGATCGGCATCGGGATCTGCAATGCTCTAACGGTCTCCGTGCTGCTTGATGCTCAGGTGATCGAAATGCTGACAGAGACCGTTCGTCCAGCCAGCCCTTTGGCAAGATAGGTTGATTGAAGGGGACCAACCCCTAAGGACATAGATAAGTTCAAACGCTGCACAGTCGATCGATGAGGCGAAACTGGTCTTTGCGTTCTAGGCCGATGTGCGTCACGTAATCGGGAATGCTCCCGTGTTGTACTCTGATATGGGAGAGCATCTTTGCCATCGTGTCAGCCGGGCTTTCCAATAGGGTCGCATAGCTTTCGACATCGCCGCCGTTTTCGCGCGAGATCGACAGAAATTCTGCCACCAGATTTGGGATCATTTGTTCCGTTAGGACATAGTCGTCAACGATGTCGTCATCTGACACGCCCGCAAGACCCAAAAGCAAGGCGGCAATGATACCGGTCCTGTCCTTGCCCGCCGTACAATTGAACAAAACGGCACCATCCTGCACGCGCGCAATATGCGTCAGGATATTGCACACTGCCGCACCGCGCGTATCGAGGGCTGAAATGTAGAACGGCACAAGCGGATGGGCGTGCCGCGCATCCACGCTCGCCAATGCCGAGGGAGACAGATCATCAAAGAGCGGCAGGTTGACGTATTCAACTGCCGCCAGGCCTTGAAAGTGACTCGGGGCAGCGGCGATTTCGCCCTTCGTGCGCAGATCAATGACGCAGCGCAGACCTTCGCCAATCAGCAGGTCGGTGCCGCCCGGTCCCAACCTGTGCAGACAGTCAGCACGAAGGAACCGGCGCTGCGGGATCGCTGTACCACGGGCAGTCAAATAGCCCCCAAGATCGCGGATATTGTGAGTTCCCTCTATGGCGATATGGCGGGAAGGGGCGATCATGTGAAAGTCAGCAATCTTGCGCGATCAATTGTGCCCAAATCCTTTTGCGCCGGGCTGAGAGGCACAAAGCTGACCGACAAGCCAGAGGCGCGATGTTCGCATATCGTCATGGTTGTGCCCTCTAACAGCCGCAGGTCACGCCGTTCCAGCAGGTCGATGGTATAGTCCAGACCGCTGTTGATGATGATCGGAATACCGTGCCATTGGTGGATCTGGTTGATGTGGATATGACCCGACAGAATGCCCGCAACATGATGCCCGCTCAGTGCTTCGGCCAGCTGATGAGTTGAAGCCAGATCAATGGTGCCCCAAGGCAATCCTTCATCATCCACACGCGGTGGGTGGTGCATGACAATCAGTTTGGGCAATGCTGCATGACGCTCCAACGCCTCTGCAAGGAACGCGAACTGAGCTTCACAAATCGCACCTGCGACCCGCTCAGGCACTTTTGTGTCAAGCGTGATGACATGCAGCCCGCCCAACACGACATCATGGAAATAGGGTGCATCCCCACCATCCCCGCCAAAAACTGTCCGAAACCCCGCGCGCAGATCGTGATTGCCCAGTGCCATGACCACAGGGGCTTTCAGCGGGGCCAGCAGATCGCGCACCAGAGTGTAGCTTGCCACATCGCCCATATTGGTGAGGTCGCCGCTGGCGACGACAAAGTCTGGCTGCGGATCCATCCCATTGATGATCCCTACGACACGTTTCAGGGTGCCTCGGCTGGTGCCTTTGTCCTTTGGGTCATTCGCATCGGGGTGCGAAATATGCAGGTCGGTGAGATGTAGAAAACGGGTCAAACTGTGTTTCCGGCAGCTGTCAAAAGCGATTGGGTATAAGCATGGCTAGGGTTGTTCAGAATAACAGATGCGGTCCCGTATTCCAGTGCCTTGCCGTGACGCATGACCAAAAGCGTGTCGCAAACGGAGGCCACCACAGCCAGATCATGACTGATAAACAAGATGCCAAGGCCGAGCGCATCCTGCAAGTCCATCAGCAGATTTAGGATTTGCGCCTGAACAGACACATCAAGTGCTGAGACTGCTTCATCGGCGACCAGCAACTTGGGGCGGGTGATAATAGCGCGAGCAATCGCAATCCGCTGGCGTTGACCGCCAGAGAATTCATGGGGGTATTTCCCCGCGTCTTCGGGATGCAGGCCCACCTGTTCAAACGCTTGTGCGACGCGGTCAGGCGCTGTCACCCCCATGGCGCGCAACGGTTCTGCGATAGACCAGCCCACTTTGCGACGCGGGTCGAGGGAGCTGAAGGGATCTTGAAAGATCATCTGGAATTCAGGGCGCAATTGCCGAAGCTCGGATGCTTTGAGCGCATGAATGTCCTGCCCGTCAAACTGGATTGTGCCAGCATCAGGTGTCTCAAATGCCATAACCAGCCGGGCCAGCGTTGACTTGCCCGATCCGCTTTCGCCCACCACGCCAAGGGTTTGACCGGCATGGATTTCAAAGCTGACGTTCTCTGCGGCCGTCAACACCGGGGCCGCACGTAGCAGTTTCGTTCTTGGCAGTTTGTAGCGACGGGTCAGGCCGCGTGCGTCAAGCAAGGTCATGTCACATCTCGCTGGATCGCGTGACAGGCAGCGTGGCGTGGCCCGACGGGCATGGGTTTGACCGCCGAACATTCAGAGCGTTCCACAGCGCACCGCCCGGAAAACCGGCAACCCTGTGCCATCTTATACAAAGGAGGTACCGTGCCGGGAATGGTCGGCAAACGACGACGGCGGCCTGTTACGTCACGGGGCACGGCGCGCGGATCAGGGCGAGCAGCAAGCAACCCTTGCGTATAGGGATGCACTGGCTGTGCCAGAACCTCTGCCGTGGGGCCCCGTTCCACGATATCACCGCCGTACATCACTGCGATGTCGGTCGTTGCCCGGGCAACAGCGGCAAGGTCATGGCTGATAAACACAAGCGCCATGTTCCGCGCGCGGCTCAGATGCACCAGCAGATCGGTGATCTTGAGCGCAACATTGGCATCGAGCGCTGTTGTCGGCTCATCCGCGATCAGCAGTTCGGGATTGCAGGCCAGCGCCAGTGCGATCAGCACCCGCTGGCGCTGACCGCCGGAGAGTTCATGCGGGAACATGCGCAAGTCGGGTGGCTGGGTCGGGAATGCCGACTTCTTCGAACAGGGCCAAAACCCGCGCGTGCCTGTCCTTGCTGAGCCCCAGATGGACACGCATCGGTTCCGCCACCGTGTCGCCCACCCGCCGCAGCGGGTTCAGCGCGGACATCGGTTCCTGAAATATCATCGCTGCGCGGCGGGCACGGATGGTTTGCCATGTGGTTTCTGGCACCTGTGTCATATCCACACCATCAATGCTCAGCCTGCCAGTGAGCGTTGCAGCGTCCGGCACCATGCCCATCAGGCAGGCGGCGAGCATGGATTTGCCGGACCCGCTTTCGCCGACGATGCCCATGCGGTCCCCGGCGCGATGCGCAACGATGCCCCGCGCAAGGCTTCTCCGAAGGGAAAACGCACGGTCATGTTCTCCATCTCGAACATATCAGCGCGCCCTCGCCAGTCGCGGATCGGTGATGTCGCGCAACCCGTCGCCCAAAAGGCCAAAACCAAGCACTGCGATCACAATGCAAAGCCCCGGGTAAATCGCAAGATCAGGAGCCAGATACATCAATGTCTGCGCCTCTGACAGCATCCGCCCCCAGCTAGAAGCAGGCGGTTGTGCGCCAAGTCCGAGATAGGACAGGGCCGCTTCGGCGAGAATGGCGACCGCGAATTCGATGGTGGCCTGCACGATGACCGGCGCGAATGTTGGGCAGGATATGATCGCGGGTGATGGCAAACTTGCTCATCCCTGCCGCACGCGCCGCCAGACACGTACTCGCGCGTCCAGATCTGGTTGGCCGAGGCGCGGGCGACCCGGGCAAAGATCGGGATGTTGATAAAGGCGATCGCCAGCACCGCATTGGTCAGCGACGGCCCGAACACCGCCGCCAGCATGATCGCAAACAGCAATGCAGGAAAGGCAAAGCCGAGGTCGGCAAGGCGCATCACGCTATCCTCGACCCAGCCCCCGATGGCCGAGGCGAACAGACCCAGCGCCACACCGATGGAGCCGCCCAGCAGAACCGCGACAGCGCCACCGTCATCGAGTTGCGCGCCGCGGCCATCAGTTGGCAGACGACATCGCGGCCCAGCTGATCGGTGCCCAGCCAGTGTTCCGCCGAAGGAGGTGCCGAATTTGCCCCGAATATTCAGCAGCTGTGGGATCATGCGGTGTCCAGATCAGCGACAACGCTGCCACACCAACAACAATCGCTACAAGCACCGCGCCGATGATGAAATTGGCGGGCAGCGGCCTCATGCGCGGGCCTTCAGGCGCGGATCAATGAAGATATAAAGCAGATCCACGGTAAAGTTTGCTGTCACGACGATGACGGCGAAAAGCATCACCAGCGCCTGAACCGTCGGCAGATCGCGGTTGGCGATGGACTGAAATATCAACCGGCCAAGACCTGGCAGGTAGAACACGTTCTCGATCACGATTGTGCCTGTGACAAGGGCGGCAAATTGCATGCCCACGATGGTCACAATCGGCACCAGCGCATTGGGCAAGACATGCCGCCACAGGACGCGCCGGTGCGACAGGCCCGAGGCGCGCGCGGTGCGGACGAAATCCTGCCGCATCACCTCGAGCGCGGAGGAGCGCGTGACACGGGCCAGCACCGCCGACTGCACCAGCGCCAGCGCCACAGTCGGCAGGACCAGCGACCGCATGGCCAGCACCGGATCGGACCAGCCGGGAAAACCCCCGGGAGGCAACCAGCGCAGTTTGACGGCAAACAGCAGCACCAGCAGGATCGACAGCCAGAACGCCGGGAACCGCGATGCCCAGCTGGCTGAGAAACATCACTCACCCAATCGCCGGCCTTGCCGTGGCGGCGCGGCCGATCCCGAGCGCACAGCGCGATGATCAGGGTCACGACCATCCCCGCGACGGCCAGCGAACCGTCATCGGCAGCCGTTCGCCGATCAAATCGGAAACCGGCACCCGGAACGAATGGCTGATGCCGAAATCACCATGCAATGCGCCCCAGACCCACGAAAATAGCGCGTCAGCAGCGGGTCGTTCAGCCCCAGTTGTTCGCGCAGGGCGGCCAAGCGCATCATCGGTGGCGTCCATGCCCAGAATGGTCAGCGCCGGATCGCCCGGCAGCACATTCATCACCGCAAAGACCACAACCGACACGGCAAGCAGCGTCAGCATGAACCCGACAGTGCGGCGGAACAGGAAATAGACCATGAGCGATGTGCTCTGCGGGAGGGGGTGACCCCTCGATCCCAAAAGCGGGTCAGTCCTTGGTCACACCTTTGAGCGGCATGTAAAGCACCGGCGAGACGACCAGTAGCCCTTCACCTCGGTGCGGAAAACACCCAGCAGCGGCAGCTGGAACAGGAAGCCATGTACGGCTTGGTCCGATAGGTACTGTTGCCCCTCTTTCAGCAGCGCATTACGTTTCGCGGCATCTGCTTCGGTCTGAGATACTGTCCCAAAGCGCGTTGAACGCGGCATCATCGTATCCATAGAAATACTTTGGCCCCCGCGCAAAGTTGCCCATGTCGTTGGGGCTGGTATGCGCGATGATGGTCATGTCGTAGTTCTTCTTCTTGTAGACCTCGTCGATCCAGAACCCCCATTCGACATTCTCGACCTTGGCGTCGATGCCCGCATCGGCCAGTTGGGCCTGAATGATCTCGGCCGAGCGCGTGGCATAGGGGAAGGGCGGCACCCGCAGGGTCATCGTCTGACCCGTCAACGCCGGCCTCCTCGAACATCGCCTTGGCCTTGTCGGTATCGTGCGGATAGGCGCCGGTCAGGTCCACATAGGCCGGGCCATGCGGCGGGTAGAAGCCGCCGATCGGCACGGCCTGGCCATACATCGCGCCGTCGATGATCTCGTCGCGGTCGATGGCGGTGGCAATGGCGCGGCGCACCTCGATGTTGTCAAACGGCGGTTTGGCATTGTTCATCGCAAGGATGACTTCGCCTTCGGTGTTGCCCTGGTTCACGCGAAAACGCGGATCGGCCTCAAACTGCTCCAACAACTCAGGCGCCGGGAAGCCGGGAAACGCATCAAGCTCTTCGGCCATCATCGCCGCGGTGGCGGCCGCAGGGTCCGAGATGAAGCGGAACGTCACCTTGTCGAGTGCGACGCTGTCCGCATCACGGTGATCGGGGTTCTTGACCAGCGTCAGACGATCCCCCCTTGTCCAGCTGTCAAACTTGAACGGGCCTGTGCCGACAGGTGTTGCTTTGTTGGTTTCGGCCGTTTCACTTGCGACGATGGAGCTATCGCCCTTGCCCCATGTTGAACAGGAAAAACGCGTCTTTGTTCTTGAGCGTGATCTGAACAGTGCGCGGGTCCAACGCGGTGACACTCTCAATCGGTTTGAAGATGGCCTTGGACGGGTTCACGCTGTCTTCGGCCATGGCGCGGTTGAAGGAAAACACCACATCCTCGGCATCAAAAGCGGTGCCGTCGTGAAATTGCGCCGCATCGGTCAGCGTGAACGTGTAGGTCAGCCCGTCGTCAGAAACCTCCCAGAGCTGTGCCAGATTTGGCTGCACTTCGCCATTTTCGGCGACGATGGTCAGGGATTCATAGACGTTCTGCGTCATCATCCCGTCAATGGACGCCGTGGCATCGGATGTCGGATCAAGCGAAGTTGGTTCCTGCTGCAATCCGACCACAAGATCCGCTGCTGCTGCCGCTGAAGCGCTTAGTCCAAGCGCCACTGCTAGGGCCGTGAATTGTAGTGATCTCTGAATGTGCATCATGTGAAACCCCCCAGGTCAAATGCATGTGTATGCAGGCGAAAAGGCACGCGCCCGCTCTGCACAAGCTAGGAACAGACAGATGTTCGGGTCAACAGTTATTGCATGTTCACATCGAACCTCCACAGATACGCATCCTGCTTCACAACACTATTTGCGCGTTCAGTGTCGCTGTTAGGGAAAATTTCTGCTGCCGTCATATCGCTCAACCTACAGAATCTTTGGTGAGTATTTCCCCCGTTTTTTTGGCAGAATTTTGCACAGTAAGCACCATTCATCGCCATCACGAAATGTCGAAAGCAACCACTGGCGCAAGTGCAGCGAAGGCTTGGTTTGTCCCGCTTATCAGACCTTTACAGTTTACGAATCAACTCGCGCTTCCGACCCATTCCTGCCGTTCATTACGTTTAACAATGCCGCGCTGCAGCTTCCCCAAACCGGAAGTTGGTCGATCACGCAGCAATGGGACTGCTCAGAAGACTGCAACGCGTAAGTGACGGTGCTTCGGTCACGATTTGTATTTCGGTGCCAACCAACAGTGAGTTTCGTTGATCAAAAGACTGACAAACCGAAGAGCGCTCTGATCAAGAAATCATCGTCCCACTCGGGCAAGCCAGCGTTGCAGAGCCATTCGAATGGCGAAGCGGTGTGATCCGCATTACACTAAAGGGTGAAGAGCAAATGATCTGTCCACCTGTCAGAAAGGGACGTACTTATGCTTCGCTTGTTGCCAATGACTGCATTACTCGCCCTGCAACCTGTAGTTGGCCATGCAGACCCCCTTCCGGCTCTAAATCTTGACCGCGACGCAACCACTGTTTCCGGGCTTTCCAGTGGAGCCTTCATGGCGGTCCAAATTCAGGTAGCGTTTTCTGAGCGAGTCGCCGGCGCGGGTATTGTCGCCGGTGGACCCTATGGATGCTCTGATGGCAATGTGTTTCGGGCGATACGGGTGTGCATGAACGCCTTCTTGGGAGAGGCAGATGCCGAGGCCTCGCTAGAAGTAATTGAAGGGCTTTCCGAGGATGGACGAATAGATGATATCTTCCACCTCACCGCCGATCAGATTTACCTTTTCCACGGTGAAGCCGACGATACTGTCGCGCGCGCCTCAATGGACGCAGTGCGGCAGACATTTGCCTTGCTCGAAGTACCGGAGGGTCAAATCACCTACGAGACCGAGATCGAGGCTGGCCATGGCTTCGTCACCGAAGACGGGAGTCTTGAATGCAACATCACGCGACCGAACTTTCTGATCGACTGCGACTTTGATCAAGCGGGCGATATCCTCAATCAGCTCTACACCGATCTTCTGCCTCCGACAGAGCCTCGCGATGAGGGCCTAACATCTTTCGATCAAGCTCAGTACCTGGCCGGTGCAATTGGCATGGACGACGCAGCTTTCGTGTATATTCCCGAAGACTGCGCGGACGGCGCCCTCTGTCGTCTCCATATTGCGCTCCATGGCTGCAAGCAGGGGCGCGAACGGATCGGCAATGCGTATGCGGTTCTGACTGGATACAATCGATGGGCGGAGACAAATGGCATTGTCGTGCTTTATCCTCAAGCGCTCACATTGCCTGCGCCTTGGTGGAACTGGTTCGGAGGCAATCCGAACGGTTGTTGGGATTGGTGGGGATATGCTGGCGACGATTATCTGAGCCAGGATGCCCCTCAGATCGCAGCTATCGCGCGTATGGCTGCCGCGCTAGGTGCGCAGTTTACAGACTAAAGGATCGGTCTGTTCCTGATCTGGTTGCCGGAGCGAAACTCTGTTCGCGGCCCAAAGCCGCTGTTCGTACATTGGTCGCGATGCTGCAGTGCGGCCCTTCAAACCGGATATTCGCTGCGCGTGCAAAATCTTGAGTCGGTCGAACTCACCGTCCGCGGGACAAAGCCGACACCCTTACCCATCTCGGCAAATTCAGGTCCCGGTAGCATTCAGCAGCTGGTCTAGGCAAAGGCGTCGCTCAGGCGTTTTGTCTCCCCGCCTCAGACACCTCAAAGGCCCTGATCGAATTCGGACACCAAAGAGCGCACAACTTCTTTCAGAGCTTCGTCGTCATTGGCCCCTTTTTTGATCGCGTCATTGAACACAGCTGATTGTCGCTGTGAACTTGTACCTTCATCCAGAATGTCCCGTGCGCTTTGCACTTCAGCCAAGCACCCAAGCTTAGTGGCGTGAGGCGTCACAAGTTCAATAAGCTCCTCCAGCATCTCTTCAAATGGCACGATCTCACCCATACCGAAGTCAATCAATCCAGCAGTCGGACCATAGCGCTGCGCGCGCCAGCGGTTTTCCTCAACGAGGAAGCGCTCATACAGCCTCCACCTTTGGTTCTTGCGGCGCAATTCAAACAGCATCCTGAAAATGCTCTGCGTCAGAGCGGTTATCGCAAGGGTATGACTGATTTTTGGCATCACATCGCAAATGCGCGATTCGAGTGTTGGAAAGCGCGCGGAGGGGCGCACATCCCACCAGAGCTTGCTTGCATCCTCGATAATACCCGCATCGATGATGGTTTTTACTGAACGTTGGTATTCCGAATAACTCGAAAAGACCGGGGGCAAACCCGTCCTTGGCAGATTGTCAAAAACGGTCAGCCTGTATGAATGCAATCCGGTAAGACGCCCTTCCCAAAAAGGTGATGAGGTGGACAGGGCAAGAAGATGCGGCGCAAAATAGGAAAACTGGTTCAGCAGATCGATCCGAAGATCGTCGTCATCCATCCCGACATGAACATGGGTGCCGCAGATCAACATGCGGCGTGCCACGCCGGCCAAGTCCCTTTCCAATTCCTGATAGCGTTCCTTTTCGGTGAACTTCTGTTTTTGCCAGGCAGCAAAAGGATGTGTCGACGCGGCAATGGGTTCAAAGCCATACGCATTGCACACCTTTTTCACCGTCTTTCTAAGATGTGTGAGGTCCTCGCGTGCTTCGGCGACAGTGCTGCACACTCCAGTCCCCACTTCGATCTGGCACCTGAGGAACTCCGGACTTACTTTTTCCCCCAGTTGCTCAACGCAGTCATTCATCATGGCTTCTGGCGCTGCAACGAGGTCAAGTGTCTGTGCATCGACAACCAGATACTCCTCCTCAACTCCAAGTGTGAAAGATGGGGAGGCTTGTTTCATGGCCTGGTCTCCGGATTGTCAAAGTCGCTCGTCCAATTGTCAGCAGAATATGGTCAAACCCGCCGCATCACACTGACATGGATGATTGCAGGCTACGCAAAACGCTCCTTAATGTCAGCAGCTACAAATCAAGTGGTCTTCGGGCCCGGGCGGGATATGGCTAGGATCTTGGCAAATCTCAGCAGTACCGGTCGGCGAACCGGCGAAGAATCTCCCCAGGCACTGTCACTTGGGAGGCATGACATTCGGCAATCAGCCGGCAAGCATCTTCGGGCGGGAAGTACCCATGATTCCGATAGATACGAATGCGTCTTTCGAAGTCTCGTGCATCCGCTTCGGGATGAAATTGCGTTGCGTAAACGTTCTGACCATAGCGGATCATTTGCACCGGGCAGGCGTCGGATTGAATCAGGTGAACCGTGTCAGCAGGCAGGCTTTGGACAGCCTCCTTGTGACCGACAAAAACGTCAAACTGTGCATCAAGCCCCCGCAAAAGCGGGTCGTTCTTGCCGTCTGAAGTCAAACTGCATGCCGAAGGTCCGACGGGTTCGCCATAGCGTTCCTTGCTTACCTCGCCGCCCAAGTGCTTGGCAAGGATACCCAAACCATAGCAACACCCCATGAAAGGGTGATCTCTTTCGGTGATCTGCGGCATCAGGTTGAAAATCTGGTTTTCGATCCTCGCATCTGTGGAACTTTTTTCCTCCGGAGAGTCACTCACGCAACCAGGACCACCGCCGACGATGACAGCGGAAAAGTCCGTTACATCCAGACCGGACGGAATGTCTTCTTGATCCAAACGAATTCGGACGGTCTGTTCTGAGGTCACCGAGCACTTTGCCACGATAGATGCATATTCATCATCTGAGGCATCGGTCTCTGGCCGAAGTTGTAAGATAAGGAGCTTTTTCATGCGCGTTCAGCTTCGACTAAGTAACTGGGCCAACGGTAAACTGTCTCAATCTGTGGATAGGAAAGCCATCACCAAAGTGTACATTCGCCTCATCGCAGTGCGTTGTCAATTTGGGCTAGGAGCGGCCATGCGGCGTAGCAGAAAAGAGCATGGTATCGAGAAGCTATGAATGTCTGCTCCAAGCATCCGGCGTACATCGGCTTGCAGATGCAGAGAATGTCCGTTTCCCGCCCTTGGTGTTGTGTGCCTATGATGAGAATGTCGCAAAAATCCCTTTGGCACAGATGCGCCGAAACCGGTTTTGCCACGCAACACTTCGTTGGGGGTGTCCTTGGCCTTTGCCTCGTCTAGGATGTAGCTCTTCATTGAGGTCGCGAACCGGTTGGGATTTTGTAGGGTTATAGAGTAGGTGGGGGCATATTTAGGGGCATCGTAGGTTTAGAGATATTTTTTAATAATAATCATATATTTAGGTTGATATTGCGACGCCGCCCCCCGCACCACTGCTACCAGAGCCAGCCAATGCAGAAAATTTCAGGAAGCGGGCGCCGTACTGCGCCGCTGGTCTCGCCGAGGGTGAGGTTCTGCACGGAGCCGAAGACTATTATGTAGTTTGGTGTTCAGACGTTGGGTTCTTTTACTAACCTGCTTTTTACCGGGCGCGGACTTCGTCGTTGACAGGTTCGTGGTATTCATGAAAGCGTTTTTCGTATCGAAACTCGGAATTTTATGCGTCATGCCAAGTGAAACACACAAGTCGATGCTGCGCCGGGCCACCGGGTGTGATCTGGTTGTCTAACACGATCTAGTTCATCGTCTGAGCGGCGATACTTTCGTGACTTTCGATTTCTTGGACATGGCGAATTCAATGGCAGGCAAAGACGGCTTTCGGCTGGCAATCGATATTGGTGGTACCTTTACAGACACAGTTTTGATGGATGGCGACAACTGTATTGTGGCCACGACGAAAACCCCAACGACACCTGAGGCACCGGCTTTGGGCGCTGTCGAAGGTGCCTCCAGTGTTGTGAAAGGCGCGGCAATCGAATGGAGCCAAATCACAACCTTCATACATGGCACGACACTGGCAACGAATGCGTTGATCGAGCGGCGCGGTGCAAGTGTGGCCACCATCACAACCGAAGGGTTCCGGGATATCCTGGAGATCGCCTACGAGCGCCGATACAGCCAATACGCTATAAACATTGAAAAACCCGACCTGATCGTGCCTAGACGCCACGCGTTGACGGTCGGGGGGCGCATGAATGCACAGGGGCGCGAGTTGGTACCGCTGTGCAAAGCCAGTGTCGACGGTCTTGCGTCAGAGCTAAGTGAGGCGGGCGTAGACGCGGTCGCGGTTTGCTTGTTGCATGCCTACGCAAACCCGTCCCATGAGATCGAGGTGCGCGAACGTCTCAGCGCGCTGTTGCCTGATCTGGTGATCTCCCTCAGCCATGAAGTTAGCCCCGAAGCCAGGGAATTCGACCGATTGTGCACCACAATTGCAAATGCTTATATCCAGCCTCTGATGTCGGTGTATCTCGCTGACATCAAGAACCGCTTCAGGGAAAAGGGGTTGCTCTGCCCGGTGTTGATGATGACCGCAGGCGGGGGGATGACCACGCTGGAGACAGCAGCGCGATTGCCGATACGTTTGGTGGAATCGGGCCCGGCGGGTGGTGCCATTCTGGCCGCGCGCCTTGCTGCTGAAACCGCAGAAAAGGAAGTGCTGTCCTTCGACATGGGCGGCACAACCGCGAAGCTGTCACTGATCGATGGGTTTCGTCCTCAAATGTCCCGAAGATTCGAAATCGCGCGGGCAGCCCGGTTTGTTAAAGGATCTGGGATGCCGGTGCGGATCCCGGTAATCGAAATGATCGAGATAGGAGCAGGTGGCGGGTCTATCGCTTCGGTCGACACGCTTGATCGCGTCATTGTCGGCCCACATAGTGCTGGCTCCGAACCGGGGCCTGTGGGCTTTGGCAAGGGCGGTACAGATCCGACCGTCACGGATGCCGACATTGCGCTGGGATACATTGATCCTGATCGTTTCGCCGAAGGGCGGTTGAAAATCGACCGAACTGCATCGGAAAACGTGCTGAGCCAAAACATCGGCTGCCAATTGGATATGGACGCTGGTGCCGCCGCAACGGCAGTTACTGAGATCGTTGATGAAGCCATGGCCAGTGCTGCGCGGATGCATGCTGTGGAATCCGGCAAGGAAGTGTCTGATCGGCTTATGATCACATTCGGGGGAAACGGGCCGCTTCACGCGACGCGGTTGGCTCGCCGCGCGGGTATTCAGCGTATTTTGGTTCCGCGTCATCCCGGCGTCGGGTCGGCGGTTGGTTTTCTATTTGCGCCGGTTGCGTTCGAGATTATCCGTTCCTTTTATGCGCAGCTCGAGACCGTGGACCCAGAGGTGTTGAATGCGCTGTACGCTGATATGCTCCAAGAAGCGGAAGCCGTGGTCCGAGCTGGTGCACCGAACGATGTGTTGACGCAAAGACGTGTGGCCTTCATGCGCTACAAGGGTCAGGGGCATGAGATCGAAGTAGAGATTGGCCAAGGTCAACTGGATGCCTGCGCCATTGAAACGCTCAGCGCTGATTTTGAAACGGAGTATGCCCGCCAGTTTGGGCGGCGCGTGCCGGGAATGACCATTGAAGTCTTGAATTGGGGCCTTTCGCTTTGCTCTCCAGCGCCGGATTTGACCACTTCTGCAGAAAGCCCAAGACGGCGCGAACGTCATGCGGCGGACCACCGCCGCGTTTGGTGTAATGTCACGGATAGGTGGTGCGATGCCGCCGTTTTCCTACGTGCGGAGCTTGAACCAGGCGACGCATTCGATGGCCCAGCCTTGGTTGTTGAGCCGCAAACAACAACCTTCGTGAGTGCTGACTTTGGTGCTGCGATCGATGGGCGCGGAAACATTTGGCTCACACGGATATCGGAGATCGTCACATGAGCCAAACAAACACGAAGCATCAGGTTATGTGGAACCGTCTGTTGGCCGTGGTCGAAGAGCAAGGCCAGGCCTTGATCCGCGCAGCGTTCAGCCCGATCGTGCGGGAATGTGGCGATATTTCAGCCGGGATTTTCGACTTTCAGGGGCGGATGTTGGCGCAGGCCGTCACCGGCACGCCGGGACACATCAACACAATGGCCGAAGCGGTCATCACCCTGCGCGGTCGCTTTGCGCTGCAAGACATGAAGCCGGGCGACATCTATATGACCAACGACCCGTGGATCGCATCCGGTCATTTGAACGATTTTCTGCTGATGATGCCGGTGTTCTTCAAAGATCGCGTGGTTGGTTTTACGTCCTGCACATCGCATTTGGTGGATCTTGGTGGGCTTGGCATGGGGCCTGAGGGCTCTGATATTTATGACGAAGGGCTTTTGATCCCGCCGTGCAAGCTGGTCAGTGCAGGTGAGGTCAATGGCTTGCTCATGGAGATCGTCAAAGCGAATTCGCGCGAGCCGGTGGCAAACGAAGGCGATATCTACGCGCTGATTGCATGTTGCGAAGCAGGCAGCAAAAGTCTGAGCCAAATGATGGATGAATTCGGCATCGACGATCTCGACGCGCTGTCAGATTACATCATCGGCACATCTCGCAATGCGACGATCAACGCCATTTCCACACTTCCCAAAGGCACATGGCGCAGCAGCCTGACCGTGGATGGGTACGACAATCCCATCCAGCTGTGCGCCACTTTGACCATTGCCGACGACCACTTGAGCGTTGATTTTGATGGTACGGCGCCCTGTACCAACAAGGGCATCAACGTGCCGCTGAATTATGCAACCGCGTATTCGGTGTTTGCGCTGCGCTGTATCATTGGGCCGGAAATCCCCAACAACGCGGGCTCGCTCGAGCCGTTTCGCGTCGCAGCACCCAAGGGATGCATTCTGAACGCGCAGCCGCCGTCTCCTGTCGCAATGCGCCATACGCTGGGGCAAATGACGCCAGATCTGATTTATGGGTGCCTGTCACAGGCGCTGCCCGATGTTGTCCCGGCCGAAGGCGCGTCGTGCATGTACGACATGCCGTTGCGCCATGTCCCTGAAGCGGTGGACCAAGCACATGACACCTTCGCGATCGAGCTGGTCTTCAATGGTGGCACCGGCGCGCGCCCCGCGCTTGACGGGTTATCGGCCACGGCCTTTCCTAGCGGTGTATGGGGCAGTCAGGTGGAGACAACCGAAGCAGCCGCCCCAATTCTGATCCAGAGAAGGGAGCTACGCCGCGATTCAGGCGGTGCAGGACGCTATCGCGGTGGTTTGGGTCAACGTATCGAAATCCAGTCGGCTAATGATCAGGATTTCATGCTTTTCTTGTCCGTGGAGCGCGTTCAAAATCCTGCCCGAGGGCGACATGGTGGTTTGCCCGGCGCCAACGGCCGCATACGTGTGGGCGAAGATGGCCCTGATTTGCCCAGCAAGGGGGAGTTCAGGATCAAAGCCGGAAAGACGCTGGTCTTTGAGACCCCCGGGGGCGGCGGATTTGGTCCTCCTCGGACCCGCGCCCCGAATGCGGTGGCGCAAGATGTCGAAGACGGTTTGATCTCCGCACACTGCGCCGAAACCCTTTATAAGGTGTCGCCATGACCACCGCACTCTCGCATATTCAGAACATGTCGCCTTATGCGTTGGCCAACGTGGCGGCCCCGGTGGGGCGGAGACTGATCTCATTGTCGCAAAATGAAAGCCTGCGCCCGCCCAGCCCCGATGTCATCCAGGCGGCGACCGCAGCGCTTGTAAAAGGCGCGGAGTATCCGGATCCGGACTGGACCGATTTGCGCGCGTCTCTTGCCGCACTGCATGACATTCCGGCCCAAGGCATCCTTTGTGGCGCGGGTTCACTGGATCTGATCGGGTGTTTGATGCGGGTTTATTCCGGCCCCGAGCGATCGGTTTTGGCACCCGAACACGCATATCCCTTCTTCAAAACGGCAGCACAGATGGCGGACGCACGACTGGATACGGCTTCTGAGGTGGATGCCACCGTCGACGTGGATGCGCTGTTGGGGGCGGTGCAGCCCGACACAGGTATCGTTTGCGTCGCGAACCCGGGTAACCCGACGGGCACGCGCATCACCACGTCGGACATTCGGCGACTGCGCGCGGGCCTTAGAGATGATATTTTGCTGGTTATCGACGAAGCCTACGGCGAATTCGCCGATCATCTTGATGGACGCTGCTGGGATATGGTGGAGGCGGGCAACTGCGTCGTTCTGCGGACCTTTTCCAAGGCTTATTCAATGGCGGGCTTTCGTATCGGATGGGGGTTGTTTCCTGAGCCTGTGGCGGAACAGGTGCGCAAGGTAATGAACCCCAACAATCTGAGCCGTGCGGCCCAAATGGCAGCAGTCGCCGCGGTGCGCGATCAAGCCTACATGGAAGAAACCTGCGCCATGACCCGAGCCCTGCGGGAAAACGCGTCACGCACGTTGATCCGTGCTGGAATTGATGTGGTTCCAAGCGTCACGAATTTCGTGCTGATCCAGTTCGCGAGCCCCGACGAAGCGCAAGCTGCTGATGCTGCTTTGCGCGCAGATGGCATAGTGCTGCGCCGCCAACAGGGCGCTGGGCTGCCACATGCATTGCGTATGACCATTGGGCAAGAACGGGCAACACACCAAGCGGTTACCCGACTTATTCAATGGCGTCAGGAGACAAAGCGATGATCCCTTCAAGAGGACGTGGGCGCCTTGGCGTGCTGGTGCCCTTCACCAATTCCAATCTGGAGCCTGATTTCGAATTGATGCGCCCGCCGGGTCTGTCATGCCATTGGTCCCGCATGGGCGGCTACGACGAAGATGCCGTGCCGGACGAAGACCAGATGCAAGCTTTGGGCGCCTCTGACGTGAACGGTCCGCTGGACCTGCTTTTGGGGATCAAGCCTGATGTCGTCGTCTATGGCTGCACATCCGCGACGTTGACCCATGGGCCCGCATTTGACCGCGCGCTGGCAGAAAAGATCACCGCGCAAAGTGGCGCGAAAACCGTCACCGCGGCGGGTGCGATTGTTCATGCTTTGCAGGCTTTGGGCGCCAAGCATATTGGCTTTGCATCCCCCTATGTGCCTGCGATCAACGACTTGGCGGTGCGTTTTCTGGCCGATATGGGGTTTGAGGTCGTGAAGCGGTCAGAGGTGACCGAGGCGCTGGGCAACCACGAACAAGGTGCCCTTGATCCTGAGGCAGTCTATGAATTGGGCCTCAAGGCAGACAGCCCCGGTTCTGATGCGATCGTACTGTCGTGTACGGAAATGCGCAGTGTCGAAACCATCGCTCGGCTTGAGGCGGAACTGGGAAAACCGGTGGTCAGTTCCAATCAGGCGATGATGTATCAGGCACTTGGTGCATTGAATGTCCACGATCCGATATATGGGTTTGGTGCGCTCTTGGAGAACGTCGCAAGATGAGATCAGGTCAAATGACAAGACCCGCAGGACGTCGGCCAGAAATCAACGACAGGTGCACGTTTTATGATGGGGCAGGGTTTGGCCATGTCTGACGCTTTGCGGGTTCTGCTGCATACTGATGAAAGCGAAGGCTATGCGGCCAAGCTGCGCGCCGCTCACCCAAATGCTCAGGTCGCCGAGTGCCAGACCTATCAGGAATTGCCAGCCTTAATGGCCGCATTTTGCCCCGACGTGGTGTACACGGTGCGGTTTGCAGGCACGCCAGATTTTCCAAGGGATGCCCTCTTTGCCGACGGTGGGCCGCGATGGGTAGCCAACGGCGGTGCAGGTACAGATCATTTCGGAATGTGGGATCCGTCACAGACCACCGTCACGAATGCTGCAGGCGTCGCTGCCGATATGATGGCTGAATATGTGATGGGCGGGTTTTTGCACTTCACCTTGGATATTCCCGGACTTCAATCGGACAAGGCGCGAAAGGTCTGGAGCGCCCGCATGGTACGACCGTTGATGGGTCAGACCCTTCTTGTCATAGGGTTGGGCCACTCTGGTCGCGCGGTTGCCGCACGGGCCAAGGCGTTTGGTATGACGGTTATCGGAACCCGCGCCCATCCGCAGCCGATGGACAGTGTTGATGAAGTTTTTGCGTCGGACGAATTGCGATCGCTTTTGCCGCGCGCTGATTTCATTGTCGTGTCCACTCCATTGACGCTCGCGACGCGCAAATTGCTGGGGCCGGATGAATTTTCAGCGATGAAACCCGGCGTGATACTGGCAGATATTTCGCGAGGGGGCGTTGTTGACCAAACTGCATTGCTGGCGGCCCTCAAGGACGGAACGGTTGGCGGAGCGGCTCTTGATGTGTTCGAAACCGAACCTTTGGCTGTCGATAATCCTCTGTGGTCATCTCCAAATACAATAATCTCGCCGCATTGCTCGTCTGTTTACGAGGGATGGGCGGACGCATCGTTTGATCTCTTCTTGAAGAATTTGGCGCGTTGGGCCACCGGGCAAAAGCTCGTCAACATTGTGGACCCGACCCGAGGTTATTAGCGCCCCCGTTGGAGTGATGGCTCGCCACCGTCAAATCACTCGGCCAGTGCGGTCAGAACTCTGAGCCCAAATGCATCTCATCAACTGATGTTGATTTGGCGACTTAGGACTTTCTCGACTGCGTTCAGCAAATCGACGCGAGACACCGGTTTCATCAAGCGAATATCGTCGGCCGTCAGCCCGTTGCCATGGACAGTTGCTTCGCTGGCGTAGCCCGACAGGAAAATGAACTTCATTCTGGGCGTTATGCCCCGAATTTTTTGCGCCATGGACGGGCCCTGCAATTCACCCGGCATCACGATGTCTGTTATGACCAAATCAAAGTTTTGATTGCGAATATATGTGGCATATCCCTCGTCGCCGTTCGGGGCCGTTACGACCTCAAATCCTGCGCCTTCCAAGGTTTTTTGCAAGACCATGATGACCTCAACACGGTCTTCGACCAGCAAAATCCGCTTTCCTTTGCGATCCTGGGCAGGTTGTACCAAGGCGGTCTTGTCTTCCGACGTCATGTCAAGTTTGCTTGTGGCCACCGCTGGGAAATACATCTTGAAACTGGTACCGCTGCCGACTTCTGAATAGACCCGAACAGCTCCGCCAGACTGTTTCACAAAACCATGCACCATAGACAGTCCAAGCCCGGACCCCTTTCCAACGGCCTTGGTTGTGAAAAAGGGGTCAAAAATCTGGTCGATGATTTCGGGGTCTATCCCTCGGCCGTTGTCGCTGACTGCCAGCATAACGTATCGACCTGCTTTGATGTCTTCTGAGCGATCGCTGATGTAGTCTTCGTCCACACGGACATTGCTGGTTTCTATGGTGACTTGTCCGGAGCCATCAAAGGCATCTCTGGCGTTGACGATCAAGTTGACCAAAGCGCTTTGAAGCGAGCTCTTGTCGGCCATTGTCGGCCACAATCCAGCTTGCAACACAATCTCGATGTCAATCCTGCTTGCGATAGTGCGGCGCATCCATTTTTCAGTTTCGCGCACCACTTCATTGAGGTCCAGCATCTCGGGCACCAGCCGTGCCTTGCGTGCATAAGACAACATGTTCTGCGTCAGGTCCGCGCCTCTTTTTGTTGCATCGATACTGGCTTCGATCAGAAGCAAGGCCTCACTCACGTCAATCTTGTCACCACGGATTTCGTCTTCCAAAAGTTCAAGGTTGCCCATGATCACAGCCAGGAGGTTGTTGAAATCATGCGCCACACCGCCGGTCAGTTGCCCGATGGTGTCAAATTTCTGTGCTTGAACCGCCACCACACGGGCTTCCGCCAGTTTTGCTTCGGTGGCCCTGATTTCAGTCAGATCAAGGTTGGTTCCGACCGCACGGACTAATTCTCCTGACGTGTTTTTGATGATCACCGCATTACCTTTGATGACCTTTTGACCTCCGCCCGGGAGTTTTACGCGGTACTCCTGCTCAAAGGGGCGACCCTCTGATACGGATCGAGAAAACGCATCTTGCGCGTTTGCAAGGTCATCATGGTGAACATTGCGCGACCAGTCTTCGAATGTGCCTCCGAATTCAACGTCTGCTATTCCATGAAGTTCCTTGGAACGATCATCCCAAATCAGTTTCCCTGTTTGTATGTCGAAATCCCAAACACCAAACCCGCCGGCGTGTTTGGCAATTCTGAGTGTTTCGTTGAACTCATGAAGCTTCTCATTTCGGCGCAACAACCCGAGCGCTATCGCGATCATTGCGGCCGTATATGCAACAGAGAGCGAATTTGCGACGGCGATAAGCGGGAGATCCTGCTGTAGCCATTCCACCGCCAGCGAGGTCGGTTGGATCAAAAAGAACATTGCGCTCGCCCCCAGTACAGAACTGATGATCAGCAAGAACACCTTGGTGGGCTTCATGAGATCGTTCGGCTTCACTGCGGCGAGTGCCCAGAATGCGATTCCTATGGCCGCATAGACCCCGTACACGATCATACCGGACAAGGCGAAGCTGCCACCAACAAGACCGCGCGCAAGGCCCCCCAACACCCCAGCAATGAGCGCGCCGAAAGGACCCGCGACAACGCCTGCCAGAATAACGGGTCCAGCGCGTGCGTCCACGGTTGCCTCGTTCACCATTTCAACTGGTGTCGAGGTGACTAAAAACGCGATAAATCCAAAGCCGAAACCATGCAAAACGTTAATACTGGACCGGCTCTTTCCTCGTCGCAGTCCCTCGATCCCATAGTAACTCATACCGACAAGTGTAAGCAGAAGAATGTTATCGAGGATCTGTAAAATCATAGTCATCAGGAGCGGCAATCATTTCAGAAATTCAAACTCACACACCCTAGACGCGAACTATGCAGGTTGTCGACCGAAGTAAGCGTTTGCAGGTGTTGCCTCCAGGCTCGATGTTTCTCGTTTTGGGCAGTGGGGGAATGAATGAACATTTTTGCATCGCAAAGCGATTGGTTTTCGCCTTGAACGGTTCTTACGGGAGGGGTCCGAAAACACTGCGAAAATTTGAGTTGAACGGTGCTATGCTCTGGTCTTAAACTTCGGACATCGTGCAAGATAACATAAACATAAAAAGCGACGTGGCCGCGGCAGTGCTCATGGAACGCGTTGTACGCGATGCCTATGGCTCCATGTGTTCAAGCGAAATCCAACCCCTGCAATGGTCCATTCTGCGCTATCTCGACGCGTTTCCGAAACGCCGCTGCACAATGAGCCTGGTCGCAGCGTTTCTGGGGCTGACCCATGCACCTGTGGTGCGGGCCATCAGCACGTTGGTCAAGCGGGGTTTGGTCGAGCAGGTCGCCAATCCCGAAGATGCACGCAGCAAGTTGCTGGTGCTCAGCAAAACTGGTGTTGAAATGCTACACACAGACCCTATCCTTAAAATTGTGGAACGTTTGTGGGCTCTTCCTGAGATTGATCTGATAACTTTCAAGAAATCTATTCGCGCTATGGCACTTAGTGAAAACAATGGCGACAAAAACATCAGATAAACGCATTCTTCTGGTCGATGACGACGCGGATTTTTGTGAATTGATGACACGGTTCATGGCACCAACCCCATTTGAGGTTGTTGTCGCAAATGATGTGCATACGGCAATTTCGCATCTCGAAGCTGGGGATCCGCTCTCCGGAGTAATTGTGGATTTCTGGCTGGGAAACAAAGATGCGGTCCCGGTTTTGGACAAGATCGCGGCTCTGTTTCCAAAAGTTCCTGTCGTACTCGTGTCTGGTGGGAACGGTTCTGACTTCTCGATTGAGTCCACCAAAGCTGTCGGTGAACTCAGCGGGGCGCTGCATTTTCTGCAAAAACCTTTTCTGCGCGAGGACTTGCTTGACATAATTTCGTCGCTGGACTGAGTTCCAACTAAAGAAAATGTTTGTGATTGATTAATGTGCTAATAGCACATACAATTCTACTTTGAGAGGAGAGCGATCATGAATGTAACGATGGACAAGGACAGTAAAGATGCACTGGATGAGACGCGCCAAGTTCTGCGTGACTTGTCGAAGTTCCTGATTGCAGTCGACAAACAGCGAGGGCCCGAGGCGCATCCAGCGCTTGTGTCTTTTGCGGACCGTATCCAAATGGTTGTGGGTGAAATCGACGGTATTCAAGCCGATGCCCCGCGCTCCAAGAAAACGGCCTAGATCGCGATTTTCGGCCGATCGGCTGCCTTACGCGTATCCAAACACTTGAAGTGTGCGCATTGCACGGGACTGTCGCATCAACAGATTTCCACCATGAACGGTTTCTGGCTCCCCGTTGCTGCGCGTTATGATCCCTTGGTGTCAGTTACCGGGTAAGCCCGCCATTCCTGCTGCGCGGCCCAGCACCACGGCCGACAAAAGGCCATTGCCCGACAGGTAGCCCGCATCACCAGACCCCGAAACACCGCAGGCAGCACCGCCCGCCGCGAATAGATTGTCAAAGAGTGCGCCGTCAGTCCGTCGCACTCGACCACTGATATCCGTGTCCAACCCGCCTTGCGTATGGAACAACGCGCCGGTGACGCGCACCGCGTAGAAGGGCGGAGCCAAGCCAGTAGATGCAAAGCTGCGCCCAAACGCATCTGTACCACCGAGCGGAATGGACAGTATGGACTCAGAAAGCGCTGCGGCGGGCAGGGCGAATAGCGCTGCGATTTCATCCAGTGATTGCGCAGACTTCACCGCGCCTTGGGCCTCCGCCTGTTTGAAGTCTTCGAATTGACGCGCAGTTTTCGCGATGCGTTCATCGAACACACAAATCGCGTCACCTCCGGGCTGCGCGAGCACGGCACCGGCGGCTTCGGAATACCCCTGGGCTTCATTCCAAAAGCGTGTTCCGTCGCGGTTAACCTGAACGCCGCCTTCTGTGATCGTGGCCCAAGTGATCAGGATGCCATGCGGATGCGCGACATTTCCATGACCTTGATAAGCGCCCAGATGGCGCGTGGCTGCGCCCAGCTTCTCCGCCCACAGCAATGCTTCACCACGATTGCCGTCATGGCCAAACCAAACACCTTTGTCGATCTGCGGCATATGCTTGGTCACCAAAGCGCGGTTGCCGCCGAACCCATTGCACGCGAGGACCAGCTTGTCGCATCCGATCAACTCGGATGTTCCGTCAGGGCGATTGACTTGTACGCCCTTTATTTCGGTCCCTGTGCAAAACAGCACTTCGGCGCGGCGCTCACAAATAATATCAATGCCTTGCGCTTCGCATGTCGCGCGGAGGCTGTCGACCAATTCACGCCCGGATCGGCTGGGCAACCCATGCATTCTACGCGCAGAGTGGCCGGGGTAATCGAAATCGGTCACGAGCGAAAAAGGCAGTCCAAACCGTTCCGCCAACCATGTTATGGCCGGTCCTGATCCTTGCGCGAGGGCATCCACAAGGGCTGCATCGTTTTCGCCTTTGGCCTTGGCCTGAATATCAGCGGCAAAGGCATCTGCGCTGTCGGCGATGTGCGCCTGTGATTGAAATTGGGTGCCAGCGGCGGGGATCAACCCGGCCGACAGGGCGGTGGACCCGCTAGGCGTGGCATCCGCTTCGACCACCAGCACCTCTTGTCCAGCTTCCTGTGCCGCAAGTGCCGCAACCATGCCACATGCACCCGCTCCGATGATCAGCGTTTCGACGGAAATATCGAAACCAGCGGCGGGCGGTGGCAGGACGTCAGTCATCGCGGCTCTCGTATTTCTTGCCTCGCTCCAGCATGTCTTGGGTACCGATTTGCGTGTTGAGACCGTCAAAATCAAACATTCGGTCCGCGAATGGACGGTTTGACCCGTTTGCGTGCAGGCTTTGATAATATGCGCGCGCGCTGTGAGCGAGTGCGCGCACGATCCCACCGGGAAATATCGCAATTGAAAAACCCATGTCCTGCAAATCAGATGCGGATGAAAGCGGGGTGGCACCACCTTCGACCATATTGGCCAACAGCGGCACGCGCGCTCCGAATTGAGATGTGATGCCTCTCATTTGATCAAAGTTGCGCGGCGCTTCAACAAAAAGAATGTCAGCGCCGGCTTCCAGATATGTGGCCGCGCGTTCAATGGCTGCGTCAAACCCCTCCACGGCTATTGCATCGGTGCGGGCGATGATCAGAGTTTCTTGTGACCGTCGCGCGTCTGCCATCGCCTTGATTTTGCCGCTCATTTCCTGGGTGGAGATCAATGATTTGTCCTGCAGATGGCCACAGCGTTTTGGATAGGTCTGATCTTCGATCTGAAGGGCCGAGGCGCCGGCGCGCTCATACATTTGCATCGTGCGTTGGGCATTCAGTGCGTTGCCGAACCCGGTGTCGGCATCAATGATCACCGGCAGGTCCACCCGATCGGCGATCAGCGCCATGGTGTCGGCCATTTCACTGACCGACGTGAGCCCTATGTCCGGGCGGCCAAGGCGGGTGTAGGCAACGGCAGCACCCGACAGGTACAGCGCTTCGAACCCGGCATCCTCCGCCAGCGTTGCGGTCAACCCGTCATAAACCCCCGGTGCGACCACAATATCAGAATGTTTCAGTCTGTCGCGCAGGGTCATGCCGCATCCTCCAAAAGGTCCAGCGCCTGCTTGCACGTCATAGCGTGCGTAACGGTGCCGAGTGACAGGATCGTCGCGTCATGCACATCATGCCGAAACGCAGCACAGCCATCAGTAAGCATGATGGTTTCGATGTTTCGCAAATGCGCATCGCGGAGTGTCGACGCCACTCCGCCGTTGGTGACGATCCCGCCCACAATCAGTGTATCAATTCCGGTTGCGCGCATGATGAATTCCAACCGCGTCTGATAAAACGCGGAATAGGCGACCTTCTCGATGGTAAAATCAGCCGGGGCCAACTGATCCACAAGGGAATGTCCAAAACCGCCGGGCGCAAAGTCACCCTTGGTCAAAAACGGGCGCAGCGTCTTGAGATGCGACGCGATCAGCGGCGTGCCATCGGGGCCGGGCACCAGCGTGAATTGTGCCGAAATATATGTGCCACCGCGCGCGCGCAAGGCATCGCGCAGCGGCGCAATACGTTCCGGCAGCGCAGTGATCGCAGCGGCGGTTTGGCCCGCACGTCCGTAGGCCCCTTCTGGGTGCAGAAAATCGTTCTGCAGGTCGATCGTCAGCAGTGCGGTCTTTCGGGGATCAATTTTCATTGCGATCTTCGGCCTCGCTGATGATGGTATTGCCAAAACCGTCGACCTGCCCGACGAGGTGCGGTTCAATCAAAACGGTTGTGTCGGGCTGCTCCAGAATAGCGGGTCCTTTGATCACGGCACCAACCGGCAAATCCAACCTGTTGTAAATCGCTGTCTCGTGCCAGGCGTCACCGAAATGGACTTTGCGCGTGCCCTTGCGTGCGGCCTCTACGCTGCCGCCCTCCGGTGCCAGAGTGCTAAGGTCGAATTTGGGGCGGACACCCGTAACCGCAGAGCGCAGATTCATCACCCGCCGAACGCCGTTTTTCAGCAAACGCCCGTAAGTCGACGCATATGTCGCATCAAATGCAGCTGAAATCTGATCGCGTGTTGGCGGAACAACGATATTGTCCATGACGTCTACTTCGATCGGGACCGACACAGTGTGCGTTTGACCCACATAGGCCATGTCCAGCTCAAACGCCGTGACGCGCCGCTCAAATCGAGTGTTCGACGCCGCGAGCAGGCTTAGACCCTGATCGACATGCGCTTGCATGAACTCGCCCAATGCGGCCTCGTTCAGGCCTTCCAGCGTTGTGTTGACCGTTTGTACGAAATCCTGGCGCATGTCGGCAATCACGCAGCCCATCGCTGAAGTCACGCCGGGGTAGCGCGGCACGATCGCGCGCCCGATCCCGACCTCAGCCAGCATGGCACCTGTATGAAGCGCGCCGCCGCCGCCAAACGGCATGAATGCAAACCGCTTGGGGTCAAACCCTCGTTCGATGCTGACCAGACGAATGGCCCCTGCCATACGCGCATTGGCGACGCGCAGGATCGCTTCGGCGGCAACCACATCAGACAATCCCAAGGGATCGCCCACATGTTTGCGGATGGCGGCGGCGGCGGCTTCTACGTCCAGCCGTTCGAGCTTGCCGCCGATCGGGCTTTCGGGGTCGATCCGCCCCAACACGACATTGGCATCCGTTACGGTGGGCCGGTCATTGCCCAGCCCGTAGGCCACTGGTCCGGGGTTTGATCCCGCACTCTCGGGCCCGATATTGAGCAGACCGCCTTTATCAACCCAAGCGATGGAACCACCGCCAGCACCAATCGTGGTAATCTCGATCATGGGTGAGCGGACGACCATGCCAAAGTCGATGGATGTTTGGGCCGCCAGCATCGATTGACCACCTGCGATCAGGGAAACATCAAAGCTGGTACCGCCCATATCGCCTGTGATGACGTCCTCAAACCCTGCCGATTGCGCTATATATCCGGCGGCGATGACGCCCGCCGCAGGGCCGCTCAAGGCCGTTCGCACAGGCAGGCGACAAGCGGTATCGACCGCCATAACGCCACCATTCGATTGCACGATCATGAACTCGCCGCCAAAGCCGCCCGCCTTGAGCGCGGTTTCGAGACGGTCAATATAGCCTGACACTTCGGGTTGTAGATAGGCATTCAGCGCCGTGGTCGAAAACCGTTCAAATTCCCGGATTTCCGGCAGGATTTCCGATGACGCGGACACATGTTCATTTGGCCATATAGCCCGCAACGCGGCGACGGCGCGCGCCTCATTTTCGGGGTTGGCGTAGGCGTTGGCAAAGAGCACTGCAACGGCAAGGCAACCTTGCGCCTGCAACTGTGCGGCGGCGGCGCGCACCGCGTCGAGATCAACAGCTGTTCGGATCGTGCCATCCGCCAATGTCCGTTCCGGCACTTCCAGCCGCAGATCGCGTGGCACCACGGGTTCAAAATCACCACGCAGCCCCCACGTGCGTGGCCTGTCCCTGCGGCGCATCTCCAGAACATCACGGAGGCCTTGCGTTGTGATCACCCCGATCTTGGCGCCTTTGCGTTCCAGCAATGCATTGGTACCCGCTGTGGTGCCATGAACGACGACTGAAACAGTGGACAGATCACTCACCTGCTGGCGGATACCATCGAGAAATCCGCCGGATTGGTCGGGGCGGGTGGTCGGAACCTTGGCGACCTTGGCCGTGCCTGCGGTTTCGTCCAGCACGAACACATCCGTGAACGTCCCGCCGACATCTACACCAATCATGCGGCTCATTGCGCGTTCTCCCATGCGGGACCATAGATCCGGGTCGCCTCTTGCGCGCTTAGCAGGCCAAGGCCGACATCACGGGCCACCGCTTGCGGGGGGCGTGCATCCGCAGGGCCGTAGCCGCCACCACCCGGTGTATCAAGGCGCACCGATTGCCCCTGTTTCAACCGGATGCCACGCATCTTTGACGCCAGTGGCGGCTTGTGCCACCCATCGTCCTGCTCATAAGAGAACACATTCAATGAGCCCTCCGAGCCACCCGCGATCCCTTGGGGCGCATATCGCCCGCGCTCGCCGAACAGGAATGCCTCGGCACCGTTTTCCTCAAGTACTTCAATCTCATAGGTCGCGCCGTAGCCGCCGCGATGCGTGCCTGCTCCCGCACTGTCAGGGCGCAATGCCCACTGCTTGAACATCACCGGATAAGCTGCCTCAAGAATTTCCAATGGGGGAATCGTGGCCGTAGAGATCGGAGCATTGCCGTGATTTAACCCGTCGCTTTCCACACAGCCCCCATGCCCGCCTCCGTAAAACGAAAACATCACCCAAGGCTGACCGTTCGACCGTTTGCCGGCGATCGACAGGGCATTGATCGTGCCATAGGCATTGGCGACAACGCGTTCGGGTGCTGCTTGTGCCGCTGCCGAGAATATCACATCGATCATCCGCAAGATCGTTTCTGTGTACCCACCGACGGGTGCCGGAAATTCGGCCGACAAAAGCGAACCTTCGGGGATGCGAACGTCTATAGGGCGCATGACACCGGCATTTGCGGGCAGGGCCGGAAAGACATGTTTAATTGCGACGTAGGCAGTCGCAACGGCCGTTGGCAGCGCGATGTTAACCGGTCCTGCGCAACGTGGGGCTGTGCCTTCAAAATCCATGACCATTGTGTCGCCCTTGATTTCGAGCGCCACCGTAATCGGAAGGGGCTGGTCAGTGATCCCGTCATTGTCGAGGTAGTCGGTCGCTTCCCACCGTCCGTCAGGCAGCGCTTCAAGTTCTGATCTCATCAATGCTTCGGCCCGGTTGCCCAACGCATCAAGTGCGCCGCGCACCGTATCGGCCCCATATTCAGCCAGTAGTTCATCCATTCGCCGCACGCCCAGATCAAGCGCGCTGAGTTGACCATTCAGATCACCCTGCGCCGATTGCGGCAAGCGCGTGTTGCGCAGTAGAATGTCGATGATGTCCGTATTGACCACGCCCCCACGCGCCAAGCGCACGGGCGGCAAGACAAACGCCTCCTGAAAAGCATCAGTCGCCGCCGGGTTATAGTTGCCCGGTACAGCGCCGCCGACATCATGCCAGTGACCGACGCTGGCCAGATAGCAAAACAGCTGTCCATTATGAAAATAGGGCCGCACAAGGCGCATGTCGCTCAGGTGCGTTCCGCCCATATGCGCATCATTGAAAATGTAGATATCACCGTCCTGCAATTCTCCATGCTCGGCCGCTTTGTCGATCACGGCCTTAACGGCGAACGACATAACGCCCACGAAAATCGGCAACCCAGATTTACCTTGCACAAGGGTGTCGCCGCTCACTGCGTGATAGAGCCCGTGCGATGCGTCATGCGCTTCGGCAATGATCGGATTGAAAGCGGCGCGAAACAGGGTTGCGTCCATTTCATCTGCAATCTGCTCCATCCGCCCGGCCAGTACAGCCAAGGTGATCGGATCAATGTCATGTGTCGTGCTCATGTTTTGGGCCTCACTTCGCCCAGGTCATTCCAGACGTCTTGCAAACGAATTTTGCCGCGTACGACTTCGAAACGATCAATGAACCGGACGCTTTTAAATGCGCTGCCATCGGGCCAGGCGCCGTTTAGATGCCCGCGCACGACAACCACACCGCAATCGTCGCCCTGAAACGCTTCGATACCGGAGTATGTTTTTTTGACATACTGATATCGGGTCTTTGCCCATTCGATCAGAGCACTCAGGTCGTGCATGGGTGCGGTGTTCGGAAAATGCATCACGAACCCATCCGCCAAGAAGCTTTCGGCGGTGTCGAGGTCGCGTTGTTCCATCGCATCGAGATAACGGGTCACGATTGCCTTGGGATCAGGAAGCGCTGGCGCGGGGCTGCGTTGCTGGCCACCGCGCATGTACTCGCTGGATTTATGCTCTTCCAGCAAGACGGTAACTGCGTCGGGGTTTGCGGGAATAACAGACATGATGGCCTGAGAAACAGCGCGACCCAGTCGCAACTTGTCGTCATCCGAATAGCCTTCAATCAAATGCAATTTCGCGATTGGCACGTGAGCTCCTCTCGATTTGTATTTTTTGTAATACAGATATAGCGATGTGAAAAGGGCATTTGATGCGGATAGTGAAAATACAAATACTTGCTTTTCTGAGGGGCGAGGCTAAGGTGCAACGGACCTGATGAGGATCGAGATGGTGCACGCAACCCCAAAAGCAACCCTTCCCGAAGGCGGCAAGGCCCGGCGTGTCTATCTGTTGTTGCGCAGCGAGATCAGCAATGGAGTGCATCGGTCTGACAGTTTGCTGCCAGCGGAAAACCGGCTGGCCGAGATGCACAACGTATCGCGCGTGACCATAAGACGCGCGCTCGATGCGCTTGAGGCCGAAGGGGTGATTGAGCGCCATGCTGGACGCGGCACACGCGTACGGGCATCCGAAGGGCCAGCGCAGACCATGTCAGCCGATATCACCACGCTTATTCCGCAGCTTGTCGAAATGGGGCAGAACACAACCGCGCGGTTGCTGTCATTCACATATGCTGATCCGTCCGCGCGCGTCGCGCAGGCGATGGGGCTTGCGCCGGGTGTGCGCGTGCAAACTGCTGTACGTGTCCGCAGTGCTGACGGTCGCCCGTTTTCCCACCTGACGACACATGTGCCGGAGGTCATCGCCAACAGCTATTCCGAGGGGGATCTGGCAACCACGCCATTGCTGCGACTGCTCGAGCGCAGCGGGGTGGACATTGGCGGCGCGGATCAATCCGTCACCGCAACCTTGGCCTCTCCGGATGTGGCCGAGGCGTTGGAGATTTCGGTAGGCTCGGCGCTGTTGTCGCTAACCCGCATTGTGCGTGATGCGCAGGGCAAGGGCGTTGAATACCTATCTGCTCTTTACCGGCCGGATGTCTTTCAATTGGGCATGTCCTTGATGCGTGTCGGCGATGGGCCACAGCGACATTGGGAGCCGGTTGTTGGCGGTGCAGCAGCACAGCAGAGTGCCGCGGAATGACCAAGCCTCGCACTCTTTTGGACAAGCTTTGGGATCAGCATGAAGTGTTGCGTCGTGAGGATGGTGCGTCTTTGCTCTGGGTAGATCGGCATCTGGTGCACGAGGGGTCACATCACGCCTTTCGCAAACTTGACGAGCGCGGCATCGGTCTGGCGCAGCCAAAGCTGACATTCGGTGTCGTCGATCACTATGCTCCGACACGCAATAGAAAAACGATTGGCGATCCTGACATTGCGCGGATGATCGAGACCCTTGAAACTAACGCCAAAGCCTATGGTTTTGAACTCTTTGGACTGAATGACCCAAGGCAGGGTATCGTGCATGTCTTGGGGCCGGAACAGGGGCTGACATTGCCCGGATTGATGATCAATTGCGGGGACAGCCACACATCGACCCACGGTGCTTTTGGTGCGCTGGCTTTCGGGATCGGAGCCACTGAAGTTGCACATGTTTTGGCCACCCAGACGCTGTGGCAGCGCCGCCCACTTGCGATGCGTTTGACATTTACTGGCTCGCTGGGAGCGGGCGTGTCGTCCAAGGATATGGCGCTGCATTGGATTGCCCAACTCGGCAGTGATGGGGCACGCGGTTTTGCGTTGGAATACGCGGGTCAGGCCGTGCGAGAGCTGACCATGGAAGCCCGCATGACGCTGTGTAATCTGTCGATCGAGGGCGGTGCCCGATTTGGCATGATCGCGCCCGATGAGGTGACATACGACTACGTACAAGGGCGTCCTTTTGCCCCGAAAGACGCGGCGTTCGAGAACGCAGTGGGGGCATGGGCCGCGTTGCCCGGCGATGCAGATGCGCAATTTGATCGGGACATCACCATCAATGCCGATGATATTGCGCCTGCAGTGACATGGGGCATCACGCCGGCGCAGGCCTTGCCTATAAACGGTATTATCCCGCAACCTGTATCCCAAGCTGAGCGTGACGCGTTGAACTACATGCAGTTGACGCCGGACCAACCGATCGCGGGAACTCCGGTGGATCAAGTCTTTATCGGGTCTTGTACGAATGCCCGTATCGAGGACCTGCGGCTAGCTGCACGGGTTCTCGAGGGCCGCAAGGCACAGGTGCCGGGCATGGTATCACCGGGATCAACCCTTGTCCGTTTGCAGGCCGAGCGTGAGGGGCTCGACCGTATATTCGTACAGGCAGGTTTGGATTGGGTCGCCTCCGGGTGCTCTATGTGTGTGGGTATGAATGGCGATCTGGTCGCTCCCGGCAAACGATGTGCGTCATCGACGAACCGCAACTTCAGAGGCCGCCAAGGCCCCGGCGCGCTTACACATCTGATGTCACCGGCAATGGTCGCAGCCGCAGCGGTGGCCGGCACTTTGACGGATGTGCGCCCCATGCTCGACGGGCGGGTCGCGGCATGAGCGGCTGGGTCACACATACAGGCCGGTCCGCGCAGTTGCGCGTCGACAATATCGACACCGATCAACTGATCCCGGCGCGGTTCATGTCGACCCCGCGCAAGGCGGGATACGGGCGGTTTCTTTTGCATGACGTGCGGGCGCAATATGATCTGAACGCGGGTGACAGCATCATCGTGGCAGGGCGCAATTTCGGCAGTGGTTCCTCCCGCGAAGCGGCCGTTTACGCCCTGTCGGATTTTGGTATTCGTGCCGTGATCGCGCCCAGTTTCGGCGATATTTTCGCGTCCAATGCCGTCAACAACGGTGTTTTGCCAGCCTGTGTCGATGAGGCTGACATTCAGCACCTGACAGGCAGCGTCACGATTGATCTGGAGGCGCAAACCGTGACGTCAGATCAGGCGGTGGTGACATTCACGCTCGATCCGATCTGGCGCATGAAACTGATCCGCGGCTGGGATGACATAGATCTGACCGCCCAACATGCAGACGCCACCCGGGCATTCGCCCAAGCGCGTCCGGACTGGATTTGGCCGCAACACGAATGATGGCGCGGCCCCGTCCGCGCATCGCAAAACGGATGCCATTGCGCATCCATAACACCAAGAATGGGTCGAACAGATCGGCCTGCAACAAGGAGACGAAAGACATGAAGATGACGGTATTTGGCGGCTTTCTTGCCAGCGCCACACTGGTTGGGGCCGCGGCCACGGCCACGGAAACAGTGACTGCGGTGCATGCATTCCCCGAGACACTGATTTACACACAATCCTTTCTCGAGTTCGTCGACAAGGTGAACGCAGCGGGCGAAGGCGTGGTTCAAATCGAAGTCCGCGGTGGCCCTGAAGCCATCGGCATGTTCCAGCAACCCGATGCCGTGCGCGACGGGATTGTCGATATGGTCTACACGCCAGGGTCCTTCTATGGCGGCACCGTGCCTGAAAAGGATGCGATGGTTGCGTCCAACCTGACAGCTATTGAAACCCGCAAGAATGGCGGCACTGCCTTGATGGATGAAATTCATCAGGAAAAGATGGGCGTAAAGTACCTTGGCTGGTTCGACAGCGGCGTGTGCTATAACCTTTGGACGCGTGACAAGCCCGAATTCGATGACGCGGGCAACCTCAAGGTCGACGGGCTGAAGCTGCGCGGCAATGCGGTTTATAACGCATTCTTCTCCAACTATCTGGGCGCTCAGGTGATCGACCTGCCCACAGGCGAGGTCTATTCCGCACTGCAACGCGGTGTCGTGGATGCGACGGGCTGGACACAGATCGGTCTGATTGATCTGAAGTGGAACGAGTTCCTGAACTACCGGATCGAGCCGTGCTTCTTCTCCACTGATCTGGGTGTGATCGTGAACATGGACAAGTGGGACAGCCTGAGCCCCGAGGCACAAAAAGTGCTGCAGGACGTGGCCATCCAACATGAAATGGACAGCGTCAATGCATTGGGCGCCAAGCGTGACGCGGATTTTGCCGCACTCGCAGAGCAGGGCATGGAAGTTGTGACCCTCGAAGGCGAAGCCAAGGCCAACTACCTCGCGGCCGCGCGTGACAAAACGTGGGAGCGAATGAAGGAGCTCATGGCTGAAAGCCCACAAGGCGACGGCAACTATGACACGTTGATCTCGCTTTACTACGATCCCGAAGCAGATAAGTAAGACCAAACCCGAATGGCCCGCACAAACGCGGGCCATTCGACCAAGAAGGGGCAGGGGATGAGAGCACTGACACGCACGTACGACGCCGTGCTGTTTCTGATGGCGGGCATTGCAGGTGCCATGCTGATCTGGTTGATGGTGTCGACCATCGTGTCGGTCCTGATGCGCAACATTGGCGTACAGCCCTTCGCGTGGCTCTTTACCTCCTCGGAATATGCGATTTTGTGGATGACGATGCTCGGTGCGCCTTGGCTGGTGCGGATGAAGGGGCATGTGCATATCGAACTGGTCACCGCCGCATTGCCGCCTGCGGCACGCCGCGTGGTCAGCCGTGGCGTGGCGCTGGCCTGCGTTTTGGTATGTGCCATATTGGCATGGAAGGGGGCGGAGTTGATGCTCACCAACCTGGAGCGCAACGACTTCGACGTGCGCGCCTATTTCTTTCCAAGGTGGTTGCTGACGATTTCCTTTCCGATCAGCTTTGGCCTGATGGCCGTTGAATTTGCACGCTTCGTGTTCGGGGCCGACCTGATGCACTCGGGCGAAGCGGGGATACACGAATAATGGAATGGTATGAGGCGCTGGCCCTGTTGTTGGGCTCGATCATGGCGCTGATGGCTTTGGGAATGCCCGTTGCCATTGCGTTTTTGGCCGCCAACATCGTGGGCGCTTGGGTTTTTATGGGCGGCGAGCGCGGCGTTAGTCAGCTGTTGAACAACGGGCTTGGGTCGTTGACGACATTCGCACTGGTGCCGATCCCGCTGTTCTTGCTGATGGGCGAAATATTCTTTCACACCGGTCTGGGTGGGCGAATGTTCAATGCCATTGATCGGTTGCTGGGCAAGCTGCCGGGGCGGTTGTCTTATGTCACCGTCTTGGGCGGAACCGGGTTTTCCACGCTGTCAGGGTCTTCGATGGGGTCAACAGCCCTCTTGGGCAGCTTGATGGTGCCGGAGATGACCAACCGCGGGTATAAAAAGCATATGTCGGTCGGTCCCATTCTGGGCACGGGCGGGTTGGCGATCATCATTCCGCCGTCGGCACTCGCCGTGCTTCTGGCGACGCTGGCGCAGATCGACGTGGGCGCGCTGCTGATCGCCGGGATCATTCCAGGTCTGATCCTAGCCAGCTTTTACATCGCGACGATCTGGCTTCAGACCAAAATCGATCCGGACGCAGCACCGGCCTATGAGGTCGAGCCGATGTCGCTGGCCGCCAAAGTTGGTCTGGTAATGCGCGACGTGGTGCCGATGATTGGTGTGATGGTGTTGATCGTGGTGGGCATGATCAACGGGTTCATGACCCCATCTGAGGCTGCCGCGTTCGGCGCTTTGGGTGTGTTGATCCTTGCTGTTGTGTTTCGCTGCCTGACGTGGGAGGCGATGAAAAAGTCGGTGATCGGCGCGATGAAAGTCACGCTCATGGCGTATCTCATCGTTTTCGGATCTGCCACGTTCAGCCAACTATTGGCGTTTTCGGGCGCCTCGCGTGGCCTTATTGAATGGGCCACCGCCTTCGATCTGGCCCCTATTGCGATGCTTCTGGTCATGTTCTCTGTCTTGCTGGTTTTGGGCATGTTCATGGAGCAGATTTCCATGATGTTGCTGACGGTGCCTATCTTTTTCCCGCTTGCTATATCGTTGGGGTTCGATCCGATCTGGTTTGGTCTGATCATGCTGCTGGCGCTTGAGATCAGTTTTACCACGCCGCCCTTTGGGCTGCTCTTGTTCGTGATGAAGGGAGTGGCACCGCCGGACACGACCATGCGCGACATCTATATGTCGGCTATCCCGTTCATTCTGTGTTCGCTATGCGTTGTGGCGCTTTTGATCCTGTTCCCTCAGTTGGCGCTTTGGTTGCCGGGCTAGGCGCGCCCTTGACAAGACGCGCTGTGCGCAGTCTCTCTGGGGCCGATACAACAGGGAGGATACCACCATGATGAAAACCCGTGCCGCCGTTGCAATGGCCCCCGGCAAACCGCTTGAAATCATGGAGGTCAATCTGGAGGGACCGCGCAAAGGCGAGGTTCTGGTCGAGATAAAAGCCACAGGCCTGTGCCATACTGACGAATTCACCCGCTCGGGCGATGACCCAGAAGGCATTTTCCCCGCCATTCTTGGCCATGAAGGTGCAGGTGTGGTCATCGAAGTCGGCGAGGGGGTGACGAGCCTTGAGGTCGGCGACCACGTGATCCCGCTTTATACGCCCGAGTGTCGGGAGTGCGAATACTGCCTGAACCCGAAAACCAACCTGTGCCAAAAGGTTAGATCAACACAAGGCCAGGGGCTTTTGCCCGACGGATCGACACGGTTTTCGATGATGGATGGCACGCCGATCCACCATTACATGGGCTGTTCGACCTTTGCCAACCACACCGTTGTTCCTGAAATCGCACTGGCCAAAGTGCGCAAAGACGCGCCTTTCGACAAGATTTGCTACATCGGATGCGGCGTCACGACGGGCATCGGTGCTGTGATCAACACCGCCAAAGTCGAGATCGGAAGCCGATGTATTGTGTTCGGGCTGGGCGGCATCGGTCTGAACGTCATTCAGGGCCTGCGCATGGCGGGCTGCGACCAGATCGTGGGCGTTGATCTGAATGACAGCAAAGAAGAGATGGGTCGCCACTTTGGCATGACCGATTTCGTGAACCCGTCCAAGGTTGAAGGCGATATGGTCGCGCATCTGGTCGAGCTGACCAAGGGCGGGGCTGACTATACATTCGATGCCACCGGCAATGTGAACGTCATGCGCACGGCACTTGAAGCAGCGCACAAAGGGTGGGGTGAAAGCATCATCATCGGCGTGGCACCAGCGGGGGCAGAAATATCAACGCGGCCGTTTCAACTGGTCACGGGCCGGGTCTGGCGCGGGACGGCATTTGGCGGCGCTAAGGGCCGCACTGATGTACCCAAGATCGTGGACTGGTACATGGACGGCAAGATCGAGATCGACCCTATGATCACCCATAAACTGACCCTCGATCAGATCAACGAAGGGTTTGATTTGATGCACAAGGGCGAAAGCATCCGCGCTGTGGTGGAGTTCTGATCAGTCCCCACAAGGGCAGTGACGCTGAAATCTGAATACAATGGTCAGGTCGGTCGTGCGCACCACCTGATCCGCAAGCGCAAACGGGCTCTCGAAACAAGGGTAACCCGATGTCGGTATTGCATGGATGGTTCGGTATCCAAGAGGCGATTTGGACCTTTTGACAGCGAAGTTGCCAACGCGCATCGAATGTGAACCAAGCGCATAGCGCTGCATTGACCTCATTTTGGGACGGTTGAAGCGGTCGCGTTTGCCAGACATACCTGAGATGGGCAGGTGTGGTTGCGACTGACGCAGAAGGTGGTCACGCCTGCTGAGTGCTCATCGCTGCGATGCAACATATGTCAGTGACGAATGTTGGTGAACGGACCCATCGGATCTGCGCCGTCCCAAATGCCGCTGCTTGACACCAACGTTCCGACGGAAACGAGCTGCGGGCAAACAGGGGTGACGCGTTGTGGTCGCCTCCGTCTTAAGACTGCGTCGGGTATGACAATTAGTACCACTTGACGCGGTTCTGAGTGCGCTGCCTTGTTGCACAGTGCCGCGCCAATCCACCCCGCAACGAGGGGCAGAAGGAACGACAAGCGCGTGCCAGAACTGTGCGGTACGAATCCAATAAGAACATATGCCCTTGCAGGTTCTCAAACACTGCAGCAGCCGCCTCCTGCGTGGGCTCAAGGGCAAACGGCCTCAGCTTTCTGACATACTTCGCCGCAATTTGTCCTCCCCCTCAGGGGGTTCTGGCCCAAAGCACCAAGTCCCAGCCTGCTCTGACCCCGAGCTAAGGTTGCTGGTGCTCTCGAAACCTTTTGTGAATTGACCGCGGTAAAGGGCTCGCCGATCATGGTCCGTGTTTATGCATTCCTTGATCGTGTTCCAAGTGTGGCCGCCGAGGGTTTCCCACCGACGACCGATAACTTAACCTGCGGCCATAGCCTTGATGTCGGCAGAGCTTGGCCTCGTGCCGCCAATTCCCCAATGACCGGACTGAACCTCTTTGACACGGACCCAAGTCACAGCCCGCATGGCTTCGCCTTTAATCTCGACAATGGCATCCGTGATTTTTTCGATCATTTGCGCCTTTTGCGCCTGATCAAAAACGCCTTCGATGATTTCGATATCTACAAGTGGAATTCTCTTTCTCCTTTATTGTTTTGAATGCTTTGATCTATGGCGCGACCGGCCCCGTTGCCTCCGGTCGCCGAAATGAAGTGAACCCACTACAGTTAGTGTATTCGCTTGGCCGTGCGGGACGTGGCAGGCTTTCACGCGAAGGACTGGCCATGTCCCAGAACGTTTATTCCCGGTTTTGCCCCATAGCGATGGCGGCTGACCTGCTCGGCCTACGGTGGACACTGCTGGTCCTGTGCGAATTGTGGAGCGGTTCGACGCGCTTGAATGATATCAGTCGTGGCTTGCCGGGGATGTCCCCAAGCCTGCTCTCAAAGCGGTTGAAAGAAATGGAAGTCAAAGGTCTGCTCAAACGGCGCGAAAGCGGTACTGGCGCACATGCGGAATACACGACAACCCAATGCGCCGACGAACTGGAGCCGGTCGTGATCACCCTTGGCGAATGGGCGCGTCGCAACATTGAGACGGACGTTTCGCTGCAATGCCTCGATGCCCGGATGCTGATGTGGAACATCCGGCGAAGGATTAATCGGTCAAACTTGCCGATCAGCAAAAGCGTCATTCAGTTTTCCTTGAATGATTCCCCCAACGAGCAGGCGAACTATTGGCTCGTCATCAAACCAGGGGTCGAGCCCGATCTGTGCTATCTCGATCCTGGATATAACGTCGACCTTTCTATCATCAGTCAATTAAGGGCGATGACATCGGCCTGGATGGGCCATTCCAGCTTTGAGACCGAAATTCCCAATGGAACGATTTCACTTGTCGGGCATTCCGGGATGGCAAGAAATCTTACAAAGTGGCTGATCAGAAGCAGTATCGCTGAAAGGACACCAGAGACAGCGTGAAGGAAGGCGAAAAGGCGTTGCAACCGTCTCTATGCGATCTTTGCTCCAGATGATCATATCTGTGCTGTTGGGTGTACTTGGCCGTATGCTGCGCCCTGCATTGACGCCTGCTATCACGTTTCCGACAAGACGGCGGGCGTGCGCCATACCGGACTGTGCCAAGACGTCTTATGCCATCTACACTTCCCTTCGCAGCGGACGCATGATGCTGTGGTAGCCCAGCCTTTGACAAGCCTCGGTATCGATGCCGCCTTTGCTGAAATCATACCCATGCAGACGACCAAACTTGCGGATGAGACGGATTTGGTTTTGGCGATCCCGTTTCGAGAATGAAACAATGTGATACTCTGAAGGTATTCGCCAAAGCTGATTTGCCGCAACCGCCGCGAACACTCATTTCATCCAACGACACGTGGTTTCAACGCCCGATCTCGGGCTAGATCCGCACGAAAGCCCAGCTTGTCCGGTAAGCGGCCGCATCAAGTCTCTCGCGCATGCAGCGTTTGCGAAACTGCCTGTGCGCGCAGCGAGAAAACCAGACCTTATCTATGGGTTCAAACGTGACGCACCCGGCCTGACGACATAGCATGCTGTCGGGCAAGATTGAGTTGGCGCTTTGTTCAAGCTGCAGAGCGTCTTCTGGGCATCATGACACATTGATTGCCAGTGATGGTGGCAGCAGTGGGCGAAGCAATGCGCCCCCACTGCGCCGTTGTGCTCACTATGAAATAGCCCGGAAAATCTTTGCAACAGTGGCGTAGGTTCCATAGCTTTGGTGTTGGGCTTTATCGCACACAAGCCGTCGCAGTTTACGTGCGAAACCAACCAAACGGGCGTTGTCAGGTTTTGCCGACATTCTGCGCAAAGGCTTGATCGAACGCTTTTTTCTGATCGCCCGACGCTTCGGTCTGGTAGTTGGCCTTCCACTCGGACATCGTCATTCCGTAATACAACTCGCGCGCTTCATCCTTGGTCATTTCGATGCCCTTTTCTGCGGCGGCCTCCTGATACCAGCGGCTCAGGCAGTTTCGGCAAAAGCCAGCGAGGTTCATCATGTCGATATTTTGTACGTCCGTGCGGTCCTGCATCAGGTGCTTTTGCAGGCGGCGGAATGCTGCGGCTTGCAATTCAATTTCCGTTTGAGTGGGCATGGAGCCTCCAAGGTTTGTCGTTTGATTCAAAAATGGGTTCTCGATAGCGAGAAGCAACCATTCGATTTTGTCATTCAATTTTTAGCTGGATTGGTGCAGGTTATCCAGCAATTGCCTTACGATGCCAATTCACGCATAAGACAAGGTGTTAGCGATAACCTGTTAGCGATAACGAAACTCGGGGGATAAGCGATTTATGAGACGTTTGCGCAATGTGAAGATCGTGGCAACGCTGGGCCCGGCATCCGAAACCTACGACATCATACATGCGCTGCACATGGCCGGGGCAGATGTGTTTCGTCTGAACATGAGCCATGGGACGCACGACGAAATCCGGAGCAAGCACAGCATCATTCGGCAGATCGAAAAAGACACCGGCGGAACCATTGGCATTCTTGCGGACTTGCAGGGCCCCAAACTGCGTGTCGGCGCGTTTGCCAATGGTGAAGAGGAGCTGGAAGAGGGCGCGGACTTCCGGCTCGATCTGGACCCTGCGGAAGGAGACGTGCGCCGGGTTTGCCTACCGCACCCCGAAATTTTCGCGGCACTGACGGCGGGGTCCACGTTGCTGGTCAATGACGGGAAAATCCGGTTGAAAGTTGAAAGCTGTGGTCCCGATTTTGCAGAGTGTAAGGTCGTCGCGGGCGGTACGATTTCCAATCGCAAGGGCGTGAACGTTCCGGATGTTATCCTGCCACTGGCGGCCTTGTCGGAAAAAGATCGCGCCGATCTGGAATTTGCCTGCGAGTTGGGTGTCGACTGGCTGGCGTTGAGCTTTGTGCAGCGTCCCGAAGACGTTCAGGAGGCACGGGTTCTGACCAAAGGCCGTGCCGCCTTGCTGTCCAAGATTGAAAAGCCATCAGCGGTCACCAATTTTGACGCGATCCTTGCCGAAAGCGACGGCATTATGGTGGCGCGCGGTGATCTGGGCGTCGAATTGCCAGTGCAGAATGTGCCGCCCATTCAAAAGCGTCTTGTGCGCAAGTGTCGCTCCGCGGCCAAGCCGGTGATTGTGGCGACTCAAATGCTGGAAAGCATGATTGAAAGTCCGATGCCGACGCGGGCTGAAGTCTCCGATGTAGCGACGGCTATCTACGAAGGTGCGGATGCGGTAATGCTTTCGGCGGAATCCGCGGCGGGCAGCTATCCGGTCGAAGCGGTCACGACCATGAGCAATGTAGCCACCGAAGTGGAGCAAGACCCGACCTACACGCAGATCATCGAAAGCTCGCGCAGTGCCGAGCGCACCAGCGTGGCTGACGGGATCGTCGCCGCTGCACGAGAGATCGCCGAAACCACGGATATCAAGGCGATTTGTTGCTTTACACAAAGCGGCACGACCGCATTGCTGGTCGCGCGCGAGCGTCCCCGCGTGCCAATCATTGCATTGACGCCGCTGATGGGCACAGCGCGGCGCTTGGCGCTGAGCTGGGGGACGAATTGCGTGATCACCGGCGAGTTGGAGCGGTTCAAGATGGCGGTTGTGGCTGCGGCCAAAGCGGCACGCGAAGAGGGCTTTGCGCAAGCCGATGACCAAATCGTGGTCACCGCCGGGGTGCCCTTCAACGTGCCGGGCAGCACGAATATTTTGCGCGTGGCACCCTGCGACGAACGTTTGATTTTCAATACTGATCCAGAGTAGTGTAAAGTATTAACTGCGAAAGTTCTGCACTATGGAACCTGATTTTGCACTGGTCTTGGGCCTCATCCTTGCCGTGTTTGCCGTCCCTTCTGTTTTGTCAGCCATGAGTGACAAACGCGCTCCGCGTGCGTCTGCGGTGCTGGTACTGATTGCGGGGGGGTTGATCCTTTATGCAATGCAACAACAGCCGGGAGGGTACCGAATGGACCAGATCCCGGACGTCTTCATGCGGGTTGTGCGGCAGTTTTTATAAGGCGATGATGCTGCAAAAATCGCAAATCGCAGGGTGTCTCTATTTTGAGGCGCGCCCGTTGGTTTGATCCGTCGTCCTATGTCGCCGTTTCATTTTTTTAATAATTACATTCTGTTAAAAGGTTTCTCTGGCCAATAGTGGTTTAGTGCCTCGGGCGTGCTCTGCTTTCAGTTTGGTTATTTCAAAGCGGATGCTCTTGTCCTCTTGCCAGAGGGGCCGTCTTTGATGCTGGGCGGTGACGCAGATGACTTTGACGCCATGCGCCTGTTTAGGGCTGGCTTGGCGACAATCAGTGTTGCCAAACCTCTGGAGTCCTCCTATACGGCACCTTCGTTCCGCGCGTCCGGCCAAAGTGGCATGCCGAGTCGCGCTTGAAACCGATCAGACGTAGGAGACGGAAATGCCCAAGATGAAGACGAAATCGAGCGCCAAAAAGCGCTTCAAGGTGACGGCCACTGGCAAGGTCATCGGCGGCCAGGCGGGTAAACGCCACGGCATGATCAAGCGGACACGCAAATTCATTCGCAATGCACGCGGGACGACAGAATTGTCGGCACCTGATGCAAAGATCATCAAGGGCTTCATGCCCTACGACCGTTAAGGAGAGCCGATATGTCCAGAGTTAAAGGTGGTACAGTCACCCACGCCCGCCACAAGAAGGTCATCAAGGCCGCCAAAGGTTACTACGGTCGCCGCAAGAGCACCTTCAAGGTCGCGCGTCAGGCCGTCGATAAGGCGAACCAATACGCGACCCGTGACCGGAAGAACCGCAAGCGCAACTTCCGCGCGCTGTGGATTCAACGGATCAATGCAGCCGTGCGCAGCCACGACGAGGCGCTGACATACAGCCGTTTCATCAACGGCTTGTCATTGGCCGGTATCGAAGTGGACCGCAAGGTTCTGGCCGATCTGGCGGTGCACGAACCAGATGCGTTCGGTGCTATCGTCAAGCAAGCACAGGACGCGCTGGCGGCGTAATTCACTCAGATATCTGAACTTTTAACGGCCATGTCCCCTAGCGGGCATGGCCGTTTTCGTTGGTTCAAAATTTTTTTGACAAAACATGTTGTCGTCGATGGTATTTTGCCGTCACAGGTCAACGAAGATAATTCAATGTATTCAATAAAACCCCTCCCTTTCGCCACGCTATTTTCGCAATATCTTTAGCTCAGGCATCGGCGGCCACATTGATGCCCGACAGTTGATTTCAGCAACGCCAACGTGAATGTGAATGGCTCTATAAATGGCCCCGGCGACACGCCTGTCGATTTCGCTGCCGCTACAGACGCCGAAATTGTGACCGGGTTTGGAATCGTCGTAGATACCGTGACTGGCACGGCGATTTAAAACGAGAACGGTTTTTCATCTCTCGAATTGATGTTGGATGTCAATGGGTTCGATGGGTTCGCATCGATCGGGGTTAGCGGCATAATTGGGAATAGGGCAACCGCGATCCGTAAGCTCACTTTCACGAATAATACGCTTCTGGCCACGGTTGGAACCTTCTCGTTCAACCTGGCTGGAATCGAGCTTGAAGCGAACTAAGGCGGAGGATCGCCCACCGCAGCGGAAGCGTCGGTTGCATGGGCAGTCGGGTCCTTAAGCGGTGCGACATATGTTGCGAACATCACCTTTACCGGCACGTTCGCCAGTTACGGCAAAGGGTATGAAATTACCTTGGCCAACAAGTTCTTTGCCAGCAGTATCTCAAGGATGATTGCTTCAACGGTTTTTGCCAAAAGACCAAGGCCAATGTTGATCCGCTTAGCGGATCGATAACGGTGTGTATTCTGGTGCCCGGCTAATCCGTTTCCGTGACCACGACAATTGACATTGAAACCAGTTTTGACAGGTTCGAGAATGGCGCCGCGGCGCGTGCAGCCGGTCCCTATTCATGGTTCTTTGTGCCGCTCGATTCACATGGGTTAGCCGTATGCAAAGCCATAGGGATGTGAGGCGCATCCAACTGACCGAGGAAACCAAAGCCTTGATTGGAGACGCGTATCGGTTCGGCTTGCGTGGCACCGTCGAGATCAAGGGCAAGGGATCACTACTGATCTACTGGCTGATCTGCAAAGCGGGCCGCGTCGATCAGGATGCGCGGGTGAGCATATCCCGACGGGCCTGTTGCGGCGTCATCCCGGTCCAGCCATGGAAGGCCCGGTAAAAGCTGTTGGTCGCGGAATAGGCCAGCAGAAATGAAATCTCGTCGATACTGACGCTGTTACTGCGCAAGTATTGCAGCGCCAACTCGCATCGGGTCTCATCCAGCACTGCCTGAAAGGACGTGCCCTCTGCGGCCAGTTGACGTTGCAAAGTACGCACGCTCAAGTGAAGATGGTTTGAGGCATGGTCCAGTGTAGGCAAACCCGCCGGCAAAAGCTCCACCAAGGCCGCTTTGACGCGATTTGCAACACTTCCCGACGCATCGGCTTGTGCGATCTGATGCTTGAGATCCGCTTCGATCCAGGCCCATTGCTCCAATTCCTTGGCCAGCAACGGCAGCGCCGCATCCCGCATGGAAATCGTCAACTTGAGCCGATCCGACTGAGCAGGCATGGCACCAAAGTATGCGGCCTCCTGTGGCGTCACCTGGTCTGGAAAAGGCATTTCAATCCTGATTGGGATGACGTGATGATCGGTGCAATGTCTTATATTCTCAAGGATATAGACGATTTCAAGAGTATGCATGCTGGGTGGCAGGGACAGATTCGGCCAGACCGAACTAATGGTGACATCAACACCCTGATCATGCGGAACGACGTCGAAGTGGCAGGGCCCGATCAGAGGCTTGAAGATCGCCAACCTGTGTAGCCCGGATAGCACATCGGGGCTTTGGCTAAAGGCAAAAACGGCTGGGTTGAATGGTCCTTTGGCGTAAGCGCGCCCCAAGAAAAGCGCAAGATCGTCGCGTCCGCTTTCGGCGCAGACAGCTTCCCAAATATCGAAGTATTGCGCGGGGGTCGGACCGCGTCCCAATTGCGTCAGAAAGTCAGTGGGCAGTTTGGCGCGGCGCAGGACTTTGCCCACGCTCAGGCCAAGGAGGGCGCAAAGCTGTTCCAGCGCAGGTGCATGTTTGTAACGCAGGTCATTGCCATACATACCAAAAGATCCTCTGATCCTGTGGGCAGTATTGCGCGCACAGCCCGGTCTCGCCAGAGCATGGTGGTGTCATGGCGCGATTTGTTTGTAGATTGGCGCGAATTGAGGGTGGCCAGGAAGCCAGGCGTGGCTATCTTTGATAGCATACAGAGGGACAAAACCCGTCAGCGAGGCATAAAGATGCGATTGACTGTGAACGGCGAAACACATGATGTGGATGTCGAAGATGACATGCCACTCTTGTGGGTTCTGCGCGATGAATTGGGGATAACGGGCGTCAAATACGGCTGTGGGATTGCGCAATGCGGCGCCTGTACTGTGCATGTGGACGGCGTAGCGGTACGGTCCTGTCAGTTGGCTGCTGCGGACGTGGATGGCGACATCACAACCATAGAAGGCTTGGGCACACCGGAGGCGCTTCATGCGGTACAAGAGGCGTGGATCGAATTGCAGGTTGCACAATGCGGATACTGCCAAGCAGGGCAGATCATGCAGGCGGCATCCTTCCTGGATCTCACACCGAACCCGACAGACGCAGACATTGATGCCGCGATGAGCGGAAATTTGTGCCGCTGCGGAACTTACCCACGCATCCGAGCGGCCGTCAAATCCGCTGCCACCAAGTTGCAGGGAGCGTAGGATATGGGACGCGCGAAAACGATTGCACGCAGGACGTTTCTGATCGGCTCAGCGGCCTTGGCAGGGGGCGTTGCCTTCGGCGCCTACATGGTCAGCCGCCCTTTGAAAAATCCGCTCGTCGAGACTTTGCAAGACGGCGAGGCGACATTTAATCCTTGGGTCAAGATAACCCCTCAGGGGATCACTCTGGTGACGCCGCATCCTGACATCGGGCAGGGGTCCGTGCAGATGCAAGCCATGTTAATTGCCGAAGAAATGGACCTTGAAATGGGCCAGTTCGAGGTCAGTTTCGGCACGCCTGCCGCAGCTTACTACAACACCGCGCTGGCGGATGAGGCGGTCCCTTTCATGTCGACAGACCGTGGCATGCCCGCGCAGACAATGCGGTCTGTGATGGGGGGAATGATTAAACTTTTGGGGGCGCAATTGACCGGTGGGTCCACTTCAGTGCCCGATAGTTTTGACAAACTGCGCATGGCAGGTGCCGTGGCCCGAGAAACGCTGAAGGTGGCTGCAGCAGCGCAAACTGGGCAACCTGTTGATGCGCTCAGAACGGAACGCGGTGCAGTTGTTTTGCCTGATGATACACGGCTCGACTACACGTCACTTGCGCAGGCTGCTTCGAACATTGACCCGGTTCTGGATGTTGAACTACGAGATCCAAGCGAATGGCGTTTGATTGGTAAGCCATTGCAGCGTTTGGATATCGTACCAAAGTCAGTGGGTACGCAAGCGTATGGTATTGACCTGAAGTTTGATGGGATGCTGCATGCCACGTTGGTGAACAACCCGCGTAAATTCGGTGAGATGCTGAGCTATGATGCCTCTGACGCGGAAGCGATGCGCGGTGTTCATTCCGTGGTGCCTGTGACCGGTGGAGTTGCGGTGCTGGCAGACAATACGTGGCGCGCGTTTCAAGCGTCTCAGGAGATCGAGTTTGAATGGGGCCCGTCACCCTATCCTGGCGAGCAAGCCGACCATTGGGCTGCGGTTGCCGCGGCATTTTCAGATGAATACCTTGACCGCGAGTGGCGCAATGACGGCGATGTTGCCAACGCGCTCGCCCAAGGTGACACTATAGTTGCCGAGTACCGTGCACCCTACGTGGCGCATCAGCCGTTGGAACCGTTGTCCGTGGTTTTGAAAGTCGACGAGAGCCGTGTCGATGTCTGGACAAGTCATCAGGTTCCACGATTTGTGCAAGACCGGGTTGCAACAATCACAGGCGTGCCCGTCGATGATGTGCACGTGCACAACCAATACGCAGGCGGCAGTTTCGGGCACCGCTTGGAGTTCGACTATATTGATCGCGCCGCAGAAGCTGCGATGTCCGTGAAGGGCATTCATGTGAAAATGACCCTTCGGCGCGAAGAAGACTTTGTACAAGATATCCCCCGCCAGATCGGAATGGCCAGAGGCCGCGGCGTTGTATCGGCAGGGCAGGTGGTTGCTTGTGATTTGAGCATTGCCACCCCATCCGTGATCCGGTCCCAAACGGGCCGGTTGGGGCAAAGTCTTCCCGGTCCGGACAAAGAGATCGTGTCTGGCGCTTGGAACATGCCCTACGCAGTTCCGAATTTACGGGTGGCGGGATACGCGGTGCCGGGGCTGCCGCCAGTCTCATCGTGGCGGTCCGTCGGTGCATCCACGGCTGGTTTTTTTGCCGAAGGTTTCTTGGACGAATTAATCCGTGCTGCAGGGGCGGACCCGATGGAAGAACGCTTGCGGCTTTGTAATGATGACGTGGCGCGCGGAGTGTTGGAAGCGGTCGCTGATATGTCGTCCTGGGGCAGCGATCTCGGGCCAAACCGTGGGCGCGGCGTTGCGATGGTGAATTCGTTCGGTGTGCCGACGGCGGAGGTGATCGAGGTGACCATGACGGACAGTGGTATCAAGATTGACCGAGTTTTTGTGGCCGCAGACGTTGGTCGTGTCGTCGATCCGGTAAACTTTGAGAACCAAGTGCAGGGCGGTGTTGTCTGGGCGCTTGGCCACGCGATGAACTCCGAGATCACTTATGCTGACGGGATTGCGGAGCAGGACAATTACCACATGTCCGAAGGTATGCGGCTGTATCAAACACCAGAAATTGTAGTGCGCGGACTGGAAAATGCCGAACATATCCGGGGTATTGGCGAACCTCCCGTGCCACCTGCTGCGCCTGCGCTTGCCAATGCGATCTTTGATGCCACCGGCCAGCGTATCCGTGAAATGCCGTTCAATCGGCATGTGGATTTCGTGTGATCCGCCTGTCCCTATGCATCAGTTTTCTCGCGGGCTCTGTTTGGGCGGCGGATGACGTCACGATCACGCCCTATGCCGCAGGTTCTGTCTCTCAGGAACAGGGTTTGGCCGCATGGGACCGCATTTTTGAAGTCGCATCACACCCACGATGCTCAAACTGTCATGTTGGGCAGAGTGATCAACCGATGTGGTCCGGTGCAAGCTACGGCAAATCACGCCCGCATGGGATGAACATTCGCGCAGGCGAAAGTCGGATAGGCGCAGAAACAATACCTTGCCGTACGTGCCACGTGACAAACCGTATCGGCGGGAATCCCACCCCTCACGCCGCGCCGCAGGTTTCTGCAGCCTGGCGACTGGCCCCGGTAGAAGCGGACTGGTTTGGACGCACCACTGATGAGGTTTGCGCTCAACTACGTGATCCCGACCGCAATGATGATCGATCTGCAGTGGAAATTGCTGAACATCTTGGCCATGATGTGATCCTTCACTGGGCGTGGAACCCAGGCAACGGCCGTGAGCCCGCACCCTATTCACTGGAAGAGCATGTTGAAGACGTGCTGCTTTGGGGCGCTGCCGGGCAACCGTGCCATTTTGATGAGCGTGTTGAATGATGGATGTATGGGCGAAACTGGGTGGTTTGGTTTTGACCGTGGCGGGCGCGGCGCATATGATTAGCGTCGCCGTGGCGGGGGTGAACAGCCTGACATTGCAACTGGTGCCAATCGGTATGCTTTATGTGGGCCTTGGCGTTTTGACGGTCTCTGGACGGCGCGGGTTTCGATGGCTGGCTGCAATAACCTCGGCTTTGGGTCTGATTGCGGCCGTTCAGGTGATGCCGACGTCACTGGTCCCAAGCGCGCTGATGTGGAGCTATGTCTGGCTAGATGTCGTGACGATTTCAGCTTTGTCGATCTCAATTTCGAAAACTTTGAACAGCGCCTGATCAAACCAGAAATTCCAGCTTGACCTCTACGCGCCACACAGGTCGGGTAGAAGCATGACAACGATTGCCAACCCATACCGCCATTCACATGGCTTTCCAGGCCTTGCCGATATTCCGTTTCCGCGCGACGACCCGTCGGCGGCCCTTGCGCTGGTGTCACGTTGTCCGGTGGCGGGGGTAACGCCACTAGTGTCCATGCCCGCGCTTGCAGATCGCATCGGAGTTGCCGAATTTTGGGTGAAAGATGAACGTGGCCGCATGGGATTGGGCAGCTTCAAGGCTCTGGGCGCGGCACATGTCATTGCGCAGGATCACGCAAAAGGCCGTGCATTGAACCAAACCTATGTCACGGCGAGCGCTGGCAACCACGGCATGTCCGTGGCGGCGGGTGCTGCGGCTTTTGGCGCATCTTCAGTTATCTACATTGCACAAACGGTACCAGAATCTTTTGCCAATCGACTGCGCGAAACAGGCGCCAAAGTGGTCCGTGAGGGAGATATTTACGAAGACAGTATGGCAGCAGCAGCAGGTGCTGCTCAGTTGAATGGTTGGCAACTTTTGTCAGACAGTTCTTGGCCCGGATATACAGAACCTCCACTAGGCGTCATGGAGGGTTATTTGATCTTGATGGCCGAAGCGATAGATCAGATAAAACATACGCCAACGCATGTTTTTTTACAGGCAGGTGTTGGAGGGTTAGCTGCAGCTTGTGCCGTAATGGCACGCAAGGCATGGGGAGACGCGCCGCTGATTGTTGTGGTGGAACCGGAAGCTGCCCCGGCGATCCATGCATCAATAAAGACCGGTGCCGCTGTCGTGGCAGCCGGCCCTGTTTCGTCGATGGGGCGTTTGGATTGCAAAGAGCCTTCGTTGATTGCTCTCAAAGGGCTTGCACGAGACGCAGATTTTTTTACGCTGATTTCGGAGGAAGACGGTGAGCTGGGCGCACAGGCTGTCGCGGCGGTTGACATGCGATCGACGTCGTCCGGTGCGGCTGGCGTGGCGGCTGCACTATGCGCCGACGACGCGTTGGGTTTGAACGCGAGCTCCCGGATATTGTGCATCCTGAGCGAAGGCGTAGATGAATGAACGTCTTCCCAACATCTGAATACGCCTGTCGCCTGACGCGGGCGCAGGCCATCATGGACGCAACAGATCTGGACGCGCTTTTGCTGACAACGGAGCCTGAAGTTCGGTACTTTACAGGTTTCTTGACGCGTTTTTGGGAAAGCCCAACACGACCATGGTTCTTGGTCGTGCCCAAAAGCGGGAAGCCTGTCGCAGTCATACCGTCGATTGGTGCCGCATTAATGCGGCGAACATGGATAACCGATATTCGCACATGGCGTGCACCGGATTTAAGTGATGATGGCGTTGGTTTACTGGCCGAAACCCTGAATGAAATCGCAGGTGCAGGTCGGGTGGGCGTGCCGAGTGGTCATGAAACGCACGTCCGAATGCCAATGGACGATTTCGCAACCTTGCGTGAAAACATCAACGGGCAGTTGGTGAGCGACAGTGGTTTAACAAGACGCTTGCGTATGGTTAAGTCGGACGCAGAGATTGAAAAGATCGCAGGCATTTGCGCAGTTGCCGGGCGCGCATTTGACCGTGTGTCGGAGATTGCCGGCGAAGGCGTTCCATTAGATCAGGTGTTTCGCCGGTTCCAAATGTTAGGGCTGGAAGAAGGTGCTGATTGGGTGCCTTACCTGGCCGGTGCCTGTGAAGCGGGAGGGTATAGCGACGTAATCTCGCCCGCGACGCCGGAACCGCTAAACCAAGGTGATGTTTTGATGCTGGATACCGGAATGGTGAAAGATGGGTACTTTTGCGATTTTGATAGAAACTTCAGCGTTGGTCAGCCCAGTGGTGCGGTTGCAAACGCGCACGCACGTTTGATTGATGCAGTCGATGCCGGCGTGGAAGCCACACGGCCTGGTGCGACCGCCGCAGATCTGTTTCACGCGATGGATCGTATTGTGACGGGTGGGGCCGGCGGTTCTGACGCGGGACGGCTTGGGCATGGGTTGGGCATGCAGTTGACGGAATGGCCCTCCCTGATTCCATCCGACAAAACTGTGCTGGAGCCGGGTATGGTGCTCACTTTGGAACCGGGTATCGAAGTGTCTGGCGGGGTCCTCGTACACGAAGAAAATATCGTTGTTACACAGACAGGTGCCGCGTTTCTAAGCCCGCGTGCGGGAAGGGAGGTGGTGCAGATATGACGCGCTACACGTATACTTCGGACTGTCTGACCCGCCCATCGTTGGGTTTGATCGTGCTTCAAACTGATGAGACCATCGAGGCTGATTTTCGCGAGATGACGGGAGCAGGTGTCCCAATTTATGTCAGTCGCGTTGCCAGCGGCGCTCATGTTACCAGCGAAACCTTGCAACACATGTCAGAACATCTGACAGGAGCTGCGCAGCTATTGCCAGAGGCGCCAAAATACGGATGCGTAGGGTATGGATGTACATCTGGAACGGCGCAGATTGGACCAGAAAACATCGCACGCTTGATAAGAAATGGCATGAGCGCACCGCGAGTTACCGAACCGTTAAGCGCCTTGGTTGCAGCCTGCAAGGCATTAGACCTGAAGGAAATTGCCTTTTTGTCACCCTATGTTGCCAGCGTGTCCGCAACATTGCGCGGTTCCTTGGCAAATCAGGGTATAGCGACGCCGGTCTTTGGTGGATTTGATGAAGACGAAGAGGCCAAAGTCGTGCGCATTGACGCGGCATCCATCCAATCGGCGGCATGTGATTTGGTGCGGGGTACTGATGTGCAGGGAATCTTTTTATCCTGCACGAACCTTCGGACCATGACGAGCATTGAACCGCTTGAAGCGTCATTGCGCATGCCGGTCCTATCTAGCAATCAGGTTTTGGCTTGGCATATGGGGCAGTTGGCTGGCGTCGCGATGTCAGGCCCCGGCCGTTTGTTCCAAGCCCAATCCTGATATTTGCTTTAAACGGGCGACAATTTCGTCGACGCCTTTGCCATGACGCAGTGCAGCGAATACAAAGGGCCGCCCTGCGCGCATCTTGATCGCATCACGCTCCATGATTTCCAAAGATGCGCCTACGTATGGTGCGAGGTCGGTTTTGTTTATCACCAATATGTCGGACCGCGTGATGGCGGGGCCACCTTTGCGCGGAATCTCCTCACCCGCGGCGACGTCGATGACGTAGAGCGTCACATCAGCCAGTTCAGGCGAGAAGGTGGCCGACAAATTATCGCCACCGCTTTCGATGAGTATAGCCTCAATCTCGGGGTGGCGCTCTTGCATTTGGGCGACCGCAGCGAGGTTGATTGAGGCGTCTTCCCGAATGGCGGTATGCGGGCAACCGCCTGTTTCCACGCCTATAATGCGGTCACGCGGCAGGATTTGAAGGCGCATGAGCGCGTCCGCATCCTCTTGGGTGTAGATGTCGTTTGTGATCACTCCAATGGAATGTTGATCCTTGAGCGCCACCGCAAGAGCAGCAGTCAACGTGGTTTTTCCAGCGCCAACCGGTCCGCCGATGCCGATGCGCAAGGGGCCATTCATCTGTGTCATGTGCGAAATACTTTCGAGTATTGGGTTTCGTGTTGCATTGCAGCAATGTCAGCGGCAAAGCAGTGAGAAGAGAGTGTGGTGATGTCGTCTTCAACCGCACGGCGCGCGGTGTCTTCGATTGTGTCGGCGAGCTGCGAAAGCAGGCGTTGTCCTTCAGTTTGACCCAAAGGCACCAAACGCACAGCGGCGGAAATAAGATTGGCAGCAAAGGCATGCAAGTAGACACGTGCCGTGTCATCTAGTGGGATACCCAGAGTTTTGGCGGCATAGCCTACTGCAACCGGATAAGTGAGCTTGCCCAATTTTGTACCCGATATCGCATCCACCGTGCGTCCGAACGCCGCCCCTTGTTGTGTCGTTTCAAGCAGGCGTTCTTGTGATGCGGCGAAAGCTTGTGCCGTCGTGTCAATGTCAGCAAGAGCCTCTGCCTCTGCATGGTAGCTCGCCGACAAAAGCACGATGTCGGCTTGCCCGCCGCCGTGCACAATCAGATCGCGCAGCCAAAGGTTCAAATCATCAATAGTTGCAATTTGTCCTTGTTCGATGGCTGTCTCCAACCCGTGCGAATAGGCAAAAGCGCCAACGGGAAAACCGGGCGATAGCCATTGCATCAACGTCAGCAGGTGATCAGACATCGTTCGCGTGATCGTAGGGTTTGTAGGTGGGTTCATGGGTGTGATCGGGACCATGTTGTGCGCCGTGGTCATGGCCGTGCGTCCGACCGTGCCCATAAGCGCCGCCCTCCGGAGTAAAGGGTTCTGTGACTTCATGGATATGAGCGCCGAGCGTCAGGAGCATGTTGGTCATCACGTGATCACGTTGAATCAAAAGACGATTTTCTTCAATCTGGCAAGGCGTGTGGCGGTTTCCGATGTGCCATGCAATGCGATGCAGGGCATGTCCGGTAACTTCCAGCAGTGGCTCGGCCGCCGCTTGGATGCCGATGAGCGTCCCGTCGGTGGCTTCAAACGCGTCTCCGTGACCCAGTGACGTGGTCTTGGGCAGATCGACGAGCAATTCCGCTCCCGATTGGGTGATCATCACTTTGCGACGCAAGAACCGGGCGTCGTAGTCAAGGATAACGAAATCTTCAGGGTCTTGGCTGGGATGGTGCAAAATGGTTTGCGCGGTCAAATGCGGCATTGGGGTCCTTTCAGAACATAAAGTAGCGCTGCGCCATGGGGAGCACTTCGGCAGGCTGGCAAGTCAAAAGCTCCCCATCAGCACGGACTTCGTAGGTTTCCGGGTTCACCTCGATCTGTGGGAGCGCGTCGTTCAGGATCAGATCCTTTTTGCCGATGCCGCGTGTGTTGCGAACGGCGACCACATCTTTGGCCAGCCCCAACTTTCCGCGGATCCCGTCCGCCTCGGCGGCGGCGCTGACAAAGGTAACGGCGGAGCGTTCCACTGACCGCCCATAAGCGCCGAACATCGGACGGCTGTAGACGGGTTGCGGTGTCGGGATGGATGCATTTGGGTCGCCCATCTGCGCACAGACAATGGTGCCTGCCATCAATACCATTTCAGGTTTAACGCCAAAAAACGCGGGGTTCCAGAGCACGAGATCAGCCCGTTTTCCTTCTTCGATACTGCCAATCTCATGGCTGATCCCATGCGCGATCGCCGGATTGATCGTGTATTTGGAAATATATCGACGCACCCGCAGGTTGTCGTTTTCCCCAGTTTCGTCTGCCAAGCGACCGCGCTGCTTGCGCATTTTGTCCGCCGTTTGCCATGTGCGGATCAATACTTCACCGACACGACCCATCGCCTGGCTGTCCGAGGCGATGATCGAAAACGCACCGATATCGTGCAGTATGTCTTCGGCGGCAATCGTCTCGCGTCGGATGCGGCTTTCGGCGAAGGCGACATCTTCGGGAATGGATTTGTCGAGGTGATGACAGACCATCAGCATATCCAGATGCTCTTCCAAGGTGTTCACCGTAAAGGGGCGCGTGGGGTTGGTAGAGGATGGTAACACATTAGCGTCGCCGCAGATTTTGATGATATCCGGAGCGTGCCCACCGCCTGCACCTTCGGTGTGAAAGGCATGGATTGTGCGGCCTTTCATGGCGGCCACTGTGTTTTCGACAAACCCAGATTCGTTCAGTGTGTCGGTGTGGATCATCACTTGCACGTCCATGTCGTCGGCCACCGACAAGCAGCAATCGATCGCCCCGGGTGTTGTTCCCCAGTCCTCGTGCAGTTTGAGTGCGCAGGCCCCGCCCGTCACCATCTCTACGAGTGCGGCGGGCAGGGAGGCATTGCCTTTGCCTGAGATGCCAAAATTCATCGGGAAGGCATCCAAAGCCTGTAACATGCGGCCAATGTGCCATGCGCCGGGTGTGCAGGTCGTCGCCAGCGTGCCGTGCGCGGGGCCAGTGCCCCCACCGAGCATTGTCGTGACGCCGGAATGCAGCGCGTCTTCGATTTGCTGCGGACAGATGAAATGGATGTGGCTGTCGAAAGCGCCTGCCGTCAGGATTTTTCCTTCTCCGGCAATCGCTTCGGTGGAGGGGCCAACGATTATGTCGACGCCAGGCTGGGTGTCAGGGTTGCCGGCCTTGCCAATTTTGTGGATGCGCCCGTCACGTAAACCAACGTCAGCTTTGTAGATGCCAGTATGATCAACGATCAGCGCGTTGGTGATCACTGTATCGACTGCGCCGTCGGCGCGGGTCACTTGGCTTTGCCCCATGCCGTCGCGGATCACCTTGCCGCCACCAAACTTGACCTCTTCGCCGTAGATAGTGTGATCTCGCTCCACCTCGATGATCAAGTCGGTGTCGGCAAGCCTGACCTTGTCGCCCGTGGTGGGGCCAAACATCGCGGCATAGTCTGAGCGTGGGATGGAGGCTGGCATTCGGTTTCCTCAATTCTTGTGTTCGAAAAACTCGGTTTCGGGTGTGATTATTTCGGCAGGCATCGTTCCAAAGGGCGCAACAAATGTCACGAAGTCCTGCCAAGATGGTTCATGTCCCGTCGCGGCAGCCATAAGCGAAGTCAGGTCGAAAAACTGCCCGACATTTCGGACCGCCTCGGCTGCCTCATCGCTGAACTGGACACCAATTTCCTGTTCCACGGCGATCAACAGGTCGACATCATCAAGGTCTCCCTGCATGCCCACATTGGGGCGCGGGTTCTTCACCGAGAAAAACCGATACTTGATCTCTCTAAGAATGGATGTCGCCTTCATCAATCCTACAAATCCCCCATAACCTGTTGGTTGAATCCGTAAATGCGCCGCGCACCGCTGATGGGAATCAATTGCACCTCGCGCCGCTGTCCCGGCTCGAACCGAACGGCCGTGCCTGCAGCGATATCCAGCCGCATTCCACGTGCGACGTCGCGGTCAAATTCCAAAGCCGGATTTGCCTCACCGAAATGATAATGGCTGCCTACCTGCACAGGGCGGTCGCCGGTGTTGGCAACCATTAGGGAGATGGCTTCGGTACCCTCGTTCAGGGTAATGTCGCCTTGTGCGACGATGATTTCACCGGGGATCATGGTGGCCCTCCTTAGCGAATTGGATTGTGAACGGTGACAAGCTTCGTGCCGTCCGGAAATGTGGCTTCGACCTGAACATCGTGGATCATCTCGGGTACGCCCTCCATGCACTGTTCGGCAGTGATGATCTGCGCACCGGCCTCCATCATGTCCGCCACTGAGCGTCCGTCGCGCGCGCCTTCGACGACCGCATCCGTTATCAGCGCGATGGCTTCTGGATGGTTAAGCTTGACGCCACGCGCCAGCCTGCGCCGCGCGACCTCGGCGGCCATGGAGATCAGCAGTTTGTCTTTTTCTCGGGGCGTCAGTTGCATTTTGTCAAAGTCTCCAACTTGCTGGCAGGGTGTTTTGGGTCAGATGATCCAAGATAGGCAATATTGTCTGGCGCAGCGCAAACCCGTCGCTGGCCAACACGCGCGCGACAAGTAGATCGCTTTGTAAAAGGCTCGCACCACCCTTGGGACCAAGGTGTGCACGTAGGAATGTCAGATGGCCGGATGCCTCCGGTGCCGCAAACAGGATACTGGCCATTGCCCGCGCACCATTGCCGATGGCCGGGCGGACAAGCTGCTGAGCGGCATCGCCCCAAATGTGCAGCCCGTCACGGAAGATCTCAGCGCCCTCACGGCGCAGCGTCACCCTGTCATCAAACCGCAGTTCGTGAATGTCTTCGCCCATCGCGACGCGTCCAAAGAGCAGCGGCTCCACCATCAAAAAGCGCGCGTCCGCCTCAAGATCAATCGTCAGCTTTCGATCCAGCGCGCCATGATCATAAAGCAAGGTCTCCTGCGGCAGCCAGTTCAGGCGTGCACCCGCAGCCACATGCAAGGTGGTGCGGACCTGTCCGGTTTGCCCCGGTTGCGCCCGATAGACCCGCTCCGCAGCTTGTGTGGTCAGCGTCAGGTGCGTGCCGATGCCCGCTTGTGCGTCCAACGTGAATTGGTCACCACCGGTGATGCCTCCGGCTGTGTTGATGATCACGGCCTGCAAGTTTCTTGGTTGCCTCGGAAACAAGAGCTTGAGCGCGCCCGATTGACGCAATTGGTCCAAACGGGTGCTTGCACCGCGCGCTTTGACAGACAAACGGGCCGCACCAATGGCGCGTGGCTGATCCAGCGACGATGGAGCTTTCATCAACACAAATGTCTGGCCCTTAACCTACGACTCGAAAGACTGTCACACGGCCCAAAGGTGCATGGCCAGTTCGCGTGGCCAAAGAATGCCCTCTTTCATGGCGAAGTGCTGAAATAATGAGCATCCGCGTTTCTCTTCCCAAACTGCAATTGCCCTTGGCGTGGGAAAACGCGAACGCTCGAAGCCGCTCACTGCCGAATTCCGTATCGGGCCATGTCAAAACCCAACGTTCCTTTCAAAAAGCCTGCAGTCTGCGTTCGCTTGCGTTTGACCAAATTGGCAGGAGAAAGAATTTTACCAAAAACGCGAAGCGCCGCCCTGCTTGCAGGCCATCTCAAGGCGTGTTTGCGTTCAACGTACATACGCGATTGCGCGATGTGAAAGGCTTTGAAGTAGGTGCCGCGCAGTCCACTGCCCGATGACGCCCCACCAATGTGCATGACCTTGGCGCGATGTTCCAGAAACAAGGAAAACCCCGCAGATCGGAGCCGAAAACACAGGTCATCGTCCTCGTGGTACAGAAAAATCCGTTCGTCGAATCCCCCAACTGTGTCAAACGCCTTCTGTGGGCAAAATAGCGCCGCGCCTGATAAGATATGTACTTGCTGATGCGCGTCCGGAGCCTGCGCCAAAGCGCGATCTGTCCAAAGCGCCCGAGGTATCAAGGGCGACCGGCGGTTGAGCCGGATGCGGCCGCTTTCATCCAGAATGGCGGGGTTCATTGCGCCCAGATTCGGGATCGCCTGGGCCGTTTCCAACATACGCAGGCAACCGTCCTCATTCACGACCGAATCCGGATTGACGAAGTAGACAAACGGCCGCGAGTTGCCCGCTGCACCGCGATTGCATCCGGTGCCAAACCCCAGGTTTTCCTCAAGAGCGATTAGATTGGCACCATGCTCTTTGACGATGGCAACAGTTTCGTCATCGCTCGCATTGTCGACCACGACGACTTCCACCCCTTCGGGCACACTCTGGAGGAACCGCCCGATGACCGCGGCGCTGTTGTAAGTGACGGTGACGATCCGTAGAAGATCAAGCATTGTTTCCGTAGTCTTTGAGCGCCCAAGCGGTACGTGGCGTGTTTCGTCACACGTTATCTGGCGCCACTTCGGTTTGCCAGCCGAATTCAAATGCATCCCGCAGCAAGACCTCATCGAAGAACAGATATGGATTGACGGAATCCGATACAAAGCCGCTGCCTTGGCGAAGGCGTCCGTTGCGCAATGTGTCGGCTGTGCGATGTTTTCTGCGGTTCCTCAAAGAAGGGTATGCTCCCATTGTTGGACGGTAGTGCATTTCCAGACGTGCGACGCCAATTGCGTTTTTGCAGTTGACGGTGCTGTTCATCATGTTTGAATCCGCTTCGCTGGTGAAGTGATTGCCAGCGCTCAATTACGGCAACCAGATCAGGAATACCCCGCATGACATTGCGACCTTTGGGAATTGACCCCGGCTTATGCTTTATTGGCGGGCGCTGGGTCGCTGCACATGAAAAGCAGTCTCTGAAGTTGTCCAATCCATCTGACAACAGCGCTCTGTGCAATATCGCGCGGGGGCAGGCCGAAGACATCGACCGCGCGGTGATGGCCGCTACGGATGCGATGAATGGCGATTGGGGGCGTTCCACGGCCGTTGAGCGATCCCGTGTGTTGTACAAGATCGGCCAACTGGTCTTGGACAACACTGAAGATCTGGCCAGGCTAGAAGCAATGGATGTGGGAAAGCCGCTGAAACAGGCGCGCGCAGATGTGATTGCACTTGCGCGCTATATGGAGTTTTACGCAGGTGCCGCCGATAAAATTCACGGCCAGACCATTCCCTATCTGGAAGGGTATACCGTCTATAGCGTGCGCGAACCGCATGGCGTGACGGGGCATATCATCCCCTGGAATTATCCCATGCAGATCATCGGGCGCTCCGTCGGTGCAGCCCTTGCCATGGGCAATGCCGCCGTCTTGAAGCCGGCTGAGGAAGCCTGCTTGACGGCCCTTGCTTTTGCGGAACTGGCGCACAGAGCTGGGCTTCCGGCCGGGGCGCTCAACGTCGTGCCGGGGCTGGGTGCGGAAGCCGGAGCCGCGCTGAGCGGACATCCCGGTGTGCACCACGTCTCATTTACCGGCTCCGTCGGAGTTGGCAAACAAATCCAGGCTGCTGCTGCGGCGCATGTGGTGCCGGTGACGTTGGAATTGGGCGGCAAATCACCGCAAGTTGTATTTGACGATGCCGACCTTGACGCAGCTTTGCCGTTTTTGGTGAATGCGGGCATTCAGAATGCTGGGCAAACCTGTTCGGCGTCTTCTCGAATTCTGGTGCAGTCTGGCGTTTATGAGCGTGTCGTGGGGATGATGGCGGGGCGCTATGAAACACTGAGAGTCGGCCCGGCTCTGTCCGATATGGATGTGGGCCCGGTGATTTCTGCCCGGCAAAAAGGGATCATAGAAGGCTTTCTGTCCAAGGCTCAGGGCTTGGAGGTGGCGGGGCGCGGTACGCTGGCTTCTGACGCGCCGACTGGTGGCCACTATGTGACCCCAACGCTTTTTGCGGGTGTGCCGCCCGACCACAGTTTGGCCCAAGACGAAATCTTTGGGCCCGTTCAAGTCGTGATCCCATTTCAAGATGAAGCAGAGGCCATCGCAATTGCAAATGGTACGGATTTTGGCTTGGTGGCATCGGTTTGGTCCGCGAACGGCGCAAGGCAGATGCGTTTGGCGCGTGCTTTGCGCGCGGGTCAGGTGTTCATCAACAATTATGGCGCAGGCGGCGGTGTTGAGTTGCCTTTTGGTGGCACTGGGTTGTCGGGCCACGGTCGCGAAAAAGGATTTGAAGCGCTTTATGGGTTTTCCACGCTCAAAACGATTGCCGCGTTGCACGGTTAGAGAAGCGATGCGGACGTTGCCCTAGACTTGAGCGCGCCAACCTTTCGAAACCGCTAGAGTTATACTATTGCTCAATCCGCAAGTGCAGCCCAAGCGGTGCAGATCTGCTGTAGGTTTTCCTGCCGCGCTGCCATCCAAAGCGCGGTATCGTCGCGCAAGACCAGGCCGATACAGATACCGTTCGGAGCGGGGTCCGTCCAAATGGTACAAGTTTGGGTGTTTGTGTCGCGCAGATCTTCGCAGGCCTTTAATCGTTCGATCAAGTCAGTGCTTCCCCAGCTTTCCAACACCTCGCCAGCCCTTTTGCACACGTAAGACAGCGCCAATCCATGCAGGCAATTGGCGTGATCTTGCAGAGTGTGTGAAGTGCCTGTGTCATCATCTTCAACCCGTGTCAGCGCCTCTGCAGGCAGACCAATCAGCGCCTCATGGGCGTGATTTGCGACAAGGAGGCTTTGTACCATTAACGATGTTGCGTTGTCGCAAAACAAAGACACGGCGCGTGTCGCGCGTCGCAATGAGGGCGCGTCATCGGGAGCAAGCACGATCACGGTGTCGTCGGCCAATTCCAGCATGAGGATGCGCCGCTCTGCAGCTACAATTCTCAGTTGTTCAAGGCGGTTATTGGTGAAGATCAGCTGACGCCGCAGAATTGTGCGGGCGATCTCTCGACTTAAGGCGGCAACAGCCTCAAGGTTTGATCCGGCCAACACCTCGCGCCCCTGCGCCGCTGTCTTTGGCCCGGACGGTCGACGCCAGCTTTGTAGAGCATCTTCCAGACGCTCCATTTCTTGCTCGATTGAGTTGGTTCTGTTCAATGCTCCGCCTCAATCTGGTCAAGGAGCGTCTGAGCATGCTGGGTTACTTCATGCACATCAACGTCATGTTTGCACACCAAACACATCGCTTCTTCGGCGCGTGCATTGGATTTTACGAAAACCTCCATTGCGCTTCGGGAAATGCGAACAGCGTGACAGATGTTGTCATTTTGTCGGTTGGTCGCGGTAGATGACACTGCTTGGAGCAAAGGACCTTTCAGTGTGTCAGTTGCAGCCTCACAAAGGGTGTCGAGGCTTTCCTGTGACACCTTTGTCGCGCTTGTTGCGGCCAAGACCATTCCGGTGGACAGATCCGCATAAGCTGCGATGTCGCATTCGGGAAACCGCGTGCGCAATTTGTCCAGATGTTGCGAAATCGTCATGCAAAGGGCCGTCTTTCATTGAACATAATCACCCCAACAGGTGCGATTTCAATGTTTAAGCCGATTTGATTTGATTCCGGTTAACGCAACACCTTACAGGCGTTCTGACACGGCAGACGCCTCTTCGGCAGACAAGCGACGGGTGCTTCGCCCAACCGGCTTCGGTCTGCGCGGCACAACTTTGGGCGCATCCGCGTTGGCGGTGGTTTCCGGCATGTCTGCGTTGAGTGTCGCAAAAGGATTTATCGCCGGCTCACTGCCCAGCTCTTGTGACAAGGCATGCACGACATTGAGAAATTCAACGACGAAGGGCTCGGCGCCACAGCTTGCCCATAGCTCGGGGTCGTTCTCGGCCTCTCGGGCTTGCAAGAGCGAGATCATCAGCGTTGCGGCAAACAAGTCTTCGGTTTCTTGTTTCACACGGTGCAACACGCGCGACTTATCCCGTTCGCTCAGCAACATGTCACTGCGCGTCAACAGTAAGATGCTGCTGCGATGCAGTTTTTCATCCAGGCTGTCCCAGACTGCCGCTTCGCTTTGGCGCCACGCTTGGGTGGCATGTGTGCACCAGATCACACCATCGCATTGCGGCAAAACCCGCGCCCAGACATCGCTCGACATATTAGGGTCCGATATGCCGGGCATGTCGATCAGATCGCAGAGTTGCAGTATGTCTTCCTCGCATTGGATGCGGATATATGCTGTTGTTTCAATTGGGCAATCTGCCAGATGTGCAATGTCACAAGGCGTCTCATTGCCTTCCAGATCGACGCGAACAGGGTCATCTGTCCCATAAGTGATCCAGACCGGGGGCAGTTGTGTGGCGATCACTTGCATCGGCAAGGGTTCCGCGCCGATCATCAAGTTGGCCAGCGTGCTTTTCCCGGCACTGAATTCCCCCATCAACGCAATCCGCGGTTTGCGTGGAGTTGCGGATGAACTGCTGGCAGTCACTGTGTTGTGCGTCATGTCATTCATGATTGGGTATACCCTTCAAAAGTTTTCAGCGTTGCGGCCAGACGGGCCTGCCGATCAGCGCTTTGGTCGGGCAAATGTGCGGTTACCGCCTGTGGGTCTGCCTTGGCGCGCACGGCGACAGAGTTGAACACATCGACTTGTTCGCTCATGAAATTTTCGAACGCATCAAGGAAACTCAGGCGGATATCCTGCGCAATGCCCGAGCGCAGCGTATCCACGAACGGTTCTGTTTCCGAGCGGATAAGTTCTTGATAATTGGCCGCATAGTTCTTGTACCCGCGCCGTTGCGCCCACCAGCGTTTCCACCACGTGGTGCTCAAATCCAGAGCGATCGTCTGGCCTAAAGCCACAGGCGGTGGGACACGTGGCGGTGCCGGAACCTTGATCTGGATTGCGGCGGCGCTGGCCCCGAACGTTTGACCGTAGACCGCTGCGATCGACGTGGCTGAGGTTTCGGCCGCTGATTGAAACGCGCTGTTGCTTTTGGCGGCAAGAACCTTGTGGGAGGAGCTGAGAAGGACGCGCAAACCTGCGGGGTCGTATGTCCAAGGGCTGTCCTCGCCGTATTTATCGAGGTGAACGAGCAACGCGGATGTGGCGCGTTCCAGAAAGCTGGTTTGGGCCCGATCAATACGGGCGGTGAAGCCAGCCAAGATCGTATCAAACTCAGCGGCCAGTTCTCTGCGTGCTTGGTCCGCGATCCGAGACACTTCGCTTTGTGCCGCTTCGACTGAGAAATTGGGTTGTTCAGACAGATCAGCAGGCGCGCGCCCGATCTGGTCAGCCGCGATGAGGCCATTTGCAAGGTTCAGGGCGCTTTCTGCGATGCGCTGGACTGTCACATCCCCAATGCCATTCTCCACACGTTCGCCGATGCAATCCAAAAGCTGCGGCAAACCCGACAGATCCCAGGCCAAAGCCTCGGCGTCCTCGCAGGCTTCCTCCGCAAGAGGCGATGCCTTGGCCCAATTCAGCAGCGCGTTCGCGCTTTGCGTTGGCAACTCGGCCAGCTCGTTCTTAAGCGCCTTGCTGGCCCACATTGCACTTCCGAAGATAATCTGCGGATCGCTTGGACCTTGATGCTGCGCAAGGGTGTTGCGAATGCTTTTCTCGATCGTTGGAATTTGAACGGTCGGGTCTTGCAATTCATCAATTCGGTTTACGAAGATGATGACATCTCTGGATTTCACGTTTGAAATCAGCCGAATAAGGGCCAGGTCGGTAGATGAAAGCGCCTGATGTGCCGACAGAACGACGACACAAATACGACTGTCACGGATCGATTTGATCGTGATCTGTTCGCGCATCATGAAGGTGTCGTTGACACCCGGTGTGTCGCGAATGCACAGTTTGAACGGCAGGCCCGGCCGCTGCAGATCGAGGTCTGCCGAGCGTGTGATATCGGCAAACCGTCCCTGCTGGTCGCCTTCTGGGGCGTCAACGTCTCCAAGGCAGACGTAGCGCTGAATCAAGTCTTTGTCGAAATATCCATAGTCTCGCTTCTGGCCCAGCATGATTTCGAATTTCCGACCGAGGCGTGCGCGCGATTTCTCCCGCATTTCCGCGACTTGGCGTTGGATTTTCTGCAGCTCGTCATCGGCCCCGGCGCGGCTTGCCAGTTCACCGATGCGCCCGCCACCCGAGATCAGCCGATCCCATTCATCTTCGTCAAAAAACTGGAACGAAGCCTTATTCTCGAAAGCGGGCGTTTCCGGGTTGAGATGCAAGGACGTCACCACCGAGGTCCAGGGATTTACGTCTGCCGGTAGCAAGTCGGGATAACCGACAAGAGCGTTCACCAAGGAGGTTTTCCCGGATTTGATCTGTCCGATCATCGTCACGCTAGGTTCTTGTGTGTCGAGTTGGCGCAGCAAACGATCCACACGTTTTGCCGTTGCCGGGTCAGCCAGCGTGCGCAGAGTTTCGAGTGCTGATCTAAGGCTTCGCGTGGTGGCTTCAAACGCATGAAAGCGATTCAAACCTCGGTCCAGTAGTCTGCGTTCGACTGCGGGCACCGGTGTTGCCTGTGCGGAGGTATCAATCATGTTCATGGCGTGCCTCCTTTCTTGTCGTGGATTGCCATCGCGGTCTGCTCTGACGACATGAATGGCGGTGAAATGTGCACGATTTGTGTTCGTGCAATGTCGGAATTATCAATTATAATTAGGAGTTTAGTGAACCATACGTGTTTCAAGCTCTCGGGTGATCTGTGCCAGTATTCCAACCGCATCCGCGGCTGCGCCCATCGTGTCCTCCAGCCCGATCAAAGTGATCTTGTCAGCTGCGGAATAGACATCTTCACACCATAGTGTGAAATCAGCCTCGTTGCTTGCGGCGCCTGAAATCAGCTCGACAAGCTCCTCCGATACCATTTCACAATGTGTCAGAACGCTCTGAACGGCAGCATCCGTGTCGTCGGTTTCCGGCAGGTCCAATGCTGCCATCTTGCACCTCAGCAGGTTCAACGCTTGACCGTAAGTGTCGGGCGTCTCGGCGGCGGGTGCAGGATGCGAAACCGGCTGTTCCGCCAGGTCGATCCCTTGTCTGTTCAAGAACAGCAATGCGGCGTCCAGATCAGCTTGCCGCCCTTCAGCGGCGAGCTTGCTCACGGCGGTGGCCAAGGCTTTGACGCCGCTGGCAGCAAGTGATTTATCGGTGATCGAACCGGTCCGTTCCAATTCTGACATCGCGACGCGTGTGGTTGTTGGAAAGAGACCGTGGAATTCCTGATTGGCCACAGCGGACATTGCGGCAATGCGAGATTGCAAAGTCTGTTCCTGGGCCAGTACGTCTGCCTTGGTCAGAACCAAAAAGCTGTGATCTTTCAGATGCTCGGGCGCTGACGTCCAAACTTCGGCCTCTTGCTGCGTGAACTCTTGCGTGCACCACAGCGCGATATCGGCAATGGCCAGCATTGATTTGATGTCCGTGTTGCCATCACCTGGCCAACCCCCGTCCACAAGATCAATGTCCTGCAAAATCGCGGCGTCAGACAATACGATCTCAATACCGTCAAACGCAGGGTTTGATGCAGTATCTCGGCTGATCTGGACGCGTGACCCCTGCGACAACTGCTGTCCCAATAGGACATGAAGCAGTTGGCTTTTGCCACAGGCCGCAGGGCCAAAAATGACCACACGAACCCTCGCTTGTAATCGGTCCAGCAATTGCCGCCCGTGCCGTTTGGCGGCAGCGGTCAATCCGCCCGCTTCCAATCCGACTGTGAGGCTGGCGACGACATTGCTTAATGCGCGCTCATCCGGCACAGCGCAAACCCGCAACGTCTGCAACGGCCTGCGTCGCTTGTTTGTCGCTCACTTTGATGACGGAAAACGATACGTTGTCGAGGTCCGGGTCATCCAGAGCTTGCACGCTGCTCAACAGATGGTCGGCAATCGTGGCGCTTCCGGCGTCGAAATGCGCGTTCAGGATCGCCTTTATCTCGGCATTTGGCAGAAATTGCAGCCCATCACTGGCCACCAGCACGACGTCACCGTCTTCCAATTCTACTGGTTCGCTAGGGCAATCAATGCGTGGAATAGGCTCGCCGAACAGGACCGAGGTCAGCACGTTGCGGTCTGGATGCGTGTCTGCCTCTTCCTGTTCCATAAGGCCGTTTTCGACCATGAAATCAATTTGCGGGGCCATCGAATGATCTTCGTTCAATTGGATCAGCAAGCCGTCGCGATACAGATACAGGGGGGAATCGCCCACAGAAAGCCAGTACAGATTGCGCTGCACGATCACCGTCGCCACCAGCGTTGCACCCATGCCTTGCGTGTCGGGATAGGCGTCAACATGCTCTTTGAGACAGGCGTTGGCCGACAGCGCGGCGTTGCGCAGGGCCTCTGTCACCTGTGCTTCAAACCGGGGTGTGTCTCCGCGCTGAAACATCAACTCGCCAAACACCTCAGAAACGACGATCTTGCTTGCGACATCGCCCGCTGCATGCCCGCCCATACCATCAGCCAGAACCGCGAGGCCCACGTCGGTGCCACGCGCAAAATCCGCAATCAGCGCGTCTTCCTGGTAATCTCGGCGGCCTTGATGCAGGGCGCAGGCTGTATCGAAATCAAACGGCGGCTGCATCATCATCACCTGTATGGTCCCATTGAAAGTCTTTCCCGCAAAGCGCTACAAAACGCAGTGTCGTTTCGCCGATGCGGATCAGATCCGTATGATGCAACTCTTCGGTGCTGAGCACCGGGCGCGCGTTCAGGCGAATGATGTTGGATTTGCCACCATGCCCGATGAAGAATTTGTTTTCCTCATCATCATAGGCAATCGCCGCATGGTTCTGACGCGAAATGCTGTTGTCGCCGTAATCAAGCTTGATGACCTGATCCTCGCCGCGGCCAATCATCGAAGCCCCTGAGAACAGTGCAAATGAATGCCCTGTGCCCGGCCCATCAATGACCACCAGCCAACCCACAGGGAATTTTCCACGCCCTTGAATTGCGGTTTCGACCTGAGACGTGTCGAAGGGGTCCGAAGTATCAGGCGCGCCACGGTTGAAACCCAAGAGCCGCGTTTTGACACGGCCCGCGCGCCGGCCCGCTCGTCCCGTGCCGGGGGTATCTGTTGCGTCCGATGTCTGGGGTTGCGACAAGTCCAAGGCAGGTGCTTCGGGCGTTGCCTCTTGCGGGGCCGACAGCCCAGCGGCGCGCATCTGTTCGCGTGCAAAAGCAACCACATCCAGCGGATCGCTGTGCTCGCTGGTTTGTGGTTCTGGTGCATGTGATGCCGGGTGTGGCGCGTTCGATTGGTCTGCCTCGTCCTGCATTGGGTCCGGTCCTTCTGCTGGAACAACGGGATCTGACGACATCGCATCATCGACATAGTCAGGCATAGCGTCGGCATTCGGAGTGTCATCTGTGTCATGCTCCGGGCTCTGTGCCTGTTCCATGACATATGCGAGGTCTGGTTCGTTCCATGCATCGTTGTTGTCAGGCGTCACGAAATCGTTTGGCTCAGGTTCTGGGGTCACGCTCTCGGAGGCATCCAGAACATAGACATCCAGATCGGTCTCGGGTTGCAGCGGCGCCTCTGCTTCCGGCTCCCGTTGCTCAATTTCAGGTACAGTCACGTCATGCTCGTGGGTCATGTCCAAACCTTCGGGTATGGCGTCAACGGGTCTGCCTTGCTGCTGGAAAACTTTCTTAAAGAGCGTCATGAAACTGCCTTTCTGTGGGTGCCTGTAACCGGTGATGGATCGCTGAGTGGTTATCTTGTTTTTTCAATGTATTGTGTGGTTGATGACGGGCTTGGTGCCGCGTTGACACGCTGCCCGGCTTCGGCCAACGCCATCTGGCCCAGCAAAAAACTGGCGAACATCACAGCCGGAATGGACGCAAGTCGACCGATCCGCAGCGGCTCTTTCGTCCTATTGGCCGGCTGCTCAAACGCCGGACTAGCCTCTTCATGCTTGGCAGTCGCGGAATGGCGCAATCCGCTGTTCGCACTGGTGCATATCGCTTTCGCATATTCTTCGGGGTGTTTGCGTTTCCATTCCTCGATCTCGGCCTGAATCTCTGCCGCTGATGGGATGACTTCGACCGGAGGACGCTGTTTGACCTGTTGTTGTTCATCAGGGGTTGCTTCTGGCGACGGCGTTTCTCGTTGCGCCTTTTGCTCCAACCCGCCATCAAGCCCTTTATTCACAGTTGCCACCAACTGCGTGATCTTCTCTTGAATGACCTCATCATCTTGCGCCTGGTCCAGCGCCAGTTTTGCGCGGCGCGCGGGATCAATCATCATGGACCATTCTTTTGCAGATTGTATCCGATTGGCCGGAACGATGTTCATGGCCTTGTCGATCGCCCCCAGAAACGCGTTATCGTACTGCGGAAATCGTCCACGCAATGGCGTGTACAAATCAGGCTGATTGGCCGCCAATGCCGCGAGACGCGCTTGCGAATTGGGCGGCGCCTCTCCCGAGATCAGATGCGAAAGGGTGGCTCCCAATGCATAGAGGTCGCTGCTGGGGAACTGCTGGCTGCCCGCAAGATAGAACTCTTGTGGTGAATAACCGTCTTTGACCACCAGCACAGACGACAGAACCCGGCTTTTGCGGCTCGCTTCTTCGCGTGCGGCACCAAAGTCGATCAGCACGGGGCGGCCGGTATCTTCGACCAGAATGTTATCGGGAGAAATATCGCGGTGCAGCAGGTCTTGGGAATGGACGTGACCGACAGCATCCAGCAAATCCAGTGTCATTGCATAGATCTCATCCGGGCTGAAACGTCCGGGTTCTTCTTCGATGATGTCCAGTAGGTCCTGACCCTCGATCAGATCGAGCGCCATATAGGCGGTTTCATTGTCTTCGAAAACCTGATGCACACCGACGACACTGGAGTGGTTCAGCTTTGCCAACGACCGCGCTTCGCGCACAAAAAGCTGCACGATGGACTGGAAATCGTTTTCGTAGCTCTGGGTCCGGGCGCGCACGGTCTTGTTGACACGGGCACAAAATGCCTCCGGATAGCATTCCTTGATCACCACGGTTCTGTTGAGGCTGTCGGTTGCCAGATAGGTGATCCCGAAGCCACCACTGCTGAGATAGCTCTGAATCGTGAACTGCCCGCCCAGCAAAGTGCTGCCGGGGGCCAACGCCTCGGTCGGCGTGGTGTTCAGAGGTGATGTGTCTAACGCGGTCATCGGGTGTTCGTGCTTATGCTCTGGCTCAAGGTTTCGCGGCACGTAACTGTGCTGCTTCAAGTCTCCATTCAGGCTGAATTTCCGTGGCCAAAACATGGCAGGGCCTTGGCTGCGCTGTGCCCTGATTTTACAATTTGCTTGGGTTTTTATGCTGTTTTTCTATACTCACTAGCACTGTACATAAATGTCTAGACGTCACGGATTGCTTTGGATAGCGTGCGCCTCAGCGTTTGGAACCAGGCAAGGGAGAGCCCAATGAAATCGCATTATCGGGTGGTCGTGATCGGCGGCGGTGTTGTTGGCACTTCGGTGCTTTATCATTTGGCGAAAATGGGCTGGTCGGATGTGTGCCTGATTGAGCGCAGCATTCTGACTGCGGGATCAAGCTGGCACGCGGCGGGCGGTATTCATGCATTGAATGCGGATCCGAATATCGCGCAACTTCAGGCCTATACCATCGACCTGCTGACCGAGATCGAAGAAGAAAGTGGCCAGAATATCGGGCTGCACATGACGGGCGGCCTGACTATGGCGGGCACGCCCGATCGGTGGGAATGGCTGCAATCGGCCTACCGCACCTTCCAGTCTATCGGGATTGAAGATTGCAGGCTGGTCAGCGTTGAGGAGGCCGTGGCGCTTAACCCCATCATGTCGGGTGAAGGGCTATTGGGCGGCATGTGGGCCGACCGCGAAGGCTATATCGACACCACCGGAACCGTGCATGCCTATGCCGGTGCTGCCAAGAAACGGGGCGCGACGGTGATTGAACACAACCGCGTTCTGGAGCTAAACCAAACCGCCGATGGCTGGCAGGTCGTCACCGAAAAGGGCACGATCACCTGTGAACATGTCGTCAACGCTGCGGGGCTCTGGGCCAAACAGGTCGGGCGGATGGCTGGCATCGAATTGCCGGTCTCGCCGCTCAACCACCACTATTTGATTTCTGATACGATCCCACAGTTGGAAGAAATCGACTTTGAAGTGCCCATGACCGTGGATCTCGAAGGGTTCACCTATTTGCGGCAGGACCAAAAGGGCGTTCTTCTGGGCATCTACGAAGTCGACCACCAACACTGGATGATGGACGGCGCGCCTTGGGAGTACGGGTTCGAGTTGCAGCAAGAAGACCCCGATCGCATTGAACATGAACTGACCCTCGGTTTTGAACGCTACCCCGCTTTGCAAGAGGTCGGGGTCAAGACATGGGTCAACGGAGCATTCACCTTTTCGCCAGACGGCAACCCGCTGGTCGGGCCGGTGCCGGGCAAGCGTGGATATTGGTGTGCCTGCGCCGTGATGGCCGGATTTTTGCAGGGCGGTGGTGTCGGCAAATCGCTGGCGGAGTGGATCATCGAGGGCGAGCCGGAGGCGGACGTATTCGGTATGGATGTTGCGCGCTACGGCGACTACGCCCAGAACCGCCAGTACATCAAGGAAACCACTGGGCAATTCTACACCCGCCGGTTCGTGATGACCTACCCCAACGAACAACTGCCAGCCGGCCGACCGCTCAAGATGGCACCGGCGCATGATGCGATGACGGCGGCGGGTGCGCATTGGGGCGTCAGCTACGGGCTTGAAACACCGCTTTATTTTGCGCCCAAAGGGTTCGAGGAAACGCCCAGCCTTCGGCGCTCGAACGCACATGACATTGTCGCTGCCGAGTGTGAGGCGACGCGCAAGGATGCGGGGCTGATCGACATCACAGGCTTTTCGCGGTTCGAGGTCACAGGGCCAAATGCGCGGGCTTGGCTGGACCGCATGATGGCATCGAAACTGCCGTCAAAGGGCCGCGTGCGTCTTGCACCGATGCTGGGGCATGACGGGCGGCTCAAAGGCGATCTGACGGTGTTCAACTGGGATGATGAAACGTTTTGGGTCACCGGCAGCTACTACCTGCGGGAATGGCACATGCGGTGGTTCGATGATCACATGGGCGACGGTGTGACCGTCATGGACGTCTCGGACCACATCGTCGGGTTTGCCGTTGCCGGGCCCAAGTCACGCGAAATCCTTCAGGCCTGCACCAGCGAGGATGTCGCAAGCCTGCCGTTCATGGGCTGCGCGCAGATGGATGTCGGGTTGATCCGCGCCCATGTCGGACGCATCAGCGTGACCGGAGAGCTGGGGTATGAGGTCCATTGCCGTGCCTCTGATCACATCGCGCTGCGCCGACTGCTGTTGGCTGTGGGTGCGGAACATGGCCTCAAGGAAGTGGGCTTCAACGCGATGCTGTCTTTGCGTTTGGAGAAAAGCTTTGGCATCTGGTCCGCGGAATTCACCCAAGGCTACACCGCGCGGCAAACCGGGATGGACCGCTGGATCGACTGGTCCAAGGATTTTATTGGCAAGGACGCGGCACTGGCGGAGCGTGCATTGCCACATCCGACGCAACAGCTTGTCACTTTGGAAATTGAAGCCGCGGACGCCGACGCCAGTGGATACGAACCCGTTTGGTCTGGTGAGAACCGGATCGGGTTCGTCACATCCGGCGGATATGGGCACACAATGGGCAAAAGCTATGCCATGGCCTTGGTGGCGCCAGAGTGCGCCAAGGAAGGCACCGCACTTTCTGTGCATGTCGTAGGCGTTGAACGTCAGGCCAAGGTCATCGCACCCTCGCCCTATGATCCGGCTGGCAAAGCGATGCGGCCATGATCGAAGCCTCCAAGGGTCGGCGCGCTGGCGGGCGACGCGGTCGACAGATCGCGGATGCCGATGGTGTGCAGGCGCGCAAGGTCGATTATCACACGCTGCGGAACCCTTTTGTGCCGGTTCCGGTCTGGACGGATGACCGTGTCGCAGCGGTCCACGAAGCGGCCCTCGACGTTCTGGAGACCCTCGGGATGAAGGTGCTATTGCCCGAAGCGCGCAAGATATTTGCGCAGGGCGGTGCATTGGTTGATGAGCAAACGGAACTTGTGCGCATTGGGCGCGACATGGTCGCGGCGGCTTTGGCCAGTGCACCGCGCAGCATTACCCTCCGGGCCGGGCGCGCAGAAAAAGACGTGGTGCTGGAACTGGGGCGGCTGACAATTCAGACCGGCGCGGGATCCCCACACACGATGGACCGGTTGCGTGGGCGCCGTCCGGGCACGCTGGCCGATTACCGCGAACTCACGCGCCTGACGCAATGCTATGACGTGTTTCAGATGCTCAACCCGTTGATCGAGCCGCAAGACATACCCATCCACCTGCGCCACTATGACGTGACATCCGCGCAACTGACGCTGTCGGACAAGGTGCCATTCGTCTATTCTCGTGGCACGCCGCAGGTCCGTGACGCCTTTGAAATGATCCGTCTGGCGCGGGGAATCACCCACGAAGAGTTTGCTGCTGATCCGTGGACGTACACGATCATCAACACGAACTCGCCACGGCAATTGGATATTCCCATGGGGCAGGGGCTGATTGACTTTGCGCGCGCGGGGCAACTGAGCGTTGTGACCCCGTTTTGCCTGATGGGCGCCATGGCCCCTGTCACGATCGCCGGTGCCGTTATGCTCAGCCACGCCGAAGCCTTGGCCGCCATAACCCTCACGCAATTGGCAAACCCCGGCGCGCCGGTGTGTTATGGCAGCTTTACATCGAACGTTGACATGAAGTCCGGCGCACCGGCCTTCGGCACGCCCGAGCACATAAAATCCAACCTTGCCGTAGGGCAATTGGCGCGACACATCGGCTTGCCTTGGCGCTCGGCCACGGGCGCAGCGGGCGCCGTCAATGACGCCCAAGCTGCGCATGAAACGCAGTTCGGCGCTTGGGGTGCGGTTTTGGCAGGGGCCACGATCTTGATCCACGGGGCGGGCTGGATCGAAGGGGGGCTCACCGTCTCCTATGAAAAGCTGATCACCGATCTTGATGCGATGCAAACCTTTGCGGAGCTTTGCGCGCCGGTGCCTTGCGAGACGTCGGATCTGGCGATGGACGCGTTGCAAGAGGTGGCACCGGGCGGGCATTTCTTTGGTGCGGCCCATACGATGGAACGATATTCGACCGCCTTTTATGAACCCGTCGTGTCGGATTGGTCAAATTACGGAACATGGGTCGAAAACGGCAGTCAGACGGCGGATGAGCGTGCAACAGGCATCTGGCGGAAGGCATTGGAAACGAGCAAGCTGCCCGCCCTGAACGTCGATCATATCGCAGCCATGGATGCATTTGTGGCCGCACGCGTTGCCGAAGGCGGCGCACCGCCGGAAAGCTGAGCCAATGAGCAACAAGGCACCCGCTCCGCGCCTTGTGCGCACGCAGCCCGCAGAAGACGCGCCGATTGGCAACGTCAAGGTGACCCGTGACGACTGGTTGCAACTGGCGCTCGATGTTCTGGTGTCGGATGGCATTGGCGAGGTAAAGGTGCTCAAGCTCGCCAAACGCCTCGATGTCTCGCGCTCCAGTTTTTACTGGTACTTCAAGTCTCGACAAGACCTGCTGGATGCGCTTCTTGCGCATTGGAACGCGACCAACACCGCCGCCATTTTACGCCATGCTGAGGCGCCAAAACCCACAATAACGGCGGCGGTGGCGCATCTGTTTCGCTGTTTCATTGATCCAGATCTTTTCAGCCCGCAGCTTGATTTTGCGATTCGAGAATGGTCGCGTAGATCAGGCAAGGTGCGCCGGGTTCTGGATCGTGCGGATGATGCACGATTGCACGCTTTGACGCGGATGTTTGCGCGCCACGACTACGCCCCGGAAGAGGCCGACACCCGTGCGCGTGTACTGTATTTCATGCAGATCGGGTACTATTCGCTTGAGTTGCACGAGCCTTTGGATGTGCGGCTTGCGCGCACGGAAAGCTATCTTTTGGCTTTCACGGGACGTCAGCCGGAGGCGGCGGAAATCGCCGAGCTTGACGCGCTCGTGCGGGATCTTCAAACGCGCTCCAACATGCCTATCCCTCCGTTTAAGCGGTGAAGTAACCGAAATTTGCATCAAAAAGTGGCGGAACGATCTGCTATTGCCTATGCTTTGGGCAAGATGCGGCCCGTTAAGCGGGTTTGAGCCAGCCTCCCTTTTCTTTCCAGAAGCGGGTCAGGATTGTGGTCTCATATCCAACCTGGAGGGATCACAACATGAAAACACTTTCATTTCTGGCCAGTGTCGCAGCAATCGCCGCCACGTCGGCCGTTGCAGATGGACACTTGGAAAAAGTCGTCTTTGGAACAAACTGGCTCGCACAGGCTGAGCACGGCGGGTTTTACCAATCCGTTGCCGATGGCACTTACAATGCCTGCGGTCTGGACGTTGAGATTATTTCCGGCGGACCACAGGTGAACAACCGCGCGCTGATGCTGGCAGGTCGGATCGATTTCCACATGGGCGGAGACATGCTGCAAGCCTTCAATGCGGTCAAAGAGGGCATTCCCGTTGTCTCCGTTGCCGCGATCTTTCAAAAACACCCGCAGGTGATCCTCGCGCACCCCGGCGAAGCCGAAACCTGGGAAGACCTCAAGGACCTGACGCTGCTGATCGGCGATAACGGGTTCACGTCCTACTACCAGTGGATGATCGCAGAGCATGGCTTTACCGTCGAACAGCGTCTGCCTTACACGTTCAATCCGGCACCGTTCATCGCGGACAAGCAAAAGGGGATGCAGGGGTATCTCAGCTCCGAGCCTTACGCGGTGCTCAAAGAAGCGGGCTTTAAACCCAACGTCTTTCTGATCGCGGACGCCGGGTATTCGTCCTACGCCACGACGATCGAAACAATGGCCGACACGATCGCCAATGAGCCTGAAAAGGTGAAGTGCTTTGTCGATGGGTCGCTGACGGGCTGGTACAACTACCTTTATGGCGACAGTTCAGCCGCTGACGCGCTGATCATTGCGTCCAACCCCGACATGACACAGGACAAGATTGATTTTGCCAAGGTCATGATGACCTCACAAGGGATCGTGGACAGCGGTGACGCGCTGGATCTGGGCATCGGCGCGATGACCAGCGAAGTCATCGGTGATTTCTACACCAAGATGGTCGCCGCTGGCGTGCTAGAGGACGGTCTGGACTATCAAGCCGCCTATACGCTTGAATTCACCAACCAGTCTGTCGGTAAAGACATCAAACAGTAAACACGGCATTTCGGGCGGTGAAATGCCGCCCGAAACCACCCCGGGGGTCATCAATGAACAGCCAATCGCCCGCTCTGTCAGAGCGTCCTGAGCTATTGCGCATGGAGCAGGTCGACAAAACCTTTGCGGGCACTGTTGCCGCGCTCAAGGGGATGTCGTTGCAGGTCAATCAGGGCGATTTCATCTCGCTTCTTGGCCCCTCAGGCTGCGGCAAGTCCACGGCACTGCGCCTGATATCGAACCTGCTGCATCCTACATCCGGGCGGATCACATGGGCCGGCGGGCAGGGCGCGGACGATCTGGGCGTTGTCTTTCAGGAACCGACCTTGATGCCTTGGGCGACGGTGGCGCAAAACGTCTGGCTGCCGTTTCGCCTGCACGGAAAATCTTATGCGCAGGTCAAGGATGATGTGCTTGAGGCGCTCAAGCTCGTTGGTCTTGAAAACTTTCAAAATAGTTATCCGCGCGAATTATCGGGCGGCATGAAGATGCGAGTATCGATCGCGCGCGCGATGGTCACGCGGCCCCGGCTGATCCTGATGGACGAACCTTTTGCGGCGCTTGATGAAATTACGCGCTTCAAGCTCAACAACGACTTGCTGCAACTCAAGGACAAGATCGGATGCACGGTCATTTTCGTCACCCACTCCGTGTTCGAAAGCGTGTTTCTTTCCGACCGCATCATCGTCATGGCAGCGCGCCCCGGTCGGGTCATCCGTGAGTTGGAAGTCGATGCGCCATACCCGCGAGATGATCTGTTCCGGACCTCCGCCGAATACGCCGCCTACACCCGAGAGACCACAGACGCCCTGCATGAAGCGATGGGAGAACCCGCATGAGCATAGCCGAACAAGGCGAGCCGCTCGTCACGATGGACGCCGATGAACGCGCCCGACTACGCGCGCGCCGTTTGGAAAAGGTCGGCAAGTGGACGCTGCCGCTGATCGTGTTCGTCATCGCGATCTTCATCTGGGACCGGATCGTGGTCATCAATGAGATCCCGCATTACATCCTGCCGGGGCCGGGCCTTGTGCTTGAGACGCTGATCAAGGATTGGGCGATGCTGTTCGAGGCGCTGCTCGTGACGGTTCAGATCACCTTGATGGCGCTCGCCGTGGCGGTGATCGGCGGGGTCGGTCTGGCGGTGCTCTTTACTCAGTCGCGCTTGGTAGAGATGTCGTTCTATCCCTACGCGGTGATCCTTCAGGTGACGCCGATTGTCGCCATCGCGCCGCTGATTTTCATCTATGTCGACAGCCGTATCGCCGGGCTGCTCTTATGCGCGTGGCTGGTCGCCTTCTTCCCGGTGCTCAGCAATACGACGCTGGGTCTCAACTCGGCTGACCACAACCTGCGCGACCTTTTTCGCATCTATGGCGCCTCGCGCTGGCAGACGCTGCGGTTTTTGCAACTGCCCTCCGCCCTGCCGTATTTTCTGGGCGGCCTACGGATTGCCGGTGGTCTATCGCTCATTGGGGCTGTGGTGGCCGAATACGTGGCGGGGACCGGCGGGTTGAAATCCGGCCTTGCGTTTCGAATACTAGAGGCGGGCTACAGGCTGAACATTCCGCGCATGTTTGCAGCCCTGATTTTGATAGCAGTAACGGGTGTGATCATTTTCGCGGGCTTGAGCTTTCTCAGCCATATGCTGCTGCGCAAATGGCACGAAAGCGCCTTGAAGCGGGAGGGTTGAGTGGATTTCAAGACCCTCCCCACGGGGCACATCACGCTGTCAAACCTCACGGTGCCATCCTGTCTGATGGGGCAGGACGGCGATTTGATGTCGCTGGATTTGCATATCGCTGACGGACGGATCGTCGCCGAACCGGGGACACGTGTGGACATGCAGGGCGCGATGGTTTTTCCCGCATTTACGGATGCACATGTGCATCTGGACAAAGGCCACATCTGGCCCCGCGCCGCCAATCCAGATGGCAGTTTTCCCGGCGCTCTCAGCACCGTGCGCGCCGATTGTGCGGCCAACTGGTCAGCGACAGATGTGCGGACCCGGATGGAGTTTTCGCTTAAATGCGCCTATGCGCACGGCACCCGCGCGATGCGCACCCACATCGACAGCATCCCGCCTCAGGATGACATCACATGGCCGGTTTTCAAGGACATCCGCACCAAATGGGCGGGCCGGATTGAGTTGCAAGGCGCCTGTCTGATGGGCTGCGACCGCGTGGACCTGAGCGGACCGTTCCAGCACACTGCTGATCTGGTCGCCGATGCGGGTGGTGTTCTGGGTATGGTCACCTATCCGATCCCCGATCTGCGCGACCGGTTGCGCGGGTTTTTCCGCACGGCCATGGACCGGGGGCTGGAAGCGGATTTCCACGTCGACGAAACGCTCGATCCTACATCTGAGACCCTGCGCGACATCTGCGAAATTGCCCGTGAAGTGGGTTTTGATCAACCAATCATGGTCGGGCATCTGTGTTCCCTGTCGACACAAGACCCCGCACGCGCCGAACAAACGCTGGATATGGTGGCCGAGGTTGGTCTGAACGTGGTGTCTTTGCCCATGTGCAACCTCTACCTGCAGGACCGTGGCACAGGTACGCCCCGCCGACGTGGCATCACACTCGTTCACGAGATGAAATCCCGCGGTATCAACGTTTCTTTTGCCTCGGATAATACGCGCGATCCGTTTTATGCTTACGGTGATATGGACATGCTCGAAGTGATGCGCGAGGCCACGCGGATCGGGCATCTGGATCACTCCGACGCCGACTGGCCCCACGCCTTTCTACGCAACCCCAGCGTTGCGTGCGGCTTTGCCACGCCCAGCCTCGCGCCCGGTGCGCCCGCCGATCTGGTGATCTGCAAGGCGCGCCACTGGACGGAATTGTTTGCCCGCCCGCAAGCCGACCGCATTGTCCTGCGCGCAGGCCGCCAAATCGACCGCACCCTTCCTGATTACGCCGAGCTTGACCACTTGATGAGGACCGCATGACACCGAATATCGCCGCCGCCAAAGAAGCCCTGTCGCACCTTGATATCGAACAAAGCGACAGCGCTATCAAATCCAAAAGCCGGGATTTCTTCTGGTACTCGCCCGTGCTCAAAAACCGCCTTGATCATGTCGTGGCCGATTTCGTCGTCTCGCCCCGTTCCGAGGCTGAGGTGATCGAAATCCTGCGGACCTGCTATGCTCATGACGTGCCCGTGACCACGCGCGGGGCGGGCACGGGCAACTACGGGCAGGCGATGCCATTGGCGGGCGGATGCGTGATGCACCTGCGCCATATGGCATCGGTCAAAGAAGTGCACCCGGGGCGCGTGATCGTCGAACCCGGCTGCCTGCTAAAGGACCTTGATGCCCATTGCAAGGACCACTCCGGTCAGGAAATTCGCATGTTTTCCAGCACATGGGCGACGGCCACTATTGGCGGGTTTATCGCCGGTGGGTCGGGCGGCGTTGGGTCGTGCACATGGGGGTCACTGCGCGATCTGGGCAACATCATCCGCCTGCGTGTCGTCACGATGGAGGAAGAACCGCGTGTACTGGAATTCCGAGGTGAGGAATTGGCCCGCGTCAGCCACGCCTACGGGACCAACGGGATCATCACGGAAATCGAAATGCCGCTGGCGCCCGCCTATGACTGGGTGGATATGTTTGTGGCTTGCGATGATTTCATGGATGCAGCCCGCTTTGCCGAAGAACTCGCCAACGAAGACGGCATCCTGATCAAGCTGGCCACCGTCTTTGAGGCGCCCATTGCCAAGGATTACTTTCAGCGCGTGGCCCCGCATGTGACGGGAGACACCAACCTGATCGGTCTGATGGTTGCACCGCAGTCGATGGATGGGTTCGAAACCTTTTTGGGCCGCCGTCCTCAAGCCAATCTGATTTACCGCTCTGACAATCATGACTGGCCGCGCAGCCCCGGCATGGTCTTTGAGTACGGCTGGAACCACACGACTTTGCGCGCGCTCAAGGTTGATCCGTCGATCACTTATCTACAGGTGCGCTATGGCTTCCCCCAGCACCTCGACCTTATTCAACAGATGCGCGACGCGCTCAGCCCCGAGGTGTTGCAACACCTTGAAGTGCTGCGCGAGAACGGCAAGGTCATATACGCGGGGCTATCCTTGGTGAAATTCACTACCGAAGAGCGGCTCGATGAAATCGTCAAGATGCACGAGGACGCGGGCGCCATGATCTTTAACCCGCACCGCTACACGCTGGAGGAAGGCGGACGCCAAACAGTCGACGATCGGCAGCTCAAGTTCAAGCAGGAGGCCGATCCCAAGGGTCTGCTGAACCCCGGAAAGATGATCGCATGGGATGATCCTGACTGGTCGTTTGAGCGGATGTACAGCTATCCCAAGATGAGGGCCGCGGAATAAATGCCGCGCGCTTTCGTTCTCTTTGCGCACCCTTGCCCCGAAAGCTTTTCGGCGGCTTTGCATGCTCGCGTGACCGAAACGCTGGGCGCGCGTGGCTGGGATGTCGACGATTGCGATCTGAACGCCGAAGGGTTCAACCCCGTTCTGAGCCAGCAAGAGCGGCGCAACTACCATGACGAGGCCATCAACACAGACCCGGTTCAGGGCTATGTGGATCGCTTGCAGGCCGCGCAGGCGCTGGTGATGGTCTTCCCGGTCTGGAATTTCGGCTACCCGGCGATCCTAAAGGGGTTTCTGGACCGCGTATTTTTGCCGGGCGTGTCTTTCAAGCTGATCGACGGCTCCGTCAAACCCAACCTCACGCACATCCGGAAACTGGCGGCTGTCACGACTTACGGCGGCACCCGGATGCGCGCGTTCATGGCCGGTGATCCGCCACGAAAATCCGTGACGCGGGCGGTCTGGCACGTCTGCCGGCCGGAAAAAACACGGTATCTGGCCCTTTACGACATGAACCGGGCCAGCGATGCTGCACGTGCCCGGTTTCTCGATCAGGTAGGTTCGGAGATGGAGCGGTTCTGATGCGCGCGCTGGTCGTTTATTGTCACCCAAAAGACAACAGCTTCACCGCTGCCGTGCGCGATCTGGTGGTGCAAAAACTGGACGCGGCGGGTGCGGAAACGCGTGTTGCCGACCTTTATGCCCAAGGTTTTCAACCCGTTATGACAGCCTCTGATTGGGATGGATATCTTGACAGCCCGGCCAACCGCGATCCCGTTCGTGCGGGCGTTGAGGACATCGAATGGTGTGACACGCTGATCTTTGTCTACCCGACGTGGTGGTATGGGTTGCCGGCGATGCTCAAGGGGTGGCTCGATCGGGTGATGCTGCCGGATGTCGCCTTTTTGATGCCGGATGCGCAAAACGCCAACATCCGCCCCGGCCTGACCCATGTGACCCGGCTGGCTGTATTCACCACCTGCGGGGCCAGTTGGTGGCTGACGCAGTTTGTCGGATCACCTGGCAAACGCACGATACTGCGCGGTTTGCGCGCAATCTGTGCGCGGCGTTGCAAAACGACGTTCGCCGCGCATTACCTTATGGACAGTTCCACCGACACGTCGCGCCGCGCACATCTGACCCGCGTCGCCGCCAAGATGGACCGCTTCATCGGACAGCCCGATACCAGAAACCAGAAAGTCCCCATATGATCCCTGTTCTCGACTGGCGCAGCTTCGAAACCGACCGCGCGGGGTTCGTGGCGCAACTTGGTGCGGCGGTACGCGGACCGGGATTCTTTTTGCTGACCCATTCCCAAGTTCCACAGACGCTGCGCACTCAGGTGTTTGCGCAGGCCGATGCGTTCTTTGGCTTGCCTGTCAAAGCCAAGGCCGATCTGTCTATCCTGAAGACCCCGCATTATCGCGGCTGGGCCGCACAGGGCGACGAGTCTCTTGATGACAGCTCGGCGCAGGTGGACCAGAAGGAAAGCTTCAACATCGGGCTGGATCTGGCGCCCGATGATCCGCGCGTGCAGGCAGGTGAGCCGTTTCGCGGCGTCAATGTCTGGCCCGACCTGCCAGAATTTCGCGACACGATGCTGACCTATTACGATGCGGCTCTGCGGCAGGGTGTGGCGCTATTGGAGGCACTTGCGCTGGATCTGGGGCTGAAGCAGGATCATTTCACGCCGCTTTTCCAAAGCTCATTGTCTGCGTTGCGCCTGCTGCACTACCCGCCCGGCTCTGACGCGCCAAATCAGATTGGTGCAGGCTCACATACTGATTACGGCGCGATCACGCTGCTGATGACAGATGGCGAACCCGGCTTGCAGGTGAAACCACGTGGTGGCGACTGGGCGGACGTGCCGCACATCGAAGGCGCTTATGTGGTGAACATCGGGGATTGCATGATGCGCTGGACCAATGACATCTACCGTTCTACCCCGCACCGCGTGTTGCCGCCCAAGCGTCAGCGGCGGTCGGTCGCCATGTTTATCGAGGCAAACCCCGATACCCTCGTGACAGCCTTGCCCGGCACCGGTACACCGAAATACGCCCCCATCCGCGCGGCGGACTATCTGCAATCGCGGCTGGATGCCACCTACGAACCCAAGGAGCCTGCCTGATGCGCACACTCAACTGGGCCGATATGCGCGCGCCGGATTTCGCCAGTATCGACCCTGAAAAGACCATCGCGATCTTGCCGACAGCCGCCATTGAACAGCACGGGCCCCATCTGCCTGTCGGAACGGACACGTTGATCGCCGAAGGGATGCTGGATGAGCTGCGCGCGCAGGCACCGGGTGATCTGGACCTGCGCATCCTTCCCGTACAAGCGGTTGGCAAATCCAACGAACATCTTTGGGCGGCGGGAACGTTGACATTGACCGCGCAGACCGCTCTGAGCGCATGGACGGAGATTGGCCTGAGTATCGCGCGCGCTGGCATCCGCAAGGTGGCCATCGTCAACAGCCATGGCGGCAACCTCGATCTGATCTCGATCCTTGCGCGCGAGTTACGTGTGCAGGCGGATATGCTCGCGGTCAAATGCCAATGGGGCAGCTTTGGCTATCCCGAAGGGATGTATTCTGATCAGGAAAACACGTTCGGCATTCATGGCGGCGATGTGGAGACATCATTGATGCTGCACTTTCGACCGCAAACCGTGGATATGGCGCAGGCCAAGGATTTCAGATCAACCGCTGAACATACGGATATCGCGCCCATCGGGCCGGTGTCCTATGGGTGGATCGCTTCGGATTTGAACCCGGACGGCACGGTAGGCGAAGCGCATTTGGCCACGGCAGACAAGGGTGCTGCAACGGCCCAGTACCAAGTGGCAGGCTTCATCGAACTGTTGCACAAGATGGTGCAGACACCACTGCCCAAAACCTGATCCGCGTTCCTAAACCAACTTAGTAAAGACTTCATGAACAGGTGCGCATTTTGCGCGCCTTTTCTTTATATCCACAACTTATTGCGGTTATCCCCATATTAAGGGTTGCCAGATGCGGCCACACAAAGCACCATATATTGTATAGGTGCGGGGGGTCGCCCCGCCCTGTAGAGCAGGCACCTAGCTTTGGGGCCGTCCATTGGGCCCATCGCTAGAGCGACAAAAAGAGGTGGCGCAATGGCCCTTTCCGAGCAGTATCTGGAAGACGATATTCACCCAATCGACATCGTGGAGCATCTGGCAAACCATCACGAATGGGATTTCGACCGTATCTCTGATGAGCAGATCGCGATGGCGGTCGAAGGTCAGTGGCGCACTTATTCGCTGACGCTGGCGTGGTCGGCCTATGACGAGACCCTGCGCATGATCTGCACATTCGATCTGGAGCCACCCGAAGAGAAAAAACCCGAGCTTTACGAGATCATAAACCACATCAACGACCAGTGCTGGGCAGGCGCGTTCACCTATTGGGAAGAGCAAAAGCTGATGGTTTACCGCTACGGGTTGGTCTTGGCAGGCGGCCATGTCGCCAGTGCCGACCAGATTGACACCATGATCGGTGCCGCCGTGATGAGCGCCGAGCGATATTACCCCGCGATGCAACTGCTGATCTGGGGTGACCAAACCCCAAAGGCCGCATTGCAGGTCGCCATTGCCGAAGCCTACGGGCGCGCGTAAACCTGTCCCCGCAGGGTCAGCCCGGGGGACAACATGAACAAGAGCCGAATTGCAGACAAGGGGCTGGTGCTTCTGGGCTGCGGAAAAATGGGATCTGCCATGCTGGCCGGGTGGCTGGAAAAGGGGCTTCCCGCATCGTCTGTCTGGGTGGTCGATCCGCATGCGTCGGATTGGCTGCAAGGCACCGGGGTGCACATCAATGGCGAACTTCCCAAGGCTCCGGCCATCGTTCTGGTCGCGGTCAAACCGCAGATGATGACGCAAGCCTTGCCCACACTGCGCATGATGGGGGGTGGGGAGACGCTGTTTGTCAGCGTGGCGGCGGGAACGCCGATATCCTACTTCGAAGAGGTGCTTGGCGCCGATACGCCTATTGTGCGGGCCATGCCAAATACGCCGGCTGCCATCGGCCAGGGGATCACTGCCATCATCGGCAATACAGAGGCGGGGGCTGATGCGTTGGCCGAAGCCGAGGCGCTTCTTTCGGCGGTGGGCCGCGTGGTTCGTCTGGACACCGAAGCACAGATCGATGCGGTCACAGGCGTCAGCGGCTCTGGCCCAGCCTATGTTTTTCATCTGATCGAAACAATGGCCGCTGCAGGCGAGGCGCAGGGGCTACCGGCCGATTTGGCACTGGAACTGGCCACCGCGACGGTCGCCGGGGCAGGGGCGCTGGCTCAGGCTTCGGACGAGCACCCAAGCCAGTTGCGCATCAATGTGACCTCGCCCAATGGCACCACGCAGGCGGCGCTGGAGGTGTTGATGGATGCCGAAACCGGCTTTCCAAAACTGCTCAATGACGCGGTGGCTGCCGCGACGAACCGTTCAAAGGAGTTGGCACGTGGCTGAGATTTCGTTTGATGATTTCCTCAAGGTCGATATTCGCTGCGGCACGATCACCCGCGCCGAACCCTTTCCCGAAGCGCGCAAACCCGCGATCAAGCTCTGGATAGATTTCGGCCACGAAATTGGTGAGAAAAAGACCTCTGCTCAGATCACGGCGCATTATTCGCCCGTGGCGCTTTTGGGACGACAGGTCATGGCCGTCGTCAATTTTCCGCCGCGCCAGATTGGGCCTTTCATGTCCGAGGTGCTGGTGCTCGGTGTGCCCGATGACACTGGGCAGATTGTTTTGATAGGCCCGGACCATGTGGCCCCGAACGGAGGACGGATGCATTGACCCGCGTGTTCCTGTCCCGACCATTGCCGCAATCCGTGCAAGACGCAGCGCGCGAGTGTTTTGATCTGACTGTACGTGCGGAAACCGGACCGCTGAGCGTGGATGAAATGCATGCGGCCCTGCGGGAGTTTGACGGCGTCGTGCCCACGCTGGGCGATTTGTTCAGCGCGCAGGTTTTTGCAGATGTTCCGAACGCCCGCTGCAAGATCTTGGCGAACTTCGGTGTGGGTTACAATCATATCGATGTTGCAGCAGCGCAGGCCGCCGGAATTACCGTCACCAACACACCCGGCGCCGTCACGGATGCCACCGCCGACACCGCCATGACGCTGATGCTCATGAGCGCGCGGCGCGCTGGTGAAGGTGAACGGATGGTGCGCGCGGGCGCATGGGAGGGGTGGCATCCCACGCAATTGTTGGGGATGCATCTGGGTGGCAAAACAGTCGGTATTGTCGGGATGGGTCGGATCGGGCAAGCCATCGCGCGGCGGTGTCTGCATGGCTTCGGGATGCAGGTCGCGTATCACAGCCGCTCGCCGAAAGAGCTCGATTTTGCGGCCACGCAAATGGGCAGCCTGCTGGAATTGGCCGCCAGTGTGGATGTCTTGGTCATCGCGGTTCCCGGCGGGGACGAAACGCATCACCTGATCGACGCAGACGTGCTGAGCGCCATGCAGCCGCATGCGCATCTGATCAACATTGCGCGTGGGAACGTTGTTGAAGAGGCCGCGCTGATCCGTGCCCTGCAAAACGGTCAAATCGGCGGAGCGGGGCTGGATGTCTATGAGTTCGAACCCGTTGTGCCGGACGCGCTCAAGGCGATGGAAAATGTGGTTTTGTTGCCCCATATCGGTACCGCAGCCTTGGAGGTGCGCGAAGATATGGGGCTGATGACGGTGGCCAATCTCAAAGCGTTCTTTGAAGGGGCCGTTCCGCCGAACGTGGTTTAAACCTCGCGCGCGTTCGGGCGCAGCCCTTCGCTGTCAGACGGTGTCCGGTGCCAGTTCGGGTCCTTGCGCTTGATCCGGCGGGAAATGACGTATGCGGCGGGCCATGATGTGATCAGCCCGACCAACGCAGCGGTCACGATTACCCATGCGCCGACATAGCCGAGCGTAAACGCCGCAACGACGCAGGTGCCGGTGATGACCGCGCCGGTCATCAATGTGAGAAAAATGCTGAGACGGTCCATGTGGTCCTCTTCTTTTTGCGTCAGGTTCAAAAGCCCAACGCAAGAAAAGGTCTCAGGTTCCCGGAGTGCTGTCGCCGACCGCTGCGCGCCAGTGTCGTCGGCACAGGGAGACGTAGGTCTCATTGCCGCCGATCTGAACCTGCGCACCGTCCTTCAGGACACGCCCTTCAGCGTCTTGGCGTACGACCATCGTGGCCTTTTTGCCGCAATGACAGATTGTGCGGACTTCGCGCATTTCGTCGGCCAAAGCCAGAAGCGTCGCGGAGCCGGGAAAGAGTTGTCCGCGAAAATCAACACGCAGGCCAAAGCACATGATGGGCACATTCAGGTCGTCAACCGCCCGCGCCAACTGCCAGACTTGCGCCTCGTCCAGAAATTGCGCTTCATCCACGAAGATGCAGGCGACCGGACCTTGCGCCATACGCGAGGCGATCTTGACAAAAAGGTCTTCTGAAGGGGCGAACGTGTCCGCTTTTTCGCCAATCCCTATCCGGGAAGCGATGCGACCGTCACCTGCGCGTTTGTCGAATTGCGCCGTCAAAAGATACGGCACCATGCCGCGTTCGCGGTAGTTGTGCGCGGCCTGTAAAAGAACCGTCGATTTGCCCGCGTTCATGGTGGAATAGTGGAAGTAGAGCTTTGCCATGGCGCGGTTGATAAGCTGGGTTTACAGGGCCTGCAAGGTCTCCGTGCCGGCTGCCAAATTGCTTTGGCCCGTCGATCCCTAGGCGACGGCGACACGTTCAGACCCTACCCACTCCAAACGCCGGGTACGTTGGCACTCACACGCTCCTCTTACTGGAGAAGTGTTTTATAAATGACATTTCCCCAACATCCCATTAATGGGAAAACCAAAGTGTTTGTCCCCGCGGGGACATGTTGCGTAAGAGCGCGTAGTTTGGGGGAAGATGATGACGGCGATGGGCAGGTATCTCAAGAAGCATACGGAATCCCTTGTGAAGGATGTGGGCATCGAACAAGCCTGCACCCTGACGGGGAAATCAAAGGCAACTCTGGGGCGGTATTATTCGGATCATGATGAGCACGCCGACCGCTTTATGCCCGTTGATGCGGTGGCACTGCTTGAGCAGGCGGCGAGCTATCCGTTCGTCACCGGCGCATTGGCTGAGTTGGGCGGTAGTTCGTTGCAACTTGATGACCGACGCCCCAACGAAGAGCGCCCCGGTGGTGTCAATTCAGACGTCATCGCGTTGAGCCAGCGCTTTGCGATGCTGATGGCCGAATACCAACAATCAATGGAAGACGGTAAGATCACCGTTAACGAAGCCAAAAGGTTGCTAAAAGAGACCGGAATGCTGCAACAGGTGCTGATCGACATGAAACTGCATCTGGAAGAAGACCATGGCGCACCCTGACGACTTGCCTGCACTGGTCAAAGCGGCACTGCCACAAATTGATGTAGATGCGCTGAAGGCACCGGGCGATCCGGGCCACAAACCGCGGATACTGCTGCTCTATGGGTCTTTGCGGGCGCAAAGCTATTCACGTCGCGCCGCAGAAGAGGCTGCGCGCTTGTTGGAGCATATGGGCTGTGAGACACGCATGTATGACCCAACGGGCCTGCCACAGCCGGATGGTGACGACGATACGCACCCCAAGGTCGTGGAACTGCGCGATATGGCCGTCTGGGCGGAAGGCATGGTCTGGTCCAGCCCGGAGCGGCATGGCGCGATGACCGGGATCATGAAGTCACAGATTGACTGGTTGCCCTTATCCCTGAAAGGAGGCATTCGGCCTACGCAGGGAAAAACGCTGGCCATTATGCAGGTATCGGGCGGGTCGCAATCGTTTAATGCGGTCAACCAGATGCGGATTCTGGGCCGCTGGATGCGGATGGTGACCATTCCCAACCAATCCAGCATTCCCAAGGCGTGGCTGGAATTTGATAAAGACGGGCGTTTGCCTGCGGGCCCGTTCTATGCGCGGGTGGTGGATGTGATGGAAGAGCTGGTGAAGTTCACGTGGATGGTGCGCGGGCGATCCGATTACCTGACGGATCGCTATTCCGAGCGGGTCGAATCCGTGGAAGAGGTTCACAAGCGGGTCTCAGTGAAATCAATGTGACCGCTTGAGCGGCGCTAGAGCGGCTGTCGCCGCACATCGCCCCGCCCACCGTCCCATCAGCCGTGGCGCTCGACCAAAACGCTGCCCACGGAATAGCCCGCGCCAAAGGAGCAGATCAGCCCCTTGTCGCCGTCCTGCAGGTCGTTTGAGTATTTCGAAAACGCGATGATAGACCCGGCGGAAGACGTGTTGGCGTAGTCTTGCAAAATATTGGGTTGCTCGCCCGGTTCGGGTGTACGGCCCAGAACCTTTTTGCCAATGAAATCGTTCATCGTTTTGTTGGCTTGATGCAGCCACAGACGCTTGAGGTCGTCCGATTTCACGCCATCATCCTGCATATGCCCGCTGATGTGTTCCGCGACCATCGGCAAGACTTCTTTGAATACCTTACGGCCATTTTGCATGAACTGCATGTCGCGACGATCTGCAACGCCGTCGGGCCGGGAGCGGCGCAGGAAGCCATTGTTGTTGCGGATGTTGTTGGAAAAATCAGTCGCACAGCGCGTTGATTTGATTTCGAAATACGGGCCTTTAGCGTCTTCGGCGCGTTCAATCAGGGTGGCGGTGGCCACGTCCCCGAAAATGAAGTGGCAATCACGGTCGCGCCATTCCAGATGCGCCGAACAAATCTCTGGGTTGACGACGAGCGCGCTTTTGATGCTGCCCGAGCGGATCATGTCGGCGGCGGCCTGGATGCCGAAAGTGGCAGAGGAACAGGCCACGTTCATGTCAAACGCAAAACCCCGCACACCGAGCAATTGCTGGATTTCGATGGCCACGGCCGGATACGCGCGTTCAAGGTTGGAGGCGGCGCAAATGACGGCATCTATTTCAGCGCCATCGCGACCTGCCTGGGCCAGAGCCGTGCGGCAGGCATCAAGCCCCATTTCGGCCATCAAAGACGGTTCATCATCCGAGCGTTGCCGCAACGTCGGGTGCATGACGTTGGGGTCCAGAACACCGGATTTGTCGATCACATAACGCTGTTCGATACCCGATGCTTTGACGATGAAGTCTTCGGACGAATACTCCTTGGCCGCGACCGCCCCGCTGGTGATCTCATCGGCGTGTTCGGCGTTGTAGAGGTCGACGTAGGCGTTGAACGCCTCAACCAGTTCCGCATTGGTGATGATCTCGGCGGGGGTAAAGACGCCCGTTCCGGTGATGGCGGGTATATAAGTCAACGGGGCACCTCTGCTTTAAATTTAGGCAAAGGTATCCGCGCCGAGGACCACGTGCAAGACGAGCGCGCAGTGACGTGGCGCTCTACGGAGAAGTCAGGTGCGCGGGCACCATTCAGGCGCCAGCGCACCGTTTAGAACCTTAGACCGCGACGCGCACTTCTGCCTTTGGGCTGACGGCGAAGTGGGGCGTTTGGGTCTTTTCGGTGCGATGTGCCTGTACCGCTTCGCGCAGGCGTGTGGCATCCGCGCCGCTCCCGAGTTCGGCTTCGGGGTAGACGAGGAACATCTCGCCTGCGCGCCGCTCAAGCCCCAGACGCGCACGTTTGACGGTCTTGTAGACCTGCACCATCACATCCGCAGCGGTCCATCCGCTTTTGGCCATCATCCGCTCCACTGAAACACCGCGGTGCAGGACCATCAAAAGGCCCGCATCAAGGCTGCCTTTTTTGGGCAGCACCACGTCATTAAGGTTCTGTGCGGGGTCGATCAGTTTGCGGTCAGCGTTGCGCAGTGTCAAAGCGCGTGCACGTCCGTCGCGAGCAAGTTCAAGTGTCATTTTGGTTCTCCGAAAATTGGCAGGTCAAATAGTTGCGCCGTTTGAATGATGTTGGCAGTCCGCCTGATGTGCTGACGTCGTGGCAGGAGCGGCGACCGTGTGATCGCGCGTTTGCGCGGTGTCAGAAGACGGAACCTGTGTCAGAACCATCTGCAGACGATCATCAGTAATCGTGGCCGGACTATTGGTCACAACCGCACCCGCAAAGGCAGGTGCACACATTAATGACAGTATCGTCCATTTGGACGAAGCGAGCGTGAGGTGCATGTTACAATCCCCCTGAATGGTGCCCCCACCCTTGGTCATGTTTGCCGGACCTCATTGCCAAAATCTGGCACCGGCTTTCCCATCTTCTGCCATAATTTTGCCGGGTTTCAATCTTTGTGAACTCACTGTTGGGCGGAGGGCGACAATCTGAAAATTGGCTTGTTTTCGATCAGGATCGGAGACGATCGTCCCGTCCTACATCGCAATGCTTCATGCGAAAACCTATTGTTTCCAATGGTGTGTTCTACTGAGGGTTGGATTGAGACATCCTGCACTAGAAACGCGGCGAATCAACGCGAATCAGTCCTGAAGGGTAGTTCTCGCGCAGGTAGTCAGGACCGTGCCAGCGTTACACAGTTATTCAATTATGGCGGGAATGTGGCTGCTTTTGGGCTAGCGCACTGGCACAGAGAAGAGCACAAAGCCGTCCCGGCGCGCCACTTCCTGAGCGCCTGTGTCGATGACAAACACGCCCAGATTCTCCAGATCTTGCGGACATGCGACCAGGTCAGCGGCGTCATCCAGGAATTCGCCGGTGAAGTCATCCTCGCCCAATCGACGGCAGGCATCGCCTTTGAAACGGTACCCATCGCCAAAAAACGGCAAGCTATTTGAAACGGGTTCTGGTGCTGGCGCGCAGGCGCAAACAACTGCGCAAGCGGCGAGGGCAAAGCTGGGTCGCATGTACATTCCTCCTACTGGAAAGAGAATTTTAGCAGCATCTTCAAGATCCCGCGATGCCACGCTGCAAACATAGCGGCAGCAGGCCAAAACTGGCCGAAAAAGCAATCCATGGATTGGCCGGTTATTCATGCCTCCCAGCCCAAAACGTTTAGGCGTTCAGGCGCGATGGTATTCAAACCTTCAGATACATAGCGACTTTGGCAGGTACGACTTTGCCATTGGTCTGTGGTCCCGCGTGGGCTGACAGTGATGCCAAGCGTGATACATCACAGCGTTCTGAAATAATCTCCGATCAATTGCACCTCGCCAATCGCATGGGAAAGTCGGTGTGTTTTCTTCTGTTGTGCAGGGATCGATCCCTGCATGTAGGGGCCGCGCTCGAAGCGCCCCAACAATTGCAAGACAGTGGGGTGCTGATGCTTGCGGAGTATCAGGACGTCAATGATGTGTCGCCTGCACAGATGGAGATCGCAAAAGCCCAGGGATTTTCGCGCGACGCTAGCCTTGGCCAGATCGGGTTTATCAATGCGGCAGCCATCATTCAGTTGAAACAGAGCATCGCGGCGTTTGAGCGGGATGTGAATATGTTGATCGATGGGGATGCCGGAGCAGGTGTTCGGCCAGCGCCGAATGTGACGATCAGGGGCACGTTGCAAAAGATACGCAAGCTTTGGCGGCGTTTGACCCCCGGTTCTGGAAGCTGCGGTTAATGGCGAGCTGATCGAAACCAAGGCAGTACTAAAGGCGTCTATTTTCGGAGACTTGATCGAAAAGTCACTGTCCTAGACACACAGGCATTACTGGGCGCTCTGACAGCATGCAGAACGTGTCGGATCACCCTTGCAAAGCTTTGACGCCCACATCGCCATCTGCCTGTGCCCGGATCGCCAAAGCGGCGGCGTAGCTGCCCGCAGCGGTGGTGAAATAGGGGATCTTGTCATACAGAGCGATAGACCGGATGGATTTGCTGTCTTCTACGGCCTGCGCGCCTTCGGTCGTATTCATCACCAGATGAATGCGTTCATCTTTCATCATGTCGGTCACGTCGGGGCGACCTTCATAGACTTTGTTGACGATCCCACAGGGCAGGTCGTGCGCATTCAGCCAATCCGCTGTCCCGCGCGTCGCGACAAGAGTGAACTCCTGATCCAGAAGAATACGCGCCGCGCTGAGCATATCGTTGGTCTTGTCAGCGTCCTTGATTGACAGGAACGCGCAGCCCTTTGAGGGCAGCGGATTGCCCGCGCCCATCTGTGCCTTGAGAAATGCGCGGGGAAAATCGCGGTCCCACCCCATAACTTCACCGGTTGAGCGCATTTCGGGGCCCAATAGCGTGTCCACCCCGGGAAAGCGTGCGAAGGGCAGCACGGCTTCCTTGACCGAGAACCATGGCATGTTGGGATCCGCCAGCGTCATCGGATCACCGAGCGGCAACACGTCGTCATAGGCGGCATCGGCATCATAGGGTGCGCGCATTGCGAAGCTGGACAGTTTTTCGCCTGCCATGATCCGAGCCGCGATCGACGCGATGGCGGAATCTGTGGCCTTCGCAACGAAAGGCACGGTCCGCGACGCCCGCGGGTTGACCTCGATCAGGAAGATTTCGCCGTCCTTGATCGCAAACTGAATGTTCATCAATCCGACGACGTTGAGCGCCTTGGCCAAAGCGTGCGTTTGCTCTTCGACTTGGGCGATGATCTCGCGCGGCAGCGAATAGGGGGGCAATGAACAGGCGCTGTCGCCGGAATGGACGCCCGCTTCTTCGATGTGCTGCATGATGCCAGCCACGTGGACGTCTGTGCCGTCGCTTAGCGCATCCACGTCCAGTTCCACGGCACCCGACAAGTAGCTGTCGAGCAGCACTGGGCTATCGCCTGAAACGACGACCGCCTCGGAGATGTAGCGTTCAAGACTGGCCTGATCGCGCACAATCTCCATCGCACGACCGCCCAAAACATAGGAGGGTCGGATCACGAGCGGAAAGCCGATGTCAGCTGCAATCGCGAGCGCCTCTGCGTCGGAATGGGCGATGCCGTTGTGTGGCTGTTTGAGACCCAAGGACTGCACAAGCTGCTGAAAACGTTCGCGGTCTTCGGCCAAGTCAATCGCATCGGGTGTCGTGCCAAGGATCGGAATTCCTTCGTCATGAAGCGCTTGCGCGATCTTCAATGGCGTTTGTCCGCCGAATTGGACGATCACGCCATGCAGCGTGCCATTGTCCTGCTCGACGCGCAGAATTTCCATGACGTGCTCAAATGTGAGCGGCTCGAAATAGAGCCGGTCAGAGGTGTCGTAATCAGTGGAAACGGTTTCGGGGTTGCAGTTGACCATGATGGTTTCGTAGCCCGCATCGGTCAGCGCATAACACGCGTGACAACAGCAGTAATCGAACTCGATCCCTTGTCCGATCCGGTTGGGTCCGCCGCCCAGAATGACGACTTTCTTCTTGTCGGTGGGCCGCGCCTCGCACTCGACATCACCAAAAACAGGCGTTTCATAGGTTGAATACATATAGGGTGTCTGGGCTTCGAATTCGGCGGCGCAGGTGTCGATCCGCTTGAAGACGGCGACAACCCCAAGGTTGAGGCGCGCGCGCCGCACGTTGTCTTCTGTGCGTCCCGCCAAGGTGGCCAGCCGAGCGTCGGTGAAGCCCATCATCTTGAGGGTGCGCAGGCCTTTTTCGGTCAGGGGCAAGCCGTTCTTGCGGACGGCTTCTTCGGCGTCGATGATTTCGCGAATGCGGGCCAGAAACCATGGGTCAAACATGGTCACACCGTGAATTTCGTCATCCGTCAGCCCGTGGCGCATGGCTTGGGCGATGGTGCGCATCCGGTCGGGCGTCGCTTGTGCAATGGCTTTGACGATCGCCGCTTTGTCCGGCGCGCCGGGGATATCGACTTCATCAAAGCCGGTGAGGCCTGATTCCATCGAGGCCAGCGCCTTTTGCATGCTCTCGTGGATCGTGCGTCCGATCGACATTGCCTCGCCAACGGATTTCATGGCCGTCGTCAGATTGGGTTCTGCACCGGGGAATTTCTCAAAGGCGAATTTGGGGATCTTGGTGACAACGTAGTCAATGGTCGGCTCGAACGAGGCGGGCGTGACTTTGGTGATGTCGTTGTCCAACTCATCAAGCGTGTAGCCGACGGCCAGTTTCGCGGCGATCTTGGCGATGGGAAACCCCGTGGCCTTGGATGCCAGCGCCGAAGATCGTGAAACACGCGGGTTCATCTCGATCACGACCATGCGCCCATCCGCGGGGTTCACGGCCCATTGCACGTTCGATCCGCCGGTTTCCACTCCGATCTCGCGCAGCACCGCGATGGAGTGGTTGCGCATGATCTGGTATTCTTTGTCCGTCAGCGTCAACGCGGGGGCCACCGTGATGCTGTCGCCGGTGTGCACGCCCATTGGGTCCACGTTCTCGATGGAGCAGACGATGATCGCGTTGTCGGCTGTGTCGCGCACGACCTCCATCTCGAACTCTTTCCAGCCCAGCAGGGATTCGTCGATCAGGATCTGACCCACCGGAGAGGCGTCCATGCCCGAGCGGCAGATCGCTTCGTAATCATCCCGGTTGTAAGCCACGCCGCCGCCGGTGCCGCCCATCGTAAAGGCGGGGCGGATGATGGCTGGAAGACCAACGTCGTCCAATGCATCGAGCGCAAGTCGCACACCAGCGGCGAGGTCTTTCTTACCGTCAACCTTGGGGGCTGTGACAATCGTCGCTTTGGGGTTTTCGATGCCGAGCCGGTCCATCGCTTCGCGGAACAGCTTGCGGTCTTCTGCCATTTCGATGGCTTCGCGCTTGGCGCCGATCATCTCGACGTTGAATTTGTCGAGGATCCCCATTTCTTCAAGTGCCAGCGAGGTGTTCAGGCCGGTTTGTCCACCCATGGTCGGCAACAACGCATCGGGGCGTTCTTTCTCGATGATCTTGGCGACCATTTCGGGGGTGATCGGCTCAATATAGGTGGCGTCAGCCAGCCCTGGGTCGGTCATGATGGTCGCGGGGTTGGAATTGACGAGGATGACCCGGTAGCCTTCCTCTTTGAGCGCCTTGCAGGCTTGCGCACCCGAGTAGTCAAATTCGCAGGCCTGCCCAATGACGATGGGGCCTGCACCGATGATCATTATTGATTTTATGTCGGTTCTTTTTGGCATGATCCGGGCCCCCAGCGCAGTTCCAAATTGTCCGCGTTATAGGCAAAGGGCGGCGGGGCGCAAGGGATAACGGGTGTGTGAGGCAAGACTCTTGCGTGATTGCCAGAGTCCGGCGCAGACGCATCGGTGCATTGCCAGGTTTTTGAGGGTGGATTTGATGAAAGGTGGGCGGCGCGCCGTTCAGGTCAACGCCAGAAAGGCGCGCACTGCGGCCTCGAATTCGCGAGGTTTGTCGGCGTGGAGCCAATGGCCGGCGCCCGGCAGCTTGGCAAACCGCGCCGCCGGAAAACGGGCTTTTATTTCGGGGCGGTATTCTGGGCGGACATAGTCAGATGTGGCACCCGACAAAAACAGCGTAGGCCCGTCAAATTGCGCGGTGTTTTCGGGAAAGGCCAGAATGTTGTCCATATTGGCCGCAAGCGCATCAAGGTTCAGTTTCCAGCGTTTCGCGCCCACATCCAGCGATTGGGTGAAGAAACTGCACAGCGCCGGTTCAACCCCCTGAGCGGCCAACTGCGCTTCTGCATCGGAGCGGCGCGTGACCGTGCTCAGATCGACGGCGCGCATGGCGTGGATGAACTCCATCTGGCTATGGCTGTAGCTGACCGGTGCAATGTCACCCACGATCAGCCGGTCCACCAGATCAGCGTGGTTCAGCGCCAGCATCATCGCCGCTTTGCCGCCCATCGAATGGCCAACAACGTGGAACGGCGCGCCCAAGTGATAGATGACTTCAGCCAGATCGTCGGCCATGTCGTCATAGCTCTGGCTGTCCGATCTGGGGCTTTCGCCATGATTGCGCATGTCGACGGTGACAACATGCGAACGGTCGCTGAGGCGTTTGGCAATAACGCCCCAATTGCGTCCAGAGCCATAAAGGCCATGAACGATCAAAACGCGCGGGTTGGCGGGATCGCCAAATTCGGAATAGCTGAGCATGGGCAAGGAGCTAGCCCAAACAGACTTCGTTGCCCAGAGCGATTGCGCGCCGGTGGTGTCCGTGGTTAGTGTCTGTGCTGTGATGGGAACAGTGGATATTGACCGCCGGGCTGATGCTTTGCGCGCGCAGATGGAAAAACGTCTGGGGTTGCGGGCCAAGAGCTTTGCGCAGGGTGTTCGTCGCGCAGGGCGCCGGCTGCCTAAGCGCGTGCGGCGTGCTGCCGATGTGGTGCTGGCCGCGCAGGCGCTGGGCGGAAATCCCAAGTTGGAGCGTCAGATCGATCGCGCCACCTTTGAGGCCGCCTGTCGGGAGATCGCACACCACCTCGATGCCGTGGATCTGGCCGAAGAGCGCAAGGACAGACGTTTGCGATTGGCCGCGCTTGTGGCGCTGCAATTTCTTGTGGTTTTGGCCGCCTTTGTCGTTTGGCTGTGGTGGAGTGGTACCGTCTGACGGGCTAAGCACATTTTGTCGTACGATGTGGATGTTAGAGGCGATAGCTGCACAGTGATGCATCCTGCGCCGTGGCGGCTGCCGCAAGGCATCCAATCGCAATGGCAAGCATCAATACATAAATCGGCGTTGCGAAGGGCAGGCGCATGTCACACTCCTGTGTCTGTTGGGGCATGAAGTCATACGCGTTTGGATGGATATTCCGTCGCACAATCAAAAAAAACGCCCCGGATTTGACCCCGAGGCGTTTGGTAATCCGCGCAACGGCGCAAGGCGTTCAAAGGTTGGGGTACATCGGAAAGCGTGCGCACATTGCGGCAACTTCGGCTTTGACCTTGGCCTCAACAGCTGCGTTGCCTTCTTCGCCATTGGTGGCCAGCCCATCGACCACTTCGATGATCCAGTCGGCAATTTGGCGGAATTCGGGTTCGCCAAAGCCGCGTGTGGTACCCGCAGGCGAGCCGAGGCGAATGCCCGACGTGACGGTCGGCTTTTCAGGATCGAACGGCACGCCGTTTTTGTTGCAAGTGATATGCGCGCGACCCAGCGCCTTTTCGGTCGCATTACCTTTGACACCCTTGGGGCGCAGGTCAACCAGCACCACATGCGTATCGGTGCCATGCGTGATGGTGTCCAGCCCGCCTTTGATGAGTTGATCCGACAGCGCCTGAGCGTTGGTCACGACCTGCTGGATGTAGGATTTGAAATCCGGGCGCAGCGCTTCGCCGAAGGCCACGGCTTTCGCTGCGATGACATGCATCAGAGGGCCGCCCTGAATGCCGGGGAAGATGGCGGAGTTGAATTTTTTCGCCAGCGCTTCGTCATTGGTCAGGATCATGCCGCCGCGTGGTCCGCGCAATGTCTTATGCGTGGTCGTCGTGGCCACATGCGCGTGTGGGAAGGGAGAGGGGTGCTCGCCGGCGGCCACAAGCCCGGCGAAATGCGCCATATCCACGTGCAGATAGGCACCGACCATATCGGCAATCGCGCGCATCCGTGCAAAATCAATTTGCCGCGGAATGGCGGAGCCGCCGGCGATGATCATCTTGGGTTGATGTTCCTTGGCCAGCGCCTCGACCTGATCGTAGTCGAGCAGGTTGTCTTCTTTGCGCACACCGTACTGGATTGCGTTGAACCATTTGCCCGACTGGTTGGGGGCTGCACCGTGGGTCAGGTGTCCACCCGCATCAAGGCTCATGCCCAAGATGGTATCACCGGGCTTCAAAAGCGCCTGAAAAACCCCTTGGTTGGCCTGACTGCCCGAGTTGGGCTGTACGTTGGCAAACCCGCAGTCAAAAAGTTTGCAGGCGCGTTCAATGGCAAGGTTTTCCGCAACATCCACGAACTGGCAACCGCCATAGTAGCGCCGTCCGGGATAGCCTTCGGCGTATTTGTTCGTCATCACCGAGCCCTGCGCTTCGAGCACGGCGTTGGACACGATGTTTTCCGATGCGATCAATTCGATTTCGTCGCGCTGACGTCCCAACTCGCCCGTGATTGAGGCAAAGATCTCTGGGTCGCTGTCGGCAAGCGATTTGGTGAAAAAACCGGGGGCACGGTGCGGTGCGTTCATGTGCGAGCTCCTAATGATGACGGGTCCAAAAGCGCAATGGATTCGCGTGTTTCGTATAGGAAACCCACGGCTGCGAAAAGATGGTAAAACGACCCTGTGTCTTTGAGTTGCGGCAAGGATCGCATAACGGGACAGCACGAAGCAACCGCCGAGGCATTGCAATGGCTGGTCCTTGCCGGGGATATGTGTTTGTTTTGGATCAAACTTACGCGGATCGGAAACAACATGCCGCTGAAAATTGCATTTACGGCCAGCAGGGCGGACGTGGCCCAGACGGCGCGGGCCGCACTGATCACGCGATACGGTGATGTGCCGCAGGATCAGGCCGATGTTGTCGTGGCTTTGGGTGGTGACGGCTTCATGCTGCAGACGTTGCATGACACGCAAAATTTGGCGGCCCCGGTCTATGGCATGAACCGTGGCACCATTGGGTTCTTGATGAACGAGTATTCGGAAAGCGACCTGCCCGCGCGGCTTGAAGCTGCCGAAGAAGCAGAGCTGAACCCGCTCTCCATGACGGCCACGCAGGTTGATGGAACCCTTCACCGCGCACTTGCCATCAACGAGGTGTCGCTGCTGCGCGCCGGTCCGCAAGCTGCAAAACTGCGCATCACGATCGACGGGCGGCTGCGGATGGCGGAACTGGTGTGTGATGGTGCGCTGGTCTCAACGCCTGCGGGTTCGACCGCTTACAACTACTCTGCGCACGGTCCGATCATTCCGATTGGATCCGATGTATTGGCCCTGACGGCAATGAGCGCCTTTCGCCCCCGCAGGTGGCGCGGGGCGCTCTTGCCAAAATCCGCAGAAGTCCGCTTTGACGTCGTCGAGCCGGAAAAACGTCCCGTTATGGCCGAAGCGGATTCCAGTGCCGTGCGCGATGTGGTCAGCGTGTTGATCCGGTCCGAGCCGGAGGTGTCACACCGCATCCTCTTCGACCCCGGCCACGGGTTGGAGGAGCGTCTGATCAGTGAGCAATTCACATGATCACGCCTGAGCTGCGCCCTGCTGTGCCACGCGGCCTGTGCACTGATTGCGGCATTTCACGCACCGCTGATCCCAAAGCCTGCGGGCGAGCATGTCAGTTCATCGCACCCGATTACCCACGGCTGGAAAAGGCAGTTCATGGCCGCGCGCGTGGACCGGGGGACGAGGTGTTTTTCGGCCCCGTTCAGGCGATGTACCGCGCCCGCATGCGTGCGCCGAAAAAAGGCGCACAGTGGACCGGCATAACAACGTCGCTCGGTGCGCGCCTTCTCCAGAACGATAAAGTCGACGCGGTTTTGTGCATGGTGCCCGATGAAATCGACAGCTGGCGTCCCAAACCCGCACTGATTACGGACCCCGCAGATATGTCCCGCGCCCGTGGTATGCGCATGGGCTACGCGCCGCTTCTGGCCTTGTTGGAAACCGCGCAGGAGCAGGGGTTCAAACGCCTCGCCGTGATCGGAATCCCATGCCAGATCTATGCGCTGCGCGCATTGGAGGCCGAATTGGGGCTTGAACGGCTCTACGTGATTGGCACGCCGTGTTCTGACAACACAACCACTGAAAACTTTCACAGCTTTCTGGCCTTGCTGGATGAGGCGCCCGATACGATCACCTATCTGGAATTCCGCGCGGATTTCAAAGTGGAGTTGCGCTTTGTCGATGGTCGCACCCGATTGATCCCTTTTTTGGCGTTGCCCATTTCCGACCTGCCGCGCGATTTCTTTCCGCTCACCTGCCGTACTTGTGTGGATTACACCAATGCACTGGCGGACATCACGGTCGGCTATATGGGCGGAGAGGGCGACCAGTGGGTCCTTGTGCGCAATGCGCGCGGCGCTGAAGTCCTCGACGCTTTGGGGGATGAGATCGCCCTCGATGCGCCCGGTTCAGCAGGCAAACGGACAAGTGCCGTCAAAGGTTTCATCGCCAATACGGAACGCGCCGCAGGCGGTCTGCCTCTGCGACGGATGCCGGACTGGCTCCGCCCGATTGTCAGCTGGCTGCAACCCCGGATCGGTCCACGCGGTCTGGAATTTGCACGTGCAAGGCTAGAGATGAAGGCCGCAGAAACCATTCTTCACCTGCGCCGAGAAGAGCCCGCCAAGCTCAAGAACATGGTGCCACGACATGTTTGGGACATTGCCCAACCCTACGGCCTCACGCCACAGCAGGGCGAAACGGCCAGTCTTCCTTTCGCCGAAAACACCTCGGGGGACGAAGACCGTCAGGTCTGAGTGCGGGGCAGCGCCCCCGGCCGGTGCAGAAATATACTCCTCAGCTTGATCAATTCACGCTATGATTGCGCCATTGGAAGTAGCTTTTTCAGGATCGCAGAATGGCCTTTTATCAATCACTCAAGCGAAAATCCCTATATCCCAGAGGACGCGAAGCGCCGGGTCAGGCAGGCTGGATCGCGGATCGATTGCTGCGCCTGCGTGCGGCACTGGATACCCAGATCACATCCCGGCGTCGGCCCAACTCGCTGATTATCGGATCATGGAACATCCGGCATTTTGACGGCGGTCGCAAACGTCTTGCCGAAAGCTATCACTACATTGCCGAGATCATTGATCACTTTGACATCTGCGCCATTCAGGAGGTCAAGGACATGGAGGCGATGGAGCGTTTGATGCGCCTCTTGGGTCCGAACTGGGATTTTTTCGTCAACGACAGCTCCGGTGGTGGGCGCGGCAATCACGAGCGTATGGCTTTTGTTTACAACCGCAACCGTGTTCGGTTTCGCAATCTCATCGGAGAGCTGGTCCTGCCCAAAGGAATGCTTCCAGGCGACGAGCAGATTGGCAGAACGCCGTTTTTTGCGTCGTTTCAAGCCGGCTGGTTTCGCTTCACGCTATGTTCGGCGCATATCGTTTTCGAAGAGGTCAAGGACCGCCCGCTGCGTGAAGATGAAATACGCGTGATCTCCAGCATCCTGAAAGACCGCGCAAAAGATGCCGATGAGGTCCACATATTTTTGGGCGATATGAACATCGAAGATCGTCAGGACGCAGGTTTCAAGGCATTGACAAAGAACGGGTTCGAAGTGCCGGACATCGGCCCCACATCGCTGACGGGCACCAAGCACTACGACCAGATTGCCTTTACGGGACCGCAAGATGTCAGCCACATGCTGGGTCATGGGGTCGTGCGTTGGCAGGATAGCGTTTTCACCGATGCCGAATCCGCTGACTACGAGCAAATCGCCCGTGATATCCGCGATGCGCCTGACACTGGCAAACCCTATTCCAACTGGCCATCTTCCTACCGGAGCTGGCGCACGCATGAGATGTCGGATCATCTGCCGGTGTGGATCGAGCTTGAGGTGGATTATTCCAACGATTACCTCAGAAGCATTGCCGACCTGCCGACACCGCACACAAGTTAGCTGGGCAAAAGAAAAGGGCACCCGAAGGTACCCTGATCGTCGTTTCATAAGCAAAAAGGCTCAGGCTAATCGGTGACGTCCAGCCACACCCAAGCCGCCGATAGCCGCCAGCAACATAGAAACCGCAGCAGGCAGCGGAACGGGTAAAATGTTGCTATTCGGACCGATGGAACCAAAGCCGAGATCGACATTGATGTCGCCATTTTTGCGGGTGCCAAAGGCGCCAACGCTACAGTGGCCCCTGTGGTTGTGACGCCAGCCACATTCGATGCGTCTGAGCGGGTTTCATATCATCACATCGAGACACCAACATCACCGCGCTCCAGCGCGTTTGCGCCCACACCAGCTTGGGGCGGGTGGTTCTCAACGCCGTTCGACTTGGTCCTGTACGTGAAGGCCCATTCCAGTCCGGCCATTGCGCTTATGCCGGAGAATGTGCCGCGCATAAGCAGATCAAATTAATCCCAAGAGGAGGGGTCCATTTTGTTGGCGCCTGTATGAGACGCTTCGTTCACGCAGCCGAGATCGTGACCGCCTGAAAACTGGTAAAACCCGGAGGATTGCGTCGTGTGTCCAAAGTTGAGCGAGTGTGAAATTGTCAGCTCTGTGTCCGAGATGTTTGTCGCGGTGTCGGTCAAGCTTGGTGAGTTTACGTTGATGACGAGGGCGCTGCCTTCAGTCGAGCGTGAACAGCTCCAACCTGTCCGCCACGCCGCGTAATCGGTAGTGGCCCAAAGACACAAGGTCTGCTCGGCGCTCCAGCAGTGGTTGCGCAACTTTGCCCGAGATGACGATCGCCTGATCGACATTGCTACACATGGCCGAAATGCGGGCCGTCGTGTTTACCGCCGATCCGATAACCGTGAAATCTAGCCGGTCAGACGCGCCGATATTTCCATAAAGCACGTCTCCAGCATGAACGCCGACGGTGAAACCGGTGCTTTGCAACTGGTTGGCTTCGCGCCGGCGGCTGATTTCGGGCAATTCCCTGTTGAACGCATCGATCGTTTCAAGGGCCGCCAGATTGGCATCTTCCACTTGATCGGTTGCAAAAATCGCCAAGAGGCCATCGCCCATGAACTTCAGTACGTTGCCACCATGCGCGTGGATGGCAGGGACCACCGCACCAAAGTAATCATTCAGCATTGCGATGATTTCCGGGGCGGGCAGGATTTCAGAAAGCTTGGTAAAGCCCTGCAAATCGAAATACAGGATCACGGCTTGGATGTTGTCTACGGAGCCGCGCACGATATCGCCTGACAAGACGCGTGCCCCGGCATCGCCGCCAAGATAGGTGGACAGCAAGTCCTGCGCCATCTCGTAATTCGAGTTCGACTTGAGCGCGAGGCCAAGGGCCGGAAGTACGCTCTGAATCTCTGCGACTTGCACATCGGAAAACCCTTCCGGGTGGTCGGTCGTCCATGAAATCTGCATGCCCTCAGGCAGACGTCGATCATCGCTGGTCAGGTACGCATGACTGCTTGAAAACGGCGTCCCGGTTATCAGGTACTCGGTCGCCCCTTGCTGCTGTAGATCGTAAAAAACCGGATACTCAAAGGGCTCATGATCCGGGGTCAAACGCGCGCGAAACTCGGTCAGATTATTGTCCAGAGTGTATTTGAGCGGGCTTTGAAGCCACCCGGTCTGCTCTGTCGTGTTGCGCTCATATTGTTCGTGTATGATTCCATCTGCACGCTTCCAGCGATACGCAAATGCCCCGAACTCAGGGTGGTATGCACGCATGGACAAGTTCATGCGCATCAACTGGATACCGGCTGCTTCCATCTTGTGACACAGCGTTTCGAGCAACTCGGCATAATGCGTGCCGTTCAGGCCCTCAGTGATGAGCCATTCGATAACGTCTTGTATCTCGCCCCTGCGAGCCGTGTGAATTGAATCCAAACCTGCGACCTCTGATGTATGCTTATCCTTTAGCATACCCGATTGTCTGCAAGGCCGCGCGGATTTCATCCAGAATGGCTGGATCATCAATTGTTGCGGGCATCTTGAAGTCCTCGCCGTCCGCGATCTTGACGACCGTGGCACGCAGGATTTTGCCCGAACGGGTTTTCGGCAGACGGTCCACCACGACGGCCTTTTTGAACGCGGCGACAGGTCCGATCTGATCTCGGATCAGTTTGACGCATTCGTCCGTAATTTCGGCATGCGGGCGGTTCACACCGTTGGTCAAACACACAAAGCCAACCGGGCTTTGCCCTTTGAGAGCATCCGACACGCCAACTACGGCGCATTCCGCGACATCTGGATGAGAGGCCAGAACCTCTTCCATCGCGCCGGTCGACAGGCGGTGGCCGGCTACGTTGATCACGTCATCGGTGCGCGCCATGATATAGAGGTATCCGTCCTCATCCATCATGCCCGCATCGCCCGTTTCATAGTAGCCGGGGAAGGTGTTCAGGTAGCTTTTCTTGAACCGGTCTTCGGCATTCCAAAGCGTCGGCAAGGTGCCAGGCGGCAACGGCAGTTTGATTGCGATGGCCCCCAGTTCACCGGGTTTTTGTGGATGGCCCGCATCATCGAGGATACGGATGTCGTACCCCGGCATCGGCACCGTGGGCGAGCCGATCTTGACAGGAAGCGCCTCAAGACCTGCGGGGTTGCCCGCAATGGTGTAGCCGGTTTCGGTCTGCCACCAGTGATCATAGACCGGTTTTTGCAGCACCTCCTGCGCCCAAACGATGGTATCCGGGTCGGCCCGTTCGCCCGCCAGATAGAGCGCACGAAGGCCGCTGAGGTCGTATTTCTTAGAGAATTCTCCCTTGGGATCTTCGCGTTTGACAGCGCGTATGGCCGTGGGCGCTGTGAAAAAGCTGCGCACGTTGTGCTCTGAAATGACCCGCCAGAACGTGCCGGGATCAGGCGTGCCGACAGGTTTGCCTTCGAAGACCACGGTGGTGTTGCCAGCAATCAGAGGCCCGTAACAGATGTAGGAGTGGCCAACGACCCAACCGACATCGGACGCGGCCCAGAACACATCACCGGGGTCTACGTCATAGATGTTTTTCATCGTCCAGTGCAGGGCGACAAGGTGTCCGGCGGTTGGCCGTACTACGCCCTTGGGTGCGCCCGTGGTTCCGGAGGTGTAGAGGATGTACGCCGGATGGTTGCCTTCGACGGGAACGCAGGGCGCAGGGGTCACGCCGTCTTGTGCGGCGTGCCAATCGAGATCGCGACCGGGGATCAGTTCGGCCTGTTCTTGCGGGCGCTGGAAGATAAAGCAGACGTCTGGCTTGTGTGCGGCCTGATCAATCGCGCCGTCCAGCAAAGGCTTGTAGTGCACGACACGACCCGGCTCCAAGCCGCAAGAAGCGGCAATGATGGCCTTGGGCGTGCAATCATCAATACGTACCGCCAGTTCATGTGCGGCAAAACCACCGAAAACAACGGAGTGGACGGCGCCGATGCGCGCGCATGCCAGCATGGCTTCCAAAGCTTCTGGGATCATCGGCATGTAAATGATCACCCGGTCGCCCTTGCTTACGCCCTGTGCCTGCAACGCGCCGGCGAGTGAGGCCACACGCTCTTGAAGTTCCGCATAGGTCAGTTTCGACTTGGTGTCTGTGATTGGGCTGTCGTGGATGATCGCGACCTGATCGCCGCGCCCGGCCTCGACGTGACGGTCTACGGCGTTGTAGCAGCCGTTGACCATCGCATCCGCGTACCATTCGTAGATATGGTCACCGCGATCAAAAAGCGCCTGTTTGGGGGCTTCAACCCAGTCAATCGACTTGGATTGCTCCATCCAATATTTTTCCGGATCCGTCAGACTGGCGGTGTAGATGTCCGAATATGCCATGAGAGCGCTCCTCCAAATTATACAAACAGGTGTTACTCAGGGGCGGTGCCGGGGGCAAGTCTGTTAAGGGTAACGGTTTGAACGTCAGCTTCAGATCGCCCGATGTGTTGGTATTCGGTTTCGCCGCAGTTCAGGACGCAAATGGATGTCGAAAATTGTCTACTGTGTCGAAAACGGATCAGATTTGGGCATCGGTTCAAGGCATTTTGAAAAGGCGGTCCATGTCATAGGTGACCGCCACATCGCAACGAAAGGTCTCACCATGGGTGAAAAGATCGCGAACAAAAAGAAAAAGGCCAAAGCAGCGGCGAAACCGGCTCCGAAACCTGCTGCCGCAGCTACAAAATAACACCTAACCACATGCCTGAACCGACGCCGTCCCGAACCGGGGCGGCGTCTTGCGTTGGCCTATCCGTAATGGGCCACCGGCGTGCCTGCGATGGCGGCCACGTTCAGCAATCCGCGTGCGGTGATGGATTGTGATACGATATGCGCCTTGTTGCCCATACCCATCAGAATCGGCCCGACTTCAAGGCCGCCGCCTTTCATCTTGAGGATATTGCGCACGCCGGAGGCCGCATCGGCATGGGCGAAAACCAGCACATTCGCGGCCCCCTCCATACGATTTTTTGGCAAGATGCGGGCGCGCAATTCTGGGTCCAGCGCGGTGTCGATGTTCATCTCGCCCTCGTAGCAGAAATCATGGCCACCCTCGTCGAGCAAACGAAGGGCGGCGCGCAACCGCCCGCCCGATCCTTCGCCCTGATTGCCGAATTGCGACTGCGAGCAAAATGCGATCTTGGGTTCAATCCCGAAACGCCGCACATGGCGCGCAGCACCGATCGCGATTTCGGCGATTTGCTCAGGCTTGGGATGCAGATGCACCTGCGTGTCCGCCACGAACAATGGACCGTCTTCAAGGATCATCAGCGACAAGGCGCCAACGGGGTGCAGGTTCTGATCGCCCAGAATTTGCTGGATATAATTGAGGTGCCAACGAAATTCTCCGAACGTGCCGCAAATCAAGCTGTCGGCCTCTTCGCGGTGCACCATCACCCCACCAATAGCCGTCGTATTGGTCCGCATGATGGCGCGCGCCAGATCGGGCGTCACGCCGCGCCGGGCCATCAACCCATGATAGCTTTCCCAGTAGTCGCGGTAGCGTGGATCGTTTTCCGGGTTCACCAGATCAACGTCTTGCCCGAGGCGAATGGTCAAGCCCGCCCGTTCAATGCGGCTCTCTATGACTTCGGGGCGTCCGATCAGAATGGGGCGTTCAGTGGTTTCCTCCAGCATGGCCTGGCTAGCGCGCAACACGCGTTCGTCCTCGCCTTCCGCAAAAACAATGCGGCGCGGCGACGTCCGCGCGGCCTGAAAGACTGGGCGCATCAAAAGGGCTGATTTGAAGACTGAGCCATCCAATTTCTGACGGTAGGCTTCCAGATCATCTATCGGGCGCAACGCAACGCCCGTTTCCATCGCGGCACGAGCCACCGCAGAGGACACCACACCCACCAAACGCGGATCAAAGGGTTTGGGGATCAGATAATCAGCGCCAAACGTCAGTTGTTCGCCCTGATAGGCCGCCGCCGCTTCGGCAGAGGTCGTTGCGCGGGCCAGTTCGGCGATGCCGTCGATACACGCCAGTTGCATTTCGTCATTGATGGTCGTGGCGCCTACGTCCAAAGCGCCGCGAAAGATGAAGGGGAAGCACAGCACGTTATTGACCTGATTGGGAAAATCAGAGCGGCCCGTGGCGATGATTGCATTAGGTGCGACGCGGCGCACTTCGTCAGGCAGGATTTCAGGGGTCGGGTTGGCCAAGGCAAATACGATGGGCTGATCCGTCATCTGCATCACCATTTCGGCACTCAGAACACCGGGACCAGAGAGGCCGAGGAAAACGTCCGCTTGCGGAATGACGTCTTCAAGCGTTCTGAGATCGGTCTTTTGCGCGAACTCCGACTTGATGGGGTTCATATCCACATCACGGCCCTCATAGACCAGCCCGTGAATGTCGCAAAGCCAGACATTTTCACGTTTCACGCCCATTTTCAGCAGCATGTTGAGGCAGGCAATCCCGGCCGCACCGCCACCGGTTGAAACGATTTTGATATCTTCGAACCGCTTGCCAGCCACAAAAAGCGCATTCTTGACCGCTGCACCGACAACAATCGCAGTGCCATGCTGGTCGTCGTGAAACACGGGAATGTCCATACGCTCGCGGCAGATACGTTCGACGGTAAAGCAATCAGGCGCCTTGATGTCTTCGAGGTTGATCGCGCCGAATGTCGGGCCAAGCGCGCATACGATATCAGCCAGCTTTTCAGGGTCTGCCTCGTTCACTTCAATGTCAAAGCAGTCGATGCCCGCGAATTTCTTGAACAGAACGGCCTTGCCCTCCATCACAGGTTTGGAGGCCAGCGCGCCGATGTTGCCAAGACCCAGCACGGCTGTGCCGTTGGTCACGACCCCCACCAGATTGGCCCTCGATGTATAAAGCGCCGCCGTCGCCGGGTCCGCCTTGATCTCGATGCAGGCTTCGGCCACCCCCGGGGAATAGGCGCGGGCCAGATCACGCCCGTTTGCCAAAGGCTTGGTTGCGCGGATTTCCAGTTTTCCGGGTTTCGGAAAAGCGTGATAATCCAGTGCCGCCTTGCGCAGATTTGGGGTGTCTGACATGCTTTCAAGCCCTCTTGTTCAGAATAGTTTAGTGTTAAACTAATTTTTCTTCGGGGCCAAGCAGATGTTCAGGGCTAAGGGTGGAATGGCGCATGTGTCATGTCGTATCTGGTCCAGATGACGTTGGGGCGGTGGGTTGTAAATACGGCCAGTGGCGCGCAGGATAGCGGCGGATATGCAGGAGGGTTTATGAGCGATATTCAAGCGGAAGTGCGCTTGCCAACTGAGGATTTGCGCGATGACATTCCGTTTTTCACCAAGGTTCTGGGCATGCGGATGGACAGCATCTACCCCGCTGATGACCCATCGGTAGCGGTGTTTTCAGGCCATGGACTACGGTTGCGCATCCAAAAAGGCGCGACGGAACCTGCCGGAACGTTGCGGATTTTGACGGATGAACCCGACACGTTTGCGGGTGGTGCGCGCAGCCTGACCGCACCCAATGGGACGCAGGTCGAGATTGTGCCGCTGCACGAACCGTTGGTCATGCCCGAGACGGTGCACTCGTTTGTGGTGCGGCGCCTCGCGGATCAAGCGCCCTGGATCATCGGGCGCGCTGGCATGCATTACCGCGATCTGATCCCGGATCGGTTGGGCGGGTCGATCATCGCCAGCCACATCCGTATCCCCGATGGTGGCCCGGTGCCTGACATGGTGCATTATCACACGGTCGGGTTTCAGTTGATTTTCTGCTATCGTGGTTGGGTTGACCTTGTGTACGAAGATCAGGGCGAGCCGTTTCGCCTTCATGCCGGGAACTGCGTCATCCAGCCGCCGGAAATCCGCCACCGCGTGCTTTTTGCGAGTGACAATATCGAAGTGATCGAAATTGGGGTTCCGGCCGAGCACGTGACGACGATTGACCACCAGATGGAGCTTCCCAACGGACCAGCAAACCTCGACCGGGTGTTTCAAGGCCAAAGGTTTGTACATCACCAGGCGGATCAGGCCACATGGGCCCCGTTTCGACTGCCCGGATTCCAGAGCCGTGACACGACCATCGCAGATCACACTGGCGGAGTTGCAGGCGTTCACGTAGTGCGAAAGGGAGAAGGGATGCCCGATTGGACTGTGCACAACAGCGACATTTTGTTCACTTTTGTGATGGACGGGCAGATGACTTTGGAAGGTGACGGACGTGATCCATACCCGCTGGAAGCGGGCGATGCCTTTGTGATCCCGCCGGGCATGAGGGTGCGGTATTCGGATGCGACCGACGATCTGGAATTGCTTGAAGTGTCCTTGCCGGGCATCTTTGAGACGACGCAGAAATAGGAGAGCGCAATGTCACTGAAAGACGCCGCCTTTGCCGTGCGTGAAAACGCATATGCGCCTTATTCGAACTTCAAGGTTGGGGCGGCCATTCGTACGGCCTCCGGTGCGGTTTATGTCGGCTGCAATGTCGAAAACGTCGCCTATCCCGAAGGCACCTGCGCCGAAGCCGGAGCCATCGCGGCCATGGTTGCCGCAGGCGAGGGGCAGATCGTTGAGGCCTATGTAATCGCGGGCAGCCCGATGCCAGTAACACCCTGTGGTGGATGCCGCCAAAAGTTGGCGGAATTTGCGGGGCCGGATGCCAAGGTCACGATGGCGACAACGGGCGGGATGGAGCAGGTCACGACGGTCGGTGCATTGCTGCCCGGCGTGTTCAATGCCGAGCATATGGAGCAATAGAGCATGGACGCGCGTGCAATTCTGGCGCAGTTGCGCGCGGGAGCTGCGCTTAGCGCAGATCAGTTGACATGGATGGCGCAGGGTCTGGCGGATGGGTCGGTGAGCGACGCACAGGCGGGCGCATTTGCAATGGGCGTCTGTCAACGCGGACTGGACGACGCGGGCCGCGTGGCGCTGACACTTGCGATGCGTGACAGTGGCCAAGTCATGACGTGGGATGTGCCGGGACCGGTGCTTGACAAGCATTCTACGGGTGGCATTGGCGATTGCGTGTCATTGGTGCTGGCCCCCGCGCTGGCTGCCTGCGGGGCATATGTCCCGATGATCTCGGGCCGAGGGTTGGGGCACACGGGCGGCACGTTGGACAAAATGGAGGCCGTGCCCGGTGTCAGCGTCGCCTTGGACGAGGCGCGGTTTCGGTCCGTTGTGGCGGATGCGGGTTGCGCGATTGTGGGTGCGACCGGAAATATCGCGCCCGCAGACAAGCGGCTGTATGCAGTGCGTGATGTCACGGCGACGGTCGACAGCCTTGATCTGATCACGGCGTCGATCCTGTCGAAAAAGCTGGCCGGTGGTTTGCAGGCGCTTGTCCTGGACGTCAAAGCGGGCAGCGGTGCGTTCATGAAAAACACTGACGCGGCTCGCGCATTGGCGCGCGCACTGGTCGACACAGCCAATGCCAGCGGATGCAAAACCACCGCTATCATCAGCGACATGAGCCAGCCGTTAGCGCCGAGTTTGGGCAATGCGTTGGAGGTGGCCGAGGTGATGCGCGTGTTGCGTGGCGATGCGCGCGGTGCGTTGGTTGATATCACGGTCGCCTTGGGGGGGGTGTTGCTTGAAGCAGGCGGATTGGCGCAGGATGTGCAGGCCGGAGCGGAGGCCATAGATGCCGCAATCCGCGATGGGCGCGCAGCCGAGCGTTTCGGCCGCATGATCGCGGCGATGGGAGGCCCGGTGCATTTCGTCGAAAACTGGGCGCGGTTTTTGCCAGAGGCGAATGTGATCCGCGAGGTAAAGGCGCCACACAGCGGTTATGTCAGCGCAATTGATGGCGAGGCGCTTGGGTTGTCGGTGGTGGCACTTGGCGGTGGCCGCGCTGTGGAAAGCGATGTCGTCGACCCGAGCGTTGGGTTGCAGAATGTCATCCGTCTGGGGTCTCGTGTCGAAGCGGGCCAACCTTTGGCCGTTGTGCATGCGGCGCGTTCGGATGCCGCCGACCGGGCCGCAAAAGAGGTGCGCACGGCGATCACCATGGCAGCCGAAGCGCCCCAGATACCCGATCTCATTCAGGAAAGGATCGGCTGATGGCCCGTGCCTTTTTGGTGGTCATGGATTCGGTTGGTATCGGCGGCGCCCCCGACGCGGATGCGTATTTCAATGGCACCGTTCCCGACACGGGTGCAAATACGGTCGCTCATATCGCCATGGCTTGTGCCGTAGGCAAGGCCAACGACGGCAGAGACGGCGCGCTCAAGCTTCCACATCTGGAAGCGATGGGATTGGGTGCAGCCGTGCGACTGGCCAGCGGCGATGACATGCCCGGTTTCGAGACCGAACCAACAGGGGACATGGGGTGCGGCCACTGAGGTATCGAAAGGCAAAGACACACCGTCCGGGCATTGGGAGTTGGCAGGCGTGCCCGTACCGTGGGATTGGCACTATTTCCCAAACACAGCACACGCGTTCCCTGATGACCTGATCGCCGAGGTGTGCCGCCTCGCCAAAACCGATGGCATTTTGGGGAACTGCCATGCCTCGGGCACCGAAATCATCGCCGAACACGGGGCCGAACACATCAGCAGCGGTTGGCCGATCTGCTACACTTCGGCGGATTCTGTGTTTCAGATTGCGGCGCATGAAGAAACCTTTGGCCTGGAGCGGTTACTGGAGTTGTGCCGTACGCTCGCGCCGCACCTGCACGCCATGAAAGTGGGCCGCGTCATCGCCCGCCCCTTTGTCGGCACACCCGGCCGCTTTACCCGCACCAGTAACCGCCGTGATTATGCGATTGCCCCGCCCGCTCCGGTGCTGAGCAATTGGGTGCAGAATGCGGGGCGGCGGGTTTATGGCGTTGGAAAGGTTGGAGATATTTTCTCAATGCAAGGGTTTGACGACATCCGCAAAGGTACGGATGACAGGCTGATGCATCACTTGAATGATCTGCTGGACGACGCGGATGACGGAAGCCTGATCTTTGCCAATTTCGTCGAATTCGACAGCCTTTACGGCCACCGCCGGGATGTGTCCGGCTATGCGCGTCATCTCGAATGGTTCGACGCGCAGGTCGGCGGCGTACTGGAGCGGATGCGAGACGGTGACATGCTGCTTTTGACGGCGGATCACGGAAATGATCCGACGTGGGTCGGGACGGATCACACCCGCGAACGCGTACCTGTTCTGATCGCCGGGTGCGGTGGCGGATCCTTGGGGCACATTGGCTTTGCCGATGTCGCGAGGTTGGTTGCAGAGCATCTCAAAGTGCCAATACCCGCCTAGGGTTGCGGCCCACCGGTGAACCTGTTTACACCCATTGCAACACTTATGAAGGAGCCGCGCATGTCTGACCATTTGACCGTCGTCGATCACCCTTTGGTGCAACACAAGCTGACAATCATGCGCGACAAGACCACGCCCACTGCCGTCTTTCGTCAGCTTTTGCGAGAAATCAGCCAGTTGCTCGCCTATGAGGTGACGCGCGGCCTGCCCATGACCACCAAGCGCATTGAAACCCCTATGCAGGAAATGGATGCGCCGACGCTGGATGGCAAAAAGCTGGCTCTGATCTCGATCTTGCGGGCTGGCAACGGGCTGTTGGACGGCGTTCTGGAGTTGATCCCCTCCGCCCGCGTCGGGTTTGTGGGGCTTTACCGTGATGAAGAGACCCTTAAGCCGGTGCAATACTATTTCAAAGTTCCCGAAGGATTGGATGACCGCTTGGTAATCGCCGTTGATCCGATGCTGGCCACAGGCAACTCTTCGGTCGCCGCTATCGACTTGCTCAAGCAATCGGGGGCCACGAACATCCGATTTCTGTGTCTTCTGGCTGCACCCGAAGGCATTGCACGGATGAAAGAAGCGCACCCCGATGTGCCGATTGTCACGGCGTCCGTGGATGACCGCCTGAATGACATCGGATACATCGTACCGGGTTTGGGCGATGCCGGGGACCGCATGTTCGGCACCAAGTGATCGGCGCATTCCGTAAGGGGTAAACAGGGCGTGGCTCTTGCCTTCGCGGGCGCCTTGCGGCATCGTCACCGCTAGATCTTGTGGGGGCAATGATGACGTTTACCAAATTTGCAATTGTGGCGGTTTCAATCTGCGGTTTCGCGGCCAGCACAGCCTCGGCGCAGAGTTTGCGGTCCAACACCGGGCCGGCCGAGTTTCCACCCAGTGACTATACGGCGAGCCAATATGTCGACAGTACAGGCTGCGTTTATATCCGAGCGGGCGTGGATGGTGCAGTGGAATGGGTGCCGCGCGTCACCAGGGACCGGAAAATTGTTTGTGGCGCAGAGCCGACCTTAAGGACAGTACGGGCAAATGCGCCGCTGGAAATCAACGGCGCCGTCGAAGTGTCCGCGCCGTTGACCAACAGTATCGCACCCCAGCCGACATTGATGCGGCGTGCACCAGCTACCGTTAGCGCAACCTCGCAGGTGCAAAAGCAACAAACGCGCCATGCGCCGGCCAAGAACGTGACGCTGGTGCGCAGGCCAGTTGCCCCTCAAACCGTCACTTTGGCCGAGGCCACATCTTCGGGCATGTCGCTTCGCACCCGTGTGATGCCGAAACACGTGTACCTCAACCGACAGCAAGCCAAAGGATTGAAAGTGCCGCATGGGTACAAGTTCGTCTGGGAAGACGATCGGATGAACCCGCGCCGGGCAGAACAGAACCTGGCGGGCATTATTGCGACCAAGCTGGTGTGGACGGATACAGTGCCACGGCGATTGATTGACCCTGCAACGGGGCGCGATTTGACCGGGCAGGTGGCGCTTGTTTATCCCTATACTGACGTGGTGTCGCAGCGCGCTGAACTGGGCGAGGTGACGTTGCTGCGCAAAGACGGCAAGACCTACAAACGGATCGTGCGCAACGCCGGGGCGCAGCCGGTGATGTCGAGCCGGTCAAACAGCGCACCTGCGCGGCAAGACCAGTTTGACGGGCGTTGACCCCCTCTGACGTCAGCCGCCGCAGATGGTTTGCAGGCGCAACCATTCGCCATCGGGCAGCAATTCTTTGGGTGTCTGCCCCGACATCGGATCCGCTTCGATCAGCGGCAAGACGGTTTCTCCGGTGATGTCGCGCGCATAGGCGTAAGGCGTGCTGCGCAGGCCCGCGTCTGCGAAGCTTTGCAATACGGCTTCTGTGTCCGGCTCTGGCCGGGGCGCGCGGAGCACATGCTGAGCGTAGCGAGCCAGCGTCTCGGCTTTAACATCTCCGGTGGTCATCAGGCGAAAGCTGGCCCAGGCACCGGCATGCTGCAACAGCGCCTCGAGCGGATCATTCTGACGCGCGCGCAGACGTTCAACAAGCGCATACCCAGCCACAACGTCGGGTTCCTCAAAGTCTTCGACCAGCGCGCGATTGAGTAGGACCCGTCCACCAGGCAGGCTCAGGCTGTTGTTCAGGCCCGATGGCAAAATGCTCAGTGGTCCGACGCCCAAATTGGCACCCATACGGGATAGCGCGCGTTGACCTGTGGCATCCGCACAGGCGGGTCCGGTCAATCGCTCGATCTGCATCAGCAAGCCGCGCCCGATCTCCGCCCGTTTGACACTCGGCAGGATTGAAACGGTGTGTGATATTATGGCCCCCGGCAGCCAGAACACACCCAGCGCAACCACCGCCGCAACGGATAGGGTCGCGCTGAGCCAGCGCAACCGCCCGGGTTTTGGGCGCGCACGATCGACAGCACGGCGCAGCGTTTCGATGGCGTCAATCATCTCTTTTTCAGATTTAGCCAGCTCCAGCGTCTCTCCGGGGTCTCCATCGGGGTGAAACAGGGCCGGGCGTTTGCCGGGGTTGGCACGTTCGACAGCCGCCAAAGACCAATGCGCAACGGCACGGTCGGTCATATCGGAAATCACAAGCGTCGCATCCCCAATCGAAACAACGACCTCGCGGCGTTGTTCGCCCGGCGCTGCACGCCAAAGGCCAACGGCTTCAATCCGCTGATATTTTTTCAGGGCGGTCATGGGCGGTTCTGCTCTGCCTCTTTAACCTGAACACGGTACCACGCCACGGTGCCCTGCGGCAATCGTACCAAGTGTTTTCAACTCCTGCGAGAGGTGCATCAGTCGAGGGTCTGCGCCCGTTTGCGCAGCTCGAACTTCTGGATCTTGCCGGTGGATGTCTTTGGCAGTTCCTCAAACATTACCCGCTTGGGCGCTTTGAAGCCGGCCAGTGTTTGCCGTGCAAAGGCGATCAATCCAGCCTCGTCCACGGACGCTCCGGGTTTCAATTCGACAAACGCGCATGGCACTTCGCCCCATTTGTCGTCTGGTTTGGCAACCACGGCAGCCAGCAAAACATCATCATGCCCCATCAGAACGCCTTCGACCTCCACCGACGAGATATTTTCGCCACCCGAGATGATGATGTCCTTGGCGCGGTCTGCGATCTGCATGTAACCGTCATCGTGCTGCACGGCGATGTCACCGGAATGAAAATATCCGCCCTTGAATGCCTCGGCGGTGGCTTGCGGGTTTTTGAGATACCCCTTCATGACCGAATTGCCGCGCATCACGATCTGGCCCTGGGTCTGACTGTCCATTGGAACCTGCGCCATGTGATCGTCCAGCACCGTGATGTCTTCCATCATTGGGAAGGCCACACCCTGACGGGCCTTGATCGCGGCGCGGGCGGGCTTGTCCAGCGCGCTCCAGTCTTCGTCGCGCCAGATGCATTCGGTGACATGGCCATATGTTTCGGTCAGCCCGTAAACCTGCGTGACGTTGAACCCAAGCTCTTCGATTTTGGTCAGCGTCGCGGGCGCGGGCGGTGCGCCAGCGGTGAAAACCTCCACCGTATGCTCAAAGCTGCGGCGTTCACTTTTCGGCGCATTGACCAGCATATTGAGAACGATCGGCGCACCACCGAGGTGGGTGACGCCTTCGTCCGCGATGGCGTCAAAGATCGCGGGCGCGGTGATATCGCGGCAGCATACGATCGTGCCGCCCAGCATCGGCATCATCCATGTGTGGTTCCAGCCGTTGCAATGAAAAAGCGGCACAATCGTCAGGTAAACCGGGTGCAGAACCATGCGCCAGCTGACCACCGTTCCCATTGTCATCAGGTAGGCACCACGGTGGTGATAGACGACGCCCTTGGGTCGACCGGTGGTACCGGAGGTGTAATTCAACGCAAGGCTTTCCCATTCGTCTTCGGGCATCAGCCATGCAAAATCCTGCACGCCTGTGGCCAGCATGTCTTCGTATGTTTCGTACCGTCCGCTGGCGGGAAATCCCGCCGCCGCGTCAGGCACTTCGATGATCAAGGGGCCGGTGCCGTCCATCCGTGCGATGGCCGCTTCGGCAAGATCCAGAAATTGCGGATCGACCAGAGCCACCTTGGCCTCGCCATGGTCAAAGATATAGGCAACCGTATCGATATCCAGCCGCGTGTTGATCGTGTTGAGCACTGCGCCACAAGCTGGAACGCCGAAATGCGCTTCGGCCTGAGCGGGCAAGTTGGGGATCAGGGTGGCGACCACATCGCCGGGACGCACACCGCGCGCGGCCAGCGCCGAGGCCAGCATGGAGCATCGCGCGTGGTACTGCGCATAGGTTACACGGTGGTCGCCGTAGATCACGGCCGTTCGTTTGGGAAACACCCTTGCTGCGCGTTGCAGATGCGACAAAGGCGTCAGCGGCACATAGTTCGCCGCGCACTTATCCAGCCCGCTTTCATCGCTCATCCAACCCATTTGCTCACTCCCCGTTGACGACTTCATTGCTTGCGCGCGTCCAAGAACACGATATTGCTTTTGATGGAATTGAAAAGCCCAAGGATTGCGCTTTTGAGCATTGCACTGGCACAGGTCAGGCCCGCCGCCGCAGCGAGCCACATGCTCGGCGCGATGCTGATCCTCGGGTTTGTAGACATATACGTGGCGGTAATCGCTGAGACGATCAGCGTCTGGCAGTTCCTTGCGTGTCGCACGGTCCTGGCACTTGGGTTGGTCTGGGCCTTGTCACGTGCCGGGTTTGGCGGATTGCGGCCTTTGCGCCTTTGGGCGGTTGCCATGCGCAGCCTGCTGATCGCCGTGGGGATGATCTGTTATTTCGGATCGCTCGCCTTCATGCCGATCGCGCAATCCCTGGCGGGGCTCTTCACCTCTCCGATCTGGGTCTTGTTGATCTCTGTTTTCGTGCTGCGTCAAACGATCGGCCCATGGCGCATACTGGCTGTAGCGGTCGGCTTTTCCGGGATCTTGATCGTATTGGGACTACAAAACGGGCTGCCGGGCTGGATCATGCTATTGCCGGTTGCGGGCGGGTTCTTTTACGCTTGTGGCTCTTTGGCGACGCGGGTCTGGTGCGAAGGCGAAAGCACGCTTTGCCTGTTGTTCGGCATATTGTTTTTGCAGGGCCTGTTGGGCGCGGTCATGTTGATCGTGCTGGCGTTTTGGCACCAAGAGGTGCCGGTGGGCGCGGCGGGTTTCTTGTCGCGCGGTTGGGTCTGGCCAATGACGGATGTGGCCCATCTGGTGGCGATGCAGGCGGTTCTGTCCGTCTTTGGTGTGGCACTGCTGATCCGTGCCTATCAACTGGGAGAGGCCAGCCAAGTGTCCGTTCTTGAGTATTCCATCATGATCTTCGGACCGTTTTTCGGGTGGGTGATGATGGGGCAGGTCATAACGCCCATGCAAATGGTCGGGATCGGACTGATTGGCCTTTCGGGGATCATCATAGCGGTGAGAAGCCGGGCATGATCATTTCACGCAAACGCAATTACGTCTTTGTGCACATCCCGAAAACCGGCGGGACGTCCATGGCACTGGCCTTGGAAAGCCGGGCCGCAGCGGACGACATCCTAATCGGTGACACCCCCAAGGCGCAGGCGCGACGCACACGGTTGAAAGCACTGTCTCCAAAGGGACGATTGTGGAAACACGCCACACTCGCCGACATCGATGGGGTTCTCTCACCTGCAGAAATCGCGCAGATGTTCACCTTTACCCTTGTGCGCAACCCGTGGGACAGGGTCGTCAGCTACTATCATTGGGCCCGTTCACAAACATTCGATCATCCAGCAGTGCAATTGGCGCGGCGCACAGATTTCGCGGATTTTATCGCCGATCCGCTTACCCAAAGCAGCCTGCAAAACAGCCCTGCCAGCAGCTACATGTGTACTGCTGAGGGTGTAGAACGCTGTGACCTTTACATACGGCTTGAGCATTTCTCGCAGGATGCGGCCCCGCTTTGGCGCCACTTGGGCTTTGCGTTGGACTTACCACATAGCAACGCGTCTGACCGGGCCAAAGATTACCGGACGGTTCATACCGACGAGACGCGCGCGATTGTGTCGAGGGTATGTGCGCAAGACATAATGCGCTTTGGCTATGCCTACTGATCGGCTGGTCAGGTGATTCTCCATTATGGGTACGTCAATCAGCCATTGATGTATCAAGCAGGCGAATTTTTGCTAATATCGTTTCCAGAATCCTCCATAGTGACAAGGTGAGCGACTGATTGTTGCCAACCATGGACTACGTGCCCCTTTCCCGCCGCAGTTCGGGCAAAGCGCGGACACAGGTATCAATAAGTCTTAACCGTGTTGAAGGCGTGTCGACAAAGCGCGGCGCGGCGTTGTGTAAGGGTGAACTGACGTATGTTTGGATGGAGTGTAAACGTGACAGCGGCGGCCTTTCATGGCGCTGATGGCGTTGTGGCTCACAAGCATCGTCTGGAGGCCATGTCACATGGTCTGATGGCCGGCACAAAGGTGGCGTCGAACCTTGGGTGGCGCGATGTGAGTGCGTTGACCGTCGGCGACGATGTTTTGACCTTCGACAACGCAATGCAGCGCATTGTGGACATACGGCGCACTGTTTTATGGGCTGATTTGGGCGGTCAGGTTCCGCCGACCCAATGGCCTGTTGTTGTTCCCGAGGGGGCGCTCGGGAACCGCCGTGATTTGGTGCTGTTGCCAGATCAAGGTGTTCTGCTGGAAAGCGATGAGGTTTGTGATACTCATGGCGATCCATTCGCTCTGGTGCCCGCGCAGGCGCTGGAGGGCCTGCGCGGCATTACCCGTCAGCATCCTCATCAAAAGATGGAGTTGATCACGCTGTTCTTTGAGAGCGACGAGGTCATCTACACCGAAGGCGGGTTGCTTGTGCATTGCCCGGCAAGCTGTCGGTCTTTGGACGTGATGATGGATATGGATGCCCAACCCTATCAGATGTTGCCTTTGGCAGAAGCGCGACATCTGACCGCCACGTTGAATGTGGATGCACATGTGGCTGCAAGCCGTGCATCTTACGTGATCGGGGCAACCAATCAGGTGTTGATCGCCTGAGTGTGAAAACGAACTGACTGCAACTCAGTACAACAACAAAGGGGGGCCACTGGCCCCCCTTTTTTTGGTGTATCGCAAAGGCTTCAGGCAGCAGACGCCTGCGTTCCGAAACGGCCATAAAAGCTTTGGCCTTTTTGCGCCATTTCGCGCAGCAGGGCAGGGCATTCGAACCGGTCGCCGTATTTCGCCTGCAACTGGTCGCAGCGTTCGGCGGCGTACTCAGCGCCAATGATGTCGAGATAGCTGAAGGGACCACCCGTGGCGGGTGCAAAGCCCCACCCAAGGATCGCGCCCACATCGCCTTCGCGAATGTCCATCAGTACGCCTTCTTCCAGCGCGCGCACAGCTTCAAGCACCTGTGCGAACATCAGACGGTCCTGAACCTCTTGCACATCGGGCTGTTCGTCGGCGAGGGGGTATTTGTCGTGAATGCCCTTCCAGTACCCGGTGCGTTTGCCGTTCTCGTCGTAATCAAAGTAACCGGCCTTGGTTTTGCGTCCCAAACGGCCTTTCTCTTCCATCCAGACGATCAGGTCGTCTGCCTCGGACGCAGGATAGGCGTTGCCCATCGCGGCCTTGGTGGCTTTCATGATCCGAACGGCCAGATCAACAGAGGTTTCATCGCCCAATTGGATCGGCCCCACCGGGAAGCCCAGCATTTGTGCGGCGCTGTCGATCAGCACGGGTGCCACGCCTTCGGTGACCATGCGTGTCGCTTCGTTGCCGTAAGGGATGATGCAGCGGTTGGCGTAGAAGAACCGCGCGTCATTGACCACGATCGGCGTTTTGCGGATTTGGCGCACGTAATCCAGCGACTTGGCCACTGCGCGGTCACCGGTTTCTGCGCCCTTGATGATTTCCACCAGCAACATCTTTTCGACCGGAGAAAAGAAGTGAATGCCGATGAACTGCTCGGGGCGGCTTGATGCCTTGGCCAGATCGGTGATTGGCAGGGTCGAGGTGTTGGAGGCAAAGATGCAATCGTCGGGGATGACAGCTTCGACCTTCTTGGTCATTTCGGCTTTGACAGCCGGGTCCTCGAACACGGCCTCGATGATCAGGTCGCAGCCTTTGAGGTGCGCAAGATCAGGTGTCGCGGTGATCAGGCCCAACATGGCGTCTTTCTTGTCCTGCGTGACCTTGCCGCGCTTCATGCCTTTATCCAGATATGTCTCGGTGTAGGCCTTGCCCTTGTCCGCCGCTTCCTGATCGCGATCAACAAGAACAACTTCGATACCGGCTTGCGCGGACACCAATGCAATGCCTGCGCCCATCATGCCAGCACCCAGAACGCCCAGTTTTTTGACGCGCTGGTCTGGTACACCCGCTGGACGGACAGCGCCTTTTTCAAGCGCTTCCTTGTTGACGAAAAGCGAACGGATCATCGCACCCGAAGATGGGTTCATCAGGACGTTGGTGAACCAACGCGCCTCGATCTTCAGAGCTGTATCGAAAGGGACAAGTGCGGCCTCATAAAGCACGCTGACGACGGCTTTCGCGGCTGGGAACGCGCCCTTTGTCTTGCCGTTAACCATCGCATTGGCGCCGACGTAGTTCATGAAACCCGCAGGCTGGTAAGGTGCGCCGCCGGGCATTTTGAAGCCCTTGGCGTCCCACGGTTTGACGATGTCGGCGTCCGTGGCCGACAAGACCCACGCCTTGGCGTCGGCCAGCGGATCATCGGATACTTCGTCGATGATGCCCAGCGATTTGGCCTTGTCGGGTGCGTTCATCCGCCCTTCGAGGATTTGCGAGCTTGCGTTCACCAGACCCAGCTTGAAGAGCAAGCGCACCGTGCCACCGCCGCCGGGGAAGATACCGACCAGAATTTCGGGCAGTCCGATTTTGGCCTTGGGGTTGTTGGCAGCAAAGATGCGGTGCGTGGCCAGAGGCAGTTCAAGCCCGATGCCAGCCGCCGTTCCGGGCAGCGCGGAGGCAATCGGCTTGCCGCCCTTATTGGTCTTGGGATCCATCCCGGCGCGTTCGATCTTGCGCAGCAGATGGTGCATTTGCATGGTGCCGTCAAACAGTCCCTTGGCCGGATCGTCGCCCGCGCTTTCCTTCATCTTGGCCAGCAGGTTCAGGTCCATGCCACCCGCAAACGAGCCTTCTTTGCCAGACGTGATCACGATACCTTTGACAGCGTCATCGCCCAACGCGTCATCAATCAGGTCATTGAGCTGACCAAGGCCCTCAATGGACATCACGTTCATCGTCTTGCCGGGCACATCCCAGCTGATCACTGCCACGCCGTCGGCGTCTTTTGTCATTGTAAAGTCGGTCATTGCCGTTGCCTTTCTTGGATTTCACGGATCGTCACCAGCGTATTGACGGTGACAGGATCAGAGTAAGGGTAAGTCTCGTTGGTCACCGAATTGGTGACCGATTTCAGCCGCCAGTGCGGCCCGGTGCGTTCAAGGATCATGCGGCTGTGAATGGGGCCCATCACCACCAGTCCGCGCCGAAAGAACCTTGAGGTATGATAACCGCAGATCAGGTTGCCGCTGATGAATTCTGCGCGTTCACCGCGCCGTTCAAACTTGTCCGCCTCGTATTTGCCCAGCAGCTCGGTAATGGTGTCGAACGCAGGCCGTACATCCTTGCGCGATTCCATCACGATGTCGCTGTTGTCGTGATGGGTCGTGTAGGGGAAGCTGCAAAGCCCGCAATAGCCGTCAAAATCGTCCTCGACGTTTTTCTTGGTCAGTGCGTCAAGAAACTGCTGGTACAAGGCCAGCGGTTCCGCGTTGGTGCGCCGCATGTCGTCGGGATCAATGGGCAGGCGGATCGTGTTGTGCATGCGTTCGGGAACCGACAGCATCTTGTATGGCCATTCGGTGTTTTCCAACTCGCTGTCCAATTCGGTCAACTTCCACACACCATGATCGTTCTGCATCACGACGCGGTTCGAATAGCTGGGCGCCACGCGCATGGCATTCCGCAGCAAATGCGTCACGTGGTACCCTTCGATATAGTGCGGACTCAAAAACTCCGCGTCCGAGGCAAGGCGGATGAACTGGTTCACGCCGCGCGCCAACAGCGATTGCGCACCTGCGAGTGTTCCCCTGTCCATATCCGCTGCGGTTTCAATGATCACCTCCGACGCAAGCGTGCGTCGCACGAACGGCAGTTTTATTCGCGCACGCACGGTTGCTAGGTCACTTGCCATCATCGCATCTGACAAGGTGTCCAACAGTTCTTGATAGATGCGAACTGCTTCGGAGCGTGAGGTGTGTTGCGGTGCCACAGCGTTAAACGCGCTCGATTATTGTTGCGGCTCCCATGCCGGATGCAATGCAAAGTGTCGCCAGACCCATTTCCTTGTCAGTGCGTTCCAACTCATCCAGAAGCGTCCCGATGATCATGGCACCTGTCGCACCCAACGGGTGACCCATCGCGATAGAGCCGCCGTTCACATTCACACGGTCACTGTCCACGTCAAACGCCTGCATGAAACGCAACACGACCGACGCAAAGGCTTCGTTCACCTCAAAGAGATCGATGTCTTTGATATCCATGCCGTTGTCCGCAAGGATTTTATGCGTCACTGGCACAGGGCCGGTCAGCATAATCGTCGGATCGGTGCCGATCTTGGCGGTTGCACGGATGCGCGCGCGTGGCTTCAACCCATATTTTTCGCCAAACACCTTGGAGCCGATCAACACGGCGGCCGCACCATCCACGATCCCCGAAGAGTTCCCGGCATGGTGGATGTGGTTGATCCGCTCCAGATGCGGGTACTTCATCATGGCGACCTTATCAAAGCCGGGCATGACCTCACCCATTGCTTGGAATGCCGGATTGAGGCTGCCGAGACTTTGCATATCAGTCTGGGGTCGCATGTATTCGTCGTGATCCAAGATTGCGAGACCGTTTTGATCGCGAATGGTGATCACGGATCTATCAAAGCGCTTCTCATCCCACGCCTGTTTGGCCCGGCGTTGGGATTCCATCGCCAACTGGTCCGCATCATCACGTGTGAACCCATATTCCGTTGCGATAATGTCGGCGCTGATCCCTTGTGGAACAAAGTACTTGTCCATCGCGAGCGTTGGATCCACGGCAATCGCCGCACCGTCAGATCCCATGGCGACGCGGCCCATCATTTCGACACCGCCGGCGATGTAAGCCTCGCCCGCGCCGCCGCGCACTTGGTTCGCAGCCAGGTTTACGGCCTCCATTCCGGACGCACAGAACCGGTTGATGGCAAGGCCGGGAATTCGTTCATCGAGATCCGACGCGAGCACAGCCGAGCGGGCAAGGCATCCGCCTTGTTCCATCACCTGGGTGACGTTGCCCCAGATCACGTCCTCTACGGCATGTCCTTCAAGGTTGTTGCGTTCTTTGACTGCGTTCAAGGTCTGCGCGCTCAACCTCAGGGCGGTCACTTCATGCAATGCGCCGTCTTTGCGGCCTTTGCCGCGGGGTGTGCGCAGGGCATCATAAATATAGGCTTCGGTCATATCTTTCTCCTTCAGGCGCGGTCAGCGGGGCTGCCGGGCATCAAATCGTAGGGGGCCTTCCAGCCTGGTTGTTCACTCAGACGCGTAAGCCACGCATCGATGTTGGGCCATTCAGCCCGGTCAAAGCCAAATGGTTCCGGGTAAAACAGGTATCCGCAGCAGCTGAGATCTGCGTTGGTTATGTCGTCGCCAACAATCCAGTTCCTGCCTTCTAGATGATTGTTCAAGACACCATACGCGGCAGTCAAACGGCCCTGATTAAATGCGATCACTTCTTTGGGTTGCTTCTCGGGCGGCAGAAAGTTCATCAAGAAACGCGTGACGCCAGCCATGGAACTGAGCTTGTGATTGTCCCACAGCACCCAGCGTAGTATTTCGCGGCGCTCATCCGCATCTTTCCCGCCAAATTTTCCTGATTTTTCAGACACGTAATCCTGAATGACGCCGGATTGGGTCAGCCTAAGATCGCCATCGACCATCACTGGCGCTTCGCCCATAGCATTGACGTCAGACCGATACTCTGGCGTTCGGGTCTCACCGGCGAAAAAATCCACTTTGACCGGTTCCCAGTCAAGTCCGGAAAGCTGCAGTGCAAGAGCGGCTTTATATGCGTTTCCGCTTTCTCCAAAACAGTAGAGCTTAATTGTCATTGTGTGTCCTTAAGTGTTGCGGTTACGCCGGGGTTTCACGCCCCCGAGACCCCCGTGGAGTTTGTCGGGAAAGATGCATTCAGTCGCTCAGTTTGCGTTCTATTCAGGCTGATGATCCAACATTATGAGGCACGGCAGGCCGGAGAGTTGAGCCGAGTGAAAGGTGAATCCCGGTCGCACGTGCCGAGTGCCGCACAGCGAGATCTAGATGAGGTGGCGGGGTTCGCCCTTTGGTCTTCGATTTCGAGAGCGTTTCATCTTTCCCGGTTAACTCCCCCAGTAGGGCCGGACGGATGGGAGTGCCGAATTGAGAAGCAATCACAAAGCCCTCGCAATCAGTTCTTTCATGATTTCATTCGTCCCGCCGTAGATGCGTTGGACGCGTGCGTCGGTCCACATTTCGCCAATGGCGTACTCTTGCATGAAACCGTAACCGCCATGCAATTGCAGGCATTCGTCCAGCACCCACGCCTGGGTGTCTGTGGTCCAGTATTTGCACATAGCAGCCTTGTCGGCGGTGAGTTCACCCCGCAGGTGCTCTGCCATGCATTCATCAAAAAACGACCGGCTGACCATCGTCTTGGTCTTGGCTTCAGCGAGCTTGAAACGGGTGTTCTGAAATTGCATGATCGGGCCGCCGAAGGCTTCGCGTTCCTGACAATATTGCACAGTGCGTTCTACAGCCCCCTCCATGGCGCCGATCGCGGCACATGCGATAATCAAGCGTTCCTGAGGCAGTTGGTTCATCAATTGCGCAAACCCTTGGCCTTCCGACCCGCCGAGGATATTTTCGGGAGGAATTTCCACATTGTCGAAAAACAGCTCAGACGTGTCTGCCGCGTGCATTCCGATCTTTTCCAGGTTTCGGCCGCGCGCAAAGCCTTCTGCATGATCCGTTTCCACAACGACCAAGGACACACCTTTCGCTTTTTGCGAAGGATCCGTCTTGGCGGCTACAATGATCAGATTGGCATGCTGACCGTTTGTGATGAATGTCTTTTGGCCTGACAGCCGATATGCGTTCCCATCGCGAATTGCGCGGGTCTTGATGGATTGAACGTCCGATCCGGTGGAGGGCTCGGTCATGGCCAAGGCTCCGACCAACTCGCCTGATACCATCTTTGGCAACCAGCGTTTCTTTTGTTCGTCCGTGCCGTAGGCCAGCACGTAATGCGCAACAATTCCTGAGTGGATACCATGTCCCCAACTGGCAAGGTTTGCGCGAGAGGCTTCGATCAGGATCGCGGCTTCATGGCCAAAATCACCGCCTGCTCCACCGTATTCTTCTGGGATCGACGGGCACAAAAGGCCAAGCTCAGCGCATTCCGCCCATGTTTCGCGGTCCATCTGGCCCTGCTTGCGCCATTTCTCGAACTTTGGGGCCCATTCGGTGTTGATGAAACTCGCCGTCATTTCGGCGATCATCTTGTGCTCGTCGGTCATCCAGCTTGATGACGCTGTTGCCAGATCTTTCATGTCGTCCCCCTCCCATGCGGTTCGCGCGTTACTTCTTGCGGGCGTCCAGATCAGAATTGAAAAGCCGCAATCGTGCGATCAAGTTTTCTTCGTTCATCACGCTATCGAAATTCTCGAACAGAAAAGACAGCGCTTCGCCTTCATCCAAACCGGCGTCTGCAGCAAACCGCTTGAGCCTGCGATAGCCGTCTTCGGTCATGGCGACGGGGAAGCGGCGGGTCAGGCGAAAGCGTTTGGGCATATCCGTGCCTTTGCAATTTGGGGGCAGGGCACCTCAACACGCGCCCTGCCAGTGTCTTCAAAAGTTGGCCGCTTCCAGCGCCATAACCGTTTCTGCACCGGTATTGATCCGGGCCAGATGCAAGGCGGTGGCAGGCAATTGGCGCGCCATATAGTAGCGCCCGGTCGCCAGCTTTGTCTCATAGAACGCCACGTCAGAGGCACCCGATGCCAAAGCATCCTTGGCCGCTTTGCCCATCTGGGCCCACATCAGACCAATGCAGACATGGCCGAACATGTGCATGAAGTCATATGAGCCGGACAATGCATTGTTTGGGTTTTTCATCCCGTTTTGCATGAAATACATACCCGCGGCCTGCAGATCTTTGGACGCGGCTTTGAGCGGCTCCAGGAATTCGGCGTCATAGGCGTCGTCTTGGCCTGCGTTGTCCTTGATGAAGTTCTTCACCAGATCAAAGAACGCCATGACGTGCTTGCCGCCATCCTGTGCCAGTTTCCGGCCAACCAGATCCAATGCCTGAACGCCGTTGGCACCTTCGTAGATCATCGCAATGCGCGCATCGCGGGTGTATTGCGACATGCCCCATTCTTCGATGTAGCCGTGACCGCCATAGACCTGTTGGGCCTTGATCGTCATGTCATAACCCTGATCGGTCAGGAAGCCTTTGATCACCGGAGTGAGCAGCGACACGAGGCCATCGGCGTCTTTGTCACCAGACCGGTGGGCGGCATCGATCATCATAGCGCCCCACAGGATGAAGGCGCGCGCACCTTCGGCAAAGGATTTCTGATCCATGAGGCTGCGACGGATATCAGGATGCACGATCAACGGATCAGCAGGACCATCAGGGTTCGCGGGGCCGGTGACATCGCGCCCTTGCAGGCGATCCTTGGCGTAGTCCAACGCGTTCTGATAGGCGACGTCCGCCTGCGCGAGGCCTTGCATGCCGACGCCGACGCGGGCTTCGTTCATCATGGTGAACATTGCGCGCATGCCTTTGTGCTCTTCGCCAAGCAAGTAGCCCGTGGCCTCATCGTAGTTCATCACGCAGGTCGAGTTGCCGTGAATGCCCATCTTCTCTTCGATCTTGCCGCAAGATACGCCATTGCGCGCACCGAGCGAGCCGTCTTCGTTCACCAGAAACTTGGGCACGATGAACAGGGAAACACCCTTGATGCCTTCGGGACCACCGACGATTTTGCCCAGCACAAGGTGGATGATGTTGTCGGCCATGTCATGTTCGCCGGAAGAGATGAAAATCTTCTGGCCGGAAATCTTGTAGCTGCCATCGTCCTGCGGTTCTGCCTTGGTGCGCATCATGCCCAGATCGGTGCCGCAATGCGGCTCGGTCAGGTTCATGGTGCCGGTCCATTCGCAGCTGACCATATTGGGCAGGTAGGTGTCTTTCTGCGCCTCGGTGCCATGCGCCAAAATCGCGGACGCGGCGCCGTGGGTCAGGCCCTGATACATCGTAAAGGCTTGGTTTGAAGCGGAAAACATCTCACCCACGGCGGTGCCGATGATGTAGGGCATGTTCTGGCCGCCGTATTGCTCGGGCATGTCCAGCCCGGGCCAGCCGCCTTCTTTCACTTGTTCAAATGCCTGTTTGAACCCGGTTGGTGTCCGCACGACACCGTTCTCCAGTTTGCAGCCTTCGACGTCGCCGACGGGATTCAGCGGTGCCAGCACTTCGGAGGTTAGCTTGCCGGCTTCTTCGAGAATGGCGGACGTGAAATCAGGTTCCAGCTCATCGTAGCCGGGAATGCTGCTTTCGGTGACTTTCAACACATCGTGCAGGACGAACTGCATATCTTTGGTTGGGGGCGTGTACTTGGGCATCTGGAGGGGTCTCCCTTGAAGGTCGGTCGTAGTGTTTGGGGCGTTTTTCTTACTCGGCAGCGTCGCGCGCTTGCGAGGCGGAGGCGATCATCTTCTCGCCCCACTTCAACTGTGCCTTGAGATCTTCGATGGCCTCGTTCAAAGCGTCGCGCTGGCCTTCCATGTCGGCCAGCCGCTCGTGCGCAATTGAGTAGGCACGGGCCATCTGGGTCTGCTGCTGATCGTCCATGTGATACAGATCAAGCAGTTGGCGAATGTCTTCGAGACTGAATCCAAAGCGTTTGCCGCGCAGGATCAGCTTCAGCCGCGCACGATCACGCTTGGTGAACAGGCGTTTTTGCCCTTCCCGGATCGGGAACAGAAGTTCCTTGGCTTCGTAAAATCGCAGTGTCCGGGGTGTCACGTCAAAGGCGTCACACATCTCGCGGATGGTCATCGTTTCTTTTGTCATCTGTAAACTCTCACAGCTCGGAACGGGGTACATTTAACAACTGAACCGATCAGTACAACGACTCGTGACGTTGACGTAAGCTGAACGTCACGTCACTTTCTGGGCTGACGTGATTTTTCGCAACGTCAATTTCTGGAATGGGCAGATCCGTGCCTATTTCGGGGTGCGCATGGGCGAAACTTGCACGCTGACGCCGCGCACGCCGGGATACAAACTGCTATGTCGTGCCCAATTCAGTCGCGACTTCATCGCGAAGGCGCTGCAACTCTTCGATCGCCTCGTCCAGTTGTTCACGCTGTTCGGCCAGTTCCTTGAGTTGTCCGTCTGCCATACTGACCCAGGCGCTCATCTGCGCCTGCGTGCCTTCGTGTTCGTAGATCAAAAGCCATTGTCGGATGTCTTCAAGCTGGAACCCGAATTTCCGTCCGCGCAGGATCAGCTTCATGCGCGCTTTTTCACGCGGACCATAGTAACGCGCGCGTCCCTCACGGTCGGGCTGCAGCAACTCGATGTATTCGTAGTACCTCAAGGTGCGTGGAGTGACGTCAAACGCTGCGCACATTTCTTTGAACGTCAAACGATCCTGAGCCATGGTACGCCTCTCCCTGAGGCCAAGCTAGGCTGCAGACCTGCCAAGCGCAACCGCTGCTCTTGCCCTTTGGATGCGGATGCGTTGATAAAGGGTCCGAGATATAGACCCAAAGGCTCCCGCATGTCCGAAAAAGCCAATCTGGCGCGCCAGTTCATTGAGGCGATCCCCCACAGCCGTGCGCTTGGCATGCGCCTTCTGGAGTTGGAAAACGGTGTGGCCATCATCGAAATGCCCTATTCCGAAGACCTCGTGGGTGATCCAGAAACGGGCGTCATCCATGGCGGTGCCGTTTCGGCCCTGATGGACACATGCTGCGGTGCTGCGGTGATGAGCCATCCGTCCAATCCCGGTGGGACGGCCACGATCGATTTGCGGATCGACTACATGCGCGCCGCCACGCCGGGCCAACCCATCACTGCCCGCGCCGAATGCTATCATGTGACGCGCTCTGTGGCTTTTGTACGCGCGTCAGCGATGGATGAAGACGTGGATCGCCCCGTCGCCTCCGCCAGCGGCGCGTTTACGGTCGAGGGGGCGGCATGAGGGGGCCGCGCCGCAAGCCTGAACCGGTGCAGGTGATCAAACAGCGCCGCGACGCAACACTTGGCGCCTTGGTCGAGGGCGTGCCCTATATTCGATTTTTGGGCATCGGGTTCGAGCGCAAGGGCGATGAGTTGACGGCCGTGCTGCCCTTCGATCAAAAACTGATCGGAAACCCACTGCTGCCCGCTATTCACGGCGGCGTCACGGCGGCCTTTCTTGAGGTAACAGCCATTATTACGCTCAGCTGGACATTTCTTTGGGAAGACGTTGAATCGGGGACACTCGACACCGACCGGCTCCACCGAGAGGGGCTGCCCCGCCTTCCCAAAACCATCGACTTTTCAACGGACTACCTGCGTTCCGGTCTGCCGAGAGATGCCTATGCGCGGGCGCGTATCAATCGATCGGGCCGGCGGTATGCTTCGGTGCATGTGGAAGCATGGCAGGACAATCGCAACCGCCTGTTTGCGCAGGCCACCGGTCATTTTCTGATGCCGCAACGTCGTGAGTGACGCTGCCCTGAGCACACCCAAGGACGTTACACACAAGCGGGTGCTGCAAATATCGCTGCCCATCGTGCTGTCGAACGCAACCGTGCCGATCCTCGGAGCGGTCGACACCGGTGTCGTGGGGCAGTTGGGCGCGGCGGCCCCTATTGGTGCGGTCGGGATCGGCGCGATCATTCTCAGTGCAGTCTACTGGATTTTCGGGTTCTTGCGCATGGGCACCGTGGGGCTGACTGCGCAGGCCACGGGGCGTGGCGATCACGCCGAGGTCGCCGCGCTCTTGACGCGCGGATTGATCATTGGGGCAGGTGCGGGCGTTGTTCTGATCGCGTTGCAGGTTCCGATCTTCTGGCTGGCCTTTCTGGCGGCACCCGCCAGCGCCGAGGTCGAAGGCCTGGCCCGGGATTACATGGCCATCCGTATCTGGTCAGCACCCGCCGCGATTGCGCTTTATGCCATCACAGGCTGGTTGATCGCGCAGGAGCGCACACGCGCGGTTCTGGTCATTCAGCTTTGGATGAACGGGCTCAACATCGTGTTGGATCTCTGGTTCGTGCTGGGGTTGGGGTGGGGTATAGAAGGGGTCGCGGTTGCGACCTTTATCGCAGAATGGACAGGGGCCGCATTGGGGCTTTGGTATTGCCGCGCCGCGTTTTCCACACCGGCATGGCGCAACTGGACACAGGTTTTCGATGCCGCGCGGCTTCGGGTCATGGCCGTTCTGAACGGCGATATCCTGATCCGCTCGCTGCTGCTGCAGGCGATATTTGTGTCCTTCATGTTCATTGGGGCGCGGTTCGGGGATGTAACGCTGGCTGCCAATCAGGTGCTGATGCAGTTCGTCTCGATCACGTCCTTTGCACTTGATGGGTTCGCCTTTGCCGCCGAGGCGTTGGTGGGGCAGGCCTACGGCGCCAAACAACGGGCGACGCTGCGGCGGGCGTCCCTGCTCACCAGTTTTTGGGGCTTGGCGTCTTGCGTGCTGTTAGGGCTCGGGTTTGCTGTGTTCGGCGGGCCGTTGATTGATTTGATGGCCAAGGCGCCCGACGTTCAGATCACGGCACGCGACTATCTTCCCTATGTGGTTGCAATGCCCATCCTCGGAGTGGCCGCCTTCATGCTGGATGGCATTTTCATCGGGGCCACGCGATCACGGGACATGCGCAACATGATGGCGGTGTCCTTTGGGATCTATTGTATCGCCGCGGTGGTGCTGGTGCCCGCGTTCAACAATCACGGGCTGTGGTTGGCCCTGTTGATCAGCTTGATTGCGCGCGGCATCACATTGGGGTTGCGCTATCCCGCATTGGAGGCCGAAGCGGAGCGCGGCACAGCCTAGAGCAGATCAAGCACCGCCTCGGGTGGGCGGCCAATCACGGCGCGCGTGCCTGAAAACACCACCGGTCGTTCGATCAAGATGGGATGTGCAGCCATGGCCGCGACCAGGGTGTCGTGATCCGTGTCCTTGCGCAGCCCAAGCTCCTTGAAGAGTTTTTCGCCTGTACGCATCAAATCGATTGGATCTAGGTCGCCCAATGCCTTCAGCGTTTGCGTAATGTCGTCCTTGGTTGGCGCATCTTCCAGATATCGACGCTGTTTGATTTCTTGCTCGCTTTGTTCCAGCAATTTGAGGGCATCGCGGGATTTCGAGCACCGTGGATTGTGCCAAATCGTGATCATAACCATTCCTCTCTTTTGCTGCCGATGGCCTCTGCCACCGATGCGAACCCATCGCGCGCCAGCAGGTCGTCAAGCCCGCGCACGATGTCGGTAACCAGAGACAGCCCGCCAAAAACAAGGGCGGTGTAAAGCTGCACGGCAGAGGCACCGGCGCAAATCTTGGCATAGGCTTGTTCAGCGGAACCGACCCCGCCGACGCCAATCAGCGGAATATCCGTCTGCGCGGACAACTGCGCTAAAACGCGGGTGGAACGTTCAAAAAGTGGCTGCCCGGACAGTCCGCCGGTTTCGTCCTTTTGCGCGCTTTGCAGGCCATCTCGTGACAGTGTCGTGTTGGTGGCAATGATGGCATCAACGCCTGAATTCCGCGCGACGGTCGCTATATCGGCGATGTCATCGGCGCTCAGGTCCGGCGCGATCTTGAGGAAAACCGGCGTCGTGCCGCGCACGCGCATCACCCCCGCCAACAGGGCCGTCAACGCGTCCGGCCCTTGCAGGTCGCGCAGTTTCTCGGTGTTCGGAGAGGACACATTCACCGTGGCAAAATCCACGTGGTCCCGCACCCGCTCCATCACGCGCGCGAAATCGGCAGCACGGTCGGGGCTGGTCTTGTTGGCGCCAAGGTTCAGCCCAACCGGAATGGCCTTGTTGCGCTGTTCAAGACGCGTGGCAATCGCCTCCATCCCGTCGTTATTGAAACCAAAGCGATTGATCGCGGCCCGGTCTTCGCTCAGCCGAAAGAGACGCGGGCGTGGGTTGCCGGGTTGCGGCAACGGCGTTGCGGCCCCCACTTCGATGAACCCGAACCCTGCGCGCGACAAAGGCGCGATGGCTTCGGCGTTCTTGTCAAATCCAGCGGCCAGACCCACGGGGTTTGCCATCTCGATGCCCGCAACAGATGTGCGCAGCCGCGCGGAGCTGATAGCACCGGTGTCTGCCGTCAGCCCCATGTTCAATGCCTTGATCGCCAGACCATGCGCGGCTTCGGGGTCCATCCGGCGCAGAGCCACCAGCCCGGCAGCCTCCATCAGTCGCTTCATGCAAAGGCATCCGTGATCGGGGAGGGGCTGGTGCGGATCAGCCGCGATGTGGCCACTGCCGCTTGCCGGTGCACCACATGCTTTTGGTATTCGGGATCGCTGATCATCGCCAAGAACGCATGCGCCGTGGGATAGCGCGCCACGAACATCGCGTCCCAGCGTTCGTCTTCGGGGCCAATCAACACGGTTTCGAACCCGGCGCGCCAAACAATGCTGCCTCCGACGCCGGACAGGATCGAAGCGGTCTCGCGGCCATAATTCGCATAGGCCTGCGCTCCTGTCAGCGATTGGCCAGCCAGCGCGTGGCCGTCAGGATAGGTTGCCTTGTCCTTGAACCGCACAAGGTTGAGCATTTCAATCGGTTGGTCACGATCGAGCGATTTGAAGGCGTCAAACTGCGCTCTGGTGGGATCGACATAATCGGTCATACATCCGCCTCCGCCAGACCCGCAGGAAACTGATGCGCGCCATTGATTTCAGGAAGCGGTTGCGCCCAATGCACATCCGCCATTTTCATGGGGCGATAAAGATGCGGGAACAGCTGATCACCCCGTGAAGGCTCCCATTTCAAGGCCTCCCCCAGTGGTTCGGCCTCCACCGCGATCAGCATCAGATCGCCTGCGTTGGCAAAGTGCTTTGCGGCGGTTTCTTCGGCCTGTGTCGCGGTCGAGAAATGGATATAGCCGTCGGCCACGTCAATGGGTGCGCCTTCGGTCTGACCTGCGGCGCGCAATGCGGCCCACTCAGCGGGGCGAAAAATCTTGAATATCAGCATGCGACAGGTGTGCCTTGCGCCGCAGACCTCGTCAAGAGCCGCCCGACTGACGCTAGGAGAGCCGCACAGAGGCTTTGACAGCCGCGCGTCCACCCGCCACGATACGCTCAGTCCAATATAGGGGGATAACCACCATGAACCGATTCCTGACGGCCACTGCGGCCCTTGCTCTGACAACAGGTGTCGCACAGGCCGATTACAGCCTGACGATCCTGCACACCAATGACTTCCACGCCCGATTTGAACCGATCAGCAAATATGACAGCGGCTGCTCTGCCGAAGACAACACTGCCGGCGAGTGCTTTGGCGGCTCTGCACGTCTTGTGACGGCGGTGGCTGATGCCCGCGCGCGGTCGAACAACTCGATCTTGGTGGACGGTGGCGACCAATTTCAAGGCACACTGTTTTACACCTATTACAAAGGCATGCTTGCCGCGGAAATGATGAACAAGCTGGGCTATGATGCGATGACCGTGGGCAACCACGAATTCGACGACGGCCCCGAAGTGCTGCGCGGCTTCATGGATGCGGTGAATTTCCCGGTCCTGATGTCGAACGCCGACGTCACGCGCGAACCGCTCTTGGCGGACAATCTGCCCAAGTCGGTGATCATCGAACGGGGCGGTGAAAAGCTGGGCCTGATCGGCCTGACGCCCGAAGACACCGACGAGTTGGCCTCGCCCGGCCCGAATATCATGTTCACTGATCCGGTAAGCGCGGTGCAGGGTGAAGTCGACAAGTTGACCGCGGAAGGTGTGAACAAGATCATCGTCCTCAGCCACTCCGGCTATCAAACCGATATTCGCGTCGCCGAAGGCACCACAGGTGTCGACGTGATCGTCGGTGGCCACTCCAACACGTATCTGTCGAACACCTCCGACCGGGCGGACGGACCCTATCCAACAATGGTGGGGGATACGGCCATCGTACAGGCCTACGCCTATGGCAAGTTTCTGGGCGAGTTGAACGTCACATTCGACGATGCAGGCGTGATCACAGAAGCCAAAGGCGAGCCGTTGATCAACGATGGCACGGTTGCCGAAGATGCAGACACGGTGGCCCGCATTGCCGAAGCTGCGAAACCATTGGAAGAGATCCGCAACAAGGTCGTGGCAGAGGCCGCAGCACCCATCGGTGGTGACCGCGCGGAATGCCGCTCCAAGGAGTGCTCGATGGGGTCGCTGATTGCCGATGCCATGCTGGCGCGGGTCAAGGATCAGGGCATCGAGATCGCGATCCAGAACGGCGGCGGCATTCGTGCCTCCATTGATGCCGGTCCGGTCACGATGGGCGAAGTGCTGACGGTACTGCCGTTCCAGAACACGCTGTCCACATTTCAGGTGACAGGGGCCACGATCATCGAAGCGCTGGAAAACGGGGTCAGCCAGATCGAAGAAGGGGCTGGTCGGTTCCCGCAGGTCGCCGGCATGAGCTTTGCCTTTGACGCCAGCCAACCTGCAGGCAGCCGCATCAGCGATGTGATGGTCGGGGGCGCGCCCATTGATACGGGCAAGCTCTACGGTGTTGTGTCCAACAACTACGTGCGCAATGGCGGCGATGGGTATGCGATGTTCAAAACGGCGCAAAATGCGTATGACTTCGGTCCGGATCTGGCCGATGTAACGGCTGAATTCCTCGCTGAAAAAGGGCCGTTCACGCCCTACACGGACGGCCGCATTTCGGTCAAATAAGCGCAGGCCATAGTGATTGAGCGCCCCGGCCCATTGGCTGGGGCGTTTTCATTTGATGCGCCGCCCTGCATTGCCTAGCCTTGCCATTATGTGTGGACGCTTTGCGATAACCCTGCCTGCGGATGCGATGGCGCAGCTTTTTGCAGCCCTTCCTGCCAATGATCTGCCGCAGGTGCCCAATTACAACGTCTGTCCGACGAATGCCGTGCATACGGTGTCCAGTTCCGCAGATGGCGTGCGGCGTTTAAGCGCGATGCGGTGGGGGTTCATCCCGCATTGGTACAAGGCGCCCAACCGTGGGCCGCTGCTGATCAATGCGCGGGCCGAAACGATCGCCGAAAAGCCTGCGTTCAAGGCGGCGTCCCGTGAAAGACGTGCGCTGGTTGTGGGTAGCGGCTTTTATGAATGGACCAAAACACCCGATGGCGCGCGCGATCCATGGTACATCACACGGGCCGATGGCGCACCTATGTGCTTTGCCGCCGTCTGGCAGGATTGGACCGACAAGACTGATGACACCGTTCTACGTTGCTGCGCGCTGGTCACGACGCAAGCCAATGAAACGATGTCGGCGATCCATCACCGGATGCCAGTGCTGATCGCGCCGCAGGATTGGCCGCTTTGGTTGGGCGAGGCGGGGCATGGGGCTGCGCGTCTGATGGTGGCCGCACCTGAAGATGCCTTGGTGTTTCACCGGGTGGACCGCGCAGTCAACTCCAACCGCGCCTCCGGTCCGCAGCTGATTGAGCCGCTGGAGACCACGTAAAAAAGGTCCTGCCGGGGCGGGCAGGACCTTACTCGTTACTGCAACACAGTACTCGTTACTCTTGGGATCAGTCCTGAGGATGCGCCGCACTCTGAGAGAAAATCCCTCGGAATGCACCGGCCTCATCGCCGAAAAACATGCCAAGCATAGATGGATCGAACTTGAGCACCGTCTCTGAACCGGCCTGAAGGGGTCCGGTTGTCCAGGTTTGACGCTCGCCTGTCACCACATGCTCGCGGCCGCTTGAATTGACGAAGCGGACCGTATCGCCTGGTTCCGCAGCCACTTGTGCTGGGAAATATGACGACCCGAGAATGATGATTACGTGTTCCTTGGACGCGGAGGCAGCCGACGTCCAAGTCGCGGTCGCAATCATCAAAATCGCTGCTAGAAGCTCTAGTCGTGGCAGCATGTCAGACTTTCTTCATCGTGATCCCCTTGTACAGCAGATGAGTCTAAAATTAGATTTGAATTTGGTCCGGAATGTGCCCGACTGGCGGCGCGGCCTAGGCAATCGCAGGGGTGACAGAGTGTTTCCGTTTCGCATACAATTGCTTGATATCGCTGCGTTTCATCAGGCCAAACATAATGCGGGCTAGGGCTGCTCGGTCTGCGCCATTGGTTCCAGCCATGATCTAAATGATTGCAGGGCTGTGGTTTCTGCACGGTCCGTGGGCCAGACCAGATAGTAGCTGCCAATGCTCTCGGACGTCTGGGTCGAGGCCAGAACCAGTTGACCATCGGCCAGATAGGGTTCGGCAAAGAAGGTCGGCAGCAGTGCCACGCCCAAACCGTGTATCGCGGCCTGCGCCATTGTTGAAAACTGATCAAACCCCATGCCTTGCGGCAGATCGTCATTCACCCCCAATGCCCGCAACCACCGCGCCCATCCGCGCGGGCGGGTTTCCAAATGCAGCAGATCATAGTCCAACATGCCGCGCGGGTCTCGTACCGGCGCTTGCATCAACCCCGGGGCGCACACAGGCACCACGGTTTCCGACATCAACGGCATGAACGCCACGCCGGGCCAGTCCTCTCGACCAAAGTGGATCGCGGCGTCAAACTGGGACGTGCGAAAATCAAACGGTGCCAACCGCGTTGACAGGTTGACCGTCACCTCTGGGTGTTTGCGCGCAAAGTCCCGCAGGCGCGGCGCAAGCCAATGCATCCCGAAGGCTGGAAGAATAGCAAGGTTCAGAGAGCCGCCCACAGGGTTGGTACGCGCCGAGATGGACGCCTGTGCAAGACGTTGAAGGATATCGCGGACCTGCTCGACATATCGCGCGCCGGTCTGGGTCAGGGTCAAGCTGCGCCCGTGCCGCTCGAACAGGGCCAGGCCGAGTTGGTCTTCCAGCGTTTTGATCTGTCGGCTGATGGCGCTTTGTGTCAGCGACAGTTCCGCCGCGGCCTGCGTCGCAGAGCCAAGCCGCGCCACTGCCTCAAAGGCGAGCAATGCGGACATGGATGGCAGATAACGGCGCGGGGCGATCATATGAGTTTTTCTCATGCAAAGCAGAACAAAGCATCGTTAGAGTTTTCGCCGCAAATTTGCAATACTGAGACAAATTTGCTGGACACCAGACATGGAGAGGATGACGCGATGAATGTTGAAGCACCTGTACTGAAGGCCAAGGACGCTCCTGATTTGGGGCAATTCGACTGGTCCGACCCGTTCCGTTTGTCCGATCAGCTTTCTGAAGATGAGCGCATGATTCAAGACAGCGCGCGCGCCTATGCTCAGGAAAAGCTGCAGCCACGTATCATTGACGCCTTTGCCAACGAAACGACCGACCCGTCGATATTCAAAGAAATGGGCGACATGGGCCTTTTGGGGGTGACGTGTCCGGAGGAATACGGCGGGCTGGGTGGATCTTATGTGTCATACGGGCTGGTCGCGCGCGAAGTGGAGCGGGTGGATTCGGGGTATCGCTCGATGATGTCCGTGCAAAGCTCTCTCGTGATCTATCCGATTTACGCATATGGATCCGAGGCGCAGCGTCGCAAATACCTCCCCAAGCTGTGTTCGGGCGAGTGGATCGGCTGCTTTGGCCTGACGGAACCTGATGCAGGCTCTGACCCCGGCGGCATGAAGACCCGCGCGGTCAAAACGGAAACCGGCTACAAGCTGACCGGCTCCAAGATGTGGATTTCGAATGCGCCCATTGCGGATGTTTTCGTGGTTTGGGCCAAATCCGAAGAGCATGGCGGGAAAATCCGTGGTTTTGTACTTGAGAAGGGGATGACGGGTCTCAGCGCGCCCAAGGTGGGCAATAAACTCAGCCTGCGCGCCTCTGTGACCGGCGAGATTGTGATGGACAACGTCGAGGTCGGTGAAGATGCGCTTCTGCCCCATGTCGAAGGCCTCAAAGGGCCATTCGGGTGTCTTAACCGCGCACGCTACGGCATCAGCTGGGGTGCGATGGGCGCGGCGGAATTCTGCTGGCATGCCGCGCGCCAGTACGGTCTGGATCGGCACCAGTTCAAAAAGCCGCTGGCGGGCACGCAGCTCTTTCAAAAGAAACTGGCCGACATGATGACCGAGATTTCGCTGGGCCTGCAAGCCAGCCTGCAAGTGGGTCGCTTGATGGACGCAGCAAACGCGGCCCCTGAGATGATCTCCATCGTCAAGCGCAACAACTGCGGCAAGGCGCTGGATATTGCACGCAACGCCCGGGACATGCACGGCGGCAACGGCATTTCCGGCGAATTTCAAGTGATCCGCCACATGATGAACCTTGAGACCGTCAACACCTACGAGGGCACCCATGACGTGCATGCATTGATCCTTGGTCGCGCGCAGACCGGCATCCAGGCGTTCTACTGATACTGAAAGACCCCGCTTATGGACCGCGCGGACATCGTGCATGAAAACTTCCTGTCTCGCGTCGCGAGGCAGGACTTTCCAGTTGGACAGCAACCGACCGGGCCGCTCTCCAAGACTGACGCTCTCGCGCTGTTCGAAGCGCAGGTTTTGTCGCGTGCCCTCGATATCCAAAGCCGCGCGATGCAGAAAGCGGGGCAGGGGTTTTACACCATTGGATCATCCGGGCATGAAGGGATGGCGGCCGTCGCCCACGCGCTGCGGCCTGACGACATCGCCTTCCTGCACTACCGCGACGCCGCGTTTCAAATCGCCCGCGCCGCACAGGCGGGCGAGGCGGACATCGCCTATGACATGTTGTTGTCGTTCGCCTGTTCGGCTGATGATCCGACCAGTGGCGGGCGGCACAAGGTGCTGGGCTCGCGCCCTCTGATGATCCCGCCGCAAACCTCGACAATCGCGAGCCACCTGCCCAAGGCGCTGGGCGCGGCCTATTCCATCGGTCTGGCGCGGCGTCGCGCCCCGGAGCACCGTGTGCTGGCGCAGGACGCGCTGTCCATGGTCAGTTTTGGGGATGCCTCGCTTAATCATTCCACGGCACAGGGCACGATCAATGCCGCCGGCTGGACCAGTGTTCAGGGGGTACCCTTGCCGCTTTTGATGGTCTGCGAGGACAACGGCATCGGGATCTCCACCAAAACGCCAACCGGCTGGGTCAAAGCCTCGCTCGAACATCGCCCCGGCCTGCGGTATTTTACGGCGGATGGCTTGGATATGTTCGACACGTTCAACGTCGCAACCAAAGCGGCGCATTTCGTGCGGACCAAACGCAAACCCGCCATTTTGCACCTGCGCACGGTTCGGCTTTATGGGCACGCGGGCGCAGATGTGCCCACCACGTACCTGCCGCGCGCCGAGGTGGAGGCGGACGAGGCAAATGATCCGTTGCTGCACTCCGCCCGTTTGCTGATTGATGCGGGTGCCGCCACGGCGACGGACCTGCTGGAGCTTTATACAACGACCCTTGCCAAGGTCGCCAAGACCGCAACCAAAGCCACCAAGCGGCCGCATTTGAAAACGGCCCACGACGTCATGGCCAGCCTGATCCCCCCGACACGGCCATGCGCACCCAGCAACGGCCCCTCGGATGCCGAACGCGCGGCCATCTTCGGGGCTGACATTGCGCAGGCAGACACGCCCCAACCGATGAGCAGGATCATCAATTGGGCGATGACCGATCTGATGCTGGCACATCCCGAGACACTCGTCATGGGCGAGGACGTGGGCCGCAAGGGTGGCGTTTATGGGGTAACGCAGAAACTGCAGGCGCGGTTTGGCCCGGACCGGGTGATCGACACGCTGCTGGATGAACAGTCGATCCTGGGGTTGGCCATCGGCATGGCGCACAACGGGTTCGTGCCGATGCCGGAAATCCAGTTTCTCGCCTACCTGCACAATGCCGAGGACCAGTTGCGCGGTGAAGCCGCGACATTGCCGTTCTTTTCGCGTGGCCAATGGACCAACCCGATGGTGCTGCGCATTGCGGGTCTGGGTTATCAAAAAGGGTTCGGCGGGCATTTCCACAACGATAATTCGCTGGCCGTGTTGCGTGATATTCCGGGACTGATCATTGCATGCCCGTCTTCGGGCGCAGATGCGGCGATGATGCTGCGCGAGGCGCACCGCTTGGCGCGCGAAGAACAGCGTGTCGTCGTTTTTGTCGAACCCATTGCCCTCTATCCGATGCGCGATTTGCACGAAGCGGGCGATGGCGCTTGGATGACACGTTATCCGGCCCCCGATCAGCGGATCGCATTGGGCGATGTTGGCGTGCATGGGGCAGGCACGGATGTGGCGATCGTGACCTATGGCAATGGCGCATATCTCAGCATTCAGGCGCAGAAAAAACTGGAAGAACAAGGTGTTGCGGCTCGTGTGATCGACATGCGCTGGATCTCTCCACTGCCCGAGGCGGCGATATTGGAGGCCATCAAACCCTGCAAGACCGTGTTGATCGTCGACGAATGCAGGCGCACCGGCGGCCAAGCCGAAGCCTTGATGGCCCTCATGGCCGAAGCGGGCGTGGATCGGTTTGAACGGCTGACCGCAGAGGACAGTTTTATCGCCACCGGGCCCGCCTATGCGGCGACACTGCCGTCGCGCGACGGGATCATCGCCGCGGCCCTCGGATTGGCACGCTGATTCGGGCTGTGACCTGCGCAAGCGCGCTTCAAAACCCTGCCATTGCCCTTGCGTAAGCCTGTTTTTGCACACGTGTGCAAAAATGTCTTGCTATGTGCACAACCACGCGTTTAGCCTGTTCAGGTGACCTGCGGTAAGCAGGAAGGGGGACACTATGGCCGAGATCGAGTTGCGCAATCTCAACAAGCGTTGGGGCAGCTTTGTTGGGGTGGATAACTTCAACCTGACCATCGCGGATCAGGAGTTTCTGGTGCTTCTTGGCCCGTCTGGCTGCGGCAAAACCACCACGATGCGGATGATCGCAGGGCTTGAGGACGCAACCGAAGGCGAAATCATCATTGATGGCCGCGTGGTCAACGATCTTGATCCCAAGGACCGCGACGTGGCGATGGTGTTCCAATCCTACGGCCTTTACCCGCATATGAACGTCTACGAAAACATCCGCTTCCCGCTCAAGGTGCGCGGCGTCGACCCGCGCCACCCATGACGAACGGGTGCGCCGCGCCAGCGCCATGGTCGAGCTGGATGATTTCCTGCACCGCAAGCCCGCTGAACTGTCCGGTGGCCAGCGCCAGCGTGTGGCGATGGCGCGCGCCATCGTGCGCGAGCCCAATGTGTTCCTGATGGACGAGCCGCTGTCGAACCTCGATGCCAAGCTGCGCGTCAGCACCCGCGCGCAGATCAAGAACCTCAGCCATGAGCTCAAGGTCACCACCGTCTACGTGACCCACGACCAGATCGAGGCGATGACGCTGGCCGACCGCGTCGTGGTGATGAAGCAGGGCAAGGTGCAGCAGGTCGGCACGCCGACCGACATCTACGACAACCCCGCCAACACCTTCGTGGCCAGCTTCATCGGCTCGCCCGGCGATGAACCTGATGGAGGGCGAGATCGGGCGGCACCTTCACCGGCAAGAACAAGTCAGCGATCTCGGGGCTGAGCGGTGGACGGCCCGGTGACGCTGGGCTTTCGCGCCGAAGACGCCGGTCTGGCCGAGGCGGGCGGGCCAGATCACGGCGCCGATCTACACCATCGAACTATTGGGCGATGCCACGATGCTGACTGTGCGCGCAGGTGGCCAATTGGTGTCTGTCAAAGCACACAAGGAATTCCGGGCAGAGATCGGCGACATGATCTCATTCTCGGTCCCGGTGGCGATCTGCCACCTTTTCCACAAGGCAACCGGGGCGCGTCTGGACGCGGCCTGACGACTTGACTTGCCTCTTTTGGGGCCAATCAAAGCCGGTGCAGACTTCGAAGGTGCATCCCACAAAACTGCAACAGGGAGTTTGCATATGTTTTTGAAGAAACTGGCACTTGCGGGCGCTGTATCGCTCATGGGCACCTCGGCATTCGCCGCGTGTTCCTATGAAAACACAGTGCCGTTGAAATCACTGACCGCCGGGTTCGAAGCCTGGAAAGCCGTGACCGACGCCATGGCCGAGTGTGGCAATTTCCAGGCCGAGCTCGATCAGGAATTCCGCACCAAGCAGCCCGCCGCCTTCGAGGCCAACCCGTCGCTCTATCAGATCGGTGGCGTGTCCAACGGCACGATCACGCCGCTGCTGAACGCAGGCACGATCCGTCCGCTGGATGATCTGGTGGCCAAATACGGGCAAAACCTGACACCCAACCAGTTGATCAAGATCGACGGCAAGACGATGGCCATCGCAATGATGGTCAACACCCAGCACCTGATGTACCGCGAGGACATCCTCGCCGATCTGGGCATCGACGTGCCGACCACCTGGGACGAAGTCTACGCCGCTGCCGAGAAGATCAAGGCCGCAGGCGTCGTGGATTACCCGCTGGGCGCCACGATGAAGTCCGGCTGGAACCTCGCGCAGGAATTCGTCAACATGTATCCCGGTTTCGGTGGCGTATTCTTTAATGATGACAACACCACAGCCGTCAATTCTGACGCTGGCATCAAGGCGCTCGACACGATGAAAGCCGCGCTGGCCTACACGGATCCCGAAGTCCTGGTCAGCGATAGCACCTACGTGCAGCAGCAGTTCCAGCAGGGCAAGATCGCCATGGCGAACCTCTGGGCCAGCCGCGCCGGGGCCATGAATGATCCTGCCGAAAGCCAGGTCGTCGGCAAGGTCAAGATGGCCGCGGCACCCATGGCCATGGAGGGCGGTGCACCCGCCACGACCCTGTGGTGGGACGGCATCGTGATCGCCAACAACATCACCGACGAAGAGGCAGATGCCGCGTTCCGTCTGGCGATGGAAGGCTTGGACACGGAAATGGTCACCGCCAACAACGAAGCGGCGATCTGGTTGGTGAACGGCTACCAGCCCGGCCCAATGGCCGAAGGCGCGATTGCCACGGCCACGGCCGCCCCGGCCCCGCCGGCCTATCCCGTCCACCACGCAGATGGGCCTGATGCACACCGCGCTGGGCAACGAGCTGCCCGCCTTCCTGACCGGCGAGCGTGACGCCGCCGCCACGCTGGCCGCCATCGAAGAAGCCTACACCACCTCCGCCAAAGAAGCCGGCGTGCTGGAATAACCACACGCGCAGCTGGCCGGGGACGCCCATCGGCCAGCCGCACCCCCAGCCGTGTGCCCGGCGATCGACGGCTGCGCTCATCCAGCGCGACTGCGACAGCAGGAAGGACAGACGATGAAATTCAAGACCTTTGCCGCCTTTGTCGGCCCATCCGTCTTCATGATGCTGCTGTTCATCGCGGCCCCGTTGATCAGCGTCTTTATCCAGAGCTTTCAGATCACCCAGCCGATTCTGGAGCGTGTCGAGGTCGAAACCTGCACGCCGGGCTTTCTGACGCAGACCTGCACGACCGAGATCAAGACGGTGCCGGTCTCGACGAGGAACGGCAAGACCATCACCGAACCGAATGGGTCGGCCTGCAAAGCTACCGCAATGTCCTGCAAATGGACAAGGTCTGGGAGGCGATCCGGGGGCTGGACTGGAGCGGTGACTGCTTGCAGATCGATTTCTGGAAGGCGCTGCGCTTCACGCTGACGTTCACCTTGCTGACCTTGCCGTTGGTCATTGGCGTCGGGCTGGCCATTGCGCTGGCGGTCAACAACGCCTCACGCACGATCCGCGGGCCGGTGATCTTCGTGTCGCTGCTGCCCTTCATCATCACGCCGGTGATCGGCTCGCTGTCGATCTACTGGCTGTTTGTCGGCGACGGCATCCTCACCGTGGCGCTGGAGCGCTGGAGCGGGCAGGACATCGCCATGTTCGCCCAAAGCTGGACGATCGAATTGCTGATGTATTTCTACCGGGTCTGGCACGTGGCGCCCTTCGCCTTCGTGATCTTCTATGCGGGCCTGCAAACCGTGAACATGGACACGCTGGAAAGCGCGATCATCGACGGGGCCAGCCGGTTCGAGCGGTTGCGCTACGTGATCGTGCCGCACCTGATGCCGCTGATCATCTTCATCGCGCTCATCCACCTGATGGATTGCTACCGCGTGTTCGAAGAGATCGTGGGCTTCCGCTCGCAGGCGCATGTGATCTCGCTGCAATGGCTGACCTATGATTTCCTCGTGCCGGATGATGCGGGCAACCGCGCGATCAGCCGCGCCTCGGCCTCGGCCATGCTGACCATGATCGGGATCGTGCTGCTGCTGATCCTGCCACTGCGCCGCACCTGGCGCGACCACAAGGGAGGGGCGCACTGATGTCCTCGAAGGCAACGGCTCAGCCACTCTCGCTCAAGATCGCCTCCCGGCGCGTTCCTCGCCTTCTGGTGCCTGCTCGCCGCCTTCCCGATCGTCTGGATCGCGGTGATGAGCTTCAAGTCCCCCGTCGATGCCTTTGCGGCCAGCCCGCTGGGACGTGATCATCGGCCCCGCCACCGGGCAACCGGCAATGGGCTGTCGGTGCTCGACATCGTGCTGGGCCTCGCGTGCTCTTCTTCGCGATCCGCTGGGCCTTTACCGGCCTGCCCAAGCTGGTGGTCACGGCTGACCCCCCCCGGCTTGGATCGTGCTGGGCTGGCTGGTCGGGGCTGCGGTCTATGCGCTGGTGTTCCTGCTGGTGTTCTTCGGCCTGCTGCCACTGATCCTCGGCGCGCTCAACAGCATCACGGGGCCACTGGGCATACCCGTGCTCGGCCTCACAACCGAGCACTATGTCGCCGTCTGGGCAGAGAACGAGTTTTACCGCAACTTCCTGAACTCGATGCTGGTCACGGCCGGCGTGGTGAGCATCTCGCTCACCGTGGGCACGCTGGCGGGCTACGGGCTGGCGCGCTCCGGCTCCAACCTGGCCTTCTGGCTGCTCATTCTGGCCCTGATCTTCCGGGCGCTGCCGCATTCGGTGCTGGTCGCGGGCTACCTGCCATGGTTCATCAACTCCGCTGAAATCCTGCGCCCGATCTTCGGCGAAGGCGCCCCCACGCTCTACGGCCAGCCCTGGGCGGTGATCGCGGTGCTGGTGTCGATCAACCAGCCCTTCACCATCTGGATGCTGCGCAGCTTCTTCCAGAACATCCCCGCCGAGTTGGACGAGGCCGCGCGCGTCGACGGCTGCTCGCACTTTCAGGCCTTCCGCCGGGTGATCATGCCGGTGATGTGGCCCGGCGTGATCACCACGGGCCTCTTCAGCTTCCTGCTGGGCTACAACGATTTCCTCGTGACCTCGCTGCTGCTCGACGCGCAGAACCAGACCATGGTTCCGGCCATCGCCGGCTACTTCAACCGCGAGACCACGACCACCGATCAGGTCGAAGCGGTCGCCGCCGCCGTCTCGATCACGGCCCCGCTCTTCCTGCTGGTCATGGTCTTCCAGCGCCAGATCGTCTCGGGCCTCACCGCCGGGGCCGTCAAAGGATGATCCAATCCTTCATCTTGCCAAATAAACTCCCGCCGGAGGCTGCCCGCCGGTGCCACCGGCGCGTCCCACAGCACATGAAAGGCCGCGCGCGCGCCGGTGCACAGATGGTGCACACAGGGTGCACGCCCGGTGACAGTCCGGTGCCGGGCATCAGAAAGAGGAAAGGCGCACGTCCCGAACAAGCGGTGCTCAGCCGCGACACGAACCTCAGCAAGACCGACGAAACCCGCGCCGTGATCGAAGGCATGGTGGACGGTCTCAACGACCACCGCATCGACGATATCGGCCAGTTTTTCGCGCAATCCTTTCCGCTGGATGGGCAACACGGGCTGCGGCACCAAGACGGGCCTGCAAGAGTTCCAGGACAACTGGCAACGCCCGTTTCAGGCGGCCTTTTCCGACAAGGTCTGCGTCGATGAGGCACGGCTCTACATGGGCGAATGGGCCGCCGCCTTCGGGCGACAGGAGGCCACGCATTCAGGAGACTTCATGGGGGTCGCGGCCTCTGGAAAGCGTATTGAAATCAGATACATGGATTTCTGGAAGGTCGAGGACGGCCGGATCACCGACAACTGGGTGATGGTCGATTTCCCCCATGTTCTGGCCCAGCTCGGCGTCGACGTGTTCAACGGCGAAGGCTGGGAAGCCTTTGACCGCGGCGACAAGGACCCCGCCGCGCCCGCAAGAAGAGTAAGGAGGAGTAGAGATGACAATCGAATATCTCAAACGCGGCAAGCCCGACGCGGAACGCGCCGAGGACGACGCCAAAACCCGCGCCATCGTCGAGGCCACGCTGGCCGAAATCGAAGCGCGCGGCGACGCGGCCGTGCGCGCGCTATGTCGGAAAAGTTCGACAACTATTCTCCGACGTCCTTCCGGCTCTCCGAAGCCGAGATCGAGGACCTCATCGCCCAACTCACCCCCGCGCGAGCTGGAAGACATCCGCTTCGCCCAGGACCAGGTGCGCAACTTCGCCGAGGCGCAACGGGACTCGATGCTCGACATCGAAGTGGAGACCCTGCCGGGCGTGATCCTCGGGCACAAGAACATCCCCGTGCAATCGGTCGGCTGCTACGTCCCCGGCGGCAAATTCCCGATGGTGGCCTCGGCGCATATGTCGGTGGCCACGGCGACCGTGGCGCGGCGTGCCGCGCATCATCGCCTGCACCCCGCCCTTCAAGGGCAAGCCCAACCCCGGTGTCATTGCTGCGATGCACCTTGGCGGCGCACATGAGATCTATGTGATGGGCGGCATTCAGGCCATCGGCGCGATGGCGCTCGGCACTGAAACCATTGATCCGGTCCACATGCTGGTTGGCCCCGGCAACGCCTTTGTCGCCGAAGCCAAGCGCCAGCTTTTCGGGCGCGTCGGAATCGATCTCTTCGCCGGGCCGACCGAGACCATGGTGATCGCAGATGACACGGTGGACGCGGAGATGTGCGCCACCGATCTGCTGGGCCAGGCCGAGCATGGCTACAACTCGCCGGCGGTTCTGCTGACCAACAGCCGCAAGCTGGCCGACGCCACGCTGTCCGAGATCGAGCGCATTCTGACCATTCTGCCAACGGCGGACACGGCCCGCACAAGCTGGGAAGACTATGGCGAGGTCATCCTCTGCGACACCTATGACGAGATGTTGAAGGTGGCCGACGATGTGGCCTCCGAGCATGTGCAGGTCATGACCGACCGCGACGACTGGTTCCTTGAGAACATGACCTGCTACGGTGCTCTGTTTCTTGGCGCGCGGACCAATGTGGCCAATGGCGACAAGGTGATCGGCACCAACCACACGCTGCCGACCAAGAAGGCCGGACGTTATACCGGAGGTCTCTGGGTGGGTAAGTTCCTCAAGACGCATTCCTATCAGAAGATCACCACAGACGCCGCAGCAGCCGAGGTTGGAGCCTACGGCTCGCGCCTGTGCATCCTCGAAGGGTTCGTCGGGCACGCCGAGCAATGCAATTTGCGGGTGCGTCGCTATGGCGGCGTCAACGTGCCCTACGGCGAGGGCGCACCTGCTCGCGACGCGGCGGAATAAGCCTCAAGCGCCGGGGGGCCAGCCCCCCGGACCCCCCGGGATTTTTTTGGAACAGAGAATATGGACCGCCATTCACGCCACAAGGACCTGATCGCCCCATTGCGGGCGGCGATGTATGATTTTGATCTCAATGCGCTGCGTGCGCTTTGCATGATCTTTGCGCACCGGACGTTGCTTTCCGGCTGGCCTTTCCGTTTGAGACGACCATTGGTGTCGACGCCTTATCTCGAGAAAGCCTATGTGCCGCTCTTGCTGGCCGCCTGGCCCGATCTGGAACGGCGCGATTTCATCGTGATGTCCGGCCCGACCCCTGATGGTAATGATTGGGTTGGCTGCGGCGGAACGTATGTCGGGACCTTCGCGGCGCCGTGGCTGGATATCCCGCCGACCGGTCATATGGTTCACATGCGCTTTCACGAGTTTTACCGGTTTGAGGACGGGCAAGATCGTCGAAATGCAGGCGCTGTGGGACATTCCGGAAGTGATGATGCAGGCGGGCGCCTGGCCGATGGCGCCGTCGCTGGGGCGCGAATGGCATGTTCCCGGTCCATCGACCTGCGACGGCCTCGTGCCAACACCTTACGACGATGCGCAGGGCCAAGCGACCTGTGCGCATATCATCGACATGCTGGAGCATATGAAGCGTCACCCGTCTCAGGGTGGCCCCGAAGTGATGGAGATGGACCGGTTTTGGCATCCGCGCATGACCTGGTATGGCCCGGCGGGGATCGGTACCGGGCGCGGCATTGCAGGGTTTCGCAACTGGCATCAGATCCCGTTCCTGAACGCCATGCCGGATCGGGGCGCGTTTGTGGACGAAATCACCTATCACTTCTTCGGGGACAGGAATTATGCGGCGGTGACGGGCTGGCCGGACATGTACCAGACCATCAGCCATGGCGGCTGGCTGGGCATCCGCCGACGTTGGCAAAAAGATCGAAATGCGCTCGCTCGATTTCTGGCGGGTGGAGAACGGATTGATCCGTGAGAATTGGGTGATGGTGGATCTGTTGCACATGTACGATCAGATCGGCGTGGACGTGCTGGCGCGCATGCGCGAGTTCAACAAGGTCAGGGCAGGATTTGATGCTGCGACGGGGAGGGCGTCATGAGCGGATTGCCCCGAACCCCGTCCTTTGATCTGACGGCAAACGCGCGCTTGGTGACCGGGGCGTCGTCGGGCATCGGTCTGGGCTGCGCCGTTGCACTTGGCCGAGGCCGGGGCGCATGTGGTCTGTGCCGCCCGCCGCGTGGATGTGCTTGCAAGATGCCGGTGGATGCCATGCGGCCGAAGGGTGGCAGGCCGAAGCGCTGTCGCTGGATCAAAGCGATGTGGGATCTGTGGTTGCAGCCTGTGCAACGCCGTTTGATGTGGTTGTGAACTCTGCCGGGTTGGCGCGGCATTCGGCGGCTGTTGATACGGCACCTGACGACTATGACGCGGTGATGAACATCAATGTCCGGGGCGCCTATTTTCTGTCTGCCTACGCGGCCAAAGCGATGCTGGCGGCGGGCAGGCCCGGCTCCATCATCCATATCTCAAGCCAGATGGGCCATGTGGGCGGGCCGGATCGGGCGGTCTATTGCGCGTCCAAACACGGGCTGGAAGGCATGGTCAAATCCATGGCCATCGAATGGGGCAAGGCGGGCATTCGCATCAACACGATCTGCCCGACCTTCATTCGGACACCTTTGACTGAACCGACTTTCAGTGATCCTGACCGGATGGCGTGGATCATGGACAAGATCAAACTGCCGCGTGTCGGTGAGGTGTCCGATATCATGGGCGCAGTGCAATACCTCGCCTCGGATGCGTCGGGCATGGTGACCGGCACGGCGATGATGATCGACGGAGGTTGGACAGCGGACTGATGGCGGACAAGGTGACAGCACTGGATGTGGCCGAACGGGCGGGCGTCAGCCGATCCGCGGTGAGCCGTGTGTTCACGCCCGGGGCGTCCGTGTCCAAGCGAACGGCGGACAAGGTGCGCACGGCTGCGGATGCGTTGGGCTACCGGCCCAACGTCTTGGCGCGCAGTCTGATCACCGGGCGCAGCCGGATCATCGGTCTTGTGGTGGCCTATCTGGAAAACCAGTTCTATCCCGAAGCCATCGAACGGTTGTCCAAGGCCTTGCAGGCCAAGGGCTATCACGTGCTGGTCTTCATGGCGTCCAACTGACAACAAAGCCACGCAAAAGGTGATTGATGAATTGCTGGACTATCAGGTGGACGGCATCATCGCGGCCTCTGTCGGCCTGTCCAATGATCTGACACAGCGATGCGAAGCGGCGGGCATTCCCGATCGTCCTGTTCAACCGGGCGCAGGATGATGATCGGCTGTCAGCGGTGACATCGGACAACCATCACGGGGGGCGCAAGCTGGCCGAATTTCTGCTGGCCGGTGGGCACCAGCGCATCGCCCATATCGCTGGGTGGGAAGGGGCATCGACCCAACAAGACCGGGAGGCCGGTTTTCTGCAAGGCCTCGCCCAAGGCGGTGCTTCACTTTATGCGCGCGCGGTGGGCAACTTCAACTTTGAAACCGCCCGAAGTGCTGCGCGTGAGATGTTCGCAGGCCCGGACCGCCCGGACGCCGTTTTCGTGGCCAATGATCACATGGCCTTTGCTGTCATGGATGTTTTGCGCTTTGAGCTGGGGTTGACCGTGCCGCAGGATGTCTCCGTTGTGGGATATGATGATGTGGCGCTGAGCGCGTGGTCAAGCTATGATCTGACGACCGTGCGCCAGCCTTCAAACCGCATGGTGGCCGGCAACCGTCGATATTCTGATGGACCGGCTTGAACGATCCGGATGCAAAACCGCGCCGTGTCGCGCTCGACGGGCCGCTCATCCTGCGCGGCTCGGCCCGCAACCCGAAAGGATGGACCTCATGAAAGGCTTTGATCCCAAGTTCGCAGATTTCCCCGATTATATCATCGGCATCACCAAGGAGATTTGGGAGGACCGTGGCATCGCCACGCTGCACCAGTATTACAGCGACGATATCGTGGTGCGCTCGCCCGCGTCTGTGGTGATCGGCAATCAGAACGTCATTGGGGCCACGATGGCAACGCTGGCCGAATTTCCGGACCGGACGCTGTTGGGCGAGGACGTGATCTGGTCCGGCACACCCGAAGACGGAATGCTGTCGAGCCACCGGTTGCTGTCCACCGCGACGCATATGAATGACGGGATGTACGGGGCGGCCACGGGTAAAAAGCTGACCTATAGGATCATCGCGGATTGCCATGCGATCAACAATCAGATCAACGATGAATGGCTGATCCGGGATCAGGGCGCGATCGTGCGTCAGATGGGCTGGGACGCCAAAGCCTACGCTGCCGATCTGATCACGCGCGAAGGTGGGCCGGAGGCTTGCGTCAAACCACTGTCGCCGCGCACGGACAAACCCGGACCCTACAAGGGGCGGGGCAATGACAATGCATGGGGGTCAACATACGCAGACGTATTGACCAAGATCATGGGGGCCGACATGGCCGCCATTCCACAGGCCTATGATCGGGCCGTCCAAGTCGAATATCCCGGTGGCCAGACTGCGCATAGTCACGGGGCCGTCGATGCGTTCTGGATGGGGCTTCGGGCGTCTTTTCCCTCTGCAACGTTTCAGGTCGAACATGTGATCGGACGCGATGACCCCTTGATGCCACCGCGCGCGGCTGTGCGGTGGTCCTTGCATGGCAAGCATGATGGCTGGGGTCTGTTCGGCACGCCAACCGGCGCGGAGGTCTATGTTCTGGGCATTTGCCACGCGGAGTTCGGATCGCTGGGTGCCGCCGCCCCCAAGATACGGCGCGAATACTGTCTGTTTGATGAAACATCCGTCTGGAAACAAATCCTCTTGGCCACGGGGTAAACCATGCCGATGAAACGCTACGATCAGTTGATGTTCACCCCTGCCGTCACGGCCTTGCAGGATATCGAAGGCACCACGGCCACGCAGGTTGAGCATTATGCCCGCAAGGACCGCACCGCTTTCGGCCCCGATGAGATCGCGTTTCTGCAAAGCCGGTCGTCGTTCTATATGGCCAGTGTGTCCGAGACCGGGTGGCCCTACATTCAACACCGGGGCGGCCCGCGCGGTTTCCTGGTCGTGCTGGACGACAGCACCGTTGGCTTTGCCGATTATCGTGGCAACCGGCAGCACATCTCCGAAGGGAACGTCAGCAACGAGGGCCGCGTGTCGCTCTTTGCGATGGACTATGCCCGCAAGGCCCGGATGAAACTGCAAGGCCACGCACAGTTCCAAAATGCCGCCGATGATCCGGATCTGGCCGCGCGCTTGGCCGTGGAGGGGCAGGGCCGCGTCGAACGTCTCGTGACCGTGCAGATCGACGCTTTTGACTGGAACTGCCCGCAATTCATTACGCCGCGCTTTGACACCGAAGAAATCGCGGCCCTGATGGCGCCGGAACTGGACCGCCTGACAGCCCGCATCACAGACCTCGAAACGGCATTGGCCGCCGAGAAGAACCGTTGAAAAGAGACCCAAAATGACCCCTGCTGAAATGGAAACCCGCATCGTGCGCTATGGGGCTCTGCGCCCCTGCAAGACCGCATTCATCGACGCGCATACGCCCGGAAGCGACCAAAAAGAGAACTTCACGATCATCGGTGGCGGCGTCTCGGAAAGCCCCGATCAGCATGTCCATATCGCCATACCGCACGGCTTCAACATCGGCGCGGCAGGGCAGCCGCCCAAGTGCCGCAATTCGTTGCACAGCCACCGCACCGCAGAGGTATTCTTTGTGCTATCGGGCCGCTGGCGCTTCTTTTGGGGACGCTACGGCACCGCGGGCGAGGTTGTGCTGGAGGAAGGCGATATCATCAACATCCCCACCGGCATTTTCCGTGGCTTCGAAAACATTGGCACCGATTATGGGATGATCATGGCGATCCTTGGCGGCGATGACGCGGGCGGCGGCGTGATCTGGGCACCACAGGTGATCGAGGACGCGCAGGATCACGGGTTGGTCCTTGGCAAAAATGGCAAGCTTTACGACAGCAAAAAGGGCGAACATCTGCCAGATGGCGTGGCTCCGATGCCAGTGCTGACCGAGGCCGAATTGGCCAATTATCCCGAAATGTCCCCAATGCAAGTGGTCGGGATGGGGGTGCGGCGCTATTGGGATATGGTCGCATTGGCCAAGGACAAACCCTGTAAGGTCATCGGGGAAAAAGGGATCATCCGCGACCAGCCCGGCTTCGAGGTCGATCTGGTGACCCGCACATCCGCGACGCAAGCCATGCACACGCATGACCGTCCGTCCGTTCTGATGCCCATGCGCGGTCACTGGACACTGATGTGGGACGGCGGCGAGGCGATCCTGAACCCCGGCGACACCGCATCCGTTCCGGCCGGTTTGGCGCACACCGCCGTGCCGTCCATGACCGGAGAGGCATCGCTTTATCACATCATCGCCACGGATGACCCCGCTGGCCCGTCCAAGATGGGCTGATGCAGGTCTTTGACGGACATAATGATGCGCTCAGCCGCCTGTGGTGTTCCAGCACCGATCCGGTGGCTGATTTCGCGCGCCCCATCGGGCATATCAACACGCCATCCGCGCATGCAGGCGGCTTGGGCGGCGGGTTCTTTGCGCTCTATGCGCCGCAATCACGCGCACCGTTCGATTTCTCGAAATTCGTCGCCGGTGATTTTGACATACCACTGCCGCCCGCGCTGGAGGCCGCCCCGGCGCTGGATGCCGTGATCGGGCAGATCGGCATCGCGCTCGCGCTGCAAAACGCGGGCGCTCTTACTATTTGTACGGACGCTCAGACGCTTGGCCAGACCTTTGTCGGGGATCCCTTGGCCTGCCTGCTGCATCTGGAAGGGGCGGAGTGCATTGGCCCGGATCTGTTGGCGCTCGACGTGCTCTATGCGTTGGGTTTGCGCTCACTGGGGCCGGTGTGGTCGCGTCCGACGATCTTTGGGGAGGGCGTGCCTTTCGGGTTTAATCGCGATGGCGACACCGGGCCGGGGCTGACGCCCGATGGTCACCGGCTGATTGCACGGTGCAAGGACTTGGGCATCATGATCGACACCAGCCATTTGACGATGAAAGGGTTCTGGGACGTGGCCGAGGCGGGCTTGCCACTGGTGGCAACCCATTCCAACGCCTTTGATCTGTGCCGCACAACGCGCAACCTGACCAATGCCCAGCTAGGGGCCGTGGGCGAGACGGACGGCATGGTCGGTCTGAATTTTGCGACGCCGTTTCTCAGCGCAGCGGGCTGGACAACCGGGCGGGCCACGATTGCTGATTGCCTGCGTCAGTTGGAGCATATGATCACCCATGCGGGCGAAGACCACGTGGCCCTCGGCTCCGACTATGACGGGGCACCCACGCCCGAAGGTCTGAGCACAGCCGCCGACCTGCCCAATCTGATCGCCGCCATGCGCGCGGAGGGCTACTCCGAGACGCTGATCGCCAAGATCACGCATGAAAACTGGCTGGGCTTTCTCAGCAAACATTTGGAAGCCGGGGGCCGGTCATGATGCAGATGGTATGTCGTATCTTCGCGAGCGTTGCGATTTTCTGTGCAGCCTCGGTGGGCCATGCGCAAACCCGCTGGACCAGCACGACGGTGGACAGCGGGACGTATCTGTTCGGGTTTGCCAATGATCCCGGCGGCTCGCTTAGCATCGGGTGTACTGCGCCGTCTCCGCAGGGGCGTCCGGCCATCGAAACGGGCAGCCATGAAAGCCACAATACTGATCCGTATGGCCTTTTCGTTACGTTTCAAGACAACCTTTTTGACTGGCAACCGCCCTACACGCAATCGGGTGCGGTGTTGTTCGTCGGTCAGACCGGATACCGTTTGCCTGTGTTTTCACTGGATGAATTACGCGGCACGGCCGTGTACCTGTCCATGGCTGATCCGATGATCAGCGCCCTGTTCGAGGCCGACCGACTGGTTCTGGATACAGGGCAGGGCAAGGCGTTTCAGTATGTGATCGAAGGTTTGCCCGAGGCGCTCGACACGACGCTGCGTTATTGCACGGACCGCTGGCAGGCAATGGGGCAACCGCTGCCCGCCGCTTTGGGCCGGTTTGCGACTTCAGGCGACACCGGGGAATGGCTGAACAATGACACCGCCACATCGCCCAACCTGCCCGCCATCGCCCAAGGCCACATCAATCGCATGTGCAGCGGATCAGGCGTGGCTGGCCAAAACGGTTTGTCGTTCGGAGATATCGATGGCGATGGTGCGGATGATGTGCTGGTGGATTGGAGCGATACCACCTGCGCTGGCAATGATCACCGTCCGTTTTGCGGGGCGTCGCTCTGCTCTGGTGATGTGCTGCTCAGCCGCAACAACTACGTGCTGCGCGAGGGCGATGTGATGCTCGGCATGAGCCATACGATGGTACAACTCGACAATGGCAACATGGGCGTGTCCAGTTCGGGCAACCTGTCGATGTGCCAGTCGCAAGACCCCTGTGGTTTTATCTCCTACTGGACCGGCACCAGCATGGACGCTTTCAAATTCCAATAACCCCCGAGGATATCATGACCATCCAGACAACCCACGTCGGCAGCCTGCCCCGCACCCAGGAAGTGGTCGATTTCATCTTCGCCCGCGAGCATGAAAAACCCTATGATCCGGACGCGTTCGATGCGGCCATGACGCGGGCTGTCTCGGACACGGTGGCCAAGCAGGTCGCGGCGGGCGTCGATATTGTCAGCGACGGTGAGACCTCCAAAATCAGCTATGCCACATACGTCAAGGACCGCTACACCGGGTTTTCCGGCGACAGCCCGCGCAATGCGCCCGCCGACCTCAAGAAATTCCCGACGTTTCTGAAACGGCTGGCCGAGGATGGGGGCACGCCGAAATACGCACGTCCCATGTGCACCGGTGCGGTCACCTCCAAAGGACAGGGCGAGTTGGGCAAGGACATCGCCAATCTCAAGGCCGCGATGGCCGAGCATGGGGCCAAACGCGGCTTTATGAACGCGGCCTCTCCGGGGGTGATTTCGCTGTTCTTGCAGAACGACCATTACCCCACGCGGGACGCCTATCTGGCCGCACTCGCCGACGCCATGCGCGAGGAATATGAGACGATCATCGCCGCGGGTCTCGACCTGCAACTGGATTGTCCTGATCTGGCCCTCTCGCGGCATATGCTGTTCAGTGATCTGTCGGACGCGGAATTCGTCAAGATCGCAGCGGCCCATGTCGAGGCGCTCAACCATGCGCTGGCGAATGTTCCGCAGGACCGTGTGCGCATCCACATTTGCTGGGGCAATTACGAAGGCCCGCACGTCTGTGACATCGGTATGGACAAGGTGTTCGACACGCTGATGGCGGCCAAGGCGCGTTACGTTCTGTTCGAAACCTCCAACCCGCGCCATGCGCATGAATGGACCGTATTCCGCGACCGCAAAGCGGACATTCCCGACGACAAGGTGCTGGTGCCGGGCGTCGTGGACACCACTACCAACTTCGTCGAACACCCGCAGGTCGTCGCCCAGCGGATCGAACGGTTCACGCCCATCGTCGGCGCGGAGCGCGTGATCGCGGGGTCGGATTGCGGGTTTGGCACATTCGCGGGCTTTGGCGCCGTCGACCCCGATATCGCCTATGCCAAACTGCGCGCCCTGTCCGAAGGGGCCGCACTCGCGGGTGCAAGCTGATGGAAGCGAGCCTTCTCAAACTGTTGCAATCGGTGGACACACCCACGGTCTGCAACGCCATCGAAGTGGCACAAGGCAAGCGTGGGTTCAACGCCTTCACCCGCGGCACCATGGTCTGCTCCGCCCCCGGTCAGGCGATGGTCGGCTATGCCCGCACAGCGCGCATCCGCGCCGTGGCCCCGCCCGAAGAGGCCCCCGAGGTGATCAAGGCGCGGCGCATGGATTATTACGAACACATGGCGGGTGGCCCGCGTCCCGCCGTGGCCGTGGTACAGGATCTGGACGTGCCCAACGCCATCGGCGCCTATTGGGGCGAGATCAACACCAACATCCACAAATCCTTCGGCATTTCTGGCACGCTGACGGACGGTGTGATGCGCGATCTGGGCGATTTGCCGGACGGCTACCCGGTTGTTGCCGGCTCCATCGGGCCAAGCCACGGGTTTGTTCATGTCGTGGGCATCGGTGGGCGGGTCGAAATTTTCGGCATGAGCGTCGCGGACGGCGATCTGATCCACGCCGACCGCCACGGCGCGCTGGTGATCCCGCCCGAGGTTGTGCCACTTTTGGAAAGCGCGATTGCCACGTTGATGACATCCGAAAAGATCATCTTCGACGCGGTGAAGGGCAAATCCCTGACGTTCGAGCAGTTCGAAGCCGTCTGGGCCGCGTTTGAAGCCTCCCGCACCTGAGGGCGCGCCGGTCCGGTATCTCACCGAAGCGCGCTTTTGCTCTGCGCCCCTTTGTGAGGGACCGCCGATTAACCTTGGCTAAAATGCGCGCGCGCGACTAGGCTTACCGGATGTGCCCGCAAGGCCGTGGGGTTTCAGTGTTCTGGGATAGTTGCTGATGCAAACGCGATGGTTGATTTTGTTCGTGTTGTTCTTTGCACGGACGACAATGGCATTTCAGTTTCAATCCATTGCCGCACTTTCACCTTTGATCATTGAAAGCCTTGCTCTCACGTTGGTGGATATCGGATTGCTGATGGGCCTGTACCTTGGCCCAGGTGTTATCGTCGCAACTCTTGGTGGTTCTGTTGCAACTTGGTTTGGTGACAAACGGACCGTTTTCGCCAGCCTTTTGCTGATGGTGATCGGTGGATCAATGGTCGCCTATGCGCAAACGCTCGGTATGGCCATTGCGGGGCGCGTTGTCTCCGGTGTCGGTGGTGTGGTGATCAATGTTTTGATGACCAAAATGGTTATTGATTGGTTTGCAGGGCATAGACTTTCAACGGCACTGGCGATTTTCATCAGCTCCTGGCCTTTGGGAATTGCGCTGAGCTTGTTGGTGTTACCCGTTTTGGCAGAAGTCGGAGGGCTGGACCTTGCATGGAATGGTCTGATGCTTTTGACGGTTGCGGCCCTTGTCTTATTCGGCGTTTTTTATCGCACCCCAGCGGGCGCGCAAAGCGGCGACAGCAAGATAAGAATGGCCTCTCTGCCGTGGGGGCCGCTGGCCTATGCGGGGTTGCTTTGGGGATTGTACAACGCGGCGTTCGCCATGGTTTTCGGCTTTGGGCCACTGATTTTGATTGAACGGGGCCTGACCAACACAGCGGCCAGTTCGGCGACGAGCCTGTACATGCTGATTGCCACGCTCGCTATTCCGTTAGGTGGATGGATGGCCGATCGGACAGGGCGTGGGAACACGATTGTATGTGCAAGCCTTGTCGGAGGTGTCGTGTTTTTTCCAGCGCTTCTTTATCTGCCAGTGTCATACATCACTTTGGCATTTTGTGTCGGTGGCCTTGTTATCGGGTTGGCACCGGGACCTATCGTCTCGATGCCGGGATATATTCTCCCTCCCCAAGCACGCGCGTTCGGAACCGGGGTGTTTTATTCGATATATTATGTCTTGATGATGATCGCCCCACCGTTAGCTGGCGCCATTGCCGATCGTCTGGAGAATGTGAATTCCACTTTTGTCTTGGGATCGGTTCTCATGGCTTTGGCCATCGCAATGCTTTTCGCATTCAATCGAACAGCGGCACCCCCACCAGCCGAAAGCTGACCCAACAAGCGGTCACGCTCCCGCAATAGCGATCCGTTTTTCCGGGTCATACGTGCCCGCCGTCGCAGCGCCGCCCGCACCGTTTTTACGCCATCAACCTTTACAGACCGCGCGCAGGCTTAAGCCCGCAAATTCGGCGCAAAACGCCACCGGCGGTGTACGGGGGGTGCACAGGGGGTGCACAGATGTCACCCCCGCAAATCCCCTGTTTTTTAAGGTCCGCAGGCTCCACGTCCAGCCTGCCCCGGGGCCCCATCTCGGGCCGTTGCGCGCGCGGTGCGTTCATTGGTCTCGCCGCGTGCACCACCCGGCCCGCACACCTCTAGCCTTTCAGCACAGGCGCCCCACCTGCAAACGCATTCCCGTTCACATAATCGCAGGGCGCTTCCTGCATTTGCAGGTGCAGCCCGTCGCCAGTATAGGGGTGCGCGCGCGCCAAATCCTCGTCCACGTCGATGCCAAGGCCGGGCGCGTCTGGTGGCGTGATAAACCCGTTCTTCACCCGGATGCTGCCCTTGATCAGAGCGTCATGAAACTCCGTCTCGATCGTTTCGGCCATCAGGATATTCGGGATGGATGCCGCGAGGTGAATGTTGGCGGCCCACTCAATCGGTCCCGCATAAAGATGCGGTGCCATCTGCGCATTATAGACCTCTGCAATGGCGGCGACCTTCTTCATCTCCCAGATACCGCCCGCGCGCCCGAGCGCAGGTTGCAGGATTGTCGCGGCCCCGGACCGCAAGACATCGGCAAACTCCGCCTTCGTGGTCAACCGCTCTCCGGTGGCCACGGGAATACGGACCGCGCGCGCGACCTTGGCCATTTCTCCGACGGCATCTGGCGGAATGGGCTCTTCATACCAAAGTGGCGCATAGGGCTCCAAGGCTTGCCCCAACCGAATGGCACCTGCCGTGGAAAACTGACCATGCGTGCCAAAGAGCAAATCCGCGCGGTCCCCGACGGCCTCCCGGATCGCCTTGCAAAACGCCACCGACATCGAGATATCGCTCATCGCAGGCATGTGCCCGCCGCGCAATGTGTAGGGGCCAGCGGGATCGAACTTGACGGCTGTGTAGCCCTTTTCAACCATCGCCACGGCGGACTCGGCCGCCATTTCGGGCGACGTCCAAAAGTCCGAAAGGTCGTGGTGCGGCAACGGGTAGAGGTAAGTATATGCGCGAATACGGTCGTTCATGCGCCCGCCCAGCAGCGCATGCACAGGTCTGCCGCGTGCCTTGCCAAGAATGTCCCAACACGCAATCTCCAAACCCGAAAACGCCCCCATGACACTTAGATCAGGCCTTTGCGTGAAACCCGACGAATAAGCCCGGCGAAACATCAACTCGATGTTCTCGGGGTTTTCTCCGGCCATGTGCCGCTCAAAGACATCTTCGATGACAGCGCGCATGGCATTTGGGCCCACCGAAGAGGCATAGCATTCACCCCAACCAACAATCCCGGTGTCCGTCGTCAGTTTCACCAAAATCCAATAGCGCCCACCCCAACCGGGGGCTGGTGGCGCCGTGATGATGACATCCAAACCGCTCAGCTTCATGACGTACTCCCACTGATCTTCCAAATGGTCCCAAATACCTCGGGGGTCCGGGGGCAGGGCTCCCGGCCGGTCGGCCGCGTCAGCGGTCGAAAACAATCACATTGCGCCGCGCTGCACCCGTCTTCGTGTCGGCGATGGCTTCGTTGATCTGCTCCAGCGTCCAGCGCCCTGAAATCAACTCGTCCAGCTTCAGCCGACCCTGCTCATAAAGGTCCACCATCCACGGAATATCGCGCTGGATCACCACGTCGCCCATTTTGGAACCGATCATGCCTTGCCCCACGGCCGCCAGCATCACCGGTTCATAGGTCGAGACAGCCCCCGAATGTGGCATGCCCACCATGATGACCTTGCCACCGCGCCCCAGATAACGCGGCGCCTGATCATAGGCGGGAATGGCACCCACGGTCACGATCACCGCATCCGCGCCGCGCCCCATGGCCTTGATTGCGGCCTTCCAGGGTTTTGCATCTGTGGCCAGAACCCCATCCGTTGCGCCAAACTCCTTGGCAATCGCCAACTTTTCTTCGCTCATGTCCACGGCCACGATCCGCCGCGCCCCGGCAATGCGCGCGCCTTGAATGGCATTCAACCCGACACCGCCGGCACCAATCACGACCACGTCCTGACCGGCGCGCAGGTTGGCTGCATTGACCACCGCACCCACGCCGGTGATCACACCGCAGGCAATCAAAGACGCCGCGTCCTTGGGCATCTCCGGGTTGACCTTTACGACTTGTCTTTGATCGACAACCACTTTTTCGGCAAATGCCCCTGTGGCCATCGCCTGATGCAGCTTGCCGCCATCCGCTGTCTTGATCGGGCCATGGTCGCCATCATAGGGCGTCTCGCAGTTGGTGGGTTTACCGCCAGCGCAGGATGCACAGGTGCCGCAAGACCGGATCAGAGTCACCACCACACTGTCGCCTACCGCAACGCCACGCACGCCCGATCCGACAGCGCTGACCAATCCGGCGGCTTCATGGCCGTAAACCGCAGGCAGTGATCCGCCCCACGCGCCATCGGCAAAGGAAATATCCGAATGGCAGATCGCAACAGCATCAAGGCTGACTTCAACTTCGCCCATTTCGGGCGCACGCAGTTGGATCGTCTCGATGACAAGGGGTTCGCCAAAAGCATGGCAGACGGCGGCTTTGATGGTTTGCATGGTAGGTTCTTTCGGCTGCAAGGGCTGTGTCTTTGGCTCAGCGTTGCCCTGAATGCGCAGAGATCGCAAGGCCGATTGCGAGGTTTTTGGTGATGTCAGGGGGTATCAACCGCGCCCCTGTGCGCGGGATTGGCCCGCAAAAAGACGACCAGTCCAATCGCGATCAAAAACCCGGACAACAAGAAAGGAGCGCCCGGGAGGTACACCGGAGCGTCGGGCGCGGTAAAGGCTGCAAAGACCCCTGTCATCACCATCGGAGAGATGATCATCGCCAGCGCCGACACTGACGTGAGGGCGCCCTGCAATTCGCCCTGCGCATCTGTGCCCACGGTTCGGCTCATGATGCCCTGCAACGCAGGTGTGATCACGGCGGCAAAGGCGGCCAGCGGCGTCAGGATCAGCGCGACCGTGCCGCTCGTTACAAAGGCCAGCGCAAGAAACGCACCGATGTCAAAGAGGTGCCCGTAAACTACCGTGCCACGCTCGCCCAAAAGGCGCATCACCGGGCGGATGAGTCCACCTTGCACGATGGCCAGCATGATCCCGAACAGCGCCAGCGACAGCCCGATGGTCGAGGGATCCCAGTCAAACCGTTCTTTGCCAAAGAACGACCAGACCGCCGGGTAGACCATGAAGGCGACCTGATAGAAAAAGAAAACCCACAACAGCGGCGCGATGCCGGGCAGACGCCCCAACTGGCGAAATGCCCCCAACGGATTGGCGCGGCGCCACTCAAAGGGCCGACGGATCGCATCTGTCACGGTCTCCTTGAGCACGAAATACCCAAAGATCGCATTGGCCGTAGCGAGGGTCGCGGCTGCATAGAACGGCGCGCGAGTTCCGTATTCGGCCAAAAGCCCGCCGATCAGAGGGCCCAGCACAAACCCAATTCCGAACGCCGCACCGACCAATCCAAAATTGGCGGCGCGATCCTTGGCGTCGGAGATGTCGGCCATATAGGCGTTGGCTGTTGATCCGGTGGCCGCCGTGATGCCACCCACCACACGGCCCAACAGCAAAAGCCAGATAGACCCAGCGACTGCCATCACCAGATAATCCAGCGCCATGACAACCAGCGAGACCAGCAAAATGGGCCTGCGCCCGAACCGGTCGCTGAGGTTGCCGATGACCGGGCCAAACAGGAATTGCATCACCGCGAATGTGGTCGACAGGACACCGCCCCAAAGGGCCGCCGTCGACAGTGTGCTGCCCGCCTGCACCTCTTGAATGAGGTCGGGCATCACCGGGATAATCAACCCGACACCCATCGCGTCGATCATCACCGTCAACAGGATGAAAACAACCGCTGGGCGCATCAGGTCATAGGGCCTTGACGCGGGCTGCAAAGGCGCGCGCCTCTGCGGGGGCCGCGCCCAATTGCGCCTGCGGATCAAAAAGACTGGCGGGCACATCAGGATGGGCTTTTGCGACAATACCCTGCAACGGAACACCTTTTTCGATGCTGCTGCGCACCAGATTTTTGGCTGCCGCTTGCGCATCCGGACGCGGCATCTGGGCAGATAATGCAAAACTCAGCGCCTCTGCATGGACCATACCATCTGACATCGCGTGGATCATGGCGCTTGTGTTTGGCTGCATGATGTTCGGTCAGATCGCGGGCCTGCGCCAAGGCCGAAGCCGTGCCAAGGCAGATCTGCGGGATCACCATCCACTCTGTGAACCACGCGGCGCCGTCACGTTGATGCTGGTGGGCGGCCGCCGATTGCAAACTGGCGCGCAGCCCGGCCATGTGATGTCCCAGCGCGATCAGGGCGGAGGCACCAACAGGATTTTGCTTTTGCGGCATGGTTGATGACGCGCCTGCGCGGCCCATGGTCACCTCGTCGATGCCGCTCATGCTCAGGCCCACCAGCGTGTGGCCCATGCCGCTGAGCGTGGCGACGACTTGTCCCATCCAATCCGCGATCCGCAAAACGGGGCCCCGGTCCACATGCCAACTGCGCCCCGGATCGCGCAGGCCCAACGCCTCGGCCAGGCCCGCGCGGGTTTCCTGCGCGCGCGGTCCAAGTGCTGCAGAGGTGCCCGCGGCGCCCGACAAGGACACCCAAAGCGACGCATCGCGCACTGCCGGCAACGCATCGAGCGCATCCGCCAAGGGCATGCCCCAGCTTGCCAGTACCGCGCCCCAACTGGTCGGGGTGGCGCGTTGGCCATAGGTGCGCGCGGGGCAGGGGGTGGCGGCGTGACGTTCGGCCTGATCGCCCAAACGCGTCAGGATCGCGCGCAGATCATCCTCCGCTAATGCCAGAGCCTGCCGCAACCGCAACATCAGACCGGTGTCGATGATGTCCTGACTGGTCGCGCCCCAGTGAATGTACTGCGCATGTTCGGGGGCCTGCATTTCAGTGCGGAACGCCGCGACCAACCCGGGCACGCTCACGCCATTTTGCCCGGTGGCGGCGGCCAAAGCGCCCGGATCAATCAGCACTTCGAGGCTGGCGCGGTGAATGGCGGCGGCGCTGACCTCGGGGATCACACCCAGACGGCCCTGCACCTTGGCCAGCGCCCCTTCGACCAGCAGCATGGCACGCACGGCGGCACTGTCGGAAAACAGCCTGCCCGCCTCACCGGTTGGGAAAAGCTGCGCATACAGCGGGCTGTCGAATACGCTGGCGGCCATCAGATATGCCCGACCTCGCGGAGAAAGCTGGTCAGAACATCTGCGTATTCCTGGGGTTGCTCCACGCAGGGCAGATGCCCGGCCTTGCGGATCAGGTGGAACTTGGAACCGGGCACAAGATCAACCATCTCGCGCACCAGATCGGGCGGAGTTGATCCGTCCTCGGAGCCTGCAATGCCCAGCGTCGGCAGGCGCAGCGTGGCGGTGGTGGCATAGAAATCAGTGCCCGAGATCGCCGCAGAGCAGCCTGCGTATCCATCATCTTCCTGACGCACCAGCATGTTGCGCCACAGCTCCAGTTCGGGTGTTGCGCGAAAAGCATCCGAAAACCACCGCTCCATTACGGCATCGGCCAGCGCCTCGATCCCGCCGCTGTGAACGGCTGCGATGCGCTCATCCCACATCTCCGGGTTGCCGATGCGCGCTCCGGTGTTCGACAGGACGACCGCCCGCATCAGATCGAGCCGTTTGACAGCCAGCCCCTGCGCGATCATGCCGCCGATCGACAGGCCCACGAAGACGCAATCACGCACCTCAAGATGATCCAGCAACCGCTCGACATCCGTCACCAGCGCACCCATCGTGTAGGGACCACTGGGGCAGGTCGATAGCCCATGCCCACGCTTGTCATAGCGGATGATTCGCAGACCCTCGGGCAGAAGCGGCAAGATCGGATCCCACAGTCGAAAATCAGTTCCCAGCGAATTTGCAAAGACGACGGGCGCGCCATCTTTGGGCCCGTCAACGCGGTAGTGCAGACGCACATCGCCAGTGTCGAAGATGTTCATAAGGTGTCTCCCTTCATCCGAATATGCGCCATGATCTGACCGTGGTCAGAGGCGAGCTTGTTGTAGGGCGCTTCGGGGTGACTGCCATCGGTCAGGTGATCGTTGAACACGCTGAAATACGTCATCTCGCCAATCTCGCCCAGAAAATGCCGGCTCATGTAGATTTGATCGATGCTTTCGTAAACGCCGCCAAAGGCCGATGTATAGACCATATCGCGCAAGGATTTCGCGACAAACAGCTTTTCGGCGGAATGCAGGCGCATGTCATTGAGCGATTTGGTGATCTGTTCATGCTCGACGGCGGAATATCTGTCACGCGACGTCTGCGCGTCATGGCGCAGCATCCACTCGTAATTCTTGAACGGCACTTCGCCCGATATGATCTCTGAGCTGACGGCATGTTCGCCGTCATTGAAATCTCCCAGCACGATCACCGGGTGGCCCGCCTGCAATTCCTGCACGATCATGCCGCGCAGGACCCACGCTTCTGCCGTTCTGCGCAATGCGGCGCGCGCCGCCCCCAACGCACGCCCAACGGGATCATATGCGGTCAGGTCCGCTTCGGGCGCGAAATCGGCGCCCTCGGGGCGGATATATTCGCCCAGTTTGGATTTCAAATGAGAGGTTATGACGGTGACATCGACACCGCCCATCGGTATGCGCACCTTGAGGATCGGACGGCTGAGCCGTTCCAGCGTGTAATGCCCGTCAGCGCCGTCATTCAGAGGAATGCGCAGCGCCGGGTTGAGCACTTGAACGATCTCTGGCGCCGATGAAAACCCCAACCGCGACAGGACGGCGACACCGGGGCGGCGCTGACCGGGGCCACCGTCATTGGCGTTGGGCGCAAAGGCCAGCGCGGCATCCTCGTAGGGGCCATAGGACAGTTTGTCGAAGATCGCGCGGCGGCGGTATCGCTTGTCCACTCCTGGCACATGCGCATCGTTTTCCTCGCGGCCTTCGGCATCGGCAAAGGCAATCACATCGCGCAGGGCCTCCTCTTCAAAGATCTCCTGAAAGGCCACCACATCGGCATTCAGGCTGACGATCTGATCCGCCAGCCACGTGCGTTTCCACGCATATTCCTCAGGGGTATAGGATTGAAAGCGGTAGTATTCGCTGTCCGGTCCGATCAGGTTCTTGACGTTGAAACTGGCGATGGTTTTGTCGGTCATCCGCCGTGGCTTTCCAATGCGCGGCAGAAGACCTCTGCGTCGACATTGCCACCTGAAATGGTGACGATCACGTCCTCGCCCTCCAGCGCGTCACCGTGAAACAGGGCTGCGGCCAAAGCGACCGCACCACCGGGTTCCGCGACAACCTTGAGCCGCGAGAACGCCAGTGCCATCGCTTTGAGCGCCTCGTCCTCGCTCACCACAAAGCCGGGGCCTGCAAGCCGTTTGAGGATGGGGAACGTCAGATCACCCGGTTGCGGTGTCAGGATGGCGTCGCACAGCGATCCCGATGTCTGGGCGTTCCGCTCGATCCGGCCGGATTTAAGTGACCGCGCCACGTCATCGAAGCCTTCCGGTTCTGCGGGACGCACACGCAAACCTGGTGCATCCGCTTCCAGCGCCAGCGCGATGCCCGATGCGAACCCGCCGCCACCGCAGCACACGATCACATCGCATTGCACCAGCCCGTGCTCCGTGGCCTGTTCGGCAATCTCCAGCCCGCAGGTGCCCTGTCCGGCGATCACCTGAGGCTCATCGAAGGGTTTGATCAACGTCAGCCCGCGTTCTTTGGACAAGCGGTCCCCGATCTCGTCACGGTCCTCTGATCCGCGATCATAAAGTACCACCTCTGCGCCCAATGCGCGGGTGTTTTCGATTTTCATGCGCGGGGCATCGGCGGGCATGATGATCACCGCTGGCGCCTTGTGCGCACTTGCCGCCAGCGCCACGCCCTGAGCGTGGTTGCCGCTCGAGAACGCGATGACGCCTTGCGCGCGCGCATGCTCCGACAGGGCCGACACCGCCGACCAGCCGCCGCGAAACTTGAAGCTGCCGGTGTGCTGCAAGCACTCCGGTTTGACCCAAACGCGGCGTCCGGCGATGTCATCCAGAAACGGTGATCGCAACAGCGGCGTGCGGCGCACAAACCCTTGCAAGCGTGCAGCGGCGGCGCGGATCATCTCGATGTTCATGTCAGCATTCCGATCCAGTCGTTCAGCGCGTTCACGGCGACTGGCTCATCCAGAAATGGCACGTGGCCGCGGCCCGGCACCAGCGCTGCGATCATGTCGGGCCGCCGTTCCTGCATCTGTTCCAGCGTCGCCGCACTCAGCAGGTTGGAGTTCGCCCCCCGCAGACACAGGGTCGGCAGACCCTCAAGCGCATCGAAATAGGGCCATAGGTCAGGGGCCGGTGCCTCCATTGCGGCGATGACCGCATCGCGCAGTTTGGGGTCATAGGTAATGCGCAGCCCTTCGGGCGTCATGGCGTAGTGGGTGCGCGCCTCCTCCAGCCAACGGCTCATGGGCACATCGTCAAAACCCACCATGATATGCGCCAACGTCGCGGCGATCTCTTCATGGCTCTTGGCTGCGGGGTTGCGCCCGATATAGCCACGGATGACGTCCAGCCCTGCAGGTTCGATCACGGGCCCCACGTCATTCAGCGCCACGCCGATCAACTTGTCTTTGGCACCGGCGGCCAGACCCATTGCGTTCAGCCCGCCACGCGATGTTCCGATGATGGCCACTTTGTCGAGCGACAGATGCACCAGCAGTTCCAGCACGTCACGGCATTCGACGGGCAGCGCATAGTTGTGCCAGTCTGCATCCCAATCGGATTGGCCACGCCCGCGGTAATCAAGCCGGATCATGCGGTGCCCCGTCAGGTGCGGCGCGACGTAGTTGAAATCCGCGCCCGTTCGGGTCAGCCCGGCGAGGCACAGGATGGGCAGGCCGGACCCCTCATCCGTGTAGTGCAGCCGCAACCCATCCGAAGTGGTGAATGTCGCCATCACACACCTGCCAGCGCCGGTATCCCGGTCAGATCGGTCAGGACATGCGCGGGCGTCCAGGGCAAGCGGTCCATGGGTTCGCCTGCGCGGTTGACCCAAGCGGTTTCGAACCCGTAGCCCGTGGCGCATCCCGCGTCCCACCCGTTTGAAGACACGAACAGAACCTCGCTCTTGGTGCAGCCAAACCGCGCGCCCACCAGATCGTAAACGCGCGCATCCGGCTTGAAAATCCCGACGCTTTCTACGGATAGCGTATCATCCAGTACGTCGCCGATCCCCGCCGAACTCACCGCGCCTTCGAGCATTGCAGGGGATCCATTGGACAGGATCGCCGTCTCAAGTCCTGCCGCCTTCAGGGCCGCGAGCATACCCGGCACCTCCGGGTAGGCCTGCAATTCCCAATAGAGCGCCAACAGACGTTCGCGCAGCGCCGCGTCGCCATCCAGCCCGTGGCGCTCCAGCGCCCAGTCCAGCCCGTGCTGTGTCACGTTCCAAAAATCATCATGCGCATCGACCACGGCGCGCAGCCATGTGTACTGCAACTGCTTGAGCCGCCAGTCGTTGGCCAGCGCGGCCCATGTGGGCTTGAGCTGGGGAAAGGCAGGCTCGTCTGCTGCCAACCGTGCCGCTGCGGCCACATCAAAAAGTGTTCCGTAAGCGTCAAACACGCAAACCTTGATTGCCATGATGTGCGGCCCCCCAGTCAATCCATTTGTGGCAGACTTGCACGAGCTAAAGGGCGCGAAAAGGGCCAAATGGTCGAAAATCACCCTGACGGGGTTTACTCTGCACAGTGCCATCGTCAAAATGTCCGGGAACATGGGAGAACCTGCGCAGATACGCGGCCTCCGCCATACAATTCCCAATCAGAACTGGATTTTTGAGATGAGCCAAGTCAAATCGGGCGACACGGTCGCTATTCACTATACGGGCACGCTGCTGGACGGCACCACATTCGACAGCTCCGACGGGCGCGACCCGCTGGAATTCGTAGTAGGCTCCGGCCAGATCATCCCCGGATTGGACGTTGCGCTGCCCGGCATGACCGTTGGCGATAAAAAGACGGTGCAGATTGCCTCTGACGATGCCTATGGCCCGTCGAACCCAGAAATGCGCCAGTCCGTTCCGCGCGAGGGCATCCCGCCCGAAATTCCGCTGGAAGTCGGCATGCAGCTGCAAATGCAAACACCTGATGGTCAGGCGCTTCCGGTGACAGTGGTCGAGATGGACGAGGCCACTGTGACGCTGGATGCCAACCACCCCTTGGCCGGTAAAGACCTCAAGTTTGACATCGAACTGATGCGGATCGACGCTGCCTGACGGCACGATATTGGAGCGCGGCGCTTCAAGCTGCCGCGCGCAGGCCCCTGTGACCACTGTGTTGTGGGGCACGACGGGACAGCAGACCTATCCCATCGGATAGGTCAGTTGCCCGAACGGGCTTTTGCCCATTCCAAAGTTCTGGCCTATGCACCCTTTGCTCCGTTTCGTGGCGATGTTGCATGGTCTATGCCTTGGTCATCGCCGGGCTGCCAAGCACGTCGGCAAGATCAGAACGATCTCTTCACAACAATCTGACCCAGGAGAGACTCCGATGACCATGACCGCAGACACCGCTTTCAACGACGCTCCCATCTTTAACCCGTTGCAGGTGGTTGCCATGGACGGGGTCATTTCGGTTGGCTTGATCACCGCGCTGAAAATCGGCGGTATGGGATGGGGCTTGGCGTTTCTGGGCGGCTGGCTGGGCGGCGCGGTTTTGACCATGGGTCTGCTCTTTGGTGTGGCCTATGTTTGCCTGCAACCCAAAAGCGTTAGAACAGAGCACAAGTCCTACAAAGAGGCGCTCGCTCAGCAAGGTAGCCCACTGGTGCCCGCCAGCGTCACCAACACGATGGCCGCATGGGACGAAGACCTTGCCATTGAGCGCGCACATTGGTTGCGCATCGCACAGCGGCGCAAATCGCAGCGGATCTGCCGCCGCACGACCACCAAGATGGCCTTCAAGATGTGGGATGATGATATGGCTGCAGATCGCAAATCCGCACTACAGTTGCGCCGTCCGGTGCGGTTGGACAGACGTCAGGCAGAATTGGCCGCGCCAGGTGGGGTCGAGCGGCGTGAGGCACAAAGGTAATGGTTCAGGGTCGGTTGATCTTGATCTGCGACGTGGGCAAGGACGTGCCTGCCAGTGCCGCTTCTTCTTCCAACTGTGCCGTTTGATCCGGGGGTGGTGTTGCGGAGCTATCGATCCAGCGCGCAACGATGGGTCCGTAGACTGCAAGCCCGGTCTCCAACTGCGCCTTGATCCTTGGTTCGCTCCATGCGGCAAATGACATGGTGCCCAAAAGGGCCACAGTCAGCAGCTTGCCCAGCAGGCGCGCAGCACCCGCACGGGCACGATAAGCCTCCTGACGCCGCATCTTTTTGTTCATCGTAAGTGTCATGCGCAAAGCATGGCCTTGAAAAGTGGCGGAAATTTGTCGCCACCGCGGCGCAAATCTGCGCCACCCGCCCGGAAGAAGAGCCGCCTAGAGGTTCTCTGCCTGGGGCATGCCCAGCACGTGGAACCCTCCATCCACGCGTATGATCTCTCCGGTTGTGCATGCCCCGGCATCCGATGCCAGATACACCGCCGTGCCACCCACAGCCTCCAGCGTGGCATTGGACCGCAAGGGGGCATTTTGATCGGTATGTTTGTATGTTTTGCGCGCCCCGCCAATGGCTGCTCCTGCCAGTGTCTTCATCGGACCCGGCGAAATGGCGTTCACCCGGATGCCCTCCGGCCCCAGATCATTGGCAAGATAGCGCGTTGCCGATTCCAGTGCGGCCTTGGCCACACCCATCACATTGTAATTCGGCACGACCCGATTGGACCCCTGATAGGTCAGCGTGAGCAGCGTGCCGCCATTGTCGACCATCATGGGATGCGCGCGTCGCGCCACCTCAATGAACGAATAGGCCGAGATATCCATCGAATGTTTAAAATTGGCGCGGCTGGTGTTCAAGAACCGCCCCGTCAGTTCGGATTTGTCAGAAAACGCGATTGCATGGACGACGAAATCAAGGGTCGGCCAGCGCGCCGCCAACCCCTCGAAGGCAGCATCGAGCGAGGCATCATCGGTCACATCCACATCGACCATGAAATCCGACCCGACCGAGGCGGCCAATGGCTCCAACCGCTTGCCGAACGCGTCCCCTTGATAGGTGAAGGCCAGTTCAGCACCTGCTTCGGCCATCGCACGGGCAATCCCCCATGCAATCGACCGATCATTGGCGACCCCCATGATCAGGCCGCGTTTTCCGTCCAGAAGTCCGGTCATTGTCAATTACCCCGTATATTTCGACAGGATCATTGATCCATTTGTGCCACCGAACCCAAAGGAATTCGTCATGACGCTATCAAGGCCCGCATTGTCGACGCGCGTTGTTGCAATTTCCGACGCATCCAATGCGTCGTCTAACGTTTCGACATTGATCGACTGGGTGATGAAATCATTGTCCAGCATCAGCAGGCTGAAGATGGCTTCGAGCGCGCCCGCTGCACCCTGCGCGTGGCCTGTCATCGACTTGGTCGAACTGACGGGTGGGGTGTTCCCTTGGCCAAAGACCCGGCGCACCGCCTCGATCTCGCCGACGTCACCCACGGGCGTGGATGTGCCATGCGCGTTGATGTAGCCGACCCTGCGCCCTTCGGGCAGTGTCGACAGCGCCAGACGCATCGCCCGCTCGCCGCCTTCGCCCGAGGGAGCCACCATGTCGTGGCCGTCGGATGTGGCCGCATAGCCGGTGACTTCGGCGTAAATCCTGGCACCACGTGCCAATGCGTGTTCCAGATCCTCCAGCACGACCATGCCGCCGCCGCCCGAAATCACGAAACCGTCGCGGTTGGCGTCAAACGCGCGCGAGGCTTTCTCAGGCGTGTCGTTATACTTGGAGGACATCGCGCCCATCGCGTCAAAGAGGCACGACAGCGTCCAGTCCAACTCTTCGCCGCCGCCCGCAAACATTACGTCCTGTTTGCCCATCATGATCTGCTCGGCCGCGTTGCCGATACAGTGCAGCGACGTCGAACAGGCCGAGGTGATCGAATAATTGATACCCTTGATCTTGTAAGCTGTGGACAGATTGGCGCTGACGGTTGAGGACATGCATTTCGGAACGGCAAAGGGGCCGATGCGTTTGGTGGCCCCTGTGTCCTTGACGACGTTATGTGCGGTGAACATCGCCGATGTCGACGGCCCGCCAGACCCGGCCACAAGCCCGGTGCGCGGATTTGATACGACATCCTCGCCCAAGCCCGCATCCGCAATCGCCTGACCCATCGCAATATAGGCATAGGCGGCACCCGGCCCCATGAACCGAAGCGTACGCTTGTCGATATGCTCTGCCACGTCGATCTTGAGCGTGCCCGCCACCTGGCTGCGAAAGCCGTGCTCGGCCATCTCGGGAGACGCGACGATGCCAGACGTCCCCGCCTTGAGAGAGGCTAGAACCTCTTCGGCATTATTCCCAATGGATGAGACAATCCCCAAACCTGTCACAACAACACGGCGCATGCCTGCCTCCCTCAATCATTCTGTGCCTGTGTAGGACAGCGGGGCAGAGGGGCGCAACCAGTTAGCGCAAGCCGGGACGCCGAGATCGACCAGCGCAGGATGTTTAGGCAGTTTTGTCCAACATCGTGATCGGCGCTTCATTTTCCACTGGCCCCCGGAACCCGAACACGACAATGTTGCGATATGCCATTTCCTGAGCACGTTTTTCGTCACACGCCCGCCCTGCGCGCACTGATCACCCCACCGGACGCGTCCGAGATGCGCTTCGGGCAGGACCGCTTTGACGAACTTGACGAGCAAGCCAAGGTCGAAGGGTGGCCACCTGGCTGGCGCATGGAACATGACGCCCGCGAAGCCAACCGACAGGCGGTGTTGTCCGGCCGCTGGACGCAGGATCTCTGGGTCTTTGCCTATGGCTCGCTGATCTGGGATCCGGCGGTTTATGTTGAGGAATACCGGCGTGGCATGCTGCCCGGATGGCGTCGCAGGTTTTGCATGCGGCTGGAAGGAGGGCGGGGCACCCATGCCCAGCCGGGCCTGATGGCGGCCCTTGATCACGGCGGACAGTGTGACGGAGTAGTTTTTCGCATCGCGGCGGGGGCGATGGATCAAGAGACCCAGTTCATGTGGCGGCGCGAGATGTTCGCGGGGGCCTATTGCCCGGTGTTTCTGAACGTGGACACGCCTCAGGGGCCGGTTGAGGCGTTGGTTTTTGTCATGGACCGGACGAACCCTCGTTATATGCCCGAGGTGCCGATTGACGACGCGGCCCGGATGATCGCAGTGGCCGAAGGCGGGCTTGGCCCCAACTTCGACTATCTTCACTCACTGATCACGCATCTGGATGAGTTGGGCATCGAGGATGAAGACATCAAAGCACTGCACGCCTTGGCGAAGGCGCATCGAAACCGGTCTGGCGCACAGTTGGCCTGATGCCTGACCTATACGAGATCGGCCAAAACCCAAGGGGGTCACCGTGCAAGCGAGACGGGCAACAGGCGCTTAACTCTCGCTCAGCGCAACCTTCATGTCCTTGACCTGATAGATCACTTCACCGTCCGCTTCGACAATGCCGTCGGCAACGCCCATGGTCAGGCGACGTGTCTGGATCGCCTTGGTGAAATCTATCTTGTAGGTCAGCATCTTGCGGTCGGGTCGCACCATGCCGGTCAGTTTGACCTCACCCACACCCAGCGCATAACCGCGCCCCTGCCAGCCGCGCCAGCCCAAATTGAACCCGGTCAGCTGCCACAACCCGTCCAGCCCCAGACACCCCGGCATGATCGGATTGCCGGGAAAATGACAGTCGAAAAACCACAGGTCGGGCGTGATGTCGAACTCTGCGACCACATGGCCTTTGCCATGGGCACCGCCGTCTCCGGAAATATCCGTGATCCGATCCATCATCAGCATCGGTGGCTCGGGCAGTTGCGCATTGCCGGGGCCGAAAAGCTCGCCTCGGGCGCATTTCAGCAGGTCGTCCTTGTCGAAAGATGTGGGGTAGGTGGCCATACTGGCGCGTCTCCTGCTCATTCTTTTTCGTGTCGAATCTCCTCTATCACCCGCCTGACAGGTGCCGCAAGAGCGTGCCCCGGTGCTGCAACGCCGCAACAATGCTGCGTTCGGGCCGAGTTTACGCCCGACTGCGCCGACTTGACGCTTGACCTATGCGCGCTTTGTCCCACCTTGTTGCGTATGATTTGCAATTGAAAACCGCGCCACTTGCCCCTTATATAGGCACAAGCGACGAAAGAGAGATCAATGACAAGCCTGCAGCAGGATGCCGGAACCACATGGCTCGCCAAGGGCGGGCTGCGCCCGACGCGACAACGCGTGACCCTTGCGACGTTGCTGATCGGTGACGGCCAACACCGCCATGTCACCGCCGAAAGCCTGTTCGAGGCGGCCAAGGATCAGGGCGAGGCCGTGTCACTGGCCACTGTCTACAATACGCTGCGCGCCTTCTGCGACGTAGGCCTGATGCAGGAAGTCACTGTGGACGGCTCCAAAAGCTACTTTGACACCAACACCCATGATCACCCGCATTTCTATTGGGAAGACGATGGCGTGCTTACAGATGCGCCTTCCGATCAGCTTGTGATTGCGCAGATCCCCGATGCCCCCTCCGGTGCCGAGATTGCCTCCGTGGATGTCGTGATCCGGTTGCGCCGCAAACACTGACAGGCCGACACCGGCATTCGACCCAAAGGACATGCGCCATGACGCATCCGCTTGTGACCCCTCAGGACGTGGAGACGTATCAACGTGACGGGGTGGTGCTGATCCGGGGCCTTTTTGCCGATCATGTGGACACTTTGCGGGCCGGGGTTGCGCGCAACATGGACACTCCGGGCCCCTATGCCTCCGAAAACCAACGCGACGGCGAAACGGGCCGCTTTTTCGATGACTACTGCAATTGGGAGCGGATCCCGGAATTTCGCAAAGTGATTGAAACCTCGCCTGCTGTGGCCGTGGCGGCTGAATTGATGCAATCGCAGCATGTGCAGTTGTTCCACGATCATGTTCTGGTCAAGGAACCCGGCACCTCGATGGCCACGCCATGGCATCAGGACGCGCCTTATTACTTTGTCGAAGGGCGCCAAACCGTGAGCTTCTGGTCACCGCTTGATCCCGTGAGCCACGCCACATTGCGCTGCGTTGCCGGGTCACATGAGTGGGAAAAAGACGTGCTGCCCACTCGCTGGGCCAAAGGGGATGCTTTTTTCGACCCCGCCCCCTACATGCCCGTGCCCGACCCTGACGCCGAAGGCATGCCCGTGGTCGCGTTCGAGATGCAGCCGGGTGACGCCGTGGCCTTCCATTACCGCACGCTGCACGGCGCGCGCGGCAACACGTCTGACACACGTAGACGGGCGTTCTCCCTGCGCCTTTTGGGTGATGACGCGCGCTATGTGGAGCGCCCGGGGCCGACCTCGCCGCCGTTCCCTGGGCATGGCATGACCTCTGGTCAAAAGCTGCGCGAAGATTGGTTTCCGATGCTGGCCTGAGGGCTGCAGTGCAGCCGTCTTGATGCCTGGACCGCGCTATGCACGGGCATTGGCCACATTGCCACGTACATCCAGCAACCAGTCGCAGAACTGTCGCACTTGAGGCGACGGGGCACCGCCTTTGGGCACGATCAGATGATAGGCGAAGGATGTTTCAAAGTTACGCTGGAACGGGTTCACGAGGACGCCGCTTTCCAGCTCTTCTTTGACCAGCCACGAGGCAAAAAGCGATACACCCAACCCGTTGATGGTTGAACTCAGTTGGAAATGCCGGTCTTCCAGCATCATTTGTGATTGCGCCGCGTGGGCCTCCACCGTGTTCATGTGCAACCATTCCTCCCACATCCGGGTGTCATCGACATGCAGCAGCGTGCAACGCCGCAAATCTGCCGGACGGTGGATCGGGTTGGCCTTCAGATAGGAGGGGCTGCACACCACGGACAGTTCTTCGGGCCACAGGCGGTGCACGTCAAATGCGCCCCATTGCCCCTTGCCCCATTGAATGCCCAGATCGGCAAAACTGGCTGGATTGAGCATATGGGCGTAGCTGTTGTTGTGGTTGTGAATGGACAATTGCAGGTCGGGGTGCTCTTCCATCAAGCGGCCCAGTCGCGAGGACAGCCAGCGACTGGAGAACATCGGCAGCAGCGCGACCTTGACGGATCCGGCTTGATGAGAGACCCGCTCCAACCCGGTCTGGATTGTGTTCAACCCCTGTTCGACATAGCCGGCAAGAACCTTGCCTTCCTCCGTCAGTTCCAATCCGTGCTTGGTCCGCCGGAACAGGGGATAGCCCAAATCGGTTTCCAATTTTTTGATGTGATAGCTGATCGAGCTTTGACTGGTGTTCAGAAACTGCGCCGCACGGGTCACGTTCTGGATCTCGGAAACCACTCTAAATATCTGAATAGATTTTATATTTCTAACCCAAGCTGCCAATGGCCACCTCTGTTTCCCAACCAATGGTCGAAGCTTATATATCGAAAAATTAGATACAAGCCTCAAATCTTTGAATTTTCCGCACGGCAGATGCCTCGCTAGCATCCAATCACCGCATCACAGACTTGCGGACCGGGGGGACTATGACAAAGCCAGTGCTGCAGGTCGGCCAGTTGTGCAAATCGTTTGGTGGTGTGCATGCCATCAGTGATCTGTCATTCGACGTACGCGAGAGCGAAATTCTTGGGCTGATCGGCCCCAATGGGTCCGGCAAATCGACGACAGTGAACTGCCTTGCGGGTGTCTATCCCGCCACCTCAGGCGCCATCACGCTGGGCGAGACCCGGATCGAGGCTTTGCCCGAATATGACCGCGTTGCGCGCGGCATGACCCGTACATTCCAGACCGCCAGCATCTTTCCCGAATTTTCCGTGCGCGAACAGGTTATGTTGGGTGGAAACGTGACGCGGACGTCTCACCCCTTGTCGTCGGTCTTTGGCATTGGCCGTCACAAGGGTGAGGATGACGCCCTGAACGCGCGCGTGGCTCATATTCTGGACATCACCGATTTGGGCGCCGTGGCTTCGAAAAAGGTCGGAACGATCAGTTCTGCCCAGCAGCGTTTTTTGATGATCGCCACGGCACTGGCCGCCAATCCCAAGGTGATCTTGCTGGATGAGCCTGCTGCGGGGCTGGTGTCGCATGAACGCAAGACACTGAGCGTGTTGATCAAATCGATCCGCGACATGGGTGTGTCGGTCTTGGTGATCGAGCACCACATGGCGCTGATCATGGATGTCAGCGACCGGATCGTGGTGTTGAACTTTGGGTCCAAGATCGCCGAAGGCACGCCGCAGGACATTCGCAACGATCCAGCTGTGATTGATGCCTATCTGGGCGAGGCGGCCTGACATGCTCACCATTTCGGATCTCCGCGTCAGCTACGGCCCTATCGAAGTCATCCACGGGATCTCGCTGGAGGTCGGCGAAGGTGAGTGCGTGGCGCTGATCGGTGCCAACGGGGCGGGTAAATCTTCGACACTGCGCGCGATCTGCGGCCTAGTGCCTGCATCCTCCGGCACCATTACGCTAGAGGGGCAGGACATCACCAATCAAGCCGGTCACGCCATCGTCAAGGCAGGGATCACGATGTGCCCTGAAGGCCGACAGGTTTTTCCGCAGATGACAACGCTGCAGAACCTGCGGATGGGCGCCTACACGCGCACCGACACCGAACAAACCAGCGATCTGGACGAGATGATGGACATGTTTCCGATCCTGCGTGACCGGGCCGGGCAGGCGGCGGGCACCTTGTCGGGAGGCGAACAGGAAATGCTGGCGATTGCGCGGGCGCTTATGGCGCGGCCCAAACTCTGCATTTTTGATGAACCTTCGCTCGGGCTGGCCCCCAAGATCGTCACGGAAGTGGGTGAGACGATTAAACGGATCAAAGATATGGGCAAGACCATTTTGCTGGTCGAACAGAACTCCGCCATGGCGCTGCGCTTGGCAGATCGCGCCTATCTGTTCGAGGCGGGCGAAATCGTACTGAGTGGCACGGGTGCGGAACTGCAATCGCATCCAGATGTCGCCAAAGCATACCTAGGACACTGACGTAAAACACAAAACCAAATCTCAGGGAGGAGATGACCATGAAACTGACAGCTTTGACAGCTGCACTGGCACTGGCAGCAAGCACTGCCTTTGCCGCAGACAAGACACTTGATATCGGGGTCAGCGATGCGCTGACCGGGGGCGCCGCCGTATACGGCCTGCCACAGGCCAACGCGGTCAAGATGGCCGCCAAGGAGATCAACGCCAACGGCGGCATTAAGGTGGGCGACGACACCTACATGCTCAACGTGATTGCTTATGACGACAAGGCGAACCCGACCGAAGCGTCCAACGCGGTACGCAAACTGATTGACCGCGACGGTGTGAAATACATCCTTGGGTTCTGCTGTTCCGGTGCGACGGGCGCTGTCGCGTCCTTCATCGAAAACGAAGACGCCGTGATGCTGGTTGGTAATGCCGCCGAACGCTCGATCACGACGCGCGAAATTCCGAACCTGACCCGCACCCGTCCACCAGCGGATTACACCGGCGCGGCTGCTGGCACATTCGTGGCTGAGAAAGGTCACAAGCGCGTCGCCGTTCTGGGCGCGCTGGATGTGGGTTTTTACGCCAGCTACGTGGATGCCTTTGAAAAGGAACTGAACAAGGCCGGTGGCGAGATCATCACCCGCGAGGCCTTTGGCCTCAAGGACCGCGATATGTCTCCGCAGCTGACCAAGATCCGCGCGCAAGAGCCGGACGCTATTCTGGTTGTCGGTTATGTTGAGCCTGCCGCGTTCATCTACCGTCAGGCGGTTGAGTTGGGCATCGAAGTGCCACGCTATGGCTTCACATCGGGCAGCGAAGAGCAGTTCTTGCGCGTCGCGACATCCGAACAGATGGAAGGTGTCTGGGACTTGCGCCCGACCGAACTGACGCTGCTGTCTGCGTCGGAAAACGGCATCGCTTATCATGCAAACTATACGCAAGAGTATGGCATCGCACCGTCACCAAGCTCGCCCTACGCCTATGACCAGACCTATGCGCTGAAAGACGCGATCGAGGCGGCTGGAACCGTCGACGACACCGCCGCAGTTGCCGCCGCATTGCGCGATCTGGCAGTGCCGGACGAGGTCGTGATGCAGTACCTGCCGGTCGACGGCAAGATGTTCGACGTCAACGGTCAGGCCTACACCTCTAACGGCGCGTTCCAATGGCAGAGCGGCAACTGGGTCTTTGTGCAGGATCTGCCCTCTGACGCGGCGGCCTATTCCGCCTTCCTCAGCACCATCGACTGATCTCCCCTGAAGGGGCGTGGGCCTTGTGCCTGCGCCCCTCTTTTCAGCTTGTAATTGCACAGGACGCACCATGATCGAAGTCATCCAGCAGATCATCAACGGCGTGGCCATCGGCGGTGTCTATGTGCTGATCGCACTTGGCCTGACAACCGTATTCGGCATCCTCGGGATCGCCCATTTCGCCCATGGATCGGTGTCGATGTTCGGCGGGTATCTCACCTTTTTCTTCGTGACCTCGTGGGGGTTTCCACTGCTCGCCGCGATACTCGTGGCGCTGGTTGTCGGTCTTCTGCTGGGTGTCCTGATCGAACTTCTGGCGTACAGGCCCGTGCGTGACGCCAATCATATCAATGCCTTTATCGTTGCCTTGGGGCTGACGATGATGGTCGAAGGGCTGAACCTCGAATTCTTTGGCCATGAACAGGTGGTGATCCCCACAAACCTTGGCCGTGTGTTCAACATCGGCGGTGTGACGATACCGGAGTTGCGGCTCTATGTGATCCTTGCGGCGGCGCTTTTGATCATCGCCATGACCCTCTTTGTCGAAAAGACCAAGACCGGGCAGGCCATTCGCGCTGTCGCCGAAAACCGCGACGCGGCGATCCTGATGGGTGTCAACGTCAACACCATTCCACTGGTGGTTTTCGCCATCTCGACCGCGCTGGGCGTTTGCGCAGGTGTCATGGTCGGTTCGCTGTTCGCCATCGCACCCGGCATCGGCGAGGGGCTCGTGGTCAAGGGCTTTGCCGTCCTGATCCTCGGGGGGCTCGGCTCCATTCCTGGCGCTGTGGTCGGCGGTCTCGTGCTTGGCATCACCGAGGCGCTGGCGGCGGGTTTTATCTCATCCGCCTACAAGGACGTCATCGCCTTCGTTGTTATGATCGGCGTGTTGCTGTTTAGGCCCCAAGGGCTGATGGGGAAAGCATGATGACCTTCAATCGCACGTTCCTATTCTACGCCGCAGCTCTTGTCGGGTTTATCCTGCTGCCGCAGCTCATTGCGGTGAAATACTACCTGCATCTGAGTGTTCTGGCGCTCATTTGGGTGATCGCCGCACAGGGGCAGAACCTCATTCAGGGCTACACCGGATATGTCTCCATCGTGCAGGCCGGGTTCATGGGGATCGGGGCGTATTCCACCGCGCTGATGGGTATCCACTTTGACCTTCCGGTCTGGTTGACGATCACCTTGGCCCCCTTGGTCACCGCCTTTTTTGCGCTGCTGACGGGCTATCCCAGCCTGCGGGTCAAAGGGCACTACTTTGCCATTGTCACGCTGGCTTTCAACATGGTGATTTTTATCGTTTTGATGAACTTTCACCAACTGACCCAAGGCGAAGCGGGCATCACGGGCATCCCGAAACCCGGCAGCAAGGACGGGCTGTTCAACTTCCGCGACCGCGAGACCTATTATTATCTGGTGCTGATCGTGGCCGTGTTGATGACAGGCCTTGCCGCCCTGATCGTGCGGTCCCGTATCGGTCAAACCCTGATCGCGATCCGCCAGAACGAAGATCTGGTCGGCGCGATCGGTATCGCTGCTTGGAAATACAAGCTGTTCGCCTTTGTCGTGTCCGCCATGTTCGGCGGATTGGCGGGTGCGATCTATGCCCATTATCAAAGCTTCATCAATCCCGAAATCTTTGGCGTCGCACAATCACTGGACGCTATTCTGGCGGTCATCATTGGTGGATCGGGCACAATCGCGGGCCCGGTGATCGGGGCGTTCTTTGTGGTGTTCTTGCCGGAATACCTGCGCTTTGCCGACAGTTTCCGCTTGATCCTTTATGGTCTGCTGCTGGTGCTGGCGACCATCTTCATGCCGCGCGGGATCGTCGGGGTGACGGGTGATCTTCTGGCCAAATTGAAAAAGCGCAACGACCCATGAGCAAGGTGTTTCTAGACGCGGTGACCGCCTTTGCCGAGGGCGCCGTGGCTCCGGCTGCCGGGGCTTGGTCGATGGGTCAAACGCCGGACCGTGCCATCTATGCCCAAGCAGCAAAGCTCGGTGTTTTGGGCATGGAGGTGCCCACGGCGCAAGGTGGCTTGGGGTTGGACTTTGCAACCCGAACGCAGGCCTGCGCGATATTGGCGGGCGCGGATTTCGGGTTGGCAATGTCGCTGGTCAACACCCACAACATTGCCCTGCGCCTGTGCCAGATCGCCCCGCCGGAGGTGCGAGACCACTATCTGCCCGGGCTGCTGTCAGGGGACGTGTCTGCCTGTACGGCGCTGACGGAACCGGGCACCGGCAGCGATTTCGCCGCCGTCGCGACAACCGGCCGCAGGGAGGGCGCAGGCTGGCTGCTGAACGGTGAAAAGACGTGGATCATCAACGCCAGACATGCGGGACTTTCGATGGTCTACGCGCAATGCGCTCAGCCGGGCGATGCCGCCGGGATCGGTGCCTTTTTGGTGGATTTGTCGGCGCAGGGGGTGTCGCGTTACGCGATAGATACCGGGTTTTCACAAACCAGCTTGGGGACCGGCGGCTTTCATTTTGACCAAGTAGCACTGCGAAGCGACGCACAACTCATTGCCCCCGGCACGGCGTTCAAGGCCATTCTGACCGAGATCAACAGTGCGCGCACCTATGTCGCCGCCATGTGCGATGCGATGGTGTCCTCTGCGGTCAGGACGGTCGAAACCTATGGCGCCACCCGCCACAGCTTTGGCAAACCGCTCAGCGCGATCCCAAGCTGGCAGGCCCATTTGGCTAAGGCCAAGGCAGCGCTGAAGGATGCGCAGGACACCACCGCGCGCGCGGTCAGCCTGATCGCGCATGGCCAAGATGCCCAACTGGCCGCCGCTCAGGCCAAGATTGCAAGCGTGACCTGCGCGCAGACCCATTTGCCGCAACTGTTGCACTTGATGGGCGCAGAAGGGCTGCGGCCCGCGCACCCCTTCACCCGGCATCTGGCCGCGGCGCAGATCGCAGGCTTTACCGATGGCGCGACGAACATCCTCAAAGACCGGGTGGCCAAATTGACCGCCAAGCAAAGGACCTGAAACATGCGTGTATTCCAGATCGAAGGTGATTGGGGGTTCGACAATCTCAAACTGTCCGACCGGGCGGAACCGACCTGCGGCCCGGGACAGGTTGTGCTGGCGATGCGGATGGCCGCGCTGAATGCGCGCGACCTGATCGTGCCTGAGCGCGGCTATGGGCGTGCGACCGGCGAATTGCCCCTCGTCCCGGTGTCGGACGGGGTCGGTGAGGTGATCGAGATCGGCGCGGGCGTGACCCGCGTGGCGGTCGGGGACCGTGTCTGTCCCACCTATTTCCAGAACTGGACCGGCGGCACGCCAACACCCGAACGGTTTGCCTCAGCGCTTGGCGGGCCTTTGGACGGGGTGATGGCTGACCAGATGTGCCTGTCCGAACAGGGCGTCGTCAAAATACCCGACTATCTGACGGATGCGGAAGCCGCGACCTTGCCTTGTGCGGCACTGACAGCCTGGAGCGCCGTCGTCACCCACGGCCAGACGCGCGCCGGTGACAAGCTGCTGGTTCAAGGCACTGGCAGCGTGGCGCTTTTTGCGCTGGCCTTTGCCAAGCTGCAGGGCGCGCATGTGACGGTCATTTCCTCCAGCGACGACAAGCTGGAGCGCGTGCGGAGCATGGGCGCGGATGCGGTGATCAATTACCGCACCGAAGAAGACTGGGCGCGCGCCAGCCGCCCGATCACCGCTGATCGTGGTGGGTATGACAACATCATCGAACTGGGCGGGGCCAAGACCTTGCCGTTGTCACTGCGCGCGGTGCGTCCCGGTGGCACCTTGTCGATGATCGGGGTTCTGTCCGGTCTCAACATCGAAGCCTCGCTTGGTCCGATCGTGGCGCGGCAGGTACGCTTGCAGGGCGTGACGGTCGGCCACCGCGACGGGTTCGAGGCGATGCTGCGTGCGATGGCACAGCATCAGGTCCACCCGGTTCTGGGCGAAACCTTTGCCTTTGAGGGACTGCGCGATGCGATGGATCACCTGCGGGCGGGCGACCATTTCGGCAAGACACTCTTGCAATTCTGATGCCCATGTCCGCACCCCTGCAAACCTGCCAACCACGTGCGCATGACCCGCAAAAAGCGGCCTTCATCATGGCTGGAACGAATGAGGTCGTCAGCTTTGGAGCGCTTGGAACGACGCGCAAACCAAGCGGCACATATGCTGCGGGCGCAGGGGATTGAGCCGGGCGATCACATTGCAATCTTGATGGAAAACCGGCGCGAGATGCTGGAGATCTGCTTCGCTGCGGATCGAGCGGGCATCTATTACACCACCATCAGCACGCATCTGAACGAGGACGAGATCAACTACATCGTGAGCGATTGCGATGCACGGATGCTGATCGTAAGCGACCGTTTTGCCCCAGCTCTGCCACGGGTGACGCAGACCTTTGGACCCGCGTGCAAAGCCTTGGTGGTTGGTGACAAGGTGGAGCACGGTGCCAGCTGGACAGAGGCACTGGCGCGCCAACCTGAAACACCGATCCCGGACGAGGCACAGGGCCTTGATATGCTCTATTCGTCGGGAACAACGGGCCGTCCCAAAGGCATCAAATGGCCGCTGACGCCGGAACTGCCGGGTCAGCGCACGATGCTCGTCGATCTGCTGACCGAGCTTTTCGGGTATGGCCCGCAAACGCGCTATCTGTGCCCTGCGCCGCTTTACCATGCGGCCCCGCTGCGGCACACGATGGTCACGATCAAGATGGGTGGCACGGCCGTGATCATGGAGCGTTTTGATCCCGAACACGCGTTGCAACTGATCGAGACCCACGCCATCACACACAGCCAATGGGTGCCCACCATGTTCGTGCGACTACTGAAGCTGCCCAAGACAATCCGCGAGGCTTATGACCTGTCCTCGATGCAAATGGCCGTCCATGCCGCCGCGCCCTGTCCGATCGACGTCAAACACCAGATCTTGGAGTGGTGGGGCGATATCGTGCACGAGTATTACGCAGGCACGGAAAACAATGGGTTCACCGCCATCAACAGTGCCGAATGGCGCGCGCACCCGGGTTCAGTTGGCCGCGCCAAGCTGGGTGTGATCCATATCTGCGATGCCGAAGGGGAAGAGCTTCCTTCAGGAGCTGAAGGCGAAATCTACTTTGAGAACGGTCAGCAGTTCACCTATCACAAGGACCCCGAAAAAACGGCATCCTGCACCAATGCGCAAGGGTGGACGACGCTGGGTGACATTGGGCGGCTGGACGACGAGGGGTATCTTTATCTCACCGATCGCAAGTCATTCGTGATCATCTCTGGCGGAGTGAACATCTACCCGCAAGAGACCGAAGACACGTTGCTGAGCCACCCCATCGTACTGGACGCAGCCGTCATCGGGATCCCGGATGAGGATTTCGGCGAAGCGGTGCATGCCGTGGTCAAATTGACCCCGGATCAGCAGGACACGGCCCAGGCGGCTGATGTCCTGATGGCCCATTGCCGGGCGAAACTGTCTTCGATCAAGTGCCCGCGCAGCATCGAATTTCGCGCCGAATTGCCGCGTTCGGAAACGGGCAAGTTGTACAAGCGCAAGCTGCGTTCGGAGTTCTGGAGCTGAGCGGCTCAAGGCGCGTTATATGGAACGGCTGGGCTGATTTCTCCTCCCTGTTCGGGGCCCGCGATGATTGCCGGGCAACGCCTGCGCGCGGATTGGTGGTCGATGTTGGGGTGACACTGTCAGCTGTGCAGGACAAAGCGGCCTGACGGGATTGCATCATGTTTTGCCGCTGACTTTTGATCAGAACGGTGACGGCGCAGCAGCTATGCTGCACAACTTGTGCCAAACGGCCCTTCACAATGGTTGGACAGGCCCAACAGGACCGCGGCAAAGGCATGAATTAGCGCAGTACAAAGGCGAGAACGATCAAGCACAGCGATGCGTTCAAAACCCAGATCGTCAAAGAAACCCGCCGCCGAAGACTCACATGTTTGAATGGATTAGTCATAGTCAAATCGCTCCGAAAGGATACGATGAGAGGGTGTGCCCCTCTCAATCAGGTGGTCTTCAACGATGTCCATCATAATCGAGGGTCCGCACATCACAAAGACCCATTCGCTGACCTCTTTTTTTGAAAAAGCGCGATCTATCAATGCGGCATCGATGAATCCTACCTCTCCGTTCCAGGTGTTTGGCGGTTCCGACAGCACATAGATCACGTCCTGCGCACCCAATTCATCACGAAAGGCAATCTGATCAACCACCCGGTTCCCATAGATCAACTTTACCTTGCGCGGATCCTTGGTCAGGCGCAGTTGCCTCAGGATGCTCAGCAGTGGCGCAAGCCCCACACCTCCTGCAATCAGAGCGACCCCGGGTTCGGTCCGACCATCCACAGAAAGATTCCCATAGGGCCCGTCCAGATAAGCGACCGTTCCAGTTCTTATCTCGCCAATCGTTCGCGTAAAGTCGCCAAGCTCTTTGATCATGAAGGAAATTTCCGGTCCGGCCGCCGGCGCGGAACAAATGGAAAATGGATTTTCTTTCATGGAGAATGAACTGTGCCCAACATTCAACCACGCGAATTGACCGGCCTTATAATCAAGGCCGGCATGACCATCTGGTTTGACAGTCACTTCCCATTGCTTGGGCGTCAATTGGGTAACGGAGGTCACGCGCCACGCGCGCGCTGTATCCCGAAGTGGCACAAGCAGGTAAACATAAAGCAGCGATCCGACGGCCACTCCCGTCAACGCGATCCACACCCAAATCATCACAGGCTGCGATCCATAGCGCCCGGCATAGATAGTGTGATGCAACAGAAGCAACGCGATCAAGAGCGCGCCGATCCCGTGTATCAGGCGCCACGTCTCGTATTTGTAGTCCAGTTGAGTGCGCCCGATTGCCAGCAGAACAAGGCTTGGAAGAAGCAGATAGGCGGCAATGCCTGTAGATAGAGCGGAAAAATCAGTTGTGATCGTCAGTTGTCGCGTGGGGTCCCAAGGACGCTGACCACCTGCCAGCGTCCCTTGGTAGAGAAATGGATGCAGCAAGGCAAAACCCAGTGCCGTGCGTGCCATGACCTGATGAAACCGCATGGTCACGTCCATGCCAACGCCACTGGAAATACTCTTGAATCGACCCGATAGGACAAACTCCATAAGGATCATCGAAAAGGCTAGAATGCCCAGACCCGAGGCAAGTTCTTGGTGTACTGAGCGTGGAGCGCCACCGGTCGACCAAGACAAGATCAACGGCGTTGTGACAGCGACAAAGTAAGCGACAACCAAAAAGATCGGTTTCATTTGATCAGACTATTCCACTACCTATACGCACTCAAATTCGCGCTTTCCTAGCGCTGATAACTTCAGAACAATGGGCCTCAGACCTGAAGCTGCTCATACAGTTGCAACAAATGCAATTGCTTCCAGCGGAGCACTGGCATGTCGCATTTCGGAACGTCTCTGCTTTGTCGATTCCAGCGGCGCGACCTGATGACGGCTTCCGTCTGATACCGGCCTGCTGCATTTGCGCGCATCGGCGCTGGTCGATGACTGCTTTTGGCTCAAACCGGACACTGGTCCCGTCAAAACCACTGCCCCGGTTCCATCAGACCCAAATCAAGCAATTGACGCGAATGCCATTCAAAGGGGGCGGAGTTATGCCATTTGAAGGTCCGGATTTCATAGGTGCTGCCGGGGTTGTGCTTGAGCGCCTTTGCGGTGCGGAACGAACAGATCGCGGCGGTGATATTGTGATGCCATGGGCAGGCGTAGGTGTTGTATTCCTCGTCGGAAAACGTGTGATCGTCGCGCAGGCTCAAGCCGGGTTTGGCGCGGAATATCGCGATGCGGTCGATCTTGCGGCGTGCAGCGGGCACGTGTTCTTCAAAGCGCCAGCGCAACCCGCCAAAGAAATCCAGTTGCCGTTCCTTGGGATGATCGTGGTTGGCTTCATCCTTGCGGGCCAGAGCATAGTATCCAGAGCGGTCCAGATAGGCCTGATCGAGACTGACGGCGTCGGGAAACTGGTCAAGGTTCTCGGCATAAAGATCGACCACATAAGCCAGCATCGCGTCGCGCCGTTCCTCGGTGTGAAAGGCCAGCATCTCGCCCACCGTGCGCGTTTCGCAAAACGGGAAAAACAAGTATTCCGCATTGAAGCAGTAATACAGCCACTGCCCGGGTGCCGCCGCGATGATCTGGTTGAGCGCACCTGTCACAGCGCCCTCATGCGTCACGTCGTAATCGACACGGTGCACCTGATGGATCAAGTCCTGTGGCAGATCAAACACCGCAGGCATCAGGGCCACGACGCTCATGAACCCGGTCTGGATGTGGTGGCGCAATGTTGTGGCCACCTCGACATCATCCTCCACAAGCACCACCGCCACCGGGCCTTTGGCCAGCGCGTCTGCTCCGGTCTTCAGAAAATCACTCATCGACGTGTAATGCATGCGAACTCCGCTTGGATGCATGAGGCAGAATCGGTTAATTCATCGTGCATTGCAAGCCCAGCCGCTGCCTGTTAGGCACCGCGGATACCCTGAATGAGCGACGGACCAGACCCATGAGCGCGCCCAAAAAGCTATTCATCAAGACCTACGGCTGTCAGATGAACGTGTATGACAGCGAACGCATGGCCGAGGCGCTGGGCGGTCAGGGCTATGTGCAGACCGACACCGCGGAAAGTGCGGATATGATCCTGCTTAATACCTGTCACATCCGCGAAAAGGCCGCGGAAAAGGTCTATTCCGAATTGGGGCGGCTCAAACCGCTCAAGGCGCTGAACCCGGATCTCAAGATCGGCGTGACCGGCTGTGTGGCACAGGCCGAAGGCGAAGAGATCATGCGCCGCCAGCCTGCCGTTGATCTGGTGGTCGGCCCACAGTCCTATCACCGCCTGCCGCAGATGGAAGAACGTGTGCGCGCCGGTGAAACCGCGCTGGAAACCGATTTTCCCCAAGAAGACAAGTTCGAGGTGCTCAAGAACCGGCCCAAGATGCGCCGTGCGCCTGCGGCATTTCTGACCGTTCAGGAAGGTTGCGACAAGTTTTGCGCGTTTTGCGTGGTGCCGTACACACGCGGCGCCGAGGTGTCGCGCCCGGCAGATCGCATCGTGACAGAGGCGCGCGATCTGGTTGAACGCGGCGTGCGCGAGATCACCCTGCTGGGCCAGAACGTCAACGCCTATCACGGCGCGGGGACGTCGGGTGACGTGAGCCTCGCCGATCTGATCTGGCAACTTAACGACATCGACGGGCTGGAGCGCATCCGCTTTACCACGTCCCATCCCAACGACATGGCCGACGACCTGATCGAGGCCCACGGCACCTGCGCCAAGCTGATGCCTTACCTGCATCTGCCGGTGCAATCGGGCTCTGACCGCATCCTCAAGCGGATGAACCGCAAGCACACCGCCGAAAGCTACGTCCGCCTGATCGAACGCATCCGGGCGGCGCGCCCCGATCTGGTGCTATCGGGCGATTTCATCGTGGGCTTTCCCGAAGAGACCGAAGCCGATTTTCAGGCCACGCTCGACCTGATCGAAGAGGTCGGATACGGCTATGCCTATTCGTTCAAGTATTCGACCCGTCCGGGCACGCCCGCAGCCGAACGTCCGTTGGTGGACGCGGCGGAGGCTGATGACAGGTTGCAACGGATTCAGGCGCTGATCACGCGCCAGCAACAGCAGGTCCAGCAAAGCATGGTGGGCCGCGATGTCACGGTTCTGGTGGAAAAGCAGGGCCGTGACCCGGGTCAGATGCTGGGCAAGTCCGAATACCTGCACGCGGTGCATATTGACGGCTCAGACGCGGCCATAGGTGATCTGGTGCCAGTGAGAATCACGCAAGCCAAGTCGAATTCACTGGCGGCACGCACACTTTGAAACAGCCAAAGTGACGCTGAAATGCACCTGTAGGTGGTGCATTCACAGTTCAAGGCCACAATATGTGGCACTTCATGCTTCACAGACGCAAGCGACTGCCCTATCGTTCCTTTCAATCAAGGGCCGGTTTGATCGGCCATACGAGCAGACGAAAAAGGCGGCCTGTCATGGCACATTCGGCACGTGTTTTGCGCGTCATCGCGTTGGTGGTTCTGGTGGCCGCGTCCGGTTCGGCCGCGCTGGCGCAGGGGCTGTCCCAGTCCCCATCCCAACAAAACAAGGACCAGGGCCGCTATATCCCCGGCATCTGGATCGATCCGGATGGGTGCGAACATTGGGTGATGGACGACGGCTCCGAAGGGTTCATGACGCCGCATGTCACCCGTGACGGCAAGCCCGTGTGTCGCTCCGTGAACCTGTGCGGCAACCTCAACGCCGATCAGATGTTTGACAGTGGTTCTGCTACCCTGAGTGCGCGCGGCCAAGAGGACCTTCAGGTGTTTTTCCAAAGCACATTCGCCCGCAGCTTCATCGTTGCCGGGCACACAGATGCCCGCGCATCGGACGCCTATAACATCCGCCTCAGCCGCGAACGCGCCCGCGCCGTCGCTCGGATTGGCCAATCCGTCGGTGCCAGAATCAACGAAGTGCGCGCCTATGGCGAACGCCGCCCGCGCGCGTCAAATGCCACACCGGAAGGGCGCGCGCAGAACCGCCGCGTTGAAATCATATGCATCCGTTGAAAGGGCGCAGCGCCATGACGGCAATCAAACTGACGGGTGCAGCACTGGCACTGATCATCCTGGCAGGCTGTGAAGACGGCGCGCTGCGCCAGATCGGCCCCGACAAGTCCCGCGACGGCGGCTTCGACAGCAAGAACCTCGTCGATCTGCAGGCGGGCATTTGGGTCGATCCCAACGGCTGCGACCACTGGATCATAGACGACGGGCATGAAGGGTACCTGTCGGCGCGCCTCCATCCGCAAACAGGCAAACCGGTTTGTTCCGGCATCGCTCCGCCCACGCAAACGGTGGGTGACTTCAAGCAAGGGGCGACAAACCGCTCCGGTGATCCGATTTGAGCTGCAGGACAAGGCAGCTTTGGGCGGATTATTGTCTCATTTTCATGAATTTCATGCGCCTGCGCTTGCACCCGGCCAGCGGAATTGGCACCGTGCTTACATAACGTCACGCGACGAAGGATCCGCGATTGCCCCTGAGTGAAGAGATCACACCCGATACCGCTTCTCATGGCTCTGCCATCGGCACAGTCGAATTCCCTGACAACCGTCTTCTGATTGACCTTTGCGGTCCCTATGACGCCAATCTCACACAGATCGAAACGGCGCTTGAGGTGCAGATCGTGCGCCGTGGCAATCAGCTTTCGGTGATCGGCGATGCCGAGGCGCAGGCCAACGCCATTCGTGTGCTGCATGCGCTCTACACCCGGCTGGAAGGCGGGCGGGTGGTGGAACCTGCAGATGTCGACCGCGAGCTGCGCATGGGTCCGTTCGATGATGCCCCCGAAGCAGGCGACCAACTGGAAATGCCCGTTGGCAATCGCATTGAAATCCAGACCCGCAAGAAACGCGTAGAACCACGCACCGAGGCGCAAAAGGCCTATGTGCAGTCGCTCTTTGAAAACGAACTGGCCTTTGGCATTGGCCCGGCAGGCACGGGCAAAACCTATCTGGCTGTAGCGGTTGGTGTGTCGATGTTTCTGTCAGGACAGGTCGACAAGATCATCCTCAGCCGTCCTGCCGTCGAAGCAGGTGAACGCCTTGGTTTTCTGCCCGGTGACATGAAAGACAAGGTCGATCCCTACATGCAGCCGCTTTACGACGCGCTGGGCGATTTTCTGCCCGGCAAGCAACTCGCGCGGTTGATCGAGGAAAAGCAGATCGAAATAGCCCCTCTGGCCTTCATGCGCGGTCGTACGCTGGCCAACGCATTTGTGGTTCTGGACGAGGCGCAGAATGCGACGTCCATGCAGATGAAGATGTTCCTGACCCGCCTGGGTGAAGGCTCACGTATGGTGATCACTGGCGACCGCACCCAGATCGACCTGCCCAAAGGGGTCAGCTCCGGTCTGGCCGATGCAGAAAGACTGCTGAAATCCATTCCCAAGATCAGCTTCAATTATTTCACGTCCAAGGATGTCGTCCGCCACCCGCTCGTCGCCGCGATCATCGAGGCCTACGAGGCCGAAGCCCCACAAGGGTGATCCATGTCCGTCTGGTCCTTGCAAATGGTCGCAAATACCTCGGGGGTGTGGGGGCCGACCCCCACGCAGGACTGAATGGAGTTTGACGTCCTGATCGATGATCCTCGCTGGGACGCCATCCATCTCGCGGACCTGGCGCGGCAGGCGACACAGGCCACGCTCACGCATCTCGGAATGGACACCGACGGTGTGGAGCTGTCACTTCTGGGCTGTGACGACACGCGCATCGCGGACCTCAACGCCGATTTTCGCGACAAGCCAGGTCCCACCAATGTGCTCAGCTGGCCCAACGAAAACCTCGCGGCGACAACGGACGGCGCGACCCCGCATCCGGCCACACCGGATCCCGACGGAACTCTGGCTCTGGGTGACATTGCCATCGCCTATGACACATGCGCCCGCGAGGCCGCCGAACAGGGCAAGCAAATGTCCGCTCATGTCACCCACCTGATCGTTCATGGGGTGTTACATCTTTTGGGGTATGACCATATCCGTGTCCTTGATGCCACGCTGATGGAACGGATCGAGACGGACATACTTGGCAAGATGGGGGTCGATGACCCATATATGATGAGATAGGCAGTGCCACTGCCGCGAACACTTTGAACAGGACCCAATGGGCGACACCGACGGATCATCTGACGCAGCGCAGCGCGCGCAGCCTCAGCAAGACATTTCAAACACCACCGATACTCCCCAAAGGGGCGGCTTTTTCAGTCGCGTGATCGACGCACTCAGCCCCTCCGAAAGCGACGAGATAGAGGCATCCGAAACGCCAAGAATCGAGCGACAGCAGACGCACGGCATGATCAATCTGCGCCGGATGCGGGTCGAGGATGTCGCGGTGCCCAAAGCCGATATCACCGCCGTGCCGGTGACCACGTCGCTGGAAGAACTGGTCGCGGTCTTCAAGGAAAGCGGGCTGACGCGCCTGCCGGTGTTCGATGGCACGCTGGATACGCCCATCGGGTTTGCGCACCTCAAGGATCTCGCTCTGACGCATGGATTCAATGGCGGCGGACCCGAATTTGATCTGCGCGCGATGTTGCGCCCGCTGTTGTTTGTGCCGCCTTCGATGACCATCGGTGTGCTGCTGACCAAGATGCAGGCGGAACGGCGTCATATGGCGCTGGTGATTGACGAATATGGCGGTGTTGACGGTCTGGTCACGATCGAGGATCTGATCGAACAGGTCATCGGAGAGATCGAAGACGAACACGACGTCGACGAAGGGCTCTATTGGACCGAGGAAAAACCGGGCTGCTATCTGGCGCTCGCGAAAACACCACTTGAGGATTTCGAGGCCGAGATTGGCCAGTCGCTGACTGACCACGACGAGGTCGACGAAGAAGAGATCGAGACATTAGGCGGTTTGGTGTTCATGCTGTCGGGTCGCGTGCCCGCGCGCGGCGAAGTGGTGGTGCACCCCGATGGCCCAGAATTCGAGGTGATCGACGCCGATCCCCGCCGCATCAAACGCTTGCGTGTACGCACCTTGGGCGGGGGCGCTTGAAACCGAAGGATCCGAACCGGGAACGCAAACCGTGGGTCTGGTTCGTCAGCATGCCGCTTTGGGTTCAACTGATCTTTGCAGCTGCCCTTGGTATCATCGCGGCATTGGGACAGGCCCCTTACAATCAGCCTATCGCCACGGTTCTGGCGCTGGGCATGGTGTTTTTGTTGTTCCGCCGCATGGCGCGCCCGGGGCAGGCGGCCTTGATCGGATGGGCCTTTGGCTTTGGCTATTTCGCACTTGCGCTGATCTGGATACTGGAGCCGTTTCAGATCGATGTTGAACGCTATGGCTGGATGGCCCCCTTTGCGCTGCTATTGCTCTGTGCTGGGTTGGCTCTGTTCTGGGCACTGGCGTTTTGGGCCGCGCGGCGGCTTTCGGCGCGCACATGGCCCTTGATCCTGACATGGACGGCCGCCGAAATGCTGCGCGCCTATGTCTTTACCGGCTTTCCTTGGGCCACGCCGGCGCAGGTGCTGGTGGAAGGCTTGGCGGGCCGCAGTTTGGCATGGGTCGGCCCGCATGGTGCGAACCTGTGGATGATGACGCTGGCTTGGGTGATTTCGTTCCCCGCGATTTATCACAGACGCCATGTGATGCGCGCGGGTCAGGCGTTGGTCATGGGGGTCGTGGTGGCGTTGATAATGAGCCCGCCGCGGGTGCCTGACGCGCCGCTGAGCGATCACATCGTGCGGCTGATCCAGCCCAACGTGCCGCAGGCGCTCAAGTGGAACCCGGATTACTTTGACACATTCTTTCAGCGTCAACTTGATCTGAGTGCGGTCCCCGGCACGCGCCGTCCCGCTCTTGTGATCTGGCCCGAAGCGGCCATTCCATGGCGGCTGGAAAATGCGGGTAACGCATTGCCGACGATGGCCGATGCGGCCAAGGGCGTCCCTGTTCTTTTTGGAGTCAACCGGGCCGCAAATGGGCGTCTTTTCAATGCACTGGCAGTGATCGACAGCATGGGTGTCGTGCAACAGACCTATGACAAACACCACACTGTGCCTTTCGGGGAATACGTGCCCTTTGGTGACCTGCTCAGCAGGTTCGGTGTAGAGCGTGTCTCGACCCAAGAGGGTGATGGGTTTTCGCGCGGCCCGGGTCCGGAACTGCTTGATATGGGGCCGCTGGGCACTGCCCTGCCGCTGATTTGCTACGAGGCCGTGTTCGCGCATCTGGTCGGCGCGGCCCCGGCGCGGCCCGATATGCTCATTCAGATCACCAATGATGCGTGGTTCGGGCAGGATGCAGGCCCGCAGCAACATCTGGCGCAGGCCCGGATGCGCGCGATCGAGCAGGGGTTGCCGCTGATGCGCGCGGCCAACACAGGTATCTCCGCGATGATCGACCCCTGGGGCCGTATCACCCACAGTTTGCCTTTGGGACAGGCTGGTGCACTGGATGCACCGCTGCCTTTGCCACGCGCGCCAACGCTCTATGCCCGGATGGGTGATGCTCCGATTGCCGCCTTGTTGGGCCTGCTCTTGACGGTGGCAGTGCTGCGTAAACGCCGGGCGCGCGTTTTCGATTGACGCTGGCAAACACCGCGCGTAAGGCATCTCGACCCTGCATCACAACGGCTTCCTGGCGTGATGCGTAAACAAATTACTGGAGCAAGACATGTCCCGCAAAAATTATACCTTCACCTCGGAATCCGTTTCCGAAGGGCACCCTGATAAGGTCTGTGACCGCATTTCTGATGCAGTGCTGGACGCGTTTCTTGCCGAAGAACCCGAGGCCCGTGTGGCTGCCGAAACCTTCGCGACGACAAACCGTGTCGTGATCGGCGGCGAAGTTGGGCTGTCGGACAAGGACAAACTGCACGACTACATGGGCCGCATCGAGGACATCGCGCGCGCCTGTATCAAAGACATCGGCTATGAGCAGGACAAGTTCCACCACGCCACCTGCGAGATCACCAACCTGCTGCACGAGCAATCCGCCCATATCGCACAGGGCGTTGATGCCGCGGGCAACAAGGACGAAGGCGCGGGCGATCAGGGCATCATGTTCGGCTATGCCACCAATGAGACCGACGCGCTGATGCCAGCGCCGCTTCAGTATGCCCACGCGATCCTGCGCCGGCTGGCAGAAGTGCGCAAAGATGGCACCGAGCCGACCCTGCGCCCTGATGCCAAGAGCCAGCTTTCGGTGCTGTACCGCGATGGCAAACCGGTCGGGGTCAGCTCGATCGTTTTGTCCACGCAGCACGCAGACGAGGCACAGACCTCCGCTGATATCCGCGCCATCGTGGAACCCTACATTCGCGAGGTCCTGCCCGAGGGCTGGATTTCCGCCGACACCGTCTGGCACGTGAACCCCACGGGCACCTTCGTGATCGGCGGGCCGGATGGTGACGCGGGCCTGACAGGCCGCAAGATCATCGTGGACACCTATGGCGGTGCAGCGCCTCACGGTGGTGGCGCGTTCTCGGGCAAAGACCCGACAAAGGTGGACCGTTCCGCGGCCTATGTGGCGCGCTATCTGGCGAAAAACGTGGTGGCTGCGGGCATGGCCGACAAATGCACCATCCAGTTGAGCTATGCCATCGGCGTGTCCAAACCGCTGTCGATCTATTGCGATACATTCGGAACCGGTGACGTCCCGCCCGCAGCGATCGAAAAAGCCATCGGCAAGATCATGGACCTGACCCCACGCGGCATCCGCGAGCATCTGCAGCTGAACAAACCCATCTATGCCCGCACCGCCGCCTATGGCCACTTTGGCCGCGCGCCCGACGCGGATGGCGGGTTTTCGTGGGAAAAGACCGATCTGGTCGAGGCGCTGCAAAACGCGGTTTAAGCGGACTGCAGGGTCATTTCAAACCTTCAAACAAGGCCGCCTGATCCAGCGCGGGCGGCTGTCTTGCACCGCCGCCCCATTCGGTAAAGCAGATTTGATCCTCCGCGTGCACTTTCTCGATCACAAGGTCGACCGCCGTGTCCCATTTGGGATGGGTTCCGGGCTGTTGCGCATACCAGACGACGTCGCGCATCAGGTTCAGCGCAAAAGGCTGCATGCCCGCGCAATCGCCGCGCTGACGGGGCGCGTTATTGCGGTTGGCAAGGCCGCCGTTCAGCGCCTGCTGGGTGTGTATCCAGATCGTGCTTAGCATGTCGTGCCGCCCCAAGCGGTAGGCGCCGTTTTCCCCCGCATCCGCCCTGAGCGCCACGGGGTGCATCCCCAGCAGATCACCGCTGATAAAGCCGGCAATTTGAAACGCCTTGCCCTCGAGGCCAAGTTCCAATTCGCGGGCTTCCATGATGTGAACCGGCCCGCCGCCGTCCGGCACGTATTGATTGCCCAACCCGCCCTCGCGTTCCAATTCTTTCGCAAAGGGCTCGTTCAGGACAACTACGTCCTCGAAACTGGTGCCGAACAGAAAATCAGGGTCGTCCGTAAGCCGTCTGTCTGACTGAAACTCGAATGGATCAAGCTGCGTGATCGCGAATTGCATCTGCTGGGCCCGTTCTACAAAGCTGCCGCGCAAATCGACGCGCGCGATGTTCACCTGATCAAGGATGCCCCCCAGAAAACTACTGTGTGCCAGTATGGTGCGGCCTAGACGCGCGCGCTCAAAGCCTGACGCGTCCTGTGGGTTGGATTGTTGCTCTGCGGAAAAGCCATTCAAATCGCTATGCGAAAAGTCAAATGGCGGTTCAACGCGGTTGAAATCGATTTTCGCCGCCAGCAACAGCCGCAAAAGCTGGCCGCGTTGTGGGCTGAAGCGCATCTGTGGCAATGGCTCCATCCAACCCAATTCCCCGCGCCGTAATCGAAATTCCGCATCCGTCAAATCGCCCTGAATCGTTGCGTTTCTGGCCTCCGCTTCCGCGTTCAATGCTGCCACCGCTTGGTCTACGTCGGGCAGGCGCAAGAACGGCTCGGAGGTGTCGATCACTGACTGAATGCGCGCGCGCAGGGCGGCGCTTGGCACCCACAGGAATGTCCGGTCTTCGAACTCTTCGGTCAGTTCTCGCAGGTCGCTTGCGGATAAAAAGTTGCTGCCGTGCGAAAACACATCCTTTGGCAGTTCGTCTTTGATCGTGTCAGGAAGTCGGTCCCAGTTCTGCGCATAAAAAACGCGCCGCAGCCGTTCTGTCTCTTCTGGCGTGGCGGTCAAGCTGTAGGTCTCCAGTGTTTCGCTCACATATCTGTTGAAGGCGTCGGCAAAGGCAGGCGCCATATACTCATCCAGCGCTTTTGCCGTCGCCGTTTTCCGCTCCGCATCAATCGCCGCCAATAGGCTTGGCAATTGCGCGGTAAAAACGCTGGCCGCACGGGTCGCTTGCGCTTCGAATATCTGCGTCTCGAAAAGCGCGTTTTGCGCGTCGATGCGGCTGACCTGACGGATCGCGGCAAAGGCCGTGACCATCGCGATCACACTGCCTGCGACCGCCAGCGCCAATCCCAGTGACGCCGCCCCCGTCCAAAGGCGGATCCCCAGCGCGAGCAGAATGCGGCCTTGCGTTTTGGCCGTGTCGACCAGTTGCTCGGCCTGTGCATTTTCCAGCCCCAGCGATTGCGTGGCCTTGACCAGCGCGTCCTTGGCGCTTTGCAAATCGGTGCTGGAGGGGCTGGCGGGCGCGTCGGTGTTGCGCGGTCGAACCAGCCAATATGCCATGAAGGCGAGAAAGCACAGGCCGATGCCGACCACGATGCCAAGCCAGATCGTGCTTTCCAGAAACACCTCGGCATTGGTCATGGCAAACCCGGCGATCAATGCGCCGATGACACCGCCTGCGAGCAACAGGGCGGCAGGTTTCACAAAGGACAAAAGCCGGACCAGTCTCATGTCTTGACGCTACGTCAGACCCAATGGTGCACGCAAGTGGCCGGGTCGCAATGCCCACAAAACAGGCAGGTGCGGGCACAAATTGGTGATGTGGGGCCATCTCCACGAATTCTTAGGTTTGTTCGGCGATGATCACGGCACGTTTGATCAATGCCTTTGTCATACTTGGAGGTTCGGTTTCCAGATGTCTAAAATGCGGTTTCTTGCTCTTTATCTCACAGGGTTCTTTCATGTTTTCCTGCACGTTCTGGTGACGGCGATGCTGGTCATGTGGGGAATGCAATTCGTTGCGGCGCTTTACGGTGAAACTTTCAATTGGTCGAACGTGTTTTTGCAGCTTTTTCTGTCGCTCAGTTTTCTGGCCTTCTATCCAGGTCAGCAGTTGTGGACCTATAGATTGCTCGGGCCGGATGGAAAGCACTACACCATCGTCGGGCGCGAGCGCGACGGTGATCTGGCGCAGGACTGACAGGCGACGATCTGGTTGAGCCTGCCGCGCGGCCCCGGTAAACGGCCCGCATGACACATCCCACGCGCCCCCGCCGAAATTTCTATGGTCGCCTCAAAGGCAAGACCCTCAAGCCATCCCAAAGGGGCTATATTGCCGAGGACCTGAGCGCGTTATCGCCCGGTCCTGTGACGTGGGACGACAACCCGGCGCGCACCCCGCTCGACCTTGATGCCCGCTTTGGCGGGAAACCCGTCTGGCTTGAGATTGGCTTCGGCGGCGGTGAGCATCTGGTGCATCAGGCTGCGGCGAACCCGGATATCGGCATCATCGGAGCGGAGCCGTATATCAATGGCGTGGCCATGCTTTTGGGCAAGATCCGCCGCGCAGGCGTGACCAATCTGGCCGTGCATCCCGGCGATGTGCGCGATCTTTTTGATGTGCTGCCGGATGCATCCATTGACCGCGCGTTTTTGCTCTATCCTGATCCTTGGCCCAAGACGCGCCATCACCGCCGCCGTTTCGTCACGCCCGAACATCTGGAGCCGCTGGCGCGTGTGTTGAAATCCGGGGCTGTGTTCCGGGTGGCCACCGACATCGAAGATTATGTGCGCCAGACCCTCGAAGAGGTGCCGCGTCACGGGTTTGAATGGCGCGCAGAACGGCCTCAAGACTGGCGCGCGCCTTGGGATGACTGGCTGTCGACGCGATACGAGCAAAAGGCCCTGCGCGAGGGGCGCACCCCGCACTATCTGACGTTTGTGAAAACCTGACAGGGCTGGACCCTGTGGCGCGCAATCGCTATCCCAAGTTTGAACAAACCACCAATACCGGAAGTCCTCTATGTCCAGCCACGGCGCGCCCATCCCCATGACCTCCCGCCCGTCCGGGCCATTGACGGGACAGGCGCAGGTGCCGGGCGACAAATCCATTTCGCACCGTTCTTTGATCCTCGGGGCGATGGCGGTGGGCGAGACCCGCATCAGTGGCCTGCTCGAAGGGCAGGATGTGCTGGACACGGCGCGCGCGATGCGGGCATTCGGCGCGGAGGTGACCGATCTGGGGGACGGCAATTGGTCGGTCTTCGGTGTCGGTGTCGGCGGGTTTGCCGAACCTGAGAACGTGATTGATTGTGGCAATTCCGGCACCGGAGTGCGGCTGATCATGGGGGCGATGGCCACGTCGCCTATTTGTGCCACCTTCACCGGTGATGCCTCGCTCAATGGCCGCCCGATGGCGCGTGTTACGGACCCTCTGGCGCTTTTTGGCACGCAGGCGGTGGGGCGTGCGGGCGGTCGTTTGCCCATGACAATCGTGGGCGCGGCCAACCCGGTGCCGGTGCGCTACACGGTGCCGGTGCCCTCCGCGCAGGTCAAGTCGGCGGTGTTGCTGGCCGGGTTGAACGCACCGGGCCAGACCGTCGTCATCGAGAAGGAGGCGACACGCGATCACACCGAACGAATGCTGGCGGGCTTTGGCGCCGAGATTACCGTGGAGGACACCGACGAAGGTCGCGTCATCACCCTGACCGGTCAACCCGAATTGCAACCGCAATCCATCGACGTGCCGCGTGATCCAAGTTCGGCGGCCTTTCCGGTCTGTGCCGCCCTGATCGTGCCGGGCTCGGACGTGTTGGTGCCGGGCATCGGGCTGAACCCGACGCGGGCCGGGCTCTATACGACGCTGCGCGAGATGGGCGCGGACCTGACATATGAGAACGAACGCATCGAGGGCGGCGAACCTGTGGCCGACCTGCGCGCGCGGTTTTCCCCCGATCTGCACGGCATCGAAGTCCCGCCCGAGCGCGCCGCCTCGATGATTGACGAATACCCGGTGTTGTCGGTCGTGGCGAGCTTTGCCACAGGCCAAACGGTGATGCGCGGCGTAAAGGAGTTGCGCGTCAAGGAAAGCGACCGGATCGATGCGATGGCCGTTGGCTTGCGCGCCAATGGCGTGACCGTGGACGAAGGCCCCGACTGGTGGACGGTCACCGGTCTGGGGCACGGGAATGTGCCCGGCGGGGCCACCTGCGCCAGCCATCTCGATCACCGCATCGCGATGTCGTTTCTGATCCTCGGCATGGCCGCGCAAAAGCCGGTGAGCGTGGATGACGGCGGCCCGATCGCCACGTCATTCCCGATTTTCGAGCCATTGATGACCGAGTTGGGCGCACATCTGGTGCGTGCGAACGCATGAGCCGCAACCGCGAATTATACTGGATTTTGACAGCGGCAATGCTTGGCGTTTATTTGGTGATGGTCTTTTGGACCTTGCCTTACATTGCACAACAAGCTGGCGGTGCGCGCCCTTTTGATCTGCGCCCGATGGGGTATTCGTTTGACGAGGCACGCAATTTTCTGTCCGCGCTGAGCGAGCAGGGGCGTGTCTATTACTTAACCGTGCAGCACCGGCTTGATATCGTCTATCCGGTGTTGCTGGCCCTTTGGGCGACCCTGACGATCCGCGCGCTGACGCCGTCTTGGTCGCGTGTTTTGCACTTTGGTGTTGCGTTGATCGCAGCGACATCGGCAATCTTTGACTATGTAGAGAACGCCCGTGTGGCAGCCCTTTTGGGCGGCGCAACGATCACCGAAGACCTTGTGTCCGCAGCCTCTCAGGCAACTGTGTTGAAGTCTGCTTTCGGCGGCGCACTGCTGAGCCTGACGTTGGTTTTGCTTGTCGTGGCGGCATCGCGGCGCGTCGTGTCTGGTCGCTTTAGATGACCGAGCCCTTTACCATCGCAATCGACGGGCCGGCCGCTGCGGGCAAGGGCACGATTTCCAAGGCGGTGGCGGCGCATTTCGACTGTGCGCATCTGGACACCGGGCTGCTGTATCGGGCGGTTGGGGCGCGGATGCTTTTGGGGGTGGCGCCGGGGCAGGCGGCGCGCGACCTGCGCGCCGACGACCTGACAGCGGATGATCTGCGCAGCCCTGAAGTGGCGCAAGCCGCCTCGCGCGTTGCGGTTTTGCCGGAGGTGCGGGCCGCCCTGCTTGATTTTCAACGCAGCTTTGCCCGGCGGGCGGGGGGGGCCGTTCTGGACGGGCGTGACATTGGCACGGTGATTTGCCCGCAGGCAGAGGTGAAGCTGTTCGTGACCGCCAGTGCCGAAGTTCGCGCCACCCGGCGTTACGATGAGCTGGTGGCCAAGGGGGCGCAGGTGACGCCTGCACAGGTGCTTGCAGATGTACGCGAACGCGATGCCCGCGACAGTGACCGCGCCGCCGCACCGCTGAAACCCGCAGATGATGCGGTGATTATCGACACGTCGCAGATGTCGATAGACGATGCGGTTGCCGCAGCGATTGCCGCAATCGAGGCGCGGCGCTAGGCTGTTTCGACTGCGGAGGCATTGGTGGTGAGGATTTTGCGCCGCAGATCATGGGCGATGCCGACTTCCAAAGCGGCGGCGACCTCGGGGTTGGCGACTTGCAGTTTGCGCAGCCGTTCGCTTGAAATCAGCCAGTAGCGCGACGTGCGTCCGACCACGGCCGTGGCAGATGCCGGGGCTTGATCCAACACCGACATTTCACCGACGAAATTGCCGGGTCGGCAGGTGCCTACGATCTTGCCATCCAGATAGATATCAACGCGCCCATCCACCAGATAAATCAGGTTTTCAACGGGTTGGCCCTGGGTGGTCAACACTGTGCCGACCGCCCCGTCAGCCCAGACTCCCATGTTTATCAGCCGTCGCGCGTCCGCACGTGACACCCGCCTCAGGCGGCGCGCGATGAACTCGCTTTCCTCTTCGGTAAAGCGCGCGCGCCTGTTTGCGCTCCACAGCAGAGCGATTTGCACGACGTTGACGGTGACCAGCAAGGTTTCCCAAAAGACGCCAACCGGGTCTTTGAGCCAGACCACATCATAGGTGATCGCGGCGAGTGCGGAGGCGATGACAAGAATACGCAGCGTCGTCAGGGACCGCATGAGCATCGAAATCACCAGCAGCAGATAAGACAGATGCCCCACCATGCCGCCCGGTGACAGCGCAGATTCCAAGGTCAGTTCCAGAGCGAAAATCCTTAAACAATCAATAGCGTCAACCCTAGCGAGCATCCGGAGCGCACGCTAGTGATTTTGACGCCCGCAGTGTGATCACCAAAGGGTGCTTGGCGCGTGAAGCGGTTGCGCGGTAGCCTGTTCAGATATTGTGTCTGAAAGGATCTGCCATGCCCCGTATTATCAACCGTTTGGTCATCGCGATCTTGGTGTCCATGATGGCCAGTTTTGTGGCCGCACAGGACGTCGAGCCACCCGTCGAGGCGCCCATGACGATCGCGCGCCTGTCGGAGATCATCGCAGCGGTGGATCCTGATGCGGTACGGCAGGGCAATGTGGTGCAATTCACTCTGGAGGACATTCCGGTCATGGTCATCGCCGATCCACTGGCTGACCGGATGCGCGCGATGGTGCCAATCCGCTCTGCCGAAGGGTTGGAACCCGAAGAGCTGATGCGTCTGATGCAGGCCAACTTCGATTCCGCTCTCGATGCACGCTATGCCGTGGCGAACGGGCGACTCTGGGGGGTGTTTATTCACCCGCTCAGCCCGCTGGAACGCGCGCAATTTCTGTCAGGGCTGATCCAGACGATCAACGTGGCCCGCACTTACGGGCAGACCTACACCGGGGGCGCGCAGATATTCGGTGGCGGAGACAGCAATGACATTTATCAGGGATTGCTGGAGGAATTGCTCAAGAAGGGTCAGGAGCTTTAGCCGACGCGCGGCTGCATCCGCAGATAGGATGCATTCGCCGACAAGATGCTGATCAGGTCCAGCGGATCAAAGCTTGTCATGTCCGACAACTTGCCCTCTTTGACCGCCGCCAGATCGGCCAGCGAAAAGGTCGTGTAATCCACCAGCGCCATGGTCCAGCCATCAAAGTAGCGCCGCTCAAACGCGCCTTGGTCCAGAATTTGCAGACCTTCGTGACGCGGGTCTTGCTTGATCCGGTCCATTGTGGCCTGCAGCATGGTGTGTGGGCCTTCTATGAACTGTACGATGTTGGGTGCCTCCACGTGCAAGAACCCAGATAGGCCGTTGCGCGCGTTGTTGCGCTGGCTGGTGTCCAGTATTTCGCTGAGTGTTTCGCGATCCAAGGCGCTTGTAAGGCGCGACGCGTATAAGACATAGCTTAGGTGCATGGTTAGGCCCTTCTGATGGATAGCGTGGCCATCAGACCGCCAAAGTCAAGAATTTCGTCTCAGCGGCGGGGCTTCTTGCCATTCATAGCGGGGGCAAAACATCGCCGAACCCCTTGCATGTAAGGCTTGCAACCTTTGATACCTTGGCCTATACGCAGCCTCGTCTAAGGGGTGTCAAAAGCCCCGGGCGTCAGTCTGCAGGCAGGGTCGGTGCGCACCGGCCCTTTGTTGTTTTTCTGACGTCTGACCAACCTGAACCCCAAAGACCGGCGGAGACAACCGCACGGCCAGATAACAAAACTAGTTAGGAAAACGACGCCACATGGCAAATATGATGGATGAGTTTGAAGCACTCTTGAACGAAAGCTTCGAAATGGACACACCCGAAGAAGGGTCTGTTGTCAAAGGCAAGGTGATCGCAATCGAAGCGGGCCAGGCCATTATCGATGTCGGCTACAAGATGGAAGGCCGCGTTGATCTCAAAGAATTCGCAGATCCGGGCGAAGCGCCCAAGATCGAAGTCGGCGACGAAGTGGAAGTGTTCCTGCGTCAGGTCGAAAACTCCCGTGGCGAAGCGGTCATTTCCCGTGAGATGGCGCGCCGTGAAGAAGCCTGGGATCGTCTGGAAAAAGCCTACGCTGACGAAGAACGCGTTGAAGGTGCGATCTTCAACCGTGTCAAAGGCGGCTTTACCGTGGACCTGGGCGGCGCCGTTGCGTTCCTGCCCGGCTCTCAGGTCGATGTGCGCCCCGTGCGCGATGCGGGTCCGCTGATGGGTCTGAAACAACCGTTCCAAATCCTCAAGATGGACCGTCGCCGGGGCAACATCGTTGTGTCGCGCCGTGCGATCCTCGAAGAATCCCGTGCCGAACAGCGCGCCGAAGTTATCGGCAACCTGACCGAAGGCCAGACGGTCGACGGTGTGGTCAAGAACATCACCGAATACGGTGCGTTCGTTGATCTGGGCGGTGTCGACGGTCTGCTGCACGTCACCGACATGGCATGGCGCCGTGTGAACCACCCGTCGGAGATTCTGACGATTGGCGAGACGATCAAGGTGCAGGTCATCAAGATCAACAAAGAGACGCACCGCATCTCCTTGGGCATGAAGCAGTTGCAGGAAGATCCATGGGATCTGGTGGCCGCGAAATACCCGCTGGAATCCGTGCACACGGGCCGCGTGACCAACATCACCGACTACGGCGCATTCGTCGAGTTGGAAGCCGGTGTCGAAGGTCTGGTTCACGTCTCCGAAATGTCATGGACCAAAAAGAACGTGCACCCCGGCAAGATCGTGTCGACCTCTCAGGAAGTCGAAGTCATGGTTCTGGAAATCGACGGGGCCAAGCGCCGCGTGTCTCTGGGCCTCAAGCAGACTCAGCGCAACCCATGGGAAGTGTTTGCTGAAACACACCCCGAGGGCACGCAGGTCGAAGGCGAAGTCAAGAACATCACCGAATTCGGTCTGTTCGTGGGCCTGCCCGGCGACATCGACGGCATGGTGCACTTGTCCGACCTTTCATGGGACGAGCGCGGCGAAGAAGCCATCCAGAACTACCGCAAAGGCGACATGGTTGAGGCCGTTGTCTCCGAAGTGGACGTTGAGAAAGAGCGCATCAGCCTCTCGATCAAGGGTGTCGGTGGCGACAAGTTCGCCGAAGCCGTGGGCGGCGTGAAGCGTGGCTCCATCGTGACGGTCAATGTGACCGCGATCGAAGAAGGTGGCATCGAAGTGGAATACGAAGGCATGAAGTCCTTCATCCGCCGCTCCGACCTGTCGCGTGATCGTGCCGAACAACGCCCCGAGCGGTTCTCTGTCGGTGACAAGGTTGATGTGCGCATCACCAACGTCGACAACAAGACCCGTCGTTTGGGCGTGTCCATCAAGGCGCGCGAGATTGCCGAAGAGAAAGAGGCCGTGCAACAGTATGGCTCCTCGGACTCCGGTGCATCGCTGGGCGATATCCTTGGTGCGGCGCTGAAAGGCGACGACGAGAAGTAAGCGTCTCGATCAGAAATTTGAAGGGCCCCGCAGAGCGATTTGCGGGGCCTTTTTTGTGGATGGAACGGTCTGTGAAGGCGTCATGCTTTCCACAGGTAAACGGCATAGCTGAACAGCAGAAACAAACCGGCTTTGCGGCTGATACTTTGGCGTGAGAGCAGCAAACCCACCATGACAAGTGATGCCGCAATGGCGACAGGCAGATCGAAACTGAGAAACCGCGTGGCAACCGGGATTGGAGTGATCACGGCGGTCAGCCCCAAAATACCCAGAATGTTGAAGATGTTGGAGCCGATCACATTGCCGATCGCAATGTCAGATTGCCGCCGGAACGCCGCGATGATTGATGTGGCGAGTTCTGGCAAAGACGTTCCCACTGCGACGATGGTCAACCCGATGAATGCTTCCGTTATGCCAAAATCCTGAGCGATGGACACAGCGCCATCCACCAAGAACCGTGCGCCGAGCATCAAAACGGCCAAACCGCCAATGGACCAGAAAACCGATACCAAAAAGCCCGAGGTTGGTCCTGTTTTGACGCAGTGTTCGTCCGGCGTGGCGCCTGCACTCTGTCGGTAGGTCCAGAACAAATAGCCAAAGAGCGCCAGAACGAGTGCAGCCGCTGGCAGGCGGGCGATCTGGCCGCTGGCAAATATCGGGACAAGTACGGCGGCAGTTGCCAGCATCACGCATAGATCACGCAGAACCGTTGCGCTGGCGCCTACACGTATGGGCCAGATCAGGGCTGTCAATCCAAGCACCAGCAGAATGTTGGCGATGTTGGAGCCAATCACATTGCCAAGCGCGATATCGGGCACGCCGCGCAGTGCTGCATCCAATGACACCAGAAGCTCCGGCGTTGAAGTGCCAAACCCAACGACAGTCAATCCGATCAGAAACGGGGAGATGCCCAGGCGTTGCGCGATGCCGACGCTGCCGCGTACCAGAGCCTCGCCCCCGAAAAACAGACCCACCAGTCCGACCAAAACGAAGGCGTAGTCCATGATATCCTCAGGGCGAAATGTTCGCACGGATCACAGGTGTGGTGGACATGTGGCAGTTACAAGCGCGCCGCCGCAAATACCCGTGATGGGCCATAAAGAACGGCGGATTAGCGCTCCGACTGATGCCGTTCATACGATATCGCCTGAGCCATCATCTGCAGACATCGGGGCATCGTGGTGTCTGGCTTCTTTTCGGTCATCTTGGCCCGAAGCGCGGAGATTCTGGAAAGATGCAGGCCAAGGTTCAGCCAAACCCAAATGAATGAACCCAAGTCAAATTCTCGCCTTGATTTGGTGGCAGAAATATCAAAAGTCCACGTAACAAGAGAACACGCATGCGCCCAATTTTAATCGCCCTTGTACTTTGTCTGACCGCTGCCAGCGCGCAAGCGGCCGGAAAAGACAACTTTTTCAACTACTCCACCAAAAGTGTCCAAGGACAGGTGCAACTGCGCGGTCACTTTGGCAAAAACTGGACCCCTGCCGAGGTTCAGAAATGGATATCTCCCGACTGCAAAGCGTTGGGCAAACGGGTGACAGCCTTTCAACTGGGCGAGATGCACAAGCGCAAGGGCCAGGCCTTTGTGGCCGTGTGTGGCTGAGATCAGTTCAAAACCCCGGGCCAATTGGCATCCGCTGCGGTGATACGTGCTGGAATGTCACGCTCCCAGCGGCGTTGGATGCGGCGCGAATAGTTGAGGTAGAGCTTGTCGTCCACGATTTTCCAGGCTTCGGGCGTGGTTGAGGCGGTGTAGCCTTCGCTAACGGCCCACGCGCAGTAGCCGCCGTATTGCGGCGCATAGCGTTCGGGTTGGGCGGCAAAAGCATCGCGGTTCGCAGTGGTCGAGAACTGCCACGTGACGCCGTTCCAGTCGTGCGTGATGCCCGCATCGCCCTGTACCGGTGCGCCTTGGGTGAAATAGGCCACCACATCGGTGCCGTCTACCGCCACCCCATCGTCGGCGTAGACCGGCATGTCTTGGGCAAAGGCCGATGGGGCGAGAAGGGCTACCACGGGTGCTGTGGCGGCAAAAAGCAGAACGGTGCGACGGTTGAGAGGCATGGGGTGGTCTTTCTGTTGATGCGTGTTGCTGTGGTCCAGATGTGGGCCGAGACACGGCGTACCACCAGAGGGCACACGCATTTGTTATGGGGCCGGAGTGGTCGATGTGCGGAGGCAATGGGCAGCCCTATGTGCTTCCGAATCATGACAAAAATGCTGCATTGCGGCAACTGGGCGATGGTCCGAATTGGTGCGCGCGCGCGGGTCTGAATTGTAAAATGTGCAAAATATCCCGGCTGCTCGTGCAAAAAAGGCAACCAAGAGGCTGGCGCTCACTTCCCGTGCGCGCTGTTTGTTCATATAGTTTGTGAATACGCGCGACATAACGCGCGAATTCAAAAGCGCGGGGGATGCATCCATGATCCGGTCGGAATTGATCCAAAAGATCGCAGACGAAAATCCACATCTATATCAACGAGATGTCGAGCGCATCGTGAACACCATCTTCGAAGAAGTGACCGGCGCAATGGCCCGGGGCGATAGGGTGGAGTTGCGCGGTTTCGGTGCGTTTTCGGTCAAGAAACGCGATGCCCGCGTGGGGCGCAATCCGCGCACTGGCGAGACGGTACACGTCGAAGAAAAGCACGTGCCCTTCTTCAAGACCGGCAAGTTGCTGCGTGACCGGCTGAACGGAAAAAGCTGATGCGTTATGTCCGCTACGCCATTCTTGCGGCTTTCGCTGTCGCGCTGATTGCGATGGCGTTGGCCAATCGGTCGGATGTCATGCTCAAGGTTTTGCCGGAAGAATTGGCGGCCTTCGTGGGCATGAACGCCTCGATCGAGTTGCCGCTCTTTATTGTCATCCTTGGCAGTATTCTGGTCGGACTTTTGGTCGGTTTTGTCTGGGAGTGGATCCGCGAATACGGCCAGCGCGCCGAAGCGGCCCGTCAGGCGCGCGAAATGCGGCGTCTGGAGCGCGAAGTTGTGCGGCTCAAGGGTGAAAAGCACGAAGGCAAGGACGAGGTTCTGGCGCTTTTGGACGAAGCCAGCTAAGCCCATTCTGACCGAGAACCTGCACCGGGGTGCTGCCGCGTGAAAACTTCCGTGAAAATCTGCGGCGTGCGAACGCCTGCCGACGTGCATGCCGTCGCGAGTGCGGGCGCGGCCTATGCCGGGTTTAATTTCTTTCAAAAATCCCCCCGCTATCTGACGCCTCAAGACGCCCGTGCCGTGGCGCTCAGCGCGCCGGCGGGTCTGGCCAAGGTCGGGCTTGTCGTGAATGGGGATGACGCTTTTCTGGACGCGCTGGTGGCGGAGGTGCCGCTCGATATGTTGCAGCTTCACGGGGCCGAGACGCCGGAGCGGGTTGTCGAGGTCAAGGCGCGCTATGGCTTGCCCGTCATGAAGGTCGTGGGCGTGGCAGATGCGGGCGACCTCGACGCGATTGATGCGTTTGCCGCCGTAGCGGACCAGCTGCTGATCGATGCAAAACCACCAAAGGACGCGGTTCTGCCGGGTGGGAATGGGCTGGCTTTTGACTGGTCGCTGTTGGCTGATCGCAAATACTGGACCAAGCCGTGGATGCTCGCCGGTGGGTTGACCCCGGACAATGTGGCCGAGGCAATCCGCCTGACAGGCGCGCGCCAGGTCGACGTCGCATCGGGCGTTGAAAGCGCACCAGGGGTCAAGGATGCGCAGATGATACACGCCTTTGTGCGGGCAGCGCAGGGGTCATGACGCCCATATTCCGGGAGGCGCAGGTGCACGATGTTCCCGCGATCCTGCGGTTACTGGCCGATGACGACCTTGGCGCCGGTCGCGAGACCGCCCCAACGCAGACCTATATGCAAGCCTTTGGTCGGATCAGCGCGGACCCGAATGCGGTGATCGTCGTGGCCGAGGCGGACGGTGATTTGATCGCTTGCTGCCAACTCAACCTCATCGACGGATTGTCCCACAATGCAATGCGGCGGGGGCAGCTTGAGGACGTGCGCGTGGCGTCACATCTGCGCGGGCAGGGCATCGGCCGCGCATTGATTGACCATGTGGTGGATCGGGCGCGGCGGGCCGGTTGCACCAGCTTGCAACTCGTGGCGCATGTGTCGCGTCAGCGCACCCGCGAATTCTATGAGTCAGTTGGCTTTACCACGACCCATTTAGGCTTTAAACGCTCGTTGATCTGACTTGGGAGCAAGCGCCGTGAACGATCTTTTCAATTCTTTCATGACTGGTCCGGACGAGAATGGCCGATTTGGCGATTTCGGTGGCCGGTTTGTCTCTGAAACGCTTATGCCGCTGATCCTTGAGTTGGAAGAGCAGTACGAGCACGCCAAGACGGACGAAAGCTTCTGGGCGGAAATGCATGACCTGTGGACCCACTACGTGGGTCGCCCCAGCCCGCTCTATTTCGCGGAACGCCTGACCGACCATCTGGGCGGTGCCAAGGTTTACATGAAGCGCGATGAGCTGAACCACACCGGCGCGCATAAGATCAACAACGTGCTGGGCCAGATCATTCTGGCGCGGCGCATGGGCAAGTCGCGGATCATCGCCGAAACGGGCGCAGGCCAGCACGGCGTGGCCACGGCGACGGTTTGCGCGAAATTCGGGCTGAAGTGCGTGGTCTACATGGGCGCGCATGACGTTGAACGCCAAGCACCCAACGTGTTCCGCATGCGCCTTTTGGGGGCCGAGGTTGTGCCGGTGACATCGGGGCGCGGCACGCTGAAGGACGCCATGAACGACGCGCTGCGCGACTGGGTGACCAACGTGCGCGATACGTTCTATTGCATCGGCACCGTTGCAGGCCCGCATCCTTACCCGGCCATGGTACGCGATTTCCAGTCCATCATCGGCAAGGAAGTCCGCGAGCAGATGACTGCCGCCGAAGGCCGCTTGCCCGACACGCTGATCGCGGCCATCGGGGGCGGATCGAACGCGATGGGGCTGTTCTATCCATTCCTGGATGACAAGGAAGTGGGCATCATTGGCGTCGAAGCGGGCGGCAAGGGCGTGAACGCCAAGATGGAGCATTGCGCGTCTTTGACGGGCGGGCGTCCGGGCGTTCTGCATGGCAACCGCACCTATCTGCTGCAAGATGACGACGGGCAAATCCTCGAAGGGTTCTCAATCTCGGCGGGGTTGGATTATCCGGGTATCGGGCCGGAGCACGCATGGCTGCACGATATCGGGCGGGCCGAATATGTTTCGATCACGGATGTGGAGGCGCTGGAGGCGTTTCAACTGAGTTGCGAGCTAGAGGGGATCATTCCGGCGTTGGAGCCGAGCCACGCCTTGGCCCATGTGATGAAGATTGCGCCAAAGCTGCCCAGCGATCACATCATCTGCATGAACATGTGCGGACGTGGTGACAAGGACATCTTTACCGTGGCGCGCGCACTCGGCTTCGAAATGGGCGAATTTGCCTAAATTCCGATGAACTTCTCTGATATAAGTGTTGCGTCGGGCCCTGCCATCGCAAACAGCCAATCGGCTTGCATCGGTGTTTTGGGCAGACCGTCTTGGTGTGATGCAGACGATGCCCCCGAGGGGGCTTTGAGATTGGAGTATGAGACATGAGATTTGGGTTTATCTTTCCGGTCACCTGGGCGCTATGCGCCGCGACAGCCGGTTTCGCGCAAACCGCACCCGAGCCGGACGCGGATTATCAACAGACCTGCGAAGTGCGTGGTCACAATGGGATGGTGACTTTGGTGCTGTGCCCCGCCGTTCTGAGCGCGGAGGCATTTCGTCAAGAGGGCATTCTGGCCTGTGATGGGCGTTTGCCCTGTGGCGCGTGGTTCTGGACGGATCCGGCTGTGGTGCCTGCTGAGGCCCCGGCCAGGCACGATGAACTGGACCCAGTGGCGATTCAGGCCAGTGTGGGCATCTGGATGAACGAGTTGAACCAGTACATTTCCGTCGACAAGGAATAGGAACAACAAAGATCACGAAATGAAAAAGGCCCGCGGCAGGATATGCCGCGGGCCTTTTCGTTTGTGTGTCAGACTGACGTCAGATCAAGCAGACTGGCGACGCTTGGTCAGACCCAATGCGCCCAGACCGGCCAGAAGCATCCAGCCAGCAGCCGGAAGAGGGATAACGCCTGTCCCGCCACCGGTGTCGATGACTGTCCGCTGTACTTTGGTCAGGATGGCATCCTCGAAAGCTGCGAAGGACGGTACGTCGATCACGAAGCAGTTTTCGACCACGTTGCCAAGTGTCGCGGCATTCGTGGTTTGAGTGCATCCGCCCTGCGTGGTGACGCCAGCGTTTGTGTCAAACCCGATCGTGGCAAGATAGGCCTCTGCCGAGGACGATGTGTTGGCCACGGCTTCGAAGCTCAGTGCATCCCAGCCGTCAGCGATCAAATTGGTGACCGCAGTTTGTGTGGCAGTATTGTCGCCGTTTCCGCCGTCGGTCGCCATGTTGACGATCGATGTATCACCCAGCGTGCCAAATGCCGAAGCGAACTCACTGTTGATGAGGTTCAGCGCAGGAGCATAGAGCGTGTTGTTGGTGATGCCGCTTGGATCACCGTACTCAAGCGATCCGCCGTCGATCGAATTGCGCACGGATTCGTCAAGAAGGGCTGCAAGAACGGTATCCTTGTTGGCCTGACTGTCGAACACGACAGGTGCTGCGACCGTATCAGCGATGGCGCCGAAGGACACGACACCGACACGGTAGGTCACTGTCGCTGTGGCCAGCGGGATTTGATTGATCGCATTGCGCAGCGCGACGATGGACGATTCATAGTTGGACTGACCGACACTTCCGGATTCATCAATGATGAAGCCCAGATCAACGATGGCAGCAGTTGCGCTTGTTGCGCCGAGGAATAGGCCTGACACAATAGTCGAGGCAGCAAGTGTTTTTTTAAGTTTACTCATAAGAACTCTTCCCATTTCGAAAGTGGAACGGCCGGGTAAATACGCCCCGCCGAGAGCCTCATTATCGCCGCAATTTGGCCCAAACGTCAACAAATCCTTAAGAAAACCTAGCAAAACCGAGTAAAAGCGAAGAGTTTTACAGCTTTGGCGGTAGCGTTTGGGTGCCAAAACCCATTTTGCTCAAAATTTCCCGACCAAAAGCGAATCACTTTTTCGTCAGGTGCTCGTGATGGCGCACCTCTTTCGCTCGCATAATGTTTGTGGTCTGGATGCTCACGGTCGGGGTCAGCCGAAAAGACCCCGGGCCACTCGTGCCGCGCTACTGTGGGCACACAGGACCGCCCCGCCAATCGGATCATCCGATGCAGGGTACGTCCGCATAATAGAGCAGTTTTATCCAGGGAGGCGGGCCCGCCGAAACAGCGATGGCTCTGCGGCAACGGTCTGTCGAACCGGAGCGCAGGAGGCCAATGGAAAACCATCATCCTGAGGGTGCTGGTGCGGGTCTTGCCCACATCGCAGCGGCGTAGCTACACGTCTGTGCAGTTTGACGCGGATGGGTTCACATCGGGTGTCCGCACCGTGCGGTCCTCAGATGCTGTGACGTTCCAGAACATCGAGCGGCACGATATCGAGCGCGCGTTCATGCGTGGCCTTGAGGTTCACCTTGGGCGCGCAACCCTCGTCATGGGCTTGCAAGAAAGCGGCTTGCACACAAGCACCATGGGTCGCCGGGATTGAGACCGGCAAAGCGAAACTCGGGGCGGGGCGTGGACAGGTCATTTCCAACGTATTTTGAGAATGCCAGAAATTCCGCCGTCATCACCGCGCAGACCGTGTGGCTGCCCTGATCGGCGGCACAGGTGTTGCAATGCCCGTCGCGGAAAAACCCGGTCACAGGGTCAGTGCCACAGATGTCGAGGGACCCGCCCAAAACATTGATGCTGTCATCGGGTTCCATCCGCGTCCTCCTGTTACAGCGCATCCACGATTGCGCGAAAAATCTCGGTGTTTTCCTGTTCGACACCGGGTTCTCGAAAGCTGCGATCGGCGGCTGTCGAGACGATCACCACACCGTTCTGATTGTCGATATAGAGGTATTGGCCATAGATTCCACGTCCATGGTATTCACCCGGGCGCATCCCCTTGGGCATCCACCACTGATAGCCGTAGCCCAATTCATCCGGTCCGGTGGGCGCTTGCGGGCGGGTCGAGACCTCGATCCAATCTGCCGGCACGATCTGTTGACCGTTCCATTCACCACCTTGCAGGATCATCTGCCCAAAGCGGGCATAGTCGCGCGTGGTCAGGTTCAGCCCGCCCAGCACAAAGGCCACGCCAACGCCATCGGTGACGTAGAAGGGTGATTGTTCCAGCCCGAGCGGTGCGATGATCCGCTCTTGCATCAACTCAGTGATCGGGCGACCAGTGGCGCCCCGGATCACCATGCCAAGCACATGGGTGTCGATCGAGGTGTACTGCCAATCTGTGCCGGGTGCGGCGAAGCTTTGGGTGATGGAGGCCGCGAAATCGTCCATCGTGCCGCCCAAAGCCAGAACGCGGCCCATGCGTTGGATGTCTGACCAGAAGTCGAGGTAATCCTCGTCAAACAGCACGCCACTGGTCATGGTCAGCACCTGCCGCACGCTGACGCCATCATAGGCCCCGCCAATGAGTTGCGGTGCGTATTGCGTGACCGGATCATCAAGCGAGGCGATGGCCCCCTCCGCGACGACAGTGCCCATCAGAGCCGACAGAAAGCTCTTGGCGATGGACCAGCTGATGCGCAGGTCGTCCGGTCCGGTGCCCTGACGATAGCTTTCATGTACGATTGCGCCGTCCTTGAGCACCAGCAGAGAGGTGACAACGCGGTTTTCCATCCAAGGGGCCACGACGTCCGGCAGTGCCATTTCCGCCCCTTGCGGCAGGGGCGTGACCGGGCCGTCGCCACGCGGCAACTCGGTGTGAAAGAACAGATCGCGCATGGAGACGAAATTGCTGATGATGCGGTCTTCGTGGAACATGGTGATGGCCGCTTCCAGCCGGACCAACTCGTCGCGTTTCCACCAACCCACCACGATGGCCGCCAGCGCGAATGCCAGCAAAACCCGTCCCAACCATTTTCCGAATGTGCGCATCGATAATCCCCTTGCCGATCCCGGCCATCAAATATGTTTTGCGAACGCTGCGCCAGTCGGACGCGCCGTCAGTTCGTGCCGGACCATGCCACCCAGCGGCCATGAAAATCGGCGCGACCCAGTTCGAGCGTGATATCGCCGGGCCAGAGCCGCAAGGTCAGCAGCGCCCCGACCTTGCCCGTCGCATCGCCGTCATTTTCGAGGCTGAGCCATGCCAGAGGTGCGTCGGGCGTGGCGCGTGCGCCTGCCGCTTCGATCAGCGCCTGACCGCGCGCTTGGGCGGGGGCCGGAAAATACTGCCATGCGATGGTATGCTGAATGATGTGCAGGTGCCCGGGTCGCGGCGCGGCGAGGCGCGTCTCCAGCCAGTCGATGGCATCCATTTTGGCGATGTCGGCATCCATCACCGCAGCCGCCGCCTGCGTCAGGGCGAGCCTGTGCGGCTGGTCCGCCCAAAGATAGGCCGTGAGGCGCAGCAGGTCGTCAGGCTTGCGTGGGTTCAGCGGGTTGAGATCAACACCGGCGCGGCTCACCACGCGGGGGGCGGGGCCGCTCGGCACGGGGCCGGTCCAATCGGGCGCGAGGGTCAGCACCGGATTTTCTGGACCAAGCGTGCCTGCACCTGTGTCGAGCGCGTAGTGGTCCCACATCAGGTTCAACCCGCCGCTGGCACCCAATTCGGACAGCATCACGGGCAGGTCGAAATGGGACGCGGCGACATAGGCCGCGGGGATCAGAGCGGCAGAGCGGCGCACTTCGTTGGTTTGCGGCGGGCTTGTGACCCAGTCGCACAGAAACGCGCTATGATCCGCAATCGCGGCACAAACGGCGTCGCGCAGGGCATCATCGGATGGCGTGTGCGGTGGGTAAACGGCAGCAAGCTCCGGGCTTTGTTCACTGAGCACCAGAGCGTGCAGCCCGCCCGCGATGCGCAGCGGTAGCGAATGACCGCGCGGGCCAATGTCGCCAGTGTAGTGGGCAATGCTGCGGGCCAAGGCGCTGTCTTCGGGCCAGTGCTGTGCGAGCATATTCAACACGCGACCCATGAAGGGCGACTCGAGCGCGATGCAACTGTTGGCTTGATCGGCAAAAGCATCAGACAAGTTCACTTGAATTTCGCCATCAGCTTTTGCAAAGCCGAGCGGGTGTCCTCGGCGGGTGTCATTTCTGCCGCGTCCCGTTGGGGTGCGTTTTGAGCGGCAACTGAGGCCGCAGGTTTGCCGGATGGGCCGGGTTTCTTGCCGGCCCCCGTTCCCGTGCCGGAGCGTGGCGGGTTGACGCGCATCGCAACCGCATTGGAGAACTTCGCTGCGTCACCTGCCGCGAGATAAGGCGCGCCGTCGCTCACCCCGCGCAGCACATCATCGAGCCAATCCTGATCTGCCTTGGCAAAGTCGCGCAGCACATAGCCCGGCACCGCATCCTTATGCCCCGGGTGGCCGACGCCAAGCCGAACGCGGGCGTAATCCGGCCCGATATGCGCATGAATGGAGCGCAACCCGTTGTGGCCCGCATGACCGCCGCCGACCTTGTGTTTGACCTTGCCGGGTGCCAGATCAATCTCGTCGTGCAGGACAATCACGTCCGATGGTTCCAGCTTGTAAAACCGCATGGCGGCCTGCACCGATTGCCCGGAATTGTTCATAAAGGTTTCGGGCTTGAGCAGCACCGCGCGATCAGACCCAAAGCGCCCTTCACATTGGCTGCCCTGATGCTTGCCTTTCCACGGCGAAAACCCATGATCCGACGCAATCCGGTCCACTGCCATGAACCCGATGTTGTGTCGATTGTGGGCGTATTTCGCGCCGGGATTGCCAAGGCCTACGATCAGCTTCATCACTGCCCTCCGTCATTGCGCGCAGATGTAGCAGAGCAGGGCGCGAAACGAAATACGGGGCCGCAAGGGGCCCCGTAGATCATAGGTATATATGGTGGGTTTATTCTTCCGCGTCTGCTTCGGCCTCTGGGGCTTCTGCTTCTGCTTCTTCTGCACCATCCTCGTCTTCGTCGTCCTGCGATTTCAGGCCGGACGGAGCGGAGATTTGCGCAATCACGAAGTCACGGTCGATCGTGGGTTTCGCGCCTTCGGGCAGCTTGACCGAGGAGATTGTCACGTTGTCGCCGATCTCAATCTCGGAGACATCGATTGTGATGTGATCGGGGATATCGCCCGCGGTCACGATCAGCTCCACCTCGGGCCGGATCAGGGTCAGCACACCGCCCTTTTTCAAGCCGGGGGAAACATCTTCGCCCACAACTTCCACTGCGATGAACAGGTTGATCTGCGTGGTCCGCTTGAGGCGCATGAAATCGATATGCGTGGGCAAATCCTTGACCACGTGGCGCTGTACGTCGCGGCAGATGACGCGCACGTCATCATGGCCTTCGACTTTCATGTTGAACAGCGTCGATTTAAAGCGGCCTTCGCGCAGCTTTTTGATCAGCATGTTAAAGGGGACGTTGATCGGCAGAGGGTCTGCGTCACCACCAAAAACGATACCAGGAACCATGCCGTCGCGGCGTGCCTGACGAGCGGCGCCCTTGCCTGTCCCCGTCCGTTCCTGAGCTACAAAGTCCGGAATTTCTCCAGCCATAGTCAGTTCTCCAAAATGTAAGGGCAGGGATCCTCCAAGGCTGTATCCCCGCGTGAAGCCGCGCGTATAGACCGGTTTATCTGTCAGGGAAAGCTGTTTTTTCGGGCCGAAACGCGGGCTAACACCGCAGTTGGGCGTCCCTACGGGCCATTAGGGCGCATGGGCATGGTTTGGATGCCGATTAGAGTGGAATTGTTTCCAAATCCCTAACGAAATCGTCATAATTTTGCCAAGATTTGCCTTAGTATGAACATCAACTGCCTGGGGGCGGTTATGAGTGCCGTTGATGATGTCGCAGAGTTCTGCCGCTCAAGATGCAAGTTCCGATCCGTTTCGATCCGTCGACGCGGTATCCGGCGATATATTTGATCGTCTGATTGGAATCGAGAACCCCGAAGACCTGAGCGCGACACAGGCCGAAGTCGTGAAATCGCGGCTTCAAAAGCTGGGCGCCTTCTTGTTGGATGCGGGTGCGAATTTCGGCACGCCAGAGGCTGAGGTGCGGGATGATGCGCCACCTCCATTTGATTTTACAGTCGTTGTTGAGGGCGTGGAAGAGCGCGAATATTTCGGGCTGTCGCGTCAATCGGTTGAGCGTCGCCGCGCGCGTGCGGAGAACGCCCGCCAAGCCTTTGCCCGGTATCAGGCGGAGCGCGTCAGCTACCATGCGGCGCGTGAACGGGCGAACCTGCCCGAAGGGATCGAGCTTTTGGAAGGGCGTAGCAGCCAATATAGCGAAGATGCGATCATGTCCGCAATCCGAGTGGTCATGGTCGAGCAAAAGCGGCAAGTCAGCCGCAAGAGCCTGCCGGATCTGGCCCCGGCACCCGTGATCGAGCCGACGCCCTTACAGCTTGAGCACGAAGCGCTGCCGGAACAGCGCGTGACGCTGGCGGACCGGTTGCGCGGCAAGGTTGCGGAGTTCTACAAGAAGGACCTGGTGTTGGCTGTCAGCCTGACGCTGTGGTTGGCGCTGTTGATCGCGATGATTGTCGACCCCAAGGTGTTCCTGCCGCTGCTTGTGGTGAGCTTTTATGGCCTGCTGATGTATCTGGCGATCTTTCGTCCGGGGACGATTGCGAAATCGCTTTCAGCACTGTGGAAACGTCGCGCGTCAGCGAACTGATCTCTGGCGTGTTTTCAAGGGCATCGCCCGCTAGGCAGGCCCGAGATATCCGCCCGCCGCCATCAACCGATCATAAAGCGCATATTCATCAGCCCGCGCGCTGCGCAGTTCGGCGTCAACGGGCTCTGACAGCACGGTCTTGGCGGGGGGCGAGACGTTGCGGACCTCCAGCTTGATCTCTTCGCCCATGCGATCCGACAAAAAGCGGCGAAACTCGATTTGCTTTTCATAGGCAAACAGGTGATCGACCAGAAGCGTGCCATCCCCATCCGTAAGAAATTTGAACTGACTGCCGATATTGGCAAACTCTGGCGGCGCAGGGCCAATGACAGCCCGCACGAAGGCATCAAAGTTGAGCCGTCCGGTGTGTTTTTCAGTGCCCTTGTGGCGCGGCCCGGAGCGATAACGATACCAGCTTTTGATCTGCTCGGTGGGGTGGCGCATGACGGCGAAGGTTTCCAACTTGGCGTCGAAACTCTCGGTCAGAAACGGGGCCACGCGGGTGGCGTAGCGTTGCGCAGTGACGTGTTTGCGGCTGCGCGCAAAGATGATGTCCGCGCGCCCCTTGAGCGCCATTTCAACAGCCGTGGTCCCGGTTTTCGGCGTGGCCAGAAACACCAGGTTCTTGTCGAGAAAAATCAGCATTTTCGCAGTATCACTGCTGCCAACGCCCCTCAAAGTCTTCTGGTATCAGGAGGTTATGGCGTCCCAGATTGTTGACGTTGGTTTCCCCGCACAGCGCCATCGTCAAATCCAACTCCTTGTGGATGACCTCAAGCGCTTGTGTCACACCCTTTTGGCCCATCGCGCCCAGCCCGTAGATAAACGCGCGCCCAATGTAGGTGCCCTTGGCCCCCATCGCCAAGGCCTTGAGTACGTCCTGGCCTGAGCGGATGCCGCTGTCGATATGCACCTCGATCTGATCGCCGACCGCCTCAAGGATCGAGGGCAGGGCGGAAATGGAGCTGACTGCGCCATCCAGTTGCCGCCCGCCGTGGTTCGAGACGATGATTGCGTCTGCCCCAACCTTGAGCGCCATTTTGGCATCCTCCGCGTCGAGAATACCCTTCAGGATCACCTTGCCGCCCCACTGCTCCTTGATCTTGGCGACCTTGTCCCAATCAAGCGTCGGGTCAAAACTCTCTGCGGCCCATGCCCCCAGAGATGCGGCATCTGAAATGCCCTCGACATGGCCGACGATATTGCCGAACTCACGGCGCTTGGCGCTGAGCATTTCGATCCCCCAGGCCCATTTCGTGGCGAGGTTCGCCATGGTCTTGAGGGTCAGCTTGGGCGGGGCGGACAGGCCGTTCTTCAGGTCCTTGTGACGTTGGCCCAGAATCTGCAGATCGAGCGTGATCACCAGCGCCGAACAGTTGGCATCCTTGGCGCGCTGAATCAGGCGCGAGACGTAATCGGTGTCTTTCATCGTGTAGAGCTGGAACCAGAATGGCTTGGTTGTGAAGCCGGCCACGTCTTCGATAGAGTTGATCGACATGGTGCTGAGTGTGAAGGGCACGCCGAATTTTTCTGCAGCGCGCGCCGCTTTCATCTCGCCATCTGCGTGCTGCATCCCTGTCAAACCAACCGGAGCCAAGGCCACGGGCATCGCCACATCCTGCCCGATCATTTGGCTTGCGGTGGAGCGGCCCGACATGTCGACCGCCACGCGCTGACGCAGGCGTATCTTGTCAAAATCCGACGTGTTTTCGCGAAAGGTCTGCTCCGTCCAACTGCCGCTTTCGGTGTAGTCAAAAAACATACGCGGCACGCGACGTTCGTAAATGCGCTTGAGGTCGTCGATGTTGGTGATGACGGGCATGTTGGGCTCCTGAGTTGGCTGATGAAGTCGTAGCAACGCACGGCGGGCAAGGCAATTGATTGCCGAAAGGCGTTTCGTCGCAAGATTTCCAAGCAGAGGGATTGACTGGTGCGAAATCGAACTATAATTACTCATGTAGTACGAAATCGCACTTTAAGAGGAGGTCAGAGATATGACTATTTCACGACGCAAGGCCATCGCCCTGATCGGCGGGGGAACAATCGTTGCCGCGAGCGCATCGGCGGCCGGGTTCTTGAGTACGCGCACACCGACCAGAGCGCTGGCACCCTGGGAGCAGGCGGGGCAATACGAAGATCCGCGGTTGAACGCGCTGAGTTTTGCCTTGTTGGCGCCCAACCCACATAATTTGCAGCCGTGGGTGGTTGAACTGCAGGGTGAAGATGCGCTGTTGCTGCACCACGATACCGAGCGGCGCTTGCCACATACGGATCCCTTTGATCGGCAGATCGTGATCGGATTGGGTTGCTTTGTTGAGCAGATGGTTCTGGCGGCGGGGGCCGCGGGATATGACGTTGATGTAACGCTTTACCCTGAAGGTGAGAGCGGCCCGGTGGCGCGGGCGGTGTTCGCGCCGGGCGGAACCGCTGATCCGTTGGTGGCGCAGATTATGGACCGGCGGTCGTGCAAGGAGCCTTTCGAGGATCGCGCCATTGCCCCGGCACAGGCCAATGAGTTGGAGCTGTTCGGTGATGTTTATACCGATGCGGCGAGTGTCGCAGCGCTAAAGCGGCTGACGTGGGCGGCTTGGTTGGTGGAGATGAACACGCACCGTACATTGAAGGAATCGGTTGATCTGATGCGCTTTGGCAAGCGCGAGATCGAGGCAACGCCCGACGGTATTGATCTGGGTGGCCCGTTTCTGGAGAGCCTGATGCTGGCAGGCGTGGTGTCGCGCGAGGTGCAGTTGGACCCGAGCAGCACCGGTTTTCAACAAGGTGTCGCGATCTATGACGAGATGTTGCACGCGACCCCGGCCTATGTGGTGCTGACCTCGGAGGGCAACACGCGGGCGGATCAGATCGAGGCTGGACGGCGCTGGCTGCGGCTGAACCTCAAGACGACGGCGATGGGGCTGGCGTTGCATCCGGTCAGCCAATGCTTGCAGGAATATCCCGAAATGGCAGAGCATTACGCTACGGCGCACAGGTTGCTGGCAGCGCCCGGACAAACGGTTCAAATGCTCGGGCGTTTGGGCTACGGTCCGATGACGCCACGCACCCCGCGCTGGCCGCTGGAGGAAAAACTGGTCCGTGTCTGAACCTTCCCAACAGATGCTGTTCGATGTGTTCAACGAGATCGGCATCATTGATCAACTGGCCCGCGCCTTGTTGGAGGCGCGGTTGCCGGACGGGCTGATCACCCCACATTTTACAGTGGTCAATCATCTGTTGCGGCTGGGCGATGGGCGCACCCCCATCGAGATCGCCCGTGCCTTTCAGGTGCCCAAGACGTCGATGACCCATACGATCAAGGTGCTGGAAGCCAAGGGCTATGTCGAAGTGCGCCCCAACCCCGGAGACGGACGATCGAAGTGTGTGTTCCTGACCGACAAAGGGCGCGCCTTGCCGGGTTTGGCCGTGTCCAAGATGACCCCCGATATTGCGCATGTCATGCAGGGGTTGGATGTATCGAAGCTGGTGGAGATCACGCCCGTATTGCGCCAGTTACGCGAAACGCTGGACGCCGAACGCAACGCACGTGACGGGTTCGTCTAGGCGCTGTCCTGCATGATTTGAAAAGCGCGGCTGAGGGCTGCACTAAGCAGGGGCCAATGGTTCCGGCACGCGTGTCGCGATCACACCGAATGCGCACCGTCCGATAGCGTTTTGACGAAGGTCAGAACATCCGAGACCGGCTCGCCCGCGCCGATTTTGGCGACAATGGCGGAGCCGACGACAACGCCGTCCGCCACGCTGGCGATTGCGCGGGACTTTTCGGGTGTGTTGACGCCAAAGCCCACAATGACGGGCAGGCCGCTTGCCGATTGGATGCGCGCCACTTCGGGGCCAACGTCGCCTGCGTCAGCCTCGGCGGAACCGGTGATCCCGGTGATGGACACGTAATAGACAAAGCCGGACGTGTTTTGCAGCACGCGCGGCAAGCGTTTGTCGTCAGTGGTCGGCGTCGCCAACCGGATGAAGTTAAGCCCAGCGGCCTGCGCGGGCAGGCACAGTTCCACATCTTCCTCTGGGGGCAGGTCGACGACGATCAGACCATCGATCCCTGCATCCTTGGCCTCGACCAGAAAGGCATCAACACCGCGGCTGTAGATTGGGTTGTAATAGCCCATCAGCACGATGGGTGTTGTTTGATCATTCTCGCGGAAGGCGCGCGCCAGTTGCAGCGTTTTTTTCAGCGTCATGCCCCCATCAAGGGCGCGCTGGCCTGCCAGTTGGATCGTGGGCCCGTCAGCCATCGGGTCGGTAAAGGGCACACCCAATTCAATTACATCAACACCCGCGCCGGGCAGCCCGCGCACGATTTCCAGGGACGTGTCATAGTCCGGATCGCCTGCCATGACATAGGCCACGAAGGCCTTTTTGCCGGCGGCGGCCAGCTGAGTGAATTTTGCGTCGATACGTGTCATGGGCGAGCCTCTTGCATGGTCTTGGCTCGCAATGCCGAAACAAACGCCGGAAATCAATGCGCAACCGCGCGCGGGTCGGTCGAATTCGGCGAAAAACACCCGCGAATGAACCGCAGGGCAGGGATTGCGTGTGTGGCCCGCGCGTCATAGAAGCGGCGCGAACCAGGCCGGGAGAGACGCGATGGGTTTCAAGATGGGTATTGTGGGGTTGCCGAATGTTGGCAAATCCACATTGTTTAATGCGCTGACCCGTACCGCGGCGGCGCAGGCGGCCAACTTTCCCTTTTGTACGATCGAACCCAACGTGGGAGAGGTCGCGGTGCCTGATGCACGTCTTGATACATTGGCCGGGATTGCGCAATCCAAGCAGATCATCCCGACGCGTATGACGTTTGTGGATATCGCCGGGCTGGTCAAAGGTGCCTCCAAGGGCGAGGGTCTGGGCAATCAATTCCTGGCCAACATCCGCGAAGTCGATGCGATCGCCCATGTGCTGCGCTGCTTTGAGGACGGGGACGTGACCCATGTCGAGGGCCGCGTGGACCCGGTGGCAGATGCGGAAACCATCGACACGGAACTGATGCTGGCCGACATCGAAAGCATTGAAAAACGCTTGCAAAACATTGTGCGCAAAGTACGCGGCGGCGACAAGGAAGCTGTGCAACAAGAGCGTTTGATGCGCATGGCATTAGCGGCGTTGGAAGAGGGCCAGCCCGCGCGGGTCGTGGCGGTGGACGAGGAAGACGCCAAGGCGTGGAAGATGCTGCAATTGCTGACCACCAAGCCGGTTTTGTATGTCTGCAATGTCGGCGAGGCCGAAGCGGCGGAGGGCAATGCGTTTTCGGCTCAAGTGGCCGAGATGGCAGCCGCACAGGGCAACGCGCATGTGGTGATTTCAGCCCAGATCGAGGAAGAGATCAGCCAGCTCGAGCCCGAAGAAGCGCAGATGTTTCTTGATGAAATGGGGCTGTCCGAGGCTGGTCTGGATCGGTTGATCCGTGCGGGATACGAGCTTTTGCATCTGGAAACATATTTCACGGTCGGCCCCAAAGAGGCGCGTGCCTGGACCATCAAAACGGGCACGACCGCGCCCAAGGCTGCCGGTGTGATCCATGGGGATTTTGAAAAAGGGTTCATCCGCGCAGAAACCATCGCATTTGACGATTTCGTCGCTTTGGGGGGCGAAACCCCGGCCAAGGAGGCCGGGAAAATGCGCGCGGAAGGCAAAAGCTATATCGTCAAAGACGGCGATGTTTTACACTTCCTGTTCAACACCTGAACCAATGGGGTTGGGTCGGCATGGGGGAGCAGACCGACCCATCCCGGATCAGCGGCTGTCGTTGTTTGGACCCACACCGTAGGGGTTGGAATAGGCGTAGCTGCCGTCCTTTTTCATGTCGTTGCGGCTCGACAGGGTGAAGGGCGTCGGTTTGACAGCCTGCTTTGAAGCGGTGTTTGCACGATCCGTGTAGTCGATCTGTTTCACGATGGATGTGTCCAGACGCAGGTCGTTGTAGCGGTCGGATTTGTCCGCGTAGGCGGCGCTGCTGGCGATAATTGCAACAAGGGTGAGGGCGATGCGTTTCATGGCGGTTTCCTTATGTGGGAGCGCTGATGATTGTGTTGGCCAGCGCCGTTTCTGTTCTGCATTCAATGTGCGGACGCTGCGGGCCGTTTGCAAAACACGTCCTATCACCGCGCTGTGTGAGTTGAGCACGCCTTGGCTAAGTGTTGGTAAGCGGTGTGGTATTAAATTGTTTACTTCTAAATGCTTGCAGGTTTGTTTTGGCAGCCGAGTTTGACATATTTCATTGCTCTCACAGGTCCGTGCGGGAAATTTGGAGGCTCAAAGTCATTGTAAACCGACCATTTCCGAACCACGGGATTGGAGCCGGCGACTGTTCGTGAGAAATGTTTCATGCAAATCGTCCCGTAACCGCCGCCAAAGGGCTGTTGGAGAGGCAAATATTCGGCGCACGCGACGCTTTTGGCCTTGTGAAGCCTGTTGCCTGCCTGATAGGACCGTCGGCGGAGACGTGGCCGAGTGGTCGAAGGCGCTCCCCTGCTAAGGGAGTAGGCGAGGAATCGTCTCGAGGGTTCGAATCCCTTCGTCTCCGCCACATACCTTTTTCATGAACTTGATCCGGTCGCCTTTGGTGGCCTTTTCGACGGCGCTTTTGGAACAAACCGGCTTGAGACGCGCAGGATGGATTTGTAGCTGCCGGAGACGGCCAAACCTGGTCCTCAGAACTTGGACAGGTTGCGCAAGAACTGCCACAGCAGCCCACGGTGTCGTCGTGCCCGCGTTTTGCCAAGGAACCCAAGGAAGGCACCGCCGGGATACGTCGCTGCACGTGTTGAACCCACCGGTGTGGCCACATTCAAATGCACCGTCTTACCGCTGGTTCTACGAACTACCCAATCGCCCAGTCCCACCACAAAGCGTGCCATCGAGAGTAGATCCTAGGCCAAACCGAGGCACCGCTTGGAACGGGTGTTGCGTCAGTTTGGCCTTGCCTCTGGCAGGCTGGTTGGCGGCCTACTCTTTCTGTAGTCTTTTGAACAATGCGGAGGTATCCCAGCGCCCCCCGCCCATCTTCTGCACGTCTTTGTAGAACTGATCCACCAAAGCCGTAACGGGCAGCGATGCGCCATTTTCGTTGGCGGTATCCAGGCAAATTCCGAGGTCTTTGCGCATCCAATCCACGGCGAACCCGTGGGTGAAGTGATCGTCGAGCATCGTCTCGTAGCGGTTTGACATCTGCCACGATCCCGCAGCCCCTTGGCTGATGACTTCGACGACCGCGGCACCGTCCAGCCCGGCTTTGGACGCGAAATGCAACGCCTCAGAGAGCCCTTGGACGAGGCCCGCAATGGCGATCTGATTGCACATCTTGGTCATTTGTCCTGCGCCACTCTCACCGATCCGGCGACAGAGTTTGGCGTAGACCTTCATCGCAGGCTCTGCTGCGTCGTAGTCTGCTTGATCCCCGCCGCACATGATCGACAGCTGGCCGTTCTCCGCCCCGGCTTGGCCGCCCGACACAGGCGCGTCGACAAAGGCAATGCCCTTTGCTTTCGCCACGGAATAAAGCTCTGCCGTGACAGCGGCGGACACTGTGGTGTGATCAACAAATGTGCTGCCCTCGGACATGGCCGCAAACGCACCGTCGGGGCCAAGGCAGACCGCGCGCAAGTCGTCATCGTTGCCGACGCAGGCGAACACGATCTCGGCCCCTGCGGCGGCCTGGGCGGGCGTTTTGCCGAACGTTCCGCCATGTTCGTTGGTCCAGGCTTGCGCCTTGGCAGTTGTGCGGTTGTAGACCGTCACGTCATGCCCGGCCTTGGCCAGATGACCAGCCATTGGATAGCCCATGACCCCAAGGCCGAGGAACGCGAGTTTAGTCATTGATGTGTCCATTCTTTTTAGAGGGTGTCCTGCGGCGTCTTCCCGGCAAAAAACGCGTCGAGGTTGTCGAGGGCCCGGAACCCCATGGCATCACGCGTCTGGCGGGTTGCACTGCCGATGTGAGGCAGCATGAAGACGTTGTCATACTTCGCGAATGCGGGATTTCCGCCCGGTTCAACCTGAAAGCAATCGAGCCCCGCCGCGGCGACCTGGCCTGTGTCCAGCGCGGCCATCAGGGCGTCTTCGTCTACCAATGCGCCGCGGGCCGTGTTCACCACAACAGCGCCTTGCGGTAACTTTGCAAAGCGGTCGGCGTTCATCAGGTTGGCGGTTTCAGCTGTGGCCGGACAGTGCAGTGACAGGAAATCGGCGACGCCAAGCAGGCTGTCGACATCTGCATGATAGGTGGCGCCTTGGGCCTGATCAGCAGGTAATTCGGTGCGGTTGAAGTAGTGGATGTCCATATCGAACCCGCGTGCCTTGGCGGCGAATGCGCGCCCGACGCGACCCATGCCAATGATGCCGAGGCGCGCGCCTGTCACCTGCTTGCCGACCATAAAAGCCGGTGACCAACTGTCCCAGTTGCCTGTGCGCACGATACGGTCCCCGGCCACGGCGTGGCGGGCAGCCCCCAACATCAAAAGCATCGCCAGTTCCGCCGTTGCGTCCGACAAGACATCCGGCGTGTTTGTTACCACGATGCCACGGGCCTTGAGCGCGGGCAGATCACAGTGATCCACACCAACGGAGTGATTGGCAACGATCTGCAAGCGATCCGCAAATTGCGCAACAACATCGGCGCTGAAATGCTCGGAATGGCAGGGGATGATCGCGTCGAACGCGGCGCTCGCAGCGATCAGCTCAGCAGCCGTGCCGGGTGTGTCCGCGTGATTGATGACAACATCATAGTCCCGTTCGGCGCGTTCGAGCGTGGCGTCAGACAGGCGGCGGGTGATCCAAAGGCGCTTTTTGCTCATTTTTTGCGAACACACTCGTCCCAGTAGTCATAGATCGCCATCCCGCACACCAGGATCGCGATGATCATGAACGGCAAGCCACCCGTGAACCCCGCGAAGCCGCTGGAAATGCTCTGGGAGAGGCCGCCGACGAAAATGCACAGAAATGCGGTCCCAATCAGGCCGGCAATCAGTTTGACCGTGTATGACATGTCAGATCCTTTCTAATCCGCTGTTTCAGCGAGGTGTTTCTGGAGCCAGCGCGCAGTGCGCAGAAGGCGATCGTCTTTTTCGGCAGGGCCAATGAGCTGCACGCCAATCGGCAAACCGTTTTCGCCAACCAGCATCGGCAAGCTGACACAGGGCAACCCGGCCAAGGTCCACAGGGTGCAGAAAATCGGGTCCCCGGTGCCGGATCCGAATTTGGGTGCTTCTCCGGCTGCAGATGGGGCGATGATAGCATCATAATCAACAAAGAAGTTGGCAAAGAATGCTTCTGCCGATGCTTTGACGGCAAGGGCGTCGTCGTATTCGGCTTTGGTGATCTGGCGTGCGCGCGTGATCACGGGCTTGAGCGTCTCGCTGATTTGATCCCAGTGGTTGTCGAACACATCCGCCTGATGTTGCGCGATTTCATATTCGTGGATGCGGGCCTGCACGGCAACGAGGTTGGACAGGGTGTCGGCGGGTTCCATCCGCGTGACCTGCGGACCAAGGATTTCCAGCACGGCCTCCAAGCCGTCGCGCGCATCACCTGACAAACGGTCATTGAATGGCAGGTCGAACCACACAAACTCGGGGGTGACGGGGACCTCGGCTTCGGCTCCGGCCAGCATATCGGGGCGGGGGCGGGCCAGACTTGTGGGGTCGTGCTGATCGTAACAGCCGATCGCATCCGTCAGCAAAGCAACATCGGCCAGACTGCGGCCAAAACAGCCCACCTGATCGAGGGAAACAGACGTCTGCAAAAGTCCGCTGCGCGAAATGACCCCGCGCGTCGGCTTGAACCCGAATGTGCCGCAAAAAGATGCCGGGCGGATGACAGACCCGTTGGTCTGCGTCCCCACGGCAAGGGGGACCTGCTGGGCTGCCACGGCGGCGGCCGACCCGCTGGACGATCCGCCGGGGCTGTGTTCGGGGTTGTGCGGATTGCGCGTCTCATTGGCATGCACGAATGCCAATTCAGTGGTCACGGTTTTGCCCATGATGACGGCGCCAGCTTCACGCAGACGCTCGACCAGCCGGGCGACGTGCTCCGTCTGGCGCCCCGCAAAGATCGGTGTGCCGCGTTGCGTCGGCATTTTTGCGGTGTCGATGATGTCTTTCAGCCCCACGGGTATGCCATGCAACGGGCCCGTGGCGAGGCCCGCCTTGCGGATCCGATCGCATTCCGCTGCCTGCGCCAAGGCCACATCAGCGTCCAGAAACGCCCATGCCTTGATCGTGCTTTCTGTCGCGTCAATCTGGCCAAGGCAGGATTTCACGAGCTCGACGGAACTGAGACGACCCGAGGCGATGGCGACCAACGCCTCGGATGCGGTGAGTTTGTAGCTGTCTTGGATCATGGAATATATGGTCCAAACAGGTAATCAGGGAACCAAAGCGCGATGCCGGGGAAATTGTACATCAAGACCATCGTAAAGATCACGATGCCCAGATACGGCATGATGCCTCGGAAAATCTCCATCAACTCGATCTGGTTCTTGAGCACCCCTTTTAGGTAGTAGGCCGACATGGCCATGGGCGGGGTCAGGAACGAGGTTTGCAGGTTCAAAGCAATCAACATCGCAAAGAAGTATGGGTTCACGCCAAATACATCGAGCAGCGGCAGGAAAATCGGCACGAAGATGATCAGGATCTCGGACCATTCCAGAGGCCAGCCCAGCAAGAAGATGATGATCTGCGCCAGGATCAGGAACTCCCAGGGTTCCAGGTCCATTCCGCCGACCCAATCGGCGATGATGTCGTGACCGCCAAGGTAGGAAAAGACAGACGCAAAGGTCCATGAACCGACGAACAGCCAGCAGACCATTGCCGTGGCTTTCGCTGTCAGGAACACACTTTCCTTGAGCTTGGTCCACGTCATGGAGCGATAGATCACCGCCAGCACCATCCCGCCCAAAGCGCCCATGGCGGCCGCCTCGGCAGGTGTTGCCAAACCGCCGAGAATCGAGCCGAGCACAAGTGCGATCAGGACGGTGAGGGGGACAAAGCTGACCAACAGGTCCTTGTATATCTCACTGGGCGGAGGCGGGTTTTCCATCGTAGGTTTTGGGGCGAGCGCCGGATTCAGCCAGACGCGGAAGATAACGTAGACGATATAGAGGCCCGCCAATACCAAGCCCGGGAAGACCGCCGCTGCGTAGAGCCGCAAGGGTGAAAGGTCGGCAATCGCGGCGTAGACAATCAACATGATCGAGGGCGGGATCAGGATGCCCAGCGTACCACCGGCACAGATGACCCCCGCAGCAAAGCTTTTGTTGTAGTTGGCATTGGCCATTGCCGGAAAGGCCAACAGGCCCATCAGCGTCACAACCGCGCCCACGATGCCCGACGCGGTCGAGAAAACCGCACAGGTCAGAAGCGCCGCAATGGCGAGGCTGCCGGGTAGATTGCGCGCGGCCATGTAGAGAGAGAAAAACAACTTGTCGACGATGTTGGCCCGTTCGACGACATACCCCATGAACAAAAACAGCGGGATCGCCACGAGTATCGGGTTCTCCATCACCGAATAGGTGTTCTGGTTTAGAAGGTAGAAGATGTTGTTGTTAAAGATATCACTGAAGGTCTCGATCGGATGACCCTGATGATAGGCGTAGTAGCCAAAGGCGACGCCCATCGCGAGCAGGGTAAAGGCAATCGGAAAACCAAGGAGCACGAGGAGAATAAACAGCCCAAGCATCAACAGGGCGACTTCGGGGTTTGTCATCTTATTTTCTTTCTAGAAGCGCTTGAAGCAGGTTATTTGTCTGCCGGACGGAAGGCGCTGATCGCTTCAAGATCGGCGTCGGTCAGCAGGTCTTCGGTTTCTTTCACATCAACCAATCGTTCAGGCCAAACACCGCTTCGCATCGCCATGACGCACCGCACCAATTCAGCAAGACCCTGAAGCGCGAGCAGGCTCCCAGCCAGTGGAATCAGGGACTTGAAGAAGTAAATCTGGATACTGGCGGGGCTGTTGAAACTGACTTCCTTGTAGCGCCAACTGTCGGAGGCGATCTCATAGCCGTACCATGCCAACGCCAGAACGCCCGGAAAGAAAAAGAGGAAATACAGCACGAAATCCAGACTTGCCTGCACCTTTACGGGGAACAGTCGGTAAACGACGTCGGCGCGGACATGCGTGTCTTGTGCCAATGCATAGGCACCGCACATCAAAAAGAGCGCACCATACATCTGGATCATCATGTCGAACGCCCAAACGGTTGGTGCGTTCAGCACGTAACGCACGAAAACCTCATAGGACACAGACAGCGTGAGGATCAGGATGCACCACCCAAAGGCGCGCCCAACCCAAAGGCTGAGGCCCTCGATGGCGTGAACAAATTTCATGAGACTGCTGCTCCCTTGCAGATCGTTAGTGTTCTTGGCGCGCTGCACCCACGCGCGAGTGTGTCCAGGCGCCACGAGGGCGCCCGGACATCTGACTAGTCGGGTTACGATCAGCTAAAGTAGTGATTGTATGCCATCTTGTAGTCAGGCTGGTTCAGGTTGAGGTAGTTCATCACTTCCTTGGCATAGGCCTTTTGTGATTCCATCACCTTGGCGAAGAACGGATCATCGCCGGCAATGCGCTCTGCCACGGCATCCCAAGCAACCAGCTGCGCCTGCATCACCGAATCCGGTGTGCGGTGCACGGCCACGCCATCTTGTTCCTGAAGCTTGATCAGGTCGTCGGAATAGCGCTTGGTGTTGCCCCAGTAGAAACCGGAATTTTCGGCCATCGAGGCGTTCTTGATGATCGCCTTGTGCTCGTCGGACAGGCTGTTGAACTTGTCTTTGTTGATGGTGACTTCAAAGAACTCCTGCGACTGGTGATAGGATGCCAGCATGTAGTTTTTGGAGACGTCCTGCATGCCGAAGTCACGGTCGGACGTCGGGTTGTTGAACTCCGCCGCGTCGATCAGGCCGGACTTCATCGCGGGCTGAATTTCGCCGCCGGGCAGCTGCACAACGGACATGCCCATTTCCAGCATCACGTCAGCCGCGAGGCCAACCGTACGGTACTTGAGACCCTGCATCTGCGAGGCGTCTGTGATCTGTTCGTTGAACCAGCCCAGTGGCTGCGCTGGCATTGGCGAGTTGAAGAAGGACACGACGTTCAGGCGCAGTGTATCCATCAGCTCATCAAACAGTTCCTGACCGCCGCCTGCGTAGACCCAGCCCAAAACTTCCTGGCTCGACCAGCCAAAGCAAGGGCCGGTGCCGAAAAGCGACGCCGCTTTTGATTTGCCATACCAATATGCTGGCACATAGTGAGCCGCGTCCAGAACACCGCGGTGAACCGCATCTTGCATCTGGCTGGTCTTGACGACTGCGTCCACGGACAGGACTTCGATGGTCAGCGAACCGCCGGACATTTCGTTGACGCGTGCGGCAAAGGACTGAGCGTTTTCAAGGAAGATGCCGCCGCCCCAGGCCGCCTGCATTTTGAGCGTGGTTGCTGCGTTCTGCGCGAGCGCTGGCGTGGCAAGCGCTGCGGCGCCGGCAACAGCCGAACCGCGCAGGAATTTTCTGCGGTTGATAGTGTCTTTCATGGTTCCTCCCAAGGAATGGTATGCGAGACGGCCAACTGTTCGGGGCCATCTCATTTTTATTGTGAGCCTCGGGTTAAGAATTGTACACAATGCCGCATATCTCAAAGCAGTGCTGCGCATCACTTGACCCCGTGGTCCCCGTAAACTCTAAAAGAAATGCATCTTCAGACAAGCCTTTCCTGCGCCACCTGAACTTGAACCCCGAACGCCAAACATCGGTATATGCGGCACCGACGCGTGTAAGAAATTTGCGTAAGCTGTTCTGAGTGTGTTGTTAAATTGTGAAATATCAATTTATATCAAAGCACTAACCGCGCAATCCGTTGCGCTTTGCGGAGTTGGTTTTGAGCCCAGTTTTTTGGCAATTCCGTCAGGGATAAGGCAGGCAAAGTGTCTTGAACTATTTTCCTCCCGACCGAAGGAGACTCGGTCGTTTGTACGCAGGGCGTCTTGCGGGAGACCGAATCCGGTCGAATCCATGGTCGAAGTGCTTGCCTGTTCGAGATTTTGTATACAATCTGCTCGGGTCCTGCCTATTGAATTCGCCGCGAGTGACTGGGTGATCCTGCCATGACCGAAAGACATCCGAGCCAACTCGATCGCGCGCTGCTCGGTTTGCGGTCTCTTGTTCTGGCGGGCGCGTTTGAGGGCGGCCAGCGCCTGTCGGAGGTTGCGGTCGCCAAAAAGCTGGGCACATCACGTACGCCTTTGCGCCAGGCCATGGATCGGTTGGTGGCCGAAGGTCTGCTGGAGCGGATCGAAACGGGGGGCTGCCGGGTGGCGACATTCACCCGCGATGACATTGCAGATGCCATCGAAGTGCGGGGCGTCATAGAGGGGACGGCTGCGCGCTTGGCCGCCGAGCGGGGCGTCAAGCCGGAACTGCTGGCCGAAGCGGACGCAGTGCTGGCCAAAATCGACATGGCACTCGCGCAGCCTGTTGGTGTGGATTTCGACGCCTATGTCCAGCACAATGCCCGGTTTCATGAGCTTTTGGGGATGTTTCCAGACAGCCCATTGATCCGCCGAGAGATCGAACGGTTAAGCCTGCTCCCGCTTGCTTCGCCGTCTTCGTTCCTGAGCGAGCAACTGATGGTTCCGGGTTTTCTGGACTCGCTTCGCTATGCGCAACGCCAGCATCGCGCCATTTTGGAAGCGATCCAAAGCCGTGAAGGCACACGCGCCGAAGCCTTGGCGCGCGAGCACGCGCGTTTGGCGCTGGTCAATTTCAACTATCTGACAGACGTTCGGGCGACACTGGCCAATAATGTTCCCGGTTTGGCAATGGTCGAATCCGAATAACCCTGAACTGAATTTCATTCATCGATTTCAGGTGTCCCATGATCTGAACTCATCAAGCACTTCGTGCATGTAACCTTTTGGGACCATATCCTCTTGGAGGGGTATGACCGGGACGAAGGCGACGGCAAATGTCTGTCGAGCAAGCATCCTGCGCGGACCTCAGGATGTGTCATGATGGCACGCGCCGTATCCACATCATCGCATCCGACCTCTGATATGCATCTGCCCGCTTGTTGTTCACGTCGTGCTTGGGCAAGTTGGTTGCATGAACACCGGTATCCCGCTGCTTGCCTTCTCCGACCTTGATGGCACTCTGATTGATCACGATACGTATGACTGGACAGCCGCCGGCCCCGCGTTGCGCGCGCTGGAGGCCGTAGGTGCGGGGGTCGTTCTGGCCAGCAGCAAGACCGCTGCCGAAATGATCATCTGGCGCCGGCAGCTTGGGCTGATGCAATGGCCCGCGATCGTTGAAAACGGGGCGGGCGTTTTGCCGCCGGGCGAAGTGTCAGAGCCGCAAGATCAGGACTACACTGCCATTCGTGCGGCCCTCACAACGCTGCCTCAGAGGTTACGCCAATCGTTCTACGGGTTTGGGGACATGACAGAGGATGCGGTCAGCCAAGCCACTGGTCTTGATGCGCAGCACGCGCGTTTGGCCAAGATGCGTGCTTTTTCCGAACCGGGTTTGTGGCGGGGTTCTGACGCGGATTTCGACCAGTTTCAGGCGCACCTGCTGCAACAAGGGATTTCGATACGTGAAGGTGGCCGCTTTTTGAGCCTTTCATTTGGTCGCAACAAGTCCGATCAGATGGCCGCGATCATCGACACATTGCGGCCAGCGCACACCGTTGCCCTTGGGGACGCGCCCAACGACATAGAGATGCTGGAGGCCGCAGAGTTCGGCGTGGTCGTCGCCAACCCGCACAGAACGCCTTTGCCCGTCTTGGAAGGCGAGGCGCAAGGGCGCATACTGCGCACGACGGAAGCGGGCCCTGCGGGCTGGAACACGGCGATACTGGATCTGCTGCAACGACTGAATTTGAAAAGGGACTGACCATATGGCCGATTTCCACCAAAACGGAAACATCACCACTTTGCACAACCTGCGCACCCGGTCGGTTGCAGAGCTGAATGACGAGCTGATGTCGTTCTCGCAGAACCGAAAGATTTCCCTGATCCTGCCATGTCTCTATTCAGAACTGCAAGGCGAGGCGATGCCGCATATTATGTCGGAATTGGCCAAGGTCACCTATTTGCACCGGATCATCATCGGGTTGGACAAAGCTGATGAAGCCCAGTTTCGCCATGCCAAATCAGAGTTCAAGACACTTAACCAGAACCATATCGTGATCTGGAACGACAGCCCGCGCATGTTGGAATTGGGCGCGCGGCTGGACGCGATGGGATTGGCCCCGGCCGAGCAGGGCAAAGGCAAGAACGTGTGGTCGTCCTTGGGCTATCTGATCGGATGCGCCGACAGTGCCGTGATGGCGATCCATGATTGCGATATCCTGACCTACAACAACGAAATGTTGGCGCGCTTGGTCTATCCGGTGGTGAACCCCAGTTTTCCGTATCAGGTGGCCAAGGGGTTTTACCCGCGCATCGGTGACAACAAGCTGAATGGCCGTGTGACCCGCCTGTTGGTCAGCCCGCTGTTGATTGCCTTGAAAAAAGTGATCGGGGATCGCGATTACATCGATTTCCTACGCAGTTTTCGCTATCCGCTGTCGGGCGAGTTTGCCATGCGGACCGCGATCCTGCCGGACCTTCGTATCCCGTCGGATTGGGGTTTGGAGATTGGTGTTTTGTCCGAGGCATGGCGTAATCTGGCCCCGCAAGCGGTGTGTCAGGTCGAGATCGCCGACGCCTATGATCACAAACATCAGGACCTGAGCGCGGATGACGCCACTGCGGGTTTGAGCCGAATGTCGACCGACATCTGCAAGGCGATTTTCCGCAAGCTGGCCTCGGACGGGACTGTCTTTACGGCGAATGTGTTCCGCGCACTCAAGGCGACTTACTATCGAACGGCGCTGGACTTGTTGGAGAGCTACTACAACGACGCAAAAATGAACGGCTTGTCGATCGACCGCCACCGCGAAGAGCGTGCGATTGAGCTCTTCGCCGAAAACATCATGTTGGCCGGTCATTCGTTTATTGAAAACCCCAACGAGACGCCTTTTATCCCGACATGGAACCGCGTGCATTCCGCGGATCCCAGCTTTCTCAGCGATATGCGCGCGGCTGCGGCTGCGGATGAGGCAGAGTATCAGTAAAGCGTTTCTCGGCGAGGCTGAGCCCGTGTTCGTAACTGACTTCTAAGACGTCTTGGAATTCAGGCAGCACCAAGCCATTCAGAGGTTTCCGAAAACGCCATCAGGGCCGCACTTAACCGCGGTTCGTGATCCACCGGCATTGATAGGGGGCAAGGGTGATCGCTTCGGCGCCCCCGTCGATGCGCTCGCCGCTCAGCAGGTCGATCCAATCCTCGTCATCAATAAGGTTGAGAGAGGCCAGCAGGATGTCGACGGGTTTGTCGCTCACGTTGTGCAGGGCGAAAATGGATTGATGCCGGTCCAGACTTTGGCGCCAGACCCCAAAGACCTCATCTCGCAGAGACATGGTGAATTGTGTGGCATTGGGGTGGAATGCGGATTGCTTGGCCCTGATCCGCAGTCGGCTGGACAAGGCCCCAAGTACGCGCGCCTGCGGGCTGTCCGGATCGGCCAGCAATGTTTCGAGCGTCGGATAATCCCAACGGTGGCGGTTGATTCCACGGTTCATGCCGCGTCGTTCGACCTGCGCGTGATCGTTGGGCGTGGCCAGCATGGAGTGGATGTAGAAAGCGGGAATGCCTTCAAGCGACATGACGATTGTCTGCGAACAGATGAAGCGGTCGAAGTGGTGGTCGTCTTCGCCGGCAAACGTGCGGCTGGTGGCCTCGTAGAACGTGGTGTTCAGCTCATAGGGGGATTCGCCACCATCCGGCAGGGCGCGCATCGACACCAGCCCACCCAGATCACGTACCGTCTGGATCATCTGCGCTTGCTCTTCTGCGGGCAACAACCCTTCGGCGGGCCGCATTCCAATGCCATCATGGCTGGCCGTGAAATTCAGATAGGCGCAGCCCAATTGCGCAGGGGGCATCCGGCTTTGCCAGTTGCGCAGGTGACGCGACGAGCCGGACATCATCGCATGCAGGATCAGCGGCGGCAGCGGGAAGTTGTAGATCGCATGTGCCTCGTTGCGATTGCCGAAATAACTGAGGTTTTCGGCTTTGGGCACATTGGTTTCGGTCAGCAGGATGATCGTTTCGGTGGCATAGTCGCACAGCATTCGCATCAGGCGCACAATGGCATGGGTCTGGGGCAGGTGGATCGAAGGCGATCCGACCTCCTTCCACAAAAACGCCACCGCATCGAGCCGGATGATCTGGACCCCGTTGTCCACGTGCAAGCGGATGATCCGCAGAAATTCCAGCAGCACTTCAGGGTTGCGAAAATCCAGATCGATCTGGTCATGGCTGAAGGTGCACCACACATGGCGCGGTCCGTTGACCGTTTCAACCTCTTGCAACAAGGGCGTGGTGCGGGGGCGGACGACATTGCTCAGGTCATCCTCGGGCGAGGCCTCGAAAAAGAACCTGTCATAGGGCGCTTGTCCCTGACGGTAGGCATTGAACCACGCGCCCTGGCTGGAGACATGGTTCAGAACCAGATCGGACATCAGATGAAATTCGCTGCCAATCCGGTTGATGTCCGCCCAATCGCCAAGCTGTGGGTTCACGGTTCTAAAATCCGAAACCGCAAAGCCATCGTCGGAGGTAAATGGAAAAAACGGCAAGATATGCACGCCGTTCACCACGCCCTTCATGCGACGCAGCAGAAAATCATGCAGCAGGTCAAGCGGCTTGTGCGCACCGTCAATGATGGAGTTACCATAGGTGATCAACAGGGCGTCGTTTTCGGTCCATAGGGTATTGCCCGGCGCCCTACCACGTTTGCGCGGTTTGCTGGGGTCGGGCCAAAAGGCTTCGACGATCTTACTCGCCAGAATGTCCGCGTCTATGTCGGGATAGATTTGGCGCACGAGGGACGCCAAACGCACGCTGAAGGAGTTGGACTTGGTCGAGTGCATAACGAAGCGTGGCCCGGAATTGCTGCGGATTTCCGACAGAAAACATTGCGCGCGTCCGATTGCCCAGCCCAAAAACCGCCAACAGCGCGTTTTCACGCCCGCATTGGTGGCATGGCAACCTCTTTGGGCATAAATGCAGCCCGGCGCAGAGATTTGCTCTGGCTGCCATACTGTTTGCGGTGCGCGGGCCGTTATGCGCAGCGCACGCCGGCGTAGCATGACGATTGGAAGCGCGCACTTGATGGTGCCAATCCGACAAATACGGGCAAGCACAGCTCGAGCTGGCACGGGACCGCCTGTTTTTTACGCAAAGGAACGACATTGCGGCGCTGAATTAGGCAGGCGTTGCCAAGTTTGAATGCCTGACCGCCCTGCTGCTGGCCAATAACGCGGGAACCGACCCAGATATCCCTGCCCATACGGGCAAGAAACGCCGCGCGGTGGGCTATCGTGGCAGATACCTCCCACTGCGCGACTACAACATCACTGTTGCGGGGCCTGAGTACACTTTTAGGGTCTTTGACGAAAGGGCTGCTCGCGCCTTTCGGTTGTCCCGCGGCGACAAAAGGGACCTAAAACCGATGGCTCAAAAGCTAAAACTGACCTCTTATGTGACGGCTGCCTTGCTGGGCACCACTGCCATGGCCGCTGCCGAATGTGCTGATCCGATCAAGGTGGGTGTCTTGCACTCTCTGTCCGGTACGATGGCGATCTCCGAGACGACACTGAAAGACACGATGCTGATGCTGATCGAAAAACAGAATGCCGCTGGCGGTTTGCTGGGGTGCCAGATCGAAGCTGTCGTGGTCGATCCTGCCTCTGACTGGCCTCTCTTTGCCGAAAAAGCACGCGAACTGCTGACTGTATCCGAAGTTGACGTCATCTTTGGCTCATGGACATCGGTGTCGCGCAAATCCGCACTGCCTGTTCTTGAGGAATTGAACGGCTTGATGTTCTACCCCGTGCAATACGAAGGCGAGGAAAGCTCCAAGAACGTATTTTACACCGGTGCGGCACCCAACCAGCAGGCGATCCCTGCGGTTGACTATTTCCTTGAGGAACTGGGCGTGGAGAAATTTGCGCTCTTGGGCACTGACTATGTGTATCCCCGCACGACCAACAACATCCTGGAGCAGTACCTTCAGGACAAGGGCATCGCGGCTGATGATATCTTCGTCAACTACACGCCCTTTGGTCATTCCGACTGGGCCACCATCGTGGGTGACGTTGTGGCGCTGGGCGAAGACGGCAAACAGGTTGGCGTGATTTCGACGATCAACGGGGACGCCAACATCGGCTTTTACAAAGAACTCGCGGCGGCTGACATTTCCGCCGACGACATTCCAGTCGTTGCCTTTTCGGTCGGCGAAGAAGAGCTTTCGGGGCTGGATACATCCAACCTCGTGGGTCACCTCGCGGCTTGGAACTACTTCCAGTCTGCAGACACGCCCGCAAACGCGGAATTCATTGCCGCTTGGAAAGCTTTTGCAGGCGAAGATCGCGTCACCAACGACCCGATGGAGGCGCATTACATCGGCTTCAACATGTGGGTGAACGCTGCGACTGCGGCAGGTACCACGGACGTCGATGCGGTCCGCGCGGCGATGTACGGGCAAGAGTTCCCGAACCTGACCGGTGGCACAGCTGTCATGCTGCCGAACCACCATCTGGCCAAGCCGGTGCTGATCGGCGAGATCACGGCAGAAGGTCAGTTCGACATCATCAGCCAGACAAGCGAAGTGCCGGGTGATGCATGGACCGATTTCCTGCCCGAAAGCGCCAAGCTGATATCGGATTGGAAAGACTTGGGGTGTGGCATGTACAACACCGAAACCAGCACCTGCGTACAGCTGACATCGAACTACTGATGGCACATCCAAAGGCGGGGCGTGACCCCCGCCTTTGGACACCTTGACCGATTGAAATACTGAAAGACTTCTATGCGCCGCTTCCTGATCGCTCTGACGCTGATGCTGGGTTTTGGGCACGCTGCCCCTGCGCAAGAATTGCAAACCCTTCTTCAGACCCATGTCGATGAAATCGCCAACCCCTCGCGTCGCAGCGTAGGTCCGGTGCTGGACGATCTTGTCGCCTCCGGCCTGCCCGGATTGCCGGTGTTTCTAGAGCGCTGGGCGCAACGCGAAGTGTGGCAAGACCCGGATGGTCTCTTTGTTTTTGGTGCGGATGACGGCGACGCGTTGGCTGTTACGGATATCGACACAGGCCAGCAAACCACTGCGTCTAAGGACGGGTTTACCCAACTGCGCCCAAACGGTGGTGTGCGCCGTGTGATTGGTACTGCACTCGTGCAGTTTCAACTGGCGGACCCTGATCTGTCGCGCCGCGTGACTGCGGTGGAATCGATCGCGCGGGCACCCGAAGCCGCACAGCTTGGTCCGCTGCAAGCATCGATTGACGGCGAGACCGATAGCACACTGCGCGCGCGGAAAATCCAGTTGGCCAATTTTCTGTCCGCGCGGTTTGCCGATACGCCCCAAGACCGGATTGCCGCCATTAACAGCCTCGCCCAAGACACCAGCGTGGAGGCGCGCAGCGTACTCAACCAGATTTTGACGGTCCAAGCGGGTGTTGCCGTCTCCCCGCCCGACGGCAACATCGCAAGGCTGATCGACCCGGCGATCGCCCCTGACGCATTTTACGCACAACTGGTCGATGCCGATTTAGCCCCACCTCGCACAACCTCAGATGATATCCGCGCCGCATTGGAGGCCAACATCGTCGCTGGACGGGTGGGCGACATTCCCGTGGCCCAATTGGGCACGGACCAAACACGCATGGTGGCCTACGCCCAGTTGGCAGAGGCTGGACTTGCACCCGAGTTGGTCACCAATGTGCGGCGTGATGCGGCGCTGGCCGATCATGTGTTTTATGAACTCTACACAGAACCGGATCCAGATATCACAGCCGCCGCAGAGGCCGCTCTGGCTTCTGTGGAACAGCGCGTGGGCGTAGAGCAAACGATCGATCTGGCGCTGGATGGGCTATCGCTGGCGTCGATCTATTTTCTGGCAGCCATCGGGCTTGCCATCACCTTTGGGGTGATGGGCGTGATCAACATGGCGCATGGCGAATTCATCATGATGGGGGCCTACACCGGCTATGTGGTGCAGCTGTTCATCCCCGATTATACCGTGGCGATCATCGTGGCCCTGCCACTGGCCTTTGCTATCACATTTGCTGCGGGCGTGACGATGGAGCGGTTGGTGATCCGTCACCTTTATCACCGCCCGTTGGAAACGCTTTTGGCCACTTTTGGGATTTCGATCGCCCTGCAACAACTGGCCAAAAACATATTTGGCACGCAGGCGCGCCCGCTCACCTCGCCGGGGTGGCTGGACGGCGCTTGGGTGATCTCGGACGTGATCCAGATCAGCTATATCCGCATCGCAATTTTCGTCTTGGCACTGCTGTTTCTGGCGCTGATCCTGTTTGTGCTGAAACGGACACGTCTGGGCCTTGAGGTGCGCGCCGTCACGCAGAACCCTGGCATGGCGGCCAGCATGGGGATCAACCCCGACCGGATCAATATGCTGACCTTCGGGCTGGGATCCGGCATCGCAGGCATCGCGGGCGTGGCCATCGGGCTCTATGCCAAGGTCACGTCAGAGATGGGGTCCGACTACATCGTGCAATCTTTCATGACAGTGGTTGTGGGCGGCGTCGGCAACGTTTGGGGCACGCTGGCGGGGGCGTCCATGATCGGGTTTTTGCAAAAAGGCATCGAGTGGCTCAACCCCTCCAACACTCTGGCGGCGCAAACCTACATGATCCTTTTCATCATCTTGTTCATTCAATTCCGACCCAAGGGCATTGTCGCGCTCAAGGGTCGGGCGGCGGCGGATTGATCTGATGCGCAAAACTTTTATCGCTCAAAACCCATCCGTCTTGTGGTTCTTACTGGCGCTCAGCCTGTTCACGCTGGGCGTCACCGTCCTGTCGGAGGCCTTGGGCGTCGGAGTGATTTCGACGTCTTTCGTTAAGACGCTGGGCAAAACGCTGTGTCTGTGCCTGATCGCCATCGCGATGGACGTGGTTTGGGGGTATTGCGGGATTCTGTCGCTGGGCCATTTCGCGTTTTTCGGCATAGGCGGCTATGCGGTCGGCATGTGGCTGATGTACGCGCGCACCGAGGTCATCGTGACGCAAAGCCTTGCCACGCAAGTCATTCCACCCACTCCGCAAGAGGTCACTGATGCCATCGGCAACCAGATTTTCGGCGTGGTGGGCAGTGCTGACTTTCCGATGATCTGGGCCTTTGCCGACAACCTTTATCTGCAGTTGCTGATGGTCGTCCTGGTGCCGGGGTTGCTGGCGCTGGTGTTCGGTTGGCTGGCGTTTCGTTCGCGCGTGACGGGCGTTTACCTGTCGATCCTGACGCAGGCCATGACGCTCGCCCTGTCGCTTTACCTCTTTCAGAATGACAGCGGGCTGCGCGGCAACAATGGCTTGTCTGGCCTGCAAAACATTCCCGGGTTCGAAGCGACGCCGCAATCGGTCGTGTCGATTGTGTTCTTTTGGGTCTCAGCCTTGGCGTTGGGCGCGGGATATTTGTTCTTTGCGTGGATCGTGTCGGGCAAGATGGGCAGCGTCATCAAAGGCATTCGCGACAACGAAGCGCGCGTGCGGTTTCTGGGCTATCACGTCGAAAGCTACAAGCTTTTCGTGTTCACAATCACAGCCATCGTGTCCGGCATAGCGGGGGCGCTTTATTACCCGCAGGCAGGCATCATCAACCCCGGTGAAATCGCGCCCATTGCGTCGATTTATCTGGCGGTCTGGGTGGCTATAGGCGGGCGCGGGCGGCTTTATGGCGCTGTGATTGGTGCGGCGTTCGTATCACTTTTGTCGAGCTGGTTCACAGGGGGTGGCGCGCCTGCCATCCCGCTTGGGTTCTACACGATCCAATGGACAGACTGGTGGCTGGTGCTGCTTGGCGTGTCCTTTGTGGCGGTGACACTGTTTTTCCCCAAGGGCATCGGTGGGCTCTTTGATTATTTGGTAAGGAAACAGCCATGAGTATGCTTTTGGAGGTCTCCGGCGTGTCGGTCAGTTTTGATGGCTTCAAAGCGATCAATTCTTTGTCGATCAACTTTGCCCCCGCAGAACTGCGCGCGATCATCGGCCCCAACGGAGCAGGCAAGACCACCTTCATGGACATCGTCACCGGCAAGACGAAACCGGATGAGGGTCGCGTTATCTGGGGCGAGCGTAACATCTCGCTGCTGGGTATGTCCGAGAGCGAGATCGCCAGAGAGGGGATCGGGCGCAAGTTTCAAAAACCCACCGTCTTTGAGGCGCAGACCGTGCGGCAAAACCTTGCGATGGCGTTGAAAAATCCGCGCGGACCGCTGGCTGTGTTGCTGCACAAGAAAACGGCGCGAAACGGTGCCCGGATCGAAGAAATCGCGGAGGAAATCGGGCTGATTGATAGCCTAACGCGGGTCGCGGGTGAATTGAGCCATGGACAAAAGCAATGGCTGGAGATCGGGATGCTTCTGGCGCAAGACCCACGATTATTGCTGGTGGACGAACCTGCGGCCGGGATGACCGTGGAGGAGCGCGAAAAAACCACTGATATCCTGCGCCGCGCGGCCGAAACCCGCGCCGTCGTCGTGGTCGAGCATGACATGGAATTCGTGCGGCGTCTGGGCTGCAAGGTGACGGTGCTGCACGAGGGGTCGGTTTTGGCCGAAGGCAGTCTGGATCATGTGACCTCGGATCAGACAGTGATCGATGTATATCTAGGGCGTGCGCATGCTTGAGGTTGAACATCTGAACCTGCATTACGGTCAAAGTCAGATCCTCTTTGACATCAGCCTGACGGCGGCCAAGGGCGAGATCACGGCCGTCATGGGCAACAACGGTGTCGGCAAAACCAGCCTGCTCAAAGCCATCGCGGGCCGTCATCCGGCATCTGCCGGTCAAATCACGGTGGATGGTGCCATGCTGCGAGGCGCCACGGCGTTTCAAGCTGCGCGCGCCGGGATTGCATACATTCCGCAGGGGCGCGAAGTCTTTCCGATGATGAGCGTTCTGGAGAACCTTGAAACCGGGTTCGCCTGCTTGCCGAAGGAAGAGCACGGTATTCCAGACGCGATTTTCGAATTGTTTCCAGTGCTCAAGGACATGCAGGCCCGTCGGGGTGGGGACCTGTCCGGTGGCCAGCAACAGCAACTCGCTATCGCGCGCGCACTGATCACGCGGCCCAAGATTTTGCTGCTCGATGAACCGACCGAGGGCATTCAGCCAAACGTGATCCAGCAAATTGGAGACGCCTTGCGCCTGCTGCGCAGCGAGGGGGAGATGGCGATTGTGTTGGTCGAGCAGAATGCCGATTTCGCTTATGCGGCGGGTGATCGGTTCCTGGTCATGTCGGGGGGGCGCATGCAAACCGCCGTTGCCAAGGGCGATATGTCCAAGGCGGCCCTGATCGACGCGCTGGCGTTATAAACCACCGCTACTTGATCCGCTTTTCCATCAGCCGCTGAAACAAGCCGGGACTGAACCGATTGATCATGTAACTCAGCCGCGCAACCCGTCCCACGGGGATGAAATCACGGCCTCGAGCCAGACCTGCCAAAATGATCCCGGCGGCGTCTTGCGCTGACATATAGTCAATGCCGTCAACCGCCGCACCGGGACGCGAAATGCCGTTGGCCTGCTGTTGCGGGTTGCCCAGATTGGTCGCGACAAAGCTCGGTGCGGCAATCACACATCGCACACCGTGGGGCTTTTCCTCGGACCTGAGTGATTTGAAGAACCCCTCAAGCGCATGTTTGCTGGCCGCATAGGCGGTGCGCCGGATCAGCGGAGAAAACCCCGCCACCGACGAGATCGCCAAATGTGTGCCATTGGCCTGTCTGACGCAGGTTTGCAGGGCGCGCGCCATACAGACGGGCGCGAAATAATTGATATCAAACACCCGGCGATGCGTGTCTGTGGCCGTCTCGGACAGCGCACCGATGTGCGTCACCCCGGCGTTGTAGATTATCAGATCAATGGCGGGATAGATGCCGCGTAGTGTTGCGCAAATTTCGTTCAGCGCGGTGTCATCGGTCAAATCACAGCCCATAACCTGCCGGCCGGGCAAAGCGGGCAACGTATCGAGCGCGGGGCCCGGAAGATCGATCAGTACCGTTGCCCATTCCTCCGCGCGCAGGGCATCATCCAGCGCAAGCCCAAGACCCCCGGCGCCGCCTGTGATAACGGCGATTTTTTGCGCGCTCATAATCCCGCCCCGTCGCGCCACAACTCAAACACTTCCCGGCTGGTCAGTTCGGGGGTATAGCCGAACTGTTCTTTCAGCGCGCGATTGTCTAGGACTGGTCGGTACTGCAAGAACCGCACTTGCTCCGGCCCATATCGCGACAGCCCCAGGGGGCGCGCGACGCTCAGGGCCAGCTTGACCGCCCAAGGCGGCAGGCGCATCACTGGCTTTTTCAAAAGCGTTGCAAGCTCTGTAACACCGAGTGCCCCGTCGCCTGCGACATTGAATACACCCGGCGGACCATCTGTGATTGCACGCCGCAAGATGCGGGCCAGATCGTGGGTCCAGATAAAGACAAAGGGGCTTTCGCTGCCTGTCAAAGCCAGCAAGCGCGGCTTGTGAAAAAGCGCTGTGATCTGATTTTCCAAGCCTTCGCCCAGAACGGTGCCCACGCGCAACACGACCTGTTCCAAGGCGGGCGCGGTGCGTCTTGTCTGGGCCAGCATCTCTTCAACCTGGCGTTTGTGATCGGCGTAGGCGAATTCAGCATTTCCCCGCAGCGGCGCGCTTTCAGTCAGCCAATCAGGCGCATCCGCGTGATACCCATATGCGGCCCCGGACGATGTCACCACGAGGCGTTTGACCCCATGTTGCAGGCAGGCGTCGATCACCTTGCGCGACCCTGTCACATCCACCTCATAGGACACCGCGCGGGTGGTCGGGCTGACGATCGAGGCGAGGTGGATCACGACATCTGGTGCCTCATGTGCAATGACCCGATCGGTGTCTGGCCCGCGCACGTCCAAGGGCACGAACCGGATGCCCACAGGCAATCGCGCGGGGGGGCGAATGTCGGTGGCGATCACGTCATGGCCGCTGCCTGACAGCGTATCCAACAACGCGGCACCAACCGCACCCGCCGCGCCTGTGATCAAGACCCGGGTCATCGTGCCGCCTGTGTGCGCGACATCAGACTGGCAAGGCCCAAACCCGAAATAGCATGCCAAATGCCCCAGAATGCCGCGACGACAGCCATACCTCCCAACCCGTCAAAGAACGCGAAGATCAGGACAAGCCCTAGCCCCGAATTCTGGATACCCGTTTCAATTGTGACGGCGCGCCGATCATAGGGTGAGAGCCCTGCAAGCGTGGCGACGCTGTACCCGCCCGCCAAAGCCAAGGCGTTGTGCACCACGACCAACATCGCCACATAATGTGCGTATTGCAAAAAGAAGGCCCAGTTGGCCGCCAGTGCGATGACGACGAAGGCAACAAAGATCAGCATCGACAGATTTTGCATTGGTCTGCGTATCTTATCGGCCGCCATGGGGCGTTTTTCGTTCAGTGTGATCCCGAGGACCAGCGGCAGGATCAGCATCAACATGACCGTGATCGCGATTTGCGCCGGTGCGATTTCCGTGGCGCGCAGGATCTCGCGGGTTGGCGCATAAAGGCTGCCCCAGAAGGCGATGTTGAGCGGGGTGATCAGCACGGCACCCACTGTCGCAAAGGCTGTCATGGAGACGGAAAGGGCGGCATTCCCACCTGCACGCGACGAAATGAAGTTGGAAATGTTGCCCCCCGGACAGGCCGCGACCAGCATCAGACCCAACGCGATAGAAGGGCGTGGCGCAGTCAGAACAATCAGGCCATAGGTCAATGCTGGCAGAACCAGGAACTGCGAAAGAAGCCCCGTGACCAAGGGCTTGGGCGCGCGGGCCAGTGCGCCGAAGTCCGCGCGCCGCAGGTCGAGTGCAACCGAAAACATCACGATCGCCAACACTGCGTTCAGCACCATTAGGCCCGAGGGGCTGAAATTCAGTAAGACTTCGTCAAGGTCGCTCATGCTGTTTGACCTTTGAGTGCCTTTATCCAGCCGGTGACCGCTTTGCGGTAGGTCGCCTTGTCCACGTAATAGGCCATACGCGCGAGCTTGAGGTATTTTGTACCGCCGGTCAGTCGATTGAATTCTGCTGATTTTGCGGCCTTGATCTTTTGTGCGGCTGGGCTGTTTGCGGCAATGCCCGCAATGTAGCGCGCCACCATTTCCGCCTGTTCATGGCGACCTTGCCAGCCGAGCCCTGATGCCTCGACCATGCCCAGCACAAAAAGATCATCGCGGGCGGGATGCATGCAGTTGAGGTAAAGATGGGGCGCGTTTTCTTGCCAGTTCAGCAATGTCTTGTCGATGAACGGATAGTGGAGCCTGTATCCCGTCGCCGTCAGGATCATGTCATACTCTGCCTGCGTGCCGTCTGTGAAATGGACTGTGCGCCCTTCAATCCTCGCAATGTCAGGCCGCACCTTTAGATCGCCATGCCCGGCGTGAAAAAGGATCAGCGAATTGACCACCGGGTGGCTTTCATAAAGCGCATAGTCAGGCGCAGGGAAGCCGTATTTGTGTGGATCACCTACAAACCATTTCAGGATCTGACCATCGACCTTTCGCTTGAGCCACATTGGCAGTTTGATCATCCCACCCAAGGTGTCAGCAGGTTTGCCGAACACGTATTTGGGCACAAAGTAATACCCGCGTCGCATGGAAATATCGCAGCTGACCCCGTGGTGAATGGCGTCCACCGCGATGTCGCAGCCCGAGTTGCCGGCCCCCACCACCAACACGCGCTTGCCTGCAAATTGCTGTGGTGCGCGGTACTGTGCCGCATGAATCATCTCGCCGGTAAACGCCCCATCGAAGGTTGGAATGTTGGGCTCTGACAAGGTTCCGTTCGCAATCAATACGCCGGCGTAGGTTTCCTGCCGCGTCTGGCCGCTGGCATCGCGCCAACTGACCGACCATCCCGCACCCTCCGCGCCAAGGGGTTTCAGCTCAGTCACTTCGCATCCGAACTGATAATGCGGATACAGATCGAAATGTCGCGCGAAGTCTTGAAAATAGTTTTTCATCTCCTGATGCGAAGGGTATTCAGCCACGTCATCACGCATTGGAAAATCCGCAAATTCCGTCATCGTCTTTGACGAAATCAGGTGTGCGGATTCATACATGGTTGAGCGTGGCGCGTCGATGTCCCAAAGCCCACCCACATCTGAATGAAGCTCGAACCCGTCAAACGGGATGCCCTGTTCTTTGAGGGTTTTGGCCATTGCAAGACCCATCGGGCCAGCGCCGATCAGGGCGAATTTGTCTTGGGTGCGATGTGTCATCTTGGCCTTTGGATGTATCAGGTTTGAATTGCAAGATTGAACGACTGTTTAAAATAAAGCAAGATGTTCGTGTTATGACCGCTCGTCCTGCCGATACTCAGAGGCTTCGTGCCCCCAGCAAACGTTCCCTTGAGACTCGGGCGCGCATCTTTGATGCCGCCGAACAGCAATTTGCCTTGCATGGGTTTGAAGGCGCTTCAATTCGAGACATCGCACAGAGGGCAGGGGTCACTGGCGCGCTTGTCAGCCATCATGGCGGCGGCAAGGTTGAGCTCTTCGAACAGGTTGTGGCTCGGCGCGCTGACGCGCTGGCCCGCCTTAGGATTGAGGCCCTGAACGAAGCTCGGGCCGAAAAGGTGCTGGAGTTACGCGATGTTTTGACATGCTTTGTAGCGCCGTTTCTGGACAAGGTGTTGCACGATGGGTCGCAATGGCAGGCCTATGGGCGGCTGATCGCGCATGTGTCGTCGGATCAGCGCTGGCATGCGCTGGCGCGGGTGTGCTTTGATCCAACAGCCAAGATGTTTCTCAACGAAATCAGCGTTGTGCTGCCAGGTGTACCCAAGGAGCGTCTTAGTGCGGGTTTCGTGTTTATGGTGTCGGCCATGTTGTCGTTGTGCGAGGCGCAATGGCGGATTGCCACGCTCAGTGAAACGCCTGATGTGGAGGGATTGGTCGACACGCTGCTCGACTTTTGCGAGGCAGGGTTTCGAGCCGTTTGATGTACGTACTGGCAGCGCGACCACCAGCGCCAACTTGTTAATCCGACCGGGATATCGTGGGCACTCGGATGAAAGCCAATCACTTCGATGGTGATGCATTGATCGTCGAGTAAAGCGATTACCCGGCGGTGAAAAGGACGCTGCATGGCTCTGTGTGCGTACTCAAAGCGTCCGATTGCCATGCCGCATTGAGAGTATGGAAAAGGGTCACACCATGCGTGATGTGACCCATTCCAAAGACATCAGCCGTACCAAAGGCTGTTAGCGTGAAACGTATTCACGAAAATCGCGTTACGGAAGAAGAACAGTGTCGATCACATGGATCACGCCGTTGGAGGCAGGCACATCGGCACTGATAACGGTGGCGTTTTCGACTTTGACGCCATTTCGGCCGTCAACATGAACCTTTGCACCATTCACTGTCGCAACGCTCAGGCGCTTGCCCGCAAGATCGGCGGCCATCACTTTGCCCGGGATCACGTGATAGGTCAGGATTGCGGTCAACTGATCCTTGTTCTCAGGCAGCAAAAGCGTGTCCACGGTGCCTGCTGGCAAGGCGGCAAAAGCAGCGTCCGTTGGAGCGAACACGGTGAACGGCCCTTCGCTCTGCAGGGTTTCAACCAGATCGGCCGCGCTGACGGCTGCAACGAGCGTGTTGAATGAGCCTGCGGATTGCGCGACTTCAACGATATCCGGATCGCTGGGTGCGAGCGTGGCACAACCCGAAACGGCGAGCGCTGCGGCAAAAGCGGATGCTTTCAGAACGGTGGTCAGTGACATGATGAACTCCTTTTGGATTGATGAGTGTGCAAAAAGCACACGTTAATAAGTGGTGATTTGTCGCAACAATCCGAATTGGCAACTTTTTTGTGGAAATTTTTCACACCCAAGCCCATTTTGAAAATATGGATGTGCGCGATCCCTTTTCAAAATCCGGTCTTTTTGATCGGTCTCTGAGGCGTATTCTCAGGCCACTGGTGCGGGCGCTGATTGCGCAGGGCATGACGGCTCCGGGGCTGTATCGCATCATCAAACAAACATATGTGGACGTGGCCGAGCAGGATCTGGGGTCCGAGGCCACAGACAGCCGGATCAATGTGATGACAGGGGTGCATCGTCGCGATGTGAAGGAGTTCCGCAACCGTGAAAGCGATGACGACAAAGGCGTTGGACAGAAGGTTTCAATTTTGTCCACGGTGATCGGGCGCTGGATGTCTGACGTTGCATACCAAGGCGCATCAGGGCCGATTGATCTGGCCAGATCCGGCGAAACCCTGCCCAATTTCGAAACCCTCGTGCAGTCTGTCAGTCGCGATATCAGACCGCGCACAGTTTTGGATGAATTGGTGCGGCAGAAAATCGTGATGGTCGAAAATGACACCGTGCATTTGCTTCTTGAAGGGCTGGTCGGCTCCGGTGACACGGATCAGAAATTACACTTCTTTTCGCACAATCTCGGCGATCACATGCGCGCTGCAGTCGATAACCTGCTTTTGGAAAACCCACCGCATCTGGAACGCGCCGTGTTCTACAACCACCTTGATCCAAGCTCCGTCGCACGGATCGAAAAGGAGGCGCGCGCCATCAGTGCAGATGCCTTGCGCAAGATCAACGCGCTGGCGGCATCCCATCAGGATCAAGACGTTGAAAAAGGCGATGCTTCCCATCGTTTCAGATTCGGCGTTTTCTTCTATCATGAGGATGAAGACGCGGAAATTAGAGGAACACGCCCCGATGCCGATCAATAATTTCTCGCGTCGCGGTCTTTTGGTGGCCGGGATTTCTGCGCTGACCTTGCCGCATGTGGCCACTGGACAAGCGACGCAGCGCGATGTCGAGGGTGGCATCGGTGGCACGGGGATCGTTGGCATTCTGACCGATTTCGGCAGCTTGATTGTCGGGGGCAATTACCTGCGGACGGATGGCCAATCTCGCTATACGGATGCGTTTGGTCAGGTGCGTGCGGAAGATCTGCGTCTTGGCGACAGCCTGACCGTCGAAGCGGCTGGTAGCCCGGGCGCGTTAGCGGCGCGCCGCGTGCATATCACGCACCCGCTTCAAGGACCGATCAGTGCGGTTCTTGAGGGCGGGCGTCGGCTGGTCGTCAACGGGGTCAGCGTGGTGCTGGATGTCGCACCGAGCAACGTACAGGTGGGCATGCGCGTCGCTGTATCAGGCCTGTGGCGCGGCGATACTGTCGTGGCCAGCCGGATTGCGCCTGCCAAATCAGCCCAAGATCTGGTCTCGGGTGATCTGACGCGGGGGTTTGGCAGGCTGCAGATCGGATCAGTTGTCGTGCGTGGTTCTGGGCTGAGCGGATTGGAGGGGGGCAGTTTCGTCACCGCTGTTGGCCAGTATGATGCCGCAACGGATCGTTTGCAGGTGCAAGATGTGCAGCCAGGGCGCTTCTTTGGGGCGGCTGGCCCTTTGCAACGCCTCAGCATCGAAGGATATCTGACACCAACACAGGTCGCGCCCGGATACCGGGTTGCCGGACTGGGCCACAGCTTTGAGCGCAACCTGAGACTGGCGGAATTCGCGAACAGTCGTGTGCTTTTCAATGGTGGTTACACGGGCAAGTTCGCCGCCGACAGCGCCGTTGTTCTGCCCGATGCGTTTGCGCCTCGCCGTCGCATTCTGCGCCGCCTCAGCCAGACCAACGGCTAAACAAAAAGGGCCGGTCTGCGCGCCCGCCGACCGGCCCTCTGAGAGGTGTGGATCGCTTATGCCGCGATCTTTGGTGATACCCCCTCATTCGGTGTGATCGGTTCCCATTCCAGGTTGCCGATATAGCGCGATGCCATCTGACCGGACCTGTCCAACGCAATCAGGTGTAGCCAGCGATTGTCGAAGAGATCCCGCACGCCATCATGCTTGCGAAGGACATCGGTCATCGCCTCAATCGGGGCCTCAATACAGACCGACAGGCGCAGTGGATCATGGGCATAACCCTCGCCGTCATGCACGGATTGCCAAGGCAAGCCGGTGCGCAGGGCGCCGCCGTTGCCCTCCACAACGCCAACACCGCCGGTGACGTTGTGCAAAAGCTTGTTTCCCGCGCCAAACACATTCGGCGCAACAACTGACCCGTAGTATTGCAGGCTGATCCAACTGGCCACGACGACGGGCGCCGTCATGATCAGCTCAAGCACGCCGAACCCCTCGTCCTCAGCCCAAGTGTAATCATGCAAGAATGCACGGCCTTGCAACGCCTTGCCGCGTGTCCGTGACCGTGGGGCCGCCACAAAGGCGCTGCACCCGGCCAACGCCCATTCCGGTCGTACCTCTGCCCAGTCGCGGCTGCGCTTGGTGACGTCTTGGCCCGTTGTCGCGCGGGGCAGGCGCAATGCGCGCTCGGTCCGGGCGAGGTTGCCCGCCGCCGCCAGCCAATCCTGTGCTGCTGACAGCGTCTTGGTCTGGCCTGACAGGCTTTGGTCTTGGAGGTAGAGCGTTACGGCATCCGTGGTCGTGTCGTGCAGGCCCGCGACAAAAACGGTGTCGTCTGGAATGGTGACGCCGGCAACTGCAAGTCCGGCGCGGACCTCTTTGTCGTTCAAAAGCCCAGCCAGAAGCCGTGCGTTGACCTCCCCCGAATAGCCGCCGCATGCTCCGCAGTGCAGCGCGCTGGCGTGCGGGTTGTTGACCACATTTGCGCCATGCCCCAGCAACAGAACCATTGGTGCAAAATCCTGTGTCAGGGACATCGCCTTGAGGATCCCCGTTGCTGCGCTGATGCGGCCCTCTATTGTCATGCCCGGATCGAGCTGTGGCTTTGGCTCATTTGGCACAGCGTTGGCCGACAACCCCAACGCATCGCGCAGCAGCTTGCCCGCATAAACAGGCCCGGTTGCTTCGACAAAGGCAAAAGAGGATACCGCCGCCAGCTTGAACCGACCCCACGCCCGTTTGGCCCGCGCGGACAAGCGTGCGGCCTCGTCCGCGACTTTGCTGCTTTCATCGCCCGAGGTAGACGTAGTGCCAGGGTTCAGCAAAACCGGCAGGCGCTTTTCGGCGACATCGGAGGCGAACCCATTATGGGCGGGTGTCAGGCCGAAAAAGCCCGCAAACCCAAGGGTCTGGATCCCATCATCCAGCGATTCCAGCGCACGACGGAACACTTCGGACCGGACATCAATGCAGAAAGCGGCTTGTAATGCGGGCCGTGTCTGCCGCTTTGGGATGCCGGTTTCTGCTAAAGTTGCCGCCAGCTTGCGTTGTGCGGCGCGCTCGGCTGCCTCCTGCAGGATGGCATCGGTGAAGTCTTGAGGCGTGGGGGCCAGTGGCTCGGCATGTGCAGCGACCACGTCGGCCCAGCGGGTGCTGATCTGTGGGGCGTATTGCGCAAAAAGCGCCGCGTCCCATTGCAGGCGAATGGCCAGCATGTCGGTCGTGGTCGCATCTGTTGATCCAACCAGTTCCGCCTGCCACAGCCGGTAGCGGGCCACTTGCGACCAACCGCCAAGACCCAGCAACAACTGATGGAAATAGGTGTCGGCGGCATCCGTGCTCAGACCAAGGTCGTGGCATGCGTGGACCAAAGCACTGTGCGCGCCACCGCTCAGCTGAGACACCCGCCTCGCAAAACCATTGAGGCCTGCGATTTCTGGTGTCAGGTCGCGGCTGGCAAAAGCCTGCCAGCTGTCCAATGCATTCTGTGTCTGGTCAACTTGCCACAGGGCCTGACCCTCGTCGAAATAGCCCGCAGCCCAAGTGCCGATGCGATCCTCGATCAAACTTGGCCAGTCAATGCCCGACACCTCAGCCGCCAAATCCGCAACAGTCGGGAGCGCGGTGGGGGATGCAGTCGGTACATCGGCAAAAAGCGCCTCAATGCTGTCGGGGCCTTGGCCTTTTTGCATCGCCAATGCCTCTTCCAGATCGGTGGTGGTGATTGCGCCTGCATCGATCTGATCCGTGTACCATGACCGAGGAAGTGTCACAGGTGTGCCGGCAATCCGCGCCAGCCGTGCCGCAACATGCGGTAAGGGTTGATCGCTTTGCCCCAGAAAGGGGTTCACGGCAACGGAGGATGCGAGTGGCCAGAGTGGAGGGATGGCCCGGCTCGCCGTATCGCTGGCCGCGACGAGTTCAAGATCAGGGCCGGAAAAGCCTGTGTAGGTTTGCTTGGGCATTATACCTCTCCTTTTTGAGCAGATGTGGTGCGGGACCAGCCGCCCAGAAGGCGATCGGTGATGGCATTGGCGTAAAGCCCGTTGGAAAGATGAACGCGCAACCCGGTTGTTGCTGGGTGCTGCGCCCATAGCGCAAATGTGGCTTGCGCCAGCGCAACCGCGCCAAAGCTGACCAGAGCCAGCAGGATCAGCGCCCATTCCAACGCACCGGGTGCGGGCGTTGTCGGCAGCGTTGATTTGGTCAGCCATTCCGCGGCGCTTTGCAGGGCAAAGTAGCTGATCGCGGCGGCCACGGAATAAAGCGCCGTGCGCTCCGTCAAACGGCGGGGTGCCGCGTCGGCCAGCCCTTGGGCCAACAGGTAAGCCACACCAAAGATCAAGATCGCACCCAACGCCACCGCTTGCGGCGATTTGCTGTCAAAGCCAAAGAGCAGCCCGTTGGCCACGAAGACCAGGCCGTAGATGGCAAGGGCCGCGGCGAATGCGCGGGCCACCGCCGTCAGATCAGGCACGGCCACGGGTCCAGGCCGCTTGATAGAGGCGACGTTTTGCACAGCCCCCCCGGCCGACAGGAATGCATGTGCTTTGTAAAGTGAGTGGGCCACGATATGCAGCAGCGCCAGCGGAAACAGCGCAAGGCCGCATTGCAGGATCATGAAGCCCATCTGGGCGACGGTCGACCACGCCAGTGACGCCTTGACCGTCGGCTGTGTCAGCATCACCAACCCCCCGAAAAGCGCCGTAAACCCGCCAATCATCACCAGCAGTGCCATCACCAGCGGTGACAACAAGATCACATCTGCAAAGCGGATCAGCACAAAGCCCCCAGCATTGATCACACCGGCATGCAGCAGCGCGGACACGGGCGTTGGCGTCTCCATCACTTCGGTCAGCCAGCCGTGCGTGGGGAATTGCGCAGATTTTAGGATAGCCGCCAGCGCGATGAATGCGGTGGCTGCAACGGCGCCTGTGCCACCGACCCCTTCGCTTGCTGCGGCTAGGATCGTTGCAATATCAGTGGTTTGGTAAGTCGTGGCCAAGAAAACAGCAGCCACCAGCAGCGCAACATCACCAAGACGCGCAGTGATATATTTCTTGCGTGCGGCACGTTGCGCGGCAGCCCGACCGGGGTAGAACAGTAGCAACTTGTGCAGAAAGAAGCTCGTCGCGATCCATGCCAGCACGAATTGCACCAGATTGCCTGATTGCACCAGCAGCAACACAGCCGCGACAGTCGCCAGAAGCCAGCAGGTGAAATTTGATTGCCCCGGTTCGCCGTCCAGATAAACACGCGCATAGCGCACCACGACCCATCCAACGAAGGCCACCAAAAGCAACATAATCACGCTGAGGACATCAACGCGCGCAGACAGGCCTGCGCCAAATATTCCAAACAGCATTCCCGTTCCGGCCCCATGCAAAACCAACACCGCGCTGGTCAGCACAATCACCGTCAGCGCCGCGAGCATCGCGTATTCGCTGATCTTGGCAGCATGGCGTGTTTCTGCCCCGCGCGGTGAACGCACATAAAACGCGGCGGCGATCAGAATAAGAGGGGCCAGCAGCGGCAAGCTGTAAGGTATCATTGCGCTCTCCTTGGTGGGAAATTCGATTTGCGCCGTGATAGACGCCTCGGAGAGCACATAAAAATTCATTGTTTGCCACGATACGTTCTATTAAAGAGAACGATATGTCCGAAATGAACTATAACCACCTCAAATATTTCTGGGCCGTGGCCCATGATGGCAATCTGACGCGGACGGCGGCGCGTTTGAACCTGTCGCAATCGGCCTTATCGGTACAAATCCGCAAGCTCGAAGACCGTTTGGGGCATCCCTTGTTTGAACGGCGCGGGCGGCAGTTGCACCTGACCGAGGCGGGCCGTATTGCGCTCGATTACGCCGATACGATCTTTAATGCAGGCCGGGATCTTTTGGGCACGCTGAACCGCCAAGGCAGCCCCAGGCAGGTGCTGCGTGTTGGTGCGCTGGCCACGCTGTCGCGTAACTTTCAGATCGAGTTTCTGCGCCCATTTCTGGGTCGGGACGAGGTTGAGCTGGTGCTGCGCTCGGGCACGTCAGCCGAGTTGATGCAGGGGCTCGATACGCTGAACCTTGATGTGGTGCTGACCAACCAGCCACCTGCCTCCGACGCAATGAGCCACTTCATTGCACATCCGCTGATTGAACAGCCCGTCAGCCTGATCGGCACGCCAAAGCGTTTGACGGGTAAGGCTGCGCTCAATGAACTTCTGATGCAAAATCCGGTTATCCTACCTACGCGCGACAGCCCTGTGCGCATTGGCTTTGATGCCCTTTGTGCACAAGCTGATGTGCGCCCGTTGATCGCGGCAGAGGTCGACGATATGGCGATGATGCGCCTGTTGGCGCGCGAAGACATTGGTCTGGCCGTCTTGCCGCCCATTGTGGTCAAAAACGAACTGCAATCGGGTCTTTTGACTGAAGCTGACCACCTTATCGGTCTGAGCGAACGGTTTTTCGCCGTGACACTTGATCGGAAGTTTCCCAACCCGTTGCTTGACGTTCTGATTGATCATCAAAGGCAGATGTGACGATCGCGGCGCGTGGGGTGGACAGCCGCTGTGTTGCTGCGATACTCGCCTCAAACCCAATGGCTTAGACAGGGGAAGGCAAGTGCAGGCTTTGCGTGCAAGACAGCTTGTAGGGGGTGTGTTATGCGCCTGCGCCGTCTGGATTGGCGGCACCGGCGTTGCAGCCGCACGCGATGTTGTGGTCTTTGCTGCCGCCAGCCTCAAGACAGCTTTGGATGAAGTCGCAGAGAAGTTTGCACTAGATACCGGCACTTCGGTTGTCACGTCTTTCGCCGGGTCGTCCGTGCTCGCGCGGCAGATCAGTTTTGGTGCGCCGGCGGATGTGTTCATATCGGCCAGTTCCGAATGGATGGACCAACTCCAGACGTCCGGCCACATCACGGCTGACAGTCGTTTTGATCTCTTGAGCAACCGCTTGGTTTTGATCGCGCATGGCGCGGGTGCGCCTGCGGTTGATGTGTCGCCCGAAATGGACGTTCTGAACATGCTGAAAGGTGGGCGTCTGGCCATGGCGCTTGTGGATGCAGTGCCCGCCGGGATTTACGGCAAAGCGGCGCTGACCTCGCTTGGTCTGTGGCCCACGGTGGCACCCCATTTGGCCCAGACGGACAACGTGCGCGCCGCTCTTGCGTTGGTCGCAGCGGGAGAGGCCCCCTTGGGTATCGTCTATGCCACTGATGCCACGGCCTCTGACGCGGTTACAGTGGTCGGCACGTTTCCTGCAGAAAGTCATCCACCGATCATCTATCCGGTCGCAGCTACGGCATCTTCAACACACCCTGAAACGGCCGCGTTTCTGCGCTTTCTTCGCGGTCCCGAAGCGCGCGCGGCCTTTGTCCGTCAGGGCTTTGTCGTGGTGACGGAGTGATCGCGATGGACTGGCTTAGCCCGCAGGAATGGGAGGCCGTGGCGCTGTCGCTACGGGTATCGTTCTGGGCCACGCTCCTGAGCCTGCCGTTCGGCATAACCGTGGCCTATGTGCTGGCGCGCTGGCAGTTTCCGGGCAAGCAACTTCTCAATGGTCTGGTGCACCTTCCGCTCATACTGCCGCCAGTTGTCACCGGATATGTGCTGCTGCTGACCTTCGGTACCCAGGCGCCTTTGGGCGGGCTGTTACAGTCATTTGGAATCGTCTTTGCGTTTCGCTGGACAGGTGCCGCACTTGCTGCGGCGATCATGGCGTTTCCCTTGATGGTGCGCGCGATCCGTCTTTCCATCGAGGCGGTCGACCCGAAACTGGAGGAGGCAGGCGCGACATTGGGCGCGTCGCCTGCGTGGGTCTTCGCAACCGTAACCCTACCGCTCTGCCTGCCGGGTATCATCGCGGGCGCCATCCTCGCCTTTGCCAAGGCGATGGGCGAATTTGGTGCAACCATCACCTTCGTGTCCAATATTCCGGGCCAAACCCAAACCGTCCCCTCGGCCATCTACAGCTTTTTGCAAGTGCCCGGAGGCGATGCATCGGCGTTGCGTCTGGTCGTGATCTCGGTCGTCATCGCGATGGCCGCATTGCTGGTGTCCGAAGCGGTTGCACAACGCGCAGCACGGCGGGTGGCAGGCACATGACGCTGTCGGTTTCCCTGCGCCACAGCTTCGGTGGTTTCGATCTGGATGTGGATTTTCAGGCGCCTCCCGGTATCACTGTGCTGTTTGGCCGTTCTGGGTCGGGCAAAACCACGATCATCAATGCGGTCGCCGGGATTTTGACACCGCAGGCCGGCCGGGTGGCGTCGGGCGATTGGGTGCTGTTGGATACCGACCGCTCCATAGCCTTGCCGCCGCACCGCAGGCGTCTGGGCTATGTGTTTCAGGAAGGGCGGCTTTTTCCGCATCTCACGGTTCAGCAAAACCTGACTTTTGGCCGCTGGTTTGCGCCCAAATCTCCCGCTCCGGAAAGCTTTGACAAGGTGGTGGAATTGCTCGGCCTTGGCTCTTTGCTGACGCGCCGCCCGACCTTGTTGTCGGGCGGGGAAAAACAGCGTGTGGCGATCGGGCGGGCGTTGTTGTCCTCGCCTCGAATTATTCTGGCGGATGAGCCGCTTGCGGCGCTGGACGAGGCGCGCAAGGCTGAGATTTTACCCTACTTTGAACGGCTGCGGGACGAGGTTTCGATCCCTATTCTTTATGTCAGCCATTCGGCGGCGGAGGTCGCACGTCTGGCAACCACGGTCGTTGCTCTTCAGGATGGGCGGATTGTCGGGCAGGGCGCGGCCTCTGCGGTGTTGGGCGATCCGATGATCACCCCCTTGGGCGTGCAGGCCGTAGGCGCGGTGCTGGAGGCCCGCGTCAAAGCACATCATTCCGACGGTTTAACCGAACTTGATGCGGCGGGCGACCGGCTTTTCGTGCCCAAGCTCAGCGCACAGCCGGGTGACGTGATGCGTCTGCGCATCGCAGCCAAGGAGGTCATCCTGTCGCGCAAAAAACCAGAAGGCTTGTCTGCGCTCAACATCCTGCAAGGCACGGTCAGCTCCATTCGCGCGGGCGGCGGTCCGGGCGCAATCATCTCCGTCGACGTCGCGGCAGGCACCATGCTGGCCCGCGTCACCCAACGTTCGGTCGAAGCTCTTGACCTGCGTCCAGGGGTCGAATGCTATGCGGTCATCAAATCGGTTGGGATTGCACCGGGTGATATCGGCGGTGGGGAAACAGGCCCTGCCTGACATGGATGGCGTCCCGCAACGCCCGGACGTTTGGGCCAGTTTCCACACCTGCTTCAATGGTCGATTTACACTTGCGCAATAATAGCATTACTTTGACATGTAACCAGTATCGCGACGGAGGGCGCAGTTTTGATCGAGAGTTTCAGCACAGTCATGGTTTTGCTGTGCTTGCTACAGATCAAACATATGCTTGGGGACTACTTCTTACAGACCCGGATCATGCTGGAAGGCCGCAGCCAATACGTGCATTTTGGGCGCGCACTTCATGCGGGTGTGCATGTGGTGGGGTCTCTGGTCGTGTTTTTGCTGATCGGTGCGCCGCTGGGGTTCACGATTTTGCTCATTTTGGTGGAAGGTGTGATTCACTACCATATCGATTGGTGGAAAGGGCGTCACACAGCCGCACATGACCTGACGCCCGCCGATGCCGGGTTCTGGCGGGCCACGGGTGTGGATCAAACGCTGCATCAACTGACATACGTTGCCATGATTTGGATCTGGTTCGTGTATGTGATCTCGAGCTGACACCGACCAAGCGACCCGGTTTTCTACTTTGGCGCTATCAGTTTGAAATTTCCCAATAGTGAGTTAACGTTGCCGAAGTCCATCCTTGGCCGCTTTGTGTTGCTCTGAAGGAGATTTGATTGAAGACTTTTTTGAAACCGATTTTTGCGACATGCTTTTTGCTTTCGACCACCGGGCCAATAGCCGCAGAGTCGTTGAAATCCGCTGTCCAGCATGCGCTGACCACAAATCCGGCACTCAAGGCTTCGCAGGCAGAAATGCGCGCAACGGCCTATGAACTGATGCAGCTGCGTGGCGAATTTCAACCCCGTGTCGATCTGTCGGGAGAGGCGGGGTATCAGCGCGTGGATGATCCCGGCGCGCTGTCTGCTGCTGACAATAACAGGACGCAATCGCGCGCGCGTGTCGGTGTGAACGCGGAGCTGGTAATATTCGATGGGCTCTACCGGGCCAATTCCGTTTATGCCAATGCGGCGCGTGTCGATGGCAGTATTTTCCGTCTATTGGACGCCTCGGAGACGATGGCGCTGAATGCAACCGAAGCCTACATTGATGTTTATCGCCACCAATCACTGTTGCAGGTCGCGCGGCGCAACGTGGCCAAGCACCGCGAAATCGGGCGGCGTGTTGCGGATCTGGTGGATGGTGGGCGCTTGCCGTTCAGCGACAAGCTCACCATCGACGACAGGATCAATTCCGCGCGCGTGGCGCAGTTGGAAGTGGAGCGCGCCTTGCGTGATGCGGTTGCGCGATATGAACGCGTGATCGGGCGCAAACCTTCTGGGGCCATGCATTTGCACCGCGCGCGCATTCCAGCATCGCTTGCGCAGGTAACGCAACAGGCGATCACCAACAGCTACCGGGTCCAATATGCCCAAACTCAAGTGGACCAAAGCAAGTTTCAGGAACAAGCCACGTTGTCTCAATCCGCGCCGCGGGTCACGTTGAACGCGGGTGTTTCGCGTGAAATCAATCGCAACGGCATCAGCGGTGACCGCAACGAGGCTTTTGTCGGGTTTGGCCTGAAATGGACGCTCTATCAGGGCGGGCGAAAGGCCGAACGTAATGCCGCGGCACAGCTTAATTACAAGGCGCAGTCCGAACGCGCCGTCGCAGTGCGTGACGTGCGGGAGCTGGCTGCACGCTCGTGGAATAACCATCGCTCGAATGCGGAACGTGCGGCGATGCTGGACCGGCAGCTGCGCATCAACCGGATGATTGTCGACGTCTACGGCGAGGAATTTGACGCGGCCAAGCGCACGTTGCTTGATCTGCTCGAGGTCGAGCGCGCGCGGTTCAATGTTGAATTCCAAAAGGTCAGCTCGGACGCGAGCCTCGCCTTCAGCACCTACCGCGTGCTCGCGGCCCAAAGCGAACTTGCAAACCATTTTGGGGTGCGCAAAAGCGATATCGCGCTTGATCCGATCTTTCAGGATCGAGCCCGCGGTGCGCCAATGTCTGTGTTTAACGTCGAAATTGAGCCTCTCAAATGACACCCGCGGAGGATGCGGCCAGACCGGTGGCATCCGACCACTCCAATGCTGCATCTCCTGATTCATCACCGGCGGAAGCGACGGTGCTTTGGCTGGCGCGGCATTTTGATCGGCCCTTCAGTCTGGCGGCATTGCGTGCCCGTGTTCCAGCGGGTGGCACGGGACACTCCGCACAGGATTTGGCACGTCGCTTGGCGACGGTCGGTTTGAAAACGCGACTGATGCGGGTGTCGCCACACAAGATTGATCCCGTTGCTTTTCCTGCCGTAGTTTTTGAACGCGAAGGCAACCCATTGATCCTCATGAGTGCCCCGGATAATGCGAAAATGGCCCGTCTGATCGACCCACACGCGGGTGATATGATCGAAGAGGCGCCGGTACGTGCTCTAACGAAACGATTGCAGCAACAGGTTCTGCTGGTGACGCCCGCGCAGGATCGCGCAGAGGGTCGCTTGTCGCCCGATACGGTGGCTGCGACGCAATCCAACACGCATTGGTTCTGGGGGCCGGTCCGCGCAAATTGGGCCAACTGGGCGCAAGTGGTCTTGGCGGCACTGCTGGTCAATCTGCTGACCTTAGCGCTGCCGCTTTTTGTAATGAATGTCTATGACAAGGTGATTCCCAACCTTGCATTTGTAACGCTCTGGACGCTGGCGATCGGGGTGGGACTGGCGCTGGCGCTTGACCTGGTGGTGCGCACCATCCGGGCCAATATCCTCGAAAATGTCAGCCGCCGCGTTGATATCAAAGTCGCGGCGCGGCTCTTTGATCAGGCGATGCGCGTGCGGCTTTTGCACCGCCCCGGTGGTCCAGCGGGCATTGCCAGCACGATCCGCGATTTCGAAGTCGTACGTGAGTTTTTCGCCTCTGCCACATTCATTGCACTGATAGATCTGGCGTTTATCGGAGTTTTCATTGCGGTGCTTTACGTGATCGTCGGGCCGCTGGCGATCGTGCCTTTACTGGCGGTTCCGGTGGTTCTGCTTTTGTCGCTGGCCGCTCAAATCCCCATTGCGCGCAGTGCCGCCCAGGCGCAGCGAATGGCCACCAAACGGCAGGTGGTATTGGTGGAGGCTTTGGCCAGCATCGAGACCATCAAAAGCCTGAACGCAGAGCCGGTCATGCAACGCGAATGGGAAAACGCAGTCGCCGCCTCCAGCCAGATCAACGGGCGCACCAAATTCTGGTCGAATGTGGCGGCAAACGGCGCGCAAGCCGTGCAGCAGGGCGTCAGCATAGCGATCATTGTTTGGGGTGTATTTCTGGTGTCAGACGGGTTGATCACCATCGGTGGTTTGATTGCGGCCAACATTCTGGCCGGTCGGGTATTAGCACCGCTGGGCACATTGGCGCAGACGATCTTTCGGGCACAATATGCCTTCAAATCATTGGCAGCACTCAACAGTTTCATGAAACTGCCTGTCGATCAATCGCAAGTCATCGGCTCTGATCTAGTGGTCAAGAAAGGGGCGGTTAGCTTAAAGGCCGTTCATCTGACCTATCCCGAAGCGCAGGTGCCGGCACTCAATGATCTGACGTTGGATGTGTCTGCCGGGGAGTGCGTGGCGCTCTTGGGCAAGGTCGGATCGGGCAAGACGACGGCGGGCAAGGTGATCGCGGGGCTGTTGCCCGGCGACAGCGGCACTGTATTGATCGACGGCATCGAGATCACGCAATACGATCCGGCAGAGCTGCGCAATGGGCTGGGATACCTGCCACAAACGCCTGAATTGTTTACCGGAACCTTGCGCGAAAATCTGTTGGTCGGCCTGCCGGGCGCTTCGGATGAGGCGCTGATGCAGGCGCTACACACGGCGGCGATGGATGAATTCGTGTCCGATACACCGCAGGGCCTCGACCTGTTCATTGGTGAACAGGGCAATCGGCTGTCGGGTGGCCAGAAACAGGGCGTAGCGCTGGCCCGCTTGCTGTTGCGCCGCCCCAAGATGCTTTTTCTGGATGAACCGACCAATGCGATGGATCAACGGATGGAAATGCACGTGGTTGAGCGTTTGAGAGCGCTGAACGCGGGTGGCACGGGGCTGATCCTGTGCACGCACCGCCAATCGCTGTCTGCCCTGGCGTCACGGCTGATCGTGATGGAGCGGGGCCGTGTTGTGCTGGATGGTGCGCGGGCCGATGTGATGTCCAAGTTGCAAGCGCTTAGCGCGCGGGCCGGGGAATAGGCGATGTTTGGAAACCGGGTCGAGGATGAATTTGCCAACACTGTCGCAGGCGCGCAGGTGGCGGTGTCGGATCTCGGGCCGGGGCGGTTGTTGCTGGTGATGGCGCTTGGGTTTGCAGCGTTCGTATTTTGGGCCGCGACCTACGAAATAGAAGAATCCGCCCGTGCGGATGGTCGGGTGATCCCGTCGCAGCAGGTGCAGGTCGTCCAGAGCCTTGAAGGCGGGATCATTCGCAGTATCGACGTCGCAGAGGGGGATCAGGTCGAAGCCGGGCAAGTTCTGATGCAGATTGACGATACGCGATTTGCCTCGGAACGCGGCGAACTGCGCGAGCGTGAAACCGCGATTTTGGCCGAAGTAGCGCGCTTGCGGGCCGAGGCGCAATCTCAGCCGGAACTGACCTTTGATGCGGCTCTGATCGCGCGCAGCCCTTTGGCGACACAGGCCGAAAAGCAGCTTTTCGTGTCCCGTCGCAATCAACTGGCGCAAGAGGTTGAAGTGCTGGGCAATCAACTCACCCAACGCCGCAGCGCGCTGGACGAATTGCGCGCTGAACGAACGCGCACCCGCAATATCCTCGCGCCGTTAGCGGAAGAAATCGCCCAGACCGAAGGTTTGGTGACACGCGGCCTTGTCCCGCAGGTGGAGTTGTTACGCCTCAAATCGCGCTTTGCCGAACTCAATGGCGACTTGGCTGTGTCGCAGGCGCGTGAACCGCGCTTGAAGGCTGCGATTGCCGAAGTGGAGAACCAAATCACCGCGGCGCGATCGGCCTACGTACTCTCGGCGCGGCAGCGGCTTGCACAGCTGCAACTGGAACTGGCGGTGGTGCAGGAGACCCTGCGCCGTGCGGATGACCGCGTGTCGCGTGCGCAGTTGCGCGCCCCGGTACGTGGGACCATCAACACGATCAACGCCACGACCATTGGCGCTGTTGTGCAGCCCGGCGCGCCCTTGGTCGAGGTCGTACCGAGCGACGACAGCCTGTTGATCGAAGCGAGCCTTGGCCCACGTGATATTGCGTTTGTGCGCACAGGCGAGTCGGCGTCCGTCAAGATTTCCGCCTATGATTATCTGGTCTATGGCGCGCTCGAAGGTGAAGTGGTGCGCATCGGTGCCGACACGATCAGTACCCCGGAAGGGCTGGAGTTTTTCAAGGTGATCGTACGCACCAAAAAGTCCTATCTGGGCACAGATGACGCTCCCTTGCCGATCACACCGGGAATGATCGCAACTGTCGACATTCAGACCGGGCAGAAAACGGTGCTGTCTTATCTGGCCAAACCGATCTTGCGCGCACGCTCCGAAGCACTGCGCGAACGCTGATCACTTCTTGGTGGACGCAAATACACCGTCCCAGTCGGGCGCCGGCGGATTTTGACGCAGATCCATAAGCCGTTGACGGTAGAGCGCCAGATATCCTTCCAGATGCAGATCAGCCGCTGCGAATTGTCCGTCCAAATCGTCAAGATGCCTTATTGCGACCTCCCAGTCCTGTGCGCGGTATGCCTGCAACATCTGCGTATTCGTTGTTGCAGCAGTTTGAAAGCTTGGTCGATTGCGTAGGGTTTGATCCCCAACCAGCGCAAAGATGTTTTCCGGCAGAGCCTTGCCCACGACGCGCACCATATCCAGTTCGATCAAGGCGAAATCACCGCGAACACGGCGCGCGGTTTCTTCGCCCAAAATGATCGCGGCCCCATAAAACCGCGACTGCCCTTCGAGCCGCGAGGCAACGTTCACCGGATCGCCCAAGGCGGTGTAGTCGAACCGCGTGTCGCTTCCCATGTTGCCTACGACACAGGTGCCTGTATTGATCCCGATCCCAACATTGATGCGGTGGACCTTGCCGCTCTTGCCGACGGGCAATCGCGTCTTGCGCCGCTCGCCGCTGCGTTTGCGGGGGGCTTCGGCTGCCAAAAGGCGCATCGCATTCAGCGCCTCGACGTCCGCAATCATTCGCAACGCGGCCCGGCATGCAGCGCGTTCATGATCGGGTGTATCAAGCGGGGCATTCCAAAAGGCCATCACCGCGTCGCCCATGAATTTGTCGATTGTTCCCTTGGTATCCATAATCGCGTTGGACAGGATCGTCAGAAATTGATTCATCAGGGAGGTCAACGCCTCTGGATCGTCCTTGAAATCTTCGGCAATGGCGGTGAAACCACGCACGTCGCTGAACAAAAGCGTCAATTCGCGGGTCTCTCCACCAAGGGTCAGTTTGCCTTTGTTCTCGCTCAACTGGTTGACCAGATCGGGCGAGACATATTGCCCGAACGCACCGCGGATTTCGCGCCGCTGTCGTTCTTCGCGCAGGTAGTTGACCATGGAGATCAGGATCAGGGCCGTGGCGGTCGCTAGAACGGGAAAAGAGGGATCCAGCAAGATGCGCTGCGTGTAAAACAGGTAGTAACTAAAGCCGACGTAGCCTCCGAGAAGCAGCAATGACGCCCCGATCAGGGCCCGCGCGGAAAGGCCGGGTGCAAAAATGATGACCAGCGTGCATAGCACCAACGTCGCCAGTAGTTCCACTGCGATGGTGTAATTTGGGCGCACCAACAACGTTTGCGCCAGTATGTTTTCGAGCACCTGCGCATGAATTTCGACCCCCGCCATGGCAATGCCCAGCGGTGTGGCGCGAAAATCTTCCAATCCGATAGCAGACGTACCGACAAACACCAGATGCCCCGCGAGGCGCCCCGGCGGCATCCGTCCTGTCAACAGATCGGCGGCCGACACGTAGCGCGCCGGGTTGGACGGCGTCAGATAGGGCCATACCGTGCCGTTCTCCGCGGTTTGGACCAGTTGACGCGCAAGCACGACCCCTTCGATGCCGGCCTCGTTTGTGCGGATGGCAAAAGGTTGTCCACCCGTGGCCACCCGCAACAGTTCTGGTGCCAATCCAAGGCGGATTTCGTTCTGTACGCTCATCACGATTGGCACGCGGCGATAGACACCGTCGCGGTCTGGGCGCGCAGTGAACATGCCCAGGCCCGCCGCCTGTGTCTCGAGCGTGGTCAAATTCTGCACAATGTCGGGAAAGGTCCACAAAAAGGGGCGTGGGTCCGCGCCGATCAGGGCGTGCGCGCTTGGGATCATCTCCAATTTTTCGGCGCGGTTGCCTGCCGTGGTGCGCACGCTGGTTTGGCCCAGTATCACCCGGCCTCGGGCGATGCTTTGGGCAAACATCTCGTCATGATCGGGCATCCCTTGCAGCAACGTCTTGAACTCTTGCGGCAGGTCCGGATTGTCTTGGGCAATCTGCGCGGGCGACAGCTTGTCCGGCTGATCGAACACGATGTCGAAGGCTATCGCGACGGCGCCGTCCTGCATGGTTCTGTCCACCATATCGGCCAGCCTGTTGCGTGGCCAAGGCCATTGCCCCAGTTCTTCGATGCTGCGATCGTCCAGATCAATGATCGCCACAGGCATCGCCTCATATGTGCGCGGCTTGGATTGGTGGTAGATGTCAAAAGCCGCGTTGCGCAGCGAAGAGACCGGGCTTGGATCGCCAATTCTGATCGCCAGACCAAAGAACAAGCCGACAAAGCCAATGAACCGGAACCAGCCGAACCACACTGAAAACCATTGCTGCATCTTGTCCCGTCACCCACGCGTCTTTCAGCGGAGGAGCGCGCCGGATTTGGGCGGTCCCTGCCGTCAAAACACATCTTCATACTCAATGATTCGCAGTGTTTATCAAGGTTTGGGCGCAGCGCGGGCCCAATTTCACGGCGACTGAACTTGCGAACTTCCACCATAGCGAGAGGAAACAGTGTTTTTTCTCGGTTTTGAGCCTTGTGTGTCCTGCTTCACATGCAGCCTCAAGAATTTAATCTATTCTTAGGCATTATTAGGATTTTTTTGAGGCAAAAGCCCCGTGTCTATTGCGCACACCATTGAAACCGAACCCGCCGCGTCGCAGACCGTGGTGCTTCCAGACGAAGCTGGCACATATGTCGTGCCGCAGTCTGAGGCGTTGTTCGAGGCGGAGTTTTTGCGGGCGGGCCATGACCTGGTTCTGACGACGGAAGGAGCCGCATCGGTGCGATTGCCGGACTATTTTCGGTCTGAGGCACCCGCAGACATCTACGCGCCGGATGGTTCTGTGCTGCGCGGTGCCACTGTCGAAACACTGGCCGGTCCTATCGCGCCCGGACAATACGCACAGGTTGGAAACACGGCCGCATTGGGCCCTATAGGACAGGTTGAGGCTGCATCTGGCGATGCCAGCGTGCAGCGCGCCGATGGCGTGGTCGAAGAACTAAGCACCGGGATGAAGATTTTCCAGAATGATGTGGTGCAGACCGGGGATGGCGGCAGCCTTTCGGTGACATTTGTTGATGGCACGATCTTTACCCTCTCCGCCAGTTCCCGCATGGTCATCGACGAGCTTGTTTATGATCCCAATGGCTCAGAAAACAGCGGCACATTCAGCCTGATTCAGGGCGGGTTCGTATTTATCGCGGGCCAGGTCGCCAAGACCGGCGGTATGGACGTCAATACGCCCTCGGCAACAATGGGTATCCGCGGCACGACCGTGCTGGCCGAGATCGAAACGCGCAACGGCGTCGTCATCACCGAAGTGTCGCTGACCCGCGATCCCGACGGGGATGTCGGAGAGATTGTCCTGCGCAATGTCAACGGCGATGTGGTCGCCAACATCACCGATATCGACAGCAAATGGATTTTGACCTCGCTGAATGGCGAAGTGCGGCAAGAACCTCGCACCCTTGCGGATGACGCCGAAGACAACCTGTTGATTGCCGAGGCCGTCGATGCATTCCGCGCGGCATTCGCACGCGTGGATGGGGGTGATACATTCGTCAGCCTTGGAGACACAACATCGAACGGAACGGCGAATGATCCCGGCCAGTCTTCGTCAGATGAGCTTGAGGTAGACTCGATCGATGAACCGACAGGCATCGGCGAGGAACAGGAGCAGGCACCCGAAATTCAAGATCAGGACGACAGTTTCGACGAGGGCAACCTGCTGATCGATAACGGCTTCGATGCGCCCAACATCAGCGTGGCAGGTGCAGAAGACACCGGAAGTTCGGCACCGATTGCGGGCGTGGTCTCCATTGCGACGGTGCCGGGCCAGACACTGACGTTCACTCTGGCCACGCCAGCCGCGAACGGCACTGCACAGGTCAACCCGGACGGCAGTTTTACCTTTGTGCCCGACCCGAACTTCAATGGGACAGACGGTTTCAGTTATGCGGTGACGGATGGGCAGGGCTTGAATGAAACCGGCGTGGTCACGGTACAGGTGCTGCCCGTCAATGATGCGCCAGTCGCGCAGGATGCTCAGACCACGGTGGCCGAAGATGGCAGCGTGGCCGGCGTCATCGCCTCCAGCGACATCGACGGCGATGTGCTCAGCTACACCCTTGATACCGCCGCGTCGAACGGGACGGTCGTCTTGACGCAAACGGGCGCTTACACGTACACGCCCGCGCCCAACTACAGCGGTCCCGACAGCTTTGTCGTGCAGGTGTCAGACGGGGCGGGCGGCACAGCACTTGCCAGCGTCACGGTCTCCGTCACCGGGATCAGCGATCCACCACAGATCACCACCGCTCTGGCTCAGGGCAACGTGATCGAGGACGGCACAGGCACCGCCGGGGGCACGCTCACGGCGACGGATGCCGACCCCGGTGCGATCCTCACATGGAGCGGCAGCAGCGCGGGCAGTTTGGGCAGTTTCGCCATCACCGCCGCCGGTGATTGGACGTATACGCTCAATCAGACTGCAGCGCAGGGTTTGCAGGACGGGCAGCAACAGACCGAAACCTTCACGGCCACTGTGACAGATGATGATGGTGTGACTGCCCAGATACCTGTGACCATCACAATCACCGGCACCGGCGATGCGCCGCAGATTACAACAACTCCCGGTGCCAACCAGGCTGCCTTGGACGAAGACGGCGCCACGCTCACGGCATCTGGTGTATTGACGTTCACCGATTCAGATGCCGGAGGATCGGCCAGTTGGTCTGGGTCTGCGCCGGGCCTCTATGGCAGTTTTGTTATCAGTGCGGCGGGGGGTTGGACCTACACGTTGAATGCTGCAGCGGCCCAATCATTGACCCAAGCGCAGGTCGTTACCGAAAGCTTCACCGCGACCGTCACCGACGACAGCGGGGCGACAGCAACGGATGTTGTCGAAATCGTTCTGACCGGGTCCAACGACGCGCCGCAGATCACAACCACCAGCGGGCAAGCCGCCGGGGCCTTGATCGAGGGTGATGAAACCACCTTGACCGCCGGTCAGTTGACCGCAACCGACGCCGATTTGGGCAGCGTTTTGACATGGGCGGGCTCCGCGAACGGGACTTACGGCACCTTTGCCATAGATGCCTCGGGCGCTTGGACTTACAATATCGACAACGTTCGGGCCGAAGTGCTGTCGCAGAATATGCTGGCGACCGAGACCTTCATCGCCACCGTCACAGATGATCAGGGAGCCAGCCAAACCCAGCAGGTCAGCGTGACCATCACCGGCACCAATGACGGCCCCGTGGTCCAGCGCGGTATCGTGGAGGAGACGCTGCAAAATACCGACTTTGCGGGCACGCTCATTGCGACGGATGCCGATAGCCCGGGTGCGCTTGTCTTTGCCGCGGGGGCCAGCGGCCCGATCAATGGGACGGTCAGCATCAACACTGACGGCACATACACTTACGCGCCAAACACGGGTTTTCAGGGTGTTGATACCTTCGAGTTCAATGTCACGGACAGCAACGGTGCAACCACAACAGGCACGGTCACTGTCGAGGTCGAAAGCCCCGGAATTGGCAGCAACTCGCCTGCATCCGTGGGCATTTCGACCAGCGCCACAGCCGCCGGACCGTCGGGGAATGTCGCTATTCAGGCGGTCCAGACCGCGCCCTCGTCACTCAACCTTGCCATCGCGATGGACCGCTCGGGCAGTGTCAGCGCGCAAGACTGGATTGATCAGAAAGAAGCCGTTGCAGGCGCGCTGGAACTCCTTGCAGCGCAATTCGCAGGGGCCGCGACGGAGGTAGACGTCCAGATCATCACCTTTGCGGGCGATGTCATATCTTTGGGTCCGTTCGATCTGCAGGATGCAACGCTCCCCGGTACTGTGCGCAACCTTGTGACAACAGGTGGAGCGACCGATTGGGGCTACGCTTTGAATGCAGCCGAAGACTTCTTTGATGCTCAGCTGAACACCCAGTCCAATTTTCTGCTGTTCATCTCTGATGGTGATCCAACGACCGGAAACTGGGAGCGTGCCTTCGACGATTTGACCAACACCACGGCAAATGGCTACGCCGTTACCGTGGAAGCTTATGGGATTGGCATTATTACCGATCTTACCAAGCTATCGGGGCTTGATCCGTCACCGACGTTCCTGAACACGCCCTCAGATTTGAGCGCGGCACTGGCCACATCGCAGCTGTTTAACCCCATCTTGATTGATTTTGCGGTCTCGCTGGAAGTGGATGGCGTTGATCTGGGTGTCATTGCGGATCAGACACACCCCGCAGTCGTCAATCAGGGGCTGAACTACGATCTGCCATTGGCCGAGATTGATGGCATCGAAACGCTGCTGGGCGAGGTCAACCGCTTCAGTGTCACGGTGCGTTTTGATCTGGATGGCACGCCCAATACCGCCGAGTTGGAGCTATTCTCGACGGAGCTATTCACACCTTCTGCAGCCGCCGAAGTTTTGACGGGTCTGGCCGAAAGTGACCTGCTTATCGGTGGGACGATGGGTGATGTCATTCAGGGTGCGGGCGGCAATGACGTGTTGCTTGGGCTGGGAGGAGACGACACCATCGACGGTGGCGCAGGTCAGGACGTCATCCTTGGCGGGGCTGGGGACGATACCATTTTGATCACCAACGCCACCGGGCTCAGCGGCGAAAAGATCGACGGTGGCGCAGGCACCGACACGCTTAAGGTTGAACTGTCTGGTGATCTCACAGTTGCCGTCCTGCCAGTGTTGGATGTGTCCGGCATAGAGGCGATCGACATGGCCAATGGCCTGTCCAATAGCTTGACGCTCAGCCTCGCGGATGTGATGGGTTTGTCGGACACCGCCCATGAGGAATTAGAAGCCCTGTTGGGCGTGGCCCTTGGTGACAGTGCCGTTATTCTTGGCGATGCGGGCGACCAGCTCACTCTGACAGGAGCTTCAGGCGGGCAGTTTCAGGCATCCGCCAGTGGGCCAGTGACAGATGCTGGCGGCAATACGCTCAACATCTATGACTACGTGCAGGGCGGCAATGTGTTGGCTACGCTGGGCGTGGATGACGACATCGTGGTCGACACGCCGATTGTCTGACCGCGGCCTGACCGATCAGGACGCAGGGGCGTGACTTTAACCATCTGATCAACGCAGAATATCCAGCGCCGTCAGCGTCAGTTTCGAGCGTTTCGGATCGGCAAATGCTTCTTTGACCAGAATGGTCACGCGGGTGTTGATCGGTGCGCTGATGCCATGCGCCTCTGCCCGTTCCATCACGTAGCCGTTCAGCCAGTCGATCTCGCCCGGCTTTGAGCGTTCATAATCCTCCGCCATGGAGGAGCGCGCCGCGGGGTCGATCGCCAACATCGCTCCGGCCACGCGCGTGAACAGGAAATCGGGCAGGCGCAGCACAAACGGGATCAGCCGTGGGGGCACCTTGCCCACCTTCTCCAGCGTCACACCTTCTGCACGGGCCACCTTGATGCCTTCGCTGATGCACCGCGCCAAGACCAATCGCCAGCCCTCGTCGCTCAGTTGCGCCTTCAGGCCCAATCCGGACAGTGTGTTGATCCCATTATTGAGGTTCATCAACAGCTTGGACCACTGCACGCCCACCATATTGGGGTGCACCTGAGCGGTGATGGCCGTCAGCCGCATCATGGAGACAAGGCCCGCGCCCTGCTGTCCAAGGATGATTTCGCCTTCAGTGGTTTGGGAATAGGCGCCGGGGCTGGTCTGCACCACGTTGAACCCGACCATGCCTGCTACGACGCGCTGCGATCCAAGCTGGCGTGCCAACACGTCGGCGTTCGTGATCCCGTTTTGCAGACTGATCACAGTGGCGCCTTGTGACCCGTCTGTGGCAATGGTCGCGGCGGCCTTGGCGGTATCGCCGGATTTCACGCAGACCAGAACCATTTCAGATGGGGGCGCTTCGGCCAAAGCGGTCACGACCTCAAAGTTTTCAGCAGGCACCTGCTGCAAGGCGCGCCCTTGCCCGGCCACAAAGAACCCTTGGGCCAGTTGCTCAGCCAGACCGGGCCGCCCGACCAGCGTCACCTTTTGGCCCGACAGCGCCAGCATCCCGCCGACAAAGCAGCCGATGGAGCCTGCACCAAAGACAGTGATCATCCTGCTGCACGCCCCGCGCGGCGACCCGAATGAAGGCATCCGCCGAGGAATGTCCCTTCCAGCGCGTTGTTGCCGTGATAGCCGCCGCCGCCAAAGCCTGCGGCCTCTCCGGCGGCATAAAGCCCTTCGATCAGCGCGCCGCCCGGGGCAAAGACACGGGTGTCGAGATCAGTATGAATGCCGCCCAACGTCTTGCGCGTCACCACATGCAGTTTTACCGCAATCAACGGGCCCTTGGTCGGGTCCATGATCTTGTGCGGTTTGGCGGTGCGCATCAGCTTGTCACCGATGAAATTGCGCGCCGTTCGAATGGCCATGATCTGTGCATCCTTGGTAAACGCATGATCCATCTGAGCATCCCGCGCCTCGATCTGCGCGCGCAGACGGTCCTTGTCGATGAGGTTGCCACCGCGTTGCTGCATACCAGAAACCAGAGTGTCGAAGTCATTGGCGACGATGAAATCCTCGCCCTTTTCCTTGAACGCCTCCACGGCTGGTGTCGCACCCTTGCCAAGCCGCGCTTTCAAAACGTCGCGCCAACCGCCCTCGGTAAGGTCTTCGTTCTGCTCGGATCCTGACAGCGCAAATTCTTTTTCGATAATCGCCTGCGTCAGCACGAACCACGTGTGATCATGTCCACGTTTGGTGATCTCGCGCAGTGTGCTCATGGTATCGAAACCGGGCAGGCAGGGTGCTGGCAAACGCTCGCCGGTGGCGTCAAACCACATCGAAGATGGCCCGGGCAAAATCCGAATTCCGTGCTTGGGCCAGATCGGATTCCAGTTTTGCACCCCTTCGCAGTAGTGCCACATGCGGTCCTCGTTGATCAGCTCCGCACCCGCCTGCCGCGTCACATCCAGCATCAGGCCGTCTACGTGATCGGGCACGCCACTGACCATCTTCTGGGGCAGGGGGCCATAGAGATCATCGCGCCAGTTGCGCCGTACCAGATCGAAATTGCCTCCGATGCCCCCGGATGTAACGATCACCTGATCACAGGCAATATCGAACTGATCCACCACGTCACGGTTCGTCTTGGCCCCGCGTACTGCCTCATCGGGGGCCAGCACCTCACCTGCTACGCCCGTCACGCGCCCGTCCGTCACATCCAGCCGCGTCACCCTATGGCGAAACCCAAAGGTGACCTTGCCTTCCTTTTCGCCCTGCAACACACGCGCCTCAAACGGGCGCAACACGCCGGGCCCCGTGCCCCATGTCAGGTGAAAACGCGGCACAGAGTTGCCGTGCCCGTCCGCGAACGAGCCGCCGCGTTCCGCCCAGCCCACGATGGGGAACCAGCGCATGCCCATCTGGTGCAGCCAGGGGCGCATTTCCCCGGCGGCGAACTCCAGATAGGCCTGCGCCCAGGCACGCGGCCAGTGGTCTTCGGGCCGGTCGAACTGTGCGGAGCCGAACCAGTCGTTGGTTGCCAGCGCATGTGTGTCGCGGATTTTCATACGCCGCTGTTCCGGTGTGTCGACCATGAACAGACCGCCAAGGCTCCAGAACGCCTGACCGCCCAGGTTTTGTCGCCCTTCCTGATCCAGGATGGTGACGGTCTTGCCACGCTCCAAAAGCTCGGATGCGGCAACAAGGCCCGCAAGCCCGGCCCCTATGATGATGACATCGCTTTGCATCAGCTTTCCCCCCTCAGTGCCGCGCGCAGCAACACGATAGCCGGGATCGCGCCGACGTACATGACAATTCCATACATTGCGGAGGGCAGGGCAATCACGGGCAAAACCTCTGCTCCGGTATGCAGTAAACCCGCCAGCGTGATCCCCAGCGTTGAATTCTGAATACCCGTTTCGATGGCGATGGCGCCTTTGTCACGTTTGGGCAGGCGCAACAGGCTGGAAATCGACCACCCCACCAGAACCAGCACGAGCACCATCAACAACATCAACGGCGCAAGCGTGGCGAAATTGGCCAAAAAGATATCCCATCCCGCCGCCAGCGCGCCCACAACAATCACAGCGAACAAAACCGCGGCAACCCGGTAGAAGCTCGCATCAAGGCGATCGGCAATGCCCGGCGCCATCCCACGCAGCGTCATGCCCAAAATGACAGGTACTGTGGTGATGGCGAACATTGCGAGTGCAAGTTCAGTGACGTTCACATCAATAGCGCCTGCGGATAAAAACACAGCGGCCCAGAACGCCACGAACAGCGGAACGGTGATCACAGACAGCAAGCTGATGACCCCGGTCAGCGATATCGACAACGCCAGAGTCCCGCCCGCCAGTCGGGTCAACATGTTCGACGTCACGCCGCCGGGACAAACCGACAGGATCATCACGCCAAACGCGATTTCCCCGCTCAACCCGAATGCCTTGACCAGAGCAAAAGCGACAGCCGGCAGCACGAGAACCTGCGCGCAAAAGCCTGCGAGCAAAGCCATCGGCTGCGCAAACACACGTTGAAAATCGCGCAGCGTCAGCCCGAGCCCCAGTGAAAACATGATGACCGCCAACGATAGCGGCAAGAAAACGGAAATTAGGGTGTCCATGAGGGGGCTTGGGTCCTGCGGCATTCAAACTGATCCCGCATCTTCTCTCTGGTGCGGGCTTTGTCAAACAGACACATGCGCCCAAATTGGGCCATGGCCTTTGCGCAACAGGTCCGGACGCCCCCGACCCGGGGACATCCTGCTGGCTGGGTGTCCGGCACGTGCCTAGAAATCGACCTCTATCGCCACGCCTTTGGCGATCGCGAGGTCGACCACGGACGATGCAACCGCAAGATCCTGCAGGCCCACGCCCGTCCCATCAAAGAGCGTGATGTCATCATCACCCGTGCGGCCCGGCGCGGTGCCGTTGATCACCGCACCGATCTCCGTGATATCCTTGGAGGTGATCAAACCGGCAGCCACCGCATGCTGGGCCTCACCGATGGTGATTGATTGCGCGATCTCGTCAGTGAACACGGATGCCCGGCTCAATAGCGCCGCCTCGACCTCCTGTTTGCCTTTCGTGTCCGTCCCCATGCAGGCGATATGCGTGCCAGGCGTGACATGGGTGTCCATCAGGATCGGATCATGAGAGGAGGTGATGGAAATTATTACGTCCGCCTGTGCCCCAAGGGTCGGTAGATCAACGGCCTCGAAAGGTAGCCCAAGTTCCTGGGCACAATCAGCGAGACGCGAAAGCATTTCCGGATGATAATTCCATCCGATCACCTTCTCAAAGCTCCGCTGCTCAAGGGCCGCGCGCATCTGAAACACTGACTGATGACCTGCTCCGATCATGCCCAACACCTTGGCGTTCTTGCGCGCAAGATGCTGAATCGACACGGATGATGCCGCCGCCGTGCGCAACGCGGTCAGCAGATTACCCCCCACGATCGCCCGGCATTGGCCTGTGTCGGCATCAAACAGAAAGATCGTGGACTGATGATTGGTCAACCCCTTGGCTTCATTGCCCGGCCAATAGCCACCAGACTTCAAACCCAACGCCAGCCCCGATTTGTCGAACCCCGACTTGAACCCATAAAGCGCATCCGCGTAACCGATGGCTTCCCGGATCACCGGGAAGTTATAGGCAGTTCTTGCAGCCATAGAGGCGAAAACCCCTTCAACGGCTGCATACGCAGCCTCCCGCGTCATCAAATCCGCGATCTCTTTCTCAGGCACAATCCACATCGGCCCGCTCCTTCCATTGGCAAAGCACCGCCTTGCCTCATTGTTCTTCAAATATGCATGGGGGTCCGGGGGCAACGCCCCCGGCCTGTCGGATGGGCCCGGCCCATCCGATATCCGCGCTCAATAGGCCTTGCCGCGCGCCGAAACCGGCCAAACGACCTCGACCTTTCCGCCCCGCACACCCACATACCAATCATGCACATTGCAGGTCGGGTCACAGTGCCCCGGCACCAGCCTGAGCTTGTCATTGACTGCCAACACACCGGAGGGATCCGCGACAACACCATGCTCGTCCGAACACTTGACGTACTCCACATCTGTACGTCCAAAAACAGTTGGCAAACCGCTGTCCACCGATTGAGCCTTGAGACCCGCATCGACAATCGCCTTGTCCGCCTTGGCATGGCTCATCACCGAGGTCAGCAGGAACAATGCGTTTTCCCACTCGCCTTCGTCGATCCGCTTGCCGTCCTTGTCCAGAATCCGCCCGTAATCGGCGTCCATGAAAGCATAGGAGCCGCATTGCAGTTCATTAAACACGCCCGACGCGCTCTCAAAATAATACGACCCCGTACCGCCACCGCCGACGATGTCGCATTCCAATCCGGCCGCCTTGAGCATATCAACGCTTTCGCGCACCTGATCAATGGCCACCTGCGTCTTGCCCTGCCGCTCTTCATAGCTGTCCAGATGCTGCATCGCGCCCTGATAGGCCTGAATGCCTGCAAATTTCAACCCGTCGGCCGCGTCAATGGCTTGTGCCAATTCAACCACCGGCTGACCGTATTGCACACCACAGCGTCCCGCACCCACATCAATCTCAACCAAACACTCAATTTCGGTGCCGTGCTTGACGGCCGCCGCGGACAGGTCCGCGACATTGGCCAGATCATCGACACAACAGATCGCGCGCGCGCCCAGCTTGGGCAACCGCGCAAGGCGGTCGATCTTTTCGGGTTGGCGCACCTGATTGCTGACCAGCACATCCTTGATCCCGCCACGCGCAAAAACCTCCGCTTCCGAGACCTTCTGGCAGCAAACGCCGCATGATCCACCCAGACGTTCCTGCAACAAGGCCACATCAACCGATTTGTGCATTTTGCCGTGCACGCGGTGACGCATGCCGTGGCTTTTGGCGAAATCGCCCATCTTGACGATGTTGCGTTCCAGCGCATCCAAATCCAGCACCAACGCCGGTGTGCAAATATCCGCTTCATCCATGCCCGGCAGGGCGGGGACGTCATAGCCAACTTCCAGACCTTCAAGTGTCACTTGCTTGTTCATTGTCGTATCTCCTCAGCCGTTGATCCAAGGCAGGGTGTCCATGTCGACATTCCCGCCGGTGATGATGACGCCGACGCGTTTGCCCGCGAACATCTCCTTGTTCTTCAGAATGGTGGCCATCGGCACCGCACAGCTGGCTTCGATGACGATCTTCATGCGCTGCCACGTCAGCTTCATGGCATCAATGATCTCCTGCTCGCTTGCAGTCAGGATGTCAGTCACATGGTTGCTTACGAAATGCCAGGTCAGGTCTTTCAGCGGCACTTTCAGTCCGTCCGCGATCGTCTGCGGCGCGTCATCGGCGATAATATGACCAGCCTTGAAGCTGCGATAGGCGTCGTCGGCCATTTCGGGCTCTGCCGCAATGATCTGCACCTCGGGTGCGATATTGCTGAGCGTGAGGCAGGTGCCGGAAATCATCCCACCGCCGCCAATGGGCGCGATGACCATGTCCAAACCGTCCGTTTGCTCCATCAATTCGGCGCTGCATGTTCCCTGACCCGCGATCACACGTGGGTCGTTGTAGGGGTGCACGAATTCCGCGCCGGTCGCTGCCTGTACCTTGGCAAAGACCTCTTCGCGGCTGCTGGTGGAGGGTTCGCACTCGGTGATGATCCCGCCATAGCCACGCACTGCGGCTTTCTTGGCCTCAGGTGCCGTGCGGGGCATGACCACGTGGCATGGAATACCCCGTCGCCCGGCCGCATAAGACAGGCTTAGAGCGTGATTGCCTGATGAATGGGTTGCCACGCCGCGCTTGGCCATCTCGTCGCTGAGCCCGAAGACCGCGTTCGAGGCCCCGCGCACCTTGAACGCACCGGCCTTCTGAAAGTTTTCGCATTTGAAAAACAACTGCGCACCGGTCAACTCGTTGAAATAGCTCGAGGTCAAAACAGGCGTACGATGAATGTACGGCGCAATACGCTTGTGCGCGGCGCGCATGTCTTCCAGCGTGGGAATGATCAGCGTGTCTTTCATTGCGCCGCCATCCGCTTACCTGCGTTTCCGTGTCGGTAAACCGACTGCGCTGCAGCGACACCGGAGCCAAGTGTGATATCAAGTCCCAGATCGGCCATGCACATCTCTGCCGTGGCAATGCCTGACAAGGCCATGGCGTCCGTCAGACTGCCGAGGTGCCCGATGCGAAACACCTTGCCGGCCACATCACCCAAGCCCGTACCGAAGGCCATGCCATAGTGCTCGGCCGCGTGGGTCACGACATCGGAGGCGTTGAACCCCTGCGGTGTGAGAATGGCCGTGACCGTGTTGGAATAGAGATCAGGTGTCTTGGCACAAGGTGTCATGCCCCACGCAAAGACCGCCGCACGCACCCCATCCGCGATCCGCGCATGACGCGCGAAGACATTTTCCATACCTTCGTCCAGCAGCATCTCCGTGGCCAGCTTGAGGCCGTTCATCAAACCCACAGCAGGCGTATAGGGATAGGCGTTGGCCTCATAACCTTTGCGCATGTCGTCAATCGACCAGAAGGTGCGCGGCAAAGTGCTGGTCTTGGAGGCGGCAACCGCCTTTTCCGAAAACCCCGTGATCGCCAGACCTGCGGGCAACATAAATCCTTTTTGCGACCCGGTGACAGCCACATCAACGCCCCATGCGTCAAACTGAAAGTCCATCGACCCGATGGAGCTGACCCCATCCACCAACAACAAAGCGCCATGGCCCGCTGCATCCATGGCGCGCCGCACCCCGGCAATGTCCGACACCACGCCGGTGGCTGTCTCGTTATGGGTGGCCAGAACCGCCTTGATTTCGCCTTTCGTATCCGCGCGCAGGATTTCTTCGAATTGATCCACCGGCAGGCCTTTGCCCCATTCCACATCCACAACCGTCACTTCGAGGCCAAAACGTTGGCACATGTCGATCCACTTGTGGCTGAACATACCGTTGCGTGCGGCCAATACGCCGTCGCCGGTGTTCAATGTATTGCTCAGCGCCGCTTCCCAGCCGCCTGTTCCCGAGGCCGGGAAAATGAACGTTTCTCCACGCTCCTGCTTCATGACCTGACGCACTCCGTCAATCGCAGGGTGCAGGATTTTGGCAAACATCGGCGAGCGATGATCAATCGTCGGCATGTCACAGGCTTTGCGGATGGCCTCTGGGATATTCGTCGGGCCGGGAATGAACACGGGGTTCTGAATACTCATCGTCGTCTCCTCCTCAGGTTGGCTTGGGTATAAAAGCTGGGGAACGCCGCGGCAATTTTTTTGAAATTGTTTTTCAAAAATGAGGTGGTGGGATTTATGACGTCTTGTCAGAGGCTTGTGTTTTTCATAATGTGAAAAAGAATTTCATAAATAGAAAAAGTGAAAAGACATGGCGGCATCTACCCCCCCGAATCCAGACCGCCGTGCGCGCGGCAGACCCCGTGACTGGCATGATAAAACCGAACAGAACACCATCAAGTCGCTGGACCGTGCGATGGAAGCCTTCGAACGGTTGAGCGAGTTGGGTGGGGCGACCCTGTCTGCGTTGGCGGAGGACTTGGGCGCATCTCCCGCGACCACCTACCGCATCCTTGTGACGCTGGAAGGGCGGCGGTTGGTGGATTTCGACCCTGTCGATCAGATCTGGAACATCGGCCCGGCCGCCTTTCTGATTGGTGCGCGTTTCTTGCGCCGCACGTCGCTGGTGGAGCGCGCGCGCCCGATCATGCGCAGCCTGATGGACGCCACCGGCGAGACGGCGAACCTCGGGATCGAGCGGGACGGGCACGTCATCTTTGTCAGTCAGGTAGAAACCCATCAAACCATCCGCGCCTTCTTTCCGCCAGGTACGCAATCGCCCATGCACGCCTCAGGCATCGGCAAGGCGCTGCTGGCGCATATGGACGCGGCGCGCCAATCCCGCATCATCTCGAACGCCAAGCTCGAACGCTTCACGGAACACACGCTTTGTACGCCCGAAACGTTGCTCAGCGATCTGCACCGCACCGCCGAGCGTGGCTATTCCATCGACGCAGAAGAGCGTAATCTGGGCATGCGCTGCATAGCGGCCCCGATTTTCGACGTTCATGGAGAGGCCATCGCAGGTATTTCGGTGTCCGGGCCGAGCAACCGCATCCAAGAACATGCAATCGAAAAGCTGGCGTCAATGGTCAGCGAGGCTGCGCAAACCCTCACACGCAGCATTGGCGGACAGATCTAGGTCTTGTCCGTCATCAGTCGGTCGGCCTTTTTACGCACCAGAACAGATCGCAAATCATGCATCGCCAACAGCAAGTCATCGGTCACTTGCTCCAATTGCGCGTCGGTTGCGCGCGACTGTGCCCATTGCGTGGTCAGGTTCAGGTGGTCCACCGCGCGGTGAATGTCGTCAATGTCGCGTGTGGCCAATACTCCGCGCCGCTTGTGCATCCACGCCTCGATCACCGATATCTCGTCCGGTGACAACTCACGCCCGCCATGCGGTTTGACCTCGCCGTTGCGGATATTGATCACAGCGATCTGGTCCATTTCGATCCGGCGGTGCCGGTTTTCAGTGTCCACCCGAAACACGGCGGCGCCGTTCTCGCGCACGCGGAAATAATACTCTGGCAAGTCTGACATTGGGCACGCCTCACTTCGGTTCCCGCACATTACGCAGGCGCATCAGGGGTGTCAAAACCGCAGAACTTCGCCGGCCCGTCGTCCCGCCCAATTAGGTGTCAGCTCAGACCGGCGCAGAACGTTTGAATACGCGTACAGGCTTCGGTCAATGCCTCATCCGATGTCGCATAGCTGACCCGGAAATTCGGGCTCAACCCGAAGGCTGCACCAAACACAACGGCCACGCCCGTTTCTTCCAGCAAAGCCGTTGCAAAGGCTTCATCATCGGTGATCTTTGCCCCACCTTGCGATGTTTTGCCGATGCATTCGGCAATCGAAGGATACACATAGAACGCCCCATCAGGCACCGGACAGCTGATGCCTTTGGCGTCATTCAACATCTTGACCACCAGATCACGCCGACGCTGAAAGGTCGCATTGTTGGGGGCCAGAAACTCCTGCGTGCCGTTCAGCGCTTCCACGGCGGCCCATTGGCTGATCGAACAGGGGTTGGATGTGGATTGCGATTGCACCTTGCGCATCGCCCCGATCAGCTTTTCGGGGCCCGCGGCGTAGCCAATCCGCCAACCTGTCATCGCATAGGCTTTGGAGACGCCGTTCACCGTCAACGTGCGATCATAAAGGCGCGGTTCGACCTGTGCAGGTGTGCAAAACTTGAAATCATCGTAAACGAGGTGCTCGTACATATCGTCCGTCATCACCCAAACATGCGGGTGGCGCATCAGAACATCCGTCAGCTGTTTCAACTCATCCCATGTATATCCCGCCCCTGTCGGGTTGGAGGGAGAGTTGAAAATCAACCATTTGGTCTTGTCGGTGATCGCCGCTTCCAGCTGATCCGCCGTCAGCTTGAAACCGGTCTGCAAGGAGGCTTCTGCAATCACGGGTGTGCCACCCGCCAGCAGCACCATGTCGGGATAGCTGACCCAATAGGGCGCGGGGATCACAACCTCGTCGCCCTCATTCAGTGTCGCCATCAGCGCATTGTACAGGATTTGCTTGCCGCCGGTACCGACGCTGACCTGACTGGGCGTGTAGGCCAGATCGTTGTCGCGTTTGAATTTGTCGCAGATCGCCTGTTTCAGCTCTGGAATTCCATCGACAGCGGTGTATTTTGTTTTGCCAAGGGCAATCGCCACAACGGCCGCGTCCTTGATGTTCTGGGGGGTGTCAAAATCTGGCTCTCCCGCACCCAGCCCGATAACATCGCGCCCTGCGGCTTTCAGTTCGGCTGCTTTGGTTGTCACAGCGATGGTAGGAGACGGTTTGACGCGGGCAAGGGTCGCAGACAGGAGTTCCATTTCGGCCTCGATTTGATAGGGCAATGGGCAAGTCATAGGTTGCGCATACTGCGCAATCAAGCGCGTTCAAGCGTGTGTCGGGAAATAGCAAGGATGAACAGCATGACAGATTGGTACGGACCAGAAACCGCAACCTTCGGCGATCGTGTCGCAGCCTCGCGCGAAGCCGCCGGAATGAGCCAAGCCGAGTTGGCCCGCCGTCTGGGTGTACGTGTCGCGACATTGCGCGCTTGGGAAGACGATCTCAGTGAGCCGCGCGCCAATCGACTGTCTATGATGGCCGGGCTTTTGAACGTGTCGATGATGTGGCTGATCAATGGGCAGGGCGAAGGGTTGGATGCGCCAGCGGCAGAGGTCAGCATGCCGCCCAATGTGCGTGAATTGCTCAACGAACTGCGTGATTTGCGCGCCGATATGATGGCGCGGTCTGAAAAGTTAGGCCGTTTGGAAAAGAAGCTGCGCGCCGCTTTGACGGAAGAGGCTTATGACGGAACGGCCTGAACATCGGCTCAAAAGGTTGAAGATGCGCTCGATGCGGCGCGGGATCAAGGAAATGGACCTGATCCTCGAACGCTACGCTGATGCCAATCTCCCAGCAATGGATGCGGCGACGCTCGATCATTACGAGGCACTTCTGGATGAGAGTGATCATGATTTATATCAGTGGGTTACGGAGCAATCTGCCCCACCTGAACCGTATGGTGATCTAATCACTGATATCATCTCGCAATTGCCCAGAACGGTGGTCTGATAAGACCGTACGATCGATTTTTCGCTTTTTAACGAAATCTTGGGCTTTGATGTCCATGTTCCGGATCAAGTTAGAAAAGTCGGAGCGCATGGATGAGCATTCAAGACCCAATCGCCACAGGCGACACCCCCACGGGCAATAACCACGGTTTCATGGTTGGATATCTGGAGGCGCTTTCGCTGGTCGAACGCCTGCACAGGTTGCTGCTGGACGTGATCAAGGATGAGTTTGAACGTGTTGGCGCGTTGGAAATCAACGCGGTTCAGGCGTTGTTGTTGTTCAACATCGGCGACAATGAGGTGACGGCGGGGGAGTTGAAAACCCGCGGCTACTATCAGGGCAGTAATGTCTCCTACAATCTGAAAAAACTGGTGGAAATGGGCTATATGCACCACCAGCGTTGCGAGATTGACCGCCGCTCGGTGCGGGTGAAGCTGACCGAAAAAGGGCGCAAGATCCGAGATGTTGTGTCGGAATTGTTTGCCCGCCACGCTGATGGTCTGCAGCACAAGGGCGTGCTTGGACCGGAGGGGATCGAAGACATCACACGGTCTCTCAAACGGATGGAGCGGTACTGGAGCGATCAGATCCGCTATATCTACTGATCCGAGGTTGGGCGGTGCGGTGGGCGCAGAGCGCTCATCGTCAACCCGTCCAACTCCCGCTTGAGCTTGGCAATCATCGCTTCGCCATATGCCTCAAAACCCAAAGCGGTTTGCACAAAGGCATCCGCGCCCACAATCACTTCGGCGCGGAAATAGGACGACAGTTCTCCGATATCAAACTGCCGCCTGTCTGATATGCCCGGTGCATCCGCACCAATCACCAGTGCGTTTACCGTAATCCCTCGCGCACCAATGGCGTCGCGGACGTCGCGTGGACGCGGCCCGTTGTTTGATCTTCCGTCGCCTGAAATATCCAACGTTTTTTTCCAGCAATCCGCCTGCTGGTCTAGCATTGATGCCCCATATCGCATTGCATACCCCAGTGCCGTGCCTGGTGCCGTTACGCGACGGTTGGTCTGGGCCATTCGTTCTGAGATTTCTTGCAGAACAGACGGGCTGGTGATCCGTGTCCATGGAATCAAAATAGTCTGGTCTTGGGGCCCGCTCCACTCATAGACGAGGATCGACACCGGCGCGCCAGGCGTTTCCAGCAATAGATCGACGACATCCGGATGGTTCAACGCAGTGACGACGCCATTGATCTGCAACCTGTATTCGCGCAGATCGACGGACCCGGACACATCCAGACCCAACGCCAAAGCCTGCCGACATGCGGCCAGCGCTGGTGCCGCCATCACAAGTGCCATCAAACATGCAATCACGCGGATCATGCCTATCCTCCAGATGCAGACGGAACAGACGTGGCCATCCCGATCACCGGCGGCGTCAACTCACGCTCCAGTTTGCGCCGCATTGCGCGTTCGTAGTCTTCAAACCCTTGCGCAATCTCGACAAATGCACCTGGGCCCCGGATTACCTGAGACTGGTAATAAGCGATCAATCCTGTTTCGGCCTCGTATTCCGCTGCATTCACCACAAGCCCATTCACCGTCACCCCATCAAAGGGAAACTCTGCATAAGCTGCGCTGGGCGGAAAACCTTCATTGTTTTGCCCGTCGCCGGCCACATCCAGAGTGCGGTATAAACACGTTGGTGCGCGCGCCAGCAACTCCGCGCCGTATCCCAGTGCATAACCCATTGCCGTTGGAAAATCGTTGTGACTGCGCTTGCTTGCCGCCAGCGTTTCAGCAACGGCCAGCAAATCGCCCGGTGTTTCGATCAAGGTCCAATCGACCAGCAATTCCTGATTGTAGCGACCGGACCATTCGTAAACTGCCAGAGCCACCGGCTGATCTGCGGCGAAAAACGCCTCGCGCACTTCGGGTGCGGTCAAGGCTGCGACCATACCGCCGCGCTGCAATTGATCCTCAAGGGCATCGACCGAGCTGGATACATCCATCGCCAGAGCCAGCGCCAACCGGCATCCGGCGGCATCCGCGCTCTGTGCGCCGACCATCGCCAGCGAACAGAGGCAGGCGGCTCTCACCAATGGCCCGTGTTCTCCATGCTGGCCCAAGGCTCTGCGGCGGGCAGGTTGTCGCCGTCTTGCAGCAACTCGACCGAGATATTGTCCGGCGAGCGCACAAACGCCATCCGACCATCGCGTGGAGGGCGATTGATCGTAACGCCATTATCCATAAGGTGTTGACACATATCGTAAATATTCTCGACCGCGTAGGCGAGATGCCCAAAATGGCGGCTGTCGTCGGGCAAGGCGTCGTCGCCATCCCAGTTGTAGGTCAGCTCAACGGGGCACTCTTCCTGACCCTCAGGCGCCATGAACACCAGCGTGAAACGGCCGCCTTCATTCTCGTAGCGGCGAGTCTCTTTAAGGCCCAAAAGCTTGTAAAAGGCGATCGACGCGTCGAGGTCTTTGACCCGAACCATCGTGTGAAGATATTTGAGGCGCATGTACTGTCCTTTGCTGCCGATATGTAACGTTGGTCAGAACACCGATTGAAACCCGATGCTGAGCCCGAAGTTTTGGGTTTCGAACCGGGTCACGTTGGAACTGGTCCGGTTCGCTGTCAACGTAAGTTTAGGCGCAAACCCGTAGGTGTCAAAATCCTTGAACAGTAACGATGTCGAGAGCGACGCACCTGTGTCGGCGCGTGCCTCGGGGCCATAAAGCGGATCGTCATAGCGCCGGGTCAACCCGGTCAACCCGACCGTCGCGACAGCGCCCAAGATCGGATGCGGCAGGGTGTAGCTGACGCCAAACTCCAGACGGGTGTGGGTCAGGGCGGCGCTGTCCGTGTCAGTCCGACCCACTTCCGCACGCCAATTCAACTGCCCGCCAGAGGGCAGTGCCCTGTTCCACTGCGCGCCCAACGTCGTGGTGATGCCAGAGCGCAGGGCGTTGTCCTTGCGATCGGAGTAGCCAATGCTTGTATTCCAAACAAAGCTGCGTTCGGGCGCGCTGGTATAAAGCTCGCTCCAATCGACCTTGATTTCATTGGCTAAATGATCGCCGCCCGTCCAGATGCTGCCCAAGCTGAGTGCAATGGATTGACGGGGCTTGTCAGGCCCTCCGGCAAAATCGCGCCCGATTTGCGCCTGCAAACGGTGGTACGAAAAATCCGAAGCGCTGACCCCGGCCGGGACCACATCTTCGGTCAGCATGACATGTGTGGCATCCCAACGCAGCGCCACGAAATCACGGCGGGTCTGGCTGACATTCAGGTTCCGCCGCAAAACCGTTTTCAGCGTTGCCTCAATCCCCGACAGGGGCACGGCGGTTGGGTCGATAAAAACCAATCCGCCCAGAACAAAGGTGTTGTCACGCGGCGCGTTGTTCACATTGTCGCTGGGGTTCAAGCCAAACGTAAGGTGCACCGACCAGGGGTTGGTCATCCGCACAAAGCGGTAATCGCGCACCGCACGCGCGCGCAATGGATCGGACGGGGCCACCTCCACCGCGCGGCGCAGCCAGATTTGCGCGCGGGTTTTCTTGTTGTCCGATGACAGTGCTTGCGCCATGGCGAGGGCCGCGCCGTATTTTTCGATATCGTTTTCTGCTGTAGCCCAAGCGCGCCTGCCCGAAGCCTGTGCTGCCGGGTGGTCGCGCATGATGCGGTAGGCATGGGTCTGAATGATCCATGCCGCCGAATCGCCGGGGTCACGCGTGACAAGAACCGCCGTGATATCCCGAGCCGCGACAGGGTGTCCGGATTTCAGCAGGCTGGCCGCGGCCAACCGCGCTTCGTCCGGGCTCAATTCCGTTTGAGCCTGCGCGCCAATGGCCCCAAGCACGCTCAGGGCCAAACCGAAAAGAATTCGGCGGATCACTGGGTTGCGATGAAGGCGCCGGATTCGCGGACGTTGCCACCTTCGACAAACAAGATGCCAGCGACCTCATTCCCGGCAGGCCCGGCAAAAACACCGCGCCAATTGCCGTTGATAGAGCCCGAGGCGGTCACTTCGGTCGCCGTCGCCGGCTCAATCGCGGCATTCGCGAAGTCGATATCCGTATCCTGCAACGAGATGAACCCGGTTAGCGTCCCGATGGCTGCGCCGGATGTGTCATAGAGCGTCCGGTTGCTGATCGATCCACCTACGGCGCCAGTGTTGTCGAAATCGTCGAAGTCTACCCGTAGTGTCGCGTCACCTGTGACGTATTGGACGTTGGCGCCCCCGCCGCCGGTCAACGTTGTGCGCACGGCGGCATATTCACCATTGTATGAAAAGATGCCCGCTGCCGGCAGTGTAGGCTGTCCGCCCAGCCGTTGCGCACCGGCCCCGCCATACCCGAAATCAATGTATGTGTCTGTTCCGGCGGCTGCGACCTGCGTTTGTCCGCTGTCTGAGCGGCGGAACACCGCGAAGTACTCGAATTCGTTCGATCCGGGCGCGGGCGCGCTGGTGTAGGCGTCAAATCCGTTGCTGAACGCTTCCGTCGTGATCCGTTCATAGGCGTTGTTTGGATCATCGAACGGGATGTTGTTGATCGACAGCGTATCGCTGGCCGGATCATAGGCGATGTTGTTCAACGTCAGGAACGTGCCTTGATCGGTCAGATAAGCCGAACCCGTGGACACATCGCCCCCGGCTTCTTGTACCGTGCCGAATGGATTGCCATCGCCGCAGGCGCAAAGCACTGCCAGCCCAGCTATTGCTGTCATATTTCGTATCATGCCTGCCACGCCCTCGATTGTTTTGCTCTTTGGCTTTTGGCGTGACCGTCCGTTAAATCCACTAAAAAGTCAACGTCCTCCGCGCGCCATGCGTCGAAAACGTGGCGCAAAAGTGACCATTATATTGCGGTTCCCGTCTGCAGCTGCACCATATAAAGTGTAATTCTGACAGATTCTGTGGATAAGGAGCCCCCCATGCCGCTTGAGCCCGAACAGCAGGCCGAAATCGACGCGCTGCGCGCCAATGCCCAACCCACCCTGCGCGCTGTGTCCCCCGGCATGGAACAGCACCTTTATACGCCCATTCCCGTGCTCGATCACGGCTTTGTCCGCGTCATTGATTACATGGGCGATGATGCCGCCATCTGTCAGGCTGCGCGCGTCAGCTATGGCAAGGGCACCAAATCGGTGCAGAACGACGAGGGGCTGATCCGCTACCTGATGCGCCATTGGCACTCCACCCCGTTTGAAATGTGCGAGATCAAGCTCCACGTCAAACTGCCCGTGTTCGTGGCGCGCCAGTGGATCCGCCACCGCACCGCCAACGTCAACGAATACTCCGCCCGCTACTCTATCCTCGATCGCGAATTCTACATCCCGGCGGCCGGGGATCTGGCCGCGCAATCGGTTGTTAACAATCAGGGCCGTGGCGGCACGCTGGAGGGGGAGGAGGCCGCGCGCGTCCTCGAAATCCTGAAATCCGACAGCAACCGCGCCTATGACAACTACGAATCCATGATCAGCCAGGACGGCCAGGACGGTCTGGCCCGCGAGCTTGCGCGCATGAACCTGCCCGCCAACATCTACACCCAATGGTATTGGAAAGTGGACCTGCACAACCTTTTCCACTTCCTGCGCCTGCGCGCCGATGCCCACGCCCAATACGAAATCCGCGTCTATGCCGACGCAATCTGTCAGGTCGTCGCCGACTGGGTGCCCGCCGCTTATGGTGCGTTCGAGGATTACCGCCTCGGCGGCGCGACCCTCTCGGGCAAAGCACTGGATTGCCTGCGTCGGATGCTCAAGGGCGAGGTCGTTACGCAGGAGACGTCTGGCATGAGCAAAGGCGAATGGCGGGAGTTTGAGGGGGTATTGGGGGATGAGGGAAAGCGGCAATTCGAATGTCAGATTGAGGAGTTGATTGTAGAGCAGCCTTCAATTCCTCTGGCTGAAAATGATAGCAAGTTTTTCAAAAAAAGAGCCGTTCTAAGAGTTCCCCGTCATAGGATTGTATTGCTCAATACTTGAACTGGCTCACTCCATCGTTTGCCTAGTGCATCACGAAAAAGGCATCCACGCCAAGCCTTTATTGCGAACATTGGTAGAAGCGGAGCTTGATTTGAGCCTGTTGATGGCAGATACAAAGCATCTCCTTAACTTGCATTTGGTCCATAATGCGCACTGGAAAATAATTTTGGAAAAAGCCAAGGCAGGAAATCCGTTTTTGGATCTAAACACTTCACCAGAAGAACTGATTCGAAAAGTCATCAGGCGGAGGTCGAACCGGCTGAGAACGTGCTTGGCGATGCAAAGAAAATGAATATGTAGAAGAAAAGTTCAGGCGAGTTGGCGAAGTTTACGGATACGACAAAGGGTCTCAAAAATAGAACGGTTACCTATCCATAAAGTAGCGAAGTATACTGCATAGTCACAATAACTTGCAAAGTCCGGTTTTGCTGCGCTGTTGGTTTTTTTCTTGGAGTTAACTGGCCGCCACATGTCAAGAAAACAAAATCGGTGGCTATTCTGTCGTTGCAGTGTTTCATTGATCACGACACCATTGTCTCTTCTTTCAACAACAGATACCGCTTTCAGAGTAACTCAGAAAAATGCGCCCAAAAGTCGCTCACGAGCATTTTCCAGCGTTGACTGGCCACTCGAGATTCCTATTTCGGATTAGAATTCGGGCGTACTCTCATTGTTGGCAGCGCATTTACACGGTAATCTTCGATTGGGCAGCGCCCAACCGCCGCTTACTTGTCGTGCTAAAAGCGAGACGCCTGCTGGCGTGGCTTGGGAGCTTCGCGACTCCCGCGGGCTCCGCCCGTACGGCCCAAATGAAACTGTCCAGCTTTGGAACGTCTCCCGGGTTCGCCCCTCGGTCCGGGCGCAGCACTTTGCTGCTATAGCTTCGCTGGTTTCTGATGCCCGTTGCCCCTAAACGGTCCCGCGGATCGTCTGTAAACCGGTGCTACCCCCACCCAAAGTCACAGAATCACGGCCAATGCGGCATGGTTCTGCACAGGTCGCATCGGTTTCCCTAACGTCAGTCAATTCCCTCTTGACGCGAAACGACTCAGTAAAACCCGCGATAATCAACGCAAACTGACACTATTTGTGTCAGAAGGGCGCAACTAAAAGTTGTATTCGTGATCTGTAGGCAACAATTCGCCAAATAGGGGAAATCGGATTTGGATTTCCCCTTACTACCTAAGGTTATGTGCCGCTACCCCATAGAGGTCTCAAAAATCTCCGGGGGGGGATGAATGAAAAACGTTGTAAACAAAGGCACATCCCGTGATGTGTTCGAACCAATCCACACCGACCTGCTCGACACGTTGTCGTCGCAGGCGGACATCATCGCCGCACAGCGCCGCTTGCGTGAGCGAATGTTGGCCGATCAACCCGTCGCCCGCTCCGGGTGGGGACGCACTACCGCGACCTTGTTGCGGGTACAAACCTACCACGCGCCGCTGTCTTCCTTCGTCAACATACTCCAGCGTTCTGCACGTTGATTGCTTGGTGCCGTCATTGGCGCCAACGTAATGCCAACAAAGCACCGAGGTTCAGCCGAGGTCGTGGTCCTCTTTATTGTGTGCTGGTTTCGCCCATTTCCGGTTCCCTCGCACGCTCCGTTGCGCGGCCCATGCGTTAACCATTTGACAGCCCCTCGATTGCGCGCACACTTGGGCCATGCTCGACCTGACCAACCTGCCGGCTGATTTCGCCGAAAACCCATTCCCGCATTATGATAGATTGCTGTCCGACGCGCCTGTGTGTCCGCAGCCAGACGGGTCGTATCTGTTATCGCGCCATGCCGATCTCAGTATGATCTATCGTGACGTAAGTCTTTATAAATCCGACAAAAAAGCAGCCTTCGCGCCAAAGTTCGGCGTAGGCTCGCCGCTCTATGAACACCATACCACATCATTGGTGTTCAATGATCCGCCCTTACACACCCGCGTGCGGCGCATCATGACGTCGGCCCTCACCCCCCGCGCACTGCAAAGGATGGAGCCGGGGCTGATCGAAACGGTAGATGCGCTGCTGGATGACATGCCGCAAACGGCTGATCTAATTGAGAATTTCGCAGCGTCTATCCCAATTCAGGTCATTGGCAATTTGCTTGATGTTCCGCAGTCGGAGCGCGGGCCGTTGCGCGATTGGTCGCTAGCCATTCTCGGCGCATTGGAGCCGGTTCTGACAGATGCTCAACTCGCACGCGGTCATACAGCTGTCAGTGATTTCAAGGCCTATCTAAAGGACCTGATCGCCCGACGCCAAGCGTATCCGGGCGACCCTGAGACGGACGTCCTGACCCGCCTGATCAACGGAGACACCCAAGGCCAGCTTTCTGAGATCGAGCTGATCCAGAACTGCATTTTCATCCTGAACGCGGGGCATGAGACGACGACAAACCTGATCGGGAACGGCTTGTCGTTGCTGCACGACAACCCCGAACAACGTATGAAACTGATTGAAAATCAGTCCCTCATAGATACGTGCGTGGAAGAGGTATTGCGTATGAGGTCGCCCAATCAGTTCGGCAACCGCGAAACTGCCGAGGATGTCACCATCGGTGGGTACGAGGTTGGAAAAGGGACGAACCTGCACTTGTGTATCGGTGCGGCCAACCGCGACCCGGAGGTGTTTGAGGCGCCGGAGATATTTGACATAACGCGACGTCCAAACAAGCACCTCGCCTTTGCCGCAGGGCCGCATATTTGCGTGGGGTTGACCCTTGCCCGCATGGAAGGGCGCATTGCCATACAGCGCTTTTTGAACCGCTATCCGCAATATGAGATCACCGCGCGTCGTCACGGCGGGCGGGTGCGGTTCAGGGGATATTCAGAGCTTGGTGCGTCACTCACGTGACGCGTTCCGTTCATCCGCGAATGGACGCGCGCAAGGCCTCTACCAGGTCTGAATGCTCGATTTCCCACGACTTGAACGCGGCAAACGCTGTGCGTTCCTGATCTGCGCGTTCGTGCGTGCCGATGTCTGCCAAAGGTTCAAGCGGTGCAAAATAGGACTTTACCGCGGCGTAGTGATCCAAGCATTGTGTAACCTCCGACGTGTTCAACGCACGCGTCGCGGCCGCAACATCGCAGGCGTAATACAACTCCAAAAGCGCCATGAAATCGCTCATGTTTCCCTCCTTTCAAAAGGCGGGAACATGTTTGCACAAACCCGAAAAGGTTTGGTTAACGCCACAATCGGTGGTGTCCGCGGCCGGCGATCGCAAGGCGGATGGAGGTATGACACCCAATTCTAGAAAGCAGCTACAGGAGTTTGAGGTCCGTTGCCATCTGCCGACCGTCGCGACCTTCGGCCAACTCAAAGCTGACTTTCTGGTCGTCTGCAAGGCCGGTCAGCCCTGATCTTTCTACAGCGGATATGTGAACAAACACATCAGATCCGCCACCTTCGGGCGCAATAAAACCGTACCCTTTGGTCGTGTTAAACCATTTCACGGTGCCATTTGGCATTTGTCCCGTGCCTCCTTTTGCCTTGGTGCGCCACACGGACAAATTCCGCAGGGCGTTCATTCGCAAGCCCTTTTGGAAAAAGCCCAAAGACGTGCTTGCTCTTTAAGAGATTGCCTTTCGTGGTTAAAATTCAAGATCTGTGGGTCCGGAAACGGTTAACGCACTGAAAGTTGACCTAAAGATGAGGAAAAAACATGCAACTTTACGGACTGAAGTCTTGCGATACCTGCCGCAAGGCACTGAAGGCTTTGCCGCAGGCGGAATTTGTCGATGTCCGAGATACGGGCTTGCCGCAGAACGTTCTGGATGTAGCACTGGCTCAATTCGGGTCATTGCTGGTCAATACCCGCTCGACCACATGGCGCGGTCTTGATGACGTTGCGCGCGCAGAGCCGCCCGAAGAGCTATTGCGTAAGCATCCGACCTTGATGAAGCGGCCGCTTATTGTGGACGGCGAAGCCTTCTACTTGGGGTGGGACAAAAGCACGCAAGCCGCACTCGGTGTTTAAGTCGCAAAGCGTTTTGCCAAAAGCCGGTCCAGAGACACTGGGCCAGCTCCTTTGATGGCAAGCACTGCGAACAAAAAGACCCACAGAGTGCGCTGATCAATCAGCTCCGGCGCGTTGTTGAGCCATTGGCCCAATGCGACGCCGTGCCCGGTAACATCGACCACCGTCTGTACGATCACGAAACCGATCAGCCCGAGTGCCGCAAACCTAGTGAGTAGCCCTAGCACGATCAGAACGGGCAAAACATATTCTGCGACCGTTCCTGCAAAAATCACGATCCGCTGGAGAAAACTCATCTGGGATACGTCCCACAATACTGCTTCGGCGGCTTTGGGGAAAATCTGTCCGAATGCGCCCGCAGAGGGTGAAAAGATATTACCATCAATCTTGAGCCCGGCAGAATTGATAAAATAGACAAGAAAAACAAGCGCAAAGACCAGACGCGCCAGTGTCGGCAAGAGCCAGTCTGCTCTGTCCAGTCGGTGCGTGGCGGCAGAATAGAGGGTGATCATGGCTTGTCCTTTGTCATATGCTGGAAGGGTCTTTTGTCAGCGCCCCGGATGTCAGGGCGAGGGTCAAAACGGCGGTCAGGTCGAAATCGGGCGTGCGCGCAGCTACGACATCATGTGCTGCGCCAAAAGATTCGCCCTCCGAAAGCGCCTGCAACCAATCCGCGCCACCTTTGGGCAACAGGTGTGGTTCCGGGTCGAATTCAAGGCGGGTGATCAGGACATCTTGGGCGACTGCGCGCGGTTTGGGCGCTTCAGGTTCAGTATTGAAGCGCCAGATGTCAAAGAGCGGCCAGGCCGAGCGCAGAATGATGGTGGAGGGGGCCAGCGCGAAACGTTTTCGCGCCAGAACGTCGGGCTCGATCGCCAATGCGCTGGGTTGCAGGGCTGGCGTGTCCGCTGCGTGATACGACCGCCTCATAGCCAGATCCAGCCGCGCACAATCGGCAAGGTACCCGATGTGCGCAAGCTGTTCGAGTTGTTCGACAAAACCGGGCAAGTGCTGCCCGTAGTGCATCATCAGCGGTGAAGCGGGGGGATGCGCACGCAGATAGAGCCCGGCCATAGCATTGAAGTTTTGATCCCCGATCAGCTTTTTGACGGTCGGAAAACCCACGCTCAGGGCTTCGGTCAGCGATACGGCGACATTGTTGCGATAGACGTCAAAGCGTTTTCCCGCAGGGCCGTCACCGTCGTTCAACAGGCCATCCGGAACTGCGCGCGTTGCGTCCAAGAGGGCCGCGCGAAATTGGGATTGGTCGGTTGTCATGCCTGGATCAGGGCGGCTGCCGCGCGCGTTGCTTCTGTCCGCAGGGTTGGCCAGTCAGGCACATCCGTGTCCCATTCCACCAGAACCGGTTTGGGGCCGGAACGGGCCAGCGCATAATCCAGTAACGCCCAAACCGGATCGACCACGGCAGCGCCATGACTGTCGATCAGCAACGGTTTGCCCGCGTCATCGGTATCTTCGTCATGCCCGCCGACATGTATTTCACCAACCGCATCAAGCGGGTACGCATCGATGTAGTCATGTGGCGTGTAGCCGAGGTTAGTTGCGGAAATAAAGACGTTGTTGACATCCAACAGCAACCCGCATCCGGTCCGGCGCACAAGCTCTGTCAGGAATTCAGTCTCCGACATGGTGCTTTCGGCAAAGGCGAGATAGCTCGATGGATTCTCAAGCAGCATCTGACGGTTCAGGGTTGTTTGCACACGGTCGATATGGCTGGCCACGCGCGTCAGCGTCTTGGTGGTGTAGGGTAGGGGCAACAGGTCATTGAGGAATTCAGCGCCATGGGTGGACCACGCCAAGTGCTCTGAAAAGCTGGCTGGGTTCGACCATTCGATCAGCTTTTTCAGACGCGCGAGGTGGTCAGCATCCAGATCGTTCTCGCCACCGATGGACAGGCCGACACCATGAACGGAGAGGGCGAATTTCTCGCTGAGCGACCGCAACTGGGCCAAGGGGCGGCCGCCATCGCCCATGTAGTTTTCAGCATGAACCTCCAGCCATTCGACGGGGCCAGGATCGTTCAAGATATCGTTGAAATGCTGGGGTTTATATCCAACGCCCGGAGCGTTGGGGAGGCTACCAAAACGGTGCGGGTTATCGAGCATTGCGTCGCTCCGGTCTTGTGAGCGGTGTCTTGGAGTGAGCCACCAGCGCGTCTTTGCGCTGGTGGCAAAACCTGAGAATCAGGAGGGCAGATCGCGGTTCAGCTCTTCGAGCGAGCCTTTACGCTCTGTCCCGTCTGCCATCGCTGGCAGGTCAATGCTCGCGCAGGTTCCGGCATCCACCAGCGTCCAGGCGTTACCTTGATAATCGACGGTGGACGTGCCAGCGCAGGTTGTTCCGGGTCCGGCGGCGCAATCATTGGCACCGGCCAGCGAAACGCCATAGCATTTCTCTTTGGATGCTGCAGTGGCTGTTGTGGCTTGCGCGGCAAGTGCTGCGGCGACAGCGCCAGCTATTGCGACAGTTTTCATGGTGTTGGACATGTGGTTACCCTCTTATTGCTCAGGTTACAGGTGATCGTTCGTCACTGGTTGAAGACTACGACGAGTGTCAGGTTGCATACCAGTCACGAGGCTGTGTGTCACATCGGCGTCAGAATTTGTGGGGTCCATGAGCACGCCCTCGGGCCGTTTTCTGCCAAATGTTACAGAAATACGGCCCGAAAAGCGGGTCATGCCATTCGGACCTTGTGGATTGTTACAGCAGATCAGGCGGTGTTGCTTCGCGCCCCAGCGCCAATGTTACATCCTTCAATGGCTGCACGGATGTCTGTTTTTCGCCCAACCGCCGCACTGAGACGGTTTTTTCCTCAACTTCGCGCGCGCCGACCGCCAGAATGACGGGCACCTTGCCGAGGCTGTGTTCGCGCACTTTGTAATTGATCTTTTCGTTGCGCATGTCCGCCTCTGCGCGCACGCCCGCAGTTTGCAGCGCGCTGACCACTTCGGCCACGTAGTCGTCCGCTTCCGACGTGATGGAGGCGACAACAACCTGACGCGGGGCGAGCCAGAACGGCAGCTTTCCCGCGTGCTCTTCGATCAGAATGCCGATGAATCGCTCGAATGACCCAAGTGTGGCCCGGTGCAGCATCACTGGGCGATGTTTGGCTCCGTCCGCGCCGATGAAGGTGGCATCCAGCCGTTCGGGCAGGACAAAATCCACCTGATGCGTGCCACACTGCCAGTCGCGACCGATGGCGTCGGTCAGGACAAATTCCAGCTTGGGACCATAGAACGCTCCTTCGCCGGGGTTGAGTTCAGGCTCGATCCCCGCTTTGCGCGTGGCCGACAGCAACGCCGCTTCGGCCTTGTCCCACACTTCATCCGATCCCGCGCGGGTGTCTGGCCGATCAGAGAATTTCACTTTGAAATTCTCAAACCCAAGGTCTTTGTAGATGGCCGACAGAAAATCAATGTAGACCGCGGTTTCGGACTCAATCTGATCCTCGGCGCAAAAAATGTGCCCGTCGTCTTGAGTGAACCCACGCACCCGCATGATGCCATGCAGCGCCCCCGATGGTTCATAGCGGTTGCACGACCCGAACTCCGCCATGCGCAGTGGCAGGTCGCGGTAGGACTTCAGACCTTGATTGAAGATCTGCACGTGGCATGGGCAGTTCATCGGCTTCAGCGCGTTTACGGATTTCTCGCGCGCGTGGTCTTCGTCCACTTCGACGATAAACATGTGCTCTTGGTATTTCTCCCAGTGGCCCGATGCCTCCCACAGCTTGCGATCGACAACCTGTGGTGTGTTCACTTCCACATAACCGCCTGCGCGTTGTTTGCGGCGCATGTAGTCCTGCAATTCTGTGTAGATGCGCCAACCGTTCGGATGCCAGAATATCTGACCCGGGGCCTCTTCTTGCATGTGAAAGAGATCCATTTCGCGGCCCAGTTTGCGGTGATCGCGCTTGGCGGCCTCTTCGAGCATATTCAGGTGCGCCTTGAGCTTTTCCTTGCCAGTGAAGGCCACACCATAAATGCGTTGCAACATCGCGCGGTCACTGTCGCCGCGCCAATAGGCGCCAGCAATTGACATCAGCTTGAAGGCATCGCCCGGCACTTGCCCGGTGTGTTGCAGATGCGGACCGCGACACAAGTCTTGCCAGTGACCGTGCCAATACATGCGCAAGGGTTCGTCACCGGGGATCGCTTCGATCAATTCGACTTTGTAGGGCTCGTTGTTGGCTTCGTAGAATTCGATTGCGCGCGCGCGGTCCCAGACTTCGGTGGTGACGGGGTCGCGGCGGTTGATGATCTCTTTCATCTTCTTTTCGATCAGGCCCAGATCATCGGGTGTGAAGGGTTCTGCGCGATCAAAGTCATAGTACCAGCCGTCTTTAATGACCGGCCCGATGGTCACCTTGGTGTTGGGCCAAATCTCTTGCACCGCGCGCGCCATGATGTGCGCCAGATCATGGCGCACCAGTTCGTTGGCCTGCTCTTCATCGGCCATGGTGTGGATCGCGATCGTTGCATCCGCGTCAATCGGCCAAGCCAGATCATAATGTGCGCCGTTGACGGTGGCGCTGATGGCTTTCTTGGCTAATGAACTCGAAATGCTGGAGGCCACGTCTGCAGCAGTGACACCTGCGTCAAAGTTGCGTGCATTGCCGTCGGGAAAAGTGAGTGAGATTTGGGCCATCTTGGGCGCTCCTCGTCGGTTTGGCGCCTACGAGACGCCCGGTTGCGGGTTGATACCCGTCCCATGCCGCCCAGCCCGGAGCGTGTCAAGGCGGTCGAGCAAAAGTATACCAATGAATACGTTGACTGCGACGTTTGGTGTGTTATTTCCGACCTGTTTCCGATAGGAAAATTCAATCAGCCAAAGGGGCCTCCTATGCCGCGCTACAATCGCACGTTTGACCTGTCTATCCATGATGTGGATTTGATCGAAGAAGCGCTGCGCGCACGGGGCCGCGAGCTGAGCAAGCTGCGTCTTGCACTGAGTGGGGAAAACCCGGCCCATCTGGAATCCATTTCGGTGATCGAAGCAGATCAGCGTGAGAATGAAGAATTGTTGGGTCGTTTACACAATCAAAAAGTGTTCTACCGTCCGGAGCTGAAAACCGGCCCCTACATCGGCGGTTAAACTTGCGCCTCGGGCTGCAGTTTAATTGACAACAGCAAGTTGGCCAGCGCCAGACTGGCCGCTATACCACCTCCGATGCCCAATGCATCCACGCCGTAGGTCGTCATTATCAACGAGCCAACGGCTGATCCTATGGCCGCCCCCACATAGATCGCAGCCGCATTGACGGCCAGTACCACGGGGGCGCGTGGACCCGACAGTGCAATCAACCGCATCTGCTGACCAGCCATGAACGACCAGCCACAGATTGACCACGCCAGAAACAGGATCAGGACAGTCGTGGGTGGAAAAGGCAGAAACGAATAGATCGGCATGATCACAATTTGACACAAACAGAGCAGCGTCAGCGTGGATTTCCAGCCTATCCGGTCTGCCATGATCCCGCCCATGATGTTTCCGATGACCGCTCCGATGCCAAAGATTGCGAGCGTTGTGGAAATCCCGGCCCGGCCATATCCCATTGTTTCGCTCAGCAGCGGTGCAATGAACGTATAGGGTACATAAATGGATCCGAGGAATGTGCCGGTGAAAAAGATCGCCAATAGCAAACGTGGCTCGCCCAGCACCTGCCCCAGATCACGCAGCGAGACCGGCTCGAACAGGAGGCCCGCGGGTACCTGCCGCCACAACAGGATCAAGCAGGGCAGGGCCAGTACAACCACGCACGCAAACGTCCAGCGCCACCCGAATGTGTAGGCGATCAGACTGCCCGCCGGCACGCCCGCGACCTGCGCAATGGTCAGCCCGAAAAAGACAGCCGCCAGCACTTTGGCACGCACCTCGGGCGGATAGAGCCCGGCAGCGACTGCCGCGGCCACTGGTGTGAACAGGCCCGCTCCGGCAGCGGCCAGAACCCGTGACGCATTGAGCCAAACCAGCGTCGGCGCGATGGCTGACAGCAGCATGGCGAGGCCGAACATCAAGATACCCAGCGCCAGAACGCGACGCCGTCCGACCCGTCCGGTCAGCGCCACAAGAATTGGCGACAATAGCGCATAGGCCACGGCATAAACCGTCATGAGCGTACCAGCCTGCGCGTCCGTGATGTCAAGCGAGGCGCCCAACGGCTCCAACACACCGATCACGACAAATGCCCCCATGCCGATTACGAAGTTGGCTGCAGAAAGCGCTGGAATCAAAAGAGGATTTGGCTGCGAGGTCATGGTTTACTATGCGGTCCCGTTTGGATATCCGCAATTCCCCAAATTTGAGGGCAACGCAAAACGACCGGGACGCACCCGGCCGTTGATTGCGAAGCGAACTGGCTCGGATGCTACGCGACCAAAACTGCATAGCCCATTAACAGGCAGCACGCCCACCCGGCGGTGAAGATGATCGGACGCAGCGGCAGCCGCGCCACTCCAGTGATCATGCCGATAGCATGGGCTACCCGCAGCCAAAAGAACGCGATGGCAACCCAGAAGGTGAGCGCAGAATAGGCATCCAGCCGGTCGACCAAAAATACCAGCACCGCAAAGGGTACGAACTGTTCGAGCAAGTTCAGATGCGCCCGGTGCGCGCGATGCACCCAAGGGCGCACTGCGGTCAGATCGCCGGGGCGGGTAAAGTTATCGGGGTTTGCTGGATCCGTGGTGACCCCGACAATGTAGGGGATCCACATCGACGCCGCGAGAAGGGCGAGGCAGAAAACAATGCCCAATTCCGTTGGAAGTGCAGTCATGATCTTTCTCCTTTTGCCAAAGCGTTACATTGCCGCCTGAATGCCAGTGCCCGTTTCAAGGTAGGATTTCAGCGACGAGGCAAGTCTGGCCCAGCCTTCGGCAAAGCCTTCCTGTCCCGGGGCCATTTCGTAGTGTTCAATAGTCAGCTTGCAGGTATCGCCCTGCGGTTCGATCAAGAACACTGAACGGGACGCAGGCGCGTCCGGACCCATGAAATGCGGAACAAAGCTGGCTTCGATCCGGGACTTCGGTTCGATTGATATTGGTTTTTGTTCAAACATGTTGTCACCGTTGGGCAGAACCCAGCGATAGGTGTCGTCCTCCAATCGTACATCATTGCACATGAAGTGATACGCGGCCATTTGCACGGGATCGGTCAAAGCGTCCCAAAGCGCATCCTGGGTGCATCGGATGAAAATCTGCATCATGAAATCTGGTTTTGACATTTGCGTTGGTCCTTCGAGTTTTGTTTTCAGGTTGAGCACTGCCCGCGCCGCCGGTTTGACGAGCATGGGCTCGATCCAGCGATCCAGTGTTTCCTGCAAAGGCACGACATTGAGGTAGTGATATTTGAAGCGCCCTTGCTTCTTGGTCAGGATCAATTTCGCCTCTTCCAGAACTGCCAAATGCTTCATCACGCCAAAGCGCGTCATATCGAGTTGGCCTTGCAGGTCTTGCAAGGTCTGCCCGTCCTTGGCGCGCAGGCTGTCCAGCAGCATGCGGCGCGTCGGATCGGCGAGGGCTTTGAAAATCGAATCCATGATCACATTATAGGTGACAAAAAAGTAACGTGACAAGATGGTCACCTAAAAGATTTTCCAATCAGGGATTGCGGGGCCAAATGGCACGTCGCATGATCTTGTTAAAACCGGGGGGCAAAATGGCGGATATCCAATACCTTGACACACCGCAGGGGCGGCGGCTGGCCTATCATAGGGTCGAAGGCGTTGGCCCTTGGGTTGTGTTTCTAGGCGGGTTGAAGTCCGACATGGACGGCACCAAAGCCATACATCTGCAAGACTGGGCAGAGCGAACAGGGCGCGCCTTTTTGCGGTTTGATTATTCGGGCCACGGGCAGTCTTCGGGTACATTTGAGCAAGGATGCATTGGCGATTGGGCCGAGGATACCGCAGCCGCAGTTGCATCCCTGACGGATGGGCCGATCGTGCCTGTTGGGTCCTCCATGGGTGGTTGGCAGGCGCTGCTCTTGGGACGGTCGCAGCCTGACCGAATAGCGGGCATGGTCACGATTGCCGCGGCCCCGGATTTCACAGAAGACGGCTATTGGGCCAGTTTCACAGATGCGCAGAAGGTGGAGCTGGACAAGCAGGGTCAGATCGAAATGCCTTCGGACTATATGGAACCCTACATCATCACCAAACGCCTGATTGAGGATGGACGAAACCGCCTCGTCCTGCGCGAACCCTTGCAGTTACCGTTTCCGGTGCGCTGCTTGCAAGGAACGGCTGATACTGCGGTGAGTAACCAAACGGCGTTGCGGTTGTTGGAGCATGCCACGTGCCCCGATTTGCGTCTGATGCTGGTCAAAGACGCCGATCATCGGTTTTCCGATGGTCCGTGCCTGAGCCTGATCGAGGGGGCCGTTGAAGAGATGTGTCGGACCGCGCCCTAGCGAGGCGGGCGGTTCGGGAAAGCAAGCAAAGGGCAAGGCTATGGATCAACGCATCAGTCTGATCACACTGGGCACAAAAGACATGCAAGGGCTGGCCGGGTTTTACGAGGCATTGGGCTGGCAGCGCGTGGACAGCCCGGATGGCGTCATTGCATTCGACCTGATCGGTCAGACTTTGGGTCTCTATCCGCTTGAGGCATTGGCAGATGATATAGGTCTTTCCGTCGAAGACTTGGGGCGTGGTGCGATCACGTTGGGCCACAACGTTGCTGAAAAATCGCAGGTCGCTCCTTTATTGGCGCGTGCCGAGTCGGCTGGCGCATCCATATTGAAGCCCGCACAAGATGTGTTTTGGGGCGGGCATCACGGCTATTTCGCGGATCCTGAGGGTAACATCTGGGAAGTAGCGTATAACCCGTATTCCAAGCTGGGTCGAAACGGCGAATTCCAGTGGAATGGCATAGGCTGATGCGCGCACCCAAATCCATGTGGAGCCTTGAGACACTTGGCCGTGTGCGCCTGTCGCGGCACTTTTTCATGCGGGATTTCCTGTATTCCGAGATCAACGGCTTTCATGGCGTGCCCAACGTGCCCGAAAACCCTGATCTGGCGATTGAGAACGGGCGACAGCTGTGTGCTGAACTCCTGGATCCACTCGAAGAAACATTCGGGCGGTTAGCAATTCGGTCAGGGTATAGATCGCCGACGTTGAATGGATACGGAAACCGACACCAGCTCAACTGCGCGCGCAACGACAACCCCATTGAATGCCACATCTGGGATCGGGACAGTGGTGCAGAGGCCATCGCCGGCACATCTGTGGTGATCCCGTGGTTTGCGGATCAATACGCGGATGGGCGCGACTGGAGAGACCTTGCGTGGTGGATACATGATCATCTGCCCTATTCGGAAATGTGGTTCTTTCCCAAACTTGCAGCGTTCAACCTTGTCTGGCGACCCAAGCCGTTGCGCACCATCTCCAGTTACATTGCGCCCAAGGGCATGTTGCTGCGTGCTGGATCGACGCCGGGGGAATCGCTTGCAGAAAGACGCGCGCGCTACTCAGATTTTCCGGTACTCAGGGGCATAACCCACCCGTAATGCGGGAGGAATTTGGGGGAAAACCCGAAAGTTACCCACATGATGTGGGTTCGTTGTTGACGCTCACCACAACATCCGCGAATTTCAGCCCGGCTTCATCTGGGGGGTGAGCAGTGTTGAGAATATTGGGGATCGCGGCCGCATGCTGGTTGTCGCTGGTGCAGACCAGCTTGGCGGAAGGATGTGGTGGCACGTATTCGGTCAAGCCCGGTGAAAGCCTGTCCTTGATCGCAAATGAACAATACAAAGATGCGCGCAAATGGACGGCGATCCACGCGGCCAATCTTGATCTGATTGGCGAAGACCCGGATACCATTTTTGTGGGCCTACCGCTGCGGTTGGGATGTATCGACGGGTTGCCCGTGGGACTGCCCGATGCGCCCCGTCCCCCGGTCGTCGCCAAGGTCGTCGACGCACCTGTGGCAGCCCCGCGCGCTCTGGACGCGCAGATCAATCTTGTGACTGCGGGCGATTTTGCTCCCTTTACGGACGAAGCACTTGAGAACGGTGGGTTGCTGGCGGATGTGGTGACGGCCGCCATGGATGCTGCATCGGGTGCGCGCGGTTACAAGGTGCATTGGATAAACGACTGGTCTTCGCACCTTGATCCACTGATGAGCAAAGCCATGATGGACATGGCTTTTCCATGGTATCAGCCAAACTGTGCTGGCGATCCATCGCAATATCGGTGCGAGAATTTCCTGTTTTCCGATCCCATGTTCGAAATGCTCATCGTCCTGTTTGTAGATCAGGCACGGCCGATGCCTTTCGTGTCCGATGCTGACGTCGAAGGGCGCACGCTGTGTCGCCCTGTGGGATACTTCACTCATGATCTCGACCGTGCGGACCGTCGTTGGATCACGGACCAAAAGATCGTTCTGAAGCAGCCCAAGAAAGTGCAGGAATGCTTTGAAATGCTGCGCGCTGGGCAAGTCGATGCAGTGGCAATCAACGAGTTCACCGGACGTGAGGCGGTCAAGGCCATGGGGCTCGAAGATGAGGTCGGCGTTGTTCCCGGTCGGCCTTTGTCCATTGAGGGGTTGCACGTGCTGGTACATAAAGCTCACCCCGAAGCGGAAACGCTTTTGAACACGATCAACACGGGCTTGGCTGACATCAAATCGAGCGGACAATACCAGCAGATCATAGACCGACACATGTCTGTAATATGGGCAGGCTTTTGATGCGTAGTCTGGTTTTAGGTCTGATCTGGGCCTTCGGCTTGGCGCCAGCTGCGATTGCCTGTGAAGACAGCTACACTGTGGCTCCAGGCGACACGCTGTTTTCCATTGCGCAGGATCAATTCGGCGATGCGGCGCGCTGGTCTTTGATCTTTTACAACAACCCCGGGCTGGACGCGGAGGGCGCGCAGGTGCTTGCCGTTGGAACGCAACTTCGGTTGCCATGCCCGGGTGGCGTAGTGACCAAACCTGATCCAACACCCTTGGCGCAGATGGGCGCTGAAATGACGTTGATTACGGGGTCAAATTACGCGCCGTTCACCGATCGCGATTGGCCGGGGCAGGGGATGCTGACGGAGCTGGTCAATGCCGCGCTGGAGGCGAGCCCCGCGCCGGTGCCCTACAAAATTGAATGGGATGACGCGTGGTCCGGCCACCTCGATCAGCTGGATGCAAAAACCTACGATATGGGGTTTCCCTGGTTTCGGCCTGATTGTGACGGCGCAGGCGGCGATGATCCACGTTGTGTCAACTTTCACTTTTCCGATCCGCTGGTCGACCTTGTGATCTTGTTGTTTGCGCGCGCAGACAGCGAGTTTGCTTTCGAGACGGATGCAGATATTGAAGGGCGCACCCTGTGTCGCCCTGAAGGGTATTTCACCCATGATCTGGACCGTCCTGACCGCCAATGGCTCAGCCGTGGCGTTATCACCCTGCGCCAACCGCCTACACCGGATGATTGCTTTGCCTTGCTGATGGCTGGAGAGGTGGATGCAGTGACCGTGAACGAGTTTCTGGGTGTGCAGAAGTTGTTCGAGCTTGGCCTGACGGATCGGGTGCTGCCGATGCCGAGACCCCTATCCGTGCAAGGGCTGCATGTGATCATCTCCAAAACCCATTGGCGGGGGACGACACATCTTTATCGTTTCAATGCAGGTCTGGCCAAGCTTAAGCAGACGGACCGGTACAATGCGATCATATCGCGCCACCTTTCGATGTTCTGGGATCAAGTAAAGGGTTGAGACCGGGCGCTTTTCTGCCGGTGCCCCTTGTCGAGCAAGGCGGTTCGCGGCAGGGTGAGCGCACGCGAAACGATACGCTCAAGGGGCAGGGAATGTGATAGCGGAACCGTTGGTTTTTCTGCCCGGAATGATGTGCGATGCGCGGCTCTTCGGGCCTCAGATTGCTGAGCTTTCTGGCGATACCGCAGTTATGGTCGCGCCGATCACGCAAGGCGAACGGGTGGAACAAATTGCGTCCGGGCTTCTGGATTTGCTGCCTAAACGATTTGCTCTGGCGGGGCTGAGCATGGGCGGTATCGTTGCGATGGAGGTGCTGCGCCGTGCGCCGGACCGGGTCACGCGGATCGCGTTAATGGACACCAACCCTTTGGCCGAAACGCCGCAGGTCGCCGCCGCGCGTGAGCCACAGATCATAGCTGCACGGACCGGACGGTTGATGGATGTCATGCGCGACGAACTGAAGCCTAACTACCTTGCGCCCGGACCATATCGCAACGAAGTGCTGGATCTCGTGATGGACATGGCGATGGTTCTCGGTCCTGAGGTGTTCGTACGCCAATCACGTGCCTTGCAGCGGCGGCGTGATCAGCAGGCCACACTGTCACGATGCAAGGTGCCGGCCCTGGTGCTGTGCGGTGCACATGACACTTTGTGCCCGATCCAGCGGCACGAGGTCATGGCTGAGTTGATCCCGGACGCGACGCTCAAAGTTTTGCCTGATGCAGGACATCTGCCAACACTGGAACAACCCGGCGAAACCACGGCTGCGTTGCGCGAATGGATGGGGCGGTCGGCGCAGTCGAAACCCTGATACTGGCCTTCGCAAAAAGGCTTGTGGCTTTGCGCTGATACATTAACGCAGAGGCAAGGCTGAGCGTTCTGCCTTGGTCAACCGGTGAACATCGCGCACGGGTTGGCGGGTTTCCGGATCAAAAAACGGAGTGATGCGCCATCTGCCGTTGATCAGGCGCGGGCCGGCCGATTGAAGCAGGTTCCAATAGATCAATCGCGCATTTTCGTGCTTGGTTGTTCCATTTGTTTGACGCACGAAGGCGCGCGCACGCACAGACCCAAGGCTTTTGGGGTCTTCCAAACGGTCGACCCGGAGTGCAGCAAAAGCGATTTTTTGGGTCCGTAGCGTGTTGAACAGCGTCGCGCCGCAACACTTGGCATACCATCGCAGCGGTCCGCTCTTGCTGATTTCGAACGCAGCAAGATTGTCTAACCCTGTGTCAAAACGTACCCGGTCTGGAGTCGTCTGAAAAAGCGCGACACCAGCAGGGCTCGGGTCCGGATTCTGAGTGTATACTTCAGCCGCACGGCAGGAAGAGCAAAAGCAATCCAGCCGCACGCCTGTTGAGGGCCCAGTCTCAAGCATCGTGCCAGTCAGAGTGCCGCAGGTACAGGAAAATGCCAGATCCTGTTCCACTCCGGCCACTGTCAGGCGGCAGCGTTCTTGTTGGCGGATTTGGTTTTGCGAAAGCCCGGAGGCGTTGCTTTTTCGTTGTCGTCGATGAAATCAAGCACAAGTGGACGGATGTTGTTGCGCCAGCTTTTCCCGGCAAAGATACCATAGTGGCCCGCACCCTCTTCAAGGTGGCTTGCCTTTTTGTCGTCAGGCAGGCCCGTGCACAGGGCAAGGGCGGCGACACATTGGCCGGGAGCCGAAATGTCATCTTTGGTGCCTTCGACAGTTTTGACCGCGACTGTGGTGATCTTGCCAATGTCGACCTTTTTGCCAGCCACGACGAAGCTGTTGCTCGCAATTTCGCCCTTCTTGAAGATGCGGTCTACGGTGGAAAGATAAAACTCAGCAGTCATGTCCATCACAGCCAAGTATTCATCATAGAACTTGTTGTGCTTGTCGTGATCGGCGCCTTCGCCATTGGCAACACGTGCGATTTGGTCGCGGAACGCATTGAAGTGGGTTTCAGCGTTCATCGAAATAAAAGAACTCAGTTGCAAAAGTCCGGGATACACCATGCGCCCGACGCCGGAATATTTGAAGCCAACGCGCTGGATCATCGACTCTTCCAATTGGCCCATTGTGACGGAGTGGCCGAAATCGGTCACTTCCGTCGGAGCGGCACTTGGGTCGATCGGACCACCAATCAATGTCAGCGAGCTTGGCTGCGCCTTGGGGTCCTCTTCGGCGAGATAGGCCGTCGCGGCCAGTGCCAGGGGCGCAGGCTGGCAGACAGCAATCACGTGTGTGTCGGGACCAAGTTCGCGCATGAAATCCACGAGGTAGAGGGTGTAATCCTCAACATCGAATTTGCCGGCACTTACGGGAATGTCGCGGGCATTGTGCCAGTCCGTAATGTATACATCGCAATCTGGCAGCAGGCTGATCACAGTGGATCGCAGCAACGTCGCATAGTGGCCCGACATCGGAGCCACGAGCAGAACCTTGCGCTTTGGCACCGTCCGGCCCTGTACACGGAAATGCAGCAAATCCCCGAACGCGCGTTCTACGACCGTCTCCGCCACTACGATACGGTCTTGCCCATTGGATCCGACAAACGAGGGAATGTTCCAATCCGGCTTGACCACCATACGCTGAAATGTGCGTTCGGTGACTTCGCCCCAAGCGCGCAACCACGCCATTGAAGGGTTGGGAATCATGGAAAAAGCGGGATAAGATGCCAATGCGAGGGCAGAGGCGCCCATCCATTGGTTCGTGTTGCGTATTGTTTCCATTAGGTCGTATGTCGCCATATAGCGCATGGGGGTTCTCCTGGTTCCAATCCGGGTACGCCGGGTCACAACTGGTCGTCTCGCCCCCTGAAGCTAACGACTAATGCTGCAAGTGCAAACATAGGTGGGAAAACTTAAGATGACAACAAAAACAACTGATGTGTCGGCCCCATCGGCAGAATCTTTGGAGCGAATGACCGAAAATCTCAAGAAAGTAGAGGAACTTTCGGAGCGTTTGCAGCGTGTGATGACCAATCGGACGACCCACAATGCCGCACTTGATGCGCCGAATCACGAGCTGTTCGGCAAAGCCGCACAAGCTTATTGGGCCGAAGCTGTAAATAATCCCGCCAAAGTGCTTGAGCATCAGATGAAGTATTGGTCCGAAACGATGAAGCATTTCGTTGAAGCCCAGCACGTGTTGACCAAAGGCAAGATTGCCGCGCCGGAAAATCCCGGACCAAAAGACCGCCGGTTCGCCAATCCGCTTTGGGACACACACCCCTATTTCAACTTCATCAAGCAGCAGTACCTTATCAATGCCGACGCCATCAAAACGGCCGTCGATGAGGTGAGCGATATGGACCCCGAGGAGAAAAACCGGCTGTCCTACTTCTCGCGGCAGATCATAGATATGATGTCACCGACGAATTTTCTGGCCACGAACCCCGATGCGCTGGAGCGCGCGATTGAAACAGAAGGCCACAGCCTCGTGCAGGGGCTGGAGAACCTGATTTCGGATCTGGAGGCCAATCGCGGCGAATTGGTCGTTAAACTTGCCGATGAAAAGGCGTTCGAGTTGGGCCGCAACATCGCCACCACACCGGGCAAGGTAATCTATCGCAACCGGATGATGGAGTTGATTCAATATGAGCCGACCACCGAAACGGTGCACAAAACGCCACTGATCATCTTCCCGCCGTGGATTAATAAATACTACATTCTTGATCTCAAGGAACAGAATAGCCTTGTGAAATGGGTGACGGATCAGGGGTACACGTTGTTCATGGTGTCATGGATCAATCCGGATCCGACTTACAATGACATTGGGATGGAGGATTATGTCGAGCAGGGCTATCTGACGGCAATCCGCGAAGTCAAAGAGATCACCGGTGAAAAGCAAGTCAATGCGGTGGGATATTGCATTGCGGGCACCACTCTCAGCATGACGTTGTCTTTGCTCAAACAGCGTGGTGACAAGTCGATCAAATCGGCCACTTTCTTTACTGCGCTCACAGATTTCTCTGATCAGGGGGAGTTCGCACCTTTCCTGACGAATGACTTTATCGACGGAATCGAAGCGGAGATTGACGCCAAAGGGATGCTGCCATCTCTGATCATGGCGCGCACATTCTCGTTCCTGCGCTCCAACGACCTGATCTATACCCCAGCGATCAAGAGCTACATGATGGGGGAGACCCCGCCAGCCTTTGATTTGCTGTACTGGAATGGTGATGGCGCGAACCTTCCCGGAAAAATGGCCAAGCAATACCTGCGCGGTTTGTGTCAACAGAACAAGTTGGCGGACGGCGGGTTCGATTTGCTGGGGCACCATTTGGTGCTGGACGAGGTCGACGTGCCGATCTGTGCGATCGCGTGCGAAACGGACCACATTGCGGCGTGGAAAGACAGCTATCGCGGCATTCAGCAGATGGGGTCCAAGGATAAGACGTTCATCATGACCCAATCGGGCCATATTGCGGGCATCGTGAACCCCCCCACCAAAAACAAATATGGGCATTACACTAATCCCGATCTGACGCTCGACTATAAAGACTGGCTGGAAGGGGCGGATTTCACCGAAGGATCATGGTGGCCGCGCTGGGAAACATGGCTGAAGAAACGTTCAGGCAAGCAGGTTCCCGCACGTATTCCGGGTGATTCTACACATACTGTTCTATGCGACGCACCTGGAACCTATGTCGTGGGCAAGGCAATCTCTTGAAATCATTGATCTTTGTTCCTTGATCGACGGTTTTATGCTGCGGTGCAGAAAAAAGACTTGAAATGCCGCACTGCAGCATGTATATCTTTGTCAGACGCAGAAAGCGGGATGGTCCCGGAAGCGACGAAAGGAACTGAGAAATGACAAAGACACCTGACATGACCGCCATGATGAAAGACGTTATGGGCGCATTCCCGGTTGACACGGCCGCAATGGAAGATGCTTTCAAAACAACAGCAACGCTGAACGAAAAGCTGAGCTCGGTTGCCCTGAAAGCGGCAGAGAAATCCACAGCGATCTCGACCAAATGGACACAAGACACCATCGCAAAGATGGCCGAAATTTCCAAAGCCAAAGCAGAGCCAGCCGACTATGCAAAAGCGATGACAGATTTCGCGTCTGCCACAGCTGAAGTTGCAGCAGAGCACATGGCCGCCTTCGCCGAAATCGCGAAAAAAGCACAGATGGAAACCGTTGAACTGATGATGGCCGCAGGCAAAGACATCAGCGAAGACGCAACAGCCGCTGTCAAAAAAGCCACAACAGACGCATCTGCCGCTGTGAAAAAAGCAGCCGCAAAATAAGCGTTCTAAAGAATTCGTGCCGCATTCCTCCCTGAAACGGCGCGATGACTTCGGCGGGTCTTCTATGAAGGCCCGCCTTACTATTTTTTGCTATGCCGACGTCCGGCCAGTTGCGAAAAGAAATCGCAGCCTGCGCCCAACATGAACTGGGCCTCGGGGCGCGCATCAATAGCAATCGGACCGCAGTCCCCCCCTAAACCCGCAGCACATGCCATCCTTCCCTTTTTCGACCAATGGCTGCTAGATCCAGATCCGGCACTCATTCAGGCAAACTTGCTGATCTGGTCTAGTTTATTCTGTGATCAGGCATCGCCGTAGGTTCACTGCGTTCAACCATCGAACTATAGCTTTTCATTTGAGCTTAGGGCCAACACCTCACGATTTCAGTGGGCCAATGTTTTGCTACCGTTCATTCCTGCGTAGGGGCCTCCTGAGCGATGTAACAACTTGAGGCTCCGGCATCTCCACAGCATACGCTGGCGTATGTTATGTGTTTGAAGCTCACGCTGCCCAAACTTCGGTGCCGAGGGCCTAAGCTGCGCATCATTGCGCTTTGGTTTCCGGTACAGCGGGGATGCGAGCATAGCGTGGTTTTCATACACTTCCGCGCGGGTTCGATCGCCATGCACAAATCGGTTGATGCTGTGCCAAGACAGTGCCTCTTTCTTTTTGCTTGTGCTGCGCCTAAGCTGCAACGCAGCACGCGGCATCGAGGAGATCACGACGTGACCGAGAAACAAAAACCATTGCTGATCAAACGTTACGCGAGCCGCAGGCTCTATAACACCGAGACCAGTGACTACGTTACTCTGGAAGATATTGCCGGTTTTATCCGCGAGGGCCGTGAGGTTCAGATTGTCGATCTGAAGTCTGGTGATGACCTGACGCGGCAATATTTGCTGCAGATCATTGCCGAACACGAAAGCCGTGGTGAAAGCGTTTTGCCGGTGGATGTGCTCAACGACCTGGTGCGCAGCTATATGACGCCCGGCGCGAGCGTTGTCCCTCAGTTTCTGCAAGCCAGTTTCGAAATGCTGCGCAGCGGGCAATCCAAGATGCTGGATCAGATGTCGGCCATCAACCCAATGGCCAAAATGCCCGGTTTTGATTTGATGCAAGCGCAGCAAAAAGCATTCATGGAGGCGATGACAGGAAGTATTCCGGGCGCGAGCGGATGGACGTCTCCGAACCCAGAGCCAGAGAGCGGGAGCGAACCCGAGGGTGAAGATCTGGACGCCATAAAGAAACAACTCGCCGAATTGCAAGACAAGCTGTCAAAACTGAAGTGATGTGCGCTGACCGGTGGACAAAGTACCGCCTTCTGCCGAAGCCCATGATCAGGTCACGCGACGGCCTTCTGGTGCGGTGATGTAACTCGCGACACAGCGTCCAGCAAAACAGCACTCACCGCATCCAGATCGTCGGGATCCAGATGCACGGGCAGGCGCACATCGCAGGCTTTCATCAGCATGGCGCGGGTCTGCGGCAAATCCGGGATGTCCGCCAGAAACTGCCAGTTCCAGAACGCACGCGCGTTATCGGTGCTTTGCCCAAAGACCTGCACTTTGACGCCCATTTCCCCGGCCGTGGTAGCAAAGGCCGTCGTTTGCGCATCGCTCAATCCTACCACGTTGAACTGAATGGAATCGGGTGCGCGTTGTTCGCCGTCAAGCGGTGGTGGTACGTCAATAAACGGTGAGGCACTGATCGCGTTTGCCACGCGATCATGGTTGCGCAGACCGTCGCGTACGCGCCGCGGCAATTCGGCCAGCTGTGGACGGATCAGCGCCGCCGACAGGTTGTTGAGTCGCAGATTGTAGAGCGGCAGCTTGTTTTGCCAGCGCGCACATGCCTCGGCCAGAACCGTGTGTTTCTTCCAGTTATGCTCGTAAGCGCCCGACATGATGATTGCGCGCGCGACCAAGTCAACGTCATCGGTGATCAGAATACCGCCTTCGCCCGCATTGACCATTTTGTAAGACTGAAACGAAAAGCACCCAACCCGCCCGATCGTGCCAATCTTGCGGCCTTTCCAAATCGTACCGAGACTGTGCGCGGCGTCTTCAATAACGGGGACGTCTGATGCTTCGCACAGCGCCATGATTGCATCCATGTCGGATGTGTGGCCGCGCATGTGGCTGACGATGACCGCATCGACCGATGGCAATTTGTCCGCAAAGTCATTGATATTGATGCGATAATTATCTCCAACCTCGCACAGGACCGGCACGCATTCCGCATGTACAACAGACGAAGGGACCGCCGCAAACGTGAAACCCGGAATCAATACCCGTGCGCCAACTGGCAGGTCTAGCGCTTTGAGTGACAAGAACAGAGCGGCGGAACAGGAAGACACAGCAAGTGCGTATTTGACGCCCATCATCGTCGCGAATTCATCTTCCAAAAGGGATACAGGAGCGCCGGATGTGGCTGTGTATCTAAACAGATCACCCGACTGCAAAAGCTTCATTACATCCTCCACAGCGGCTTGGGGGATCGGTTCGGCAGAATGCATATCGGGAAGGTTCATTTCGTTTTCCTTATGTAAGGTTTCCGAAATAGTAAAGATAAGAGGGCGTCAAGCCAAGTGAAACTTTCGCGACGTCGACGTTACACTCCAAGCCTGTCGCGCATCGCGTACCAGGTCATTGCCAGTGCAAGCAGAGGCGTTCGCAGTCCACCGGCGCCGGGAAATGACGGAGTAGGGACGGTTGCCATCGTGTCGAACCCATCGCCGTCCCCCACAATGGCATCCGCCATCAGTTTGCCAGCGTGGGTGGCCGTTCCAACCCCATGCCCGGAATACCCCGAGGCCGACAGCATGTTTGCCCCCAAGCGCGTCAAATAGGGAAACCGTTTCATTGTAATGGCCAATGTGCCGCCCCATGCGTAGTCGATTTTGACGTCGCTCAGGTGCGGAAACACGATACCCATGGGTTTGCGAACGGTCGCTGCAATATCACGCGGAAATCGATAGCCATAGCTTTCGCCACCACCAAACAAGAGCCGCCCATCATGGCTCAGACGAAAATAATTGACCACAAATCGGCTATCTGCCACCGCCACATCTCGTGTCAGCACCTTATCCACGTCCGCACCCAAGGGCTCTGTTGCGACGATGAAATTGTTAATCGGCATAACCCTCGCCGCGACCCGCTGGTTAAGTGATGACAGATAACCGTTGCAGGCCAGCACTACGTGATCCGCCACCACTCGACCCGCGTCAGTGTGGACCCTGACAGTTGCTCCCTCGTCGATACGGTGGACACGAGACCCTTCATGGATCTGAACGCCAGCCGTGCGTGCGGCGTCTGCTAGACCAAGCACAAAGGCCAGCGGATGCAGGTGCGCCGCACCCATATCCAGAACGCCGCCTTTGTAATCCGGCGAGGGGCAAAGCGCATGGCAAGCCTGTGCATCCAGCATCTCGACCTGATTATACCCATAGCGCACGCTCAAGTGCTCCGCATAGGCATGCAAGTCTTGCACATCGGTGATCGACGACGCGGTATGCGCGACGCCGGGCTTGAGGTGGCAATCGATCCCATGTTCAGCGATCAATCCCTTTACCAGGGCCTTGGCGTCCTCGGCCAAATCCCACAGTTGCGCGCGCCGGGCCGTCCCCCAGCATCTTTTCCAGATCAGTCTGATCCACACGCTGACCACTGCCCAACTGCCCGCCATTGCGCCCTGACGCGCCAAACCCCACTCGCTGTGCATCCAAAACAACGACGCTACGTCCGGCCTGCGCCAGATGCAGCGCGGCCGACAACCCGGTGTATCCGGCACCAACGACGCAAACATCGGCCTTCACCTCGCCGCGCAAGGGAGGAAACGGGGCCAGAGGCGTCGTTGTCGCCGCATACCAACTGTCAGGATAGGTTCCGGGGGTGTCATTGGCCGTCAGCAGATCCACAGGGCGCATGCCTCCTTCAGTGTTCCAGAAATATGCCCGCCGGAGGCGTGTCCGACGTCAAAACATGCTCAAACGTTCAACAGCAGATGCTCACGTTCCCAGGGCGAAATCACCTGCAGGAATTCCTCATACTCCGCGCGTTTGACAATGCCGTAGACGCGCGCGAATTCCGAGCCGAGAACCTCATGCAAAACATCGGCACCTTCGAACAGATCCAGCGCCTGACCCAATACCTGTGGGATATCGCCATCGCCATCATAGGCGTCCCCCCGAAATTGCTTGGCAGGGCGCAACTCATTCATCATTCCGATGTAGCCGCAGGCCAGCGAGGCGGCGATAGCCAGGTACGGGTTGCAATCCATACCTGCGATCCGGTTTTCAACGCGGCGCGACTTTGGGCCAGACAACGGCACGCGGATACCGGTGGTACGGTTGTCACGACCCCATTCAAGATTGATGGGTGCTGCGTGATCCTTGACGAACCGACGGTAGGAATTGACGTATGGCGCCATGACGGCCAGAGCCGCGGGCATGTGGGTCTGCAGCCCGCCGATAAAGTGAAAGAACGCATCCGTATCGCCGCCCTGAGGGCCGCAAAACGCGTTCTGTCCGGTGTCGATGTCCAGCACCGAGTGGTGAATATGCATCGCGCTGCCGGGCTCGTCCTCGATCGGCTTGGCCATAAACGTGGCAAAGCAGTCGTGACGCAGTGCAGCCTCACGGATCAGGCGTTTGAAAAAGAAGACCTCATCCGCCAGTTTGACGGGGTCGCCATGCGCCAAGTTGATCTCCAACTGGCCTGCACCGCCTTCTTGGGTGATGCCGTCGATCTCAAATCCCTGCGCCTCGGCAAAATCATAAATGTCGTCGATTACAGGCCCAAACTCGTCCACAGCCGTCATCGAATAGGCTTGCCGCGCCGCTGCCGGGCGGCCCGAGCGGCCCATCATCGGCTTGATGTCCTGTGACGGGTCAATATTGCGGGCAACCAGAAAGAACTCCATCTCGGGGGCCACAACAGGCTCCCATCCCTCTTTGCGATAGAGCGCACACACCCGTTTGAGCACATTTCGCGGCGAGTATTCGATGGGTTTGTTGTCCCGGTCATAGGCGTCGTGGATCACCTGCAACGTCCAATCCGCAGTCCAGGGCGCCGCTGTGGCCGTGGACATATCAGGTCGCAAGATCATGTCTTTTTCGATGAACCCGTCCTCGCCTGCGGCCTCGCCCCAACCGCCGGTGATGGTTTGGTAAAAAATACTGTCAGGCAGATGAAAATAGTCCTGCTTGGCGAATTTGGACGCCGGAACAGCCTTGCCGCGCGCAATGCCGGGCAGGTCAGACACAATGCACTCTACTTCATCCAGCTTACGCCCTTGCAAGTAATCTTGTGCTGCTTGCGGAAGCGCGTCTGTCCAATCAGCCATCAGGTCCTCTCTTTCTTGAAAAAATCCGCCATCTGCCGGGCGATTTCCATCCGGTCTGTCGGAGTATTGAGATCTGCCTTGGCCCGTTCCAACTGCGCGTCCGGGACAACGCCCGGACCACGGTGGCGGATCAGTCCGCTGATGAAATCCCCGTCGTATTCAGGGTGCGGCTGGATCGTCCAGATGGTGTCACCGTAGAGCAACGCGGCGTTTTCGCAAAACGGCGAAGACGCGATTACTTGTGCACCCGCAGGGCGCTCGACCACCTGATCCTGGTGCCATGCATGAACCGCAACGGTCTTGTCGCCCATCTGGTATTCCTGGCGTCCCACAGACCAGCCGCCTTGAAACTTTTCAACCTTGCCGCCCATGGCTTGTGCGATGATCTGGTGGCCAAAACACACCCCTATCATCGGGCGTTTGGCTGCATGTGCGTCGCGGATGAATTGCTCAAGCGGTGGGATCCAAGGATGATCTTCATAGGCACCATGCTTGGAACCCGTGATCAGCCAACCGTCGGCTGCCTCAACGGACGGCGGAAAGATACCGTCAACCACGGCCCATCCCTCGATCTCAAAGTCATGCCCTTCGAGAAGCCGTTCAAAATAGGCGTCATAGCGGCCTCGTTCCATCATCTCATCCGGGGGATGCCCGGTCATCAGAATGCCGATTTTCATGCGCTTATACCGTGTCGAGGTAGATGTTGACTTGTTCTGACGCGTCCAGTTCCTGCATGTATTGCAGTTCCTGTCGTTTTGTCAGAACAAAATTTCGAATGAGGTCGCGCGGGAATATCCGCGCGACATCCGCGCTCTTTTCAAAAGCGTCGATGGCGGTCGCCCAGTCACCGGGTATCTGTGGAAGGTCTGCGGCATAGGCGTTGCCTTTGATCGGCGCGGGTGGCTCTTTGGCGTCTTCGATCCCGTTCATCGCAGCGCCGAGAACCGCCGCCAGCATTAGGTAGGGGTTCACGTCGCCCCCGGCCACGCGATGTTCAATCCGCCGAGCAGCGGGATTGCCAGACGGAATACGAATAGCGGCCGTGCGATTTTCATAGGCCCAGCAAATGCCGGTTGGCGCGTGGTTGCCGGGTACCATCCGATCAAAGCTGTTGGCGTGGGGCGCAAACACGAGGGTAGAGCCTGACATCGCCGCAAGGCAGCCCGCAACCGCGTGCCTCAACATAGTGGTCCCTTCCGGTCCGCCATCGTCAAAGACGTTGTTGCCGTCCTTATCAAGAACCGAAAAATGCATGTGCAGCCCAGAACCTGCGTAATCTTGGTAGGGCTTGGCCATGAAGCTGGCGGCAAACCCGTGCCTGCGCGCCATGCCTTTGACAAGCATCTTGAACAGCCATGCGTCATCGGCTGCGCGCAGGGCGTCATCGCAATGCATCAAGTTGATCTCGAACTGGCCCAGACCGGCTTCCGAGATTGCTGTGTCGGCGGGAATGTCCATCGCTTCGCAGGCGTCGTACAGATCGGTAAAAAACGCGTCGAACTGATCCAGCGCACGCAAAGACAGGATTTCGCCGGCCACACGTCGCTTGCCAGAGCGCGGCGAGGGCGGCACCTGAAGGTTGCGCCCGGAATCGTCGATCAAAAAGAACTCAAGCTCGACCGCGCACACCGGCGTCAGACCACGCGCGGTATAACGGTCCAAGACCGCGCGCAAAGCATGGCGAGGGTCGCCCTCATAGGGTTTGCCATCTTCGTGAAACATCCAGATCGGCAGCAGCGCCGTGGGCGCATCCAGCCATGGCATCGGCATAAACCCGCGTTCGGTCGGTTTGAGCACACCGTCGCGGTCGCCGGTTTCGTAGACCAGTGGGCTGTCGTCAATGTCCTCGCCCCAGATGTCGAGGTTGAGCACGGACATCGGAAAACGGGTGCCGTCTGTGACGGCCTTGTCGGCAAACCGTGCCGGGATACGCTTGCCGCGTGCTTGTCCGTTCAGATCAGAGGCCGCCACACGGATCGTGCGGACGGTCGGGTTCTTGCGAAGCCAGTCTTTCATATATCACCAATGAGGGCTGGCTGATTGATCGCCCCATCGGGCATATTCAGCCAGCGCCGAATAATTTGATCAAATTCACAGATACTACCGTATCAGATTGGGACGCAACCTTAATTTTTGGCGGCTGTCTTGCGGCAAATGTTTGTTGAGGCGTTTGTTGATCAGCCCGAACAGCCCCACGATCACCAACGTCAGAAGGATGAAATACATCGCAAGAATCGGGTAGGGAACAAATGGATTAAAAGTCTTGTCCGCGAAATAGCTCGTGTAATAGAGCGCATCACCACGCTGTTGCCACGCGGGAAAGCCGGAGAAAAACACCAGCGCGGTCGAGTGAAACAGGAAAATCGCCTCATTGGTGTAGGCGGGCCATGCAAGGCGCAGCATGGTGGGCCAAATGACCCGGCGAAACCGTGACCAGCCGGACATGCCGTAAGCGTCGGCAGCTTCTGTGTCGCCTTTGGGAATGGACAAGAGCGCACCATAGAAGATCTCGGCGGTGTAGGCGGCCGTGTTAAAGAACAGGACGATCAATGCGCCTAGCCAAGCGGCGGTAAAGGGATCGAAAAACGCGTATTGGCTCTTGAGACTGAGGAAGAAGAAATACCCAAAAAAGAACTGAATGAAGAGCGGTGAGCCGCGGAAGATAAAGATAAACCATTCTGCGGGTTTGCGCAGCGCGCGCTTGCCAGATGCCTTGGCCACAGCCAGCGCGGTGGCAAAAAAGAACCCCAGCGCCAGCGCCATGACGCCGAAGTAGACGTTCCAGATCATGCCCGAGCCGATGAGTGTGAACTGCTGGCAAAGGGTGAAATCGCCGCGAGGTAATAGGCGCTCGCCAATCCCGATGGAGCGCAGGGCATAATCTTGGATGGTCTGAATGCAACTCATGCGGCGGCCCTGCGTTGCGCTTCACCGCCCGATGTGGCCTGCCCGTGGGTCAGACGCTTCATCAACCTGTCGATCGCGATTTCCGAGACGCGGGTCAGCGCCAGATAAAAGATCAACAGCGCAAGAAAGTACCACATGCGCCAGTCCCCATGCGGATAATCGGTGAACCGCGGTGTCTTGGTGCCCCCCAATTCGCGCGCCCAATAGACAATGTCTTCGACGCCCAGCAAGAACAGCAAGGGCGTGGCTTTGGTCAGGACCATCCAAAGGTTGCCAAGACCGGGCAGGGCGTACACCCACATTTGCGGCACCAGCACCCGCCAAAATGTCTGGCGCGGGGTCATGCCGTAAGCTTCGGCGGTCTCCAACTGCGCACGTGGCACGGCACGCATCGCGCCATAAAGCACATTGGCGGCAAAGGCCCCGAACACGATTGAAAAGGTCAGGACTGCGAGCGCAAAACTGTAGGATTCATGCACCCATTGCGGCGCGGAACCGAGCGGCATTTTCGCGGCTTGGCAAACAACGAAATCGTTGCCCTGCCGGATTGGCTGGTCCCAATCTGGGCAGACGGCCTGATGGCGCAGGTATTCAATGCCCTGATCCAGAGCGATCACAAAGAATAGGAAAAAGGCGATGTCGGGCACGCCGCGCACGAGTGCGATGTATGCCTTGCCAACCCAGGACACTGGTGCAATCGGAGAACGCGCAACGATGGCTGCACCAAACCCGAAGGACAGCGCCACGGGGGCCGTGATCGCAAGCAGCAACAGCACCGTAACGAACGAGCCATAAAATGAAAAATGCACACCCGTCGTCAGGTAACAGGCCAGCCAGCGGGCTGTTTCAAGCGTTGATGGATCGGTGCAGAATGAAAACATATGCGCCTTTGGCGGGCTGGCTTGATAGAGGCATAAGGCGAGCCGAAGCCCGCCTTATGCGATAGTCGTCAGTACGTTGCGGCACCTTCGCCGAACCACTTGATGATCATGGCGTTCAGAGTTCCGTCTGCCTTCATCGACGTGATGGCGGCGTCGAATTTCTCTTTCAGCTCGGTGTCGCTTTCGCGCACACCCATGCCAACACCGCCGCCCAGAGGCACATCAGGGCCAACGAACATCAGCGCACCAGCCGATTCCTCGACGATCGGCACAAGGTAGTCCTTGTCGGCCAACACCGCGTCCGCTTCGCCGTTGCGTACAGCGGCGATGGTTTCTTCGGGCGTTGCGAATTCAACCAACGTCGCGCCGCCAGCGGCCACATGGCCCGCTTGAATGGTCGCGGTTTGTGCAGCAATCACACCGCCCGTAAGGTCAACGCCTTCGGCTGCCGCCACATAGGCAGAGGTCGCTGGGGGCTGGTAGTTTTGCGTGAAATCAATGACTTCGTCGCGTTCGTCCGTGATGGACATACCCGCCATGATGGTGTCGTAGTTCGAGGACACGAGGTTGGGAATGATGCTGTCCCAATCGTTCTTGACCCATTCACAGGTCAATTCGGCGCGAAGGCACAGCTCGTCGCCCAACTCGCGCTCAAAGCCGTCGATCTCGCCGGCGTCATTGATGAAGTTGTAGGGAGGATAGGCGCCTTCGGTGCCCATCCGGATGGTCTTGGCGTGGCTGTCTGCCAGCGCCATGCCCGTCGTCAGCGCGAGTGCCGCTGTCGCAAGGATGATCGTTTTCATGAGTGATACTCCCCTTTTAATAGGTTTTTTGGGTTTACGCAGCGTGTGTGACAGATAGAAACCCACGCAGACGTTCGGATTTGGGTGCACCGAATAACATGTCCGGTGCCCCTTGTTCTTCGATCAGCCCTTGATGCAAAAAGACGACGTGGTCCGACACATCAGCTGCCAACTTCATATCGTGCGTGACGATCATCATAGTGCGGCCTTCTGCGGCGAGATCCTTGATGACCCTGACGACTTCCTGCTCCAACTCCGGATCGAGCGCGGAGGTGGGTTCGTCAAACAACAAGGCCTCAGGCTCCATGCAAAGTGCCCGCGCAATAGCGGCGCGTTGTTGCTGGCCCCCTGACAACTGAGCAGGGTATGCATCGCATTTGTCGCCGATCCCCACTTTGTCGAGATAAGCGCGCGCCGCGTGTTCCACCGCGCTGCGATCACGTTTCAGAACGGTCACAGGCGCTTCCATCACGTTTTGCAGGATCGTCATATGTGCCCAAAGATTGAATTGCTGAAACACCATGCTCAGGTTGGTGCGGATGCGCAGCACCTGAGCGGCATCCGCCGGTCGGCGCCCGTGGCCACGGCCCTTCCATTTGACGGGTTCGCCTTTGAAAAGCACCTCGCCCTGCTGGCTGTCTTCGAGCAGGTTCGCGCAGCGCAACAGAGTTGATTTTCCTGATCCCGATGACCCGATCAGCGAAACGACATGACCCTTGGGGGCAGTGATGCTGACACCTTTGATGACTTCCAGATCACCGTAGGCTTTGTGCAGGTTCTGGATTTCGAGAACAGGCGTTGAACTGGACAAGTGCAAATTCCGATGGACGTTTCGATGGGGTATATGGAAAGATTTTTTGCCGCTTTGCAACGCGCAAAGGTCAAAAATCGTGCGTTTCCATCCACTATTGACCAAACGGAAGGCAGTTGGCTGCGCTTTTCTAAGCTGGCGGCAACGGTTCGCAAAGGTACTCCGCCTCGGGAATACGTACGATCCCCTTGATCAACAGCTTTGCACGGTCGCGCAAACTCAGCATCGCAATGGCGTTTTGGACGGCGGTAAAAAGCGGTGCGGGATCTGTACCCTTTGCGGTGATCAGCGGCAGCCCAGGTGTAGGGCGGGTGCTGCAAAGCACGCGCAGATCCTGTGCAACGGGATCTTCGCGCTTGATCAGTGTCCACGTTACGCCGTCAAGGGCCGCGACGTCTGCTTGACCTGATGCAACGGCTTGAGCAGAGGCGCGATGCCCGCCGGTGTCGCGTGTATGACCGACGAACGAAAACCCTGCACCGGTTTCAGCCAAATGGCCCTCAATGGCGGCCCAACCTGATTGAGAGCGCACGTCGTTGCGCGCCAAGGCCGCGCCTCGGAAATCGGTCAACCGTTCGCGCGGATCATCGCGGCGTACGACGATGTAGGACTTGTAGTATCCCGGTGGACAGCCGCGCAACCCATAGTCGGGCGTTCCAATGAGGGTGACATGGCTGTGCAATTCGCTGCGATACGGCAAGCCGCAGGTCTGCGAGAGTACAAGGTCTGGGTCGTCCCACGTGACGTGCGGATCCGTCACCCGGTCAAGTGCCTTCGGACCCTTGCCGATCTGTTCACGGATCAAGGTCCAAAGCCTGTCATTGGCTGCCCGTGTGCTCGCCATGTCGTACATGGGCAAGCTCGCGGTCATGCGCTGGCGTCGACCCTTTGGCGGGCAAGGGCAGAATCGCGGTCCGTGACGCCCAGCAGGTTGGACACAAGCCGCAATAACGCATCTTCTTCCTGTGCGCGCGTGCCATCTGCCAGCACGACCTCCCACAGCGCTTCGATCACGGCGAGGCGGGCCTCGTAAGGGACTGCATCCTTGATCGCGCGGGTAAAGCGAACCGTGTCGGGCGCTTCGGCCTCTAGCACTTCGGCTTCCGTGCGCAGGGCGTGGGCGGCCTCGGTATCCAAACCGTAGCGGCGGGCGCTGATGGCATCGATCCGCGCGACTTCGTCCGGGGTATAGTGGTGATCAGATTTTGCGATGCGCACCAAAAGGGCGGTCAGCGCAAGACGCGCATCATCATCTGCGAGCGGGGCGGGATCGGGCTGCGTCAGCCGCTTGAGAAATTCTCCAAACATAAACGCCATATAGGGGGCAACGGCCGGGCTGCCAAGCCTACTTGCTGCGCAAGGCGTTGGCGCGCGCCGCTGCAATGTCGTCCTCGGAGAGGCCGAGGGCTGTTTCGATCTCTGACAGCATGGCCTCTTCGGCGTCGTCACGTTCACCATCCGCCAGCGCCACCGTCCACATCGCATCGGCCAGCGCCTTGCGGTCGGCGTAGTCAACCTCGTTGCGCAGAATTTCAGCGAATTCCGGTGTGCCGGGTGCGTGCCGCTCCAGCGCTTCGCAGGTGGCGCGTAGCTTGGCTGCTTCGATCGGCTTGAGCGAGAATGTGGCCGCGAGAATGCGGTCGATCTGGCCCACTTCGGAGGCTTCATAGTGCTTGTCGGCAAAGGCGACGCGCACCAAAAGCGCCCCAAGTGCCAGCTGCGGCGTTGGTTGCGGCAAAGGTTTGGGATCAGGTTTGCGGCGCGGGAAAAGACGTTCGAACATAAGGGTCTTCTAGCTCAGATCGGGCGCGCGGCCAAAGCGAATATTGTCCAGCGCCAAACCCTGCGGGTCGGTGTTCGTGACCACAATGCCGGCAATATCACCGATGCCGCCTTCGCGTGCGAAGCCGATCTCTCCTTCACCGAGCGGCCCAAGTTCCAGCGTTGCAATCTGACTGCCGTCGCGTCGCAAAAAAAGCGCCTGCGCGTCGCCGCCTTCTCCGCCGCGCAACTGGAACGATACCGCTGACTGATCATCGTCAAACAGCCACGCAATGGCGCCTTCGCCTTGGGCGTGCCGTCTGGGAAAGCCCGCAGCACCGTAGCCGTTCAGCACCCGATTGCCTGACATGAAGACGACGGCAAGGCCAGTGTCGGAATCTATGGACAGCAGCGTCAACGGGTTCAGGGCAGGCCCACTCACCTGGTCAAAATCCCCGTTTCGCAACAGGGTTTGACCCGCGAAGTGTTCACCGAATTGCGCACCTTCGAGCACCAAAAGGCCGTCGATCTGATGGCCCGGACCATGGCCTGCCAGCGTGTCTTCGAAGGTGATGATCCGAGTAAGCGCGAGCGCGTCTGCGTCCACGATGCAAATCGGCGCGTTGCAGGCCAAAGCTGTGCGGGCCAAGCAGGTGAACGCTAGTGTGAGGATCAGTCGCATGCACCGATGATGCCACGGGAATGCAGGTTCGCAAAGCGCTGTGTTGCCCGTCTTAGAGTTTTTCGAAATGCGCAGTCAGCCGATTGGCTTCCTCCGCCATGCCAAATGGTGGCCGAATGATAAACATCCCCGATCCGATCATGCCGTGGCCTGTACGCGCTGGAGCGAATCGCACCTCATGACGTAATGCTTCCGGGTGGGCGGCACACAGCGTGCGCAGCATGGAAGTGTGGGCGTTGCTGGTCAAAATCGGATACCACAGGGCAATGATCCCGACGTTCCATGCACGGGTGATCCGTGCAATATGGCGCGGAATGTCATCGTAGTCGGTTTTGATTTCGTAAGACGGATCAATAAGAAGCGCGCCCCGTCGTGGTGTGGGCGGCGTCAGCGAATGGGCCAGATCAAACCCATCACGGGCGTAGCATTTGGCATCATAAGGTGACATTGCCAAATCAAGCGCCGCGTGTTCGCCGGGATGCAGTTCGGCCAGATGCAAAGTGTCGGTTGACCGCAGCAGCAGCGCCGCCAACAAAGGCGATCCAGGATAGCAATTCGGGCCATATTCCTGGTGAACCTGCGCCAGCACGTGGGCATAGGGGTGATCGGGTGCAAACCATGACGCGACCCGCGCGATACCGGCCTGCGCTTCGCCGGTCTTGCGTGCCTCCGCGGCATCCAGGTCATACAGCGCGCGCCCGGCGTGCGTTTCGATGTAGCTGATCGGCTTGTCCTTGCGGGTCAGATACGCAAGCATCCATGCCAGCAGAGCGTGTTTGTGCACATCTGCCAGATTGCCCGCGTGGTAGATGTGTTGGTAGCTGAGCATCGGTTCTTTCCGAACTTGAAGAGATTGCGTCGTTTGGCCAACAGTGCCCGAGCCGCGCCGTGATGTGCGCTAAACCAAACGGCTGATCTCTTTGGCAGCGCGGACGAAATCCTTGAACAACGGGTGTGGATCAAAAGGCTTGGATTTCAGTTCTGGGTGGAACTGGACGCCTATGAACCACGGGTGATCGGGCCACTCCACGATTTCAGGCAAAGTGCCGTCGGGGGACATGCCAGAGAATACGAGGCCTGCGTTTTCAAGCTGTTCACGGTATTTGATGTCGACCTCATAGCGGTGGCGGTGGCGTTCGTCGATCGCGGTCTTGCCATAGACCTCCGCCACCTTGGAGCCATCTTTCAGCACCGCATCATAAGACCCCAACCGCATGGTACCACCTTTGTCATCGCCCACGCGGCGGGTTACTTTGGCGTTGCCCTGCACCCATTCCTTAAGGTGGTAAACAACAGGTTCGAAACGCTTTTTTCCGGCCTCGTGATCAAATTCTTCGGAGCCTGCGGATTTTATGTCGGCCACGTTGCGCGCAGCCTCGATCACAGCCATTTGCATGCCCAGACAAATGCCCAGATAGGGCACCTTGCGGGTACGGGCGAATTCTGCGGCCTTGATCTTGCCTTCGGTGCCGCGTTCGCCAAAGCCACCCGGAACCAGAATGGCGTGAAACCCCTCCAGATGCGGCGCGACATCATCGGCGCTGTCAAAGATTTCGGCATCAACCCATTCGACACGCACCTTGACGCGGTTGGCCATACCGCCGTGGGTCAGTGCCTCTGCGATGGATTTATACGCGTCTTCAAGCTGGGTGTATTTGCCCACGATGGCCACACGCACTTCGCCCTCTGGGTGGTGCACGCGGTCGGACACATCACGCCACACTGTCAGATCGGGCTTGGGCGCGGGCGAGATATCAAAAGCGTCCAGCACGGCCTGATCCAACCCCTGTTCATGATAGGCCAATGGCGCGTCATAAATGGTAGGCAGATCATAGGCGGCCACCACGGCTTCTTTGCGCACATTGCAGAAAAGCGCGATCTTCTCGCGTTCTTTTTCTGGAATTGGTTGTTCGGATCGGCATACCAGAATATCCGGGGCGATACCGATGGATTGCAATTCCTTGACGGAGTGCTGCGTCGGTTTGGTTTTTAACTCACCTGAGGCCGCCAGATAAGGCAGCAACGTCAAATGCATAAAGATGCACTGACCGCGCGGTTTGTCATGGGCGAATTGACGGATGGCTTCAAAAAACGGGAGCCCTTCGATGTCACCAACAGTGCCGCCAATCTCGCACAGCATGAAATCAACCTCATCGTCGCCAATGGCGAGGAACTCTTTGATTTCATTGGTCACATGGGGGATCACCTGAATGGTCTTGCCCAGATAATCGCCGCGTCGTTCCTTTTCGAGCACGGTGGAGTAGACCCGCCCGGAACTGATGGAATCCGTCATGCGCGCGGCCACACCGGTGAAACGCTCGTAGTGGCCCAGGTCAAGATCTGTCTCGGCGCCGTCATCGGTGACGAACACCTCGCCGTGTTCAAACGGCGACATCGTGCCGGGATCGACGTTGAGATATGGGTCAAGTTTGCGCAAACGCACGGAAAACCCTCTGGCCTGCAACAACGCGCCCAAAGCTGCCGATGCCAGCCCTTTGCCCAAAGAAGACACAACACCGCCGGTGATGAAAATATAACGTGCCATGGTGTCGGAATGTCCCCCGTGCGTGCCTGCGAGATGTGGAAAGTCCGCAATCAATAGCTGCGAAAAAACACAGCACCACGGGACTTAAGGTTATATGGATTCGGATGGTAAAGGCAAGGGCACACGCAACATGATGTTACGTATTCTGACTTTGCATCTAGGTGTAGTTGTCGGGTGTTCCTCCGCCCTGCTGAGCAGGGCGGGGACAGCCTGTTCAGATTTTAGTCTGCCGAAGGAACCAGCGGTGCGTTATCGCCTTCCGCAGGTGGCAAGAGCGCATCCGCTGCGGGTACTTCGGGTGTAATCGTTTCTGTGCTGGCGGGCGGTGTGACGCCCAAACGATCGACCACAGAGGTGCCCGAGGCGTTTTGCGCCGCAATGATTGTCAGCGTGATGGATGTGCAGATAAACGCAATCGCAAGCAGCCACGTCAATTTGCTCATGGCAGTTGCAGGTGCGCGGCCCGCGTTTGCTCCACCGCCACCGCCGCCCATGCCAAGGCCACCACCTTCGGAACGCTGCAGCAGCACAACACCGATTAATCCCAGTGCGAGAATGAGGTGGATGATCAGGACGACGTTTTCCATGAATACCTGCGGCTTTTCATTTTTGCTTTGGGGGTATCTAGGCAAGTTTGCCTCTTGCCGCAAGGGAGGATTCCGCCTTTAGCCGCTTCGCTCGGGTGTGGTCTCTGATGGCAAAGACCGCCGCGAGGGCGGCGGTCTGACGAAGCATCTTTGTCTCGCGCATGCTCTAAGAGGGTTATCCTGGAATTGAGGCGCATCAGGTCTGCTTCATGGGTTCAACCATAGCATGAAATCACAAAAAATGCGCGCAAGAAGTTTTCAGCGTTTCAGGCGGGTTATCCGAAAGGCTGGACAGCGGACGCCCAATGGTTTCAAGATGACGGCATGCCACATGACCATCATGACCACGATCACCCGCACAGCCTGCTTCCGCCTGACCCTGCCTTGCGGGTGAAGGCGCTGGAAACAATACTGACCCGCAAAGGGTTGGTCGATCCGGCGGCTTTGGATGTCATCATCGACACCTATGAAAACAAGATCGGCCCCAAAAACGGCGCGCATGTCGTCGCCAAGGCGTGGGCGGACCCGGTGTTCCGCGCGGCATTGTTGAAGGATGCAACGTCGGTGGTGGCAGAACTGGGATACTATGGCCGTCAAGGCGAACATATGGTGGCGGTAGAAAACACGCCCGAGGTGCACAACATGGTCGTGTGCACGCTGTGCAGTTGTTATCCGTGGCCATTGTTGGGCATTCCGCCGGGCTGGTATAAATCGGATGCTTACCGCGCGCGTGCGGTACGAGAGCCGCGCAAGGTGCTCGCGGATTTCGGTGTGACTTTGCCCGAAGACACGGCCGTGCGCGTCTGGGACTCCACGGCCGAGGTGCGGTATCTTGTTATTCCGCAACGCCCCGCAGGAACCGAAGGTATGGACGAGGCCGCGTTAATGGCCCTCGTCACGCGCGATTCGATGATCGGTACCGGTTTGGCGACGTCCCCATGACCCGCGTGCATGACATGGGCGGGCGGTTCGGTGATGGACCGGTCGTGCCCGAAGAGGAAGGCGTCATGTTCCATGCCGACTGGCACCCGCGCGCGCTGGCGCTGACACTGGCTTGCGGAACGCTTGGCCAATGGAATATCGACATCAGCCGTCGTGCCCGTGAACAATTGACACCCAAGGACTACGCTCGGTTTTCATACTATGAAAAGTGGATCGCGGCGCTGGCAGACCTCTTGGTAGAAGTGAATGCCGTCACCCCTGAGGAACTGGCCGGTGCCACGCCCACACCCAGCCCTTTGGCACAAAAGGCGCTGAAACCGGAGGCCGTTGGACCCATTTTGGCAGCAGGCGGCCCAGCGGATCGACCCAGCGATGTGGCTGCCGTCTTTCGCCCCGGCGACACTGTCATCACGCGGCGCATCAGCGCCAACCGTTTGGTCGAAGGGGGGCACACCCGGCTGCCGCGCTATGCAGCGGGCGCGCAAGGCCGCGTCGTGCGCTATCATGGTTGCCATGTCCTGCCTGACAGCGCAGCACACCGCCTGGGCGAAGCGCCTGAACCGCTTTATGCCGTGGCCTTTGCCGCGTCGGAATTATGGGCCAATCCGGAACACCCGCGCGACGAGGTGGTACTGGATCTGTGGCAAAGCTATCTGGAGCCGGCATGAGCGCGCCCGAGCCCGTCTTTGAACACCCTTGGCACGCGCAGCTTTTTGCATTGACGGTGCATCTGAACGAGGCCGGACATTTCAACTGGCCGGACTGGGCGCATGCGTTTTCGCAGGTCTTGGCGCAGCACGGGCTGCACAAGGACCTCAATGGCGGGGACGACTATTTCACCGCCTGGCTGGAGACTTTGGAATCCCTGCTCGCCCAAAAAGGAACCGCGGCCACTGCCGAAGTCTCAGCTATGAAAGAAGCGTGGGAAAAAGCCTACCTCCGCACACCGCATGGTGCACCGGTTCACCTCGAAGACTGACCGTCCGGGCGTGTTGTCAAACCCGCCTTGGCCAAGAAACGCCGCACAGCGCCTTTTCGCGGCAAGCGCGGCAGGCGCAGTTTGGGCTTGCCAGCAAGGCGGTCAAATTCGTGGATGTCGATCACGCGTTCCGCGCATCCGCAGCCTTCTCCAAGGCCAACCTTGGCATAGTAGAACTTCTGGAAATCTCGCGGGCGGGCAGGTGTGCGCGGCATTGGGCATCCTTTCGTGATAGGAGTTTTCTAGCCGTTATTCATCAACGTCGTCCATATCGGCCTGACCGGAAAGCGCACGGCGCACATGGCTCCAACTGAGGCCGACGCCCAGCACGACCGACAGCGCAAAGACGCCCAGCCAAGTATTGAGCGCCGAGTTTTCGATGTCGAGCACGCCGAAGTCATAAAGCACCCATAAGATTGCTCCAATCAATGCCAGCACCAGAAGCATGCCCAAAGGCCCGATCGATCGCAGGGTGGCGCGCAAGTAAATGATGTAGCCGATCAACAAAAGCAGACCCGTGAGGAACGCAATGGACAGGTTTTGACCACCGTAGTCCTGCACCCAGATGACATAGTTGTACTGTGTCGGGTTGAAGGTCACAGCCAAGAGGCCAAATGCAAAGGCCCACCGCATCACAAAACCCATTGTCCACACCCTTTTTCCGCTCGACTTGCCCTGACATACCTTCTCTTGCGCGAAAAAGTCTATGGCGTCCGGTGCTGACGGACATGTCGCGTGGTTTTGTGGTTTCGCCCCCTGCGCGGGACGGCTATACGGGCGCGGGTTTGAACCGCACGCAAGGGGATCGGTCATGGCGAATGTTGTTGTCGTAGGCGCACAGTGGGGCGACGAGGGAAAAGGCAAAATCGTGGATTGGCTGTCTGAACGTGCGGATGTGATTGCGCGGTTTCAGGGTGGCCATAATGCAGGCCATACGTTGGTGATCGATGGCGAGGTTTTCAAGCTGAGCCTGCTGCCCAGCGGCATCGTCAGGGGCGGCAAACTCAGCGTCATTGGCAACGGTGTTGTGCTTGATCCATGGCATCTGAAAACCGAGATCGAAGGTCTGCGCGGTCAAGGTGTTGAGATTACACCGGATACGCTGATGATCGCGGAAAACACACCGTTGATCCTGCCGATACATGGCGAGTTGGACCGGGCACGCGAAGCGCAAAATTCGGTGGCCAAGATTGGGACCACAGGCCGTGGCATTGGGCCCGCTTACGAAGACAAGGTGGGGCGCAGGTCGGTGCGGGTGGCTGATCTGGCGGATGACGCAACGCTGCAGCTTCGTGTGGACCGGGCGTTGGTCCATCATGACGCGCTGCGCCGTGGCTTGGGCCTTGAACCGGTTGATCGTGAGGCCTTGATCGCATCACTGCGCGAGATTGCCCCGCTGGTTCTGGAATATGCCGCACCGGTCTGGAAGGTCCTGAATGAAAAGCGCAAGGCGGGCAAGCGTATCTTGTTCGAGGGCGCACAGGGGTCGCTATTGGACATTGATTTCGGGACGTATCCCTTTGTGACATCGTCCAATGTGATCGCCGGTCAAGCCGCAACAGGCACCGGGATAGGGCCGGGATCGATCGATTTTGTTCTTGGGATCGTCAAAGCCTACACCACCCGTGTCGGGGAGGGACCGTTCCCGGCCGAATTGAATGATGCCGACGGTCAACGCCTTGGCGAACGTGGACACGAATTCGGAACGGTGACGGGTCGCAAACGCCGTTGTGGCTGGTTTGACGCGGTGTTGGTACGCCAGACCTGTGCCACGTCTGGCGTGAACGGAATTGCGTTCACCAAGCTGGACGTTCTGGACGGATTTGAGACGCTGAAGATTTGCGTCGGCTATGATCTGGACGGTGTCCGGCTGGAATATCTGCCCACTGCAGCGGACAGCCAGGCGCGTTGCACGCCCATCTACGAAGAAATGCCCGGATGGTCGGAATCGACCGAAGGCGCGCGCAGCTGGGCTGATCTGCCCGCAAATGCGATCAAATACGTGCGCCGGGTCGAAGAGTTGATCGATTGCCCGGTCGCGCTACTGTCCACTTCACCGGAGCGAGAAGACACGATCCTTGTGACGGACCCGTTTCAGGACTGACACCGAAGGGCAGACAGATGAATCTGAGTTACAAGGCACGCAAACGCTGGGCGCTGGTGATCCTGGTGCTCGGTTTGCCGCTATACATCATGGCCGCCGTGTCTGTGATCAGTTTGTTTGACAGACCGCCTATCTGGTTGGAACTGTTGATCTATATCGGCTTGGGGGTGCTTTGGGCCTTTCCGCTAAAGGCCATCTTCAAGGGGATTGGGCAGGCCGACCCAGATGATACAAGCAAGTGAGTGTAGCGGTTGCTGGTCCCGGAATACCAATTTTCCGCAGCTTTGATGAAACTCTGGCACGTGCGTTTTACGTCGATTTTCTAGGATTTGAAGTGGAGTTCGCGCATCGGTTTGAGTCGGGAACTCCGCTGTATCTGTCTCTGAGGTTGGGGCAATGTGCTTTGCATCTGTCAGAGCATCATGGAGATGCCAGCCCCGGTGGTGCGGTGCGCATCGAGGTTTCCGATGTGCGGGCCTTTTGCGCAGTGCTCAATGCAAAGAACTATCGGCATGCCCGCCCCGGCGTACAGCAACAGCCTTGGGGATTGGCGGAAATGGCGATCGTCGATCCCTTCCACAACAGGGTAATTTTCTACAGTCAAGATCAACGATGACGTCAAAAAAGGGCAGCGCCCTGCGGCACTGCCCTGTCATTACTGAAGCGGCTTTGCTTTAGCTCGCGGCGCGCTCGTCGGGTTTGAAGCCGATATCTTCGGACACTGTGAATCGACCGCCTTTGATCTTTTGGATTTTGCCAGCACGGAGCAACTGACCGAACGAGCGTAAGCTGTCTTCACGGCTGTAGTCTTCTGCTTCCACCTGGCGGATTTTCGTCATCAGCTGAGGGCGCGAAAACTGATCATGTCCTTCAACGAAAGACATATAGGCTGCGGCGGCTTCCAGCAATTCCGGTAGCTTGGTTGCGCCCACTTCGTCAGCAAATGCAGCGAAGCTGTCGCCCGAAGCATCCGCAATCAGGGATGTATCTGCAGCGGCGACCCGGCGCGGCATAACTGGACCGTCGCGGCGCGCGGTATCCACGCGCTGTTCAGCAACCAACTTGAGCGGGGCCGTTTCGGCATCCGTGTTAGGGCGTTCGGTGCGGGCAGTGGCGTTTACAACGGGACGGCGGGGTTTGACCGCCTCGGCCAAATCGCTGCGATAAGCCTGATCGCCTGTCTCTGCGGCGTCGTCCTGACCCATTGCGCGGTCCGCTTTCTTGGCTGCCACGGCGGCGCGAAGATGCGCGAATGCTTTGCGGCGACCTGCGCTTTCAGGTTCTTGCATCTGGCTGTCCGCTTCGGCCATCAGGCGCGAGACATCAGCGTCCTGGCCATCTTCCAACTTGGGAAGTGTGTCGCGGGCGGCATGCGCTTGATCTGTTTGTTCGGCGTCTTCGTGATCGGTTTTAGTCGCTTCATCGACCAATTCCTGGCTTTCGTCCTGCTCCAGCGCGGCTTCAAGATCGGCGCTCTTGACTTTCATCAGCCGCGCAGTCGGAGCAACATCTTCGTCGCCTTCATCCAAGTCCATCGATGCAACAAGAGCTTCAGTGTCGTCTTCGTTCGCCTCTTCAATGGCGGCTTGGCCAAAGAGGTTGTCCAGAACATCTTCAACCTCGTCGTCGTCGGCGTCCATCAACGTCATGTCGTCATCGTCTTCGCCTTCGACGGGCAAATCAGCCTTGGACACTTCGTACCCGGTCAGGTCAATGACCTCATCGGACTCATCTGTTGTGGTTTCCGCGATGCCAGCACGGTCGTTGGCAACGGCATCAAAGCGGTCCAACGCCGAAGCGAGGTCCGCGTCGAAGCTGGCTTCTTCCGCTTCGAAGGCTTCATCGTTCGTCAGCGCATCATCTGCCTCAAACGCTTGCTCGATGTCTGCGGCGGCCTCGGCGACTGCGTCGGCGGCTGTATCTTCGGGGGCCTCATCGGTTGTCTCAACCGACATGAAGTCGGACACGAACGCGTCGGGTGTCTGTGCAGGTGTTCCGTCTTCTTCATCGTATTGCGCATCTTCGATTGGTGCCGTGTCGCCTTTGGAAACGACTGCGCGGATCCGCTGCAACTTGTCGGCGATGCTGTCTGGAATTGTGGCTTTTGGCGCAGGCACATCTTCGGCGACCGGCATGTCGGCGTCTGAGGTCATCAAATCGGCTGTCAACGCCTCTTCGTCAGCGTTTGCGTCGTCAACATCTGTGGTCACGCTGTTGGCGAAAAACGCCTCTGCAGTGTCTTCTTCAGCCGCATCCGCAATGAAGACTTCAGCCGCGTCATCGTCGCTGGCAGCGGTGATTTCTTCATCCGCAGCTTCCGCCGCAGTTTCAACCTCAAGACCTCCCTCTTCGATGGAAGGTTCGTCGTCTACCGTGTCGGTCTCATCTTGAGAAACGACATCTTCGACCACGGCTTCGGTGGGGGCTTCGGGCAGTGCTTCAACTTCAACTGTCTCGGCCTCGGTTTCGTCTTCGGCCGCTGGCTCTGCATGAGCCGTGTCTTCTTGCGCAACGGCTCCGGCGATCAGGTCATCGGTATCTTCAGACACATCTTCTGACGGAGTGGCGCTGGCGTCTGCAACAGGCTCGGATGCGCGCGCTGTAACCTCCGAAGCAGCTGCAACGGTTGCGGCGGCTGCGATCGGTGCGGCGATGGGAGCGGGTTCAACCTTTGGGTCTTCCTGTGCGCTCAGGACAATGCGTCCTTCGTGTTCGCGGGCTTCAACCCGGCGGGAAATTTCCTTTTGGGCGATCCGTGCAAGCATCTCGGCATCAGGTTGCGGAGGTTCAGCGCCGAAATAACGGTCATCCGAGGCAAGATCACGGAAATACTCCGCAATCGCCTTCATTGTACCAAATGAATCGTCGAACCCTTCCAAAGTGCATGAAAAGGTCCCATAGGAGACTGTCAAAATCTTGTTGTTATTCATCATCGGATGCTCGTCCTCTGCAAATTCTTAACAAGACGGTTACCATGAGTGCCCTGACCAAAGAGGCCCGAATCTGTGCAATTAAAGGTATCATTTCGTGGCGACATTGTGACCTGTTTCCAAAAAAGGCATTAAATACCCGTGAATAATAAAATTGTACACGAATTGGAACCGATCACTTTGCTGGGTGGCGGCGCCATCGGCCCGCATGATCTGAGCTTGGCGCGACAGATTGCCCCGGTGGTTGTTGCGGTTGATGGGGGCGCGCGTCATGCGCTCGCGCAGCAAATCGACATGGCCGCCGTTATGGGCGATCTGGATTCTATCTCCGCCACCGCATTGGCGCAGATCCCGGCCGACCGGGTGCACCTTATCGACGATCAAGCCACGACGGACTTTGACAAGGCATTGCGCAGCGTGTCCAGCCCGCTGGTAATTGCGGTGGGGTTTACGGGGGGACGGATCGACCATCAACTGGCCGCGTTTCACACGCTGGTTGCCCGGGCCGCCCAACCGTGCATCCTTCTGGGCGCGGACGAGATTGTGTTTCTGTGCCCGCCTGCGATTGATCTGGCCACGCAGGTCGGTGACGTGGTCTCGCTGTTTCCGATGACGCCCGTCACGGGGCGGTCCACGGGACTGGAGTGGTGCATCGACGGTTTATCGTTTGATCCTGCACACTTCATCGGGACATCCAATCGCGCGCTGGGCGCGGTACGATTGGAAATGGATCAGCCGGGGATGTTGGTGATCTTGAAGCGTGCGGCTATTCTGCCGGTTGCACGTTCACTGGCACGTTGCGCGCCTCAAGAGCGGTGGCCCGCTCCCTGAAGACGACATAAAGACCGGCTGCCATGATGATCAGAATACCGACGCCCGCTAGAGGGTCCGGCAAATCGCCAAACACAGCCAGACCGAGGATCGTGGCAAAGGGGATTTCCAGATACTGCATGGGGGCCAGCGTCGCAGAGGGGGCGTAGCGCAATGACCACGTCATCAACAGGTGTGCGGCAGTGCCCAAAATGCCTATGGCCAGCAAAAGCGTCCATTCGTAGCTGTCAGGGCGGATCAGGGTTAGCTGTGTCACATCGCTGTCGGCGAAGTACCACATCACCGGCGCCATCAACACGACAGCCATTACGCCTGACACGGCTTGCAGGCCGATTGGGTCGGTTTGCTTTGCGATCTGGCGCGTTACCAGCATGAAGGCCGAGAAGTTCGCCGCCACGAACAGAGGCAGCAGCGCTGGCCAGCCGACTTCGGCAAAGCTGGGCTGGACCACCAGCAATGTGCCTGCAAAACCGACGCCGCAGGCGATGATCCGGCGTTGGCCGACCTCTTCTCCGAGTACGTATTTTCCGAGGATCAGCATCATGAACGGCATGACGAAAGCAATGGCGATGGCGTCCGCGAGTGGTAGATATTTAAGTGCCGTCACCATGGCCCCGATGCCGAGTATGTGCAGGACCGTTCGAAGAAACGCGAGCCATAGCACCCGACCGCGCATCCGCCACATCCGGCGCGTGAGCAGCACCAGTGGGATCAGCACGAGCGCCTGCACCGCAAATCGCACCAACACCAGCTGGCCGATGGGGACAGATTGACCCAGAATCTTGGCAATCGCGTCGCCCACGGGGGCGAGCACGCAAAAACCCAGCATAAGGGTTATGCCAAGAAGAGGCCGATCATAGCTCATTTTCGCACGCTAGGCGCGGCGCTTTATCAATGCAAGCACAGGATGAGTGGTGTCCGGGATACATGCAATTCGCATAGCGGTGACGCTAATTGGCGTCAGGTCGGTTCGAATTTGTAAGGATCAGCAATTCGGAATGTTGACCGCCAAGCCACCCAGCGATGTTTCCTTGTACTTCTCCGACATGTCTTCGCCGGTCTGACGCATCGTTTCTATACAGGCGTCCAGCGGCACAAAATGCGTACCGTCGCCGCGCAAGGCCAAAGACGCCGCCGAGACCGCCTTGATCGCGCCCAACCCATTGCGTTCGATGCACGGCACCTGCACCAAGCCTTTGACCGGATCGCAGGTCATGCCAAGGTGATGCTCCAGCGCGATTTCAGCGGCATTTTCGATGTGTTCGGGCGTACCACCCATAACGGCACACAGGCCCGCAGCGGCCATTGCTGCCGCCGAGCCGACTTCTGCCTGACAGCCCGCTTCGGCGCCGGATATGGACGCATTGTACTTGACCAACCCGCCAATCGCTGCAGCAGTGAGGAGGAAATCCTCGATATGTGCCTGCGACGCGCCGGGCACGTGGTCAAGGTAATAGCGCAGCGTCGCTGGCAAAACACCGGCGGCCCCGTTGGTGGGGGCGGTCACAACCTGACCACCGGCGGCGTTTTCCTCGTTCACCGCCATCGCGTACACGCTCATCCAATCGTTGATCGTGTGCGGCGCCGAGAGGTTCATGCCGCGTTCCTGCAGCAGCTTTTCGTGAATGCCTTTGGCGCGGCGTTTGACCTTGAGGCCGCCGGGCAGAATGCCGTCGGTGGCCAGTCCGCGATCTATGCAGTCGTTCATCACTTGCCACAATCGGGCGGTGCCTTTGGCAAGGGTTTCCGAGCAGCCGCGCGAGATTTCATTGGCGCGTTTCATCTGGGCGATGGTCTTGCCGGAGGCGCGCGCCATTTCCAACATTTCGGCGGCGGATTTGAACGGGAAAGGCACCGGCGCGCCTTCGTCAGTGTCCTTGCCTGCGGCCAGTTCCTCTTCGGTCATGACGAAACCGCCGCCGATCGAATAGAATACCTGCCGCAATGTCACATCGCCCTGTGCATCCGTCGCCATCAGGGTCATGCCATTGGCGTGCCCGGGCAAGGCAGTGTCGTAATCGAAAATGAGGTCTGACTTGGGGTCGAACCGCAACGGCGCAAGGCCTTCGGGCATCAAAGTGAGCGTCTCGCGGTTGGCGGCCAGAGTCGCTTCGGCTTTTTCGTGGTCGTAGGTATCGGGCAGAAAGCCAGCGAGCCCCAACACGGTCGCGCGATCCGTGGCGTGACCGATCCCGGTGAACGCTAAACTACCGTGCAAGGATGCCCGCACGCCAGCAAAGTGAAAAGGCGATGCGCGCATCATGTCGAGAAACCGCGCCGCCGCCACCATCGGACCCATCGTATGTGACGAAGAGGGGCCAATACCCACTTTGAACATCTCGAAAACAGACAGAAACATCAGACGGCAGTCCCTTCGGGCGGATTCGGCGCCTGTGGCGCGGTGAATGGCATTGGGCCCAACCCTTCGGCGGCTTGTGCCACAAAGGTACTGTGCCGCATCTCAAGCCGAGCGGCCATGTGATAGAGCGCGGAGTATTGGTCAAGTTGAAACCAGCTTCGGTCATAACCGGCGGGATACAGCGCACACCAGCGCAGCATCGGCGCGAGGTAGAGTTCGAGCATCGAAGGTGCATCGCGTGGCTTAATATGGGCGTTGAGCAGGGCAAAATGACGCTGAAGTGTCGCTGTTTGAACGGCCCGGAGTTGCGTTTGATGCGCGGGATCATCGCCAATGTAGGTGTCTGCATAGAACAGCATCCGAAGGGCGGGATGCACCGTGTTGGACAAAAAGAACAACCACTTCAACAGCGCGCCACGCCCACCGTCTTCTGGGGCTGCACCCAGTCCGCCATGCACATCATTCAGCCATAGCAAAATGGCCGCCGTTTCAAAGATCGGACCGTCGGGTGTTTCCAGAACCGGGATCAGACCATTGGGATTGAGCCGCAGATAGTCCGGCGCGCGTTGTGCCTGCGCGGCGCGGTCCACCAGCACAGTGCGGTACGGCACGTGCAATTCTTCCAGCGCAAGCCGGATGATCAGAGAGGCGTTGTCAGGCGCATAGTGGAGCACATACGGCTTGTTCATGGGGCGATATTTAGCGCAGGCTGCCCATGTTTCAGCAGCCAAAAACGACGTGGCGGTTCAATTTGCGCTATTCACTTGGATCGTACTAGGCCACGGGCAGATTTGTGGCAGCCGTGGCAAGAGTAGGGGGGTGATACCAAGGGCGATCAAACGAAATTTCGTGCGGTTGTCGGAGGTTGGCCAAAGACCGGAAATTCCCCCCTCGTAGAGCGCGCCTGAGTTTTCTATAAGCGGGTCAACAAAGGAGTCGCCCCCATGTCTGCAGATCTATCCCCCATCGACAAAGCCAAGTTTGTCGCGGCCAAACACGCCAGCGAATTCGTGGAAGACGGCATGCGCGTCGGCTTGGGAACTGGATCGACCGCTGCTTGGCTGGTGCGGTGCCTGGGCGAACGGGTGCGCGAACAGGGCCTCAAGATCCGCGGCGTGCCAACGTCGACGCGCACGGCAGAACTCGCCCGCGAGGTGGGCATTGAGGTGATCACGCTGGACGAAGCGCGCTGGCTCGATCTGACTATTGACGGTGCTGACGAATTCGACGGCGAGTTGAACCTGATCAAAGGTGGCGGCGGAGCGCTGTTGCAGGAAAAAATCGTGGCCACCGCCAGTGACCGCATGGTCGTGATTGCCGATATCGGTAAAGAGGTGGAAACGCTGGGTGCGTTTCCTTTGCCGGTCGAAGTTATTCCGTTCGGCTGGCAGACCACGCAGGCGCTGGTCGAGGAAACGCTGGTGTCGATGGACGTGCTGGGGCGCAAATCATCATTGCGGATGAATGGCGAGATGCCGTTCGTGACGGATGAAGGCAATCACATCCTTGATCTGCACCTCAAGCGGATCGGAAATGCGCGGCAATTGGCGCTGATCCTCAACCAGATGCCGGGGATCGTGGAGAACGGGCTTTTTGTCGATATCTGCGACACCGTCGTTATCGGTTTCGGTGACGGGCGCGTCGAAGTGCGCGACATCAACGAAGGCACGGTCGCGGCCGAGCGCATTGATTTCATGGAAACAGACAATCTGTTTTCCGACCTCGCGGATTGACAGAGAAAGCGCCACTCTGGAAGTGACGCTTGCGTGACTGGTCATTGCGCAGCCAAGCGCCTATATCTGCGCCCGGTTTCCAACGAAGACAGAAAGGCCCAAGCCATGAGCACCTTTGACTATGATCTGTTTGTCATCGGAGGCGGGTCTGGTGGCGTGCGTGCAGCGCGGGTAGCGGCTGGCGAATACGGTGCCAAGGTCGGGCTGGCCGAAGAGGACCGCTATGGCGGAACATGTGTCATTCGCGGTTGCGTGCCCAAAAAGCTGATGGTGTTTGCGTCGGAATATGCCGAAGTGGTTTCGGACGCCAAGTCCTATGGGTGGGATCTCAAACAGGGACCGTTTGACTGGCAGGCCTTCAAGACGCGGCTGAACGATGAATTGGACCGATTGGAGCAGGTCTATCGCAATTTGCTCAAGGGATCGGGCGTCGATACCTTTGACACGCGCGCCACGCTGATGGATGCGCATACGGTCAAACTGGCCAGTGGCGACACCAAGACCGCCAAGCATATTCTGATTGCCACGGGCGGGCACCCGGTGCGGCCCGACATCCCGAATGCGCATCTTGGGATCGTGTCTGACGACATTTTTCATCTTCCGGAACTGCCCAAAACCATGCTGATCGTGGGCGGCGGATATATCGCATGTGAATTTGCCGGCATCATGAACGGTCTGGGTGTCGAAGTGACGCAGTATTACCGCGGGGCTCAGATTTTGCGTGGTTTTGATGATGAGGCGCGCGGCCTGGTGGCGGAATCCATGAGAGAGCGCGGCGTAGACCTGAAAGTGGGTACCAATATTCTCGAAATGGCGCCCGCATCGTCTGATCATATGCTCAGCCACGCGGGCACGGCATCCGACGCGGCGATGGGCGCATCTGCCCAGGACCGAACTGTTACATCAGCCAAAGCGGGCAGTGGCCCGATCTGGGTCAAGGCGACCAACGGGTCGGAAAAAGTGTTTGATACGGTCATGTTCGCCACAGGCCGCGACCCCAATTCACGTGATATGGGGCTTGAAGATCTGGGCGTCAAAATCGGCCGCCGTGGTGAAATCGGCGTCGATGAGTACAGCCAAACGGCTGTGCCGTCGATCTTTGCCGTCGGCGATGTCACAGACCGTGTGAACCTCACGCCCGTGGCCATCCGTGAGGGGATGGCATTCGTAAAAACCATCTTTGGTGCCGAGCCGACAGCGGTGGATCACGACCTGATCCCATCGGCCATTTTTACCCAACCTGAAATGGGAACTGTGGGCCTGAGCGAAGAAGACGCACGCGAACAAGAAGAGGTCGAAGTGTTCTGCACATCCTTCCGCCCGATGCAGACGGCATTTGCAGGGCGTCCGGATCGCGTAATGATGAAACTTGTCGTCTCAAAGGCCAACCGCAAGGTGCTGGGATGCCATATCGTGGCCCCCAATGCGGGCGAAATGATCCAACTGGCGGGCATCGCCGTCAAGATGGGAGCGACCAAGGAAGACTTTGACCGCACAGTCGCGGTACACCCCACCATGTCCGAAGAGATCGTTACGATGAAGTCTCCGGTCAGAACGGCTTGAATTTCGGCGGTTCAAACGTACCTATGCTACAATTGATCGCGCAGGCCGCGCGGCATCACAAGATCAACGCGCGGCTGCGCAACTCAGGAAGGATAGAAATTTAATGGCAGGCAATAGTGGCGGCCCTTGGGGCGGCGGCGGAAATTCCGGCGGAGACAGACCCGGTGGCGACGGCGGTGATCGTGGCAATGGCGGTGGTGGCGGCCCACGTGGCCCACGCGGCGACGGGCCTCAAATCCCCGAAATCGATGAACTGGTCAAAAAGGGCCAGGAACAGCTGCGCGTTTTGATGGGCGGTCGCGGTGGCGACGGCCGAAACGGCGGTGGTGGAGCCGGCGGTGGCGGCGGTCCCGCACTGACACGCGGCACGATCGGTCTGGGTATTCTTGGCGCAGCGATCCTTTGGGGCATGGCCAGCTTTTACACAGTGCGCCCCGAACAGCAGTCTATCGAATTGATGCTGGGCGAGTTTTCCGAGATCGGCACAGAGGGTCTGAACTTTGCCCCTTGGCCGGTGGTAACAGCCGAAGTGTTCGACGTGACGACCAACCGCACCGAAGAGATCGGTGTGCGCAGGGGGTCTGGCGACAATGATGGATTGATGCTGACCACCGACGAAAACATCGTCGATATCGATTTCCAGGTGGTCTGGAACATCAAGGACGCGAAAGACTTCAAATTTTCGCTACGTGATCCAGATGCTTCGGTGCGCGCCATCTCTGAATCGGCGATGCGCGAAGTGATTGCACAGTCCGAACTGGCACCGATCCTGAACCGTGATCGTGCCTCGATTGAAGCACGTGTGCGCGAGTTGATCCAGACGACGCTGGACAATCGTCAAACGGGCATCAACGTCATTCGCGTCAACTTTAACAAAGTGGACCCGCCCAGCCAGCAAGTGGTGGTGACGGATTCCGATGGCCGCACACAGGCTGTGTCGGTTATCGACGCCTTCCGCGACGTGCAAGCTGCCGAACAGGAACGCGACCGGGTGGAGCGTCAGGCCGATGCCTATGCCAACCAACGTACCGCCGAGGCGCGCGGTGAATCCGCGCAATTGCTCGAAGCGGCCGAAGGGTACCGCGCACGTGTCGTCAACGATGCTGTCGGTGAGGCAAGCCGCTTCTTGGCGGTTTTGAACGAGTATTCGGCAGCACCTGAAGTCACGCGCAAACGTCTTTACCTTGAAACGATGGAAAAGGTTCTGGGCGACGTGGACAAGATCATTCTGGAAAGCAACCAAAACGGCGAAGGTGGTCAGGGCGTTGTGCCTTACCTGCCGCTCAATGAACTGCGTCGAAGCAGTGGGGGGACGAACTGATGCGGGCTGGAACCTATCTTATTCCGATCATCGTGATCGCTCTGGTCGGAGCATTATCGTCGATTTTCATCGTGGATGAGCGCGAAAAAGCGCTGGTGCTGCGCTTTGGTCAGATCAAGCAGGTGCGGGTTGAACCCGGACTTGGCTTCAAGCTGCCGCTGCTGGACGAAGTGGTCCGTTTTGAGGACCGTATCCTGACGCTGGAAACGCCTCTGGTCGAGGTGACCCCTGCGGATGACCGTCGTTTGGAAGTGGATGCGTTCGTTCTTTATCGCATTTCCGACATCGTGCAGTTCCGCCAAGCTCTTGGCGCTGATGGCGACCGTCAGGCGGCCATTCAGTTGAACGGTATCCTGGATGGTCAGATCCGTGCGGTTCTGGGGTCTCAGGGTGTCACGTCGAACACAATCCTGTCGCCGGAGCGGTCGGCACTGATGGACCGTATCCGTGAACAATCGGATGCGCGAGCGCAGGCCCTTGGCCTATCGGTTGTGGATGTGCGTTTGCGCCAAACCAACCTGCCGGAGCAGAACTTTGACGCGACACTGCAACGGATGATCGCTGAGCGGGAACGTGAAGCGACGGACGAACGGGCGCGTGGCCGAGAAGCGGCACAGCGTGTGACGGCTCTTGCCGACCGGACCTACGAGGAAATCCTGTCGGAAGCCCGCCGGGATGCCCGTATCATCGAAGGTGAGGCCGACGCCGAGCGAAACCGCATTTTTGCCGAAGCCTATAGCCAGGATGCGGAATTCTTTGAATTCTACCGGTCGCTGACGGCCTATGAGCAGGCGCTCAAGGGGGCGAATTCGACAATGGTGATGTCACCGGACAGCGAATTCTTCAACTACTTCAAGAGCGATCAGGGCGCGAGGTCTTTGGAAGGCGAGTTCAGATGAGTACGATCCTTCTGGCTCTTGGGCTGGTTATGATTATTGAGGGGCTGGCCTATGCGCTGGCCCCTTCGCTTGTGGAGCGTATGCTGGAGATGCTGCGGTCGCTACCCGAAGCTGCGGTGCGGCAAGTTGGATGGCTGGTTGTGGTCAGCGGTGCAATTCTGGTCTGGCTGGCCTACTGGCTGGGCGTCTGAGCGCAAGGGGCGGCTGTACCGCTCAGCATTTCCACAGCGTTTGCCGTCGGCAACCTTTGTGTGTGCTGCCAGTTTGGTCCGGCGCGAGCCGAAAAACGGCCATAGTTCTGGAAACGCACGGTGCGTTCACGCTTTGGTAACGGGGTGTTGAAACTCTGGGATCGCGCCACATCTTTAATGTTGCACGCAAGCCACCCTAGATGCAGGCTGTGCATCAACGGGCATGACGCCCGACCCCAAAGCCTATCAGGAGACAGTCCATGCAGCCCAAGGCGGTAACACTGGCCACCCCATTAACATCGACGCCCCCCTTTCGTGCCGCAGCCTTTGCGCTGTTGGCTCTGACATTTCTGGCACTTCAAACGCTGGTCGCCGCGGCGCAACAAACCAGCCTCGCGCCGTTGGCTGAAAAAATCAGCCCTTCCGTGGTCAATATCACAACATCGACTGTGGTCGCTGGCCGAACCGGTCCGCAGGGTATCGTGCCCGACGGGTCCCCGTTCGAGGATTTCTTTCGCGAGTTCCAAGACCGCAACAACCGTGGTGACAGACCCCGCCGGTCTTCAGCGCTGGGTTCGGGCTTTGTGATTTCCGAAGATGGTTATGTGGTCACCAACAACCACGTGATCGAGGGTGCAGATGAAATTCTGATCGAATTTTTCTCCGGTGAAGAACTGCCTGCCGAGGTGATCGGCACGGACCCAAACACAGACATCGCCCTGCTCAAGGTGCAAACGGACGAAGCCTTGCCGTTCGTTCCTTTTGGGGACAGCGACCTGGCCCGCGTGGGCGATTGGGTGATTGCAATGGGCAACCCGCTGGGCCAAGGGTTCTCGGTCAGTGCGGGTATCGTGTCGGCGCGCAACCGTGCGCTGAGCGGAACATATGACGATTACATCCAGACGGATGCTGCCATCAACCGGGGCAACTCGGGCGGGCCGCTCTTTAACATGGATGGTGAAGTGATTGGCGTGAACACGGCCATTCTGTCCCCGAACGGTGGGTCCATCGGGATCGGCTTTTCGATGGCTTCGAACGTGGTGACGCGCGTGGTCGAACAGCTCAAGGAATTCGGTGAAACGCGCCGCGGTTGGTTGGGTGTGCGGATCCAGGACGTCACAGATGATGTGGCCGAAGCCATGGGTCTGGCGTCTGCGTCCGGGGCGCTGGTCACTGACGTGCCCGACGGTCCGGCCAAGGACGCCGGCATGGAGGCGGGTGATGTGATCATCAGCTTTGCCGGTAAGGATGTCGAAGATACGCGTGGTCTGGTCCGTGAAGTTGGCAACAGCCCGGTTGGCGAAACCGTGCGCGTGGTTGTGATGCGTGAAGGCAAAAGCCAGACCCTGCGCGTGACATTGGGCCGCCGTGAAGAAGCGGAAGGTGCCGTGCCTGCGGTTGCGACGTCGCCGGACACCGAAGAAGAACCTACAACCAAGGAGTTGCTGGGCCTGACGTTGACGCCGCTGACAGATGAGCTGCGCGAACAGTTGGGTGCTGAACCTGCGATGGAAGGTCTGGCCGTGACGGATGTTGATGAAGCCTCGGAGGCCTATGAAAAAGGCCTGCGCGCGGGCGATATCATCACAGAAGCGGGTCAGCAAAAGGTTGCGGGCATATCCGATCTCGAAGCGCGCGTAAAAGCGGCGGAAGATGCAGGTCGCAAGTCCCTCTTGCTGCTGGTGCGGCGGGCGGGTGATCCGCGGTTTGTAGCGTTGGCTTTGACAGAGTAAATCCGAACGATACCAAACGATTGAGGGCGCCTTCAGGGGCGCCCTTTTGCATTCGGGACAGGCGGCTTTGGTGCCTCGTTGACGAGGCTGTCGAGCATATCGGAAATATCCTCGATCTTTTCGGCCAGCACATGCGTCACGGAATGCGCGCGTTGCAAGCGCCCCGTCACGCGCAGCATCCGCCCGGCGATCACGGCCCGACGGAATTTCTCGTACATGGCACGCCACACGATGATGTTCACCACACCTGTTTCATCCTCCAGCGTGAGGAAGATCACCCCTTTGGCTGTGCCCGGACGCTGACGCAAGATCACCAGACCGGCCACGGTGATGCGCGCACCCTCGGGCGGCTGCATCAACTGCGCAGCCGTCAAACAGTGGGGCGGGCGCGGCCAACCGGGGCGCGCAGGCGAGGGCGAGGAAGCGATACGCATGAGAACAAAGATAGAACATATGCGCTCTGTCGCAAGGAGAAAACTCAGGGGTCGCAAAAGACACTGGCGTGTCCTATATGCCCCCGGTAGACAGGCGCAAAGAATTGAGAAGGGGCAGGATATGGCCAAGATCACATACATCGAACACAACGGCACAGAGCATGTCGTGGACGTCGCCAATGGGCTGACCGTCATGGAAGGCGCGCGCGACAACAACATCCCCGGCATCGAAGCCGATTGCGGTGGAGCCTGCGCCTGCTCGACCTGCCACGTCTATGTGGATCCGGCATGGGCCGACAAGCTGCCCTCCAAGGAAGACATGGAAGAGGACATGCTGGATTTCGCCTATGAACCTGACCCCGCGCGGTCCCGCCTGACATGCCAGTTGAAGGTCACTGATGCGCTGGACGGCCTTGTAGTTCAGATGCCAGAAAAGCAGATCTGATGACGGGCAGGGCGCGGCGTCTGCCGTCTCGCCCATGGCGCGCTCGCCGCGCGATGCTGGTGCTGGGCCTTTTGCTGGCCGGGCCTGTGACGGCGCAAGAGATCACCGCCGCAGGTTATGACGACCCCACAACCCGATATGCCCATGGTGTCTTGGGTGATACGATTGAACATGGCAGCCTTGTTCTGACATTGCGGTCAGGCGAACGGCTGCGTTTCACACTGCCGCACTCCTCCGTATTCGAAGACACAGCGCCCCGCTTGGCCGATCTCGACCAAGACGGCACAGCCGAAGTGATCACGGTGGAAAGCGATCAGACACGCGGCGCACGCATCGCGATCTATGACCACACAGGCCGGATTGCCACGACCCCTTACATCGGTACACGGAACCGCTGGCTGGCTCCTTTGGGTGCTGCGGATCTTGACGGTGATGGACAGATCGAAATTGCCTATATCGACCGCCCGCATCTGGCCAAGACGCTGCGCATATGGCGATTTGAGCGCAACCGTCTGACGCCGGTTGCCGACTTGCCGGGCCTGACCAATCACCGCATTGGCGAAAGGGACATTGCTGGTGGCATTCGCACGTGCACAGGTCAGCCCGAAATGATCCTTGCCACGGCAGATTGGACCCGCCTTGTTTCCGTCAGCTTTGTTGAGGGCACCTTCAAGAGCCAAGACATCGGGCCGCACTGGGATCGCAGCAGTTTTGCCGTCGCGATGACGTGTAGTGAATAGATCATAGCGGACTGTTTGTCCGCGCCTGATTGTTCTTATGCGATGGCCCGTTAAAATATAGCGTCGCGCGTCAGCGCGTCCTTTGGATCAACCCGCGGATCAACCCAATGCGCGCCAGCCGATGTCTCGTCTGCAAAACCCATCGGGCCAGTCAATCGCGTCGACCATGCGATAGGCGCGTTCTTGCGCTTCGTTCAAGGATTCACCGCGTGCCGTGACATTCAGAACGCGCCCGCCGTTGGCAATGATCTTGCCATCCTTTTCGACCGTACCCGCGTGAAAGACCATGTTAAAGCTGTCTTCCGGTACCGCCTCAAGCCCGCCGATCACCGACCCTTTGGCATAGTCACCCGGATATCCACGTGCCGCCATCACGACCGTCAACGCATGGTCATCCGCCCAGTTGACCTGTGCCTCGCTCAGCCGTCCTTCGGCCGCAGCATGCAACAAGTCCAGCACCTGCGCGCCCAGTCGCATCATCAGCACCTGACATTCAGGATCGCCAAAACGCACGTTGTATTCCACCAGACGCGGCTGCCCGTTCTCGATCATCAACCCGGCATAGAGCACACCTTGATAGGGCGTGCCACGACGCACCATTTCGGCGAGCGTAGGCCGCACGATTTTCTCCATCGCGATGTCTGCAATGGCGTCCGTCAACACTGGTGCCGGCGAATAGGCCCCCATGCCGCCGGTGTTGGGGCCGGTGTCACCGTCGCCCACGCGTTTATGATCCTGTGCGGTACCGATTGCGACGGCGTCCAGCCCATCACACAGCACAAAGAACGACGCCTCTTCGCCCTCCATGAACTCTTCGATCACGACTTCGGCCCCGGCCGCGCCGAACGATCCGTCGAACATGTCGTCTATCGCGCTCAGGGCTTCATTCAGCGTCATTGCGATGATCACGCCTTTGCCTGCCGCCAGCCCGTCGGCCTTGATCACGATCGGCGCACCTTGGGCCGCAACATATTCCTTGGCTGACTTGGCATCCTTGAAATGACCATAGGCAGCGGTTGGCGCCCCGGCGGCATCGCAGATTTCCTTGGTAAATGCCTTGGACGCCTCCAGTTCAGCCGCTGCCTGACTTGGGCCGAAGACACGCACACCGGCGTCACGCAGCCTGTCTGCCACGCCGACCGCCAATGGTGCTTCGGGTCCCACGATCACGAAATCGATCCCGTTTTCGGAACAAAACACAGCCACGGCACCCGCATCCATGATGTCCAGTGCCGCGCAATCCGCAATGGCCGCGATGCCTGCATTTCCCGGTGCCACAATCAGCTTGTCGCACTTTGGGTTCTGCATCACGGCCCACGCGAGACTGTGTTCACGGCCGCCACTGCCAAGGATCAGGATATTCATACGGCCAAGCTCCTTTTTGATAGGTCAGACCAGCTTGGCCTCATCTTGGATGCGGTTTAAGCTGTGCCAAAGGCCAAGACAAGAACGGAACCGGAATGGACCTGATCGATGCGCCCGAAGACGGGCTCAACAGCCCAGAATTCACTGTCACCGAGCTGTCAGGCGCGATCAAACGCGTTATCGAGGGTGAGTTCGGGCATGTGCGCATCAAGGGCGAAGTGGGCCGCGTGAGCCGTCCGCGTTCGGGGCACATCTATCTTGACCTCAAGGATGATAAGGCGGTCATCGCCGGTGTGATCTGGAAGGGTGTCGCCGGTCGTTTGCAGACGCAGCCCGAAGAGGGAATGGAGGTTGTGGCCACAGGCCGTGTGACCACCTTCGGCGGGCAATCCAAGTATCAGATCGTCATCGAAGACATCAAACCCGCTGGCATGGGTGCGCTGATGGCCTTGCTGGAAAAGCGCAAAAAGGCGTTGGAGGCCGAAGGGCTGTTTGATCCTGCGCGCAAACGCCAGATACCATATCTGCCGGACGTGATTGGCGTGATCACATCGCCTTCGGGGGCTGTGATCCGCGATATCCTACACCGTTTACGCGACCGTTTTCCGCGCAAAGTGCTGATTTGGCCGGTTGCGGTGCAGGGCGAGAAATGCGCGCCTGACGTTGCACGCGCCATTGCCGGATTCAACGCGATGACGCCGGGAGGGGCCTTGCCGCGGCCTGATCTGCTGATCGTTGCACGTGGGGGTGGGTCCGTCGAAGACCTATGGGGCTTCAACGAGGAAATCGTTGCGCGTGCGGCCGCTGGTTCCGACATTCCGTTGATTTCGGCGGTGGGCCATGAAACCGATACCACCCTTATTGATTTTGTGTCTGACAAACGCGCGCCCACACCGACGGCGGCTGCGGAGCTGGCCGTGCCGGTGCGCCATGAATTGCTGGCTTGGGTCGACGGGCAGGGTGCGCGTATCACCAATGCGCTCAGCCAGAACCTCGCGCGACGCGAACAGCGGTTGCGGGACATGTCGCGCGCCTTGCCGCGCCCCGATACGCTGCTGGACGGGCCACGCCAACGGCTCGATGTGATGTCTTCGCGGCTTGCGCCTGCTCTGATGACGGGCGTTCAACGACGCAAGGTGCGGCTGGCGGATCTGAGCGGTCCCTTGCGCCCATCGCGCCTGACGCGGTCTGTAGATGCGGAGCGGCGACGTCTGAATGGCCTGGCCGCGCGGTTGGCTCCGGCGTTGGGACGCAGCGTTCGGATCAGGCGCGATGCGTTTGCAGGGCTGGCGCGTGGGTTCCGACCCGCGGCACTGGCGCAGGATCAAACACGCAAACGGCAGGCGTTTGAGGACACCGTGCGCCGCTTGTCGGGCGCAGGCCGACGCCAGATCGAGACGTTGCGGCGACGTGTGGATGCGCTTGAACGATTGCGCAGCACTTTGGGGTATGAGGCCACGCTGGAGCGTGGTTTTGCCGTGGTGCGCGCCGCAGGTCAGATCGTCACGACCACCAAGGCGGCCAAAGCGGCCAGCGAATTGGAAATTCAATTTGCCGATGGGCGGATGACCACTGGCTCAAAACCGGCCCCGCGCAAGACGGCTTCAGGCGCGCCTGCGCAAAAGTCACTCTTTGAAGATTAAGGTGTGCAGAGTGCTCTCAGACACCGACCTTAGGTCCGAGGCACAGCATTTCCTCGCCCACGTCCTGCGCCTCGTATAGCTCTGTCGCGGAAGGGTTGTTTTCAAAGCGTGCGATCAAGCCGCCCGATCCGATCTGAAAGGTCCAGCACTGCGGGTCGGGGTTGTCTTCGTAGACAAAGCAGATCATCTCATTTTGCTGATACCATTCGCCCTCTTTGCATTGGCCGTCCAGAAACGACCAACGCACACGGCGATTGTCGAGATAGACCTCAGCCCCATAAGGTGAGCCGTTCTGGCCGAAAAAGAGCGTTTTGCCCCGCGTGTAGGCATCAAATTCCTCACCCGACAAATAGTCTTCGGCCAAGGCCGGGACGGGTAGCAAGAAAAGGGCGATCAGAAGACTGCGTAGCATCCAGCTATTCTGACAGAACGCGGGCCTCGGCGCCAGAGGTGCGCGCAGGCTTGGTGAACGTCTCGCGCGATTGTGTTTCCCATTTTGCCACGCGCTTGTCCATCACCCGCCGCCAGAGCGGTGGCACCAAGGCCAACGTGGCCATGATAGGCAAGGATTTGGGCAGAACGGGCATATGCCTAGGCGAAATCTTCAGCGTTTCAAAGGGTTTGCCGGGTGCGATGTGGTGATCGGAGTGGCGCGGTGCATTCAGCATCATCGCCGCGGAATAGGCGTGCGCTGCGTTCCAACTGTGTTGCGGCCCGACCGGTTCCAAATGTCCGTTGATCTTGCGCCGCCGCAGCCCGTAGTGCTGAACGTAGTCCGACAACAAAAGCTGGAGTTGGGCATAAAGCGCAAGGCTGAGCAGCGCGGCAATGCCAGCATACCCGCCAATGGTGCCGACTGCTGCAACACTCAGTGCAGATATAGCCAGATAGCCGATATAGGGGTGCAATTGCCGTGATTTCGACTGCAGGCGCTGTGTGTTTTCCGCGCGTAGTCCAGCAATGAATTCACCTGCTGTGGCACGTGCAAAAAACGCATAGACGCTTTCGCCCTTGCGTGCGGAATTTGGATCCGCATCCGTGGCCGCGTGCGCGTGATGCACTTTGAGGTGCGCCGATACATGGTGCCCGTTCAAAAGCGAGGCGAACATAGCCACTCCCATGCGCCGCATCTGTCGGGCCGGGCGGTGGATCATCTCGTGAGCAGTTGAATTGGCGACCTGCCCGAACCATAGGCCCAACCCCAGCCAGAGCGCCACGCCATTCCACCCGCTTGCCACACCTGTGCCGAATGCGTGCGCGGCCAGTCCGATCAGTCCAAAATGTGAGGCCGCGATCAACCAGCACAAGCGGTCCGCGCTGTCGCGACCGACCTGTGCTACGGGCAGAACACGGTCCAGCGCATAAACGACGACTGTCATTGCCATCAGGCCGAACACTGTCCAAATGCCGCCCAGAATGCATCCGAGAGCCAGCAGGGCCGCTGGCAACAAAGTGGCGATTTTGAACACTGACAACAGGCTGCTCCGAGGCGTCTTTTTTGGCACGATAGCCTGTCCACTCAGAGACGCAAAGGTTGCCGATGGTGTCACAAGGGCATTTCAACAACGCAAAGCAGGTGCCAATTGTCGCTTTTGATCGTGTCGAGGATGGGCTTGCCCTGATAGGCTGCGCGAAACAGCAGATGCGCGCAGCAATCACGCAGGCGGCTGACCGCGACTGGAGGGCCGAAATGGCATTGGATACTGACAACAAAACACCGTCCAAGGGCGTCTGGAAATCCGGCAAGGGCAAAGGACGGCGTCACACCAAGGGCCGCCAGTTGCACGATGACGCATGGGCAGACGTCAAGGCATTGCTGGGTGATGGCCCGCGCCGGGCGGACCTGCTGATCGAGTATCTACACCTGATTCAGGACACCTACGGGCATTTGTCTGCCGCGCATCTGCGCGCATTGGCGGAAGAAATGCGGATGTCGATGGCAGAAGTATACGAAGTGGCGTCATTCTATGCTCACTTTGATGTGGTCAAAGAGGATGAAACCCCTCCGCCTGCGTTGACCATTCGCGTGTGCGACAGCCTGTCGTGCGAATTGGCCGGGGCGCAACAGCTAAAGGCCGCTTTGGAAGATGGTTTGGATCCGAGCGAAGTACGTGTGTTGCGCGCGCCGTGCATGGGGCGTTGTGACACCGCCCCCGTGCTTGAGATCGGGCACAACCATATTGATCACGCGACCCCTGAAAAAGTGCAGGCGGCCATCGCAGCGGATGACACGCACGCGCATGTGCCCGACTATCAGAGATACGCGGATTATGCAGCTGAAGGCGGTTATGAAACCTTACAGACCCTGCGCAAAACAGGGGATTGGGAGGCTGTACAGGACAAGGTGCTGGAAAGCGGCCTGCGCGGTCTGGGCGGTGCTGGGTTCCCATCGGGCAAGAAGTGGGGCTTTGTGCGCGCCAACCCCGGTCCACGGTATCTTGCCGTGAACGGTGATGAAGGCGAGCCGGGAACATTCAAGGATCGCTACTACTTGGAGCGCGTTCCTCATCTATTTCTCGAAGGTATGCTGATCGCGGCATGGGCCGTCGAGGCCGAGACCGCTTTTATCTACATGCGCGATGAGTATCCTGCCGTATTAGAAATTTTGCGCCGTGAAATCAGCGCATTGGAAGACGCAGGTGTTGTGGAAAAGGGCTATATTGATCTGCGGCGCGGGGCCGGTGCCTATATTTGCGGCGAAGAAAGCGCCATGATCGAAAGTATCGAGGGCAAACGCGGGATGCCGCGTCACCGACCGCCTTTTGTGGCGCAGGTGGGTGTATTTGGTCGTCCGACTTTGGTGCACAACGTCGAAACATTGCATTGGGTCGCGCGGGTCTGCCGCGAAGGGCCCCAGGTCCTGAACAGCACCGAACACAATGGTCGCAAAGGGCTGCGCAGCTATTCCGTATCGGGCCGTGTGGCGCACCCGGGTGTTTACCTGTTGCCTGCCGGTTCCACGATCATGGATATCATCGACGCTGCAGGTGGCATGGCAGATGGTCACAGTTTCAAGGCATATCAACCGGGTGGCCCGTCCTCTGGCTTGTTGCCGGCCGAGATCAACGACGTGCCTTTGGATTTCGATACGCTGCAACCTTTGGGGTCGTTCATCGGCTCGGCGGCCGTTGTTGTCTTGTCGGACCAAGATTCTGCACGTGCGGCTGCGCTGAATATGTTGAAATTCTTTGAGGATGAAAGCTGTGGTCAGTGTACGCCCTGCAGGGTCGGCTGCGAAAAAGCGGTCAAGCTGATGCAGGCTGACACCTGGGATCAGGGCTTGTTGGAGGAGCTTAGCACAGCAATGGTGGATGCCAGCATTTGCGGCTTGGGACAGGCCGCACCGAACCCTATCCGCATGGTGATCAAGCACTTCCCTGATGAAATCTAATCGCGCGCATAAAGCGAATTGATCTTGCTGCGGCCACGCAGGGTGTAGCCGAGGCGTGCGAATTCGGCGGCGCATCCGGGGTAATCTTGATCCTTGCCCACCTGTTCGATCACGATGCGCTTGGGCAGGAGCGCCTCTGGCACCGATTGCAGATAGGGCACCATCGCCTGATCCTCGTGCCCTTCAATGTCGATCTTGAGGGCGTCGACGCGGGTTAAACCAGCTTCAGCGACGATCTGCTCGAGGGGGAGCATTTGCACGGAACCGGTGTCGCTTTCCACCACACTGACAATGGCCACATCATCAAGGCGGATGTTCAGATCGACACGGCCAGATGTTCCGCCCACGGCTGTGTTTATTCCCGTTACATTATTTAGATCAGAGGCTTGAGCGTTGTAGTTCAAGTGTTGGATCATCACCGGATTGGCGTCGATTGACAGAACGCGCCCCTTTGGCCCGGCGGCTTTTGCCAGCGGCAGGCTGTAAAGGCCAATGTTGCACCCGATGTCCAAGAACACTCCGCCATCGCGCACCGCTTCGGCCAGAAAATCAATCTCTTGCCCATTATAGCTGGGCCGCGTCAGCAGCCCATATTCGATCAGGTTGTTGCGCCCTTCGATCCGGTATTTGCAACCTCGGAACGTCACATCAATTGGGCGTCCCATACCGGTGATCAGATTTGTCATACGGTGGCGCAACCGCCCGCGCTGCAAAATCGTGCGCCGCGTCAATCCGATCAGCATGCCCTGAAGGAGCCCCGGTTTGTGGGTGCCCCAAGGGCTCGAGAAAAAGGATGCATCCGTGGCATCCTGAGCATGATTGATGGCGCGGGTGTGTGATGTGGTCATGTAAGGTTACCTGATTGGGGTGACGTCACTATTGCAATGCGCCAATTCAGATGTCCATGCGTGGGTTGCCCATCTTGCGCCGCACAGCTATCGACAATCAGACCAGTCGTGGAGGCCGCATGGCGTTTTTCAAAAAGCTCAAAGACAGGCTTTTCAAGTCGTCATCAAAGATTGATGAGGGCCTTGAATCGATCGTTGAAGATGGCGGCGTGGAAGAGGCGCTGACTGATCAGGACATTGAACCCATCTCCGATGTGGCGGCCGAAATCCCCCTTGATCGGGAGACAACCCTGACCGAGACCCGTCCAGAGCCAGAGCCAGAGCCAGAGCCAGAGCCAGAGCCAGAGCCAGAGCCAGAGCCAGAGCCAGAGCCAGAGCCAGAGCCAGAGCCAGAGCCAGAGCCAGAGCCAGAGCCAGAGCCAGCTTCGGTGCGGGAAGAAACGGCTGTTGACGCGGAGCCTGTTGCCACAGAGACCTTCTCCGAACCCGAACCCGAACCCGAACCCGAACCCGAACCCGAACCCGAACCCGAACCCGAACCCGAACCCGAACCCGAACCCGAACCCGAACCCGAACCCGAACCCGAACCCGAACCCGAACCCGAACCGGACGGAATTGCCGCGCAATCCGGTGCCCGTGGCGCAGGCGTTGCGGGAGGCGGAACCGGATCCGGGTGCCGCGAAACCGGGTATGTTGGGTCGGCTTTTTGGACGTGCAGCGCCAAAGACGGTTGTTCGGCGGGTGCTGGATGACGACATGCTGGAGCAGCTCGAAGAGTTGTTGATTGCCGCCGACATGGGCGTCGACACGTCATTACGTGTCGTTGCAAACATGGCCGAAGGGCGCATTGGCAAAAAGCTGAGCGTGCATGAAATCAAGGATCTGATGGCGACCGAAATCGCACGCATCATGGAACCTGTGGCCAAGCCTTTGCCGCTTTACCCGCGCACGCCGCAGGTGGTGTTGGTTGTCGGCGTGAATGGCTCGGGCAAGACGACGACCATCGGCAAGTTGGCCAGTCAGTTTCGCGCGGCGGGCAAATCGGTTGTGATCGCTGCGGGCGACACATTCCGCGCGGCTGCCGTGGAACAATTGCAGGTCTGGGGCGAGCGTGCCGGTGTTCCTGTGCTGACCGCACCCGAAGGCTCCGACCCGGCGAGTCTGGCCTTTGATGCCATGACCCAAGCGCAGGCCGACGGGGCGGACCTGTTGCTGATCGATACGGCGGGTCGTCTTCAAAACCGGTCCGATTTGATGGAAGAACTGGCCAAAATCGTCCGAGTAATCCGCAAAAAGGACGAAACTGCGCCACATAACACGTTGCTGGTGCTTGATGCGACGACAGGCCAGAACGCGCTTAATCAAGTGAAGGTGTTCAGCGAGATATCAGATGTATCGGGCCTCGTGATGACCAAACTGGACGGCACGGCCAAAGGCGGTGTGCTGGTCGCCTTGGCGGACAAATTCGGCCTGCCAATCCACGCAATCGGCGTGGGCGAACAGATAGACGATCTGGATGCCTTCGATCCCGAAGACTTTGCCGCGGCCCTTATGGGGCTGGAACGATGAGTGAACTGATCTGGTCTGATGATGTTCCGGCCGCAGATGAATACCGCGCCTTGCGTGATACGTGTGGGCTGGGCCACCGCTGCGCCGATGCGGCGCGGCTCGGATTGCCGGCCAGTTGTTATTGTGTGACGGTGAGACATGGCGGCGCGCTCGTGGCGATGGGCCGGGTGGTTGGCGATGCGGGTGCGTTTTGTCAGATCGTGGATGTGGCGGTCGATCCGGAATGGCAGGGGCAAGGGCTGGGCCACGGTGTGATGGACAGGCTGATGGCGTGGTGCGAAGCCACGCTGCCGCCAACGTGTCACGTCAGTCTGGTGTCCAGCGAACGCGCTGTGCCTCTCTATCAAGCTTATGGATTTCGCGCCACGCGGGGCATGGATCGCTACGCTGATCCGAGCCTGTGACAGAGTGGCTGTTGTCCATCGAAGGCACGCAGGCTGGTCACCAAGCTGCGCTGATGTTGGCCCTTCTGGCGGCGTTTCTGCACGCGGTTTTTGGCGCTTTGCAAAAGGGACGGCATGATCCCTGGCTGACGCGCGGCGCGATTGATATTTCTTATGGGTTGATGGCGGCGCCTTTCGCGCTGTTCGTGGTGCCATGGCCCGAACCCCATATGTGGCCGATCTTTGCGACCGTTTGGGTGATCCATGTGGTCTACAAGCTGTTACAGGCTTGGGCCTATACCAAGGGGGCCTACACGGTTGTCTATCCAGTGGTGCGTGGCACCGGGCCACTTTTTGCGGTTGTCGGCGCGTATCTGCTGTTTGACGAAGTGTTCAATGCCACCCAATGGATGGGCTTGGGCGTTCTGTTGTCAGGCATCTTTGGGCTGGCGGTCTACAATTTGATGTATCTGCAAGCCGCGCGCGACACGTTGAATGCAGCTCTTGGTCTAGCCGTTTTGACCGGGCTGTTCGTGGCGCTCTACACCACATATGACGCTTATGGCATCCGGGCTACGGCCAACCCGTTCACGTTTTTGGCATGGTTTTTCATGATTGACGGGTTTTTCATGCCGTTGATCGCTGCCCGGCGTTGGATGACGATGGCCAACCCGCCCGCCTTGCGCCCGCTGATGTTGCGCGGTGTAATCGGCGGGTTCATCGCCTTTTTCAGCTTTGGTGCAATCATGATGGCAACGCGGCTCGATAAAGTGGGTGAAGCGGCGGTGCTGCGCGAGACCTCGACGGTTTTTGCGGCGCTGATCGGGTGGCTGGTACTCAAAGAACCTGTTGGCCCGCGACGTATTGCGCTGATGGCATTGATTGCGCTGGGTGCTGTGATAGTTGAGCTTGGCGGATAAGGAGAAACGCATGGCCGAGGCAAAACCGATCAATCCCATCCTCAAGCAGGTGCTTGAATTGGGACCGACCGTTGTTTTTTTCCTGATCTACCTTCGGATCCGGGACGAAACCTATACCTTCGTTGATGTGGAATACTCCGGCTTTATCGTGGCCACGTTGATATTCGTCCCACTTATTCTTGGGGCGATGGCCGTTTTATGGGCCATGACCGGGAAGCTGAGCCGGATGCAGATTTTCACCGCCTTCATGGTGATCTTTTTCGGCGGGCTGACCGCGTGGTTCAATGACGAGCGGTTCTTCAAGATGAAGACATCCATCGTTTATGGCGCGTTTGCGCTGATCCTTGCGATCGGTTTGCTGCGGGGGCGATCCTATCTGGCTTATGTCATGGAAGACTTGCTGCCGATGAAAGCGGCGGGTTGGATGTTGCTGACACGGCGGTTGTGCGGGCTATTTCTGGCGCTGGCCGTGGCGAATGAGATCATATGGCGCACCATGTCGACCGACACATGGGTCAAGATCGAGACCTTTGCGTTTCCCGCGGTTTTGATGGTGTTTCTGGTCTGGCAGATTACGGCGCTGCAACCCTACCTGATTGAAGAGGCTGATCAGAACAGCGACTAGGCGGAATGCGCTTTGATCTGGCGTTGCCGAAATTCCGACCAATACGGTTGATGCGGAGCGACAGCCAATGCGACTTTGCGCGCCAGATCGGTCGAGATCGCGGCATCTAATGCCAGTTTGAAACGGGCGTTGCGCGAGGACTTCTGACGCAGGTCCTCAAATGACCACTCCAGGACTTCAGCTCCGGCTTGGAGCCATGTGGTCGCCGAACTGTTCTGACCGATGATATATGCGACTTCGCCAACGAATATATTCGGCGGTAGTATGAACCGATGCCCACCCTTTTCTGCCTCGGTCGTGCCGCGGATCACATAATAAAGGCGTGTTCCTGGGGTGTTTTCGGTGGTAATTCGCACGTCATCGGACACGACGTAACGTTTTGCCATTTTCATCAACGTACGAAAATCCCCAGGTGGAAGGTCGGGAAAGCAGTCTTTGATATCAGCGTGTTCTGCCGGTATCGCCAAGCGCGATTTTCGGGCGACCAATAAAACTATTCCGAAGATGTTGGCCGAGCCAATCAGGGCGCTGATGTAAATCGCTTCCCACAAGGGGGCATCCGACACAGTCCAATAGTAGGCGAGATAAAAACTGGTTCCGGTCAAGATCATAATCCGGAGGACCATCTGGTTTACGATGAGTAGTCCCAGCACATAAAAGGCCCCGGCGCAGTAAACGAGGCTTTGAGGTGACAACACAGTTTCCAAGAACAACCGACACTTTCTTCAATTCAATGAACCGACAGTGCAGAAAACAAACCGATCTGGCAAAGAATTTCTGTTCAGGCGACATCTGCGCCGCCCACGGCAGGTGTCAGCGGGTTTTGAAAAGGGTGTTTTGGGCAGCGGAGTCTTTGCGAAAGTCGCCTCGTTTTTCTGCGTAAAGAGCCCGTCCAGCCTGAACGCCGGGGCGCGCCGCCATCGTATCGAGCCATCGGGCCATGTGCGGCTTGTCCTCTAACGACTGTTGCTGGCCTTCCCAAAGGCTGGCCCACGGCCAGATCGCCATATCGGCAATCGACATGTCGTCACCGGCAACGAACTCATGATCCGCCAATTGCTGGTTCAAGACACCGTAAAGCCGCGCCGTTTCCGCGCGATACCGGTCCTTTGCATAGGGGAGGTCATTCGGTGGGTCCATTGCTGGCGCGTATTTCAGAAAGTGGTGGGCTTGGCCCGCCATCGGGCCGACGCCGCCCATTTGCCACATCAACCACTGGTCGACCGTCACGCGTTCGCGTTCGGTGTTGCCGTAGAACTTCCCGGTTTTGCGCGCCAAGTATTGCAGGATCGCCCCGGATTCAAAGATCGAGATGGGCGCGCCGTCCGGCCCGGCATGATCGGTGATCGCGGGCATCTTGTTATTGGGCGACACCTTGAGAAACGCGTCCTTGAATTGGTCGCCTGCGCCGATATTGATCAGGTGTGTTTTATATTCCAGCCCCATCTCTTCCAATGCGATGGAGATTTTCCAGCCATTTGGCGTTGGCCAGAAATACAGATCAATAGGCGTGCTCATTGCGTGGTCCTTGCGCTGGTTTCCTGCCCATGATGCGCTTTTTCAACCTCTGAACAAGAGACAAGAGCGACGGCTCCGTTGCCGTCTGCGTCTTGGGCCAGAGACGTGAAAAATGCGGGGCCGTCCCTGCGGGCAAGACGCGGCGCAACCGGTCCAGTGGCAACGTGTCGGGTTGATGCAAAGCACGCGCATAAAGCGTCATTGCACCCGCGCGGGTGTAGACCGACCAGTGGCTGACCTTTTGTTGGGCATCGGCCACGCTGAGCCCAAAGATGCCAAGCGCGCAAAGGCTTGCCCGACAATCCAATTGCAATGTGACTGCATTGGGCGCCGAAATCCCGCGCCCGATGGCACCGTCTCCTGGGATGAGACGTTCAAAGGCAAGATCGAACAGATCGTTTTCGCGGGTGGTGACGTTGATCAGTTCCAGTGTGCGCCCGGCTGGTGTGGCAAGCATCTGCTCCGCACGCGCCTTGTGGCTGGCCCCCGTCAGCAAGATCATGCGGGTCAGGCTGCCTTCGTCGAGGGTGCGCAGCGCAGACAGCGCAACTTCGGACCCAAGCGAATGGGCGATAATATGGATCGGTCGATGCGGCGCTGATGATCTGAGGTCGCTCACCAAGGTGGCCAAGGCCATCGCAGCTCCTCTTGCGCGGTGATGTACTTTTCGCAGCGCGCCACGTGCGGGCCATCCGAAAGCGATGCACAAAGTGTTGTCATGGTGGCTCTTGTCGGTGCGCAGCTTGGCGGGCCAGCCTTCGGTAGACGAGCTGCAAAACAGGCTTTCATGCGGACAATGCAGGTTGTGGCGGGGTTCGTATTTGTAGCCATGTATCATGATGATGATCGGCCCATCGCCTGTTGCGACCTGCCGGATGCGTCGAAATGCAGGCTGCGGGCTGTCATGCAGCACATATCCGTCGGGTGTTGCGTTGATCCTAAGCAGCGGCATGGCCGGCCCCCTACAAGATGTTGTGGGTGTGCTGTCTCAGAAAACTACGACAGGGGCGTGAATTATTGATTACACCACCGTGACGGTGTTGACGGCCTCGGAGCGATCTTCTACCACCGTGATCGTGGCGATTTGTTACCGGATTGCGGGCCACGTTAAATATTCCGCTAAAAGGTCACCGATTGGGAAACCCTGTCGCGTTGACCGCGAACGGGGTTTTTTTGTGCCCGATAAGGGCCTGGAGTTGATGCGATGAAGACCAATTGGAACTCAAGAACACGCGCTGTCCATGCAGGCACCCGCCGCAGCCAATACGGCGAAGTCAGCGAGGCGATTTTTCTCACGCAGGGTTTCGTTTACGACACCGCAGAACAAGCCGAAGCCCGCTTCATTGAGGCGGGTCCAGACGAGTTTATCTATGCCCGTTACGGCAACCCGACGGTCGCGATGTTCGAAGAGCGGATCGCAGCGCTTGAAGGCGCGCAGGACGCCTTCGCGACGGCGTCCGGCATGGCGGCGGTGTCCGGCGCGTTGATGTCGACGCTCAAGGCCGGTGATCACGTGGTTTCGGCGCGGGCGCTGTTTGGGTCCTGTCTCTACGTGCTTGAAGAAATCTTGACGCGTTACGGGGTCGAGGTGACATTCGTGGATGGCACGGATCTGGATGAGTGGGCTGCTGCCATTCGCCCTGATACCCGCGCGGTGTTTTTTGAGTCCCTGTCCAACCCGACACTGCAAGTTGTTGATATCAAATCGGTATGCGATCTGGCACATGCCGTTGGTGCGACTGTGTTGGTAGACAACGTATTTGCCACGCCGGTCTGGTCCAATGCCATAGAGCAGGGTGCGGATGTCGTGATTTACTCGGCCACCAAGCACATTGACGGACAGGGCCGCGCCTTGGGTGGTGTGATCATGGGCACGACGGAGTTTATCCGCAAAACGGTCGAGCCCTATATGAAACACACCGGTGGCTCGATGAGCCCATTTACAGCTTGGGTGATGCTCAAGGGGCTGGAAACGCTCGATCTGCGGGTACGTGCGCAAACCGCGAACGCCGCGGCGCTGGCCGACGCTCTGTCCGGACATGAAAAGCTGGCGCGCGTCATCTATCCCGGCCACGCAAGTCACCCGCAACATGCGCTCGTCACGCGTCAGATGGGGCAGGGGGGCACGGTTTTGTCTGTTGATCTGCAGGGCGGAAAAGAGGCTGCATTCCGGTTCTTGAATGCCATTGAAATTGGCGTGATTTCCAACAATCTGGGCGATGCCAAGACCATTCTGACCCACCCGGCCACGACCACGCACCAAAGGTTACCGAATGACCAGAAAATTGCGCTTGGTATCACGCCGGGGTTGGTTCGTATCAGCGTTGGGATCGAGGATGGTGATGATCTTGTAGCCGATATTTTTCAAGCTCTTGAAAGGGCTTAACCCAAACAGCGCGGCGTGGTGGCGTCGCGTTTGGATTTTTCCCCGTCTGATTTCATTGATCCGACCACATATAAATAACGTAAACAGGTTCTGGATTGGCAAGACGCCACCGCGCCCTAAGTATGGGTGATACCAAGTTTGGGGAGTTTCAGATGAATATCCATTCGCCCGTTATGAATGTCACGCCTGACAAAGATGAGGCGCAGGCCGCGCTTGAAGTTTTGCGCTCTTGGGCGAAAAGCGCGACCGAGACGGAGATATTGGAACTGGACCCGTCGGTTGCGCGCCTAATCCCCGGGGCCAAAGGTGTCGAATACCCTGCGTTTTCACGTGACTATCCAGTCGATTTTGCGGTCAATGAGGGCTACAAGTCGACCTTGCCCGACCTTCAGAACGGCCCGTCGAGCCTGATCCGGGGCGCGCGGCAACAGTTGCAGCACGTCGGTATTTCAAACTTCCGCCTACCGATCCGGTTTCATACCCGCGATGCTGGTGATCTGACGTTGGAGACATCCGTGACCGGGTCGGTGAGCCTCGAGGCCGACAAGAAGGGCATCAACATGTCCCGGATCATGCGCAGCTTTTACAAACATGCCGAAAGCACCTTCAGCTTTGAAGTCATCGAAGCCGCGCTGGAGGATTACATCACTGACCTCGAAAGCTTTGACGCGCGCATTCAGATGCGGTTTTCTTTCCCAATGAAGGTGGACAGCCTGCGTTCAGGTCTTTCGGGCTATCAGTATTATGACATCGCGCTGGAGCTGGTTGAACAGTCTGGCGTGCGCAAGAAATTCATGCATGTCGATTACGTCTACTCCTCCACTTGCCCGTGTTCGTTGGAATTGTCCGAACATGCGCGTGCCACGCGCGGCCAACTGGCAACGCCGCATTCTCAGCGGTCTGTCGCGCGGATTTCCGTGGAGGTGGACACGGATGCGGGCTGCCTGTGGTTCGAAGACTTGATCGAGGCGTGTCGTCGTGCTGTCCCGACCGAGACACAAGTCATGGTCAAGCGCGAAGATGAGCAGGCTTTTGCGGAATTGAACGCCGCAAATCCGATTTTCGTTGAGGATGCGGCCCGCCTGTTCTGCGAGCAGTTGCAGGCCGATGTGCGTATCGGCGATTTCCGCATTATCGCGAGCCATCAAGAGAGCCTTCACAGCCATGATGCGGTTTCGGTGTTGGTTGAGGGCGACAGTTTTGCCGCGGAGAGCCTTGATCCCAAGCTCTTTAGCACGCTCTTTCACGTGGGCTGACACTTGAACACAATTGAATGAAAAAGGGCGTGCCTTGGTGCGCCCTTTGCATTTTGCGCATAGCCGATCTGCGGTTGTGGTGGATGGCGGCTATGCAGTCTGAGCAGTTCTCATGCAGGATTTATCTCCTTATATCAGCGTTCAAGGGAGAGAGGTTCATGCAAGATATGAGGTTGCACATGACATACAACGACAGTTTTTCCCGGACATCCATTTCACAAGCCCTGCATGCAGTTGGTTCCGCAATTGGTGGTCTCTTCGCCGCTGTTGGTAAAGCTCTGGTGTTGAACAGTAGTGCCAATCAGCGGTTGCGGCAGGTCGAAGCCCTGCACGCCAAGTCCGACGCTGAGCTCGCACAGATGGGGCTGAAACGCGAAGATATTGCGCGTCACGTGTTTCGCGATATCCTGTTTCTCTGAGATCATGTGGCGCGCACCGCTTTTCGGTGCGCGATCCGCTTGACATGGAGAGGGCGTCACGCCAACGCTGCAGCCATGATCGACTTGCGCCCTGTTGGATATGTGATCGGCCTGTTGGTCGCGGTTCTGGGCATTGCCATGATCGTGCCAATGCTGGTGGATATGGCCGAGGGGCGCGGCCACTGGCCAGTTTTTCTGCAAAGCGCGCTGATCACCGGCCTATCTGGTGGGTTGATCGCACTGGCCTGCGCCAATGGTGTGCGCGAAGGGCTGACCATCCAGCAGACGTTCTTGCTGACCACGGGTGTGTGGTTGGCCTTGCCTGTTTTTGGTGCGCTTCCCTTTGCGTTGGGCGCGACGGAGGCCCGTTTCGTTGATGCGTTCTTTGAGGCCATGTCGGGCCTGACCACCACGGGATCTACTGTTTTTGATGGGTTGCAGGATCTGCCCAAGGGGCTGCTGATCTGGCGCGGCATTTTGCAGTGGCTCGGCGGGATCGGCATCATTGTTGTGGCGATGGTGTTTCTGCCTGAATTACGTGTCGGCGGAATGCAGATTTTCCGCTCCGAAGGCTTTGATACCTTTGGAAAAATCCTGCCGCGCGCCACCGAAATATCCAGCCGGATTTCGGTGATTTACCTGACGCTGACGCTGTCTTGTGCGCTGGCCTATATCGTCGCGGGCATGGATGCCTTCGATGCGACGGTTCACGCGATGACGACCATTGCGACCGGTGGGTTTGCAAACCACGACCTGAGTTTTGCGGCCTATTCCGCAGGCGCTGAATATGTGGCGGTTGTGTTCATGTTGCTGGCGGCCCTCCCCTTCGTGCGGTTTGTGCAACTCAGTGCGGGAACCGCGCGCCCATTGCTGCGTGACAGCCAAATCCATGTGTTCTTTTTGACGGTCGCAGTGATCGTTGCGGTGATCTTATTGTGGTTGATCGTGCAGCAACGGCTGACCGGAGAAGAGGCCATTCGCAAGGCGCTCTTTAACACCGTGTCGCTGATGACGGGCACTGGCTATGCCAGTGCGGATTACATGGTGTGGGGTCATTTTGCGATTGCGGTGTTGTTCTTCACCGGGCTGATCGGAGGCTGCGCGGGCTCGACGGCCTGTTCGATCAAGGTGTTCCGCTATCAATTGCTGTTTGCGTCGATCAAATCGCAATTGTTCAAAATCCGCTCGCCGCATGGGGTGTTTACGCCGCGCTATGCAGGCCGCCCGGTGGGCGACGATGTGTTGAATTCGGTTATGTCGTTTTTCGTCTTCTTTGTCGTCACCTTGGGCGTGTTGGCCGTTGCATTGGGTATGACTGGTCTGGATTTCACTACGTCGCTGTCCGGTGCCGCGGCGGCTTTGGCGAACATCGGACCGGGTCTGGGCGATGAGATCGGGCCCGCAGGCAATTTTGGCGACCTCAATGATACGGCCAAGTGGCTTCTTTCAGCGGCCATGTTGATTGGACGTCTGGAACTGCTCGCCGTCTACGCAATTCTGACCGTACAATTCTGGAGAGCCTGATGACCAAACGTCCGCTTGGTGCGCGCAAATTTCGCATATGCTGAAAGACCGCGGGGTGGACGTCATTTTCGGCATTCCGGGCGTGCACAATCAGGAAATGTATCGCGGCATCGAAGAGGCCGGCATCACACATGTGCTGGCGCGACACGAACAGGGCGCGGGGTTCATGGCCGACGGTTATGCGCGCGCCACCGGCAAGCCGGGCGTGGCTTATGTGATCACCGGGCCGGGCCTGTGCAACATCATGACGCCGATGGGGCAGGCCTATTCTGATAGCGTACCAATGCTGGTGATCTCAAGCTGTCTGGACGAGGTGGCGGCAAAACGCGGCCAGTTGCACCAGATGAAAGACCAGCGTGCGGCGGCGGAGACGGTGTGCGATTGGTCCGAAGAGGCGCGCACGGCCGAGGCGGCGTATCAGTTGATCAACCGTGCCTTCATGGAGTTTCACACAGCAAGGCCAAGACCCAAGCACATTCAGGTCCCCATCGCTCAACTGGAAGCCTCCGCTGCGGGTCATGCCGCGACAGACATGGGTTTCAGTGACGGCGGGGAGCAGATGGGCGATCTTCTTGGGGTCTTGCCGCATCTGTTGGGCCAGTCGAAACGACCGCTGTTCATCTTTGGCGGCGGCGCGCGGGATGCAACACCAGAGATACGCACCTTTTTGGATCGCTGCCCGGTTCCGGTTTTCACGACATATGCCGGTCGAGGAATCGTCCCGTCCGATTATCCATTTCTTTTTGGCAGCTTTTTGGCGCGGCCTGACAGTGCTGCAGTGTTGGCACAGGCCGATCTAGTCATCGCTGTTGGGACCGAACTGGCCGAAGTGGATCTTTGGCGGGCCACGACCGGACATACCTGCAGAATGGTGCGCATCGACATCGACCCAGAGGTGTTGTCCGATACCAAGGGCAACCGCATGAGGTTCAAGGCGGCGGCGCATACGGTCTTTCGGGGATTGGAAACGGTTACCGACCTGCCAAATAGCTTCGACTGGACGGTCGATGATATTGCGTCGGCCCGCCGGCGGTTTCGCGCGGGAACGGAAGCGGAGTATCCAGGAATTCCCGCGATCAGTGACGTGTTGCGGGCCGGTCTGCCCGAGGGTGCGATGATCTACTCCGACATGACCCAGTTCGCCTATGCCGCCAAGGAGGTCTGGGACATGGACCAGCCTGGCCACTGGCACCACCCCTATGGCTTTGGCACTCTGGGCTATGCGCTACCGGCTGCGATCGGCGGTGCCATCGGCCGCAAGGGTCTGCCGACCATGGCGATCGTGGGTGATTACGGGTTCCACTACACGATGCAGGAACTGGGTGTGGCCGTTGAACTGGGGCTGCCGTTGCCGATTGTCCTGTGGGACAACGGCAAGCTGGGTGCCATCGAAGCCAGCATGATCAGCGCGCAGATCGCGCCCAATGCCGTTGTCGCGCGCAACCCTGATTTTTGCAAACTGGCGGAGGCCTTTGGCGCATATTCAGCTGCACCGAACACGCTGGCCGAGATGCAATCCGCTGTCACGCAAGCTTTTGCCGCAGATGGCCCCACGCTGATCTATCTGACGCCAGATATCACGGGTTGAAACGCTGCCTGCGGATCAGTCCCAGCAGCTGACCAATACGGTCAGGCCAAGGCCCATGCGCGTGATGTCTTGAGGTGGCAGGTCTTCGGTTTGATCAGACTTGCGGGCGTTCACCCCCATCCGCTCAAGCGCGGCGAACAGGGCGTCGCTGTCGAGTGCAAAGCTGACATCGGCTGGCAATTGCTGACTGCCTTCCGCCCGTGGCAACAGCATCCCCAACACATTGCCGCCGGTATCCAGAACCGGGCCACCGGCATCACCGGGCAAATGCTCAAGGCTCAACCGAGACAGGCTGTCCTCGCCGCGCAACCCGCGCAGATCGGCCAAGGTGCCAAACGTGATCGATGGCGCACTCAGCACCCCTTCGAAGGAATAGCCCGACACGGCGATTTCGGATTGCAGACGCGGTTGCGTGGGCGACAGGCTGGCCACCTTGGGCGGCGCAAGGCTCTCTACAGGGGTGAGGATGGCAACGCCAGTGGCCTCGTCCTGCGCGGTCACTCTGGCCTCATATTCATCGTCCAGCGTGATGCGTGTGCAGCTTTGCACCGCTTCGCTTGTGGTGGCGACACTGCCCTGCGCATCGACATAAAACCCGGACCGCGACAGGCGCGGTTTGCGCACCTGCAATCCCGCCACAAGATCAATCGCCTGCGTGCCGTCATCCCCTGCCGCGTCGTCCAGAACACCATCAAGCCGGACGAAGCTTTTTTGCATTTCATTCAACAGGCGCGTGCGGCGTTCTTCGTCTCCCGCAGGCCAGATCAGGGTAAAGCCCTTGATTTGCCCATCGTCCAACCGGGCGCGCGTCTCGCTGATAAAGCGGTCGTTCTGGCCGATCAGGGTAAAGCTGTTCGTGTTGCGTTCGCGCGGGCCATTCAGAGGTACGATCTCAAGCGTTTGCATGATGTCATAAAGACCATAGAGCGTGTCCTGACTGCCTTGTTGAGAAATCAGTAGAACCGTCGCATCGATGTCACCAGTGGACGCATATTGCGCGAAAGGTGCTGCGTATTTGTCAAAGACGACGACGCCCATCGGCAAGGCAATTTCGATGCCTGCGCGGGTGTCCTGCACGGTTTTCAGGTCCAGACCTTCAAGAACGGCGTTGTATTGCGCGAAAAGGGCGGCGCGTTGCAGCGTCGTCAGCACGCCCGTCGGCTCAAACCCATTGGCAGTCTGCCAGGCTGACATCGAACTGCGTGTGCCGCGCCCGAAGGCTCCGTCGATGGTGGATGAATAGAAACCGGCCCACTGCAATGCGACTTGCAATTCCTTGCGCTCGTCCGCGCTCAGCAGTCGTTCTGACCGGCGTGCCTCGGCTGGTGTTTCATCGGAAGGGGTAATCTGTGGTGCAGGTGTTACCTCGGCCGTTCCTGTTTCTGGTGCAGCGGGGGCCACGTTGGCGGGCGGTTGAACAACGCCGCGGTTCAGTACGTTGGCGCCGATAGGCCAGAATTGCTGACGAAAACTGCGGCTTTCGGCGATAAAGCTGTCGCGCGGGACAAATCCTTCGGCGCGGTAGACGCGCAGAACCTGTTCGGCGTCAGATCGCGCGTAGGGACCAAGTGCGATCCCATACCAGCCGCCGCCAAGAGAAAATCCATTCACATCCGGCAGATTGGCTGCATAAGATTGTGCGCGCTCTGTGGCCGCCGTGAGGTTCGGTTGCGCCTCCACCTGAACCCACACCACGTCGCGCGCCGATTGCGCCAAGGCACCCTGTGCAATCAGAGCCCAAAACACCAAAATACCAACCAACAGTCGCTTCATCTTCTGGCCTTGCCCCAACAGTTGCGAAATCTGCCGTACATAAGCAGGAAATCGCTGCAAAGACCATAAGCCAAAAGCCAAAATAACGCGGACAGCAGTGATTGACCCTTGGCCGCGCCCCGCATAGGAAAGGCGCGCACAGATGCAAGCAGGTTGCCCATGACAGACGCCGTTTCAACGCCCCGGTCTTTTCAGGACATCATCCTGAGATTGCAGTCCTATTGGGCCAGCAAGGGCTGCGCGATCTTGCAGCCCTATGACATGGAAGTCGGTGCCGGGACGTTCCATCCCGCAACCACCCTGCGCAGCCTTGGCAATCAGCCATGGGCGGCAGCTTATGTGCAGCCCTCGCGTCGTCCAACCGATGGGCGTTATGGCGACAGCCCCAATCGCTGGCAGCACTATTATCAGTTTCAAGTGATCATCAAGCCCAGCCCGCCTGATTTGCAGGAGCTCTATCTTGGGTCCTTGCGTGCCATCGGAATCGACATGGATTTGCATGACATTCGCTTTGTCGAAGACGACTGGGAAAGCCCGACGCTGGGCGCCTGGGGGCTTGGCTGGGAGGTCTGGTGCGACGGCATGGAAGTCAGTCAGTTCACATACTTTCAACAGGTCGGCGGGCATGATTGCCACCCGGTGTCGGGCGAGCTGACATATGGGCTGGAGCGGCTGGCGATGTATATTCTGGGCTTTGATGATGGCAATGAGATGCCGTTCAATGATCCTGATTGCCCGATCCCATTGACCTACGGCGATGTGTTCCGTGAGGCAGAGGCGCAGTATGCGCGTTGGAATTTCGACGTGGCAGACACCGATGTTCTGTTGCAGCACTTCAAGGACGCAGAGGCTGAATGCGCGCGCATTCTGGACTTGCCCGCCGATGATCCCAAAACCGGTCGCCGCATCGTGATGGCGCAGCCTGCCTATGATCAGGCGATCAAGGCAAGCCATATCTTCAACTTGCTGGATGCGCGCGGCGTGATTTCCGTGACCGAACGGCAGGCCTATATCGGGCGGGTGCGCGCGCTGACCAAGGCCTGCGCCGATGCGTTCGTGCAAACCCAAGCGGGCGGCTGGTCGCCCGGTGACGCCGCATGAACGGCAAAATTATAGGAATTGTGATCATGCTCTCTGCCGCCGCCGCAGGTGCCGCGTTGTACTACCTTCAGGTCTACGGCTTTTACGAAGAGGTGCGCGCCGAAGCGGTCGAGGTGCGGCTTGTTTCGCTGGTCAGCGCGTTGCCGGAACCGATCCTTGTGGAAAACCTTCAGGCGATTGATGCCGATAGCTCCCCGATCCGGTTTCGCGCCTGTTTCGACACCCCGGCCAGCTTTGCCATGCTGACCGAAACCTACGTGGGCCTTGATCGTGCGACGCCGCGCAATGCGCCGGGTTGGTTTGATTGCTTTGACGCAGCGGCCATTGCGGCAGAACTGAAAGCAGGCACCGCTCTGGCCTTTCTGGGCGAAAAGAACGTGGATTTCGGCGTCGACCGGATTGTCGCGATCACCGAGGACGGGCGCGGCTATATCTGGCACGAACTGAACGATTGCGGCGAAAAAGCCTATGACGGAACTATCGTGGGCGAAGAATGCCCCGGACGGGAAGAGAACTGATGCCTGACCTGCTGATCGAACTGTTTTCCGAGGAAATCCCGGCCCGGATGCAGGCCCGCGCGGGCGAGGACCTCAAGAAGTTGATCACGAACGGCTTGGTCGAGACCGGGCTGACCTACGCATCGGCTGCTGCCTTCACCACGCCGCGTCGGTTGGTTCTGACAGTCGAGGGGATGCTGGCCGCCAGCCCGACCACCCGCGAAGAGCGTAAAGGCCCGCGTGCCGATGCGCCCGAAAAGGCGATCGAAGGATTTTTGCGCGGTGCGGGTCTGACGCGTGACCAGTTGGAAGAGCGTGACACGCCCAAGGGGGCCGTCCTTTTTGCCAGCATTGAAAAACCGGGGCGTCCGGCAGCAGAGATCGTGGCGGAGGTGCTTGAGGCAAGTATCCGCAATTTCCCATGGCCCAAGTCAATGCGCTGGGGCGCGGGCAGCCTGCGATGGGTGCGGCCCCTTCATTCGGTTTTATGCGTGATGTCAGACGAGGCGGGCGCCAGCGTCGTGCCGTTTGAGATCGATGGCATCGTGGCGGATGACACCACGGAAGGGCACCGTTTCATGGCGCCGGGGCGGTTTGCCGTGACCGGATTTGATGACTATGCGGCCAAACTGAAACGCGCCTTTGTAGAGCTTGATCCGGCCGCGCGCGCCGACATGATCTGGCATGACGCCACCAATCAGGCCTTTGCCAATGGGCTTGAGGTGGTTGAGGACAAGGGCCTTCTGGCCGAGGTTGCCGGGCTGGTGGAATGGCCCGTTGTACTGATGGGTGAGATCGCGCAAGACTACCTCGATCTGCCGCCAGAAGTGCTGCAAACCTCGATGCGCGAGCACCAGAAGTTCTTTTCTGTGCGCAATCCCAAAACTGGCCGGATCGAGCGATTTGTCACCGTCGCCAACCGCGAAACAGCGGATCATGGGGCGACCATACTAGAGGGCAACGGGCGGGTTCTGTCTGCGCGTCTGGCAGATGCAAAATTCTTTTGGGAGAACGATCTGCGCACCGTCAAGGCCATCGGTCTGGAGGGTATGGCCAAGCCGCTGGAAAACGTCACCTTCCACAACAAGCTGGGCACCCAAGCCGAACGCGTGGAACGGATCGAAGCACTGGCGCGGGAAATTGCGCCTATGGTCGGCGCGAAACCTGATCTGGCAGCAGAGGCCGCGCGCATCGCCAAGGCCGATCTGACCTCCGAGATGGTCTATGAATTTCCGGAGTTACAAGGGCTTATGGGGCGCTATTACGCCGAAGCCGCAGGCCACGACGACGGCGTGCCGCAAGCCTGTCAGGAACACTACGCGCCGTTGGGGCCGTCCGATGCTGTACCCACCGCGCCGATTTCGGTGGCCGTGGCATTGGCCGACAAGATCGATACGCTGACAGGGTTCTGGGCGATTGATGAGAAGCCGACCGGATCAAAGGACCCGTTCGCGCTGCGGCGGGCGGCGCTTGGGGTTATTCGGATTGTGTTGGAGAATGATCTCTCGGTCCCGTTGAATAAAGTGTTCTCAAGCAGCAGTGAAATAGTCGGCGCGCGTGATCGAGGCGATCACAAAGGCTTTGCTGATACGAACGATATTCGAAGCTTCCTCCACGACCGCCTAAAGGTCTACCTGCGCGATGAAGGCATCCGCCATGACATCATCGACGCCTGTATTGCCATGGACGGAAACGACGATCTGAACCTGCTCGTCAAACGCGCCCGCGCCCTGTCGGAGACGCTGAAAACCGATGACGGTGAAAACCTGATCCAAGGCTTCAAGCGGGCCAACAACATCCTGACGGCAGAAGAGGCCAAGGACGGTGTCGAATACTCCTACGGCGCGGATGTGAAGTTTGCTGAGACGGACGCGGAACGTGCGCTTTTCGCGGCTCTGGACGCGGCAGAAGCCGAGATCACCCCAGCAATGGAGCGCCAGGATTTCAGCGCGGCAATGACGGCAATGGCGGCCCTGCGTACGCCGATTGATGCGTTCTTTGATGCGGTGCAGGTGAACGCCGACAATCCGACCGTGCGGCGCAACCGGCTCAACCTTCTCAGCCGGATCAGGACGACCTGCACATCTGTCGCAGACCTGAGCCAGATCGAGGGCTGACAAACACTTGTTTACTTGACGTTACATTCTATGCTGCGCCAACAACATCAAAGGTGCCGCAGTGCAGAATAATCCGCATACCACGCTTGTTACCGACACAGCGCCCATCACCAATGAAACGCATGGTGGGCGCGCAAAATGCTTGCAACGGCTTGTGCGGCTCGAGTTGCCGGTGCCGCGTACCGTCGCGCTCTCCTTTGATACTGTTCACAATATTGCCAATGGGCAGATGCCGGATGTCACGGCCATTATGGCACAGTTCTCGGCCGGGGTTCTGCTGTGCGTGCGCCCGTCTTCGGAAGATCCCGATTGGGGCGGGCCGGGCGCAGTTTTGAACATCGGCATGAACGATGCAAAATACGAAGTCCTCAAAGAGCGTCTGGGCGTGGCTGCGGCCTGTGCCATCTATATTCGGTTCGTGCAATCCTATGCGGTGAATGTGGCGCGGCTTGATCCTGATCTCTTTGACGACGTGGTCGGCGAGGGGCCGGAGGCGCTGGCAGAGTCGCTGCGGGCTTACGAGGCAGAACTGGACGAGCCATTTCCAATGGAGCCCGAAGAACAACTGGCCGGTGTGCTGCGCTCCATGGCGCGGGCGTGGGAAGGCACCTCGGCGCGGCTGTTGCGGCACGCAAAGGGCGCTCCGCTGGATGCAGGCTTGGGGCTTGTGGTGCAGGAAATGGCGCTGGGGCTGGGCCGCGGTGAATGCGGCTCGGGCGTGTTGCAACTGGTCAGCAGCGATACCGGCTTGCAGCAAATCACTGGTCGCTACCTGAGCCAAAGTCAGGGCCGCGATGCGCTTGAAGGCGATGCGGCGGCCCTCTACCTGACCAAGGATCCACGCGGCCCGTCATTGGAAGAGCTGGCGCCCGAAGCCTTTGCCGCCCTCAAAGAGCACGCCGCATTGATGCGTGTGCGCTTGCGCGCCGAAATGCAGGTCGAATTCGCCATTGAGAACGGCCAGCTGTTCATTCTGGACGGGATGCGCGTTGCGCGATCGAGCCGGGCGGCTGTGCGCATTGCGGTCAGATTGGCCGATGACGGAATCATCTCGCGGGCCGAGGCATTGATGCGTGTTCAACCGCGCACCCTCACCGAATTGTTGCACCGTCAGGTTGCCTCCTCTGCCACGCGTGATGTGATCGGACATGGCATTGCTGCAAGCCCTGGTGCCGCCACCGGGCGGATTGTTTTCACCTCTAACGCAGCACAAGCCAGCGCTGCGCGGGGCGAACCGTGCATCCTTGTGCGGCGCGAAACCGGGTCTGAAGACGTGCGCGGTATGCATGCTGCCCATGCCGTTCTGACTGAACGGGGCGGCGTTACCAGCCATGCCGCAGTGATCGGGCGAGGCATGGGTTTGCCTTGCGTTGTGGGCGCATCTGATCTGCGGTTTCAGGTCAGTAAAAAGCTGATCACGACACGCGACGGACGCAGCTTCACAGAAGGCGATATGATCACAGTGGACGGCAGCAGCGGGCAGGTTCTGGCCGGCGAAGTCGAGATGCAGGAAGCCGCGCTGGATGAAACGTTTCAGCGCCTGATGGATTGGTCGGACGAAGAGCGCGACATAGATATTCGCGCCAACGCCGACACTCCGGCGGATGCTCAGACCGCCCGCAATTTCAAGGCGCAAGGCATCGGGCTATGCCGCACGGAACACATGTTTTTCGAGCCGGGCCGCCTCACCGTCATGCGCGAGATGATCTTTGCCGAAACTTCGGAAGACAGGCGCGCGGTGCTGGAACGGCTTTTGCCAATGCAGCGTGCCGATTTTACGCAGCTCTTCAAAATCATGGAAGGCCAGCCCGTCTGCATCCGACTGTTTGATCCGCCACTGCACGAGTTTTTGCCTAATGACCGGGCCGGGCAACGTGAGCTGGCCGACGCGTTGGGGTTGCCGCTGTCGGATGTGACGCGCCGGATCGACGCGATGTCGGAGTATAACCCGATGTTGGGTTTGCGCGGGGTGCGCCTTGGAATTACGGTGCCCGAGATTTACGAAATGCAGGCGCGCGCGATTTTCGAGGCCACCATTGAGGCCAGTCGCGATGGCGATCCGGTGGTGCCGGAGATTATGATCCCACTTGTCAGCGCGCGCCGCGAGGTCGAGCTTGTCAAGACATCCGTGGATGCAGTTGCGGCGGCAGTGCGCAATGAGCGGGATCAGGATTTCACCTACCGCCTGGGCGTCATGGTGGAAACACCGCGTGCTGCGTTGCGGGCAGGTGAAATTGCACCGCATTGCGCCTTCCTTAGCTTTGGCACGAACGACCTGACGCAGATGACCTACGGGTTGTCGCGCGACGATGCAGGGCGGTTCATGTCGGATTATGTCCAGCAGGGTGTTTTTGCCGAAGACCCGTTCCATATGCTTGATACGGATGGTGTGGGCGAACTCTTGCAGCTTGGTGCAGACCGGGGGCGTAAGGCTCAGCCGGGCATCACCTTGTCGATTTGTGGCGAACACGGAGGCAATCCCGAATCAATCGCGTTCTGTAGGGATGCGGGTTTTGATTATGTTTCTTGCTCTCCTTTCCGGGTTCCGGTTGCGCGTCTTGCCGCAGCCCAGCTCGCCATCAATAGCAAGATAGGGTAGCGAGCCCCTTTTTACACACCATATGATGTGGTTTCCCGTCATGCGAGTTGCGCGAGTCCGCGCCTATGGTTCATTTAGAAAGGGTCTAAAACTTTACGTTCTTGTTCTTTGCGATTAGACGACGCCGAGGAAATGGACGTTGGGGGTACAGATATGCGTATTATCTGTAGGACGATTTCTGTTCTTGCTCTTGTAGCGAGTACAGCAGGGTTTGCGACCGAAGCAGGGTCAGCCAACCCAGACGAACACATGATGCGGCAGGAAGCTCGCACATTCAGCGCCAAAACTTCGCGCAATTTTCAAGACGCCACACCGGTGACACCTGCCAAGCAGATGTCCAAGTCTTGGTTGGATGCTCAACCCAAAGCGACGGGCGGGTCTGAGTGGCGTTGCCTCGCCGAGGCGCTCTACTTTGAGGCGCGTGGCGAGACGGTCAAAGGTCAATTTGCAGTCGCAGAAGTGATCATGAACCGCGTCGATTCTGAACGGTTCCCGAAATCGGCCTGTGCGGTGATCAACCAAGGCACCGGCAAAAAATACCAGTGCCAGTTCACCTACACCTGTGACGGGTTGAAAGAGATCATCGCAGAGCCGCGCGCATGGGAGCGGGTCTCCAAGGTTGCGCGCGCTGTATTGGACGGGCGCGCGCCTGAACTGACCGATGGGGCAACGCATTATCACACCAATGCCGTGAACCCCAACTGGGCCCGCGTCTATACACGCACGGCCGAAATTGGCGTTCACATTTTCTACCGGCACACGTGGCGCACAGCCAGCAACTGACGCATTCAACGGACAGCGCGCCGGTTCCGGGGCTGTTATCAGGGCGCATGCGGTTTATGGTGTCGCAAACCATGCGTAGTAGAAATGGGTGTGCCCGATGAGTTCTGAAATCCGTCTTGCCTTTGCGCATCCCTCCGAGCGTTCGGAAGCCACAGCGAGTGCGCAGCCGCTTGATCGTATCTCGTTGCGTGACCACGTCGTTTCGGTTGAGATTGGCGCTTTTCAAGCGGAACGCGGCGTCACGCAGCGGATCTGCTTTAACGTAGTGGTTGAGGTTTTGCCGCTGACCGGCCCGATTGATGATGATGTGGACCGGATACTGTCCTACGACCGTGTCACAGAAGCTATTGCACATGAATTGTCGGATGAGCGCCTGAACCTGCTCGAAACACTCGCCGAACGCGTGGCGGAGCGGATATTGCTGGAGCCGCAGGCGATGCGCGTCTTCGTTCGGATCGAAAAACTGGACCGCGGCCCGGGCGCTTTGGGTGTCGAGATCGTGCGTGCGCGCGGTGATGTGGCCCCCTCGCAGGCCAATAATGTCATGCTGCAACCCGAGGTGATCTATCTCTCCAACACGGCTATTGAAGCGCCCCATCTGTCAAGCTGGATCGATCAACTTGAGCGCACCGGGCGTCCTTTGATTTTTTGCGTTGGGGCTTCTGATGTGCCGGCACCGCAAGTGCATCACAAAATGGCCCAGAGGCGCATTGACCTGTTGGCGATAGAGCAAAACGCTTGGGTGCTCGCCTCCAAGGATGATCGCTGTGTTGTCGTGTCGACGCGGACGGAACTGGATTGGGCGATGAAGAACGGGCAGTCTTGTGTCTGGGCCCCCTCCAAGATCGTGCTGGATGCTGTTGACGGACCATCGGCGCAACCACGTGATGCGGTGGCGTTGGCCGCTTGGTTTGCTGCAACATGCGACGCGACCGAAATGCTGGTGATTGGCGCTGAGGTGCCGCAAGAGGCACAGGTGCCTTTGCGCGCGATGTCCGTGACCGAACATCGGATTTGAACTCCATGCGCTACTATGTCCGCCCCCTTGTGCAGTCTGGCCCTGGGCGGCCGGATGGTGCAGTACAGCTTGCTGGTGGCTCGGCTTGGTTCACTCACGTCGAAATGCTGCAAAGAGGTGCCGGGCCGCGCGTGATCACCGCATCCGATTGCCCGGCGGACGCATTGTCCCGCTTGGTTGCACCGCGCGCGCCGATTGCGGGCCTGAGCATGGATCGCCCCCGGATCATGGGTATTGTGAACACAACACCGGACAGCTTTTCGGATGGAGGGGTGCATCATGCGGTCAACGATGCGGTGGCGGGCGCAGAGCGCATGGCGGCGGCTGATATCCTTGACATTGGTGGCGAATCCACGCGACCGGGCGCGGTGTTTGTCCCCGCTGAGGAGGAAATTGAGCGCACCGTCCCGGTGATCCGCGCGCTGCGTGAAGCGGGTATGCGCCACGTCATTTCAATCGATACCCGCAAGGCTGACGTGGCTGCGGCTGCGCTGGATGCGGGCGCTGATCTGGTCAATGACGTGTCGGGTTTCACCTTTGATCCGGACTTGGCTCCGATATGCAGTGAGCGCGCGGCGCCGGTTTGCGTGATGCACGCACAGGGCGATCCCGCGACAATGCAGCAAGACCCGCGCTATGAGGACGTGCTTTTGGACGTCTATGATTTTCTGGATGACCAGATTGCGCGCCTTGTCGAAATTGGCATCGCCCGTGATCGTATCATAGCGGATCCCGGCATCGGTTTTGGCAAGACCCAAGAGCACAACCTGGCCCTTCTGGCCCGCCTGAGCCTGTTTCACAGTTTGGGCGTACCAATCCTGCTTGGTGCATCGCGCAAGCGGTTCATCGGTACAATCGGTGCGGCACCTCAGGCCGACCACCGCATGCCCGGTTCTGTTGCCGTGGCGCTCGCGGCGTTGAAACATGGGACACAAATCGTGCGCGTCCATGACGTGCCGGAAACGGCTCAGGCCATTGCTCTTTGGCGCGCCAGTGTGGCAGGTGTGGTGGATGGATAGACTTTTTGGGACAGATGGTGTGCGCGGCACCGCCAACACCCATCCGATGACGGCAGAAATGGCGTTGCGGATCGGTGCGGCTGTGGGGCGCTATTTTCGCGATGACAGCTCGGCCGTGCACCGTGTTGTTATCGGCAAGGACACGAGATTGTCCGGGTACATGTTTGAAAACGCGCTGACCGCGGGGCTGACATCCACAGGCATGAACGTCCTGTTGCTCGGTCCGGTTCCGACACCCGCCGTTGGCTTGCTGACCCGCTCTATGCGCGCGGACCTTGGGGTGATGATTTCGGCCAGCCACAACCCGGCGCAGGACAATGGGATCAAGTTCTTCGGCCCCAACGGATACAAGCTGTCTGATCAGGTCGAAGCGGATATCGAGGCGCTGGTGCAATCCGGTGTTGATCTGGCAGAAGCGGATAAGATCGGGCGCGCCAAGCGTATCGACGACGGCCGCTTTCGCTATATCGAACGCGTGAAATCTTCGTTTCCCCGTCAAATGCGTCTGGATGGATTGAAGGTCGTGATCGATTGCGCCAACGGGGCGGCCCACCGGGTGGCGCCAGAGGCGCTGTGGGAGTTGGGTGCGACGGTGATCCCCGTCGGAGTGGCGCCCAACGGGCACAACATCAACAAGGGATGCGGCTCGACCCACCCGCAGTTGGCGGCCGAAACGGTCGTCGCGCATGGGGCTGATGTCGGGATCTGTCTGGACGGGGATGCCGACCGGGTGATCCTGCTTGATGAAAACGGGCAGGTTGGGAATGGCGATCAATTCATGGCACTGATGGCCAGCCGCTGGGCAACCGAAGGGCGCTTGGCGAACAATGCCCTTGTGGCGACCGTAATGTCGAATCTGGGATTGGAACGTTACCTTGCCGAACACGGTGTCCGGTTGGAGCGAACGGGTGTTGGGGATCGCTACGTTGTTGAGCGCATGCGGCAGGGCGGATACAATCTGGGTGGTGAACAATCGGGTCACATCGTGATGTCGGATTACGCCACCACGGGTGATGGGTTGATGGCGGGTTTGCAGTTTCTGGCTGAGCTTGTGCGGTCAGGAAAACCCGCCAGCGCGCTGTTACGCAACTTCGAACCGGTGCCTCAACTGCTGAAAAATGTGCGCTACGCTGCGGGGCAAACGCCGCTTGAGGATGCAGGCGTCAAAGCAGCAATTGAATCCGCTGAACAGGCTTTGGCCGGGCAGGGGCGTCTGCTGATACGTAAGTCCGGAACCGAACCGCTGGTGCGCGTTATGGCGGAACATGAAAACGCAGATCTCATGGAACGTCTGGTCGACGGTGTAGTTCAAGCTGTCGCTGATGCCGTTGCCAAAGAACCGAACGCTTTATCCTAATCGCGCATTCGGCATATTCATTATGACACCGATGTTGTCCATATGAAGTTTGCCCACTGTTTTTGCTCTGCGGATTTGCTGGCTTTGGGCGAGCACCGCATCGGTGTTGCGCTTGTTCGCGTTTCGCACCCTCATTTCGATGGATGCCTGTTCGCCTTTGAGCGGAATGCTGACAGTCACAGTCTTGGCTTGGGCCAGCGCTGTAGCACCTTTGGCGTTCAATTCGGCGTATAAGGCATCACCGCTTTGGCGGATCGTGCCAATCTGTGGCGCGCGTCGCACTCGTTGTGATGCCGGGACATTGCCCACAGACTGGTTGTCAGGCACCACTTTCACCCGGTTCGTTCTTCCCGACTTGAGCCGGGCTTTTGAGTAAATGAGTACATAACTCACAAGCTGTAAAACGATCAATGATAAGACTAGTAAACTCGTGTTCCCTTCGCCATCAGCTTCGGCTTTGTCCGGTGATGTTACCCAACCAGCCACCGCAAGAGCTGTTAGCGTTGTAACAACATCTCTTCTGTCAAATTCAGCCATGAAATCCCCCAATCCCTCATCGAAACGTACATTAAAGTACGATTCGGTCCAAATTGGCGGGACTACGCGGACCCGAAGAGCCGCTTAATCGCACCATATTGGCTGAGGCCCACTCCGGTCAGGATCAGGGCAAGCGCCAACAGCAAAGAGGCGGGCAGCGGCTCTCCAAGAATGACTGCGCCAAGTACAACAGACCAGATCGGCACCTGATAGTTGGTCAGCGACATAAACACAGGCCCCGCAGTGCGCACCACCAAGACCCTCAGCAGATTGGCCGCAGCTGTCGGGATCAGGCCGAGGAACCCAAGCACGATCAACGTACGTTGGTCCGGCATCGGCGGTGGTCCTTCAATCGCAATAGCGATCGGCACGACGATTGCTGCGGCCACCAGCAAAAGCAAAGTGGACAGCCCGATCGTGTCCACCGGGGGAAGGCGCCGCATGACTATGGAAGACACGGCATAACAACAGGCTGCACAGACGCAGGCGATCCGCCCCGGAGTTTCAAGCAGTGCGCCAGATGTCTCGAATGCTTGTGCGCCAATCAGAACGCAAACGCCGATGAAGCCGATTACGAACCCGATGATTTTGCGCGGTGTAAGCTGTTCGCCCGGAACCAAGAAATGCGCCAGAGGCAGGACGATTAGTGCAACGGCGGCCATCGAGACACCCGCAAAACCGGAAGTAACGAATTGCTGACCCCAAGCCAGCAGCATGAAGGGCACCGCTGAGCTAAGCGCGCCGATCATGATTGCAGCCCCCCATGTCCCGCGTGATGCAGGCGCCTCAAAGAGTTTGAATCCCAGTGTGCCCCAGATCACCACCATCAAGACCGCCGCAAAGCTGATGCGGGCTGCGGCCAGCCAGAAGGGTGTAATGCCCTCCAGCGCGACTTCGGTAACAAGAAATGTGCCGCCCCAGGTCAGGCCAAGCAGGCCAACCATAAGCCAACTGAGCGGGGTGATGGTTGGGGAGGGTGTCATAGGTGCCTTCAAATGCGTCGCCCCGGCGTGTTGGCCGGGGCGACAGGATGTATGGATGCGCAGATGTGCGCTTAGTTTTTGGCTTTGTCCACCATCTTGCCTGCGGAAATCCATGGCATCATGCCGCGCAATGTCTCGCCTGTCGCTTCGATCTGGTGTTCGTCGTTGATACGGCGCGTGCCCTTGAAGAACGGCTGGCCAACGGCGTTTTCAGTCATGAAGTCACGCACGAATTTACCGGTTTGGATGTCGGTCAGGATCGCCTTCATCCGGGCCTTTGTCTCGTCATAGGGCAGAACCCGCGGGCCGGAGACATATTCACCGTATTCGGCCGTGTTGGAGATCGAGTAGTTCATGTTGGCAATTCCGCCTTCGTAGATCAGGTCCACGATCAGCTTCACTTCGTGCAGGCATTCGAAATAGGCCATTTCGGGCGCATAGCCGGCCTCGACCAGTGTTTCAAAGCCCATGCGGATCAGTTCAACGAGACCACCGCACAAAACGGCCTGTTCGCCAAAGAGGTCGGTTTCGCATTCTTCGCGGAAGTTGGTCTCGATAATGCCGGAACGGCCACCGCCAATCGCGGAGCAGTAGGACAAGCCGACTTCCAGCGCTTTGCCGGATGCGTCTTCGTGCACGGCGACCAGACATGGTACGCCGCCGCCTTTGGTGTATTCCCCGCGCACGGTGTGGCCAGGGCCTTTGGGCGCCATCATGATCACGTCAACGCCGGCTTTGGGTTCGATCAGGCCAAAGTGGATGTTCAGGCCGTGTGCAAAAGCAATCGCGGCACCTTCACGGATGTTGTCATGCACGTATTTCTTGTAGGTTTCCGCCTGCAATTCATCGGGCATGGTGAACATGATCAGATCGGCCCAAGCTGCCGCCTCGGCGATTCCCATGACTTTGAGGCCTTCGCCTTCGGCTTTTGCAGCCGACGGAGACCCTTCGCGCAATGCGACGACGACATTCTTGGCGCCGCTGTCGCGCAGGTTCAACGCATGTGCGTGACCTTGGCTGCCGTAGCCGAGGATGGCCACTTTCATGTCCTTGACGAGGTTCACATCGCAATCGCGATCATAATAAACGCGCATTTTGGCGCTCCTTTGACTGGTTTGAATTGGCCTCAATCTAACCGGCAGGCGGCAGAATTCTATTGCCATTGTGATGAAAAATTCACATATTTGGGTGTATTTCATTCGCCAATTATAGAAATGACAAAAAAATCATGCTCACCGATCTGGATCGACGCATCCTGCGCCACTGGCAGGCGGAGCCCAGCCTGAACCCGGCTGAGTTGGCGGAGCTTTGCGGGATCACCACTGGCAAAGTGGCGCGCAGGATAGCGCGCCTGCAGGATGCAGGCATCGTTCAGGGCTTGGAAGCGGTGATCGATTGGGCCGCTTTGGGTTATTCCGTCGAAGTGTCGCTGCGTGTCACCCTCGACAAAACCCAGGCGCGTGCCTTTGACGAATTCATTGATGCCGCGCGCGCTATCCCCGAGGTAACGGAAATTCAGACATTTTTGGGCCGCGTCGACGTGCGGCTCAACATCATTGCGCGAGATATGGCGCATTATCAGGACATTTACCGGCTGCGGATCATGACACTGCCACATATTGCAGACATTGAATCGCTCATGCAGATCGCGCGGATCAAGTCGGACGAACAGCTGCCCATATGATAGATCTGGATGGAACCGACCGCGCGATCCTGCGAGCCTTGTCACGCGACGCGACGCAAAGTGCTGGCGCGTTGGGGCGCGCGTTGGGGCTGTCGCAACCGGCAACGTGGCGACGGATCAGGAGGCTGGAAGAGGCGGGCGTACTCGTGGGGCGGCGCTTGCGGTTGAATTCCGAGGCGATGGGGCTTGGTGTGACCGTCTTTCTCGGTGTGAAGCTGGCCACCAAGGGCCGCGTCAGCCTCGAAGATTTCGAACGCGCGGTCACTGCTATTCCAGAGGTGCAAACGGTCGAGCATGTACTTGGCCTTTATGATTATCGCCTCCGGGTCGTGGCGCGTGACTTGCCGGATTTCGAACGTGTGCTGCGTCGTCGGATCATGACACTCCCTGGTGCGGGCGAGGTGGAGGCAAACGTGCTTCTGAGCGAAGAACGTTTGCCGGGGCCGATCGGCGAATAAACGCGGCACGGGTTTCGCATCGGCGCACAGTAATTTATGCGCGCGTGCTCGGTATGCTAACGTAGGCTTTGCTTTGCGCGGCATGGGCGGCTAGGTGTCACACAACGCGAACACTATCAGGGAGAACGAGATGGCACCGCTGCTTAATACAGTCGATCCGGGTGGGCTGGAGGAATTTTCGGTGGTCTTCACGGACCGGTCGCTCAATTCCATGAGTGCGGCCTTTCAGCGGGTCATGACCGACATCTCCTCGATGCTCAAAGAGGTCTATAACGCCGATGCCGTGGTCGTCATTCCCGGCGGCGGCACGTTCGGAATGGAGGCCGTCGCGCGCCAGTTTGCGCGCAATGCCGATGTGCTGGTGGTGCGCAACGGATGGTTTTCGTATCGTTGGAGCCAGATTATCGAAACAGGTGGGCTGACCGCGAACACGACGGTGCTTAAGGCGCGTCAAATCGGCAATGCACACCCGTCGCCTTTTGTGCCCGCACCCATCGAAGAGGTCGTTCAGACGATCCGGGACACCAAGCCCGATGTCGTGTTTGCCCCACACGTCGAAACCAGCGCAGGTGTGATTTTGCCTGATGATTACATCGCCGCAATGGCCAAGGCGGCGCATGAGGTCGGCGGATTGATGGTGCTGGACTGCATCGCGAGCGGGTGCGCTTGGGTTGATATGGGCAAACTGGGTGTTGATGTGTTGATTTCGGCGCCGCAAAAAGGGTGGTCTGCGTCCCCATGTGCGGGGCTTGTGATGCTGTCTGACCGTGCCGTGACGCGTTTGGGCGAAACCCAATCGGACAGTTTTGCCATTGATCTGGGCAAGTGGCACAGCATCATGCAAGCCTATGAGGGCGGCGGTCACGCGTATCATGCGACCATGCCCACAGACGCGTTGCGTGCGTTCCGCGATACAATGGTCGAAACCAAGACCTACGGTTTTGCGCGCCTCAAGGAAGCGCAATGGCGTTTGGGTGATGGCGTACGCGCGATGTTGGCGGCCAAATGGGTCACATCTGTTGCGGCCGATGGGTTTGGCGCGCCCGGTGTCGTTGTCAGCTACACGTCGGACCCTGACATTCAGAACGGCAAACGGTTCATGGCCGAGGGCATGCAGATCGCGGCGGGTGTTCCGTTGCAATGCGACGAGCCTGCTGATTTCCGAACGTTTCGGCTGGGTCTTTTCGGGTTGGACAAGCTTTATGATGTCGACGGTACGCTGGCCCGGTTGGCGCGCGTGATAGACAAGGTGCTTTAGGACGAAAAGGCGCGCTGCACGTGGGTCACCGCACCCCAAGCCCCATTTGCATCAGTGTTTTGCGAACCGGTGCCAAGGCATAAAGCGCATTGAGCCCCATTGCGCGGGCATCTCGCAATATGGGGTGACCCGCCTGACTGGCTTTGTTCAACAGGTCAATACCCTGAACACGCAGGCGAATATCGGCAAAGCGCGCTTTGTGATAGGCGTCGAGCATTGTCGCGTCGCCCAATCCGTCGGGTCGATTCTGCGCCAGTTCAAGTAGTGTTGCCGTGTCTGCCAAGCTCATGTTGAGCCCTTGCGCGCCAATGGGCGGCACAACATGGGCCGCTTCCGCAATCAAAGCCAGCCGTTCTGCGTTCAGGCGTTGCGCATGTTGGCTGATGATGGGCCAGATCGTGCGCCTTGAGGCCAGTTTGAGAGGGCCAAAGAGATGGCAACTGCGATGGGAGGCCGCCTCTTCAAAGGCGCTCACATCCATGTCGAACCTGTCTTGCGATTTGGGTCCGTCGTCCATCCACACAACGGCAGAGCATGGCATTCCATCATGATCCGGGAGAGGCACAAGCGTAAATGGGCCGCCCATGCGGTGAACTTCCGTCGAGACATTGGCATGCGGGATCGGGTGTGTGACGGCAAACGCCAGAGCTTTTTGACCATAGCGCTTTGTCGTCACACGGATGCCAGCCGCCTCGCGCATCGCTGACTTGCGCCCGTCCGCCGCGATGACCAGTTTGGCATTTACCCGGGTTCCATCGCTGAGCCCGACACGTGCCTGCGATGTGCGCGTAAAAAGAGACCGCGTGGCTGTGCCGGGCCGAAAATCCACATTCGGTAACTCGGTCAGACGCGCGACGATCTCGCGCCGCAGCAACCAATTGGGAAGGTTCCACCCAAAAGGCAGCTCTGACACGTCGCTTGCATTGAAATCCTTGGTCAGGCGGGGCTCGGCTTCAACGCCGCCTGCGTCCACGATGCGCATGGTTTGCAGCGCGCTGGCATGAGGTTCCAACCTGTCCCACAAACCGGCGGACGCGAGTACATCGCGTGCCGGTTGCAACATTGCCGTTGTTCGCATGTCGGAACCGTCCACATCGCGTTCGGTGATCGGCGGGGTCGGGTCAACACAGACCACGTCAAAACCGGCTGTCCCAAAGGCCGCAGCTGCCGTCAGCCCGGCAATGCCGCCGCCCGATATCACAATGTCGCAGGTCGTATCAGTCATGGAACCCTCGGTTTTTCCAGCACGCTATGGCAGTCATCGCGCAAAGAATAGGGGGCGATATGTCCTACCCGGTGCGCTACGCCCAGGTAATTAGGATTAGAACCACGAACATGATCGGAACCAACGCCAGCGCTGGCAAGTAGAGGCCAGGCAAGCCAAACGTCAGCGCGCAGGACATCCACAGGCTGAAGAACCCGATCAAAGCGAACCAAACGTTGTTTTTGTCACCCAACAACAGATCGCGCGCGATCCAGCCGATCACAGGGATGGCAAACAGAATACGCTGGGCGAGGGTCGGGGCGGGAAGGGCGTGGGCTAGGCTCATGTCGGTCGGGCTCCTGTTGAATGTTTCCTGATAGATAGGGGCGGGATGGCCGGTCAACAGGTGCCCTTTTGTCGCATCCTGAGTGTTTATATCAGGTTTCTGTTTTCCTAGTGATTTTAGACAGATGCAATGCGTTCTTCAGGTGATGCTTGACAAGAATACGCGCAGGTCATCCGTGTGGTATTCCACGTGGTCTCCGTCCGCTCTGGTGTCGGCGACGTGGACCGTGCGCATGCCCATTGCATGTGGCGCCGCGAGGTTGCGCGCGTCGTCCTCGAACATGGCGGCTGCCTTTGTGTTCAACCCGTCGGTGGCAAAGACTTTCTCGAACGCTTCGAGATCCGGTTTAGGCAGGAAATCAGCGTGCTCCACCCCGTAAATCGCGTCAAACAATCCGGTCAGTCCGCGCGCTTCCAGCACACGTTCAGCGTAAGGTGCGCAGCCATTGGTGTAGACGATCCGCCGCCCCGGCAAGTCCCGGATCGCGGCGGCAAGTTCAGCGTCGGGTTCCAGGCGGTCCATCGGGATGTCGTGCACATCCGTGAGGTAAGGGGCAGGGTCCACGTCATGTTCACGCATGAGGCCGGCCAAAGTGGTGCCATGCGTATGCCAGTAGTGCTTGCGCAAGCGGTCGGCTTCAGCCTGTGGAACATCCAGCGCATCCATCACATAAGCTGTCATGCGCACTTCGATCAGATCAAAGAGTCGCGCCGATGGCGGATAGAGCGTGTGATCGAGGTCGAACACCCAAGTGTTAACGTGGGAAAAGGCATCTTTGGACATGACGCTTTGGTAGGGCTGTGCCCGCGTCTAAGCAACCCCCTTGGGCTTGCGTGGCGGGCCTGTGCCGCTAAAGTGACGTGAGATTTGTCCAAAAGGCCTGACACTATGGCGCAACCCAAACTGCAACCGACCGATGCGTATTCAATGATCCTGGAGGCCATTGATGTCGGCGTCTACAGGCCTGGCGATCGCTTGGTTGAAAGCGAGCTGGCGGATCGGTTTGGTGTCTCGCGGACCCCAATCAGAGAAGCATTGCAACGGTTGGAAACGCAGTCTCTTTTGGCGCGTGATGGGCGCAGCCTGATCGTGGCATCGCTGGACCACAATCAGATGTCAGAGCTTTACGTGGTGCGGCGCGAGTTGGAAGGTTTGGCCGCGCGATTGGCCGCACAGCACGCGACGCAGGAAGAAGTCCGGATTCTGCGGGAAATGGTCGAAGAGGACAACGCGTTGATGGATGATCCGCCCGCTTTGGCCCGGGCCAATCGGCGGTTTCACAAGCAAATCCATCTTGCTTCGCACAATCGCTATTTGGTGCAGCAACTTGATCTTGTGCACCGCACGATGGCGCTGATGGCAACCACATCGCTGGCCGCCGAAGGGCGCAGCGCGATTGCGCAGTCTGAACATGATGCGATTGTGCGGGCCATCGAAGCTGGCGACGAGGATGCGGCGGACGAAGCATTGCGGTCTCATATCTCGGTGGCGTTCATGACCCGCTTGAAACGCGATGCAGCTTTGCGCAAGGAAGAGAGCTAGGAGTGATCCGTCTGGTTTGAGATGCCATGCTGGGTTTTATCCCAGAAAAACGGGGCGCGCAGCATTTCCCAAAGTGCCTTGTAGGCCGCAAGAGCGCCCAGTGTGAAATAAAGGATCATGCTCGGTACAAAGGGCATCAGGTGTCTATGTTTGCGCCCCGACACGGCCACCCAACCCATTGTCAGGTTCAGCACTTCGGAGGCGAAGAAGAAAATCGCCATCGACCACGCCGCCGTGGCTCCCAGCGTCAGTTCCACAGGATGTGTGAAGCCGAAGAGCGTCAACCAGAACGACCACAAAAGCGGTGCGCAGGCAAATTGTGAGAACGTGGCGAGAAAGATCGTTTGCACTCCCATGAACCGGGCAAAACCCAATTCGCGCAGTAGCTTGAGCGGGTTGCGCATGTGCACGCAATAGGTGATCAGAAAACCTTTGAGCCAACGCGAGCGTTGACGCACCCAAGGCCAGGCACGGCTGGTGGCCTCTTCGTGCGTGACGGTGGGCAGCAATTCCGTGACATACCCATGCCGCGCCAGACGCACGCCAAGATCGGCGTCTTCGGTCACATTATGCGCATCCCATCCGTTGAGGTTCTCCAGTATGGTGCGCCGAAAGAACAGTGTCGTCCCGCCCAGTGGCACCACCAGACCCATGCGGGCGATACCGGGCAGAATGATGCGCCACCACGTAGCGTATTCGATGGTAAAACAGCGCGACAGCCAATTGGTGCGCGAATTGTAGTAATCCAATATGCCCTGCAGGCAGGCGACGTTCTCAGGTGCCTCATTAAAGCGGGTCACGACGCGTTCGATCTGGTCAGGCTCTGGCCAGTCTTCGGCATCCCATACGCCAACGATGCTCCCGCGGCAAAAATCGAGCGCGTAATTCAGGGCGCGGGGTTTGGTCGTCAGGTTCCCGGCTTCGGGCACCTCGATCACGCTCATCCAATCGGGCAAATCAGTACGCGCAATCGTATCGCGTGTCAGCGTGTCGCCCTCTTCAAGCACCAAAACGATGTTGAGCAAAGACTTGGGGTAAGTCAGTTTGCTGAGCCGGGCAATTAGTTGGCCCGCGATCTCTTTCTCTTTGAGCAATGGCACCAGAACCGACACGCGCGGCAGCCGGAATTTGGCGGAACCCAGCGTCAAATCTCTGCTGTATTCCGGTGTCTTATGTGACAATTGCGTGATAAACGCAGCGGCCTTCAGGCCAGTGGTCATGGCCAGCGTCAAAGCCGCCCACAGCATGGCGGCAGTGATCGTCCAGAGCGGTGCAAGTGCCAAAGCCACGCACAGAAATCCTATCACACAGGCTGCCCAGATAATGCGCTTCTGGCTGGCCGTGTCCCAATTTCGGCAACTCTCGACCGCCGGAACGCGGCGGGCTGCTTTTTGCGCCAATTCCGCGCCATAAAGCCGACTCAAATGGGATTGTATCTGTACCTCATCCACAATGACGGGGAACAAATCTGAGCCGCGCGCGCCCAATGCCCGGCACAATTGTGCGAATTCCAAGGGACTGGAGGTCGCTACATAGAGGGTTTTGCCGTCGAATTTCCATGGCACCACCTTGTGGCGTAGGCAAAGCGAAACAGGCAGGTGTGCAGCCATGTCGGGGCTGGGGGGCTCCAGCTCCAGATCTGCCCCTTCGGCACGGCACTGACGCGCAAGCGCCGACAGCACGTCCTGGCGCGATACCAAGCCTTCGGACACCATGATATCGCCCAGTGGCGCATCGATATGCCCTTGCAGGTTCAGGGCATGCACCAGATCGCGTTGCGCGATAACGCCATCTTTGACCAGATGGCGCCCAAGCGGCACATGGCCCTTGGCGCGTTCCGCAGTGTCCAATTCGGACATGTTCAATCGCAGATCGTTCATTCGGCAGCCTTGCAATACAGCGCTGCAGGACACCTTTTCAGATCGCGGTTAATGATCTGTTAAAAAAAGAAATTACGACAATCAGCCAACGGTTGCTTCGCGGTCGGCCATCGCCTGCGCGAACCGTTCAAAAAGGTAATAGCTGTCTTGCGGTCCCGGGCTGGCCTCGGGGTGATGTTGAACCGACCAGACCGGGCGTCCTTCGACACGGATGCCGCAGTTCGAGCCATCAAAGAGTGATGTGTGCGTCTGCAACACTCCGGCGGGCAGGGTCTGGGCATCAACGGCGAACCCGTGGTTCATGGAGGTAATCTCGACCTTGCCGGTGTCGTGATCCTTGACTGGGTGGTTGGCACCGTGATGGCCGTGGTTCATCTTGACCGTCTGTGCCCCCAGCGCCAGAGCCAGCATTTGATGGCCCAGACAAATGCCAAATACCGGAAGATCGGTTTTGTCGAGCACGTCGCGGATCATCGGCACGGCATATTCGCCTGTCGCCGCCGGATCACCCGGACCGTTGGATAGGAACACTCCGTCAGGGTCATGCGCCATGATATCCTCAAACGTGGACGTCGCAGGCAGCACCGTGACATCGCAGCCAGCAGAGGCAAGGCAGCGCAGGATGTTGCGTTTTGCACCATAATCCAAAGCGACAACCTTGTGCTTGGGATCGGTTTGCGGGGCGTAGCCATCGGGCCAGGCCCACCGCATTTCATTCCAGCGATAGGATTGCGCGCAGGTCACCTCGCGGGCCAGATCCATGCCTTCCAGCCCGGCGAAGGCGCGCGCCGAGGCCACCAGCGCATCGGTGTCAAAATTGCCTTGGGGGTCATGTGCAAGGGCCACGTGCGGGGCGCCAAGTTGACGGATGGCACGGGTCAGGCGGCGCGTATCGACACCCCCGATTGCGATCCGTCCACGCGCAGCAAGCCAGGCATCAAGGTGCTGGGCAGAACGCCAGTTTGATGGGTCAGTGGGCATCCATTTGACGACCATACCCTCAGCCACCGGATCGGCGGTCTCGTCGTCTTCGGGATTGACGCCGACGTTGCCGACATGGGGAAAGGTAAAAGTGACGATCTGACCGGCATAAGACGGGTCCGTCATGATTTCCTGATAGCCTGTCATGGCGGTGTTGAAGCACAATTCGGCGATCGTTTGGCCTGTCGCGCCAAAGCCGGTGCCAAAGAAAAGCGTGCCATCGGCCAAAGCCAGACAAGCGGTGGGGCGGTCGGGCATTTGACCAGTCATGTTGGTCCTTTCAAAGGGGCAGGGGCAGGCAAAATCTGGCGGAAATTAGACTTCGCCCGAGGTAGGGTCAAGGGCTCGTGAGTGCATAACACCTGTGGAGGTTGATTGGTCCCGACGTCAACGGTTGCGGGCCGTGCATGGCTTGGGTATGGTCCGAGGCTGACCCTGTTCCGCGGCGACAACTCATCGCCCTGGCCCCAGACAAAGGACATCACGGATGGATTTGCGCGCGCAAGTGACGGCGGCTCTCAAGCAGGCCATGAAAGACAAGGCGGCGCAGCGTCTGAGCACGTTGCGACTGATCAACGCTGCCATCAAGGATAAGGACATTGCCGCGCGTGCCGAAGGCAATGACGATGGCGTGGAAAATGCCGAAGTGCTCGCAATTTTGGGAAAGATGTCCAAACAGCGCAGCGAAAGCGCGCGCGCCTATGAAGAAGGTGGCCGGCTTGATCTGGCAGAGCGGGAGCGCGAAGAGATCAAGGTGATCGAAGAGTTCTTGCCGCGCCAACTCAGCGATGATGAAGCGGCCAAGGCCGTTGATGATGCTGTTGCGGAGGTCGGTGCCGACAGCATTCGGGACATGGGCAAGGTCATGGGCCTGCTCAAGGCGAAATACACTGGTCAAATGGACTTCGGCGCAGTTGGCCCGATGGTCAAGGATCGGTTGAGCTAGGCGCGACCCCGCGCCGCCACGCGCGCTGCAATTCGTCATACAGTTCTATGCGCTCATCTTCGGACAAGAACGCACCAATCTCTACCTCGCGCCCCATCCCCTTCAATGTCACATAATGCGGCACAGGCCCGTCTTTTTCGTATTTGGTAATTGTCGTCCAATAACGGTTACAATCCCATTTCTGCGTTTGTCCCTTGGGGTCGGTGCGCACCAACTGGGCCTCCTCGGGGCCTAGGGTAAGCACTTCAACGATCTGACGGGCTTTGTAGTTGCGTTGAAGGGCGTGATAGATTCCCCAGACAGCAAGAAGAAGAAACGGCAAAAGACCCCAAAGAATAGGGGACCCCAAGAGCGGTATCGCGGGAATCAGAATAAAGGCGAATGTCGCCAGCACAAAGGCCACCATACCGCGCGCGGGCAGAGAATTGTGTGGCCACAGATGCAATGTCTGTGGCGTTTCGTCAGCAGCAGTGATCCATTTATACGGCATGTCGGGTGCAGAATATCGTAGCCGCCAACGGTCGAAAACCGAAAATGCGCCGCCTGCGGCAGATCGCGCTGGTTGTTCAGAAAAGCGGTGCGAGGCTATGCGGAAAAGGCAGGCTTGGGTGAATTGTTTGGCTATGAAAACGGGCTGACCGGTCGCAATTTGAAGCTCTGTTGATGCCTGCCTCGATGCGCACCGGGTCGATCGGCTTTTGAATCCTGTATGACAGCGGGAGACGCTGCGATAGGCTGATGCGAAAGATTGGAAAGGGCGCGGCATGTGGCAGGGCGAATTGATCGACATCCATATCTCGGAGCAGGGCGGGGCGCCGATGCAACGATTGTCAGAGGCGCGTTTGTTGCCCGGTTTGGGGGTTGAAGGCGACCGTTACGCCACTGGCCGCGGCAAGTATTCGGAGTTCCCGGACATTCGCGAGATTACGTTGATCGAAGAGGAAGCGCTCATCGCTTTGTCACGGGATCACGACACCGAACTGAGCGCAGACGAACATCGTCGCAATTTGACGACGCGGGCCGTGCCGCTCAACCATCTTGTAGGACGGCAGTTTCGCGTCGGTCATACTGTGCTGGAAGGCGGGCGTTTGAATTGGCCGTGCAGGTATCTTGACCTGCTGACCAAAAAATCGGTTTGTGATCTGCTGACGCATCGGTCAGGCTTGAACTGCAAGATCATCGAAGGCGGGACGATCCGACCTGGTGACCTCATCAGACCGCTTTGACCGACCGTAGGCTGACTAAACGCGCCTTTTGCGTTGAGCAAAGTGTTCAAACCCGCACATGTCGCGTTTCTAGCGCTCCGGAAGCTTGCCACGTTCCCGCATTCAAAAGCGAATAGGCGCGGAATTGCAGGCTTCCACCACACCAAGAGAAACGCTCGCCTCTCGGGCTTCTTTTGGACAGCGGTCAGGGCCCATAAAAAAGCCCCGCAGCATGGCGGGGCTTTTTGGTTTGATGTGCGGAACGCTTAGTGAGCGTGCTGCTTGTCCCAGTCTTCTTGCTTTGGAAGCTGCTCGAACGTGTGTTCAGGCGGTGGGGATGGCAATGTCCATTCCAGCGTATCCGCATATTCGTTCCAAGGATTGTTTTCTGTGACACGGCGGCCTTTGAGGAGCGTGTAGGCGATAACACCGAAGAAGAACAGGAACGACGCAAAGCTGAGAAACGCGCCAAGGCTTGACCACCAGTTCCAGTAAGCAAAGGCGTCTGGATAGTCGATGTAGCGACGTGGCATGCCCTGACGACCCAGGAAGTGTTGTGGGAAGAACGTCAGGTTCGAGCCAATGAACATCGCCCAGAAGTGCAACTTGCCTGCCCATTCAGGATACATGCGACCTGACATCTTAGGCAGGTAGAAATAGATACCTGCAAAGATCGCGAAGACGGCACCCAGCGACATCACATAGTGGAAGTGCGCCACCACGTAATATGTGTCGTGGTAATAGCGGTCCACGGCAGCCTGCGACAGAACGATGCCCGTGACACCGCCCACTGTGAAGAGGAAGAGGAAGCCAAACGCCCAGAGCATGGGTGTTTTGAATTCGACCGAACCACCCCACATCGTGGCAATCCAACTGAAGACCTTCACCCCAGTGGGCACGGCGATCACCATTGTGGCCAGCATGAAGTAGGCCTGTTGGTTGAGGCTCATGCCGACAGTATACATGTGGTGCGCCCAGACGACGAAGCCCAGAGCACCGATTGCGATGATCGCCCAGACCATTGGCAGATAACCAAACACAGGCTTGCGGCTGAACGTGGCAATCACGTGGCTGATAATGCCAAAGCCCGGCAAGATGATGATGTAAACTTCGGGGTGACCGAAGAACCACAGGATGTGCTGATACAGCACCGGATCGCCGCCGCCTGCCGGGTCAAAGAACGTGAACCCGAAGTTACGGTCCATCAGCAACATGGTGATCGCGCCCGCCAGAACCGGCAATGACAGCAAGATCAGCCAGCTTGTCACAAAGATCGACCAAGAGAATAGCGGGACCTTGAAGAGCGTCATGCCTGGCGCGCGCATGTTGAGGAAGGTGGTGATCATGTTGATCGCACCCAGGATCGAAGAGGCGCCTGAAACGTGCACCGCAAAGATCGCAAGATCCATCGAATAGCCGCCCTCGAGAGTGGATAGCGGCGGGTAAAGCACCCAGCCCACACCCGAACCAAGCTGGTCGTTGCCGCCTGGAGCCAGAACCGAACACACCGCCAGCGTTGTGCCGGCCACATAGAGCCAGAAGCTGAGGTTGTTCATTCGCGGAAACGCCATATCCGGCGCGCCGATCTGCAAGGGCATGAAATAGTTGCCAAAACCGCCAAACAAGGCCGGGATTACGACAAAGAACATCATCAGGATCCCGTGGCCTGTGATCAGGACGTTCCATAGGTGCCCATTGGGCGTACAGGTCGCCTCGGATGCCATCATCCGCGCGCCTTCCATACACATGTACTGCACGCCCGGTTCCATGAGTTCCAAACGCATGTAAACCGTGAATGCGACGGATATGAACCCGACAAAGGCCGAGACGATCAGATATAGAATGCCGATGTCTTTGTGGTTTGTGGACATGAACCAGCGGGTAAAAAATCCGCGCTCGTCATGGTGATCGTGCCCGTGAATGGCTGCGTCGGCCATAGGGTGCCTCCTGATTTGGTCGTTAGTCCGACGCGGCGGTTCCCGAGCCACGTCGAAGAGTCCCCGTTGTTTTAGATGCAGAAGTCCTAAGGAGCAATGATCGTAATTGCCGCAGCAGGATAAAATTTTGATTTTTGTCGATCATGCCGGTGTCAAGCGCATCAATCGGAGGCTCGGCTCCACTGCGGCGTTAACTATCCTGAATCCTTTAACCTGCGCTTAAGTTTCGTACATCAATATCTCTGCCAAGCTTAATTGGTACACATCGTCACATAAATGCGTGGTGCAAAGTCTGGTGAAAACGTTCTCAATGACGACCTATCCCACCATATCTGTCGAAACGGAACCTGTCGCACCGGAAAGCCTGTCTTTTCTGACGAAAATGGCCAGTTTGATGCCGGGCATCATCTACGTTTTCAACCAGCAGTCCATGAGTAATGAATATACCAACCGGTCTGTTGCGGAGCTGTTGGGTTACAGCTCTGACGAAGTGCTCGACATGGGCGACGCATTGATGCCTACAATCATGTATCCGGAGGACCTCGCGGCCATGCCGGCGCATTTTGCTGCTCTGAGCAGCTTGTCGGCCGGAGAACACGCGGTGTTCGAATACCGGGTGCGCGCCAGGGACGGGCGGCGCGTCTGGTTGCGCAGTGTCGATACGGTGTTCGATCGCGCCCCGGATGGAAGCGTCTTGCGTCATCTTGGCATCGCGTTCGACATCTCCGAGCAGAAAGAGGCGCAGGAAAAGTTGTGCGCTGTAAACCGCGAGTTGGAGGAGCGTGTCGCTGAGCGGACGGAACAGCTCATGGTGCTCAACAAAGAGCTGGAAGACCGAGTAAACCAGCGCACAAAGGAGTTGCGCGCCATGAACGCGGAACTCCAACAGTTGACCCATGTGGCGACACACGATCTCAAGGGGCCAATCAACAACATTTGCTGTTTGACCCATATTCTCAAGGATGCCGAACCGATGATGAGCGCGGAGCATGTCGAAACGCTGACATGGATACGTCAGGTCAGCGCGCAGGCCCGCGACAAGCTTGATACATTGGTGTCGGTGGGCCAACTCCATGACGTGGAACTGGGTCCGTTCACGGTCGTTGACATGGAGGAATTGACCGAAACGGCCCTTGCCTCTCTTCACTCCGATATCCAGCGTGCCCGTGGCACAGTGACCACGGATTTTTCGAACGCGCGCCACCTCTTTTTCTTGCCGCAGGAATTTCAAAGCATGATGGCCGCCGTGATTTCGAACGCTCTTCGATATGCGCATCACGACAGGCGCCCAAAGATCGAAGTGTTTACCCGTCGTGATGGTGACGACACGATCGTCTCAATATCTGACAACGGCAGCGGGCTGCGTTTTCCGCAAGACACTGAAAAGGTATTCGCTCTGTTCCAGCGGGCCCACAGCCAACCGGAGGGAAGCGGCGTCGCACTATATACAATTCAGCGGCTTCTGACCAAGGCCGGTGCGCATATCTCCGTTGCCCCGAACACGCCTCATGGCTGTGTTTTTACCCTGAAGTTTCCAGAAAGGATGACGGTGTCTCATGACTAAGATCGTCAAAAAGGTCCTGTTGGTGGACGACGACAAGGTGACCAACTTGCTGCACACCCGCCTGATCAACCGAACGGGATTGGTCGAAACGGTCGATGTGGCCACCGATGGCGTAGCGGCGCTTGAGTATCTCGACCAGATGCGCGTCACGAACGGCGTTCAACCAGAGCTGATCTTTCTCGATATCAACATGCCGCGTATGAACGGGTTCGAGTTTCTGCAAGCCTACGCCGACTTGCCGGAGATTCCGCGCGATCAGCAAATCGTTGTCATGCTGTCGACGTCTTTGCTGCAGTCCGACCACGACCGGGCAGAGGCAGACCCCAACGTCTACAAGTTCGCCAACAAACCGATCAATCCGGATCAGATCCAGGAACTTGTGCATGAATACCAGGCCCGAACGACACAAGGTTAAGAGGGCGGAGTAGGCATCTCTCCGAAGATTGGAGCGAATGTCTGGTGCAAAGCCACATCCACATCATTCATATCGACAGGTAACCCCAGATCCACCAGACTGGTCACGCCATGATCGCTGATACCGCAGGGCACGATGCCACTGAAGTGCGTCAAATCGGGTTCGACGTTGATTGAAATGCCGTGATAACTAACCCATTTGCGCAGACGAATACCGATCGCTGCGACCTTGTCCTCGGCAATTGCACCGTCAAGGCCAGGCTTTTCAGGTCGTTGAACCCACACACCGACCCGTCCGTCTCTTATCTCTCCCGTGACATTGAAGTGTGCCAAAGTGGCGATCACCCAGTCTTCGAGCTGTCGCACAAAACACCGCACATCTCGACCGCGTGCACCAACATCCAACATCACGTAAACGACCCGTTGGCCGGGGCCGTGGTACGTATATTGTCCGCCCCTGCGCGTCGGGAATACCGGAAAGCGATCTGGATCCGTCAGATCGCTTTCCTTGGCGCTGGTGCCCGCCGAATAAAGCGGAGGATGCTCCACCAGCCAGATGCACTCACGGGCATGCCCCGCGGCGATGTCACTCGCGCGGGTTTCCATCCATTTCTCCGCCTCCCGGTAATCGGTCAGCCCGTGGGTGGTGATCCATTCGATCATGTTTGACTGTATTCCCAAGTCATCGCGCCGCTTCAGGCTGCGGCATCTTCATCCCGTGTACGTTGCAACATTTGTGCGTAAGTCTGCGCGCCCTGAGCGCCTGTTAGCAAATATCGTTCGCCAAAAACGACCGACGGCACACCGGAGATACCGCGCGATGTCCAGAATTCTTGTTTTTCGCGCACGGAGTTTGCGTGTGAGCCGCTGTTCAGAACGGCTCGCGCCTCTGCCTTGTCCAACCCTACGGACGCAGCGGCTTCTGTCAGCACGTCCGCATCCGAAACGTCGCACTGATCTCGAAAGTGTGCGTCGAAAAGCGCCAGTTTGAGCGGATGTTGCAGCCCTTTCGTTCCGGCCCAATCGAGCATTTGGTGCGCGGCAAAGGTGTTTACGATACGGCTGTCTTCCGAAAAGTTGAACGCTATTCCAAGGCTTTCCCCAATCTGCACCAACTGCGCCCTGTTTTGCGCAGACTGCTCCGGGGTTGCGCCGTATTTCTCGCTGAGGTGTTCGCGCAGGTTCTGGCCCTCAGCAGGCAAATCGGGGTTCAGTTCGAATGGATGCCAACGGACCTGCGCGCCCAGACCGGTCAAACTTAAAGCTTGCTCAAGCTGGCGAAACCCCACGATGCACCACGGGCACATCACGTCAGAGACAATATCGATCTGAACAACGGGGGCTGTTTCGTGGGAAGATACGCTCATGGAGTGGCTCCGAATAGTGATGTCGCACGGATCATCCCAGCCTCTAGGTCTGGAGGCAAGGGGGGCTGCAAAGCTTCAAACAAGGCTGGTGGGTTCGGTCGAATCAATTACTGTGCTAAGTTAATCAGGCATATGTGGTTACACCGGAGATTTTCTCATGTTTTTCAAATACCTTACTGCTGCGGCACTGGCGACATCGGTTGCAGTGATTCCCGCTGACAGGGTCAATGCGGACGCTGGCGACTTTATTGCCGGCGCGATTATCGGCGGTATCGTCGGTTCCGCTGCTACCAAACAGAACCAAAAGAAACGTCAGCGGGTTTACCGTTCTGGCATTCCTTCCACGCAGGAAGGGCGGGTTATCCAGTCTTCCTTGAACTATTTCGGGTTCAATGCAGGACGTGTAGACGGACAATTGGGTCGGCAGTCGCGCGCTGCTGTGTCGAATTACCAAGCCTATATGGGCTATCCAGTCACGGGACAGCTGACGCCTTTCGAATATAATTTGCTCACAACGTCGTATAACAGGGCGCAGGCGGGCGGATACGCAACAACGCAGGCTATCTCGACCAACCCCGACGGCGTACGTGGGCTGCTCAAGACATATCGCAGCGAATTGGCAGGCGTGCCTGCGCCGACCGTCCAAACCGCACAACCCACGACAACGGTTGTTGTCAACCCGCAGCCTGCTCCTGTGGCCGTTGCGCCGGCGCCCACTGTTGCGGTGGTCGCGCCAGAGCCGGAAGCGGACAGCGGCGCGTTGCCGAACTTCTTCAACACAGGATCGCAAGCATCGCTGGCGTCGCATTGCAACACGGTGTCGTTGGTGACCAACACCAATGGTGGCTTTACCACGGCCGCATCCATGACCGATCCGAGTGTCGCATTGAACGAGCAATTCTGTCTGGCGCGTACTTACGCGATTTCGCGCAGCGAAGACTTGATCAGTCAGGTTCAGGGCTTCACTCCACAGCAGGTCGCCCAGCAATGCGAAGGTTTTGGTCCCGCGATGAAAGATCAGGTGGCGGCTTTGTCTCTCAAGCCGCGTGATGTCGTGGCCCAGGAAGTGTCCGGCTTCATTCTGAACACCGGGATGTCGCCTGCTCAGTTGAACGGCACTGCCAAGATTTGTCTTGGTGTGGGCTACCGTACTGACAATATGGATGTCGCTCTGGCGTCTGCGCTGTTGCTCTATGCGATGGGCGAGGGCGTCTACGGTGAGTTAATGGGGCACCACTTGGCGATGGGTTTTGGTACAACAAAACGGCCCGATGTTGCGGCGACTTGGTATCAGGCTGGGTTGGCGGCTAGCGATTCCGGGGCCGATGCGGTCTTTGTGCCAGGTCAGCCCGAACGCACAGAATTAATCCGCAAAGCGTCGATGCAATTGAACGGTGGCGGAGGTGCAGCAGCAAGCGGCGGCTTGCCGGTGTTCTCAGTCAGCGAATAACGTCAGGTGCGTTGAACACGACAAGACCCCGCCGGGCGAAAGCTGCGGCGGGGTTTTTCGTGAAAATCACCCTTCACAAGCTGGCGGCAGCACGCTAAAGACGCATCACCTTCTCAAGCGTGCGGATGTGGCGGAATGGTAGACGCGCAGCGTTGAGGTCGCTGTGGGGTAACACCCGTGGAAGTTCGAGTCTTCTCATCCGCACCACCATCTCATTAACAATGGAATGATGCAGGGCGTACAGGCGCTTCACCCGAGTGTTTGATCCTCACGCATCCATCCAAAATGGCCGCGCGGCGATGTTTGAAACCCTTTTGCGCAAAGGGTCAGTCTTGGGTTTCTGAACATGGTCTGTCGCTCCATGCAGACAGAACCGCCTCGTTTGCAATTGGAGTGGGTGATAAATCATACATCTCTGGTTCGCTGCACGCGAAATAGGCAACATCAATATCCCGAAAAAATTGATTTCTAACAAATTGAGCGAATCCCCCGATTCGCTCACAAGTAGTGTTAGTTTAGTAAAAAGGTAGCGAGTAAAATGGTACATACTGTTGATCTTCATGTCGGCCAAAGGCTGAAACAAGCGCGCAAGATGCGTCGTATGTCGCTGTCTGCCGTGGCCGAAAAAATGGGCCTTTCCTTCCAGCAAATCCAGAAATACGAAACCGGCGCAAACCGGATTTCCGCAAGCTGCTTGTTTGAGCTTTCGCAGGTGCTGGATGTTCCCACGGCATTCTTCTTTGCTGGGGTCGAACGCAAGGATTCCGCACATGCTTTGCTTGATGCGCAGATTGAAAACGCTTTGGCGTCCATTGATGACACGCGGCTGCAAGAGCGTATCATGGCGTTTATTCGCAACGCCAGCGGGACGCAGCGTCTGCCGATGGGCACTTAATCCGGTCTATGATGTGGCCCGCCTGACGTGTGTCGATTTATTTGGGACGCGTCAGCGGCAAAAGGAAGAACTTGCATGAATTGCCTGTCCAATATCACTCAGTTTCAGGCGCGTGACCTGATGTACACGACACCCAAATCCCGCGCAGAAATGACAAGGCGCACCAGCGCGAGGACGTTCAGCGTCGCCATGTGTGCTGCACTGGCTGGCATGATTTGGACGGATCTGGCCCTGGCTATCGTCTGAAGCTCCGGCAGCGAAACAAACAACACTAGATTTCGCGGGTGCGTTAAGAATGAATGAAGCTTTTGAACATTACACAACCGATCAACTGAGCTTTGATATGCCCAGTGTGAGGGTGCTGATGCGGCGCGCGAAGGTACGCGAAATTCTCGTTGCGATAATGGCCTTGGTCGCGGTGCTGATCACGATGGTTTAGAAGGTCGGCACTGCACCCGTCACGCACTGAAATTGACGGCCTTGCTACAGGTTCCTTTTCACATCTCCGCGCGATAGGGTCTTGGCGAGGCCCTTCCGGTTCATAAGCACTGATCCAGTGCTGTTATCTCAGCTGTGGGTGTTGCCAAGCCGAGTGAATCTCTCCCTTTCAATAGATCCAGGTCAGCCGCGTTTTGCTTGTGACCGCACTTGTATGTGTGGGCGGTCGCCGATTTTGCATACGGGTCTGCATCTGCAATTCCGGTTGCAAACCAGCACCGATGCGCGCCTAATTGCACCATCAAGAAACATATAAGGGGAGTACTCATCATGACGTTCAAAAGTGCCACAAGCGCACTGGCGCTGACACTGGTCGCTGGAATGGCGCAGGCCAATTGCGACAAGGTTACGTTCTCCGACGTGGGATGGACGGACATCACCGCGACAACAGCGGCCACCACTGTGGTTCTGGATGCGCTGGGTTACGAAACAGAGATCAAGATCCTGTCCGTACCGGTGACTTATACATCGCTGGCAGCGGGCGACATTGACGTGTTTTTGGGAAACTGGATGCCTACAATGGAAGCCGACATCGCGCCCTACCGTGAGGCCGGCACCGTCGATACCGTGCGCGCCAACCTCGAAGGTGCAAAGTATACGCTCGCCGTGAACAAGGCGGCGGCAGACTTGGGTATTGCAAATTTCGCCGACATTGCTGCCAACGCTGACGCTTTGGAGGGCAAGATTTACGGGATCGAAGCGGGTAACGATGGCAACCGCCTTATCCAGTCGATGATTGATGGCGATGCGTTCGGGTTGAGTGATTTTGAAGTCGTGGAAAGCTCCGAACAGGGGATGCTGGCACAGGTTGCACGCGCTGACCGACGCGGTGAGCCGGTGGTGTTCCTCGGCTGGGAACCGCATCCCATGAATGCGAATTTCGACATGAGCTATCTTGAAGGGGGCGATGACTTTTTTGGACCCAACCTAGGTGGTGCGACAGTCTACACCAACACGCGCGCAGGCTATGTCTCCGAGTGCCCGAACGTGGGCAAACTGTTGCAGAACATGGAGTTCTCACTGGCCATGGAGAACGAGATCATGGCCGGAATTCTTGACGACGGCAAAGACCCGGCTGAGGCCGCTGCAGAGTGGATCGAGGCGAACGCATCCGTGCTTGATACATGGCTGGCTGGTGTCACCCATCTGGATGGCAGTGACGGACGTGCCGCAGCCAAGCTGGCGTTGGAATAAACAGCGATGGGCGCAGCTTTTGGGCTGCGCCTTTTGCTTAAGGGGGCGGTATGAACTGGCTGACGGACAATAAGATTCCGATTGATGATGCCGCTGAGGCGGTTTTCGATTGGTTGCAGATCAACGGGGGGTGGTTTTTTGACGGGCTGTCCGATGCGATGGAGGTGTTGATTGATGCGATCCTGTGGGTTTTGCAGTCGCCGCACCCGCTGATCATCATTGCCGCTTTCGCAGCCCTTACGTGGGTCATTCAACGTGGTTGGAAAACGCCGTTTTTTATCGTTCTGGGTTTTCTGTTCATCCTGAATCAGGGATATTGGGAGGAAACGACCGAAAGCCTCACGCTGGTGCTGTCAGCCTGTGTTGTATGCATGGGTGTCGGTGTACCCATCGGGATCGCAGCGGCGCATCGCCCGCGGCTGTACCGATTCATGCGGCCAGTTCTCGACCTGATGCAGACATTGCCGACCTTCGTTTACCTCATTCCGGCTATTGTGTTTTTCGGCATCGGGATGGTGCCGGGGCTGATTGCCACGGTCATCTTTGTGCTGCCTGCACCCATTCGTCTGACGCAGCTGGGCATATCATCAACGCCGACGCCTTTGCTGGAGGCCGCGCAAGCCTTTGGTGCGAAGCCCTGGCAAACCCTTTGGAAGGTGGAATTGCCCTATGCGCTGCCGCAGATCATGACCGGGTTGAACCAGACCATCATGTTGTCGCTGTCGATGGTGGTGATTGCAGCACTTGTCGGCGCGGACGGGCTTGGCGTACCGGTGGTGCGGGCGCTCAATCAGGTCAACACCGGACTTGGCTTTGAAAGCGGTTTCATCATCGTGGTCGTGGCGATCATGCTGGACCGGATGCTGCGGGTGGGTGAAAAATGACCACAGCGGTCGAGTTTGACAACGTCTCCATCGTATTTGGCGATCGGCCCGAGGTTGCGTTGCCCTTGATGGATGAAGGCCAGGAGCGCGCCGAAATTCAAGAGGCCACAGGTCAGGTTCTGGGTGTGCATAACTGTTCACTCAACGTGGCGTCGGGCGAAATTCTGGTGCTCATGGGGCTGTCCGGGTCGGGCAAATCAACGCTGTTGCGGGCGGTCAATGGTTTGAACCCGGTGGCACGTGGGACGGTACGTATCAATGATGGCGAGTGGACTTGCGATGTGGCCTCTGCCAGTGCGGTTGATCTGCGACGGGTGCGGCGTGAATGTGTTTCGATGGTGTTTCAGCAGTTTGGTCTGCTGCCGTGGCGCACAGTCCGCGAGAACGTAGCCCTTGGGTTGGAGTTGGCAGATGTGCCCAAGCGCGACCGGCTGGACCGTGCAGACCGGCAGCTGGCGTTGGTGGGTCTGTCGGACTGGGCGGACCGCAAAGTGGGCGATTTGTCCGGTGGCATGCAGCAGCGTGTCGGTCTGGCGCGCGCCTTCGCCACCGAAGCGCCGATCCTTTTGATGGACGAGCCGTTCTCGGCGCTGGACCCGTTGATCCGGACGCGCCTACAGGACGAGTTGCTGGAATTACAGCATGACCTCAAACGCACCATCATCTTTGTCAGCCATGATCTGGACGAAGCGTTCAAGATCGGCGGTCGTATCGCAATCATGGAAGGTGGGCGCATCGTGCAATGCGGCACTCCGAGAGAGATTTTCTCGAACCCTGCGTCTGACTATGTGGCGGATTTCGTGGCGCATATGAACCCACTGGGAGTGCTTACGGCGCGCGATGTGATGGCGCCTGTCGCGCTCGAGGCCAACGCCGAGATCAACGTGGAAACGCCGGTGCAAGAGATCATCAAAGTGTTGGGCGGATCAGACAACGTGTTGGCCGTCACAGAAGGAAGCGACGTGATCGGCGCGGTCAGTGCCGCCAGCATTGTCGAGCGTCTGGGCCGCTAAGGCAAGATTTCCAGCCAGAACCAAGCGGTGAACACTGACGCGCCCGTCGCAATCAGAACGGTCGACGCGGCAACCCGGCGTGCGCGCCCGTACATGTTGGCAAAGATATAGACGTTGACGCCGGGGGCCATTGCAGCCGTCAAAACACCGGAGCGAAACGCATCCGTGGGCAGGGACAAGGCACTTCCCATGGCCCATGTTATGGCAGGGTGCAGACCTAAAGCGATGACACAGACCATGGCGATTGTCTTCATGTCACCTTCGGGTTTGTATCGGATCAGAATACCACCAAGCGCAAAGATTGATGCGGGCAAGGCCGCGCGCACGATCAGATCAAGCGCGTCATTGATGACGCCCGGGATGGATGCGCCGGAAAGATTGACCACAAACCCGGCGAGGATAGCCAACACCAGCACATTGCGAAACATTGCACGCGCGACAGAACGGGCTGTGGCCAAGGGCGTGCCACCCCGGTTGCGCGCAATCTCCATCGCGGTGATGCCAAGGGCGTAGCAAAACGGCGAATGCAGCGCCACGATAACGAAGTTTCCGACCAGCGCATCGGACCCGTAGGCGCGCTCGGTGATGGCAAGGCCAAGCAGAACCGAGTTGGAGAACAGGCAGCAAAAGCCGATGGCAACGCTGTCTTCCCAGTCACGCTTGAAAACCAATCGCGCCCCTGCAAGACCAGCAAAAAAGCAGATCGTGGCACCGGTGTAGAAACTGACCAGTAGCCGAATGTCGAATGAAACGCCCAGATCGATATTGGCAATGGCCTGAAACAGCAGGCAGGGGATGGCGAAATTCTGAGCAAAGCGCATCAGCGCATCAGCGGCATCGTTCGAGAAATATCCGCGCCAGACCGACACATAGCCAAACCCGATCACGAGAAACACGGGCAGGATGACTTCCAGTAGGGTCTGCATGAATTAGCCTTGGCACGGAAAACCGGGGCAAAACTGCCGCGGCGGGAATTGGTCCGGCGTGCTGCGTTCAGGCGCCGGAAAAGGTGAGGGTCAGCCCGTCGTAAGCGGGTTCGATGTGATCGGACGTTTCGTCCATTATCGTGTCATAATCCAGATCGATGTGCATATTGGTCAGAACCGCATGCTTGGGTTTGACCTTTTCAATCCATTCGAGTGTCTGGGCAAGGTGGCTGTGGGTCGGATGTGGTTCACGTCGCAGCGCGTCAACGATCCAACACTCAAGCCCTTCCAGATAGGGCCAAGCGGCGTCCGGTATCGTTGCCACATCCGGTAAATAGGCCACGTCGCGCACCCGAAACCCAAGGGCATCCATACCGCCGTGATGCACCAGAAACGGGCTGAACACGATTGGGCCGCCATCGCCGATGATCGTTACATCGCCATCGATCTGGTGCAGGTCCAGGATCGGCGGATAGGTCGACCCAGGCGGTTGTTCGAAAACGTAATCGAACCGTTGCAGCAGCGCCTTGCGGGTCGGCACATCAGCCCAGACGGGAAGGCGCGCGCGCATATTGAAGACAATCATGCGCAAATCATCAATGCCGTGGACATGATCGGCGTGGCTGTGCGTATAGATCACGGCATCGAGGCGCCCGACATTGGCATCCAGCAGTTGCGTACGCAGATCGGGGGAGGTGTCGATCAGTACGGTGGTTTTGCCAGCGTCCGTTTCGCGTTCGACCAACATCGAACAGCGGCGGCGCGTGTTCTTGGGATTGGCCGGATCACAAGCGCCCCAATGCCCGCCCAGCCGTGGCACGCCGCCAGATGAGCCGCAGCCCAGAATGGTGAAACGCAAGTCATCCATCAAGCGGCGGCCTCATATCTCGCGGCTTTGACAAAGAGACGATCGAAATTGGCCTGGGTCCGGGCTGCAAACTCCGTGTAGTCCAGCCCGAAGGTTTCCGCGGCGCGCCGCGCTGTGTGGGCCGTGAACGCAGGTTCGTTGCGCTTGCCCCGGTGCGGTGGCGGCGCCAGATAGGGAGCATCCGTTTCCACCAAAATCCGGTCGATCGGGGCGGCGGCGAAAATCTCGCGCAAGTCGTTGGATTTAGGGAAGGCTGTGATACCCGACATGCTCAGATAAAACCCAAGATCCAGCGCTGCTTTGGCCAATTCCGCTGATGAGGAAAAGCAATGCATGACGCAGGTATAGGCGCCATTCGCATATTCATCGGACAAGATGCGGGCCATATCATCATCGGCATCACGGGCGTGTATGATCAGCGGCAAGCCAGTTTGCCGGGCCGCTGCGATATGAACACGCAGTGACGTCTGCTGTGCGTCAGCGCTTTCGGCAGTGTAGTGATAATCAAGCCCGGTCTCGCCAATGCCGACCATTTTGGGATGCTGCGCAATCGCGATCAGTTGATCCGTTGTTGCCATTGGTTCGGCTGCCACGCTCATCGGATGGGTGCCAGCGGCATAGAACACCGGCGCATGCGTCTCCGCGATGGCGCGCACGGAGGGTTCGGCTTTGAGTTTGGTGCAAATTGTGACCATCCGCGTGACGCCAGCCTGTGCCGCGTTCGCAATCACCTCGTCCAGCCGACCTTCGAAATCGGGAAAGTCGAGGTGGCAGTGGCTGTCTGTGATCTGCGGCTCGTGGGTCATGCCTGCGGGGGGCCTTTGGCGATGCCGAGGCCTATCGGTCGGCGGTTTGCTGTATCTTGAACAGGGTATCTAGGATGAGTGCAGCAGGGTCAAGGTTCACGGCGCGACCATGTCGTGCGCGCGCGCCAATCTCGGCGGCAATGTCGGCCCATGCACGTCCTTGGCGCGGTGTCTGGCTAAGACGGGTGAGCATTGTGGCCTCGCCTTTGGCCGCCTGTACCTGCGGCGGTGTGCCGGTTGCGCCGGTGCGCGCCAATCGCGCCAAAAGCAGATCCAGCAGAGTGAACAGAAGGCTCAACTTGTTTTCGGCACCGCGCGCGGCTGCGGCCTCGGCGAGTTTCAGGCTTCGGGCGCGATCAAGTTGCGGCAAGGATGACAAAAGGGCAACCAATTCCGCGTAGATGTCCATACCGCCCATCAGCGACAACGCCATCGCATCGCCAACCGATCCGCCTGAAAGCTCCGCCAGCGCATGTGCATTGGCGTTTGGTTCCACGCCGGCCTGCGCCATCGCACGTGCCATGTCCTCAGACGACAAAGCCGACAGCCGCAGCGTTCGGCAACGCGAGCGGATCGTTGGCAAGAGTGCTGAAGGCTGATGACTGATCAGCAAAAGGGTGGCGTTCGCAGGTGGTTCTTCGAGCATCTTGAGCAGCGCATTGGCCGCTGAAGTGTTCATCTCGTCGGCCGCGTCCACAATCACAACGCGCCGCCCTCCGTCTGCGGCAGACATGTGAAAGAACCCTGCAAGCCTGCGAATGTCGTCCACGACAATCTGGTCGCGCATCCGTTCGGTCTTGGGGTTCGGCGTCCGCGTGATGGATTTCAGCCCCGGCTCAGAGCCCGCGGCAATGCGCCGGGCCACGGGGTGTTCGGCATCGATCTGAAGCGATGTGGGCGTGGGAGGCGCGCCGAAAAGACCGTCATCTTCGACTGGAGGCGTGGCCAACAGAAATCGCGCTATGCGCCATGCCAAAGTTGCCTTGCCGACGCCACGCGGGCCGGTCAATAGCCACGCATGATGAACCCGGTCGGTTGTATATGCCTCCAGAAAGGCGGCCTCGGCGCTGTCTTGACCGAATATTTCCAGTGTGTCGCGTGGATGAGGTGCACCTTCGATCTGGTCGGGCAGGGTGGTCATTGGCCATGCGCCTCAACTGCATTTTGGACGTCTGCCGCCACGGCCTCAACGCCCCGATTGCCGTCAATTGTGACGAAACGCTCTGGAAATTCATCTGCCAATGCCAAAAAACCGGCGCGCATTGCCGTCTGCAAGTCCTCGCCGAACGCTTCGAACCGTTCATCTGCGGTCTGGCGAGACAGCGCACGGCTCAGCCCCGTTGACGGGTCCATGTCAATCAACACAGTCATATCCGGCTCGCGCCCGATCATCAGGGTATGTAATTGATCAACCGTCGCGCGCAGATCGCCGCGCGAAAGCCCCTGATACATGCGTGTGCTGTCGGCAAAACGGTCGCAAATTACAATCTTACCCGCGTCCAGCGCAGGTTGGATCGTACGTTCCAGATGATCCCGGCGCGCTGCGGTGAAAAGCAAGATCTCGGTTTCAGCGGACCATCGATCCGGCGCACCTTGAAGCACCAACGCGCGGATCTCTTCCGCTCCCGGAGAGCCGCCCGGTTCTCTGGTCAGGACAACGTCGTGGCCTTGCGCGCGCAGATGATCCGCCAACAGGCGCGCCTGCGTGGATTTTCCAGAACCGTCGATGCCTTCGAAGGTGATAAACGTGCCGCTCAGGCTCACAGTGCGCCCTCTGGCCCCTGATTGATGCGTTGGAACAAGAGTATGGCGGCCGTGGTGATCCGTGACATGAAACCACCCGGTCCGATATCGCGGTCTGCGACCAGCGGCAGACGGGTTTCGGACAGACCTTCGGGCGTGAACACCAGCTCAGCCACTTGATCGCCCTTTGCAATGGGCGCACGCAGGGGGCCATTGTAGACCACTTCCGCCTCAATTTCGCTGCCCGCAGACGCCGGCAAAAGGACCGAGTAATCTTCAGGTGCAACAAGCCCGACCGTTGGTTCAGCGCCCATCCAGACCTCGGCCTGTGCCAGCTGGGCGCCCATCTTTGCTATGGGGCGTTCTGCAAATTGCCTGAAAGCCCAGTTGACGATGGCTTCGGATTCGCGTGCGCGCGCGGCTTGGCTTTCCAGACCCGTGATCGCAAATATGACCCGGCGGTTGCCCTGCTTTGCCGACCCGACCAGTCCGTAGCCGGCTTCTTGCGTGTGCCCGGTCTTGAGGCCATCAGCACCAATTCCGAGGCGTAGCAAGGGGTTACGGTTAAACCGATTGGCCGGTGAGCGGTCCTTGTAGTCAAATTCGGACTGCGCGAAATAGCCGTAATACTCGGGGAATTCTTCGATCAGGTGTTTGGCAAGCATGCCCAGATCGCGCATGCTCATGCGGTGGTTGGCGTTTGGCCATCCGGACGCGTTCACGAATGTCGAATTGGTCATTTCGATCTGCGGTCCGACCTCGTTCATGAGCCGCGCGAAAGCGTCCTCCGAACCGGCAAGGCCTTCGGCGACAACAACCGTCGCGTCATTGCCGGACGATACGATGATGCCTTGGATCAACTCTTCTGCCGTCGGACGGTCCAGTTCGTTGAGAAACATGGTCGATCCGCCCATGTTCTTGGCCTTTGTGGACACCGCAAACTCTTCATCCATCGTCACGCGGCCGTCACGCAGGGCGTCAAACAGCATATAGAGCGTCATCAATTTGGACATGGACGCGGGCGGCAAAGCTTCGTCCGCGTTCTTGTTGAGCAACACCGTGCCTGTGGTCTGGTCAATCACATAGGCAGCCGATGCCTGCGTTTCGAAGGCAAGTGATTGGACTGCGGACAGTCCCAATGCAAATAGGGCGGAGACAAATCGGATCACGATCAGACGGGCTCCTTTGTTCAGTTGGTCACAGCATAGGCGTCAGAGAACCCGACACCCTTGATCGTATTCAAAAGTTGGCGCCGTTCGGATGAGCTTGTGGCCGGGCCGACAATCACACGCCAGAACGGTTTGCCCGCTGATTCCTGTGCCAGAACAGTCGGAATCAAGCCCGCAGCACGCATCTGGTCGGCGGTACGTCGGGCATTCGCCTCGACGCTGAAAATGCCAATCTGGATGAACGGTTTGGCCAAGGGGCTGGAAGATGCGCGAACCGGGGCAGGGGCCGTCGGCGCGGAGGGCGCTGTTGCAGCGGCTGCGGTCGCCACTTCAGCGGCTGGTATTGTCGCGCTTTGCTCAGCCGGTGCGGTGTCGATGGCCGCACTGGCCGCAGCAATCGGATCAAGCGGTGTTTCTTCCACGCTCGGCGCTTCGGCGATGGCCTCATCCAATTCTGGCGCAGGTGGAGAGACCTCGATCGTTTCCTTGCGTAGCGCAACCACCGAGAGTTCAACCGGCGCGCCAGCCAAAACCCCAATCGCGGCCGCGGCATCCGATGAGATTTGCAGACGTGGCCCGGGAATGTCGCGTTCGCGACGGAACAAGGCACCGACGACCGTTTGCCCGTTGGTCTGGTTTTCGATCAAAACGCGCTCTGGCTCCGTGACATCGGGATGCGCGACCCAGACCCCACCCAGGGATGGGCGGCCATCCCAAAGCCCTGCTTCTTGTGCGTCAAAGACTTCGGGCGCTTCAACATCGCGTTCGATGACCTCGCCTGCTGGTGCCGCGGCGGGTTCTTCGGCTGTGGCACGCGGTGCAAAAACATCGCGTATATTGAACGAGTTGCCATCTTCGCAGCCCGCCAGCACTGCTATTCCGACCACCGCAAAGGCTATAGTTCTGGCCCGTCTTGGTGCTTGATCTAGAGTGAAAGCCCTGCTCATATCCCGCTGTCCTTGCCTGTTTGCCGCTACCGCGGCAGGAGTGTTTGCCCTTCTTGACAAGGGTCTTGTGCGCACACTCTAGCTTGGGTTGCCACGCCTGAAAAGCCACCCAAGCAAAGATCGGCAAAAAAGCCCTGCCGCAAAGGCTGATAATTGGTGGTTCCAGAATCGATTATGTCCTACTAGGACGGTCCAGCGCGGAGGAGTGGCAGAGTGGTCGAATGCACCGGTCTTGAAAACCGGCGTGCGTGAAAGCGTACCGTGGGTTCGAATCCCCCCCCCCCCCCCCCAGCCACCCGTCCCCGTACCCCGTTCCAATTGAGCCTAATTTTTCTTTAAATTCCGGCGGCTTCCCTTCTTTTTTTTCTTTTTACTCCTGCGCCTCCATTTCCGCGATATTTCCCGAGTGTCTCAGTTGGCGCAGAACGCCGGTCCGTTTTTTTTTCTCCCAATTAACAGGGAATTTACAGGGAATTTGGGCGTTTTTTGGTGTTATCAGGTGAATCTGATACTGATTACCTGCGCGATATCAATGGTTTGTTCCCTGATTTCCCTGCTCAGATTTACAGGGAATTAAATGCCTGTATCAGAGAAACGACAGGTCGCGAACAGGGATTTAATGCAAAAGAACAGGGAATGGTCTCAAGCGGTAAATCCGAGCATCCGTTCCTGCGCGTCCCAACTGAGCGGCAGAGCACGACGCACGAGACGTTCCAGTGTGAGACTGACGGGCTGCGTGCCTTTCAGGATGGATGCCTGTATTTTCGGCGAGAGCCCGGCGAGCGGGACCAGGCGGGCAACATAGCGATCTGTGACGTTTGCTTCGCTGGCAATCTGTCGCAGCGGCATGCCTGACTTTAACCTGTCGGTCCAGAAGTGGGCCTGGCGCAAACCGCGGATCAATGCAACACCTGGCTCGGGATGTCTGCCTCCGGCGACGATCCTCACTTCGACACCGCGGCGGCGGGATGTGAATGGCGCATCGACTTTGAGCAATGCCGGGTTCAGATCAATCGTTCTGAGGGTTTTGTCAGAGCAAAACCACTTGAGGCGGGCAGGGTGGTTTCGTAGCTTCGCCGAATGACAAAACGCAGTCCATTTCGCTACTTCAAGACCAGTCCTGAGATCATCCGTCTGGCTGTGATGATGTACGTCCGGTTCCCGCTATCGCTGCGGAACGTGGAAGATCTCCTGCACGAGCGTGGGATCGACATCAGCCACGAAACGGTTCGGTTCTGGTGGAACAGATTTGGTCCGATGTTCGCCGCCGAGATCCGCAGAAATCGGGCCAGCCGAAGGCGTGCCGATTCGAACTGGCGGTGGCATCTGGACGAAGTTTTCGTGAAGATCAACGGCGAGACGCATTACCTGTGGCGCGCTGTCGATCATGAAGGCGAAGTTCTGGAAAGCTATGTCACAAAGCGCCGTGACGGCAAAGCAGCATTGAAATTCCTAAGAAAAGCGATGAAACGATACGGGAACCCGGAAGCGATCGTCACGGACAAACTTCGCTCATATGGCGCTGCCATGAAGGTCATTGGGAACTTGGATCGGCAGGAGACGGGACGCTGGTTGAACAACAGGGCTGAGAATTCTCATCTGCCTTTTCGACGACGAGAGCGGGCCATGCTGCGCTTCAAGAAAATGCGAAGTCTGCAAAAGTTCGCCGCCGTCCATTCTTCTGTACACAATCGCTTCAACCAGGAACGCCGCCTCTACTCCCGAACCAACTTCAAGCTCAACCGCGCCGCCGCTCTTGCCGAATGGCGCGGTCTCGGCGTGTCATAAGGGACAACATGACTGTCCTAGTGGAGACTAGTTCGCATTCGTCTGACAGCACCGAAAGCGGTCATTGGCGCAAGATTGAACAGTACGTTTGTCCCGCAGAGCAATCGCTGGGTCAGATTGCAGCGAACGGCAACTCTGAGCCCGAAGTAACCTTAGATGCTGCTGATCTTCAACATCCGCTTTGGACGGATGTGCAAGCCCCAGATAAAGGTAGGCCGCGGCGGCTGGACGCGTTAGGCTTGACGACCACACGGCGGCAAAATGAGGCAATATGGAAGCAATCGGCGCACTTCTGATTTTATTGCTGACCGCCCGAATTCTCGGGGCACTCGCGGAACGCATCTCCTTGCCATCCGCAGTTGGCGAAATGCTGGCGGGCATAGTGCTGATTTCGATCGCGCAGTTCGCCGGCCCCCACCAGACGTTTTTCGCAGGTTTGCCAGAAAACGAGACCCTGAACCAAGTCGCGGACCTCGGTATTTTCTTCTTGCTGCTCATGGCCGGCGTAGAAATGCAGCTCTCGGATACCGTTCACGACGCGCGCAAGTCCTTTGTCGTGGCCTTCGGCGGTGTTGCACTGCCGCTTGTTGCTGGCGTCGTTTTGGGTTTCGCCTTTCTCGAAGACGGTCCACAGCAGACGGCCCAAGCGCTGCTTGTCGGGGTCGCGCTCTCGATCACCGCAATTGCCGCGTCCGCCAAGATATTGCAGGAATTCGGACTGCTCAGGTCGGAAACGGGTCGAGTGCTGATCACAGCGGCCTTGTTCGATGATATTCTCGGATTGTTTCTCTTGGCCTTGCTCAGTTCGATCATCGCATCAGGCGAACTGCCCGGGCCAACTGCGTTTGCGATATTGCTAGCGAAGGTCATTTTGTTCTTTGTGGTAACAAGTTTGCTCGGCGTTCACGTCTATCCGCGCATAAGCAAGCAGATTCACCGCCTGCAAGCCGCCGAAATTGAGTTTGGCGCGCTTGTGATTGTTGCGCTTGCTTATGGATTTCTCGCAGAACTTCTCGGACTGCATTGGGCGGTGGGAGCCTTCATGGCCGGGCTGTTTATGGAGCAGTCGCGCGTTGGCAAACAACCTCACAAGAGTATGCGCCTTATGCTCAATGCGCTCACGGCGGGCGTGTTGGGACCCCTCTTTTTTGCCTGGATCGGGTTGCAGGCAAACCTCACAGCGATCATCGAGATTCCCGAGTTTCTGATCATGCTGATCGTGGTTGCCTTTGTCACAAAAGTGCTGGGCGGTGGCATCGCAGCCGTAGCCCTTGGATATGCCAGACGAGAAGCAGCGATCATCGGTGTGGGTCTCGCCCCGCGCGGAGAAATCATGATCGTCGTCATCTCGGTCGCGCTTGCGGCTGGATTGATCGATGGCGAGACAACGGATCCGGTCGCCCAACACTTGTTTTCAGCGCTCATCTTGATGGCGCTTGCCAACACGGTGCTCGCGCCGTTGGTTCTGCGTTTTCTGCTTCGTTCTCCTCGTTAGGCGGTTTGAACCTTAAGTCCCACCTCTGAATTTCGCGCGCCTCGACGACCGCAAAGCGGACTTTGCTGCCGGTGGCGTTACGGTTTTGCAACGTCCGCTTTCGTTGTCAGTGTCTCTTGCAACCAAGTTCATGATCGGCCAGAGACGCCGGCGCACAACAGTCTTCAGATGTCCGCCACTGGTCCAAGGACACTGGCGCGTGCCAGGTACAGCCAGCCTCCAAAAGGCCCACACTACAGATGTCACCCGCCCATATCCGGTTCGGCTACAATCGATACACTGGATCGATTGTCAAACGGCTAGACTTCAAGATGTCCGTCTCCTCATTGGGAATGCGGTTCTCGAGGCGCAGCCGGTCATTCTCTTGGTTGAGGCTCCGGTATTTTTTCGTCACCACATCGGTATCGCGGTACGCCGTGATCTGTCGCATGCCCGCTCGAACCGATTGCGGTGCGCATGCTCAATATTCAGCATCGCAACGGCAAAGCCCAGATCGTCAGCTACCTGTTTGCGCCCTTCTCATCGATACTTCAGATTGATTGCCGGGCAGTGGCCAGCCCGCTGATCAATGAAAGGCGCACCGCATACTTGCCGAATTCATCCGTCCATTTCAGCCCCCATGTTGCGGAGAATGGCATTCAAGGAGCGGCATCATACCGCGTCGGGTCCATCGGACAATGTGAGCTTCGCTTACCGGTCGCAACGCTCCATACCGACGACCTAGTTGGGGTGTCCGTTGCTGGTCTTGAGCGGTCGTAGGGTGTGACGTAAGGTAAACGCTATAAAAACGTTAACGCATGACAAACGCTCAGCCGGGTTTCACGATTTCTGTTACGAAAAGCTCAAGTGGGGGGCGCCGCCTTGATCTATAGATTTTCTGGTTTGGAGTTGGACACCGAACATCACGAGTTGATGGCCAATAACCAATCAGTCGCGATTGCGCCCAAGGCCTTTTCGGTGCTGGTTTATTTGATCGAAAACCGGGATCGCATGGTCGCCAAATCAGAGTTGCTTGATCAGTTCTGGACGCCGGAGGTTTCCGAAGCTGCATTGCAAACGACAATCAGCGTGATCCGCAAAGCGTTAGGCGATCAAAGTGGTGCGGTGCCGTGCATAAAAACCTACCACGGCATGGGGTTTCGCTTTGTTGCCCAACTTCTAGAGAGCAACGCGCCGCCTTCTGATGGCAGTGCGGAGGCGGTGGAGAGCCGTGCGCGATTGCAAGAACAATGGCTGGTGGCCATCCTGACATTGAAGCTCGGTCGAGATGGAGCGCCTTTGTCGGGGGATTTGCCGGATGAGCAGCTGGATGCACTTATCAAAAGTGCCGAGATGAGAGTCAGAGCGGCAAAAGGTCGATTGATGTACATGCTGCCTGACGGATTTTCAGCCACTTTTGGATTTGATCCGCATCTTGAAGATGGCACCCGTTTCGCCCTGACCTGCGCACATGAAATCATCAATCTTGAGGCGCGCACGGCGCTTGACCGGTTGGGTATCTCAGTGTCGATCGGAGTGGACACCGGGGCGACAATTCACGGCAAAACGGGTGCCGGTTCTGAATGGAACATTCCGGGCGGGGTCGCCCGTCATTCTGCGGAACTGGCAAGTCGCGCTGGCAATGGGCGCATTCTGATAAGCGGGGCGATCAAGAACCTTTTGCGAGACGAGATTGCGGCAGAACCCATCGGAGATGATTTCCTGCTTTCGCGACCACCTGATGAACGCGTGGGTCTGACCGCGCGCCCTTGCGAGCGACAAACGGCCTTTGTCGGGCGCGGGGCAGAGATGTCTTTCTTGCGGGCGAACTTGCTGAAATGCGGTGAGGGGGAATGTCAGACGGTTATCTTGCTGGGGCCTGCGGGGATTGGGAAATCAAGGCTGGTAACCGAGTTCATCGCCGACATGAAACGTGGCGACGGCGTGCATCATAAGTATTATTGTATGCCGCGCCAGAGCGAAACTCCGCTAGCGCTGCTCCGTCAGATGTGTGGCGATCTGTTCGCAGGCATTGACGATTTTCCTGACTTTGACCCAATAGATAAGGCCCTGTTGCGGGCGTTGCTGAACGAGGCGGAGCGTCTTGATCCGATCCTTGAAGGTGTGTCGGATTTCTACAAACGTCAGCGCACGCTAGCATTAATCGAACGGCTTCTTGAAAAGATTTGCGCTAAGACATGTCATGTTCTTGTTATCGAAGACGTCCATTGGATGGACAAGGCATCGCGCAGGTATCTTGAAACGCTGATCCGGACGTCAACGCAAGGCAAGCTGATGATCATCCTCACCGCGCGCCCGTCCGGTTTCCCTCCGTTAACCGAAAGTGTGTTACAATTGGCACCGTTGGGGCCGATGGAAAGCAGGACGCTTTTGCACCAAATCCCGGAACTGGCCGATCTCGCGCCACCCTTGGTCGAAACCTTGGTGCAACGCGCCGCTGGCAACCCATTTTTCCTTGAAGAACTCGCCCATGCGACGAAAACCGGGTCTGACCCTGCACGCGATTTGCCCGACACGGTTCAGGCTGTTATCGAAGTCCGGATCGCAGAGTTGGACAACGATCTGCGCATGATTGTCTATATGGTATCGGTTGTTGGCCAGCCAGCCAAACCGGCCTTGATCGCGCATTTGATGGGCCTCTCGCAGGACACGGTTCAGGCGCGGTTGGATCGTTTGATCAGCCTTGGTTTTCTACATGAAGACGAGAACCACTTTGTGTGCCGACATATGCTTTTTCAGGATACCGCCTACGCCATGTTGGTGCCGAAGGAGCGGGCAGAGTTACACAAGAAGATAGCCCTGTATTTTGAAGGCAACGCCGAGACCAATCCCGTTCGCCCTGAAATACTCGGGTCGCATTTTCAAGAGGCCGGAGATACGCCGCGCGCAATCGCATATTGGATCAAGGCATCCTACGCTGCGTTGGTCCGTTCCGCACATCCTGAGGCTGCCGTTTTCTCTAACTATGGGCTTGATCTGGTTGCGGGAACCGAGGCCGAGGGGTCGGAGTCCGAAATGAGGCTGCAACTGGCGCAGGCGCAGGCTCTTATGGCTATGAAGGGGTACGGTTTCAAAGGCGTCGGTACGGCCTTCGGGCGCGTGTATACGCTAGGCCGGACATTACAGAACTTTGGCGCTCAGGCGCGCGCGCTGGTCGGGCTGTGGGTTCACACATGGGTTCTTGGTCAACTGAATGATGCGATGGATCACGCCAGAAGCCTGATCGAGATGGGCCGACAATCCAAAGAACCGAGCTTGTTGATACAGGGGCACGGAGGGTTGGGCGAGGTCATGACGCACACCGGCAAGCTGAGCGAGGCGATGACCCATTTGGTCGCTGGAATGGATGTGGTGCAGGACGGTTTCCCCAAGACGATCACGGACCAGAATTCAGCGGTAACCTGCGCGGCCTATGCGGCATGGGTTAGCGCGATGCAGGGGCGTTTTGATGATATGCACTATTATTACACGCAGTCCCGGGACCTGTCAGAAGTGTTCGAGAACCGGTTCGCGCAGGCGATCCACCTTGCGCTGTGTTCCGAGGCATTCATGTTTGCGGGTGATGTTGATGCGTGCCTGGACCTTGCGACCCGCGCCGTCGAAACGAGCCGTGAAAATGATTTTCCGTTCTGGTTGGGCACGGGTTTGGTCATGCGGGGGTGGGCTCTGGGGCAAAAGGGTGACACCGAATTGGGACTTGCCGAGTTGGAGAACGGGATTGCAGTCTTTGAGCGGACTGGCGCAGGGGTGCAACTCGCGAACTGGTACGGGTTAAAGGCCGAAACGCTATTTCGCGCCGGACGGACCGAAGACGCAGAAACGGCAGCTGAATACGCGCTGGACCGTGCCGAACAGGCTGGCGATGTGTGGTTCAAACCGCGCATCTATGCAGTGATGGAACGGATACTTACCGCACTTGACCGGCCCGCAGATGCCGATGCCTGCGCGCTCAAAGTGGCACAATTGGCAAAGCGAGAACACCTTGCGGCACCCTTTATCGCCGTTCCCGACAGGGCCTGACTACCTGTTGCGTTCACGCGTTGACCTCATGACTTGCTCATAACTTGCTCAGGATTCATGTGACTGGACGGTGATAACGTAGGCATGTGGCGCATTGTGAGCAATTGGCGCGCCCTTCTCGATTTCATATTGGAAGGAGATTCAGATGCCTACTTTGACAGACTACCAGACATTTCAGGATTCTACACGCCGCGAGGCGCTGCGTTTCAAGTTCAATCTTCCCGACAATTTCGTCGAAGGAACAGCACGAGCAATTCCGGTTTTATTGTTCCGCGTGGATGCGGCTGACGACTGCACCTGCTGGGTGCATGTCAACGATTCCGCAGACAATCCAACTGCGTCGAACGCGTCTGTTGAATTGCGGGTCACGCGCGACGGTGGACACAAGACGGTGCACGAATTGCTACGCGGCACAGGTTTCAAACCCGGGCGAGAAAACCAGATTCTGATCCATAAGACGCCGGATGCGACCAGCGGGCAGTTCTTCGTATCGGATGTCGTGTTGATGTACCAAGTCGATACCTAACACCGGTCTCGAACGCTCGTGGCATATTCCGCCAAGGGACCAGACCGCTTTTTGAGTTTATTTACCCATATTGGAGATTACCATGAAAACGTCCCTGACAATCGCAAGTTTAACCGGCCTGCTGTTGACCACATCGGCGCATGCGGCGCCGATCGGCGCATTCAGCGAACTGATCATGAACCATTCTTATGTCATCAATGGCGGCAACTTGCCCAACGGAATTGACATAGACTCTGTGCCCAATACGCTTGTCATTGAGAATGGCGCAACCAGTGCTGTCGATGACCCCAGCGCTGTCGAAACGGACATCGGATCCGCACAGGTTGGTAACATTTATTCTGACCCCCCGCTGCCCTTTATTGGAACGCGCGTCCATTCCAACCGGCTGCCGGGCGGATTTGAAGGCGCGTCCAGCGGTTATGAACTGGAGCTTTTGTACGAGCCTGATCCAGACGTCGATTTTTCAGGTGTGACCCGCCAGACAACATCACGGGAAGGGTCCGCCAGTGCAATTTTACTGGATGATACCATTGCGGCATCCGCGACATCGTTCGCGCGCAACTCGCGGACCTATTCGTTCACGAATACGACCGATTCCCTGATTTCTTTTAACATCGCAGGAAGTTTCGACGCTTACCTACGCTCTGAATTCAATGGAAACGACGGTTTGGTACGCGCGGCGGGCGGTATTGAGTTGCTGTTTTCAGAGCTGGACGGCGCCGACATCAATTACTTTCCTGTGTCGCCTTATCTGACCACGTCGGACGATGATGATATTGGCGCCAGCATAACCGAAAACCTATTTGCGAACTCAGGCTTCACCACGGGACTTCAGTTTAACGCCAGCGCAACCGCTATCGGATCGGGGGGGCTAACCAGCGCCATCTTTGAAGGCAGCCACCGGTTTATTTTTCAGGTCAACCTTGATCCTGGTTCGCATGTCTGGATGACAAGTGCGTTTAGCCAAGCCAATTCGGTCGAACATACTCCGCAACCGTCAATTCCAACAGTTCCGCTGCCTGCGTCCGGCATCTTGTTGGTTCTTGGGCTTGCGTCACTCCTCGGCCTGCGGCGTTCGCCGACTGCCTAGCCGCTTCTGTTCAACGCAAACATCGCGATTGTTCCACCTTACGTAGCCTGAGCGATGAACTTCGGAGCCGCGATGCCCCTTGCGGCCTTACAAATCAGGAGAAGTTAGATGAAACATGTTCCCTTGGTTCTTGCTGCCGGCCTCTCGGTTCTCTCTTCGATTGCAACCGCGCAAGAGACCGTCTTGACAGAACGCAGCGCCATAACCCGTGTCGGAAACTGGTATTTCACCAACCAGAGCGCCGCGCAGATCAATAGGCTGACCGATGACCTGAACGCCCGTCCGATCGACATCGACGTGGTTTCGACCAACCCGATGCGGTTCGATGTCAGTCTTGTCGAAGACAACGGTGTTCATGCCGCAACGTGGAACTGGCGTTTCGATATGTCCGAGGCGGGTCTGAACGCCTTTGCCGAGGACACCAATTCGCGCGTTCTGGATATCGAAACCTATGTGGTCGGTGGCCAGCGCCGCTTTGCTGCGATTTTCAAAAGCAACACCGGCGTGGATGCCGTTGATTGGCGCTGGGGGTTCGATATGTCGCGTGATGGGCTGATTGCCGTTTACAACCGTCACAATATGCGGGTCGTTGACATTGAACGGTATCGTGAGGGTGGCCGGACGCGGTATGCTGCCGTTATGGTCGACAATACCGGCGCGCGGGAAACCGGCTGGAACTGGTTCCGTGATCAGACGCTTGCCGGAGTTGTGAATAATATGCGCACCACCGGCATGCGGGTGCTGGACATAGAACGCCACGGCTCCGGCCGAAACACACGATACACCACCGTTCTCGTGCCATTTTCACCGGGCCAACTGGCGTGGCATTATTACGGCATCACCAGCGAGGAGGTGACACACATGGCCCTGCGCCATGGCAGCCGGGTGATCGATCTTGAACGCGGCCCGAACGGCCGGTTTGATGTGCAACTATTGGACAATGGCATCAACCGGAACGGCGATTGCCATGGACGTCTGTCGCATTTCGGAGACGCCCTTGAGGCGCTGATGAAACGTCAGGCGATTCCCGGTGCCCAAATTGCCGTCGTGAAAGACAACCGGCTGGTCTATAGCTGCGCCTATGGTCTGGCGGATATCGACGGTCTTGAGCGAGTGACCCCACAAAGCCTTTTTCGCATCATGTCGGTGTCGAAGCTGTTGACGCGGTCGGCTTTGATGCATTTGCAAGGGTCGGGCGATCTGGATCTTGACGATCCGATGTTGGTTGCACTTGGTCTGCGTGCGCCAGTTGGCCCACCAGCCGACGCGCGCATGACGCACACCACAGTAAATCACCTGATCGATATGGATGGCGGCTTTTTGCCCGCGGATCGCTATGACCCGACGCTGTCCCAGACCACGGTTGCTGCGGACATGGGCGTAACTGCGCCGGTCAGCTGTTTCGCCATCATGAAATACGTGATCGAAGATTTCGAGCTGAGTTACTTTCCAGGAGGGCGCAGGAGCCGAGGGCTGTCATACTCGGACGCCTACTCCAATCTTGGTTTTTGCATCCTGCAACAGATCGTGCGCGCGGCGAGCGGAGTCAATTATCAGCGCTATGTGCGCGAGGAAATTCTGCGCCCGGCAGGTGTGACGGCGATGGTGATCGGGCGCGGGCGTCAGTCGCAACAAAGGCCGGGTGAGGTCACCTATTACGACCAGCCCTTTGCGCCGCTAGTAACCTCGCAATACCCACAAGATGCGAACCCTGTGCCGCGCCCCTACAGCTTTGTGGTTGAAGCGATGGCAGGCCACGGTGGCTGGATCGCATCCGCCAATGATCTGGTCCGCTATGCTGCGTTTACGCCGACAGGTCCGGGTGGGGCGACCACATTCTTTGGATCGCTGAACGGGACGCGGTCGGTTCTGAAAGAGGAGGGCGATGTGTTTGTCGCGATCGTCTGGAATGCCTCACCGTCGGACTCGGACTTTGATGTTGTAGCCGAATTTGGTGGACTGATTGAAAATGGAATTGACGCCGTTACCATCTGGCCCTCACGCGATCTTTGGGCGGAGCATGGATATCCGCAGGACTGATCACTGGGTTCGCTGTGAATCGCAAAGGCGATGAAAGTGGTTTAATATCAGAGGCTTCAGCGCGCTGAATCCCGCGCCCGACCAGCGAATTTCGGTGCCTGGTTCCCCGCAGGCAACCTGGCATAGGAGTCCGAAGGTAAACCCAAAAGAATTCCCCGCGGCGTTAGATACTTTCCTTGGACTGAAGCGGCGGATTTGGCCTCGTTTCTGAACAATCTGTTGAGATTGATTGCCCTTAACATCAGATGGAACCAAAATGTTGGTAAGGTTCCAAGATCATCCGGTATTTGCACTGCGACCTGTAACAAGATTTCTGAAAGCCGGTATCCCAAACCATCGCCAAGAACTTGGCCTGATACTGGTACGATTTTGATTGGGCTTACTGAAGCGGACATTGCTGCTGCCCGCAGCATCCGACACTCTGGGCTCAAAACAGTCATTCGCTGCAGCGAGCATCAAGGTCCGCTTGACCGAAATTGATTTCGGCAAACTATTCCGAGTGAGCTGGTTTTGATCAAATTGAGGTCTTTATTGTGGTGTGAATTTTGAAACGAAAATGTATTGGAATAAAATCAATATTTTAAAGGATAAGTGTTGCAGGCACTTCCTCCGCCAGCTTGCTTCAGCGCCCCTGCTTGAATGGCTGAGCGGTGGTGTGGGACTCTGGGGCATGTAGTACATGGCGTGCCGCAGTGGCGACCCAAGCAGAAAAGACCACGAAGAAGGCGCGGGTGTGCGTAACCTCCATAAGCCGCGCGGCAAGGGATATTCGCTGAGACTGAAGACACCTGACAGCGCTGTCAGACACAACCAAATTGAGACTGGCAGGGCGGGTCCATAGCTTGGGGAGATGACCGAAGTTGATCCATTTAGCTACTTCAAATCCAACCCTGAAATCATCCGCCAAGCTGTGATGCTCTACGTTCGGCCCGATGTTCGCGACGAAGATCTGGAAATGCCGTTTCGCTTCAATGAATTCCCGCCAATGGCGGCGGTATCTGGATGAGATGTTTGTGAAGATCATCGGTGAGCGGCATTATCTCTGGCCGGCTATCGATCATGAAGGTGAAGTCCCGGAAAGCTTTGCGACTAAGAAATGCGATAAGAAGGCCGGTTTAATTCTGCTGAAGAAAGCAACGCATATGCATGGTCGCTCCGAAGCGATCGTCAAAGATCTGCTGCGTTCATATGGCGCCGCGCTGAGAGAAACCGGCGACGATTTTAGGTGGGAAACAGGTCGCTGGCTGAACAACCGAGCGCAGAATTCACATCTGCCTTTCTGACGTCGAGAACGGGCGTTGCTGCGATAACTGGCGGATGCGACGTCTCCAGAAACTCCGCTGCGTGCACGCCTCAATTTACAACCTGTTCAATTCGGAAAGAAGTTTTCACTCACTGCGCAATTTTGAACTGAACAGTCTCGAAGGCCGTTGAGCCACATAAATCGTAGGCGAAAACCGAGTGTATGTTGGGTCAGGCCGGGCGTGCTGGACAGGGGATTTTCAGGGTCACCATTGATCTGGGCAAGACAACCGAAGCTCGGTGTACTTGTTGGAGGGTCGTGACAGGTGCATTGATCACTGTGGGGTGGTTAGTCGATCTGGGACGGTCCAGAGCCTGAGAGGGCGAGGCCACGCGCGCGGCCTCGCCCAAGTCATATCACTTCAGCAATTCAGTCCAGATGGCGGTATAGAGGTCAACCGCAGATTGTGGGCATGTGGGCAGGAACTTGCCCGCCGCCGCGAACTCTGCCGGTGTCACGATCTCGGGTGCAGTTTTCATGTCATCGGGCATGAATTCTTCGGACCCCGCAACGCCGTTGGCATAGCGCGCAAAGCCGGAAATCATCGCAGCGTTCTCGGGCTCAAGGATAAAGTTGATGAACTGATAGGCTTCATCCACGTTCTTGGCATCCGCCAGCAAAGCCACGGAGTCCATGAACAGCGGATAGCCTTCCTTGGGATAGCCGTAAACCACATCGGGGTTGTTGATCCGTGCCCGCATGGTGGAACCGTTCCAGTTGACGGACGCCGCGTAGTCACCCGACGACAGCTTGTCGGTGGTGCCGTAATCCATCGACAGCCACTTTGGCTTGGCCGCCATCAGCCGGTCGCGCACGGTTTTGAGCACTTCGAGATCTTCGGTGCAGGCCTCGCCGCCGGCGTTGAAGATCGCCATGTTCAGCACGTCGTTCATTTCCGGCACGATGTTGATCTTGCCGACCAGTTCCTCAGGCGGGTTGAGGAACAACTCGGATGTGTTTGGATCGCCGCTGTAGACGCTGGTGTTGACAGCAATGCCAACCGACCCCCACTGCCATGGCACAGAATACGCGCGGCCCGGATCCCACGGCACGTCTTTCCATTCAGCCGCGATGTTGCCGATGTTTGGAATGCGCGAATGGTCCAGTTCAGCCAGAAGACCCTTGCGGACATAAACCGGGATATAGTTGGCCGATGGCACAACCAGATCAAAGCCGGACGCGCCGGCCTCAACCTTGGTGAGGGCGGTTGTGTTGCTGTCATAGTCGGTGATCGTGACGGTGATGCCGGTTTCAGCCGTGAACTTTTCGATCATTTCGGGGCTGGTGTAGTTGCCCCAGTTGAACAGGTTCAATTCTCCTTCTGCCATCGCTGCAAAAGTGCTGCCCAGCAGGGCTGTTGTTGCAATAAGATAGGTCTTCATAAGGATACTCCCTTGGATGTTGCACGGGTTACTCCCGCTTCTTGGTGACGAACACAAAAACAATCAGAATAAATACAGTCAGCGCCAGCAGCGCGGTCGAGATGGCATTCACCTCGGGCGTCAGAGCACGGCGCAGCTGGCCGAGCATATAGGTGGGCAGTGTATCTTGCCCTGCTGATTTCACAAACTCGGTAATGATGACGTTATCAAGCGAGATGATAAACGCCAGCATCGCGCCTGCAACCACGCCCGGTAGCAGCAGCGGCAGCGTGACATAGCGGAATGTCTGCCAGGGCGTTGCATAAAGATCGGCGGCGGCGGTTTCCATGGCGGTGTCCATCCCTTCCAGCCGGGCCTTGATCGGTAGATAGGCGAAAGGGATGCAAAAGGCCGAATGTGCAAGGATCAGGTAGCCCAACCCGGTGTAGCCCGTTGCAATCTTGACCGAAGAAAAGAAGATCAGCAGCGCCACAGCGGTCACGATTTCCGGCACCATCAGGGGCTGGTTGATGATCACATAGATCAACGTCTGGCCCTTGAACTTGCCCCGACGCGTTGTGCCAAGGGCGGCCATGGTGGCCAGAGTGGTCGAGATGACAGAGGCCCAGAGAGCGATGATCAGCGACCGGGCCGTGGCGTCCTGCACCGCCTCGTTGTTAAAGGCGACCACATACCAATTCAGGGAAAAGCCGCCCCATTGATTGACCGAATTGCCGCCGTTGAACGAATAGATCACCAGCGTCGCGATGGGCGCGTACAGTAAGACAAAAGACAGGATCGCAATGAACGTAAATCCGGGCAGGGTGGTGACGTCAAAGGCGCGTTGCTTATGCATGCGGGTTATCCCGTGACGACACGCGGGTATAGACCAGCAGTGACACCAGAACGATCAGCAGCAGTACGGTGGAAAGTGCCGCTCCCAGTGGCCAGTTCTGCCCTTGCCCGAACTGCAATTCGATAAAGTTTCCGATCATCATGTTCTTGCCGCCACCCAGCAGGCGCGGCGTCACGTAGGCACCAAGGCTGGGGATGAACACCAAAATGGAGCCTGCGATGATCCCCGGTTTGATAATGGGCAGGATCACCCCGCGCAGCACCTGCCAACGCGAGGCATAAAGATCATACCCAGCCTCGATCAGGCGGAAATCAAATCGGTCGATTGCGGCATAGAGCGGCAGCACCATCAGCGGCAGATAGACATAGGCCATCCCGATCAGCACGGCGGTGTCGGTATACATGATCTGTATGGGTTCTGTGATCAGCCCCGCGTTGATCAGTGCTGTGTTCAGGATGCCTTCGTTGCGCACGACCTCCATGATCGCGAAAGTGCGGATCAACAGGTTGGTCCAGAACGGAATGGTGATCAGAAACAGCCAGAACGTCCTCGATTTTGCAGGCCGTGTGGCGATGAACCACGCTGTTGGCAGTCCCAGCGCAAAGGTGATCAGCGTTGTGGCGATGGAAAGTTTAACCGACCTCCAGAAGATCGACAGGTTCGCGTCCGCAAGGCTGACGGTCTGGTCAAAGATGTCGCGTTCAAACAGCACGCGGAACCAGCCATCGCCAGACAGGATCCAGCGCACGCCGGAATAATCGCCCTTTTCCAGCACGGAATAGACCGCGACGATCAACAGAGGCCCGCTGGCGGCGAAGATCAGCAGGATCAGCGCTGGCGTGGACAAAAGCCAGCCATTGGCCCCTTTGCTGCGCTGTCGGACAGCGCTTTTCATGATTTCAGCACCTGAACGGCCTTGGCATCTATGCTAACGTCCACTGCATCGCCCACCTTATGCGTGCCCGCCAAATTGGACTGTACCCGCGCAACGATCTGACTGCCGTCGCTTAGGCCAAGCGTATAGTGGGTGTCGGTGCCCATATAGGTCGTCTCGATGACGGTGGCGGCAATGCCGGTGCCTGCGCTGGTCAGTCTTATCTGTTCGGGCCGGACCGCAAGTGTCACCGTGCCTGCGTGACCGTCCAGCGGCACGTTCAGCATATTTCCGGTGCCGATGCGCACCATGCCACCGTCTACTTTGCCCTCAAGGAAATTCGTCTCTCCAATGAAATCCGCCACAAAGCGGTTCAGGGGATGCTCGTAAATCTCATGCGGGGTGCCAACCTGTAGCAGCGCACCTTGTGACATGACGCCGATGCGGTTGGACATGGTCAGCGCCTCTTCCTGATCATGGGTCACAAAGATAAAGGTGATCCCCGTCTCGGTCTGAAGCCGCTTCAGCTCGCTCTGCATTTCCTTGCGCAGCTTCAGATCAAGCGCCGAGAGCGGCTCATCCAGCAGCAGCACCTCCGGTTCCGGTGCCAGCGCACGGGCCAGCGCCACACGCTGTTGTTGCCCGCCCGACAACTGCTGCGGCAAGCGGTCCGCGAAATCTTCGAGCTTGACCAGCGCCAGCACGCGATCCACTGCGCGCTTTATGTCGGCAGCTGGCTTGCCCAGCATCTTCAGGCCAAAGCCCACGTTCTGTGCGACGCTCAGATGCGGAAACAGCGCATAGGACTGGAATACCGTGTTCACAGGCCGCTGGTTAGGCGGCGTAAAGGTGATGTCATTGCCGGACAAATGAATGGTGCCGGATGTCGGCGTTTCAAACCCCGCGATGCAGCGCAAAAGTGTGGTCTTGCCGCAGCCCGAAGGGCCTAGGAGGGTGAAAAACTCGCCCCGCTCAATGGATATTGAAACGTCCCCAAGTGCTGCAACAGCGTCGTTTCCGGTGCCGTAAATCTTCCCAACATTGCGCGCGTCGACCGCTGTATTCTTGTTCAAGCGCCGATCCCCCTGATCTTACTCTGCATTGCGACTTGCGCTTATGCAAGATAGTTTGCCAGCATCCTGAGACTGCAATGCGCGCACGGCGTCGCCTGCTCACGTTCTGCACAGAGAGCGATCAACGTGGCGTCCTCAGCACAGGTTGCGGCCAGATGGAGACCCACCTGCCGACCATCCGCAGTCCACCGCAAAAGCGCAGATGCGGCGGGTTGGACACTGGCCGGAAGGACGGCTTAGAAAGCCAAATATTCAAACACATAGCCGGCGCAACGCGGGGCCATCGAGAAACCGAGTGCGCTTGGAATTGAATGCGAAGAACCCGCAACTTGACGCTGGAACGCGCCCCGATCCATCCGCCATTGGCACGCCCCCCGCAGACACTGCCGCCCCCGATCCGTCAGTCGACCCGGCTGATGTGCGCGACACATCCTTGGGAGTGCGCGTTTTGCCCCCATAAACGGCAACCTCCGTGGCAGAACCAATGCGGCCCTCTGGCGCCGTTGTCCGACCAAAGGCCACGGCGCCCTCGTCCCGGAATGTTTCCATCTTGTCACAAGACCGGTTCTAAACAACCATGCCATACTCAGATCGTCGAATGGCGTAAGCAAGCGCAGCCCCCATAGAACCCAAGCCTGTTACAAATGTGTTTGCCATCGGTCCTGTCGCGTTCTTGATGCGCCTCCAGTTTGAATGGACACAAAGCCTCAAGAGCGGCGCGCTGCCAATTTCAAAGCTACTGAATCTCCAAACAGAGTTATCCATAAGATGAGAACCGACTGCCTGCAATCGACGGCGCGGCCACTCAATGACGTTCAAGTTTCTGTTTTATATGATAATATTTCCCATTGTCACAGGCGGGAATAGCCCAAAATTGGCGCATCGCTAAAACGGCTCTTGTGAACGTGTTTGCTAGCCCTCAGGGCACGCAAACTCCACTTTAGAATGAGGGAGGTTTCGGGGAGCGTGCTATTTTCGATGCTACTGGTTCAAAAACTGCTTCACTTTATCGATTTCACAGTACGGTTTGAAACGGCTTTCCAACGCGTGGTCAGAAAGGTGAACTCGAGGCGCCGCTTCTTTGGCGTTGCGACAGTCCGAATTTGAGCAATACGAAAACAACCTTTCTGGGTCACAGCTTGGCATGTAGTGCGCACTGAGCGTCCCGATCAGCCGTTAGGCGTTTTTCGTACCCAAACTAATACGTCCAACTGCTGTCGATATGTTGAACGCCCCATGTCAACAACGTGAAAAACTGATACCAAGCAGTGCATTAAGGCGACCCTCACCAAGCATCCACATATCGCGCTCCGGGTACGGCTGGGCCAGCGGTCAACAGAGCGCGGGTTATCTCCAGCCGCGTCTTGGCCGGGTCAATCACCGCATCGAATTCCAGCAGACTGGCAGCATTCAGCGCTTTGCCGCGCTCATAAAGTTCCGCAACGAGGCGTTGATATTCCGCCTCACGTGCGACGGGATCCGCTATGGAAGCCAGACGGTCCCGATGGCCAAGTTTGACCGCACCTTCCAACCCCATCGCGCCGACTTCTCCGGTCGGCCATGCGCAACAGTAGTGCGGCCTGTCAAATCCACCGCCCGCCATCGCCATGGCGCCCAGCCCGTAAGCCTTGCGCAGTATCACGGTGATCAATGGTTGCGCAAAATGCGCACCAGCGAGGAAAAGGCGCGAGATATGGGCCACTTGACCCGTTTTCTCGACCTCTGGGCCGACCATGAAGCCCGGCGTGTCACAGAATGTCACGACAGGCAGGCCCCAGTTGTCGCAAAGCTGGAGAAACCGCGCGCCCTTGTCACCAGCTTCGGCGTCAATCGCGCCACCCAGATGCAGCGGGTTGTTCGCCAAAACACCGATCGCGCGCCCCTCGATCCGCATGAACCCCGAGATCATGCCCGCCCCAAATCCGCGCTGAAGCTCGATCAAGCTGCCGGGATCGGCGACGGCCGACAGGGCATCGCGCATGTCGTAGGCGCGGGTGCGATCCGCAGGGACCACGGTCCGCAGAATTTCGGCGGCGCTCTCTGAGTGAGCCGGTGCCCTCAGCGCAGGCAATCCGAGCAGTCGTTTCGCTTGGGCGACGGCCTCTGCTTCGTTTTCCGTCAAAAGGTCGATGACACCTGTTTGGACCTGTGTGTCCGAAGGCCCGATGTCGCGCGGATGAACACTGCCCAACCCGCCGCCTTCGATCATGGCCGGGCCGCCCATGCCGACCCAACTGTTTCGCGTGGCGATGCGCAGGTTGCAAACACCGAACAGGGCCGCATTGCCCGCAAAGCAATACCCGGTGACAATACCGATTTTCGGACCTTTATGCGCGGCAAAGTGACGAAATGAGGCCACGTTCAGCCAAGCGGACATGATGTGAGCGACATCGTAGTCATTCGGCCGTCCTCCGCCGCCTTCGGCAAACAGGACAATGGGCAGATCATCCCGTGCGGCCAGTTCGATCAATCGGTCCATTTTGCGGTGATGGTTGTAGCCCTGCGTCCCCGCCAGCACCATGTAATCAACCGCCATCGCAGCCACCGCGCGCCCGTCCACCGTGCCTGTGCCGCAAATGATGCCGTCACCCTGCGTGCGGGCTTGCAGCTCGGGCAGGGGGCGTTTGGTGCGTTGTGCCGCAACGGCCAACGCGCCGTATTCCGTGAAAGTCCCTTCATCAAACAGATCGTCAATGTTTTCGCGCGCTGTCCGTGCGCCGGTGTCATGGCGTTTTGCCACAGCGTCGGATCGGCTGCTGTCCGCCAGCATTGCCATGCGTGCTTCGAACTCCGTAAAATCGGTTCTGGTCATCGTCACGCTTTCGGGCCCGGTCGCAGCAATGTCGGCAGGCTCCAGCGTCACCAAGGGCTCACCGCCGCGCAATTCGTCGCCTTGTTTGACATGTATCTGTGTGATCACCCCGCTTTCGCCGGCGCGAATGTCGTGATGCATCTTCATCAATTCGGTGACCAACAAAACGGTGCCCGTGTGCACCTCATCTCCTTTGGCCACAAGGATTTGCGACACGACAGCGGCGCCTTCAGCTTTGATGATTGTCACGTGTTTCCCCTTGGTTCGTGCCGTCACGCGAATTGTCGGATGCGCCGGATCACGTGAGTTTGCGGAGGACGCAGTTTCAATTCAACACCCGAATGCAATGGTGAGCCAATTCAGTTGACACATCGCTCAGCAGCAACGCAGGTTCGTTCCATTCCGTTGATGCAACATCTTCAAAGGGCCACATCATGCAAATATCCTCACTCATCCGGCGCGCCGCGCAGATCAACCCTAACGGGACCGCGACGATTTTCGAAGACCGTCAGCAAAGTTGGAGCCAGATGTTGGAGCGCGTGGCCAAATTGGCCGGGGCACTACAAGGGCTTGGCATGAAGCCGGGGGACAGGGTGGCGCTCTTGTCGCTGAATTCTGATCGTTTCATTGAATATTACTTTGCCGTGGTCTGGGGCGGCGGAGCGATGATGCCGATGAACATCCGCTGGGCCGTGGGCGAATGCGCCTATGCACTGAACGATGCAGGTGCAAAAATCCTGATTGTGGATGATGCCTTCAAGGCTTTGGCAAGCGAGGTGCAATCGCAGGTCGCCGCGTTGACAACATTGGTTTACTGCGGTGACGGTGCAACGCCTGACGGGATGCTTAACTATGAAGAGTTGCTGGCCGATGCCGCACCAGTGGCCGATGCCGGACGCGGTGGCGATGATCTGGCGGGCGTGTTCTACACCGGCGGCACAACGGGTTTTCCCAAGGGTGTGATGCTCTCTCATACCAATCTTTATGTCGGCACGATTTCCAATGCGCATGAGATCAACCTGCGCGATGGAACTGTTTACCTGCACGCGGCCCCGATGTTTCATATTGCTGATTTGATCTGGTTCAGTGCGATCACCCTTGTGGCTGGCACCCATGTTGCAATCCCGATGTTCACGCCAGATGGAACATTGGCCGCAATCGAAAAGCACCGCCCAAGTCAGGTTTTGCTGGTGCCGGTCATGCTGCAAATGGTGTTGCAAAGTGAAAAACTCGCGCAAACGGATGTGTCGTCGTTGGAGCAGATTGCTTATGGTGCGTCTCCCGTTACCGAAGCTGTTCTGAAAGAAGCGTTCGAGAGATTTCCGAACGCGTCCTTTATTCAGGCCTTCGGGCAAACTGAATTGAGCCCGGTCGCGACGATCCTGCCAACAGACTTTCATGTCTTTGACGGTCCAAAGGCGGGCAAGCTCCGTTCTGCAGGGCGGGCCACGCGCATTTGTGAAATCCGGATTGTCGACGAGGCATATGTTGAAGTCCCCCGCGGCGAGGTGGGCCAGATCGCCGTCAAGGGGCCGAATGTAATGCTGGGGTACTGGAACAAACCCGATGTCACGGCGGAGACCATTGTGGATGGTTGGGTCATGACCGGTGATGCGGGCTACATGGACGATGAGGGGTTCATCTTCTTGATGGACCGGTTGAAGGATATGATCGTTTCAGGCGGCGAGAACGTCTATTCGGCAGAGGTCGAGAATGCGCTTGGCCAGCACCCACAGGTCGCGACCAGTGCTGTCATTGGCATTCCGAGCGATCAATGGGGTGAAAGCGTTCATGCGATTGTCATTCTGCACCCAGGTGCGGAGGTAGCTGAAGAAGAGTTGAAATCTTACTGTCATACCTTGATCGCCGGCTACAAATGCCCGCGCAGCATCGAGTTTCGCACAGAGCCGTTCCCATTGTCAGGCGCGAACAAGGTCTTGAAAACGGAACTGCGCAAACCCTTCTGGGAAGGCAGGTCGCGCCAGATTTCCTGACCCGTTGCAGCCGGTGTTCGGCAGATCAGGGATCAAGGCTCGTCTGGGACCGGGCCGGGGGGCAGTTTGTTGGTGGTCGCATCATGTGCCGCAGCACTGACCGCCTTGCGTTGCTCGTCGGTTAACTCTGCGTCGCCCGCAATTTCAACTTTCACATTACGCTCTGCCATACGGATACCGTTGGCCTCAAAGACATCGCGCACGCCTTGATATGCGTCGCGTCGCACCAGCCATTGCTCGCCTGGGCGGGTCATGAATTTGACGCCCACGACCATGTTGAATTCCTCCATCCGCCGCACACCTTGCGATTTCAGCGTTTCGATGATGCTGTCGCCATAATCCGGGTTTTCCTTGAGTTGCGCGCCCACCTGTTTGATCAGCTTTTTCACCAGCTTCAGATCGGTGTCGAACGGCACGCGGAATTCCAGCTTCATGATCACCCAATCGCGTGAATAGTTGGTCATGGACTTTAGCTCACCAAAGGGCAGCGTGTGGACCGCACCCCTGTGATGGCGGATTTGCAGCGAGCGGATCGAGATTTTTTCGACCGTACCGCGCAGCTGATCGATTTCGACGTATTCCCCAACGCGGAACGCGTCATCGACCAGAAAGAAGATGCCCGATACCACATCCTTGACCAATGATTGCGCGCCAAAGCCGATGGCGATGCCCAGCACACTGGCGCCCGCAAGGATCGGCGCGATGTTCACGCCCATGGATGACAAAATCGACATGGCCACCATCGCCAACAGCGTGACCATCAAGACCACGCGCAGCAAAGGCAGGAGCGTCGCCATGCGTGCCTCTGGCCCCGGTGCGGAGCCGTCGGTCGGTGGTTTATACGCGGCCAGCCTGCGATCAATGGCAGAGCGCGCCCATGTCCAGACCAGATCTGCGATCAACAAGGCGGCGGCACTGTCGAGCAGAACCGAAAAGACCTGTTGCGTAACCGTTGGGTTTTCCGTGCTTTCAAAGAGCCCCACGTTCCAGATCAGCGCGAGGACGAACCCTACCGTAATGATCGCGCCAAACCGAACGACGCGGTGCGCGATGGGGCGGTAGGTCTCGTAGGGATCGATGACCTCGATCACCTCTTCTGCCGTGTCGTCGTCAGAGGCCAATTCATCGGTTTCGGCGTCTTCAACAACCGCAGGAGGCGGGATGTTGGCCATATACTCTGCCACTGAACGGTCAAACGCGTCGTCTACCCAAGCGCGCAACAGTTTCAGCAACACGATCAGAAGCCCTATGAGCACAACGCTCCACATGATCAGTCGCAGATCCAAAACCCAAAGGGCGAAGGCCAAGACGATCAAAAGGCTGACAAAACCACGCCATTTGCCTGCGCTTTTCGAGCGTGCCGCTGGGTTGATCCGTCCAGCAAAAAAGAAGCCAGCGTGCAGACAAAGCAGCGCGGTCAGCGAGACCGCCACCGCCCACATGACCGAAACGGCAAGAAATGGGCGTTGCCCGCCCACAGGGTCAAACACCTCGATCACTTGTCCAAAGACATCCGTGGCGGCCAATCCCATGATCAACACGGCAAAAAAGACCAAAGTGCTGCGCGCGATCACCCGTGCCATTGGCGTGCTAACCGGTATCAGCCGCAACCGCGGCACGTAGGGTGCCAGAAACAGCAGAAGGGTCGCTGCAACCACCCGGATCGCGACAATGGCCATCAGCAGGTTCAGGATCAGCGCATAAAGGATCGGCGGCCAGTCAAATGCGGAAAAAGCACCGATGCTGCCGACCGCAAATGCCAGCAACCCCGACAGGGCCAGGCCCGTGCGCGTGACTGCAGCGGTGATTTGTTTGGTGGGGGTGTTGAACCCACCGATCTCCAGCCGTCGGCGCATCGGGTTGGTGTATTGACGCAACAGCCATTCCAGCCCCGCACCGAGAAACAGAAAGATCAGCACGAACGTCAGGCTTTGCACCCGGCGCGTGTCTGTGACTTGCTCTGCCCAGCGCGTCTGCAAAAGCTCGGGCGCTTGCCCCATGCCCTCCCACGCGCGGCCCAGAGCTGCAATGCGAGCGCTGGTGCGCAGCACGAGTGCGTCAAACTGGGCCCGCACGCTGGGTGCGACGGTTTGAGAGTTGGCCTCGACCTCGGAAGCTTGTTGACCGATCCAGTCCTGAATTCTTTCATCGGCCAGCAAACGCGTGAATTCGTGCAAATCGTTTGCGGAAGGGGCCGGTACAGGGGTTTCGGTTTGTGCGCTTGCCGGCTGTACAAGCATCAATGCCAAACCGCAGATCAGTGCGGCCAAGACACGGCTTAGCGCGCTCACGTCGATGGCTCCAACTGCGCAAGGGACGTTGTGGGTCTGGCGTCCTCATATGTATAATCGGCAGGGTAGATGGCTTGCATTTCGACCTTGCCACCCGACGGCGACAGCTGACACGCAAGCCGCGCGCCATTCGGTGCACCGGTTTTGAACAAAGTGCGTTGTTCAAGATCGGACGGCGATGGCAGCGGAAACTCGGACCGGATAATGCGCACGGCACAGGTGCCACATCTGCCACGCCCCGCACATAAATTGGCATGTGGTTGATCATTCTGCGCAAACCCGTCCAAAACGGTCAGTGCCGAATTTGATCCCATCTCGGGACCACCATCACGTACCAAAACCACTGTTTGTGTCTTCTGGGCGGACACCCGGATAAATCGCGCAATCAGTGTCAAAGCGGCCAGCAGGATCGAGCCTATGATCACCGCGTTCGTGACTTGCTTGATCAAGGTAAATGGAACGTCGACGTTTGGCGGCAGCGGCGGACTGATGGCCAGTTCCGCCCCACGTTGCCCCGCCAAAAGCATTTCGCGGCCTGCCTCTGCATAGCCCAACAAGGCCATCACAGGGACAACAACGGCCAAAAAGGACAACCAGTTCACAAGGCGGTTTGCCCGTTCCTTGGAGCGCAGCCAAGTGAACAGCCCCGCACAACCGTGTACCCAAACCACCGAAAGCATAATGACCTGCATCAGGCCGATACCGGGTGCTTGAAGCCAGAATAGCCGGATCGTATCAGCATATCCAAAGTCCAGCCCCGCATTTGCCGCCATCGATATTCCGACCGCATGGGTCGCCAAAAGCGGAACCACGATCAAACCCGTCAGCATCTGAACCACGTCTTGGGTATTTGTGCGCAGCGTGGGCCGAATATAAAGCGCCCATAGCCCAAGACAGAAATGGACGGTCAGCGCGGCCGTCAAAAGCAGCCCGATGACGGGTCCGGTCCATAATTCTGTCAGGTAAGGGCGCCCGGCGTCCATCGCATCAATTGAGATCAGCCCAAGGCTGAGGTTGGTCAGGTGGCTGGTGACGAAAGCCAACAGAAACAAACCTGACCATATCCGTGCCGTGCGAATTGCAAGCGCGGTGCTCGATTTTTGTTTTGGGCTGGTCATCGCGTTGCTCCGGGTGTGCAGGTCATGGTGGCCTTGCAGCGATCTGCACTAAGATAAAGATGAACCAAGTGACTTCTCCCCGACCGTTGCAGCACACCTTGGCGCATTCTGAACCTTGCCCGCAACCTCGGTTTTGAAATGGCGATGCATTCGTTAAACGCGCGACGGCCCGGAACCCGTCGCAGGTAACGTCTCATCGTTCCGCGCTCACGCATGTTGATCAGACCTTGCGCACCCTTAAGGCTGGAACGGGTCGCGCGCCTGGTTGTCGGTCGGCGTAAGGGTTTTGGGAAGAGCAATCGCGGCGGCGGTTTCACAGTGCGGTTCAGTTGTGACACGCGCGAACTAAGGGGCTGGCGAGGCCCATGCAAATCGGCGCGACCCAGCGGCCAGTCCTCTCAAGTCACGTTGAACCAACTCATCATTCCCGAAGCCTGATGCGACAGCATATGGCAATGGATCATCCATCGTCCCGGATTGTCGGCGACAAAAGCGATCTCGGCGCTTTGACCTGCGGCGATGAGAACTGTGTCGTGCATGTCCTGATACGGGTCACGTTGCCCGTTGCGCGTCAGCACGGCAAAATGGTGCCCGTGCAGATGGATCGCATGGGAGAAGGCCGTCCGGTTTTCGATGTTCACAATCACAGTGCGGCCAATTTTTGCTTCGAACATGGGCTTTTGCATGCCATGCGCCACGCCATTGAAAGCCCAGACCATACCTTGCGATGCAAGGGTTCTACCGTCTAGGCTCTGACCGCCATGTTCAGCCTCGCTCAACCAACGCATGGCGCCACCGTCCATCCGCAGGGTTTCGCGCTGGGCGTTGCGCATGTCGCGCGCGGGCAGGCTGCCCCAAGCAGGCAGTGGGCGCACATCCGCATCGGCCACGTCGAGGCGCGCACCGTCAATCGAGAATGTCGCGATGTCGATCCATTCGCCCGATCCGGGATCAAGCAAAAGCGGCGCGCTTGGATTGGCCCCTCCTTGTGCATCAACAACCACATCTGCGCGCTGCGCTGGAGCCAACGTCAGTGTATCCACCTGTCTGGGAGCGACCGGATGGCCATCAAGAGCAATGAGGTGTGCAATCAAATCAGGCATCGCGAGCCGCATTATGCGGTCGGTCGCCGTGTTGATCAGGCGCAGTCTGACCCGTTCGTTCGGTTTCAGCGGAAAATCGGGAAAGGCCATGCCGTTTACGGTGACCGTGTTTCCCATACGCCCGGCGTGTGAGGCTGCACGCAAATCGCGCCAACGCCCTTCGACGATTGCGGCTTCGGCATCAAGCAGCCAGTCATCCAGCACCAAGGTGATTTCACGTGTCGCGGCCCCGGGCTCTCCGAGCCACGGCGTTGTATCTTCGACAATCAACGGGCCGGCCAGACCGCGCGACACCTGTTCCCAGCCGCGATCATGCGAGTGGTACCAATAGGTGCCGGGGTCGGGCGCCACAAAGTCATACTCAAAGCTTGCACCGGGCGGGACAGGGGCTTGTGTCAATGGGGCCGCCCCGTCCATTGCGTTATCAATGCGAATGCCATGCCAATGCACAGCGGTGGATTGCGGCAGTTCGTTGACCAGCCGACGTGTGATGCGCGCGCCCGCTTTTACGCGCAATTCGGGGCCCGGTACCGTACCCGCGCCGTCCGTCGCATAAGTCCACACATCGGTTTGCGGGTACCCACGCGGCGCGAGCTGTGCGGTGGAGGGTGTCGCCCGCAAGAGCGGCGTGCCTGCATCTGCTAGTGTCTTGAGAGGCATAAGCAGCGCCCCGCCAAGAGCGGCAGTGCTCTTCAGCACGGAGCGACGATTGAAAACTGACATAACGCCCTTTCTGTCACAGGTTAATCGGCTTTGCGGTGATGATCGTGCGCGCAACCTGTGCGATGAGTATGAGGAACGCGGCGCATATTTCAATGCAGTCGTGTCCAGGAACAACTAGACTGACAGGGCGCCGGTGCGTTTTGCGCGAAAGACATTCAAAGGAGGTGAAGCGGAAAACCGGCATTGCCTTGCCGTGGTCCGACCGTTGAAGATCAATCTGAATGCGCGTCTTGTCGTGCTGAAAATGCCGCCAAGCCGTCACATCAGGGACGGGCCGGTGTCTGCATCTGCTTTGCGGACATCCGGCGCGTGTGAATTTGCCGTCGGACAAAGGCGACCAGAAACACCGCAGTCAGGATCAGGATAATTGTCGGCGCAGGCGCGCTGTCGAGGAAAAAGCTCGCGTATGTGCCCAAGAGCATGGAGGCCATGCAAACCAGAACTGACACCCAAAGCATCGTCGAAAACCGGCGCACCAGTAAAAAGGCAATTGCACCCGGGGCGATCAAAAGGCCTATCGCAAGGATAAGGCCCGCCGCCGACAGCGTGGCGACAATCGTCAGCGACAATCCGGCCAGCAACCCATAGTGCAGCACATTCACCGACAGACCCGAGGCCTGCGCCTGTGCCGGATCAAAACTGTGCAGCAACAGGTCTTTCCACTTGAGGACCAGAACAGATGCAACGACTGCGGAGATGACCCCAGCGGTTAACAATTCACTGGCATCCACCCCGAGCATGTTTCCAAACAAAATGTGATCAAGGTGCGCGTTGGTTTCGATGGAGACATAAAGCACGATACCAACCGCAAACATGCCCGAAAACACGACGCCCATCACGGTATCCTGTTTCACCCGGCTGTTGCTGGCGAGGTAACCCGTCGCCATGGCGCATGTCATTCCAGCAGCAAAGGCGCCCAGAATGAGCGGCAGACCGAAGATATAGGCCAACACAATCCCCGGCAGGACCGCATGGCTGACCGCGTCGCCCATCAATGCCCAGCCTTTCATGACGAGGAAACACGACAGCAGAGCAGTCGGCACCGAAACGATCATCGAGATCAGGAAGGCGTTTTGCATGAACGCAAACTGGAACGGCATCATCAGGGTGTCGAAATCCATCATTTGAACTCCGCTGCGAGATCACCCGGCGCGCGGTCCAAAGCCTGTCTTGCTTTGCGCTTGGCCGCGAGCAACCCGTGCTTTGGTGCAAAGACGAAAGCAGCCAAAAAGATCAGTGTTTGCAAGCTCACGATGATCCCGCCGGTGGCGCCATCCAGAAAGTAGCTGATGTAGGCGCCGATAAAGCTGGTTATGGATCCGATGGCGACCGAGGCCACAATCAGGCGCGGGAAGCGGTCACAGAGCAAGTATGCAGTCGCCCCCGGCGTGACAACCATCGCGATCACCAGAAAGGCGCCGACGGTCTGCATGGCGGCCACGACGGATGCTGACAGCAGCACGAAAAATACCGCCTTGAGTAGACCCGGTCGCAGGCCGATCGTACGTGCGTGGCTTTCGTCGAAAAAGGTGACCATCAGGTCTTTCCACTTGGCCAGCAAAACGGCCAGTGACACAAACCCGATGATGGCCAGTTGCAGCGTGTCTTCAGGCGTGATGGCGAGGATGTTGCCCATCGTGATGGTTTGAATGGAGACCGACATCGGGTTGAGCGACACGATGAACAGCCCCAGACCGAAAAACGACGTAAATATCAGACCGATGATCACATCAACCTTCAGCCCGGAGCGTTCTGACAGGAACAGCATCGCACCCGCGGCCAGCGCGCCCGCGATGAATGCACCCAGTGCAAAGGGCAGACCGAGAATGTAGGCCCCCGCAACGCCAGGCACGACCGAGTGAGACAGCGCGTCGCCGATCAGCGACCACCCCTTGAGCATCAGATAGGCCGAAAGAAACGCGCAGACCCCGCCCACAAGCGCCGACACCCACATCGCGTTCACCATGTAGCCGTATCCAAAGGGTTCCAGCAGTTGGTTGATCACTCTTGTTCCTCGGTGCGTTGGGTTTTCTCGCCGTATTGGACAAACGGGCGTTCATCGTCCGTCAGGATCGTAACTTGCCGCGCGTCTTCGTCATCGTGCAGCGTCGAACCGCTCAGCGTGAAGTGGCGCAGGACACCGCCAAAGGCCTTTTCCAGATTTTCGCGGGTGAATGTGGTTTCTGTGGGCCCGTGGCTCAGCACGGTGCCTTTGACCAGAATGGTACGATCGCAAAACTCCGGCACAGAGCCGAGGTTGTGGGTGGACACGAGCATCACGCGGCCTTCGTCACGCAATTCACGCAAAAGGGCGATGATCTGCTCTTCGGTTTTGACATCGACGCCGGTAAAGGGCTCATCGAGCAAAATGACTTGTCCGTCCTGCGCCAGCGAACGGGCCAGAAACACGCGTTTGCGTTGCCCGCCGGATAATTCGCCGATCTGGCGATGCCGGAAATCCTGCATGTTCACGCGTTCCAGCGCATCTTGAACCGCAGCATGATCAGCAGCGCGTGGACGGCGCAGGAATCCCATGCGCCCATAACGGCCCATCATGACGACATCTTCAACCAGCACCGGGAAGGCCCAATCCACGTCTTCGGATTGCGGCACATAGGCCACGAGATTTTGCGCCAATGCTTCGCGCACGCCCATTCCCAAGATTTCGATGGTGCCTTGTGCGGCAGGAACAAACCCCATTATGGCCTTGAAAAGCGTGGATTTTCCCGCGCCGTTCACCCCAACCAAGGCGGTGACGGTGCCGCGTGGAATTTCAAAACTGGCGTTCCACAAGGCGGTGTGACCGTTGCGGTAGGTTACAGTTACGTCGCGCGCAGATATTCCCACCCCTGTCGGGCTGCTTTGGTGGAGTGGACGAATTGGGTCGTCTCGCATTCTGTGTCCTTTGGGCCGGAACGATTGGCCCGCTTCTACGATGAAACCTGCGGCGCGTGCGCCACAGGTCAATATCTCAGTGCCCGGTCTGCATCAGTTCGTCGCGGAGGTCAGACCGGTTGCAATTGTTTTTGACGTGACGCTGAGCAGATCAAGAAACGTAGGCACATTTCCGTCTGGTTCGCTCAGGCTGTCAACGTATAACACGCCGCCATACCGCGCGCCCGTTTCCCGCGCAATCTGCTCGGCAGGGGCGGTGTTGACCGTGCTTTCACAGAAAACCACGTCGATATTGTGCTCGCGCACACCATCAATGACGGCACGTACCTGTTGTGGGGTCCCGACTTGGTCGGCGTTCATCGGCCAAAGGTACAATTCCTTGAGGCCCAGATCGCGCGCCAAATAGCTGAATGCGCCTTCACATGTCACCAGCCACCGGCGCTCTTCGGGAATGCTGGCGATCGCGGCCCGCAATGGCTCGATGGTTGCACGCAGTTCGTCTTTGTAGGTCGCGGCATTTTGCGCGTAGATCTCGGCGTTTTCGGGATCTTGCTGGGCAAAGGCCGCTTCGATGTTATCAATGTATATCAGCGCGTTATCCAATCCCATCCACGCGTGAGGGTTCGACTTGCCCTCATAGCTTCCTGACGAGATAGAAATGGGGTCTATCCCATCGGTGAGTGTTGCAGACGGAACGCCATCCAGATTTGACAGGAATTGCTCGAACCAAAGTTCAAGGTTCAGTCCATTCCACAGGATAATGTCAGCGTCATAGGCGCGCACGATGTCCTGCGGTGTCGGCTCATACCCGTGAATTTCGGCGCCCGGCTTGGTGATGGAAACAACCTCGGCCGCGTCTCCGGCCACATTTGCGGCCATATCCGCCAGAACGGTAAAGGTCGTTACAACCTTCATTTTGTCTTCGGCCGTGGCATGAGACGCCACTATCGCCAGTGCAGCGGCGAGGGATACTGACTTGATAACACTGGGCAGCATTCGGGATTCCTCAGCGAATGTGGATATTGACCTCTGTAAATGCAAATCACTCGCAACTGTCAAGCATTTTTGCGAATTACTCGCATTTAAAGGAGCGGGCGCGGTCCCATCTGATCGGCCATGCCGCTTATTTGGGCGATGCGGGGCCGGGGGGCTTAACGCCGTGACCCGCAAACCTTAGTGAATACGTACGCCTTGTTTGCGCAACACGGATTGCAGGGCAGTGACGTCGACCTGGTCAAATGCACGGTTGTTTTGCACCGACCACGCGGCGGCGATACCGGCGCCCTGACCGGCAACGGCACAACAGGCCATATTGCGCGTTGCAGCATGTGCGATGCGGTCCCCGCCAATGGCGCGCCCGGCCACAATCAGGTTCTGTATACCTTTTGGCAGCATGGCGCGGTAGGGAATGTGCATGTAGCGCCCTGTTGTCGGAATAATCAGTACGCCGTAACCATCTATAAATTCGGGATAAATTCCAATGCTGTCGTCGAACCTGGCCTCACCGCGTACATCCGCTTCGGTCATGTTATACACCGCGTCGATCTTGCGGGTGTCGCGAATGCCGATCGACATGCCAAAGTTGCGCAAACGCACGCCGTCACAGCCGGGCGTATACGCACGCAATGCGTCGATGGCATGCATTGCCTGCCTGCGGCCTTCGATCTCGAAACGTGTCATGCTGTCGGGGTCCGTGCCATCGCAGCCCGCCAAATGGATCAGGTTCATATATGTCATCTCGCCACTGTCATGCACAGCACCCCACGTGCCGCCGATGGTATTGAGATGTGCGGGGATGACCCCGTCGCGAATGGCCTGCGCAAAAGGTTTGCCCAGGAAGGGCGAGAACATGGTATCTTCTTTGCCATCCGTTTCTACCTCCCATTCGCCTGTGGACCAATCCTTGTAGGTTTGCGGATCGGCTTTGACGCCCGCCATGAATGCGGTTTTGTCGACGCCCGCCAGATGAAACATCACGCTGGCGGCCTGCATGTCCTCAACCGGTGTCTTCAAGGTGGGCGCACCGGCGCGATGGGCGATGTCGGCATCCCCGGTGGCATCAATCACGCGTTTGGCCAAAATGGCCTCGCGGCCCGCTTTGGATTCGACGATTACGCCCACGATCGTATCGCCCTCCATGATCGGGGCGACAAACTGGCGGTGCAGCATGGGGTGAATGCCGGCTTCTTCAACCAGCGTATCGGCCACCAGTTTGAACCCTTCACTGTCCAACTCGTAGCTCAGCGATTGGCTTTCCGGGACAGCAGCGCCCATCTGCTTGGCGCGCTCTTCGAACTCCCATCCTATGCCGCCCGCCTCTACGGTTTCCTTGTGGCGATACCACGCAAACCCCTCGACGCCGACCACAGTGATGTTGCCGCCAAAACATCCGAACCGCTCCAGCAGGGTCACTGCAACACCGCAGCGCGCCGCAGCCAGTGCCGCCGCCAGACCACCGGGGCCAGAGCCGACGACCAAAACGTCGGTTTCGTGGATCACCGGCGTGTGGCGGGCGGGCTCTTGAATGGATTTGTCAGGCATCGTCATCAATCCGTTATATTTGCCCGGAAGTGAAAGCGTAGTTTTGCCGATTTGCCTATCAAAAAACGCTCGCGACTGTTGGGTGATACGGTAATCTGACCCGGCACAGCACACGACACCACGGACAGGAGCAACCGATGGAGCGAACCGAACACACAGACGTCTTGATTGTCGGCGGCGGCACCGCCGGATTTGGCGCGGCGGTTGCGGCCGGGCGTCAGGGGCTGGATGTCATTTTGCTGGAGGCGACCAGCAAGGTGGGCGGTGTAATGGCGTCTTGCCCGGGAATGCCGTGGGGTGCTGCGTATCCTGCGGGTCACAGCATCGGTGGCCTGATGCAGGAACTAACGGATCGGCTGACCAGCATGTCACCACCAGCGGCCGAGAGGCGCGAGTGTACGCTGGAAAATTTCGGTCCCGAAATTCAATACGACCACGACCTTGCCATTCTGACGATGTTCGAAATGCTGGACGAGGCGGGCGTCAAGGTGCGCCTGAACGCCAATGCCATCGCGCCTCAAATGGCGGGTGACGCGATCCGTGACGTCGCATGTTATGACCGCAACGGGCCATTTCGCGTGATATCCAAAGTGGTCATCGATTGCTCGGGTGATGGCGACATATCTGCCAAAGCCGGGGTGCCGTTCACTTTGGGAGATGAAAGCGGCAACATGATGGGAGTGACGGTGTCCTTTCACATGCTGGATGTCGACTGGACCGCCGCCTTTGCTGATCCGGACCCGTATTTTACCAAATACGCCGCAGCGGGCATTGCTTTGGGTGATCTGCACCCTGATCTGGCCAAGCTCTACCTGATGAAAGGGTTTCACGAGGATACGGTGTTTTGCAATTCCGTAGTGATCCGGGGCGTCGATGGCACGGACCCGGTCGCTGTCGGGCGTGCGACACAAGAAGGGCGCAGACGCTGCCATCAACTGGCGCAATTCCTGCGTGCCAATGTGCCGGGCTTTGAGCGTGCGCGCATGGCCATGATTGGCCCAACGGCAGGTGTGCGCGAGACGCGGAAACTGCAAGGGGCCTATGTGCTGACGGGGCAAGATTTGGCAAAGGGCACGAAGTTTCCCGATGGTATTGTCTGTTGTGACAACCCGGTCGATGACGTCATGCGGTCCGATGCCAGCATGACCCACGATGCGATCATCGGGCAGGGCGGATATTACACGATCCCGTTCCGGGCTTTGATCCCGGCGCAGATCACGAACCTGATGTTTGCAGGCCGTATCATCTCGGCGGATCCGGTGGCTTTTGCATCGGTGCGCGGAATGCCGCAATGCATGGCGATGGGGCAGGCAACTGGAACCGCGGCGGGGCTCGTGCTGCGCGCAGGTTCGCGTGTTCAGGACATCGACACTGATGCATTGGTCGCAGATTTACAGCAGCAAGGGGTGCAAGGGATCGGTGGGCTCAGCCTTTCTGAACAGGCGGCATGAAGATCATGCGTGCCCGTAATACACCGAATATATTCCGAACGCCCCCACAAGGATGAGGCTGAGCGCCCACACGAGATCAAGGTTGAACCAGGTGCGGGACAAGAATTTGAGTCCGAGCCAGAAATAGATCACCACCGCCACGGTTCCGCCCGCAAGCGTCATCGCGCCGGCATGAACGACCGCGACAGCAATCGCGGTGCTGAGGTTGTTACTCATCAAGGATTGGGCAGCAAGATGCCCGGTGTCTTCGGCAGCAATCGCACAAATGCCCAGATAGATCGGCACCAACATCAGGCCTGCGCCATGCGCCATCGCCGCCAGAAACGACCACAGTGCCAACCGGGCAGGGTGCACGCGGGCCAAAAAGCGGGGGTGCTTGCGATTGATCAGCAGATACACGCCCATCGCAATCACCAAAACCCCTGCGCCAACACGGATTTCGCTTTCCCACTCGACCAGAAAGAACAGCAGCGAAAACGGCAACAGGATTGCGATCATGGCAATGAAATGCCCAAGCGTCAGCATGCCGAGGGCTTTGAGCAGCGCGGCATGTTTGCGTTCCATCAGGGCGGCCGACACCGCCAGAGGCCAACCCATGCCCGGATTGAGGCCGTGATACACGCCAGAAAAAATGACGGCCCACCAAAGGGCCGTCATCGATGCAAGTTCTGTCGTCATTCAGACAGAAGGATAACAGAAGCTGTCGGTTGAACAGTCGCCACCCTCAAGCCTGATCTGGTGACTGCGATAACCTTTGGGGAAGTCGATGTAGAAATCCGGATCAAGCTCCAGCCCGCCATTTTCGCCAACGCGTGCCATCACCATCTGCCCGCCTTCGTCATCGGGATAGAATTGATCATCCCAAGTGGAATAGAGCGAATTGGTCCAATAGACCCGCTTGCCGTCGCGGCTGATTTCCACCATTTGCGGACCGTAGGCGAAATCCTTGCCATTGGGGTGTTTGGTGTCTTTGACGATGCCGCCCAGTTCCACCTTGCCGGCCAGCACCGGGTTCATCGGGTCGGACACGTCATACTGGTGCATCTCGCCCAAGCCCCAGCACGCCACATAGAGGTATTTGTCGTCAAGGCTCAGGTCGATGTCGGTGACCAGCGGCGGGCAGGCGCCGAACCCTTTCAACAGGTCCGGCAGATCGTCGGCATCAGCAGGAACTGGGTCGATGGTGATTGTCTTTTTGGCCTGCCAGACCCCATCATCATCGCGCCACCACGTAAAGATCGCGCCCTGCAGATTGGTGGTATCGACCACAACACCGCAGAACCCATAGCTTTTGGTCGGGTCATGCGCTGGTCGGATTTCCAGTGCCATCTGGTGGTTTTCACCCAGATCTATGGTCTGAATGTTCTTGCGTTTGCGCAGATCCCAGAAGTGGATCGAATGGCCGTATTTGTTGCTCAGCAGGTCTTCGGCGACGATGCCGTTTTCAAACTGTGGTGGCAGGCCCCATTCGGAGCTGACCATGTAATCCTGCGGCAGGTTCCACCAGAAATCATAGTGTTTGTCTTGCTTGCCGCGGTCCATTTCGTAACGGCCAATCACCTCAAAGGTTTCACAATCCATGATGAAGATACCCGGAGGCCCGTCTGTGCCGTCCTTGCCACCGCCGCCCAAAGTAGACACGTAGATGCCCTCTGGCCCGCAGTGAATGGTATGCGGGCGCGAATACCCCGTCTTTTCAAAAATTTCCTCGGGCTCAACGATCTTGTGGATCTTCGCCTTGAGCGGCTCCTTGACGTCGATCACGTAAATACGGCTTGAGCGGATGCCCGGTACGATCAGATAGCGGCGCTCCAAAAACGCGTGACCTGAAAGGGGCGACAAGGATGAGGAGCAAGCGTTCCAGCCAAAGTGGTGGAATTCGTCGCCTTTGTTGGGCACGATCACCTGATGTACGATTTCACCGTAGGTGTCCGATTTGGGGTTCAGGTCAACAACGGCAATCCCGTCGGACTGTGATCCATCCGGGCTCAGCATGATCGTGAATGCGTAATTCTCGACAGGCGCTTGCATGGCCAGTTTCGGCGACGCGTGAAACGTCGGGTCAGGTCTCAGGTTCATTTATTTCCTCCCTTTGAAATGAACTGCCCCAGTTGCAGGGCTTGATTTTGTGGTACGTGTCAGGCCGCATCTTGAATGCCGATAATACTCAGCGATCCTTGGCGTTTACGTGCGCTCTCCAATGCGAAACTCTTCAAATCCCGGTCACCTTAGCGCAGAAAATCTACTGTGGCGCGAAAAAATTTCTCTGCTGCAGGCCGCCGACATCAAGTGACGGCCTTGCGCCTGCCGAAGTGCTGGAACATGCTGGTGTTGGCCTCTGTTGCGCGTGTGCTTTGCGTGCAAGTGTTGGGCGGCATTTCCGGCGATTAGAGAGGCATTATGACGACCACAGCAGACACATCGGCCCAAACCACCCATGATGCCGCCGAGGATGCGCGCAACGCAGACATCAAAATCTACGTCAACGGCGACATCGTGCACCGCTCTGAGGCGAAAGTGTCCGTTTATGACAGCGGTTTCATGCTGGGTGACGGGATGTGGGAAGGGATGCGCCTTTATGACGGGCATTGGGCGTTCTTGGATGAACACATGGATCGGTTTTTCGACTCCTGCAAAGCCGTGTCATTGGATGTGGGCATGGATAGGGCCGGAATTCTGGATGCCTTGACGCGCACCGCTGAGGCCAACGATATGCATACCGATGTGCATTGCCGCCTGATGTTGACGCGCGGCGTCAAGGTCAAACCTTTCCAGCATCCGTCGCTGTCGCGGTCGGGACCAACGCTTGTGATCATCATGGAGCACTCGAAACCCGCACAAAGCCTGCAAAGCGCGGGGATCCGGCTGGCAACGGTGCCGCAAGTGCGCGGTTTGCCGATGGCGCAAGATGCCAAGTACAACAGCCATTCCAAGCTCAACTGCGTGATCGCCTGTTTGCAGGCTGAAGCAAGCTGGCGCGGACGAAGGTTTGATGTTGGATCCGCATGGATTTGTGAACACCACCAACGCCTGCAACTTCTTTATCGTGCGGCGTGGTGAGGTTTGGACGTCGACGGGGGATTATTGCATGAACGGCGTCACCCGCCAGAAAGTGATCGACCTGTGCCGCGGCAATGGCATTCCTATTCATGAGAAAAACTATTCGCTTTATGAAGCCTATGGTGCGGATGAGGCATTCTTGACTGGCACATTTGGCGCGCAAACCCCCGTCGCGGAGATTGACGGCAAGCCGATTGGCGATGGCGCGCGCCCCGTGATGGCGCGTTTGCAGGCGCTTTACAAAGACCTGATCCGCGCTGACATCGACGCGCAGCGAGCCGCTGGTTAGGTCAGCGTTTCAGCGCTGAGAACATCAGCTCTTGGCGGCGGCGCGTTCAAAAAAACGGGCGATCTGCTCTGCCAATTCCGCCCGGTCAGCTTTTCGGTCCAGCGACTGTTGCGCGGGTTCGATCACATCAGGGTCCAAATCCGCGCGCATTTCATCCAGCAGGGCTGCAATGAAATCATCCGTCATTTCCGGGTGATACTGCGTTGTCAGAACATCAGCGCCAATGGCAAAACCTGCAATCGGGCAACCGTCACTATGGCTTGTAATTCTTGCGCCTTTTGGCAGCGTGGTCACTTGCTCTTTGTGCGCGGCATAGGCCGTCAACGGCGGGGTTTCGTCTGCGCAATGAGCCGTCACACTGCCCAGCACCCATCCCTGCGGGTTGTATGTGACCGTGCCGCCCAAAGCCTTTGCGATGGCCTGGTGCCCAAAGCATGCGCCATACATGGGGACGTGATCCGCGTGCATCTCGCGAATGAACGCCTCCAACGCCGACACCCAAGGGTCACTATCATGGACCGAGGCCGGGCTGCCAGTGATCAATACGCCGTCGCATTCGGCCAGTGATGCAGGAAAAACCCCGTCCTTGACCGCATACACATCGAATTGCCAGTCGGGGCGTACCTCTTGCAGCAGCGCGCTGAATTTTTCGCCGTCTTTGGGGTGGCGCTGCGCAAAGGCGCTTTCATCAGTGTTGGTCATCAAAATCGCGATGCGCATGGTTTTCCTTTACTCACGGCGGAAGTTGGTTAGTATTTTTAAAAACATACTAAATATAAAGATGCGCAATGACAATCTGGAACCCCGACGATGACGGTTTTGCCGACCTGACCAGCCATGATGCCTTTGCATCTGGTGTGCCCCACAACACCTTCGCCCGTTTGCGCAAGGAAGATCCGGCCCATTGGACGGACTATACGGACGGGGAAGGGTTTTGGTCGATCACGCGGTATGATGATATTCTGGAGTTGAACCGTCAGACCGATTTGCTGTCGTCGGCGCGCGGCATCCGGATGGAAGATCAAAGCTACGAGGAATACCTCGCCCGCCGCACCTTTCAGGAAACCGATCCGCCCGAGCATATGAAAACGCGCATCAAGGTGGCGCGCGCGTTTTCCAAAGCCGTGATCGCGGAGTTTGAACAGGAAATTCGCGATCTCTGTACGGAAATCCTGGATCAGGCGCTGGAACATGGCACAGCTTCGATGCGACCAAGGCCATCGCGCGCGAATTGCCGATGCGCATGTTGGGCCGCATCCTTGGCACGCCCGAAGAAGATCTGCCCTGGCTGGTCGAAAAGGGCGATGCGCTGATCGCCAACACGGACCCTGATTTCACCGATCATGTGCTCGATAAAATGGAGACGGATGAGTTTCGGCTGATGCCCTTCAACTCACCGGCTGGGGCCGAGCTTTACGCCTATGCCAAGGATTTGATGGCGCGCAAGGACGCGTCGGGTGACACCGGCGGCGTGCTGCACATGATCCGCCAACCCGGCCCGGATGGCAGCGCGATTTCGGATACGGAATTTCGCAACTTCTTCTGCCTGCTGGTGGCGGCAGGCAATGACACCACGCGCTATTCCATCGCCGCCGGCATTCAGGCGATGTGCCATCAGCCCGAACTGCTGGGAGCAGATGCAAATCCGGCGACGTCTGGGACACTGCACCCGATGAAATCATCCGCTGGGCCACGCCCGCGAGCTATTTCCGCCGCACCGCGACGCGCGGATTTCGAATATGCATGGCAAAACCATCCGGGCGGGCGACAAGGTGCTTTACTGGTTCGCCTCGGCCAACCGGGACGAGGCGGTATTTGACGATCCGTTCCGGGTCGATCTGGCGCGCAGCCCCAACAAGCATCTGAGCTTTGGTCAGGGCGGGCCGCATATTTGCCTTGGCATGTGGCTGGCGCGGCTGGAGGTGCGGGTGCTGTTTGAGGAACTGGCCAAGCGGCATGACTTCGATCGAGCCTGACCGGCAGGTCCGCACAAGTTCCTGCGCTCGAACTTCGTCGGCGGGATCAAATCCCTGCCTGTCACCGTTAAACTCTCCTGAAGGATTTTCTTATGCCCGACCGTCTGCGCGCCGTTTTTTGCGACCATCTCAGCATCATGCGGGGCAAATACCTGCCCGCGACCAAGATCGGCGAGGGCGACACACGGTTTTGCCAGTCTACTTTTGGCGTTCATTTCGACAAGGACCTTTTGCCCTCACCCGGCTCGCGCATGATGGAGGGTCTGCCGGACATGGAGTTGCGCTGGCACGCTAATGACATCCGCGACAGTTGGCATGAAGGCACCAAGATCGTCGTTGGCGATCTCTACGACACGCTCGATGACAGCCCGCTGGGGGTGTGCCCGCGCGGGGCGCTGCGCCGCGCTGTGGCGGCATGGGAGGCGCGCGGTCTGACGCCCAAGGTGGGCATCGAATTGGAAGCCTTTGCGTTTGAACGCAACGAGCATGGTGATCTTGTTCCTTATGATGCGCCGGGTGCGGTGGTCTATGGCACGGGACAGGGAACCGACCCTCTGGGCTTTAACGATGCGATCTGGGAAGTGGCCGAAGAGGTCGGCTTCAGCCTTGATATGATCACGGCTGAATACGACGCACCCCAGTTTGAATACACGCTGACCTTCGACGATGCGGTCAAGGCGGTGGATGACATCGTGCTCTTTCGCCAGTTGGCGCGAGAGGTTGCACTTGATCATGGGGTAATCCTGACGTTCCTGCCCAAGCCGCTTGAGGCCGCGGGCGGATCTGGGCTGCATGTGAATTTCTCGTTCATGGACAAGGACGGCAACAACGCCTTTGCGACGGGGCAAGGGCAGGGCGCAGACGCGATGAATGATCTGGCCAAGGGATGTGTTGCCGGGTTGGTGCACCACCACAAAGGCTTGGCCGGGCTGTTGGCTCCGTCAGCGATGTCCTACAAGCGTCTGCAACCGGCCAGCTTGTCGGGATACTGGAAAAACTGGGGTGGCGATCACCGCAATGTCACCACCCGCGTGTCATCCGAGGGCGGCGCCAAAGCGCGTCTTGAACACCGGATGGCGGATGCAACAGCCAACCCTTACACCGCTGTCGCTGCCGTACTGCAAGCAGCTTTGCTGGGCGTGGAAAACGGGTACGACCTGCCACCGGTGGAAACGGGTGATGGGTTTGAAAACACGGATGCAACCGAAGGTGTGGCCGAAAACCTTGTTGCCGCGATGGACGATCTGGAGGCGGACACCGCGCTGACCGGGGCGGTGGGGCAAGACCTCTGTGATAATCAACTGTTCATGCGGCGTGTCGAAGCGGACAAAACCGCCGAGATGGATGCCGATACGCTGCGCGATTTTTACATTTATTACATTTGAGGGGCCCGTATGAACGTTACATGGACCAAGCCCGATGGTACGCAACTCACAGCCGATGTACCTGAAGGCCAATCGCTGATGGAAGCGGCCGTGGCCAACAACATTCCCGATGTCATCGGCGAATGCGGGGGGTGTTTGTCCTGCGCGACTTGCCACGTGTTCATCGATCCCGCATGGGCTGACAAAACCGGAGAGGTGGGTGATTTCGAGGACGCAATGCTCGACGCGACCGAAGTTGAACGCACGCCCACCAGCCGTTTGTCCTGTCAGATCGTGATGGCGCCATCGCTGGACGGGTTGCACCTGATCGTTCCGAAGGGCTGAGGGTGGCGGGTCAGACGGACAGCGTGATCAACACCATTTTGGCTCAGATCGACCGGGGCGATCTGAACCCCGGAGATGTGGTGGACGAAGCGGCGCTGACTGCGGCACTCGATATTTCGCGCACGCCGCTGCGCGAGGCCTTCTTGAAACTTGAGGCGCTTGGGCTTTTGCAACGCCAACCCCGCAAAGGGGCGATCGTATTCAAACCCACGCTGGAAGAATTCCTCGCTATTTTGGAGGTGCATGCGCGTTTGGAGGGTCAGGCGGCAGGTTTGGCCGCGCGCAGGTTGTCGCCGGAACGAGGTCGCGTGCTCGAAGCCAGTGTGCGCGCCTGCGAGGCCCATCACAGTGCCAAAGGCGATGCAGAGCCTGCGGCGTACTATCAATTGAACCTCGCCTTTCATCAGGCCGTTGCCGAAGCTGCTGGCAACCCGTTTCTGCTCGATATGGTGAAATCAAACGCCCGCAAACTGATGGCCTATTACCGCGCGCGGTACCGCTTTGCCGGAGTGATTGCGGCCTCTGCATTGGAACATCGCGCGATTGCGGTGGCGATCATGGACCGCAAATGCCAGGAGGCCGAAGCCTTGATGGTGGAGCATGTGCATTTTGATCACGTCACCGCCATGGATTTGCTGGCGTCATTCGACTGAGGACGCTTGCGGGGCCGTCGCCCTCTGGCTACGCTCAGCGTATCATATCGGGGTAGGGCCACATGCAAGTTTACTATAGCGAAGATCACCGACGTCACTTTCCCCAAGCGGAACTGTCAGGCGGGCAGTTTGTCACGCCGTTCGAGCGTCCCAGCCGTGTGGAATATGTGCTGAACCGTTTGAAAGAACGGGGCTTTGACGCAATCAGTGATCCCGGAGGCGCGGACCGAGACGCCATCGCAAAGCTGTGCGATGCGGGGTATCTGGAGTTTCTGGAAACCGGCTTTGACGCATGGAAGGCCGATGGGAACGCCGGCGAAATGATCGCCACTTCGATCCCGACACGGCGCATGCAAATGGCTCGTCCACCACGCAATATCGACGGAAAGGCGGGGTATTATGCGTTGGCCTCCGAGACCGCGATCACGGGTGGAACATGGGCGGCGGCGCTGTCGTCGGCGGCCAGTGCCCAAGCGGCGCAGCGGCATGTGTCGAACGGCGCGCGTGCGGCTTTTGCCCTGTGCCGTCCGCCCGGTCATCACGCGACGGCGGACATGTTCGGGGGCTATTGCTTCATCAATAACGCGGCGCTGGTGGCCGATGGGTTCCGGGCCTCTGGCGCAGACAGGGTTGCCGTTTTGGACATCGATTTTCACCATGGAAATGGTACGCAGGATATCCTTTATGAACGCGGTGACGTGTTTTTCGCGTCATTGCACGGCGCACCCGAAGACGCGTTTCCGTACTTTTTGGGTTACGCGGATGAAACTGGTCAGGGTGCGGGTGAAGGGGCCAATGCCAACTATCCTATGCCACCCGGAACACCCTACGGTCCGTGGTCAGAAGCGTTGGATAACGCGCTTGCCAAGATACGCGCCTTTGGAGCGGAGGCGCTGGTGATTTCGCTAGGTGTTGACGCCTACAAGGATGACCCCATCAGCTTCTTCAAACTCGACAGCCCCGATTTCACGGATGCCGGGCGACGTATCGCAACCCTCGGCCTGCCAACGGTGTTTTGCATGGAAGGCGGTTACGCCATCGAAGCGGTTGGTATTAACACGGTCAACGTGCTCGAGGGGTTTCTGGGCGGCTGAGCAGGTTAGAGAACGACCTCGATCAGATAGGGTTTGGGGCTGGAGAGGCCCGTCTGCATTGCTGCCTCCAATTCCTCGCAGGTGGCCGCGCGTTCGGCCTCGACACCCATGCCCTGCGCCATCTGCACCCAATCCAGATCTGGCCGATCCAGCGAGAGCATATCAATCGCGCGCGGGCCGGGGTTGCCGACGCCAACGTTTGTCAATTCGCCGCGCAGGATGCGGTAGCTGCGGTTGGACAGGATCAGCACCGTCACATCCAACGCCTCGCGCGCCATGCTCCAGAGTGACGGCAGGGCATACATCGCGCTGCCATCGCCGCTGAGGGTCAGCACCTTGCGGTCCGGGCAGGCTATTGCAGCCCCGATGGAGACAGGCATTGAAAACCCAATGGAGCCGCCACGGTTGTTGAGCCACGTATGCTGTGGCGCACCGGCGGTTACCGGGAATAGCCCGCGGCCCGATGTTACGGACTCGTCGACGACAATGGCGTTTTCCGGGATCGCCCGTGCCACGACCGCCGCCAGCGTTTCCGGGGTGATGGCCCCGCTGGGTTGATTGGGTAACCCCGCAGGCGCCACATGGGCAGCTGGAACATCCGTGGCATCCGTCGCGGCGCACAGAGCGGACAGGGTCGCATCCAGATCTGTCTCTGCGGTTGCCAGTGCAATCAATGTGGTGCCGTCCTGAGTCAGCACGGATGGCTTGTTGGGATAGGCGAAAAAGCCGACCGGAGCGCTGGCGCCGACCATCACGATGCGCTTATAGGGGCGCAAAACCTCGACCGCCTGGTCGACCGGGTATGGCAGGCGGTTGATGATAACCCGACCTGCACCGCGCTCCATCCGGGCGTTTGTCCATTCCGACAACACGCCACACCCGGTCTTGGCCGCAATGCGTCCGATCCGGTCTAGGTTTGCATCATCAAAGGCATGACCGCCCACATAAATCAGACTATCTGGCCCGGACAGGGCGGCTACGGCTTCGTCCATCCGGTTGGCGTCATAGCTTTGTAGGGGCGGTACCGGCAGCGGATCGTGGGGCAGGCCGCCTGCGTTCCACGCGGTGTCGCTGGGCAACATAAGGGCGGATATCTGCCCGTTCTCACTGCGCGCGGCCTGTACGGCATGCGCGGCGTCGGCACCCACATCGGCAGAGGTTTGCGAGGAATGCACCCAATGGGCCATGGGGCGTGCGATACCTGCGATGTCGGACGTCAGCGGCGCATCAAGGGCAAGGTGGGTCGTGGCGTGATCGCCGATCACATTGACGATACCTGAGTTCGCCTTTTTCGCGTTGTGCAGGTTGGACAATCCATTGGCGAGGCCCGGACCGAGGTGCAAAAGCGTGCAGGCAGGCCGGCGCGCCATGCGGAAATACCCGTCTGCTGCACCGGTGGCCACGTTTTCGTGCAGCGCCAGAACGCAGCGCATACCGGGGATATGATCAAGGGCGGCGACGAAATGCATCTCGGAGGTGCCGGGGTTTGAAAAACAGGTGTCGACGCCGCTGGCCAAAAGGGTGTGAACGAGGCTTTCAGCGCCGTTCATATCGGTGGTGTCGGTCATGGATCATCCCTTTTTTGTAAGGCCGCGAACCGCGACATCGGTATTACGTCGGTATCGGGTCGGTGTGCGTATCGGTGCGTGGCGATGCCCAATAGGGCGCGCGCAGGTCTTTTTTCAGGATCTTCCCGATGGTGCTGCGTGGCAGAGTGGGGCGGATTTCAACGGCGGACAAGCGTTGGCTTTTGCCAAGGCGCGCATTTGCGGCCGTGCAAATGTCGCGAGCTTGGCGTGTGGCTCCGGCGCGCAGTACCACCAGACCCAAGGGCGTTTCGCCCCAAGCCTCTGACGGCACACCAATGACGGCGGCATCGTCCACGTCCGGGTCGGCCAGCAGCACACGCTCGAGATCGTCAGCATAGATGTTCAGCCCGCCCGAAATGATCATGTCCTTTTTGCGGTCGGACAAGATCAGGAACCCATCCTCATCAAAGCGGCCCATGTCACCAGAACGGTAATAGACGTCACCCGCTGCGTTGCGCCAGATGTAGTCTTCGGTCAGGTCATCGCGGCCAAAATATCCTGCCATCATGGTCGGGGAGCGGCCCACGATTTCGCCGACCTCGCCTTGGGGGACCTCGCGGCCCGTGTCATCAATCAGGCGGATGTCGGAGTTGGGCACGGGCTGGCCCACGGTGTGCAGTTTGTCGGGATGTTCAGAGGCCACCAGAACAGTGACGCCGCCGCCTTCGGTGAGGCCGTAGTATTCGATGAGTTTGCCGGGAAAGCGCGCCAGAACATCGGCCTTGATATCAGCGCGCAGCGGCGCGGAGGTGGAGAATTTCACCCGCATCGAGGACAGATCGAACTCATCGAAATCGGCCACCTCCATGATCCGTTTGTATTGCACTGGCACCAGCATGGTGTGGGTGATGCGTTCGCGTTCCACGATCTGAAGATATCCACGCGCGTCGAATTTCGGCATCAAATGCACGGTGGATCCGCCAAAGAGTGTGGGTAAGAACGACACGATCGTTGTGTTGGAATACAGCGGCGTAGAGAGCAGCGTGCGCGCGTTATCATCATAGCCATTGGGCGTAACACGGTCCATTTGAGCGGCGCGCATGGCGTGGGTATGCAGAATGCCCTTGGGTGTGCCGGTGGTGCCGGAGGAATAGATCAGATTGAAAGAATCATCCATGGTGATGGGCACATGCGGATCATCGGCGCCTGCGCTGTCCAGCGCCGGGTTCATTGGCGTGTAGCCCTTAGTGTCGAAATCAATGGAGAAGCCGTGGATGTTCAGATCGTGGACAAAGCCATCGACCAGTTCCCGGTATGCGTCTGCCACAAAGAGCGCACGCGCAGAACTGTCGCGCAGCATCTTTTCCAGCGCGTCAGGCGAAGCCATCGATGACAGGGGCGTGACGCAGCCACCGGCGCGCAGGATACCCATGAAGAGGGTCGCGTAATGCTCTGAGTTTGGGGAGATAACGGCGATATTGTCTCCCTTGGTGAGACCTAGAGACAGCAGAAGGTTGGCAACACGGTTGATCCGTTCATCGAATGCGGCCCAGCTCAGACGCGTCCCATCACAGACGATTGCGGTGCGCTCAGGATGCGCCTGCGCGTTGGCACGTACACGGTCGACCACGGTTTCACGCGGCGGAGTGACGGGCATGGGCGGATGGATCGGGATCATGGATTAACTCGGCAGTGGTTCAGCCTGACGGGCGCGCCATGCAACGAAAAAGGGCACTGCGCAGAGCGCTGCCCCTAGCAGGAATGACGTGCCATAGCCCATATCCAGTAGCGGCGTCTTTGGCTTGGCGATCAGGAGCCCCCCGAAAAAGAGCAAAACGCGCAACGGCAGACCTGCTGGCCCCTTGATCGGGCCCACAAGGCTTATGTAGCCCTGAAGCGCGCCCGATATCATCGCCACCCCGATCAATGCACAGGTCAGTGCCACGGCCACTTCCATGGCAGGGGCCTGACCGACCAGCGCCGGGTTAAGCACGAAAAAGAAGGGTGCAATGTAGATCACCCCGCCGAGGCGCATTGCCTCGAAGCCGGTCGCGATCGGGTTGGAGCCCGCCATGGTCGAGGCGGCAAAAGCACCCAGCGCCACAGGCGGTGTGATGAAGCTGACCATGCCCCAGTAGAGAATGAAGAGATGCACGGCGAGTTGGTTGAGGCCCCCCGCTTCAAGCGCAGGCGCCAGCACCACGGCGAGGAAGATGTAGCAAGCGGTTACGGTCATTCCCATGCCGAAGATAAAGGCGGTGATCGCCCCCATAAGCAGCAAGACCAATGTGTTGTCACCGGCCATGAACACCAGTTCGTTCACCAACGTTCCGGCAAGGCCCGTAGCGGAAAACGACCCAACGATCAGCCCGACACCCAACAGAATTGCAGTAAGTTCAGCGAGCCCCATGCCAACACCAACGATCATGTTGCCGAGCCGTTCACGGTTCAGGCGGAAGCGCGCACGGAATTGGTTGACGATCAGGAGCAGAACGGTGGCATAGAAGGGAGCAGAGCTTTCCTGACGCAAGACGATCATCATGTAGAGCAGCAGCGCAAAGACAAAGATATAGGGCCAGCCTTCGATCATGACTTCACGCAAGCGGGGCAGGTCGGGCTTGGGCAGGCCGCGCAGGCCGCGACGGGCGGAATAGGCGTCGATCTGTGTGAAAAGGCCCCAGTAGAACAGGATCGACGGGATGGCCGCCGCCAGTGCGATCTCGACATAGGGGCGCGACAGGAACGACGCCATGACAAAGGCGGTTGCCCCCATGATGGGCGGCATCAGGACGCCCCCGGTGGAGGCGCAGGCCTCTGTCGCAGCGGCGGTTTTCGCAGAAAAGCCGGTTTTGCGCATTGCGGGAATGGATACGGCCCCGGTGGTCAGCACGTTCGAGATCACCGAACCAGACATGGAGCCCATGAACCCGCTGGCAAAGATCGACACCTTTGCTGCACCGCCGCGATAACCGCCCACGAGGCCGAGCGCGAGATCATTGAAGAACTGCCCACCGCCGGTGCGTTGCAGAACCGCGCCAAAGAGGATGAAACCGATAACGACACCGCCAAACGCTTTCATCGGGATGCCGAAGGAGCTTTCGGCGGAATAGATGTGGTAGGGAACGGTTTGCATGAATGTGCTCTGGAAGCCCGAAAACGGATCCGGCACATGACCTGCAAATGTGGGGTAGAAGGCAAAAAGAACGACGATCGAAAACAGCACCAACCCGCCAGCGCGGCGTGTGGCCTCGAGGATCAGAAAGAAGAACACCACAGAAACATATTGCGCGAACTGTGGCGCCGCGTATTCCCACCCCTGACTGAGATTTGCCTGTGCGTTCTGCGACAGATAAAATGTGCAGGCAAGCGCCAGAGCGAACAGAGCCCAGTCGACGATGCTTGGGTGGCCACCCTTGCCGCCGCGCATCTGAAAAATCAGAAAGCTCAGGCCCAGAAACAGTCCACCCAAGATATAGAGATAGCGCCCCTCAATCAGGACGAGGCCGCCAAGCTGGATGTTGAAGAGCTGGTTCACCACCAGCACAAGCGACAGCAGTGTTCCCACAATGACCACCCAGCGGGCCGGGCCGGCAATGCGTTCGGCGGGTGTTGCACCGTCGATCTCGGTTTTTTCAAACCCTGCGGCTTGCGTTGCGTTCTGGTCTGTCATGGAGCAACTCGATCATTTGTGTGCAACTGCGGGTGCACAAGGGAAAACTGGCCAGCGCGGTGGCTGGCCAGTTGAAAGTGTCATGCGTGCGATCAAAAGACGATGTTGAAACCGCCGTCCGCCAGCGCCTTGCGGCGCGCTTCGCCCCATGCTTCTTCCCAATTGTCAGGCGCTTCAGCGGCAAGCGCCTCCCATGCAGCTGCGAGGGCATTCTGACGCGCAATCAGGTCGTCGTTGTGTGCCTGATCCGCATCTGTCCACAAACCGACCTCTTTGTAATAGCGAATAGCCCCTTCGTGGTAGGGTACAACCCACTGCATGTTTTGCTTGTCGATGGCCCAACCGCCGATGCCCGGCGCATTGCCGTCATATTGCGGGAAAAGCTCTACCATCGCTTTGGTCATGTTGTAGGCCAGATCAGCGTCGGTGCTGTCCATCGCGGTGAGAACCGGATAGGCATATCCCGCGCCCTGATAGCCGTCTGTGCCGTCAATCGTCGCGCCTACCACTGCCTTGTTGACCTGAAAGAAAGGCGCGATTGATGTCATGGCTTCCAGACCGGCCTTGTTGCCCGGATCAATCGGTGGCCAGAACAAACCGCGTGGACCAGCCTCGGCTTCATAGGCCTTGCCGGAGTTGGTGGAGGCGAATGCGGCATCGACCTGTCCTTCGATCAGGCCCGTCCAGCTGGCACCAAATCCACCGAAATCCACACGCTCCACATCGTCCCAAGTCAAGCCACCGTATGCCAGATACGCTTCTGTGTTCACGTTGAGTGCGGGGGCGCCCACAATGTATGCCACGCGTTTGCCCTTGAGATCGGCATAGGTTTCGATGCCCAGATCACCGGCCACGCCAACGGCCAGATTGATCGCGCCGCCGTTGTTGGCCATCAGCACGCGAATGGGTTGCGGGCCCCAGTTTTCGGCGCCGAAATCAAACACACCCTCTTGGGCCATGAAGCTGCCGCCCACGCCGGTTGCAGAGAATTGCACACGGCCCTGACGCAGGGGTTCGGTGCGTGAAATGTCATTTTTGCCCGGCAGCACGCGCAGGTTCACGCCCGTGGCGTCTTGCAGTGCGGCACCAATGGCCACGGATTGGTTGTAGCCAGCAGAGCCGGTGCCATAGGCGGTCCAGCTGAGCTGTTTCGGCAAGTCGATATCTTGCGCGGTGGCCAGACCGGCCGACAAGCCGAGGGCTGCAAAAGCAGCGAATAATGTCTTCATGGTAATCCTCCCAGATTTATGTGCCCCACGGTTTCGGTGTGGGGGAGGTAACAAGCGGCGTCCGTTCATCTTGCGGAATTACGTTTCGCTCTGCGGTTACGATATGAACCGGACCGTGTGAGTGTCAAGCCAAGCATTTGTGGCCGAAGTCGAATTTTCGTAGATCACCGGCCTAGTAAATAGGACTGTCACAATGTGCTGCAGCGCTCAGGTCGATGCGAAGCCTGTAATGAGTTGGCGCAAGCCCAAAGCCGCGCCTGCAAAAATGGCGGCAAAGGTCAAAGGTGCGCTCAGGCTCAGCACGGAAAACGCCGAAATGCCCTGTCCGATTGTACAGCCCAAGGCCAAAACTGCGCCGAAACCCATACAAACCGCGCCGAGGAATTGACGCTTGAGTTCGCGCGGATCTTCGCAGGCTTCCCAGCGAAAATGCCCCTTGATCAGACTGCCGCAAAACGCGCCGATCAGCACGCCAAAGACGGAGCCGACGCCAAAGCTGAGCCCCCCGCCGCTGGACGTCATGAGAAACAACAGCGTCTCGCCCAGTGGCGCTGTGTAGGTGTGGCTGAGAACCGGTAGGGCGCTGAACCCGTGATTGGCGACCCATGATGTGCCAGCCCAGCCGCTGGCAACGGCCAGTCCGACAACGGTGCCCCAGATCATCGCGCGTGGGGTGGCGAGCATATCGCGTGAGCAGAGCGCAATGGCGATGATCAAAAAGCTCATCAAAAGGCCCGCCGCGGGAACGGACAGCCCGGTTCCCAACGCGGCAATTTCGGCATAACTGGCTGTTTGCGTTTGTATTTGTGTGGCTTCGATAAAGCCAATGCGGGTTTCAGCCAAAGGCCCAGAGAGGGCAACATAGGCAGAAATTCCCATCACAAGCACGATCACGAAGGACCGCAGATCGCCGCCGCCAAATCGCGCCAAAGCGCCGAAACCGCAGTTCCCGGCGAGTGACATGCCATAGCCGAACAAAAGCCCGCCAAGGATGCTGGCAATGGGCGAGAAAGGGGCGAGGTGATAGACCGATTGCGCAGGGTCAAGGGCGCCCAGAGCGACCAAAATGAAGGTGGCAAACCCAGCCACCCCGATGGCAAGCCCCCACATACGCAGGCGAATGTCGCTACCTTGGTAGAGCGCATCTTCTATGGCGCCGAGGGTGCAAAAACGTCCCAGCCGTGCCGCCAACCCCAGCGCGATGCCGCCCGCGCATCCAAAGAGCGCCAAAAGCGTCGCGTCGGACATGCCATTCAACATATCGTCCCCCTCATCTGTCACCTGTTTGATCGCGCATGCACGCGTCAGCCGGGTTCAGATGTCTTTGCAAAAGAGATCATAAACCACGTCGAGTATCTGAATGGCGCGGCGATCTGTCAAACTGTAATAGATTGCCTTTCCGTCACGCCGTGGTGCCACAAGCCCTTCGGAGCGTAAACGTGACAGCTGTTGCGAGACAGCAGCCTGCCGCGCCGAGAGCAATTCTTCAAGTTCGGTGACAGATTTTTCGCCGGTTGCCAGATGGCACAGGATCATCAAGCGGCCTTCGTGGCTGATCGCTTTGAGAAAATTGGATGCCGTGCAGGCATTGTCCATCATCCGCTCAATTTCTTCGTCGGACATGTCTTTGGTGATGACAGGAAGATTCATGGCGTTTCGGTCGTCCAGCGCAGAGTTTTCCTCCTCTAACGCACTGCGCATGGCCTTCGCAATCGCTGCGGCGAAAGGATTGCGTGACTGCGACAAAGTTCCCACGTTACATGCTCAATTCTTGTTCGTTGTTGCTTCGGGATTGGCGTCGAGAAGCTGGCCCAGCAAGAACCAAAAGAATTCATCGCCCGCATAGCCCTCCATGCGGCCCAATTCCTGCCCGTCGTGTACCAAAACGAAGGTCGGGGTAAAAACGGGCCGGCTGGCAAAGGTGATATCCTCCGGCAAATCACGCAGATCGACACGGCGCAAAGGCGCGCGTTGGCCTTCTTCGGTCTTGGGATAGACGTGGCCAATTTCTGCATTCCATTGTGCGCACCAATGGCATCCGGCCTGCTCGACCATCACCAGATCGGCCGCCAGCGCAGCACCTGCGGCGAAAAGCGCGCATGCGGCGGTCGAGAGGCTGCGAGACAAGGTGCCCATAATTCTTCCGTTTGACGTTTGATCATAAACATACAATAACTTGAATATGTAGTCTACGGTATCATTGGGGCAAGGTCTTATGCTGGATGTCACGATATTGGGCGCACTGGCCGGGGGGCTGATCGTGTTTTTCTCGCCCTGCGTTTTGCCGATTGTGCCGTTTTACCTCAGTTACATGGCTGGTGCGTCGATGTCGGAGATCAGCGCAGACGGCGCATTGGCGCCGGGTGTGCGCAAACGGGCATTTCTGGCGTCAGTGATGTTTTCGCTGGGGATCATCACGGTTTTCGTACTGCTGGGGGCGGCGGCCTATGGGCTGAGCCAAACGTTCCGGTCCATGCAGACTGAATTCCGATTGTTTGCCGCGATCGTAGTCTTGATCATGGGGTTGCATTTCTTGGGGGTGATCCGGATCGGGTTTTTGAACAGAGTGTTCCAGATGGACGCGGGCGACACGCGCAACATGTCCGTTTTGGGCGCATATCTGGTGGGCTTTGCATTCGCTGCCGGATGGACGCCCTGCGTGGGTGGGGTGCTTACGGCGGTGGTGTTCACGGCCAGCACCGAGGCGACGGCCCTGCGGGGATTGATGCTGCTTTTGGTCTTTGGCGTAGCGATGACGGCGCCCTTTGTCGTGGCGTCTTTGTTCATTGGCCCGTTCTTGAAATTCGTGGCCCGCTTCCGTCGCCACCTGCCCAAGGTGGAAAAAGCGATGGGCGTTCTGATGATCGTGTTTGCGGCGCTGATCGCGACGGACAGCGTCAACTACATCGCGCAATGGATGCTGGAGGCATTCCCTGCCTTCCAAAGCATTTGACACCGAGGAGGAGAAAGACATGAAAGCGTTTTGGATGACACTTGCAGCCGCGCTGATCGCGGTGCCGCTGGCGGCGGCGGAGCTGGGCGATGATGGGCTGCACAAGACCGATTGGATGCGCGATACGTTCAAGGATTTGAACGAAGACCTGGAAGAAGCCAACGCAGAAGGCAAGCGTCTGGTGCTCATGATCGAGCAGCGCGGCTGCATCTATTGCACCAAGATGCACAAGGAGGTTTTCCCGCGTGAGGACGTGGCCTCATACATCCGCGACAACTTTTTTGTCGTACAGCTGAATCTGCACGGCGATCTGGACGTAACTGATTTCGACGGCGAGGTGCTGAGCGAAAAGGACGCCGCTCGCAAATGGGGCCTACTGTTTACGCCGTCGATTCTGTTTCTGCCGGAACGCGTAGAAGAGGGTCAGACAGCCCAAGGCGCCTCCGTCGCACTGATGCCCGGTGCCTTTGGCGCAGGCACCACTTTGGACATGTTCACATGGGTCAATGAAAAGCGCTACGAGCTTGATAACGGTGAAGATTTTCAGCGTTACCACGCCCGACGAATCCAAGAGCGGCAAGACGGGTCAACGGACTGATTTCGAGCGGCTGAGCCAGTTAAATTCAAAAAGTAGAATTTGATATTGCTCAATCACGAGGCCGTGTTCTATGGTATACAAAATATTGAATGTGTTACGGGAGGATGCATGAAACGCTCAATTTTGGCGACAGCGGTGATCGCGATGACGGCGACATCGGGCTTGGCGGGTGAAGTTGCCCCGACCGAGGTTAAGTTCGAGGACGGCAGTATCAGCCAATCCTTGACGGGAGTGCCGGGTGATCCGGCGCAGGGACGCGAGATCGTAGGCAACAAGGGCCTTGGCAATTGTGTGGCCTGTCATGAAGTGACGGATCTGGCCGATGTGCCGTTCCACGGAGAGATCGGACCGATGCTGGATGGCGCGGGCGATCGGTGGAGTGAGGCCGAGTTGCGAGGGATCGTCGCGAACGCCAAGATCATGTTCGAGGATTCGATGATGCCGTCCTTTTACAAGACCGAAGGCTTCGTCCGTCCGGGCAATGCCTACACCGGCAAAGCGGCGGACGACACATTCGGCCCGCTTTTGACGGCCCAGCAGATCGAAGATGTCGTGGCGTATCTGGCCACGCTCAAGGAGTAGTGGCCAAACCCGCCACACGACAGAAAATGCCGTCCCCAAGGGACACAGCGCAGGAGCAACACTTATGGAACTGACACGACGGAACGCATTGTTCATGGGAGCGGGGGCCATGGTGGCCTTTGGTTTGCCGCTCAAGGCCACGGCCGCTGACATGGAACAGATCACAGCCTTTACCGGCGGCGCAGACGTGGCCGACGGCGGCGTGACGCTGACCGCGCCTGAGATCGCGGAAAACGGAAACACAGTGCCGATCGAGGTGGCCGCTCCGGGCGCCACGGAGATCCTGGTTCTGGCGCTGGGCAATCCGACGCCTGGCGTAGCCACGTTCAAGTTCGGGCCGCTTGCCGCATCGCAAACCGCATCGACGCGCATCCGCCTGGCGGGCACGCAAGACGTCGTGGCCTATGCGAAAATGGCGGATGGATCGTTCGCCAAGGCATCCAGCACGGTCAAAGTCACAATCGGCGGCTGCGGCGGCTAAGGAATTCTGAGGAGAAAACGAAATGGCTAAAGGTGTAAAACCCCGCGTCAAGGTCCCCAAAACGGCAGCAGCAGGTGACGCAATCACCATCAAGACGCTGATCAGCCACAAGATGGAATCCGGCCAACGCAAAGATGATGATGGCAACGCAATCCCGCGTTCGATCATCAACAGGTTCACATGCGAGTTCAACGGGCAGTCGGTCATTGACGTGACGATGGAGCCTGCGATCTCGACCAACCCTTATTTCGAATTTGAAGCAACTGTGCCCGAAGCGGGTGAATTCAAGTTCACCTGGTACGATGACGATGGCTCTGTCTACGACGAAGCCAAATCCATTGCGATCGGTTAATCGGCGTTGCGTCAGGGAGGGACACAAATGAAAAACACAATAAAAACTATGACGGCCATTGCGGTGGCAGGGGTTATGGCAACGGCCGCCACTGCAGAACCGGTCGATGACACGCTGATCTTGAACGAAGATATCGAGATGGTGACGCGCACCACAGCGCCTGCGCATCTGTCCGACACATTGGACGAAGTAATGTCGGGCTGGCTGTTTCGCGGCACGGAAACCCGTGCGATGCAGTCGGATGATTTCGACAATCCCGGCATGATATTTGTGGAGCAGGCAGAAGAAGTCTGGAACACGGCGGACGGGTCCGAGGGCAAGTCCTGCGCGAGTTGCCATGAAGGTCCTGAAAACATGGCGGGTGTGCGTCCGGTCTATCCAAAGTGGAACGAGGCCGCGGGCGAAGTGCGCACGCTGGAAATGCAGGTCAACGATTGCCGTGAAAATCGCATGGGAGCGGAGCCTTGGAAGTATTCCGGGGGAGACATGGTCAACATGACGGCGCTGCTGTCATCCGTATCGCGCGGTTTGCCAGTTAATGTGGCTATCGATGGGCCTGCACAATCGACATGGGAGCAGGGCAAAGAGCTTTACTACACTCGCACGGGTCAGTTGGAGTTGGCATGTTCCAACTGTCACGAGGACAGCTACGGCATGATGATCCGCGCCGATCACCTGAGCCAGGGGCAGATCAACGGCTTCCCGGTTTACCGGCTCAAGAACACGAAGCTGAACTCCGCCCACTCACGGTTCAAGGGCTGCATCCGCGATACACGGGCGGAAACCTATTCCGAAGGCAGCCCGGAGTTCGTCGCACTTGAGCTTTATGTAGCCTCGCGCGGCAATGGATTGTCGGTCGAAGGGCCCTCTATCCGTAACTGATCACAAGGGAGCCCCGGTGAAGAAATTCGCGCGGGGCTTTCTTGACCACTAAACATTCAATAATGCGCATGTATTAACATCAAGGCAGCAACACATGATCTCTCGGCGTGATTTTCTTCAGTCCAGCATGGCGGCCACGGCCATTCTCGGGGCTTCGGCCTATGGAAACTGGGGGCGACTGGCCGCGCAGCAGGCGCTGACGCAGGATCAGTTGCTGCAGTTCGATACCTTTGGAAATGTCTCGCTGATCCATGTGACGGATATTCACGCTCAGCTTAAACCGCTGTATTTCCGCGAACCCTCGATCAATATCGGGGTGGGTGACAACAAGGGTGCCGTGCCGCATGTCACAGGCGCGGATTTCCGCAAGCTTTACGGGATTGAGGATGGCAGCCCTTCGCATTACGCGCTGACATCGGGTGATTTCTCCGCGCTGGCGCAGGCCTATGGACGTGTGGGCGGGTTGGACCGAGTGGCGACCGTGATCAATCAGATTCGGGCGGACCGACCCGACGCGCTGCTGCTGGATGGCGGCGACACATGGCACGGCAGCTACACTTGCTATCACACGCAAGGCCAGGACATGGTCAACGTCATGAATGCGCTCAAACCCGATGCGATGACCTTCCATTGGGAATTCACGCTGGGGTCCGACCGAGTGAACGAGATCGTCGAAGGCTTGCCCTTTGCCGCGCTGGGGCAGAACATTTTCGACGCAGAGTGGGATGAACCGGCAGAGTTGTTTCCACCTTATAAATTTTTTGAGCGCGGCGGTGTCAAAGTTGCGGTGATCGGGCAGGCGTTTCCCTATATGCCGATCGCCAATCCCGGCTGGATGTTCCCCGAATACGCCTTTGGTATCCGCGACGAACACATGCAGGAGATGGTCGATCAGGTGCGTGCCGAAGGTGCGGAACTGGTTGTCGTGCTGAGCCACAACGGGTTTGATGTGGACAAGAAGATGGCCAGCATCGTGACAGGCATCGACGTGATCCTGTCGGGCCACACTCATGACGCGCTGCCCGAACCTGCGCTGGTGGGCGAAACGATCATCGTGGCCTCCGGCTCCAATGGGAAATTCGTCAGCCGCGTGGATCTGGATGTGCAAAACGGCCGTATGATGGGGTTCCGTCACAAGTTGATCCCGATCTTTTCCGATGTGATTGCACCCGACCCGGAGGTTGCCGCGGTCATTGACGCCGAACGCGCGCCCTATCAAGCAGAGCTAAGCGAAGTCATCGGGCGCACGGACACGTTGCTTTACCGGCGCGGCAACTTCAACGGCACGTGGGACGATCTGATCTGCGACGCGTTGATCTCGGAACGTGATGCCGACATCGCCCTGAGCCCCGGCGTGCGCTGGGGGCCGTCGATCCTGCCGGGGCAGGACATCACCCGCGAAGACATCTGGAACGTGACCTCCATGACTTACGGCGCGGCCTACCGCACTGAAATGACCGGTGAATTCCTGCATGTGGTGATGGAGGACGTGGCCGATAACCTGTTCAATCCCGACCCATATTACCAGCAGGGCGGCGACATGGTGCGCACGGGCGGGCTCGGGTATCGCATTGATATCACAAAGCCGCAGGGCAGCCGTATCACCGAAATGACATTGCTTAAAACGGGTGAACGGATCGATCCGGCCAAGACCTATCAGGTCGCGGGCTGGGCCAGCGTGAACGAAGACACCGAAGGCCCGCAAATCTGGGACGTGGTGGAGAGCCATATCGCCCGGCAAGGCATCGTCCGACTGGATCCAAACAACAGCGTTCAGGTTGTGGGCGCATAACGCATCATACGAGACCAAGGAGGCACGCAAGATGTCCGACACATCAAACCGCAAGGGACCATCGCGACGCGGATTTTTGCGCGGCGCAGCCGCCGCAGGCGCCGGTGCGCTTGCGGCAGGGGCCGGGCGCGCAGGCACCGCAGATCCGCTGATCACAGAAGTACAGGATTGGGCGACGGGACTGGGCGATGGGGTTGATGCCACGCCCTACGGATTGCCGATCGAATTCGAAGATGACGTGATCCGCCGCAATGTCGAATGGCTGACGGCGGATACGATCTCCTCGATCAACTTCACGCCGATCCATGCGCTCGATGGCACGATCACGCCGCAGGGCTGTGCGTTCGAGCGGCACCATTCTGGCGCGATCGAGCTGCGCAAACAGGATTACCGTCTGATGATCAACGGGCTGGTGGATACGCCGCTGGTGTTCTCATACGAGGATCTGGAACGGTTCCCGCGCGAAAACCACGTCTATTTCTGTGAATGCGCGGCCAATACGGGCATGGAATGGGCCGGTGCGCAGCTGAACGGTGCGCAGTTTACGCATGGCATGATTCACAACATGGAATATACCGGCGTTCCGCTGCGCACGATTCTAGCCGAGGCAGGCCTCGATGCAGCGGGTGATCTGGCGGACAAGTGGGTCTATGTCGAAGGGGCGGATGCGTCTTCGAACGGGCGGTCGATCCCGATGGAAAAGGCCTTGGATGATGTGCTTGTCGCATTCAAGGCTAACGGCGAGGCTTTGCGTAAAGAGCACGGGTATCCTGTACGCCTTGTCGTTCCGGGCTGGGAAGGCAACATGTGGGTCAAATGGCTGCGCCGCGTCGAGGTCATGGACGGCCCCGTGGAAAGCCGCGAGGAAACCAGCAAATATACAGATACGCTTGAGGATGGCACCAGCCGCAAGTGGACATGGGCCATGGATGCGAAATCCGTCGTCACATCGCCTAGCCCGCAGGCGCCCATCACGCATGGGCCGGGGCCATTGGTGATCAGCGGTTTGGCGTGGTCTGGACGTGGTGCGATCACCCGCGTGGATGTGTCCAAGGATGGTGGCAAGACATGGGAAACCGCGCGGCTCGCCAAGCCCGGCGAAAAGATGGCGCTGACGCGGTTCTATCTGGATACGACATGGGACGGCGAGGATATGTTCCTGCAGGCACGTGCGATGGATGAAACCGGATACGTGCAGCCGACAAAGACCCAGTTGCGCGAGGTGCGCGGTCTGAATTCGATTTATCACAACAACTGCATCCAGACATGGTGGGTGCGCCCGAACGGGGAGGCGGAAAATGTCGAAGTGTCTTAAAGTTGGCGCGAGCCTGACCCTTGCCCTTGGTCTGGGCGCACACGGCGTGAGCGCGGAGACATTCGGTCTGGGCCGTCCAGCCTTGCCCGAAGAGATTGCGGCGTGGGACACTGGACGTCAGCCCCGATGGCACAGGCTTGCCCGCGGGATCGGGCGATGTGTTGACAGGCGAGGAGATCTTTGCCGATCAATGCGCGTCTTGCCACGGCGATTTCGCCGAAGGGGTGGACAACTGGCCCAAGCTGGCAGGCGGCTGGGACACGCTGGCCGATGACGACCCGCTGAAAACCGTGGGCAGCTATTGGCCGTATCTGTCGACCACGTGGGATTACGTGAACCGCTCAATGCCCTTTGGCGCGGCCCAAACGCTGGAGCCGGATGAAGTCTATGCGATCGTGGCCTATATCCTTTATTCCAACGATCTGGTGGACGATGATTTCGTGCTGTCCAACGAGACGTTTCTGGATGTGGAAATGCCAAACGCAGACGGGTTCATCGTCGATGACCGGATGGAAACCGAATTCAGCCAGTGGGTTGGCGAGCCTTGCATGACCGATTGCAAAGACGAGGTCGAAGTCACGATGCGCGCGATGGTGCTGGACGTGACACCCGATGAGGGCGAACCCGACGATGAGGCAGCGCTGAGTGTGGCCGAGCCTGAGCCAGAAGCCGTCTTGGCGGTGCTTGACCCCGCGCTTGTAGAGGCGGGCGAGAAGGTCTTTCGCAAATGCAAAGCCTGCCATCAGGTCGGCGAGGGGGCCAAGAACAAGACTGGCCCACAGCTGAACGGCATCATGGGGCGCGCGGCGGGCAGCATCGAGGGGTTCAAGTATTCCAAACCCCTGGCGGCCAAGGCCGAGGAAGGTCTGGTCTGGACCGAAGAAACCATGGCGGAGTTTCTGGCTGCACCCAAAAAGTTCATCAAAGGTACCAAGATGAGCTTTGCCGGACTGCGCAAGGACAGCGATCTTGAGGCGATCAACGCCTATCTCGCCAGTCTGAGCCAGTAAAATGCGCGGACCGGTGCGCATATTCGTGCCGGTGGTTGTGGTGGCCTTGATCGCAACGGGCGCCGCTTGGGGCGAAGCTATCGGTGACCCCGAAGCCGGGCAAGAGGTCTTTTCGCAGTGCAAAGGATGCCATCAGATCGGGGCGGGGGCCGAGGATCGGATCGGGCCACATCTGAACGGGATTTTCGGACGGCGCGCGGCCGTGCATGAGGGGTATGATTACTCCAAGGCGATGGTGCGCGCAGGCGACGATGGTTTGATCTGGACGGTCGAAACCCTTGATGCCTATCTGGAAAATCCTCGTGCACTGGTGTCCAAGACCCGAATGAGCTTTCGCGGCATCAAAGACGCACAAGACCGTGCGAACCTTTTGGCCTACATGCGTGATTTCTCAGACAACCCGGCCAACCTGCCCGAAGCGGAGCCAACGGCGCGGGCGACCGACCACGACCTGGACCCGGCCATTTTGGCGCTGCAGGGCGATCCGGAATACGGCGAATACCTGTCCAGCGAATGCCTGACTTGCCACCAATCCGATGGAGCTGCGGACGGCATCCCGTCGATCACACGCTGGCCCGAGGAAGACTTCGTGGTGGCGATGCATGCCTACAAACGCAAGCTGCGCCCGCATCCCGTGATGCAGATGATGGCCGGACGATTGAACGACGAGGAGATCGCGGCCTTGGCTGCATATTTCAAAGGGCTCGAATAGGGCCGGTTTAGTGGGAGGACTAACAATGACTTTGAACAGACGGATTTTCATCGGAACGGGTGCGGCGGGATTGGCCGCCCTCAGCGCGCCTGCCGTTCTGGCCGAGGGCCACGGCAAACCGCGTGTGATCGTGATCGGCGGCGGCGCAGGCGGGGCAACGGCGGCCAAATACATCGCCAAGGACAGCGATGGCGGCGTCGATGTCACCTTGATCGAACCCACTCGGACCTATTTCACCTGCTTCTTTTCAAACCTCTACATTGGTGGGTTCAAGGATATTGACGATCTCGGGCACACCTACGGCACGCTGGCCGCGAAATACGGGATCAACGTGGTGCACGACTGGGCCGTTGACGTGGACCGGGACGCCAAGACCGTGCGCCTCGCCGGCGGGGGCTCATTGCCCTATGACAAGCTGATCCTGAGCCCGGGCATCGACTTTGTGGAGGGCGCCGTCGAGGGGTGGAGCCTTGCCGCGCAAAACGCCATGCCGCATGCCTATAAGGGCGGCTCGCAGACGGAACTGCTCAAGGCCAAGATCGCCGCCATGCCTGAGGGCGGCACCTTTGCGATGGTGGCGCCGCCCAACCCGTTCCGCTGCCCGCCCGGGCCATACGAGCGGGTGTCGATGGTGGCCCATATGCTCAAGGCCAGCAATCCGACGGCCAAGATCATCGTGGCCGATCCCAAGGATAAATTCTCCAAGATGGCGCTGTTCCAGGAGGGCTGGGCCAACCATTATCCGGGCATGATCGATTGGATCGGGTCTGATTTCGGGGGCGGAAACGTCTCGGTTGATCCGGATGCGATGACGGTGACAATCGACGGTGAAGAGACGCAAGTCGATGCCTGCAACGTCATTCCGGCCATGAAGGCAGGGCGTATCGCTGAAATGGCGGGCGTGACTGATGGCAACTGGGCGCCAGTCAATGCCGCAGACATGAGCAGCAAAGCCGACGCGGACATCTACGTTCTGGGCGATGCGAGCCAGCAAGGTGACATGCCCAAATCCGGCTTCTCCGCCAATTCGCAGGCCAAGGTCTGCGCCAATGCGGTGCGCGGTGCGTTGACCGGTTCCAAGGTGTTCCCGGCCAAGTTCTCCAACACCTGCTGGTCGCTGATCGACACTGACGACGGCGTCAAAGTGGGTGCCACCTATGAGGCCACGCCCGACAAGATCGCCAAGGTGGATGGATTTATCTCGGCCACCGGCGAAAACAGCGATGTGCGCCGTGCCACCTACGAGGAATCCGAAGGTTGGTATGCGGGTATCACAGCGGACATGTTTACCTGAGGCAAGGGGGCGGCACGCACTGCTGCGCCGCCCCGACGCTGCGTTTGAACGGACACACAAAAAGGGGGAAAGACCATGAGACAACTTCTATTGGCCATCACCACCGCGACCGCATGTCTTGCGGCACCGGTTTTGGCAGGCGATCAGTCCACGCATTATTCTTATGACGGCAGTTTCGAGGATGCGGCATTCGCTGTGGAAAGTGCCATTGTCGGGCGCGGGCTGGTGATCGACTATGTCAGCCACACAGGCGAGATGCTGGCACGTACAGCCGCCGATGTGGGCAGTGACGTGGAGCTTTTCAAGGCCAAGCGGATATCTTCCTGTTCTGCTCGGCGCAGCTGTCGCGCAAGGTGATGGAGGCCGATCCGATGAACATTGCGCATTGCCCCTACGGAATTTTCGTGGCTGAGCGCGCAGGCGAAGTGATGATTGGCTATCGCAACTATCCGGAAGGCCCGATGCAAGAGGTGCAGGCGCTACTGGATGGGATTGTTCAGGAAGCTATGGAATAACAATGGATTATGACGGGTACTTCAAGCGCAGCCTGAACGGGCTGCGCGCAGATGGAAATTATCGTGTGTTTGCGGAATTGGAGCGGCGCTGCGGCGCGTTTCCACAGGCTGCGGCACATAATGATGCGGGTGCGGCACCCGTTACGATCTGGTGTTCCAATGACTATCTTGGCATGGGCCAGCACCCATCGGTCCTGAGTGCGATGCATCACGCAATTGATCGCTGCGGCGCAGGGGCAGGTGGCACGCGCAACATCTCGGGCACGACCCACGAACATGTGCGCCTTGAGGCGGAACTGGCCGATCTGCACGGCAAGGAAGCTGCGCTCTTGTTCACGTCGGGCTATGTTTCGAATTGGGCGGCCTTGGGCACGCTGGCGGCACGTATCCCCGATTGCGTTGTCTTGTCTGATGCGCTCAACCATGCCTCGATGATCGAGGGTATTCGTCATTCGCGCGCCGAGCGGGTGATCTGGAAGCACAATGATCTGGTTGATCTGGAGGCGAAACTGGCGGCGCTCCCACTGGAGCGACCCAAGCTGATCGCCTTCGAGAGCGTCTATTCGATGGATGGCGACATCGCCCCGATTGCGCAGATTTGCGATCTGGCAGACCGCTACAATGCGATGACCTACCTGGATGAAGTGCATGCTGTGGGGCTTTATGGCCCGCGCGGTGGCGGGATCGCCGAGCGCGAAGGGCTGATGGACAGGCTGACCGTGATCGAGGGCACCTTGGGCAAGGCGTTCGGCGTGATGGGCGGCTATATCGCGGCGTCGGCGGATGTGTGCGATTTCGTACGCAGCTTTGCCAGCGGGTTCATCTTTACCACCGCCTTGCCGCCAGCGGTCGCTGCGGGCGCTACGGCGTCGATCCGGCACCTGAAAACCTCGCAGTCCGAGCGGCAGGCGCATCAAGCGCGCGTGGCACAGGTGCGCGCGCGGCTCGATGCCATCGGGATTCCACATGTGCGCAATCCAAGCCACATCATCCCTGTGATGGTCGGCTGCCCGGTCAAATGCAAATACATTGCCGACTTGCTGATGCAGGACTTCGGGATCTACATTCAGCCGATCAATTATCCCACTGTGCCCAAGGGGACGGAACGGTTGCGCATAACACCCTCTCCGGTGCACAGCGATGGCGATATTGATCATCTGATCACGGCGCTTGGTGCCTTATGGAGCCAGTGTGAGCTGTCGCGTATTCAAGTCGCTGCGCAGTAGGTTTGACGCATATCAAGGCGGCACATTCGCCGGGTTGATAGCGGTTTGCGGCAAGGAAGGGCACGAACATGCTGGAAACCCTGATTGACCGATTTGGTGATGGCGCGGTCTTGATGATGGCGGGCGCGCTGACGGGCGTGGTTTTTGGAGCTGCAGCACAGCACTCGCAGTTTTGCCTGCGCGCGGCCTCTGTCGAAGTGTCCACCGGGCAATTCGGGCCACGTTTGTCGGTCTGGTTGATGGCGTTTTGCGCCGCCGTGCTATCGGTTCAATTTAGCGTCATGCAGGGGTGGCTCGATGTTTCGCAATCGCGCCAACTGGCCACAACCGGCAGTCTGTCTGGCGCTGTGCTGGGGGGTCTTTTGTTTGGCTGCGGTATGATCCTTGCGCGCGGATGTGCCAGCCGTTTGCTGGTTCTGTCGGCCACCGGCAACCTTCGGGCCATCGTGACGGGCTTGGTGCTGACGCTGGTGGCACAGGCCAGTTTGCGCGGAGCGTTGGCGCCATTGCGTGAAACCTTGGCCGGTCTGTGGGTGGTGCCGGGAGGAGCGGCACGCAGTTTGCTGGATCAAGCAGGCATGACATCCGACATGGCCGCCGGGCTTGCCGCTTTTGGGCTGATCATCGCTGTGGTGATGGCGCGCGGGGCGCAGGTTTCGCTCAGTCGCAGTATCGCCGCCGTCATGGTGGGTGGGGCTGTGGGTTTGGGATGGTTGTTGACCTATGCCATTGCGCAGACTTCTTTTGAGGTGGTGCCGATCTCTTCTGTAACATTCACCGGCCCGTCGACCGATACGCTGATGGGGCTGGTCAACAGCACCGAATTGCCGCTGGGGTTCGGTGTCGGGCTAGTGCCGGGTGTCTTCGCCGGCGCGGCCGTCATGGCGATTGTAACGCGGCAATTCCGCATTCAGCGTTTTGATGCAGACACACCGATGGAACGCTATCTGGTGGGGGCGGTGCTAATGGGGTTCGGTAGCATGCTGGCAGGTGGTTGCGCGGTCGGGGCGGGCATGTCGGGCGGCGCCATTTTCGCGCTGACGGCTTGGGTGGCGGTGTTTTTCATGTGGGTTGGCGCGATGCTGACTTATCTCGCGTTGCCATATTTTGCACGCGCCAGCGCCAGCGCCACGATCTGACACTCACTCAAATTCCATTTGCTCAAACACGCGGCCTGCGTTCTTGGTGGCAAGCTCTTCAAAGGTGTCGAGGTTGGCATAGGGCGATTGATCGACGTAATACGCCTCTGCCAGACCACCACCGCTGTCGAGGTGATCCGCAATCTTGCCACGCAGGTATTCCAGATAGCCCTTGGTGTAGCGTCGCACCTGATCCATGTTGGTCGGATGGCCGTGGCCGGGTATGACATACGTGGCCTTCAGCGCTTCGAATTCCGCGTCCCATGTTTCCAACCATTCGGATGTGATCGTGTCTTCAAAGATCGGCAACATGCGTTCATGAAAAGCCATGTCACCAGATATGACAAGGCTTTGATCCGGCAACCAGATCACGATGTCACCGGGGCTATGCGCGGGTCCGAGGTGGCGTGCCTCGATCCGGAAATCGCCCATTTCGACGATGTATTCATCCTCAAAGGTCACGGTGGGCCCTTGCAGCACGGTGCCTTCTGCGCGGTCGCGGTTGTAGCGTTTCATCCCGTCCAGAATGGAGCCGCCGTATTCCTCGACCTCATGCGCTGCGTCCACATGGGCCACGATCGGCACGCCCAATTCCGCCCAGTAGTTGTTGCCGAGGATTGCGTGCCCCTGACCGTTTTCGTTGAATACCAGCTTGACCGGTTGATCGGTGATCGCCTTGATCTCGTCGTGCAGGGCGCGCGCTAGACCATAGGCTGCGCCACCGTTGATCACCACAACGCCGTCGCCGGTGACAATGAAACTGAGATTGTTGTTATGCCCGGCGTTTTCGTAGGTGGGCGGGGCCGTTGCACCGATGGCGGAATAGACGCCCGGAATGAACTCCACCGGTTTGTCATAAAGCAACGAGCCGGGGTACTTGTCAGCGATGTCCTCGCTCGCCTGTGCTGCGCTGGTCAAAGCCAGCGCCAAAACCATCCAACGCATCATGCATCCTCCGCTATGAATTGATAGGCGCCATCCTTGCGCGCCACCCGCCCCAGCCCACCATGGGGCAGGTGAAAGCCCATAAGCGCCATCTTATCCTGCGCGAGCATGTCCAGAAGGCGCAGGCGCGTTTGCGCCGCCCGTTCGGGGTCCTGATCCGCGCCACCGGGCCAATCGGGGCGGGCAAACGCCACGTGATGATTACCGATGGCGTCGCCGCCAATCAGCATGGCCTCACTTCCCGCACGCACCTCGAATGACATATGACCGGGTGTGTGACCGAATGTGCCATGAGCCATCACGCCAGGCAGGACTTCGTCACCGTCTTTGAAAAACTGGATTACGTCCTCAAGCGCTTCAAGCCTGCGCGCCGCGCCCACGGCAAAGGACGCGCGCGCCTCGCCGATGGTGGACACGGTGTTGGGGTCGCGCCAGTAGTCCCATTCGGTCTGACCGATCATGTAGGTGGCATTTGCGAATACAAGATCATCAAAATCATCCAGAACGCCCCACAAATGGTCTGGGTGAGCATGGGTAAAGACCACATGGGTGATGTCATCGGCGGCGACACCAATGGCATCGAGGCTTTCAAGAAGCACACCGGCGCTTGGCATGAAATTGGCCCCTGAGCCAGCATCAAAGAGCACTGTGTTCGTGCCGTCCCGCATCAGAGTGAGATTGCACGGCGGTTGCAGCTGATCCTGCGTCAACCCGTGCTGTGCCAGGATCGCAGCAACTTCATTCTGCGGCAGACCGTCGAAGAAAAAGGCACCCGGCAGTACCAGATTGCCATCGCTCAGGCTGGTGATGTTGACCGGACCTAAAGACAGTGTCGACGCAGCAATCGCTGGCGACGCGATCCCCAAAACGCTGCAGCCACCTATGCCACCCAAAACCTCCCTACGATTCAGCACTGTCGACCTCCCAACCCATTCCATTTAGTGAATATGAGGTGAGTCTGCTCACAGATGCAAGTCTCTTGTTGACCTCAGAGGCGGCGAAGAGCCGCCATCAGAAAGCGTTTCAGGCCGTTGGCGGTACATTCGCGGGTTGACCGGAAACGCAGATCCATCAAGCGTAGCCACTTCCCTGAGTGCGGGGCGATGGGAGACCCGCGCGTTTCACAACGGAAGATGACAACAAACCGCCAATCCTCGGACGTAAAGCAAGTATGCCTGTTGTCTGGATTATCCGCTCTAGAGCGGTCAAAAACCAACTGCACAGCGTCTCAGAAACCGACAAGTGTTTCGCAAACGGTGCCGGTAAGCATGTTAAGGTGGATGTCGTGGATTGAAAGACCGGTGGCGAAGAGGTTCTTTTTTCCGAAACACTTTGCCAATTTACATGGATTGAAGGTGCTTTGCATCCCTATGCAAAAGAGCGGAGGCAGAGCCCCCGTTTCAGGGATCCATCGAACGATCAGAACTTAGCGATAATGTTCAGGAATATTCCACGCCCGTCGTAGTCGAGGTTGGTCAGATCATCAGACACGCGACCCCACTCATAGCCCAGCCCCACTTTGGCGTTGTTGCCAAAGTGGCGGTACACTCCAAGCAGTGCGCCAGTTTCGGTGATGTCCGTATCTGTGGATTTGAGGATGCGCGCTTCTGCCAGAATGTCCCATTTGTGCACGACGTGCCAGTCGGCGCGCAGGATTGCGAGATGAGCGGCGTTGTCGGTAAATGTATTTGTCCCGCGCGGAGCGATTTTGGACAGTCGGTAGCCATACTTCCCACCAATCGACAGTTTTGGTGTCAGATCGTAGATCGCGTCGATAGAAATGACGTGGCTGCGTTGTTGCGGGCCGTCAGTTGAGCCGTTGACCGTTACCTGATCCACGCCGGGCAGATCTTGCAAGTAGGTGTAGCGGAACAGCAGGTTCAGGCGCTCATTGTCGACAGGGCGGTAGGCATAGCCGAGGCTTGCCTCGACGTATTCGCCATCCCGGAACGATGATTGATCGCTGTCAGAGAAGAGCGCATCGAGGTTGAAGAGCAGGCGCCAGTCGCGGTCGACTTTGTGCGAATAGCCTGCGGAGAGGGCCCATGTATCGCGGTCTTGGGTGACGCCTGTGCCATCTTCGGTGCGGTATTCGAGGCGGATGCGGGCGTCGCGTTGGTCTTCAAAGGCATAGGCTGCGCCAAAGGAAATCGCATCGCGGTCAAAGTTTCCGGCAACGGGATCACGCACGACACCGCTTTCGATGGCGCCTGATAGGGTCCATTGGGACGTTGGCGTGTAATTCACGCCATAGGCGCGTGTCAGCGACCGGCGCGATCCAAAGAGATCCCAATTGTTTTCACCGTAGACCTTGACGGTTTCGGAAACCTTGTACCGCGCGCCGATGGTGATTTCTTCCTCGGCAGCCTCGCCCAGCAGGGAGGTCGACGACAGGCCCGTGCGTGTCGGATCAAGCGTATAACCGAGGTAAATCTCATTGTCTTCGGTGGGCGAGTATCCCAATTTCAAGCGCGCGCCAAAGCCTGCATTGCCGTCCGAGACTTGCCCCGCCACGGTAAGCTTTTCGCTCAGGCGGGTGTCAAAACCTACGCCAAGGCGGTTGTTGGCTGCGATGCCGCCTGAGCGGTTGATCGTGCCTTGGCCAAATACGTAATACAACCGATCCTCGGTTGCTTGGTAGTTCAGGCGCAGACCAACATCCGTGCGCTTGCCCGTATTGGCAGGGGTTGCAGCCTGGATTTGGTCAAGATAGGCCAGACCGCCTTCGACGGACCATGTGTCGCTGATCGTGTATTTCAGGCGCACTTCGGCTTCTGTGCGCTTGTCGCCGCCCGCTTTGTCGAAATCTTCGAAATCGACGCCAAGTGCGAGTTGTTCGGACAGATCAACAGTTGCGTTCAACCCCCAAAGCGTCTGATCTTCGGTGATGTTTTGCGTCAGTGTTGAAAAGCCGTTTTCCTTGCGGTCATAGTAGAGGCCCACATACCCCGTGGTGCCCAAACCGAGGTCTTGCAGATCGAGGTTGGCGTCAATGCGGTAGGCGCGCGCGGGGCCTGCCGCCACGGGACCGGAGGAATTGATCGTCAGACCACCATCCGAGGAAAAGCTGGTGCCAAAGCCGGGGCCTTCGGTCTCAGCGATCTCGGCCTCGACAAAGCTGCTGGTGCCAAATTCGTAGCGGACATCGGCGCTTTTCATTTCCTGATCGGCAGGGCCGGTGTTTTCACGCATGACCGTGACGCCAAACCGTAACTGGTCTGTTGCCCAAACCTCGGCCCGTCCACCAACGGAGGCGCCATCGAGCGTGCCAGCGGTGGGCGTATATTCGTACTGCGCCACCAGATTGACGTCGAAATCACCTGCCGTACCGGATGAAATCAGGCTGGAGCCGGAGGTGGAGGAGCCCAGCGATTGCGCAAGGATGACAACGCCCTGAATGTAGTCGATCTCGTAATCGACACCTTCCACCAGCGTGCGGCTGGACACGACACGACCCGTGACCGGATCCACGACCTGAACGGCCAGCGTTTCGGAACCGCCGTTGATGTCTTGACGGGTCAGGAAATAGACCGAGCCACCGGAGCCGCGCAGCACATCGCGTTGCGGCAGCGTGTCAGGGGAGGCGGCATAGGCGGTGACGTTGACGCGCGATTGGCCGTTGGCCATCACGGTTTGCGACTGGTGTCGGATCTCGGCGCCGTAAAGCGACCGGGTCGAGGACAGCAGGTCAGTGCCGGTGATCCCGGCCTTGAAGTCACCCCATGTAAAGCGCGTGTTGTTGCGCTCGACGCGCAGGTAAACGCGGCCCGATGTGGGCGCATCATCATAGCTGGAGCTGTCGTCGCCGTATGTCGGGTAAACGTCATCGGGATCGAGGCGCTGGATCACGCGGCGGGGGTCTTTTTCATCAAGCCGCTGGAACACTTCGTCAAGCGGGCCGTTGCCAGTGTCGACGGAGGCGGTATAGCGGTATCCACGTGCCGTTGTGCCTGTGATATAGCCGGCAAGGCGGCCTTCGGAATAGGTGTCGTCGTAATCGGGGTCACCCGAGGCCAGATCATCCTCCAGCCGCTTGCCAAATGTCAGATCAATCAGACCCACACCAAAGTATTCCCGTTCCGGGATGACCACGTCGCGCACGATGGTGCTGGTCCGGCCGGCTTGCGTGACCTCGACCGGGATCGCATGCGCGCCAGCAGGCAAGATGCGGCTGACAACAAATCGGCCCGTGGCATCGACAGGCACCTCTTCGCCCAGCACACGGACTTGCGCGCCGGGTGCGACGGTGCCTGCGGCCGTGATGCGCCCGCCGCCCGTTGGGATGTTGCGCAGGCGTGTGCGGTCTTCGCCCTCGCCCGCCGCGACGATAGGACCGCCCACGGTAGAATGGGTGTCAAAGGCGTTGTCTGTCCGGGTCAGCTCAAGCGGTTGGGTCTCGTCATACCGACCTGCGGCATCATAGACACGCAGGACATAGGCCAACTCGCCCGGTCCCGCGTCGGGCATAGACCAATTGATCGTGCCGTTGGGCTGTACGGGCAGGGTTGCGATCGTCGGACGGCCACGCGCGCTGCGATCAATGATGCGGACTTCGGCACGTGCGATATAGGCGGGGTAGTTCGCGGAGGCGCGGAACCGAACGGTTTCGCCTGCGCGGTAGGCGGCGCGCAAATCGCTGGTGGCCACGTTGAGGAACCGTTGTGGATCCAGCCCGTCATACCGCAGATCAATGTCGCGTTGCGCGCTGGCGATATCTGCGGGGCGGCGCGGATCAATCGGGGCAGGGGCGCCTGCAATGGTTTCATTGTCAATCGAGATCGAGAAGCCATCGGTGGCGAATGAACCACCCGGCGCTGTGTCGACCAGTTCGGTGTTGTCACCGGTTGGCATACGCACGACGATGTCTGAATTGGACCGCGCGCAGCCGGCAGGCTGCGGCACCAATGCCTCAAAGCAGTCGTCGTCCTGCGATTGGGCAAAGGCAGTTTGCGCCAGCCCAAGCGAGGTCAGCATCGTGGTGCCCAGTGCCAGACGGCGGGCGGCGGTTTGGTTCATGGCGAAAGGCAAACGCAACATCACACGCCCCTCCTTTACTGACCGGACCGGACGATTGTCCGCTCGATCGTGAGTTTCACTTGGCCCACATCACGCCATAGCGCACGGATATGGCGTTCAACGGCACGCATGTCGCGCGTGCCTTGCGCAGTGCGTCGCGGTCTGCGGTTTTGGAGAGGTGGTAGGCAAGGCGCAGGTTCACCGGTGTGTCGGCAATGCGGGTTACCAACTGACCCAAGCCAGCCTCCAACCCGGGCTTGAGCGCATGCTCAGGGGCAAAGGCATTGGCGTTCAGATCAACCCGCACCACTTGGGTGATGGCTGCGCCAAAGTTCATCTCGGTCATCTTGCCCGGCGTCAGGCGCACGACGCGGGGATTTTCGGTTGTCATGCGGAAGCCTGCGGGCAGGGACCGCGTGTCGAGCTTGAGGATGAAGTTGGACCCGCGATCATCGGGCAGCATGGCACAGGGCACGTGGAAGCGACCGTATTGATCGGTGGTAATGATGGTGCCATCGACACCTACCAGACGCGCGTCGGGAATGCCGGGCTCGGACTGGGGTGGTGCGATGACAGCGGGGGCAATTTTACCCTTGCCGCCCAGATAGGCGTCATCGCTGATGCCACCCACGACCTCGTTCTGATAGCCATCACGGTTGCGGTCATCAAAGACCTTGCCGATCACGTCGCCGCAATCAAACACAGCCTCGGGCGCGATGCGTACCGTGGCCGTGGCCACCGGCGGGATCAATGTGTTGGAGCCGGGGTCGCGCACCGAGACGGTGTTCACATGCTCGCCTGCGTTGGCACCATCTGTCACCCGCGCTTGAACAGTCGCAGTTACGGTCGTCAGCGGTGGCACGGCTACGCTGGGCCATGTGATCGTGCGGCCCGCCACGAGGGCGGCAAAAGGCACCCCATCCAGTGTGGCGCTGCCCGGCTGATAGAGGAACCCCGGCGGCAGCACATCGACCACGTTGAAGCTGCCTCCCACGACTGCGTTTTCGTTGCGTATGGTGATCGTGTAGGGCACCACCGATCCGCGTGTCACGACACCCAAGGGCGTGGTTTTTTCCAACACGATGCCGACCGCTGACAGGGACGGTAAGATCACCAGAACCGTTGGGTCGTCAGCGGTGTTGCCGTCGGCGTCATTGCCGTCGTCCGAGACATCCGTCACCGCAGTGGGCACACCCGGAACACCGGGGGAATGATGCTGGTGCCCGAGCCTGTAGCCGTGTTTTCCAGCCCACCTTCGGTCACCGATTGAATGGTCAGCACGAATGTAGCGGTGTAGGTCGCCGTCTCGCCGATCAGCAGGTCACCTTCCGGCGAGCTTGCATCTGCGGAGACAAACGTGGGCCCAGTGGTCAGCGACAGCGTGGTGCCGCCCAATGTGGTCAGCGTATCCACCAGCGTGACGTTATCCAGATCGGTGTTGCCGGTATTTTCCAGCGTGATGGTGTATTCTACCGTGTCGCCGACCCCGGTGACGCCATCGCCATTGTCGATCACGTTTTGGGTCTTGGTCGTCTCAATCGCGGGCAGAACGCCCTGCACGACGGTTTCGGTCGCCGTGTCGCAGATGGTTGGGTTGGCGATGTCGCATATTTGGTAATCAACCGTATAGACGCCCGCAGGATTGCCGGGTGCGAGCGTGATCAGCCCCGTCGCCGGGTCAAGCGTCACGGCGGGATCCGACGTGCCGATCACCGTGATTGTCACATTCCCCAGCGTGGCGGGCACATTGCGCACCGTGTCGCTGTCCAGCATCGACGTGGTTGTACCGCCATCCGTGGTGAAGGGCGGGAACACCTCCGGCACGGCGCGGATGGGCGTCAGCACAGCCTGATCGCTGTCAGTGTCGTTCACTGATTGCGGATCACCGTTGCCGTCGGTGTAATTACCTGTGACCGTCGCCGTGTTGTCCACAAACCCCGCGGCCACGTCTGCCGCAGTGACTGTGTAAAGCCCGGTGATGGATGTTGCTGTCGACAGCACCAGGTGCCAGGCTCGGGATCGGATTGCCCGACAGAACCAGACCCGGCAGGATATCTATCACGGTGACATTCGTCAGCGTCTCCAACCCGGTGTTGGTGATGGTAAAGCTGTAAGGGATCGTGTCACCGGCACCGCGTCAGCGACAAGAAAGGCACTGTCATCCGCTTCCTTGTCCAACTCGATTTGCGGGAATTGCGACAGCGGCACGACGGTTGGGTCATCGTTCGTCTGGTCCGTTCCGCTGGTGTCCGTCACGGCGGGGCCACTGGGGGGCGTACCGGTGACGATGGCCGTGTTGGACACGCGTCCCGCATCAAGGTCTGCCTGAACCAGTTGGTAGTTGCCGTGAAGGTCGTGCTGTCGGTGGCACCGGGGGCCAGTGTGGCAATCGGTCCGCCGCTGAGTACGATGCCCGGCAGGCTGTCGGTAATGGTCACGTTGCTGAGCGTCACGTTGCCTGTGTTGGTGACGGTGAACCCGTAGGTGATTGTGTCGCCCAACTGAGCAGGGTCTTGCACAGCACTGGCGTCTGCGGTTTTGACGAGCGTGATCGCGGGCGCATCTGCCAGCGGTGTGACCAAGGGCACATCGTCACCATTGGTGGTGCCGGATGTATCCGTGACCGGATCGCCAAAGGGGTCGGTGCCCGTGGTTGTGGCGGTGTTGGTCACCTGACCTGCGTCCACGTCCGCCTGCGTGAGCGTATAGGTCGCTGTGAATGTCGCAGTGTCCGTGGCCGCCGGTGCCAGCAGAGCAATCGGCCCACCTGAGATGCTGATGCCGGGCAGTGTCGGTGACGGTCACATTGGTCAGGTTGACCGACCCGGTGTTGGTGACGTCGAAGTTGTAGGTGATTTGTTCCCCGGCAACGGGCGGAGAGGACAGCGCCGATGTGTCGGCCGTCTTGATCAGCGCGATCATCGGGTTAAAATTGGGCGCGGGCACCGGAGTGGGGTCGTTCTCGCCCGTCTCATTGCCCTGGCGGTCACCGTCGGTATCCGGATTTGCGCCATCGTCGCTGAGGTCCGTCAGCTGAGGGTTCGTGGTCGAGGTCTGGCCGGTCAGCTGCCCTTCGGCATCAACACTGGCTTGGTTTTCGTAGACAGCACCCGATGGCAGCGGCGTGGGCAGCGGCACCGTGGGTTGAACGCGAAGCTCGATGTCGAGGTACATGTTGCGCTCGGGGTCAGTGAAAGCCGGTCGCCAAGACGGTGTTGGCCGCGCCGTCATAGCCGCCCACAAAGCTACCGCAACTGCTCGCCGTGGGCGCGCTGATCGATGTAGGTGCCGGGCAAGCCGTCGGATCGGTGGCTGGCGGCAAGCACTACATGGTTGCCAAAGAGTGGTGATCCGCCTGCAGGACATCCGCAACCTCGATGTTGATCAGGGGTTCCAGCGACAGGTTCTCGACCACCAGCTGGAACGGAACAAGGAACGACCCGCCGGCCTGTACCACAGGCGCTACGGGTGAGGCGTTTGGATATGCCGACACTTGCCTGTGGAATGACGGCAAATAGGTAGTCCGTGGCATCCGTGGCCGGCAGGACGATGCCGCTGGTGACGGTCGTCGACGTCAGCGTTCCACCATCAGAGCCTGGAGTTCGTCCCGTCTATCAACTGAGGTTCGGTGATCGGGCCGCGCGTGACGGTGTAGTTCCCCTCGGGCAGCAGATCGAAGGTATAAAGACCGCCACCGGAGGTGGTGGTGGTGCGGAGTGACATTCCCATCCTTGTCGGTGCCGGTCAGGGTCATCAAGACCCCGTCCACGCCTGTGTCTGTGCCGACGTCAATGGCCGCGTCGTCGTCGAAGTCGCGGAAGGCGGTGCCGGAGATCGACGAGGAGCCAACCGTCACGGTGCCTGAATTGCTGTTGTTTCCGGGGTCGGGTCGATCGAGTCCGTGGTGATGGATGCGGTGTTGGTAAAGACCTGGTTTTGTACGGTCTCGGCAATCACTTCGACCGGGACCGTGATCTCTGCCACACCGCCGGTGCTGAATTCGCCAAGATCGCAGGTAAAGGACGTGTCGCCGGCTGCACCCGTACAGGTGTTGATTGTCGCCGCAGGGATGATCGTGCCGCTGGTCACGTTGATCGTGGGTCTACCGGTCAGCACCATGTTTGTTGGCAGGTTATCGGTCACCACGACGTTATCCGCTTCGGCCAAGCCGGACCCGGAAGGGTTTTCCACGATGATGACAAAGTTGAAGTCATCCAGCAGATTGACTGTCGCGTGGCACGGCCGTTTTGGATGTGACCTGCACATAACGGCGCGGGTGCGCACTGTGGTGTCTTCATTGGTTGCGTTGTTGCCAGTGTTCGTATCGAATGTCAGACCGTTCGTGATTTCGTCTTGGGTGGACACACTGACGTTGTTGAAGGCAGTGCCTTTGGTCACGCCGCGTGCGGTGATCAGCAGCGTAGCGGTTTGGCTTGGCAGCAGGAGCGGAACGGTACAGGTCAGAGTGCCGCCAACGGAATCGACCGCCGGTGGTGTTGGGCAAGACCCACCTGAATCGATGGTATGTGAGCGGTAGCTGATGCCTGCCACCGGCAACAGATCCTCTATCACCACATCTTCGGCGGCAGAGGGGCCAAGGTTGCGGACGGTCACGGTATAGACTGTCCTCATCGCGCGGCAGCGGATCGACGGTGTCGGTCTTGTTGATCAGCAGGTCAAACGCGGGTTGTTGGACCGGGATTGTTGCGGATGCTGTGTCGTTAGCCGGGTTGATGTCGTCAAAATCATTGTCGACGCTTGCGTTATTGGTCAACGAGGTGCCGCGCGTTGCGTTATTCGGACGCACGATCACCGTAACAGTGCGCTGCGCACCGTTGATGTTGCCAACGTTACAGATGATGGTGTTGTTGCCACCACCGGTCGTCGTACCGACGATGGGCGTTGTGGCGCAGCCAGACGCAGATGGTCCGGCCGATCCAACGGCTGAAATAAAGGTGACATCAGCGGGCAAGACATCCGTGACGATCACGTTGTCCGCACGGCTCAGCCCGTTTGCAAGGTTGCGCGCGGTCAGAACATAGCTCAGGTTCTGGCCAGCCGTCGCCGGGTCGGGAGAGCCGACTTTGGTCAGTTCCAGATCCACGCGTGGGGTGACGGTATAGGTCACCGTGTCGTCATTGTTGGTCAGGACAGGATCAGGCGTATCGGCCGAAATGACATCGGCCGTGTTCTGGAGCTTGTTGTTCCATTGCCTACCACTGCGTGATTTCCACCGTGACGACCGGGCAATCGACGCCTTTGGGTACAGGGGGCTAGGCTCGCGATTGTACATTCCAGAACCCGGCCAAAGCCGCCTGATGCTGGGCGATCCACAGGCAAACCCGGCAGGCGCGAGATGCTCACCAAGCCCATTGCCAGCGCCTTGCTGGTTGTTGATCAGGTTGGTCAGCGTGTCCGTCAGCGTTACGGTTGTGGCGGATGTCGTGGCATCGTTGAGGATCGACCCGGCCGCGAGCAGGCATCCGCAAGCCAGTACGCCCGAGATCACCGCGCACACCGCGGGCCGCGACGTGGGGGACGACGTTCATCGGCAGCTCTCGCACACCATCGGTCTGGCCGTCACTATCAAAGGTGAACGCGCCCTCAAGCAGACTATGCCAGATCAGCTCCAGCTTCCGTGAGCCGACGTGGTCAGCCAATTCGCGGCCAATCCGAGCGCGCTGCTCGCTGTCGAGCCAGTCGACAAGATTGACGAATGCGACGGTGTCCACATCCGGCATGCGCGCCAGAAGGCCGCGCACCAGCGCCGATACCGAGCGCCCGGTAGACACCTCGTCATCGACGATCACCAGCGAGCGCGCGCCGTCGAACGCCGCCCGGAGCGCGGGCGCGGGCTGCTGCACCAGATGCATCGGCGCGTGCGAGTGGCTTTCATCAAAGGTCAACAGCGGTGGCTCGTCGCCGTCAAAGCGCGTCGTGTGCTGCGCGAACACATCGTTGCGAGGCGCGTCCGAGGCAAGGCTGTCGGCCACTCCCAGGCCGAGTCCGGTCGCCGTCTCTGCCATGCCCATCACCCAGATCGGCCCAGGTAGGTGGCAGCGGCTCGGCCAATGCGATAGGACGCGCGCATTTGAGATGGCCGCACCGGCACATGGCGCCCGAGAACGCGCGATACAAACAGGAACGGGCGCTTGGGATTGGCGCGCGCCGCAAAGCCGAGCAGCCGCTCCAGCGGCAACAACTCGCGGCGAGTGGTAACGCGCAAGCGGCCGCCGGGGATGGGGAATACACGATCCATTAGGCAAGGTCCTGGGGTAGTAAAAGGGCTCAACCGGGCGCGTCAGGCGGGCGCGGAGCGTCGATATCGTCGGTGACGCGCCTTGCGCGTTGCCAGAACACGCGGGCAAGCGTACGCTTCGGATGCTCGTTCATGGAGGCAGGGTCAATGTGGGCAAGGCCAGGGATAGGGCGTCAGACTGTGCTGGAAACCGGGGATATGGCGTCAGACTCCGCTGGAGACGACAGCCGATGAAAAGGCTCTAGATCGATTGAGGGCGCCAAATGCAACACGGCGCCGTGCTCTGGTCGGCCTGAGCCATCGCCTCGGTAGAATTAGGATACAGGAAGAGACTAAAATCGCAATCTGTGCGATAGTCCAAGAAAGCTGTCGCATGGCGTTTTGTTTGTCTTGAAAATCAAACAAACCGTCCTTAGCATGGGACGCCAGAACAGACTAACCGCGCCGCCAGCAAGCTGTCCGCGCCCATGAGAAATCGTTGACGGAGGTAACACCGTGTTAGCTGGAATGATGGAAAAGCTGAAGGGGATGGGAGAGGGCCTGCGCGATGAGGCCAAGCGCACCATGAACCGTAAGTTCATGGAGGCCTGTACGGCGGGCTGCGCCATCATCGCCAACGCCGACGGCGTCGTATCGCCCGACGAGAAGCGCAAGATGATGGGGTTTATGCAGACATCCGACGTGCTCTCGCTCTACGAGACCGGCGATGTCATCAAGGCCTTCGATGCCCACTGCGCGAAGTACGAGTTCGATGCGCAAATCGGTGAAGCGGAGGCCCTGAAGGTGGTGTCCGGCATCAAGAACAAGCCGGGCGAAGCACGCCTGCTGGTTCGCGCCTGTTGCGTCATCGCCGCCGCTGACGGGAACTTCGATCAGGACGAGCGCGCGGCGGTGACCCGCATGTGTCAGGAACTGGGCCTCGACCCCGCCGAATTCCTTCCAACCAAGACCGGCTGAGACAACGCAATCGCGCGCCGAGCCAGTACCGACCCAGCACCCACAGGGCACCCGCCCATCACCACCCCGGCCGCCGTCCGATGCACGCTCAGCACCGGCGGGCGGGAACCTGAATGCAGGCATCATCCAGGGAAAAGCCCATGTCCAGACGCCTACCCGTCTACCTGTTGCTCGACACCTCGGCCTCCATGAGGGGGGCACCGATCGAAGCCGTGCAGGAGGGCCTGCAGGCCTTGCTGGCGGCGCTGCGCAGAGACCCGCACGCATTGGAAACGGCGTATCTGTCGGTCATCACCTTCGGCACGGCGGCGCAGGAGGTCTCACCCTTGGTGGAAGTGACGGCGTTCACGGCGCCGATCATCAAGGCCTCCGGCGCGACCAGCATGGGTGCGGCACTGACGCTGTTGTCGCAGGCCATCGAACGCGACGTGATCCGGGGCACCGCGGAACGTCGTGGCGACTGGAAACCGCTGGTGTTCCTGATGACCGACGGCGGCCCAACGGATGACTGGCGCCGTGGCAAAGCCGACCTGGACAAGGTGCCGATCGCTACCCTGGTGGCTTGCGCCGCTGGCGCGCATGCCGACACCACCGTCCTGCGCGAACTCACCGAGGCCGTGGTCACGCTGGATACCGCCGACGCCGCGACCATCAAGAGCTTCTTCGCCTGGGTGTCCGCTTCGGTGGCCATGACCAGCCAGAAGGTCGATCTCACCAAGCGCGATGTTGGTGGACTCGGCGACCTGCCGCCGCCGCCGCCGGAAGTCAACGTGGCAGGGGTCTGATCGGTGTCGAACAGACGGCTGCCAGTCTACGTGTTGCTGGACACCTCCGGGAGTATGGCCGGGGAGCCGATCCAGTCCCTCAACGTCGGCCTCAAGGCCATGGAGCAGGCACTGCGTCGCGATCCGTTCGCACTGGATAGTGTGCATTTGTCGCTGATCACGTTCGACCTACAAGCAAAGGAGGTGTTCGGCCTGACGCCGATCGATCAGGTGCGCATCCCCGAGATCGAGGTGCCCTCGTCGGGCGCGACCTTCCTGGGTGCCGCACTGAAGCTGTTGGCGCAACGGGTCGACCGGGATGTCGTGCACAACAGCGACGGCAACCGTGGCGACTGGCGACCGATGGCCTTCGTCATGACCGACGGCAGCCCCTCCGACACGCAGGCCTATCAAGAGGGGATCGCCGAGGTCAAACGGCGCAACTTCGCCCGCATCATCGCCTGCGCCGCCGGCCCGCGCGCCAAGCGCGACCGGCTGCTGGAACTCACCGACACCGTGGTCTCGCTCGACACGCTTGACGGTGCAGGATTCGCGCAGTTCTTCCAGTGGGTATCGAGCACCATCGCCGCGAGCGGTCGCAGCGGCGGCATCAACGAGACCGATACGCTCCCGGAGCTTCCGGGAGAGGTCCGGATCGCGTTCTAAGCAGGACAACAAGATGCGACGCCTCCCCGTTTTCCTTGTCCTTGACTGCTCCGAGTCGATGGCTGGCACGAACCGCGATCAGATGGAAGAGGCCATTGGCACCATCGTCGCGACCCTGCGCACGAACGCCCAGGCGCTCGATACCGTCTACTTGTCCGTCATTGCCTTCGCCGGCATCGCCCGCACGTTGGTCGATCTGTGCGAGTTGCCCGCGTTTCGCGGGCCGGCACTGCCGATCGGCGGCGGTACGGCCCTGGGCGCAGCGCTGGAACTGGTGATGGATGAAATCGACCGGCAGGTCGTGCGCGGCGACGCTAGCCGCAAGGGAGACTGGCGCCCCATCGTTTACCTGTTTACCGACGGCAAGCCCACCGACGACATCACCGCGGCGCGCGAACGCTGGCAATCCCGCTACCGCTCCCGCGTCGATCTGGTGGCCGTGGCGCTAGGGGAGTACGCCGATCAAGCGATCCTCGCCACCCTGACGGACCACATCTTCACCTTCGACCCAAAGGTACCCGGTGGCTTTGAGGTCTTCGTGCGCTGGCTGACCGAGTCCGTCTCGATGCAAAGCGAGCGCGTCGGCGACCCCGATGCGGGACGCATCTCGCTGGCAAAGGTCGACGATCGTGCCATCGCGCACGCCCGCCCAGGCGGCGAGGAATCCAGTGCGGACGCCGATTGTGTCGTCATGGTCGGGCGCTGCCAGACCACCGGCCAGCCGTACCTATTGAAGTACGACCGTCACCAGGGCGACCGCATCAGCACCCAGTTCCTCGACATCCCCTTTCAGGGATACCGTATCACCGGCGCCTACCCGCTGACCGAGGCGTATTTCGAGTGGACCCAGCAAGGTGCGAGCGGTGGCCAGGCCAATACCGCGGACCTTGACGGCGCCGCCGCCTGCCCCTGTTGCGGCAACCCCATCACCATTGCCCAATGCCGCTGCGGCCATTTGTTCTGCATTACCGGCCCCGGTAACGCGCGCTGTCCGTGGTGTCGATCCGACGTCAATTTCCAGGGGGGTGGCGAAGAAGATTTCGCGATCCAACGAGGACAAGGCTAGCGCGACGCGGCAGGTATCGAGTCCATGACGAACACCCCATGACGAATACCGAGCAGGAGCGCATTGCGCGCGATCTAGTCGCGGAGCTGCGCAGCCGGCTACCGGCGCCGAACACCTGGCCCGACGCCGACACCGAAGGGCAACTCGTTGGCTTGGCGCGACAGATGGTCGCGCTGGTCCGACCGGCTCCTGAAGGCGTGCACCATGGCGACGACGACAGGCCCAGCGACAGATCGGGCGACCTGCCGTCCCCCGAGGAGTCAGAGCAAGCGGAGGGCGCACCTGCCCCCCTCGCGCAGCTTGATCAGCAAGCGACCCAAGAACAAACACCGACTAACAACGAAGCGCCCGGCGACCTTCCGGCACACGAGGAGTTCGATCAGGCGGAAAGCGCAGCCAGCCCCGTCGCGCACCGAGACCAGGACGCAGCGCAACAACGCGCGCAGAGCGACAATGAAGCGCTCGGAGACATGCCTGCTTGCGAGGGGACTCACCAAGCAGAGGGAACACCTGGCTCCGTGCCGTGTCTTGGCAAAGACTTGCACATCCAACACGCGCCGGATAGCGAGACGGCGAACAGCGACGAGGCAGTGACTGATGACGAGCCTGGTAATGAGACGGCGTCAACCCGCCCCACGGACATTGATCCGCACAGGCGCCCAGGCGCCATCCCCCTGACACCCCTGCCCCGCTCCGAACCGCAGCCCCAGCGCATGTACGTCACCATCGCATCCAATGCCAAGGCCGGAGAGCCCTACCAATCAGCGATCAGCGTCCGCGACGGCGCGGGGCGACCAGCACAGATCCTCGATTGCGAGATCCCGCCGGAGGCCGGTGTTGATTACCGCGATGGATTACTGTCCGGCGCAACACCGCAGCCCGGCGAGTATGAGATCGTCGTCTCCTGCGCCAGCGCGGACGCCGTGCCAGCACGCACGGCGCGCACGCAGCTGATCGTCAACCACGACCCGCGCTCGCTCTGGCAGAACAAGCCATCCGACCGCGACGCGCCCGGCTGGAAAGAAGACGAGTTGTGTTGGAGGATCGCCGGAGCGCATGACCGACAGTTGATTGCCGCCAGCGTGCGCGGGCGCTCACATGCCCACACCGGCGGCTTTCGCGACGATGATGTCGCCCTGCGGGTCAGTGCGGACGGGATTTGGAACATCGTCGCTGTCGCCGACGGCGCGGGCAGCGCCAAGCGCTCGCGCATCGGCTCGCGCGTGGCGACGGCAGTGGCGTTGGAACAGGCCGAGCTTGGACTCGCCGACCACGGCCCAGCGGCTATCGACGAGCTGCTTGCGTCCGGTGAGATGCGCACATCGCACGCCCTGCGTGTCCTGTTCTACCAAACCCTGGGCAAGGCGGCGCTCGAAGCGGTCAAGGCGATTGAGCAGAAGGCGCAGGAACACGGCAAAGAGGCGCGCGACTACGCCACGACGCTACTGCTCGCCGCGCACACGCACACGCCCCTCGGCGACTTGGTCGGCACCTACTGGGTCGGCGACGGCGCGATCGCCGCGCTCCCCCGAGAAGGCGGCGTGCGGCTGTTCGGGGAACCCGATTCCGGTGAGTTCTCCGGGCAGACACGCTTCCTCGACCGCAGCGCGGTGCGCGATGCCGACGAGATCATGGCGCGTATCGACTGTGCGATCATGCCGTCACTTGAGGCCCTGCTGTTGATGAGCGACGGCGTCAGCGATCCGCGCTTCGCATCCGACATCGAACTCAAGGCACCGGAGCGCTGGTGGGCGCTTTGGGAGGAACTCCAACCGCTGGCGAACGACGATATGGCTCCAGAGAAACTGCGCAGCTGGCTGCATTTTTGGAGCAAAGGGCATCACGACGACCGCACCATCGCGTTGCTTTTTTAGGCGCTCCCATGACGAACAAGACCATTCAGCTGAAGACGCTCGGCGGCGAGTCGGTCGCCTTCACCGACGAGATCATCGGCTCCGGCGCCATGAAGGACGTCTATTTCGCACCGGACCGCTCCTACGTGATCGGGTTCTATCGCGAACAACAGTCCCCGGCCGCACGAGAGCGGCTGCGGGTGATTTGCGACGACTACCGCCAGGGCATCTTCTCCCAGCACGGCGGCGAGTATTGGCGCGAGGTGTTCTGCTGGCCGACCGGCATTGTCGAGCATGAGGGACGCGTTGGCGTGGTCGCCCCCACCTACTCCAGCCAGTTCTTCTTCGAGCACGGCTCGACCAACGATGATGCACTCGGCATCAAGGGCCGCGAGAAAGAAGGCAAATGGTTCGCGTCGGCCAGCAATCAGAACCGCTTCCTGGACCCACGCGAGCGCGGGAACTGGCTCAACTACTTGCGCATCGCCATCCGCCTCGCCCGCGCCACAAGGCGCATGCACGCGGCAGGCCTGGCACATTCCGACCTCAGCTACAAGAATGCGCTGGTGGACCCCACCAGCGGTGCGGCCTGTATCATCGACATCGACGGCCTGGTGGTGCCGGGCAAGTACCCGCCGGAGGTCGTAGGCACGCCGGATTTCATCGCGCCGGAGGTCGTCGCGACGGCGCATCTGCCCAGAAGACAGCACACAGCGGCGCCTGCCCTGCATCACCACGGACCGCCATGCGCTGGCGGTGCTCGTCTACATGTACCTGTTGTTTCGCCACCCCTTGCGCGGCGGCAAGGTCCATGATGCCGATCCGCACCGCGACGACACCCTGGCCATGGGCGAACGCGCCCTGTTCATCGAAGACCCGAGCGACAACAGCAACCGCATCCGTCTCGCCGATGTGCGCCCGAGCGACCTGCCATGGGCAGACACGGGCAAGCTCCCCTACACCCTCGCCGGGCCCTACCTCTCGCCGCTGTTCAAGCAGGCCTTTGGCGACGGCTTGCGCGACCCCGCGGCGCGACCAACCGCCGAGGACTGGGAGTTTGCCCTGGTCAGCACCGCTGATCTGCTGCAGCCCTGCGTCAATGCAAACTGCCAGCAGGGCTGGTACGTGTTCGACAACTCCCGCGCCCCGGTCTGCCCCTTCTGCGACACCCCCTATGCCGGCCTATTGCCGGTTCTGAACTTCTACTCCTCGCGCCACGGCGGCTCCTACCGTGCCGACGGACAGCGCTTGATGATCTACACCGGGCAGTCGCTGTTCCAGTGGCATACCCACACGCACGTCACGCCAAACGAGCGCCTGACCGAGGACCAAAAGCGCCGTGTCGGCTACTTCGTGCTGCACCGGGGCGACTGGTGGCTGGTCAACGAGGCGCTGCCGCAGTGCCTGGACGTGACTGCGGGGAAACCGATCCCGATCGGAGAGCGGGTGCAGCTACGCGATGGACTGCAACTGCTCTTCTCTAAAGAAGCCGGAGGGCGCCTGGCGGTCGTGCAGATGGCCGGTCGATAACCCGGTACGCGCCCTTACAGAGACGACGCACGCGCGGTTTGTGCGCCGGAAAAAGCGAAGCTGGGTGAGGATTGAAAAAAACCACTGAAATAGAGCAGAGGTAGGGCGGATAAGCGTAGCGCATCCGCCGTCAGACTGAGCGCCACCGGTTGGGACTGCTCAACCAGAACCCGAGTTGCACTGCCTCGGCAGTATCAACCGGGAGCGAAGCAACTAACGGGCAACTTTGCCCAAGAAATGGGAACAGAAAAGCCAATGAGCATCAATCTATCCAAGGGGCAGAAGATCTCGCTGCAGAAGGTGTCTGAGCCTGGCCTGTCGCAGGTCGCGCTGGCGCTGGGCTGGGGACAACGCGAGAAGAAGGGGTTATTCGGCGGCGCCAAGCTGGTCGACGTCGATCTCGATGCGTCTTGCCTGCTGTACGCGGGCGGCAAGCTCGAAGACTGTCGTTTGGTTTCAGAAGCTGCGCAGCGACAACGGTGCCGTCGTCCATACCGGCGATGATCGTGCCGGCGGCGGCAATGGCGACAACGAAATCATCAAGGTCAACCTGGACCAGCTGCCGCAGGGTGTCGACACGCTGATCTTCACGGTAAACTCCTTCCTCAACGACAGCTTCAAGGGCATCCCAAATGCGCGCTGTCGGTTGCTGAACGGGAAGAACGACCAAGAGCTCGCGCGTTTCGACCTAACGCTCGACGGCGGCGATCACACCGGCATGGTGATGGCGAAACTGTATCTCCAGTCGAACACCTGGCATATGCAGGCCATCGGCGACAAGGGACGTGGCCGCACCTTCCAGGAGATGGGCGACATCATCACCGCCAATCTCTCGAATCCAGTACGGAGAACACCGCTTTTGGATATGCAATCCGGACAGAGCGCCCGGCTTGACGGATATGCATCCGGACAGAACGCACCGGTATCGACCGGAGCGCTGACCTTAACCGTCACCGCTCAACCCCAGGCCAATGCACCGAGCCTGGATCTCAACCTGTTCCTGCTCGACGCCGCCGGGCGCGTGATTGGCGACGAGGGCTTCATCTTCTACGGCAACAACAGCGCACCGAAAGACGGCATCGAGCTCAACGCGGCCGAGCTCAGCGCGCGCTGCGAGCCCGCCCGGATACGTGGAAGCGTCCAGCGCGTCATCATCGCGCTCAGCATCGACACGGCAGTCGCCGGGCATCCGGACCTTTTCGGAATTCTCCGCGGTCCGCCTCCAGGTCGTCGGCGGCGAGACCGATCTGGGGTTTGCGATCCAGACAGTCGGGCATGAAAGAAAGCGCGCTCATCCTGGGCGAGTTCTATCTGCGCAACGGCGTCTGGAAGTTGCGTGCGCTGGGGCAAGGCTTCGCGGGTGGGCTGGCACCGCTTGCGAGCCATTACGGCGTCGAGATCGCGGACACGCCACCTCCGAGCCCGGCGCCACCGAAGCCCGCGGCGGCCAAGCCCCCGCCAGCCCCGGCCCCTAAGCCCGCGGCGGCGCCCACTCCTCCGCCGGCCCCAAGCGCACCGTCTCGGATCAACCTTGAAAAGCGCAAACCGATCTCGCTGGAGAAGCCAACACAGGGCTTCGAGGAGATCAACATCAACCTGAACTGGACCAGTGGCGCGCAGAAGCGCGGGTTCTTCGGCGGCAGCAAGGGCGGCATCGACCTAGACCTTGGGTGCATGCTGGAACTGGCCGACGGCCAAAAGACGGTCGTGCAGGCGCTCGGCGGCAACTTCGGCGACCTCAACCGCCCGCCCTTCGTCAAGCTGCTCGGCGACGACCGCACCGGCGCGGCGGTCGCCGGGGAGACCCTGCTGATCAACGGCCGCGAGTGGAGCAAGTTACGCCGCGTGCTCATTTTTGCATTCATTTATGAGGGGGCCGCGAATTGGGCCGCCGCAAACGCCGTGGTGACGGTCGTCGCCCCAGGCTCGCCGCAGCTGGTGGTGTCGCTTGACGAACACTCCAAGAGCAAAGGCATGTGCGCCATCGCGATGCTGGAGAACGACGCCGGGCGGATTAGCGTAACCAAGCTCGTCGATTACTTCTCGGGCCACAAGCAGGTCGATGAGGCCTTCGGCTTTGGTTTCGACTGGGTCCGCGGCAGTAAGTGACGATTCAATAGCACGTGGTTCATCTTTTTTGAACTACGAAAAACGCAAAAAGCGCGAAAATTCTCCAAATACAGGTTAACTCCTGCTCAATTTCGCGTATTTCGCGCTTTTCGTAGTTTGTTTCCGTCCGCGGTGATGTCCATGTTGTTTCTGAACCGTCACGTCAGTAGGACACTGTGGATGAGCATGCGACGCGCGACCGGCCGGTGGCGCATGCGCAATGAAGTTGGCCGGGCAGAGGCTGGCGACGGCCAGTTGACTAGGCCGATTGGCTTAGGCCGATTGGCTTACACCGATTGACTTACACTGATTAGGAGATCTTCGATATGGCAGTTTCGCTACAGAAAGGTGGGCGCATTTCCCTCGACAAGGCCGCGCCTGGGTTGAAGAACATCCACGTCGGACTCGGCTGGGACTCGCGCGCGACCGACGGCGCGGATTTCGATCTCGACGCCTCGGCATTCATGCTCGACGAGGCCGGGCGCTCCAAGTCCGATGCCCACTTCATCTTCTACAACCAGCTCGAGTCGCCGGACAAGGGCGTACAGCACACCGGCGACAACCTCGACGGCAGCGGCGAAGGCGATGACGAGGTCATCAACGTGTTTCTGGACAATGTCGCACCAGACATCAGCAAGATTGTGTTCACGGTGACCATCCACGAGGCCGAGGCCCGCGGACAAAACTTCGGTCAGGTCAGCAACGCCTTCATCCGCTTCGTCAACAAGGACAACGATCAGGAGGTGCTACGCTTCGATCTGGGCGAGGACTACTCCACCGAGACCGCGATGGTGTTCGGCGAGATCTACCGCCACGGCAACGAGTGGAAATTTAATGCGATCGGCCAAGGATACTCCGGCGGTCTAGCGGCCATGGCGAAACAGTACGGCGTTAACGTTTAGCGAAACTTGACTTGGGATCGAGTCAATAGCAACTGAAACAGGCGGCACGTAGGGTGGATAAGCGAAGCGCATCCACCGTTGGGCTTGTCTGCAAGCATTTGGCGGCATCAAGCAATGCCTCTCCCAATCACCGCGCACCGAGTCAATCGGTGCGCCCTCTACGCCAACCAGCCAGTGGCTTGGCATCATTCACCACAGTAGGAAAACAAACCATGGCAGTGAATCTGACCAAAGGCGGCAATGTCTCTCTCACCAAAGAGGCACCCGGCATGACGAGCGTGAAGTTCGGGCTAGGCTGGGATGCCCGCACCACCGACGGCAAGGACTTCGATCTGGACGCCAGCGCGCTGGTCGTCGGCGCCGACGGCAAGGTGGTATCGAGCCAGCACTTCGTCTACTTCAACAACCTCAAGAGCCCGGAAGAGGCGGTCGTGCATATGGGCGACAACCTCACCGGCGAAGGCGAAGGCGATGACGAGGTCATCGTCGTGGACCTGCCGAAACTACCGGCGAATGCCGAAAAGGTCGTCTTCGCGGTCACCATCTACGACGCCGCGGGGCGCGGTCAGAACTTCGGCCAGGTCAACAACGCCTTTATCCGCGCGGTCGACAGCGCCAACGACAGCGAGGTCATGCGCTTTGATCTCAGCGAGGACTATGCCACCGAGACCGCGGTCATCTTCGGTGAGCTGTACCGTCGCGGCGAGGAGTGGAAGTTCAAAGCGGTCGGTGCCGGCTATGCCGACGGGCTCGAAGGTCTAACCAGGGACTACGGCGTCAACGGCTAAGATCCCCATGACGGTCCCAAACCAATCCACCGGGATGCGCACCAAGGTCGTGCTGTTTCTCGCGCAGGGCTTCGGCAGCGGCCGTGCGCCGGTGGCGCCGGGCACCTTCGGCACGCTACCGGGGGTGGTGCTGGCGCTGGCATTGTTGCCAACGCCGCTGCCCGTCTACATCGGCATCACGGTGCTGCTGCTGGCGGTCGGCATTCCGCTGTGCGGGGAGGCAGCGATTGCGCTCGGGCGCAAGGACCCGCCTTCGGTGGTCTGGGATGAGATCGTCGGCATGCTGGTGACCATGACGGCCGTGCCGCTCAGCCTCACCAGCATCCTGGCGGGGTTTGCGCTGTTCCGCCTGTTCGACATCTGGAAACCCTGGCCGATCGGCTGGGTAGACCGGCGTATCCAGGGCGGTCTCGGCATCATGCTCGACGACGTCATCGCCGGCGTCATGGCCTGCCTGCTGTTGCACGCCGCGCTCGCATTCGCAATCCCATTGCTGTAATCGCGTCGCTTTTGACATCGGTACGCACACTCGGGTACTGCCTTGCGCCTTTCCCCAAGAGCCCTTGCTCGTCGCTCGCCTGGTTGTTTGCCTGCCCCTAGCCAACCTTACAATCGACACTCGCTGCCGTCTGAGACCCCGGGGGGACGGTTGCTGCTCGTCTCTTGCGCACCAACCGCATGGCCTGCGTAAGCGCGCCTTGGCCAAATGATCTGCGCGCAACTCGCCGGCAGGGACGCCTACCAGCAGCTCTGATAGACTTGACGGCAACGCCATCAGGAAGAATCTTGCGATCCTACCTCCAATTCATAACGGCTTTTTGGAAATCTCTAACATGAAATTCGCCTATTCTGGACTCACCGATACAGAGGTCGCACAATCACGCTCCGAGCATGGCTCGAACGCGGTTGCGAGTCAGGAAACCGAGGGCTTTATGGACAAGCTGGTCGGTAACCTAAAAGATCCGATTATCATCATCCTGGTTTTCGCGCTGCTGATCACACTCACGCTCTGGCTGTTTGGCTACGCCGAGTGGTACGAGAGCGTCGGCATCGCCTTCGCGGTCGTGATTGCGACCTTCGTTGCGACCTGGTCGGAGTACAGCAACGAGCAATCGTTTCAGCGCCTGTTAGAAGAGGCATCAATGATCCTGGTCAAGGTGTTCCGCAACGGCCACCTGACCGAGATCCGGATCAACGACCTCGTCGTCGGCGATCACATTCTTCTACAACCGGGCGATACGATCCCAACCGACGGCCTACTGATCGCCGGTCATGCCGAGATCGACGAAGCTGCGCTGACCGGTGAATCCGAGCCGGTCAAGAAGGCAGCCTTGCGCGAAGAGGCAAATCCTGCCGAAGCCGACGAAGAGAATCGTCTGTTTCGCGCTGGACTGCTCGTCGACGGCGAGTGCGTGATGCGCGTGACCGCCGTCGGCAACCAAACACGCTATGGGCAGACGATGCAGGAACTGGTCTCGGCCGAAGACCGCCTCTCGCCCTTGCAGCACAAGCTCACGACGCTCGGCGGGCACATCGCGATGTTCGGCTACATCGGCGCGACTTTCATCTTCCTCGCCTTCATGTTCAACAACATGTTCCTGCAGGGCGGGGGCTTTGATGCCTATTGGGCGCAGGACGGTGGAATCATCGTCAAGGATTTCGTGACGGCCGCGATCCTCGCGATCATTGTCATCGTCGTCGCTGTGCCCGAGGGTCTGCCGATGATGATTGCGATGGTGCTGGCGATCAACATGAAGAAGCTGCTCAGCGTCAAGGTGCTGGTCCGCAAGCTGCTCGGTATCGAAACGGCGGGCAGCCTAAACATCCTCTACTCCGACAAGACCGGCACGCTGACCCAAGGCCGGCTGTCGGTCAGCAGCTTTCTCGACGGCACCGGCATCGGCTACGAGCACCTGCAAGACATCCCCCAAGCGCTGCGTGACGATGCCGGGTTCGCCTTGCGCAACAACACCAGCGCCGTTATCGACGCAAGCGATCCGAACGACATCAAGATGGTTGGCGCAGACCGCACTGAGCAGGCCCTGTTGCGCTTCGTCACCCCATATCTAGCCCAAGATGACACAACCGATATCGTCAACCTGATTCCCTTCAGCAGTACGCGCAAGTTCTCGGCGACCCAGGTCACCGGCAAGCGATCCCTAACCCTGGTGAAAGGGGCGCCAGAGGTCATCCTGAAAAACTGCCGTCACTACCTCAACGGCGATAATGAGCCGCACGAACTGACGGACACGAACACCCTCCAGCAGGCCATGAGCGAGCTGTCGGCGCGTGCCATGCGGCTGCTCGCGGTGGCCGTGACCGATACCCCAATCGACGACAGCAACGCGCTGCCGGCCGACCTGACGCTGGTCGGCATATTCGGCATGCGCGACGAGCTGCGGGAGACGGCCTACGCCTCGGTCAAGACCGCCAAAGACGCCGGCATCCATGTCGTGATGATCACCGGCGATGCGAAGGAAACGGCACAGGCGATCGCCAAGGACGTCGGTCTACTCGAGGACGATCCCGAGGCCGTCATCATGACCTCGACCGAGCTCGGCGGGCTCTCCGACGATGAGCTGAAAACGATCCTCCCGCACCTCTATGTCGTTGCCCGCGCCTTCCCCACCGACAAGAGCCGGCTCGTCAAGCTCGCCAAGGAGCTGGGGCTGGTCGTCGGCATGACCGGCGATGGGGTCAACGACGCCCCGGCCGTCAAGAATGCCGATGTCGGCTTCGCGATGGGCAGTGGCACCGAGATGACCAAGGAATCGAGCGACATTGTCATCCTCGACGATAACTTCTCGTCGCTGACCAAGGCAGTTCTCTACGGCCGCACCCTCTTCAAGTCGATCCGTAAATTCCTGATCTTCCAGCTGACCGTCAATGTCTCGGCGATCCTGGTCGTCTTCTTGGGTCAGTTCTTCGGCTTCGACCTACCGCTGACGATGACCCAGCTCCTGTGGCTCAACATCATCATGGATACGTTGGCAGGTCTGGCCTTCGCTGGCGAGGCCGCCCTGCAACGCTACATGCAGGAGAAACCGCTACGCCGCGATGAGCCGCTGATCAATAACGATATGTGGTCGTCGATCTTGATCAACGGCGGCGTGATCGCCGCACTCAGCATCCTGTTCCTCACCAGTCCAGTCACGCAAGGCTGGTTCGACGGCGGCCATGCCACCGGCTCAGTCGAGGCAGAAGCCAAGTTCCTGACAGCCTTCTTCGCCTTCTTCGTCTTCGTGCAGGTCTTCAATACCTTCAACGCCCGCACACAAGGGCTGAACCTATTCGAGCACCTGCTCGATAACCGGCTGTTCTCGATCATCATCCCATCGATCATGGCCATCCAGGTGATCTTCATCACTTTCGGCGGCGAAGTCTTACGCACGGTCGGCCTGACGCTGCAAGAGTGGGTGCTTGTGCTCGCGATGGCGGTTCTGATCATCCCCATCGATCTTGTGCGCAAGGTGGCTCGCAACCGCCTGTTTGGCAACCCGGTCCATCAGGCAACCTGATTAGGAAGACAGGGACAGACCCGAACCTGCCCCAACCGCGGCGCGGATAGGCGCCTGATTGCATTCATCACCGAGGCCGCGCCCGTCGAGCGGATTCTCTTGGCGCTCGGTGAGCCGCCGCGTCCACCGCTGATCACGCCCGCACGCGGACCGTCCGCCTGGGACGATGCTCCCGAGCCGATGCCGGACTGGCATCTCTGCCAACAGCCCGACCCGGACTTCGAGCCTATTTGAGACTGGGATCAGCGCATGGCGTGGTAGCCGCCGTCTCTCGCGGGAGACGGTGCAGCCCCACTCGTGTTCCGGCGCCACGCTCCACCGCAGCTGCGAGCCCCGCACCCCACAACGCCCGTGCCCGCACCGCCCCCGACGCTCGTCAGCCCCGCTGTTCGGCGTTGACCACAGGTCCCGCCCCTGCTAGCGTCCTGTTCCGAGCCAACCTGGACGCTCAGGGTGGCTTGGATTTCCTATCGGTTCGAGCTTGCCGACGATCCCAGGCGTGCCTACGGCACGGCGGCGAGTCTACAAGGCTGAAGGGCAACTCTTCACCGACGCCACCAGATCGACTTGACCTTCGCAGACAACCAGCAGCATCCGCCGCGGCTCGAGCCGCGCAGTGCCCCGCGCCGGCCGACGCCCTCGATCTCGTCGTCTACTCGACATCGCTGATGGGCGCGCCGCTTGGAGCGATCAGGTCGTCGAGATAAGGGATCGCACCGAACCTTCCTTGGAGATAGCCGCGTTCGACGTTCTCGGACGCGCGCCGCCGGAAATCGGTCAATGGATAGAGGCAGGTCGCGCCGGCGGCATCCTTTTCCGTCAGCCATACCTGATCGCGCCGCAGCGGCGGATCGCCGAGCATCCCGCCAAGCAGGTGGGTGTCGTGGGTCGTGAACAAGAGCTGCCCATGCTTCGGATTGGTTCGGGGGTCATTGAACAGCTGCACGATCTGGCCGGCCAGTGCCGGGTGCAGACTCGCCTCCAACTCGTCGATGACGAGCAGCCCCCCCAGCGAGAGCTTCCTGTGCAACAATGGGGTGATCGCCAGCAAGGCACGCGTGCCCTTGGATTCGACCTCGAGCGGCAACCAGTAGTCCTTGCCGTTGCCTGAATGCCTCAGTTCGGTCTCCGGCCCATGTTCCGGATCGATAACGACTTCACGAATCTCTTCGATGCCGGTATCGGCACGGCGCAACAGCTCGGCGGTGAAGGCCTGTTCAGCGTCTGGATCGATGGTAAGAAGTCCTGGCTCAAGGATCGTGTCGACAAGCATTTCCCGAAAGGAAGGATGACGCAGTCGCTTCGGCTCCGGTCTCTTCCGGAAACTTCCCGCCATTCCCGGGATCGAGAAGAACCACGCATAGATTGCGCGGAGCTGGGGATGTGCCAACTGCGCGGCAGTGGATAGGAACAAGGCATTTTCGCGGGTGGTGCGCTCGATCAAACGGTTGTCGCCGGACAGACCCTGCCCGAAGCTGAACCGATCGCCATCGCGCTCAAACCAAGTCTGCCGCCGGCCCCGCGGCCAGGCGTACAGCCACTCTTCGAGAAATCTGCGATCATCGGCCACGAAGCCGTATTGGTAGCGAACATCGTCCACGATGATCTTCAACTCGAACAGCGATGGCTCTGCCGGTTTGTCGCCGCCGGCGAATGGCTCGCGGGGAATCCCGCACTCGGGCAGCCACAGGCGGTACGAATCGACCACTGCATCGCGCATGAACGCGAGTGCCGACAAGACATTGCTCTTGCCGCTGGCGTTGGCACCGTACAGCGCCAGCGCCGGCAACAGGGGCTTGGAGGACGCAGCGACCCTTCTAGGGCGCAGGTCTTCGGCATCACCTGTCCCGACCGCCTCGGTGGTCAACACCTGCTCGTCGCGGATGGAGCGATGGTTCACGATGCGTAACTCGATCAGCATAAATATCAGGTAGGTTTTAAAACCAGGGTTTTTCGGGCGTTTTCGTGCGATGATCGAAGCCGCAGTCCTGATTAAAGACGGGCCGGAGCGGAATTAAAGCCAGGCGATCCGAGATTGGCGCAGGCTTTTCAACTGACTAGAAAATTAGTCGGATAGCTGATCTAAAACTTTCAAGATGAGGCCGTTGATGCCTTTCGCTTCGAGCAAATCGACCATTTCATCGCCACGCTTTCTTATCTCCGTCACGTTCCCATCTTGATCGCGCAAGCGGCAAAATTGCTGCAACCGTCTCTATCCTCTCGCGATTCTCCGACTTCTTTGGATCGAGAAACCCTGGGTTACTCTTCCGACATCGGAGCAATCCCATCAACAACTGCGCTGCGGCAAAAAAGGTCTTCGCCAAATTGCGTTGATTGGCCTTCATGATTGATACAGCGTTGTCAGCAAGCCTCGTCGCGGTCTGTTCACTAATCGCCGATGCGGCATCTTCTCGAAAGGAAAGGACCGTGGCTAGCGCTTTCGCCCGAGGTGCGGCGCCTGTAATGGGTCTTGCTCAAAATCTGCTGCAACTCGCTCGGCTAGAAGCGGAAATGTCTTCTGGCCGTGCGAAGCACCTATTAGAGCGCATTCAGAAAACATGATTCCGCCAGTGTCCGTCGTACGGTTGCATTTCCCCCCGAAATGACGCTGCGAAGATGTCTGGAAACGCACGCT
>CALNXN010000001.1:0-103002 GCA_942490645.1 uncultured Alphaproteobacteria bacterium | reverse complement strand
CGCGATCTTGATGATGCCTTCGTCGTTGATGTCCACTTTGGCGCCGGAAACTTCCACGATTTCGCGGATCACTTTGCCGCCCGAACCGATCACTTCACGGATTTTGTCCGTTGGGATTTGCATGGTCTCGATACGTGGCGCGTGGATCGAGAAGTCCGCAGCGCCGGTCAACGCCTTGTTCATCTCGCCCAGAATGTGCATCCGGCCGGCCTTGGCCTGTTCCAGCGCTTTCTCCATGATCTCGGGCGTGATGCCTGCGATCTTGATGTCCATCTGCAAGGACGTAATCCCCGCTTCGGTCCCGGCCACTTTGAAGTCCATGTCGCCCAAGTGATCTTCGTCACCCAGAATGTCAGACAGGATCGCATAGGAGCCATCTTCTTCGAGGATCAGACCCATCGCAACACCGGCAACAGCCGTTTTCAGCGGCACACCGGCGTCCATCATCGACAAGGAGCCACCGCAAACTGACGCCATGGAAGACGATCCGTTGGATTCGGTGATCTCCGACACAAGACGGATGGTATACGGAAAATCGGTGGAGGCAGGCAGAACCGCCTGCAACGCACGCCATGCCAGTTTACCGTGACCAATCTCGCGACGTCCGGGAGGGCCCACGCGACCAGCTTCGCCCACCGAATAAGGCGGGAAGTTATAGTGCAGCAGGAAGTTGGATTTGAAATTACCGTGCAGCGCGTCGATGAATTGCTCATCATCGCCAGTGCCCAACGTGGTGACCACAAGGCCCTGTGTTTCACCACGGGTAAAAAGCGCCGAGCCGTGGGTGCGTGGAAGAAGGCCGGTTTCGCAGACGATGTCACGGATTTCATCCGTTTTGCGCCCGTCGATCCGCTTGCCTGTTTTCACCACGTCGCCGCGCAGGATGGAGGCTTCGAGGCCTTTCATCGCTGAGCCGAGGTTCGGGTCTTCTTTCTGCTCGTCGCTCAGCGCGGCCATGATCGTGTCACGGGCGGCCGAAACGGCTGCGGTGCGTTCTTGCTTGTCAGAGATCGCAAATGCCTTGCGCATCTCTTTTTCGCCCGCTTTTTTCACGGCCTTGGACAGATCGGAGTAATCGGCGGGCTGGAAATCAAACGGCTCTTTGGCCGCGTCTTCGGCCAGATCAATGATGAGATCGACAACCGGTTGGATTTGCTCGTGAGCGAATTTCACCGCACCGAGCATTTCCTCTTCGGTCAACTCATAGGCTTCGGATTCGACCATCATGACCGCGTCTTTTGTGCCGGCAACCACCAGATCAAGGCGTTGATCCGGGTTCAGGCGCAGGTCCTGCATGTCATCCACGGTGGGGTTCAGAACATATTCGCCATCTTCAAAACCTACGCGGCAGCCTGCAATCGGGCCCATGAACGGGGCGCCGGAAATTGTCAGCGCCGCGGAGGCTGCGATCATCGCAACCATGTCCGGGTCATTGACCAGATCGTGGCTAAGTACTGTGCACATAACCAAAACTTCGTTCTTGAAGCCGGGCACGAACAAGGGGCGCAAGGGCCGGTCGATCAAACGCGCGGTCAGCGTTTCTTTTTCCGTGGGGCGCGCCTCACGCTTGAAGAAACCACCGGGGACTTTGCCCGCCGCGTAGTATTTTTCCTGGTAGTGCACGGTCAGAGGAAAGAAATCCTGACCGGGTTTTTGTTTCTTTGCGAAGGTGACATTCGCCATGACACTGGTTTCGCCCAGCGTTGCAATCACCGACCCGTCCGCTTGGCGGGCCACTTTTCCTGTTTCCAGTGTGAGCGTTTCTTCGCCCCACTGCATCGATTTTGTCGTTACGTTAAACATCTACGTTTCCTGTGTAGGCCATTTGGCCATTGCATAGGGGGCGAATTCCCCCTGACCTCTGTATCTTCTTTTGTCGGCGCTGAGGTCCGGGCGCCGGCTTTCAGATTGCGCGTACGTACATGAGATTGGGTGCAATGAAAAGCAAAGGTTGGTGCTGACGGGTCGTCGGCGGGACGGCGCGGCGCGACCGTAAATACAGCGCGCGGTGAAATCCGCGCAACACTCCGGTGGACCGAGCGGCGAAGCGGCGGTTAACGCCAGTGAAACATGGCAAACCTGCGATGTGACACCTGTGCACCATGTGTGCACCACCTGTGCACCCCCCGGCGCACATCGGCCACCTTAACACGGAGTTCGGTCGGGTTTGTGAAGGAAGGGTTAATGATGGGGGAGGGTGGTGGGCGCGGGGAAGTGCCGGTCGGTCGGCGGCGGATGGACCGGACGTTTAGTCCAGCCGCAGCGAAGGTCGGCTTGGAGCCCAAACCGGAAGTGATCCGGCATTTGCCTTCGTATCTGCAGCAACGGATCGACCCAATCCATCAACTGCATCGCGGCAAGAAAAGCGGCGGTTCGTTGTCGGCGCCGCGAAATCTGGAGAACGACGACCAAATTGCGATCATAGCGGCAATAAAGCAATTTCTATGATGCCATCAATTTTTCGCTCAACGCAAAAAAGAACCAACCGCTCCGAAAATGTCTCAAGGCACATAGCGCGTCGGTGCAGGGTCTTGTAACGCTTCAAGATATTTTACTATTTCGACAAGCTTACTAGGCACCAAGACATCCACTCCGTTTCCAGTGTCAAACTCGACCATCTCATTGTCCAGAAAACTCTCAAAAACTGGCATATCCTCCCGGGGGAGGATGTTACGGGAATAACCGTCAATGATCGACATGACCTCCAGCATTGGCCAAACACCGTCGTTGCGCGCGGAAATTTTCGTGAGATCGGGCGGTGCTGTATTCAGCTTCTGAGCAATAGGACCGTCGCCACGTCCTGTTGCTCCATGGCACGATACACAGTTCTCTACGAATAGAGTTTCCCCTGCGCTTTGAGCTTCCAGCGAAGATCCCACAAAAAATAGCGTGATAACTATGAGAAAATGCTTCAACTTTTGCCTGCCCTCAATGAAGTTCGTGCGCCTGATGGGCCGCTTTACGCTGCAATCGGTCAAGGCGCGATGTTATGTCGATTAAACAACACGTAATGACGCGCGGGCATCTCTGAATCCCGACAAAGAAACGCCATCAATGCGCCTGTGCTCAGAGCGGTATGTCGTCGTAGCTGCGGGCAGTGTCCCGACCGCGCGTCGTTCAACGTGTCATCCGTCGCCGCGGACATCATCTTGTAAAGGCGCGTGTACTCTTCGGTGTACTGCTCCATGGCCGATTTGTAGAACTCTGATTGAACCTGCAGCAGTTCGGCAGGGGTCTTGCACGCCAGCATGGCCTTTTGCGCGTTCAAATCCTGTTGCAGGCGATCCGCGATGAAGCGGGCGCTTTCGGACATGATATCGAGCCAACCCTTGGAGGCCACCGGATTGATCGCCATCATCGCTGCGGTACAGTATCAATGTCTTTCGTAGGGCGTCTTACGAGTTTTATCATGTGTCTTCGGTCAGTGTCTTGTAATTGGTTTCTGCGCCGCGCATAGATAAAGTGTACCGTTATCCGACGACCGGTCTTTGATCTGGATCGGCTTGGACGCAAACACCTGAAAGAAAGTGGGCTTTCCTATTGTTTTCGGCACTTCTGGTGAGCGCCGAAGACGACGCGCGACCTCCATGTGTCCTGAGCATCAAACTGCGCCTTTTCAGTTCACGCCGCGGGCGGCTTCAGGATGTTCGGCCAAAAACCCGCACAACACAGCGAATAGCTCGCGGGCATGGACCACGTTGTCATCGTGCAATGCTGCGCGGATGTCATCACAAATCATCTGGTGCACTTTTGTGGTCCATGATGCACATGCATCATGTAATCGCCCATAATTGCAGCGTCGAATTCAATTAAGTGTTCGTGCTCCGCAAGCACGTCGATTTCTGCGCGGGTGAGCGCAGACATGTCCTCAATATCGTCCAAAGAGGTCATCTGTTTTCCCCCAAAACCTAAAGATCTTACCATGATCCAGACGACACGGCCTTGATGTATCTCAAGGCCAAAGATCGTGTTTGCGGTTCCACTGGCCGCCAACGCACCCGCGGAGTGCCAGAGGACTGTGTCATAGGCCAAGCTGGTTGTCGCCCGAACTCCCGCTCGGCCAAAGACAAAACTGCCGGAAAGGATTTTAAGGCAAATATGGTCAAGGCAACTGCAGGCTCGCCACATCTCAAGCGGTCGGTTGGTCTGACCGGTCTGGTCTTATATGGCCTTGGGGTCACGATAGGTGCAGGGATTTATGTTCTCGTCGGAGAGACGATCGTGCGGGCAGGACCCTATGCGCCCGCTGCGTTTCTACTCTCCGCTGTCGTGATGGGCTTCACCGCTGCCTCCTTTGCCGAACTTTCCGGGCGCGTGCCCCAAGCCGCAGGCGAAGCTGTGTATGTCGAAAAATCATTTGGCCTGCCGTGGTTGACGATCGCGGTCGGCCTTGCCGTGTTGGTCGAAGCGATGATTGCGGCAGCCGCCATTGCGGTGGGTGCAGCGGGCTATGTGTCTCAACTTATTCCACTGTCAAGCGAGGCATTGGTCATCGGCATCGTAATTTTGATGGCCGCGATTGCGTGCTGGGGCATTGGCGAATCCATTGCGATCGCGGGGGCCATGACCGTGGTTGAGATCGCAGGCCTGCTGGTGATCATCTTCTTTGGGATTGCCAGCGATCCGGGCAGCCTTGGCGAACTGCCTGCCGCACTCGTACCACCGCCCGGCGACTGGCCCGCCCTGTCTGGCGTTCTGGGCGCAAGCATGATCGCATTCTTTGCGTTCATCGGTTTCGATGACGTCGTCAACCTCGTTGAAGAAGCCAAGAACCCGAGCAAAGTCATGCCTTGGGCCATCGGCATTACCCTTTTTGCGGTCACGATACTGTATGTATTGGTGTCTTTTGTGGCCGCACAAAATGTGCCTGTCGAAGAGTTGGAGGGCGCGTCAGCGCCCATCAGTCTCCTGTTTGAACGCCTCACCGGGTTACCGCCTCTTGCAATTACGCTGATTGCCATCATCGCGACGATGAACGGTGTCGTGATCATCCTGATCATGGCCTCGCGCGTCACCTATGGGATGGCTAAGGAAGGGCGACTGCCTGCGTGGATCGGCGCAGTTTCACCGCGCACGCAAACACCGCTCAGAGCGACAATTCTCATCGCCGCAATTGTGCTGGTACTGGCTGTGTTTACGCCGCTGGATACACTGGCCGAGACATCGTCAGAAGTGTTGTTGGGCGTTTTTGTGATGATCAACCTCGCTTTGGTCTGGTTCAAGATCAAGGGCGTGCCCGCACCCGAAAATGCGTTCACTGTGCACATCGCTTTTCCGATTGTCGGGGTCGTCTTGTGTGTCGCACTGTTACTGGGCGCGTCGCTTGCGGTTGGGTGATGGAGAGTGCGGCCCACACGCACATGATGGACGGATGCAACGGTTGGGCATACTGTGACAGGCGTAAGCCCGGAACAATCCAGCCGAGGATACAGTCTGGAACAGGATCCTTCATCCGAGCCAGAAGGCGCGCCGAACCCTCCTGACGATAATGTCCGTGCCTTTCTGGAAAACCTCACCGGCCCGTCGCGGGGCAAGATCACATGGCTTGTGTCAGATCAAGCCAGCGTGTGCGTTGGGGCCGACAGGGGTTTGCGGGTCGTTCCAGAGACAAGCAAAGCGGACAAAACGGGCGCACGCGCCCGGCTTTTGTGGTCCGAGGAGACTTATGAGATGGAGGCGCTGCCCAACTCTGACATCTGGGTGAATGGACGCAAGGTTGGCACCGCACATTTGCTGCATGGTGACATGATAGAATTTGGCGAAGACGGACCGATGTCGCGGTTTCGCCTCTGCGATCAAGCCTTCCCGGCCCGGTGGTCTGTTGAGGACATCCTGAGCGATGCGGTCGCCTATGCTCGAACAAGCCGAAAGCCGATCAGATCGCGCCTCTCACATGTCCTGTTTGAAAGTGCGCGCCGGATTCTGTTGGAAACGACCCTTGTTTTCCGGGCGACGGTCATTGTTGTGCTGATGGCACTCACCGCTTTCGTGGCTTGGCAATACCGCAGCGGAGTTCTGATGCAACGCACGCTGCAAGAGGATGCGCTGAGGCTCGAGGTCATAGCCAGCACGTTGTCTGAAACCCGTGAGGAGGCTTTGACTGCAACCGAGTTGGCAGAATTGCGCGAACAGTTGGAACTGCAATTGGTCACCAGTACCGACCGTCTTTCCGTGCTTGAACGCCGCTTGGGCGCGTCAGGGCGGGTTATCAGCGACTCGACTGCGTCTGTTGCCTTCCTTCAGGGCGCGTATGGATTGCGCCAAAAGGAAACCGGCAAATTTCTGCGTCATGTGCTGGGCCCGGATGGGATGCCCTTGCAAACGCCATTTGGAAAGCCGCTGGTAGATCCCGACGGCACGGGCAAACCCATGGAGTTCCAGTTCACCGGTACTGGTTTTTTGCTCAAGAACGGCGGGCATCTGGTGACGAACCGGCATGTCGCCTTGCCGTGGACAAGTGGCAACCAGATGGCGTCATTCGAACAAAGTGGGCTGGAGCCGGAGATGCTGAAGCTCGTTGCGTACTTGCCGGGCTTGGAAATGCCGGTCGATGCTGCACTGCTTGCCTCTAGCGATACGGCTGACGTCGCACTTTTGTCACTGGATCCGTCAGCAACGATGGGTCGGGGCTTGATCCTGGCGCAGGACGTGCCGGACATAGGGGACGAAGTGATCCTCATCGGTTTCGCCACCGGTCTGCGCGCGTTGCTGGCGCAAGCCGGTCGTGAGTTTCTCGCGGCGCTGGAAGAGAGGGGAGAAACGGATTTCTGGACGGTCGCGAGGCGGCTCTCGGAAGAAGACCGCATTGCGCCACTCGCCAGTCGCGGAATCATCGCGCAAATCACCAACAAGGCCGTCATTTATGATGCTGAAACCACTGTCGGGGGCAGTGGCGGACCCGCGCTGGACAGCAATGGCCATGTCGTCGCGGTCAACGCCGCGATTCTGCCTGAGTTCGGGGGCGCGAATATTGGTGTGCCCGTTCTTGAGGTGCATCGCCTTTTGGAGACGATCGCGTCTGACTGAAAAACGCTTCACTCAGTCGTCCGGTAGGGCGAAGACTGGACGACCAACACAACCAGAAGCGGGACGGCGACTGTGATTACGCCAACCACAATCAGCAACTGACCAAGTTGCGAATAATCCGCGGCCGAAATCTGTTCTCCGGTGGCGGGGTCAACCGCGGCGCGGGTGACCAAAAACACCTGGTTGAGATACTTTGTACCCAGACTGCTCGCGGAGAGCGCCATGTTCGTAAACGATGCCATCACCGCAAAGAAAGTCGCCTTCAGGTCAGGCGGTGCGTTGCGTGCAATCCACGCCAGCATCGGCACCATGGCGATCTGGCCTAGCGGCGATTCAATCGCTGTGTCGAGAATGGCAATGAACCGCGCGTCTACAATTCCGCCGGTATGTGCAGCCGTCCATTCCTGTATCCCATAATAGAGACCAATGTTGGGCAGCGACAGCACGCCCGCGGCGATCGTCAGTAGCACCACGATGTATGCAATCGACCGATCCGCCATCATAGGCCGCAAAACAACAAGTCCCGCCAGCGTGAGCAGAGAGGTGATCAACGACAGGATCGACAAGAACCTTTCATCGAACCCAAGGTCATCGATCTCGAACCACGTCAAACCGGGTCCCGGCAGAGGCACCGCTCTGAACACAAAAATGATTGTCGCGGTGCCGATCAGAACGCGAGCCGCTTCGGGCGGTATTTTTTTCACCAATTCCCGGATCAGATAGAGGATCACCGATAGCGAGGATACGAAGACGATCTCTTGCGCGTAAGCCAGTTCTGATGTGCCCAATACAATGCTCAGCACCACAAAAACCAGGCCGCCACCAAGAATTGGCCAGTTGACCTCGGTCTTTTCATCCGGGCCCGCGTGCGCCAATCCTTGCAGGGCTTTCCGCCGCTGAATCAAGCTATGCAGCACCATTCCGCTGATCGAAATCACCGGGATGGCCAGAGCGGTGAGATAAACCCGCGCATACAAATCCAACCGTGCCTCGCGCGGCAACGCCTCGGCGCCCGTGAAAATCCAGATATTGACCGCGGCGACCGATACAAAGCCCGAAATGATCGCTATCCTGCCGAGCGTCTGCATTGTGGTATGCATCGCGCGCGATTGTGCTTCGCTGAAGGCTTGCCCGGAGTCGTCGGCGCGCGGCACAGCCTCTACGGTCATGGCATCTGCAACGATGTCCTGAATGGCGTAACCTGACGGGGCAAGCAACAAGGCGATGACATACCACGTTGCCAGCGGGAAGACCGCGCGCATCTCACTTGGTCGTGACACCAAACCATACATGATCAGCAGCGACAGGGTGATAAGCCCGGCGCCCAGAAGGATCAGAAATCCTTTCCACCTCCAGAACAAATCCACGACATGTCCCAAGGGTACCTTCAGTATCCACGGCAGACCGGCCCAAAATGCCAAACCTGCAATAAATTCAGCTGATAGATCCAGATAGTCTTTCAGGAAAAACGCCCCGACTACCGAGGTCAGTCCTGACACACCCGCCGCAAAATAAACCATCAGTGGCGGCAGAAATGACCATCGCATTTGCGACCCGAGGTCGAGGAAAACGCGCTGAAACCAAGAGCGTTCTTCCATTGATGTATGTTCTTCCCGGCAGGTCATCTAAAATACCACTAGATCAGAGCATCACAACACTTGAGGCCGAAATGCCCGCTAGTGCAGCATGGCTCACCGTAGATGACATGTTGCGCAATTATCGACCAGCAGATGCTCGGTCTATGCACAGTGTAACGATAACCCATTGCAAAATGAAGATATGATCGAAGTATCGGGCATTTGGCAAACTATGAGTGTGGACCAGCAAGACAATGACTGGGACAGCTCTTACCCATCTGCCAACTCACAACGCATGGCAGAATTGACGCCACTTTGACTTAAATCCCGTCAAGCCAATGCTCACGGCAATTTCAAAACCTGAGATGCCCGAGTTCGGTGCAGAGACTGTGCGGATCGAGTATCTTGCGGTCTGGTATTCTTCGGGCGTCCGCTTTGGTAGAATTGCGCTGAACGGCTGCATCGTTCCTTACATTTGGGGAGCGTCAACGCGCCATTCTTTCGACAATCGCATCAGGTCGGTTTGTCCGCATCTCGGTCTTCGATGTGTCACGCGGCGAACGACTGCTTGGCCTCCTAGATAGACTGATGCAAAATATCTACATTGGACGGAGATCAATGAAGCGAAACCCAAAACAATGAGGGGACAAAAATGTCTTCAGAAAAGATGGCCGAAATGATGAAACTTTCACAAAACAGAGCAGAGGCTTATCTTCACATCGCCAAATCGATGATAATGAACGACTTTGGCCCAGCGACAGAGCACACGCACACCGAAGTGACGGTGGCACTCGCGACAGCTATGATGCAACACGAAGGTGCACAGATTATTGCAGATGCACTTGGCGCTGAGGATAGCTAGTGTCGCAAGGTGGTTGGATGTGAACTTGGTCCGCATTGCGGACGTTAGTGTAACGTGCGCCGAAGGTCTGCATTGAGCCCACAGCAGAAGTGCTTCGGCAGTTGCCTTGGCACTCGCAGCAACGGATCGACCCAATCCATCATCTGCATCGCAGCAAGAAAAGCGGCCGTTCGTTGTGAGCGTCCGTTGAAAAGACGAATGGCTGCTCTCGAGATTTCACTGCGAAGTCTCTCCGAGTCTGCCCAGCGGGATTAGTAAGATTTTTGCTTTTGTCCGCTAAAAAACAAAGGAGGTGAGAAGGTAAAGGAATTGCTCTTTGGCGCAGAACATCAACATATCAGCAATATATCTGGGCAATTTCGCCGATATTGATACGTATGAACGCAACTACGCGACGGAGAATGAGGCGTCGCTTCTCGGGACTTATGGCTCATCGAGCGACCCTTTGCACAAGAGTGTTGTCACTATCGATACTGACAGTCCGACACAGTATATCGATACAAATCAAGATACTGGAAATGGCACGCTCACGTATGACGCCGGCGGTGGGACGACGACCGTAGGGCTCGACAGTCTGGTGACTTTCAATGGCGTCGTCACATTCATCGACGGAACCACTGCCGAACTGGAACTCGACGCAATTCAAACAATGAACGGCGACGTCTTTTTGACGGCTTGGGACAACAGCCCGGTGCTTGGCACCAAGCCCATCGAAACGGTGCAACTCAACGCAGTATCCTATGATGCCTGGGGCGGATTCGCGCAATCAAGCTACGATTCGACCACCTTCGTATGTTACGCCAGTGGCACCAAAATCTTGACAGAACGCGGCGACGTCCCTGTCGAGCAACTGAAGGTCGGCGATCTTGTCGAGACGTTGGATCATGGGCTGCAACCAATCCGATGGATACGCAAGAGCGAGCATTCTCTAGAGGACGTAGACAATGCTGACCAACCAGTGCAGATCAAGGCTGGTGCCCTGGGCCACAGCCTTCCGTCCCAAGACCTCATTGTTTCTCCGCAACATCGTATCCTTGTTGGTGGCAACGGCCAATTGCAACAAACCTTTGCCACCGAGGCGTTTGCGCCGGCGAAATCGCTGACATTGGTTCCGGGCATCCGCAACATGAAGGGCAAAAGGCAAATCACCTGGGTTCATTTTGCCTGCGACAAGCACGAGGTGATCACAGCCAACGGCTGCTTGTCGGAGTCTCTCCTGCTCGGGCCGATGGTTGTGAATGGCCTGCAAGCTGCGGAGCGCATTGCCCTAACTGATATCTTTGGACCTGTCGCGGCAACCGACACGGCGCTAAACGGCGTTTCTGCACGGGAATGTTTGACTGCCGAAAACGCAAGACGACAGATTGCGAAACAGCTCAAAGAGAAGCGTCGCCTCGTGGCAAAAGAAATCCGGAAATGGGATATCGATCATGCAATGGAGCGACACGAAACTGTTCGGATGCGCGAGACAGGGCTGCGTGTGTGCGCTGGATAGCGCTCCAATCGGTTTCGGAACCGGACATTTGCCCAAGCGCAGGCGCGCCGAAGGACCGCTATTCGGCCCGAAGACAGGCCCGCCTCACCCGTCTGCCCGTTCGACCCCGGCGGCAATCGCTTCGCGTAGTTTCTTCTCCAGCGTTTTCTGTTTGGTCTCGGAGTAATACTTCAATCCGAACATGTCCTTGACGTAGAAGGTGTCGACCACCTGTTCGCCATAGGTCGCGATGACGGCGTTTGCGATATAGACGTTCGAGGCGGCCAGTGTGCGCGCAAGGTCATAAAGCAGGCCGGGGCGGTCGCGGGTGTCGACCTCGATGATGGTGTAGATGTCAGAGCCTTCGTTGTCGAAGGTGATATGGGTGGGCACCTTGAAGGCGCGTTCGCGTTTCTTGATCTTGTCTTTGGCTTTGAACGCCTCGCGGGCAAGGACCTCGCCGTGCAGCGTGCGTTCGATCATCTTGCGCAAACGTGGCAGGCGGCTGGCGTCATAGGGCTGGCCATCGGCGTCCTGTATCCAGAAGGCATCGGTGACATAGCCGTCCTTGGTGGTGTAGCTGCGCGCGTCGACCACATTGGCCCCGACCAGCGCCAGTGCGCCGGCAAGGCGGGCAAAGATGCCCGGGTGATCTTCCATCACAAAGCACGCGCGGGTGGCGTCGCGGTCGTCATCGGGATGCAGGTCGATCTTGATCTCTTCGTCGCCGATGTCGCGCAACATACGGGCGAAGGTTTCATGCGCCGTGATGTGCAGACCCTGCCAATAGGGATCGTAGTGGCGGCCGGTTTCGGTCTTGAGGTCCTTTTTGGGCCAGTCTGCAAGCGCCTCGCGCAGGGCGCGCTTGGCCTCGACCCCGCGTCCGGCGCGGTTGATCGCCTCAAGCCCGTCTTCGAGCCCGCGTTTCGTCTGCCGGTAGAGCGCGCGGATCAGCACGGCCTTCCAGTTGTTCCACGTGTTCGGCCCGACGCCACGGATGTCGCAGACGGTCAGCACGGTCAGCAGATCGAGCCGTTTGACGGTTTGGACGGCCTTGGCAAAATCGCGCACGGTCGAGGGTTCGGCGATGTCGCGTTTCTGGGCCATGTCCGACATCAGCAAATGGTACCGCACGAGCCATTCGACCGTATCGGTGTCAGCCTTGTTCAGCCCCAGACGCGGGGCGATCTTGCGGGCCATTTGCGCACCCAGGATCGAATGATCCTCGGGCCGGCCCTTGCCGATGTCATGCAGCAAGAGCGCGGTATAGAGCACCTTGCGGTCCACGCCGCGCTTGAGGATCGAGGAGGCGACGGGCAGGTCTTCCTGCAGCGCCCCGCGTTCAATCTCGCTGAGGTTCATGATGCATTGGATGATGTGTTCGTCGACCGTGTAGGAGTGGTACATGTTGAACTGCATCATCGCCACAATGGGCTCGAATTCGGGGATAAAGGCGGACAGCACACCCAATTCGTTCATCCGGCGCAGCGCGCGTTCGGGGTTGCCGTGCTTGAGCAACAGATCAAAGAAGATGCGCCGCGCTTCGGGTGTCGTGCGCATATCCTCGTCGATCAGTTCAAGGTTGGATTTGATCGTGCGCATGGCGTCGGGGTGGATCAGCATGCCCGTGCGCAGGGCTTCTTCAAAGATGCGCAGCAGGTTCAGCTTGTCCGACAGGAATGCTGTGTCGTCTTCGATTGCAATGCGGTTGTTGACGACCTTGTAGCCCTCTTTGATCTTGGGGCGACGGCGAAAAATGCGTTCCAGCAGCGGCTCGGCCTTGACGTGATCGGCCTCCAGCTTGGTCAGAAAGATGCGCGTCAGATCACCGACTTCGGTGGCGTGCAGGAAATAGTCCTGCATGAAAATCTCAACGCCCCTGCGGCCTTTGGCGTCTTGATAGCCCATGGCTTCGGCGACCACGACCTGCATGTCGAATGTCAGCTGTTCGGTCGGGCGGCCCGTGGCCAGATGCAGGTGGCCACGAACGGCCCACAGAAAATCTTCGGCGGCCACAAAGCCCTTGAATTCATCCTGAGTGAAGACACCCAGCTTCACCAGATCGGCGGCGTGGCGCACACCATGAATGTATTTTGCGATCCAGAACAGGGATTGCAGGTCGCGCAGGCCGCCCTTGCCTTCCTTGACGTTGGGCTCGACCATGTAACGCTGGCCCTGCTTTTTGTGCCGGGTGTCGCGCTCGGCCAGCTTGGCCTCAACAAATTCACGCTCGGATCCTTTGAACAGATCGCTGCGCAACCGGCTTTCGAGCCTTTGCGCCAAGGCCACGTCGCCTGCGATATGGCGGTGCTCCATCATCGCTGTGCGTATGGTGAAATCTTCTCCGCCAAGGCGCAGGCAATCCTTGATGGTCCGGCTTGAATGGCCGACCTTGAGCTTGAGATCCCACAGCATGTAGAGCATCGATTCAATCACGCTCTCGGCCCATGCCGTGATCTTGTAGGGCGTCAGAAACAGCAAATCGACGTCCGAAAATGGGGCCATTTCGCCGCGCCCATAGCCGCCGACGGCAATCACCGACAGATGTTCGCTGGCAGTGGGGTTCGGTTTGGGATGCAGCACCCGCGAGGCCACATCGAGGGCGGCGCAGACGATGCGGTCCGTCAGATGAGTATAGGCACGCGTCATGGGGCGCGCCGCAAAAGGCTGTGCGGCAAAGGCGTCCGCAATCGCGCTGCGCCCTGCGGCTTGCTGTATCCGCAGCAGTTTGACGGCCGCAGTGCGTATTTGGCCCGGATCGCTCAGCCCGATTGTGGCGTCTGCAAAAGCGGCCGTGAAGGCGCTGTCGTCAAAGATGACGTCCGGAGGGCAAATCAGCGCGACGTCCGGAACATCCGTTTGAGCCAAAGAAGATACGTTCATTCAGTTTGTCCTTGCGACGCCAACCGCCGACCCAGATGTCCGATCAGAAGCCCGCACCGCCAAAGCTTTGTGGTGCACCGCTGAGGATGTTGACCTGATTGTCGCGGATCGTGGCCACGGCCAGCCCGCGTTCGTTTGAGCCATCAGGCAACAGCCGGAAAACCCCGCCCGCACCACGAAAGCCCGCCCCTTGGGTCAGCGCGCCGCGGGTAAGCGCATCGGAATTGCCTTGGCTGACCAGCGCGCCGATGGCCGCGATACCATCAAACGCAAGCCCGCCGATCGGGTGCGGTGCCTGACCGTATGCAGCCTGATACCGGGCACTGAACGCGCCTGCGGCTTGCGGATCAGGGATCGCGAACCAGCCACCTTGCACACCCGGCAGCGCCAGCGTCTGTGCCGGAATGTCCCAGCGCGTCAGGCCGATGAATTGCGTGACATCCGGTTTGACGCCCGCCTCGGGCAGCAATTGCGTCAGCAAAGGCAGCGCGGTGGAGGTGGGCGATGTCATGAACACGGCATCTGCATTGGCCTGTTGCACAGCGGTGCGGATACGCGGAATGGAGCGCACGACCTCTTGCTGAGACAGGGCATAGCCCACCGAGCCTGCCAGCGTGGACCCGTTGTTGGCAATCGCGGTTTCAATGGCGGCGCGGCCCTGTTCCCCTGCGGCGTCCTGGGAATAGACCACGACGATGTTCGATTTGCCCTGAGTGCGCGCGTAGTTGACCATCCGGTTGGCGGTGTTCTGGAAGGTTGGCCCAAGAATAAAGACGTTACCGCCTGCGATTTCCTTGTTGTTGGAGAAGGAGATCACATTGACGCCACGATTTGCAACCGCGACACCGGCGGCATTGGCCGCAGCGGCATAGACCGGCCCAAGGATCACCTTGGCGCCGTCATTCACGGCTTGAGTGGCTTGGGCGGCTGCGGTGGCTGGATTGCCTGCGGTAGGGTAGACACGCAGATCAATCTGCACGCCGTCCAGATCGGCAATCGCAAGGCGGGCCGCGTTTTCAAGGCTCTGAGCGACGATTTCATCGCCGGACGAACCCGACCCGCTTGGCACCAGAAGGGCCACAGGCACGGCCCGTGACGTGTTGATCAGCGGTCCATTGTTGAGCGAAACCCCGTCGCAGGCGGCCAGCGCCAGACCGGCGACGGCAAAGACAGCCCCTTGAACAACCTTGCGGGTGGACCTGAAAACCGAAAACATGACACAACACTCCTTACCTGAGACGGGTGGCGTAAAACGCCGTTTGTTCGGTCGCAATCATAGACGTCACGAAAGGCGGGTCCAGCTTTGAATTTCAATCGCGTGTCTTTGGCGGCGGGGCTCTATTTTGTGGGCGTTCCGATTGGATCGGCGCGCGACATAACGCTCAGGGCGCTGGATGTGCTGGCCAGTGCCGACGTTCTTGCAGCCGAAGACACCCGGTCCTTGCGGCGGTTGATGGACATACATGGTGTGCCGCTGGACGGTCGGCCGCTGGTTGCCATGCATGACCACAGCGGTGCGGGCGTGGTGGAGCGTTTGTTGGCGCAGGTGGCCGAGGGAAAGTCGGTTGCCTATGCGTCCGAGGCGGGGATGCCGCTGATCGCGGATCCGGGGTTTGAACTGAGCCGGGCCGCGGCCAAGGCAGGGCTGATGCAGACCTGCGCACCGGGGCCATCCGCGGTCTTGACGGCGCTGGTGTTGGCGGGCTTGCCGACGGATGCGTTTCATTTCGCCGGGTTCTTGCCGAACGCCAGCGCGGCGCGGCGTACCGCATTCGAGGCATTGAGCGAGGTGCAGGCCACGCTTGTTTTCTACGAATCTCCCAAGCGGCTGGGGGCCATGCTGCGCGATGCGCAGGCGGCCCTGGGTGGCGCGCGTCACGCCGTGGTGTGCCGGGAATTGACCAAGAAATTCGAGGAGGTCCGCCGGGGGACGCTTGATGAACTGGCTGACAGCTACGCAACACAGACGCCCAAGGGCGAAGTGGTGGTTCTGATTGACCGGGCGCATTCGCCAAATCTTCATCCTCTTGACCTAGACGAGGATCTGAAGGGCGCGTTGGAGCAGATGTCGATGCGCGATGCCGTCGATCTTGTGGCCAAGGCGCACAACTTGCCACGCCGCAAAGTGTACCAAATGGCGCTGGAGCTGACCAAGGGGTGAACGAATGACGCGACAGCAACGCGCATGGTCCGGGCAGGTCGCTTATCTCTCGGGCGCTGCGGCGGAGTGTCAGGTGGCGCAAGACTATGTGCGGCGCGGCTATGGGTTGGCGCATGTGCGCTGGCGCGGTCGCTGCGGCGAAGTCGATCTGATCCTGCGCGACGGCGACGGTCTGATTTTTGTCGAGGTCAAGAAAAGTCGCAGTTTTGCACGTGCAGCCCAGCGTATCAGCCGCACACAGATGGACCGCATCTACCGCACAGCGGAGGAGTTCCTGGCAGGGGAGCCGCGCGGGGCATTGACCGATGTGCGTTTTGACGTGGCGCTGTTGGACGGAGAGGGCCAAGTGCAGATCATCGAAAACGCCTTTGGACAAGCCTAGCACGCGCTGACCATTGCACCCGGGCCTGACCTGCTTCATTTAGGGGTCAATCAGCTAGGGGATGACGATGAAGATTGCCTTTCAGATGGACCCGATCGGGTCCGTGGATATCAACGCAGACAGTTCGTTCCGGCTGGCCGAAGAGGCGCAGTCGCGCGGGCACACTCTGTTTTTCTATACGCCCGACCATCTGGCCTATCAGGAAGGGCGGATCACCGCACGCGGCCACGACCTGAGCGTGCAGCGTGTGCAAGGCGATCATGCGCATCTTGGCCCCGAGCGTGAAGTTGATCTGGCGGATTTCGATGTCGTATGGCTGCGACAAGACCCGCCATTCGACATGCATTACATCACCTCAACGCATTTGCTAGACCGTCTGGCGCCCGGCACATTGGTGGTGAATGATCCCTTCTGGGTCCGCAATTACCCCGAAAAACTGCTTGTGTTGGATTTCCCGGACCTAACGCCGCCAACGACAATCGCGCGTGATCTGGAGACGATCAAAGCGTTCAAGCACAAGCACGGCGACATCATCCTCAAACCGCTCTACGGAAATGGCGGCGCGGGTGTGTTCCGACTGGATGCAGCCGACCGCAACCTGACCTCCTTGCACGAACTGTTTACAGGGTTTTCGCGTGAGCCACTGATCGTGCAGAAATTCCTGCCCGATGTGTCCAAGGGCGACAAACGCGTGATCCTGGTCGATGGCGCGCCCGTGGGGGCGATCAACCGTGTGCCGGCGGCCGGCGAAACGCGGTCGAACATGCATGTCGGCGGGCGACCCGAAAAGATCGGCCTGACAGATCGCGATTTGGAAATCTGCGCCCGTATCGGGCCGCTCTTGCAGGAAAAGGGGCAGGTCTTTGTCGGCATCGATGTGATCGGCGATTACCTGACGGAGATCAACGTGACATCGCCCACAGGCATTCAGGAATTGGAACGCTTTGACGACGTCAACATCGCCGCCAAAATCTGGGAGGCCATCGAGGCCAGACGCGCATGAGCCTGCGACTGCGCGCGCTCAATACTCTTTTGCGCCTGACTGAGCGGCCACATATTGCGCGCGCGACGCCACAAAAACTGCGCTCCTCGATTGAGGCGCGCGCGCGGATTTTCTTTCCACCGCCGCGTGGGACGACATGTACAGCCATGACACTCGGCGCAGTGCCCGCGTTGTCGGTTGAAGCCGGGCGCATGTCTGAGCGTGGTGGGGTTATCTACTACCTCCATGGGGGCGCTTTTATCTTCGGCAGTCCGAACGTTTATCGCGGAATGCTGGGCCGTTTGTCGCAACTCACGGGGTGGCGCGCGGTTTTGCCCAACTACCGCAAAGCGCCTGAGCATCCGTTTCCAGCCGGGCCCGACGATGTGCGCAGCGGATGGGAGGCGCTGATGGCCAGCGGTGTCGCCGCGCAAAACGTGATCGTGGGGGGTGACAGTGCAGGTGGCAATCTGGCGCTGGTGCTGCTGGCGGATTTGATCCGTGACGGCGCACCGTTGCCGGGCGGTGTGTTTGCCCTGTCGCCTGTGACGGACCTGACGTATTCCAGCCCGTCATTGCGCGAAAACGCGGACAGTGACGTGGTTTTGCCCGCGGAACGGGCAGGCGAATTGGGCGAGATGTATTTGCAGGGGCATGATCCTTCGGACCCGCGCGCCTCCCCACTTGTTGGAACCTATGAAGGCGCGCCGCCCGTCTACATCGCGGTTGGAACGACGGAAATGCTGCGCGACGACAGCCTGCGAATGGCGGACCACCTGCGCGGGGAAGGTGTGGATGTAACAGTCGAATTGGGCGAAAACCTGCCCCACGTCTGGCCGCTGTTTCGACCGATGATCCCGCAGGCGGATGCGACGTTGCGCAAGATCGCCGAATGGATCAAGCAGCAACCGGAGACGGCAGGCGAAAGCTGACCGCCTCTGCGATGTGGGGGCGGCGTACGGATGCGGCGCCATCAAGATCGGCAATCGTGCGTGCAACGCGCAAAACCCTGTGATACCCGCGCGCCGACAGTCTGAAGCGGTCCGCAACTTTGTTCAGAAGTGCGCGGCCTTCGGCATCGGGCATTGCACATTCGTCCAGCACTTCGCCTGCGGCATCGGCATTGAGCGCAATGGGCCCGCCTTCGCCATAGCGTGCCTGTTGCACGGCGCGCGCCGTGGCGATGCGCGCGGCGACGGTCGCGGATCGCTCGCCTGTGCCGGGCAAATCCAGATCGGTGAACGCCACAGGCGGGACATCAACGCGCAAATCGAACCTGTCGAGCAAAGGCCCGGAGATGCGGCCCATGTAATCCTCGCCGCAGTGCGGCGCCTTGGAACAGGCGCGTTCCGGGTCAGGCAGATATCCGCATTTGCAAGGATTGGCCGCCGCCACAAGCATGAATTTGCAGGGATATTTCACATGCGCATTGGCGCGGGCTATCATCACCTCGCCTGTTTCAATGGGTTGGCGCAGGGTTTCCAGCACATTGCGCGGAAACTCGGGGAACTCGTCCATATAAAGCACACCATTATGCGCCAGCGAGACTTCGCCCGGTTTGGCTGTGCGCCCACCACCGATGATGGCTGCCATCGAAGAGGTGTGGTGCGGGTCACGAAATGGGCGCGCGCGCGAAATACCGCCTTCATCCAGAAGCCCGGACAGCGAATGGATCATGGAGGTTTCGAGGGCTTCCCGCGCGGTCAGCGGTGGCAAAATACCGGGCAAGCGTTCGGCCATCATGGATTTGCCCGAACCCGGTGTCCCCACGAACATCAGATGATGGCGCCCAGCAGCGGCGATTTCCAGCGCACGTTTGGCGCGCTCCTGGCCCTTTACATCGGCCAGATCGCGTGTGTGACCGGGCAGACAAACCTCGCCTGCCGTGGCGGGCGCTATGGGCACCTGACCTGTGTAATGTCTGACGACATCACCCAACGACAGGGCGGCGATGACTTGTGTGTTTGCCACCCATGCCGCCTCCTTGCCGGAGGCTGACGGGCACAGCAGGCTGCGGTTGGCTTCGGCGGCGGCCATGGCTGCGGGGAGCGCGCCGACAACCGGGATCAGGGAGCCATCCAGCGACAATTCACCCAAGGCCACAGTGGTCTCGGTGACGTCGCCGGGGATGATATCGAGGGCAGCCAACAGCGCCATCGCAATCGGCAGGTCAAAATGACTGCCTTCTTTGGGCAAGTCGGCCGGGCTGAGGTTGATGGTGATCCGTTTGGACGGCAAGGCAATCGCCATTGCGCTGAGGGCCGCGCGCACACGGTCACGCGCCTCCGACACGGCCTTGTCGGGCAGACCGACGATGGCAAAGGCGGGAAGGCCCGGCGACACTGCGCATTGAACCTCGACCATGCGAGCGTCCACGCCCTGAAAGGCCACCGTATAGGCACGAGACACCATGCGACCCCCAATCGACGCTTCTGTAATCAGGGTTAATCGTTAGGTCAGCAGAGTTGACGAAGTGTTAACAACCCGAAAGCACTAGGCAATTTTAGCGAGGTTAGGCAGGCCAGGGCGCGGTGGGCAGGCCCATGTCATACGGAAAGGGATTGTAAGTGACCTTTTGCCCGTCGGCACGCCATGCTTTGAATGCAGCGTCTTGAATGGTGGCGTCGCAATAGGCGCGGGCGCTGTCGGAGACTGGCAGATCATATCCGATGATGCGCGCGCAAACCGGTGCATAAAACGCATCGGCCAGCGAGTAGGTGCCAAAGAGCCAAGGGCCGGTGCCGTCTGACATGGATCGTGCCTCAGCCCAAATGACTTCCAACCGGTCAAGGTCCGCCTGAACCTCGGGCGACACGGCAAAACCGACGTTGACGTGCTGCAACTGCATTGGGCAGGCACCACGCAACGCGCCAAACCCCGCCGCCATTTCAGCGCAAAGCCAGCGCGCACGCGCACGCCTGCCGGGGTCGGTCGGCCAAAGGCCGGCATCGGGATGACGTTCGGCCAGAGTTTCGGCCATGGCCATTGTTTCGCCGATCACATCCCCCTGCGGTGTCTTCAGGATTGGAACGAGGCGGGCAGGGGCCAACGCAGCCAAATCCTGTTGCATCGTCCCCGAATAGAGACCCACCAGATGGGTGCGGTAGGGCAGCCCGAATTTTTCAAGCATCAGCCAGCCGCGCAGCGACCAACTGGAGAAAGTGCGATCACCAATATACAAATCATACGTCATAACCGCAGCCTAGATCAGGCTGTGGCCGGGCGGCAAACGACGAATTGTGAGCGCTGCGATCACGGGAGGTGATTGATGGCCTCGACGCTGGGCGTGCCAGTGTTCCAAAGAATGCGCGTGACGGACAGGTTGTCGATTTTGTGGGACAAGGCTTTGTAAGGGTCCACGCCGAGCGCGCGTTGCACTTGCGTGAGAATGACACCGAAATGTGCGACCGCGATGATGTGCGTGTCAGGGTGTGCCGCGTTCAAAGCGTCAACAACGCGGTTCACGCGCGCAGCGCTCATGTTCCAGCTTTCGCCATTTGGGGCACATACGTCGCCGGGTGTCTCCCAATACGCCCGACTGAGAGAGGGGTCGCTGGCGGCAACATCACTGAAATGCCGTCCGTCCCAGTCCCCGAAGTCGAACTCGCGCAGATCGGGGTGGTGTGGCAGGCGCGTATGCCGGTCGGATTGAACCACATCTGCGGTGGCTGTGGCGCGGATAAGGTCGGAGGAAATCACCAGCGCGGTGGTCGGCAGATGGGCGCGCAGCCGTTCAATCTGATCCCTGTCCGAAAGATCAGCGGGCACATCACGCCACCCGACAAAACTTTTCTGATGTGTTGGTCCATGGCGGACCCAATGCCAGACAGTCATGGCAACTTTCCTTTCAGTACCTGCGGCAAACCGGCGGTGACCATCACGGCCAGATCGGCCTGTGCCGCCAGTGCGATGTTGAGCCGCCCCTGCGCTTCGCGAAACTGTCGCGCCAGCGTGTTGTCGGGTACGATCCCGTGGCCGACTTCGTTGGAAACGATGATCACCGGAGCGCGACAGGCCGCCAGATCATCCAGCAGTTTGGTTTGTTGTTGTTCCAGATCAAGCCCGTCGAGCATCACGTTGCTGAGCCACATAGTTGCGCAGTCGATCAACACGCCTTGCGACGCCGTGCACGCAAAAAGCGGTTCAAAAAGGTTGATATGTGCCTCATAATTGATCCACCGGTCACTTCTGCGCGATTTATGGGTCTCAACCCGCAACTTTATTTCGTCATCGAGCACGCGTGACGTGGCCAAATATACGGGCTCTAAGCCGCTGGTTAACAAAAGGTTTTCGGCCCAAAGGGATTTTCCCGAAGCCGCCCCGCCCAGCACCATGGTCAATTTTGGCAGCATTTTATCAACCTTTGCGGTGAACCAATCACGTGTATGGTGCGTATCTATATCAAATGTGCACGGCAAGGTGTGCTTCATCTGACTGGGAGATGTCGCTATGGCACTGGATACTGCAAGAGATATGACGTTGTCCCGCAAGGCAATGAAAGCCGAGCTTTTGGACGCGGAAACCGAGCTTCGTTTGGCGTATGCGTGGCGTGATGAGCGCGACGAAGCGGCGCTGCATCGACTGATCACAGCTTATATGCGGCTGGCGATTTCGATGGCGTCCAAGTTCAAACGCTATGGCGCGCCGATGAATGACCTGATTCAGGAAGCAGGTCTGGGCCTTATGAAAGCCGCAGATAAATTCGACCCTGATCGCGGGGTGCGCTTTTCCACTTACGCGGTGTGGTGGATCAAGGCGTCGATCCAGGACTATGTGATGCGTAACTGGTCCATGGTGCGGACAGGCTCAACCTCATCGCAAAAATCGTTGTTTTTCAATATGCGTCGGGTTCAGGCGCGTCTGGAACGCGAAAGCGCCGCTGCGGGCGAGGTTTTGGATCGCCACCAGTTGCGCCAGATGATTTCCACGGAAATCGGTGTTCCGTTGCATGATGTCGAGATGATGGAGGGCCGCTTGTCCGGCTCTGATTTCTCGCTCAATGCGACGCAATCGACCGAGGACGAAGGTCGGGAGTGGATCGACGCACTGGAAGATGACAGCGAGCAAGCTGCCGAAAAGGTGGAGCATTCCCATGACACGGCACAGTTGCGTGCATGGTTGCTGTCAGCGATGAACGATCTGAACGAACGCGAGCGGTTCATTGTGCGCGAACGTAAGCTGCGCGATGCACCGCGAACGCTGGAAAGCCTCGGGCAAGAACTGTCGCTGAGCAAGGAGCGCGTGCGCCAGTTGGAAGCCGCGGCCTTTGGCAAGATGCGCAAGTCGTTGGAAAACCAATCTCGTGAAGTTCATCATTTCTTGATGTGACGAGGGCGTTTTTGAATAAATACAAAGCGTTGGGCGTGGCTGTTTTGGTCGCGCCCTTGCTTTTTGATCCTGCGATGGCTGACCCATCTCTGGCTGCGGATGCGCAGATTGTGTTTCTGGGCGAACAGCATGACAACCCGGATCACCACGCCGAACAGGCGCGTTGGGTGGCCGCGCTTGATCCCGGCGCGCTGGTTTTCGAGATGCTGACGCAGGAACAAGCCGCGCGCATCACGCCGGATGTGCGCGGTCAGGCGGACGCTTTGGCCGAAGCGGTGGATTGGGCGGCGTCCGGTTGGCCGGACTTTTCGATGTATTACCCGATTTTTGAGGCGGCTCCCGGAGCGGTCATTTTTGGCGCTGGCGTTCCACGTTCGCAATTGCGCGACCTGATGGATCAGGATCTGAGTGCCGTGGCGGGCGCTGATCTGGTCGAACGTTTTGATCTTGATGCGCCCTTGCCCGAGGCGCAGCAAACCGACCGTGAAGCGATGCAAAAAGCAGCCCACTGCGACGCGCTGCCGGATGAAATGCTGCCGATGATGGTGAGCGTGCAGCGGTTACGAGACGCGGTTTTGGCGCAGGCTGCGCTGCAGGCGCTGGTCGAAACGGGTGGGCCGGTGGTTGTCATCACTGGCAACGGCCATGCGCGCGAAGACTGGGGCGCGCCCTATTACGTGCGCCTTGCCAATCCGGAAACGACTGTCTTTACGCTGGGCCAGGGCGAGGCGGGGCAGATGCCGGAGGGCGGGTTCACGAGCGTTGTGGACGGCCCTGCCGTGGACAGGGGCGACCCTTGTGATGCCTTCCGCTAGGGCTGGCGATCTGCGGCGCTGCGGCCTATGGTCAACCGCGAAACGGCCCAGTTGAAAGGCGCATCATGCTGGCAGGCAAACATATTCTGCTGATCATCGGCGGCGGTATCGCGGCCTACAAGTCATTGGATTTGATCCGAAAGCTGCGCGAGCGTGGCGTGACCGTCACACCGGTGGTGACGCGCGCAGCCGAAGAGTTTGTGACGCCATTGTCTGTGTCGGCGCTGGCCGGGCGAAAGGTCTACCGCGATCTGTTTGATCTGACGGATGAGGCAGAGATGGGCCACATACAACTAAGCCGCGTCGCTGATTTGGTGGTAGTCGCCCCGGCCACGGCGGATCTGATGGCCAAGATGGCGCAGGGTCTGGCGGGCGATCTGGCGAGCACGCTGTTGCTGGCCACCGACACGCCGGTGATGATCGCGCCCGCGATGAACGTTCGGATGTGGCAGCACCCGGCAACCCAGCGCAATCTGGCGACGTTGCAAGGTGACGGGGTCACAGTCATCGGCCCCAATGACGGAGATATGGCCTGTGGCGAGTTTGGCCCCGGACGCATGGCCGAACCCTTGGAGATCGTGGCCGCCGTGGAGGCGCAGTTCGGGCAGGGCCCGTTGGCGGGCAAGCGGGTGCTGGTCACTTCAGGGCCAACGCATGAACCGATTGATCCGGTGCGCTACATCGCGAACAGGTCTTCGGGGGCGCAAGGGACGGCCATTGCCCATGCGCTGGCCGCATTGGGCGCAGACGTGATCTTTGTGACGGGTCCTGCCGATGTGCCGCCACCCGCTGGTGTGCATGTGCACCGTGTGGAGACAGCGCAGCAAATGCTGGAGGCCGTGCAGGCTGCGTTGCCGGTAGACGCGGGTGTTTTTGCCGCCGCCGTCGCGGATTGGCGGGTCGAAGGCGCAAGCGATCGTAAGTTGAAGAAAACCAAGGATGGGCTGCCGGAGCTGAGTTTTGCGGAGAACCCGGATATTCTGGCGCATGTGTCCAAAATGAACAAAGGACGGCCCGGTCTGGTGGTTGGCTTTGCCGCTGAAACCAATGACGTGATCGACAATGCCACCGCCAAACGCAAACGCAAGGGCTGTGACTGGATCGTGGCAAACGACGTGTCCCCGGCAACGGGGATCATGGGCGGTTGGGAAAACGCCGTGACCATCATTGACGACGCGGGCGCCGAAGAATGGCCCCGTATGGGCAAGGATGCGGTGGCGCAAAAGCTGGCCGCACGCATCGCCGCGGCTTTGGGCTGAGAGGGGCGTTTCGTGGTCGAGATCAAAGTGACGCGGGACGCGGATGTGCCCTTGCCCAGCTATGAAAGCCCGGGCGCAGCCGGTGCAGACGTCAGGGCCTACCTGCCGGACGGGCCGGTGACGCTGCAACCGGGTGCGCGCATACTTGTCGCCACCGGGCTTCGGCTGGAGATCCCAAAGGGGTTTGAAGTGCAAGTGCGCCCGCGCTCGGGTCTGGCCCTGAAGCACGGGATCACATTGCCCAATACGCCGGGCACCATCGACAGCGATTATCGCGGCCCGCTGGGTGTGATCGTGATGAACGCGGGCGCTGAGCCCTTTACCATTGAGCCGCAAATGCGGATCGCACAGCTGATTGTGGCCCCGGTCTTACAGGCCAGTTTCAACTGCGTCGACACCCTGAGCGACACCGCGCGGGGCAGTGGCGGGTTTGGCTCCACCGGGGCCGGTTGATGCTGTTTGTTCTGATCATTGCAGCCGTAATCTGGGGCATTGGCGTCACGATGGGCGCGCCGCGTTCGGTGCGGCTGATCATGATCGGGGTGCTTTATCTGGCCGTTCTGGGGTTGCAGTTGACCTTTCCGGACGGACACCCGCTGCGTATGGCGACGGGCGAGGATCCGGCACTGTGGCTGATCATCGGTGGGTTCGCTGCCTTGATCTATGTCTACCGGATTTTGCTGCGTGCGTTGCGCGGCAGAGCGGAGCGAAGCGAAGCTGAAGCGGCGGGTACAGGCGGCGCCAAGCCGTTGTTCAGCGAGGTGGAATTGAACCGCTATGCGCGCCATATCGTGTTACGCGAGTTGGGCGGACCGGGCCAGAAGGCGTTGAAAGAGGCGCGGGTCTTGGTTGTCGGGGCGGGCGGATTGGGCGCGCCTGCATTGCAATACCTTGCCGCCGCAGGTGTCGGGACCATCGGCGTGATCGATGATGATGTGGTCGAAAACGCCAACCTGCAACGTCAGGTTATTCACAAAGACACAGCGATTGGCACGCCCAAAGTGTTCTCCGCACAGGCTGAAATGGAAGCACAGAACCCTTTCATCACCGTGCGCCCCTATCACCGTCGCCTGACGCCGGAGGTCGCAGATGATTTGATGGCGGATTATGATCTGGTGTTGGATGGCACTGATAATTTCGACACGCGTTATCTGGTCAACCGCGCTGCGATCAAGCGCGGCATCCCGTTGATCTCGGGCGCGCTGAGCCAGTGGGAGGGGCAGTTGAGTGTATTCGATCCGGCCAATGATGCGCCGTGTTATCGCTGCATCTTTGACGAAGCACCCGCGCCAGAGCTTGCCCCATCCTGTGCCGAGGCGGGCGTGGCGGGTCCTTTGCCCGGTGTCGTGGGGGCAATGATGGCGATGGAGGCGATCAAGGTCATCACCGGCGCAGGCAGCAGCTTGCGCGGCCAAATGGTGATCTATGACGGGCTTTATGGAGAAAGCCGCGCAATCACCGTCAAGCGTCGCGCGGATTGCCCGGAGTGTGGCCGCGTCACAGAACCTGACTGAGGTCCGCAATCACGTCTGCGGCGTCTTCCAATCCGACAGAGAGCCGGAAAATACCGTCGCCTGCAAAGGCGCGATAACTGTCGGCGGCCTGCCCGCTGAGTTGGAAGGAGGTGTTCATCAACCCTTCGGTTTCCATCCAGAAAATGAGCGAGCGATGGTGCCCCAGCGACACTGCGTAATGGACGATCTTTAGCTTTTCGATCATCGCTTGCGCCATGCGTTCGGCTGTGGCGGTGTCGCCGACCTGAAACGACAACATGCCCGACATGTTTTTCATCTGCCGTTTTGCCAGATCGTGCTGCGGGTGCGAGGGCAGGCCGGGGTAGAACACATGCGTCACGGCAGGTCGCGTTTCCAGCCATTCCGCAACCTCTTGTGCGACAGCTTGGTGCGCGCGCATCCGCAACGGCAACGTGGACGCCCCACGCGCGATCAGCCACGCGTTGAAGGGCGACATGATCCCGCCGTGGTGGATGCTGGCCTCCAGTCGCAGTTGTTTGATCAGGTCTTTGCGCCCGCACACCGCACCACCGACGGCATCGCCATGCCCACCGATATATTTGGTGACCGAATGCATCACCAGGTCGATACCCAGCGCCTGCGTGTCCATACCCAGAGGCGAAACAAAGGTCGCGTCACAGGACAAAAGCGCGCCTGCGGCCTTGGCAATTTTGGACACGGCCGCGATGTCGGTCAGCCGCATGATCGGGTTGACCGGGCTTTCCACGTGGACCAGTTTCGTGTTGGGCTGGATGGCCTGTGCGACGGCGTCCAGATCCGACATATCGACGGGTGTGACCTCGATGCCGTAGCGTGGCAGTGTTTCGCGTGCCAATTCCGCGACACCGGCATAGGACACATCCGAGATCAAAAGGTGATCGCCTGACGACAAAAGGGTCAGCAAGATAGCCGCAGCGGCGGCCATGCCCGAGGCGGTGCATAGGCAATCCTCGGTGCCCTGCATCGCTGCGATCTTCTGCTCCAACATCTGTACCGACGGGTTGGCCCAGCGGGCATAGGCAAAGGGGCTGTCTTCGGTCAGGTCGTGGGCCGAAAAGCCGGACACGGAATCACTGACAAAGGTGGATGACATGTGGATTGCAGGGGCCGACGCGCCCGTCGTTGGGTCCGGGGTTTCGCCTGCGTGAATAGCGCGGGTCATGTCGCCGACAAAGGCGTTGCGTTTGGTCATTGAGAGGTCCTTTCTGTTCGTCGCACCCTGTTGCGGCGCGAAATGAATGTCTACCCCGGTTGTCGGCAGGCCCGCGTCACCCTAGCTTGCATGTCAAAGGAGACATCCATGACAAACCCCCTGTTGCAAGACTGGACCACGCCGTTTCAGCTGGCCCCCTTCGATGCGATCAAAGACACAGACTTCGCGCCTGCACTCGAGACCGCACTCGCCGCGCATGCCGCTGAAATCGACGCCATTGCACAAGCCAAAGAGCCACCAAGCTTTGCCAACACGATCGAGGCCTTGGAGGGCGCGGGCAAGGCGCTGGATCAGGTCTTGGGTGTGTTTTTCACTGTCGCCGGCGCTGACAGCAACCCCGCGCGCGAAGACCTGCAACGCCAATTTTCGCCCAAACTGGCCGCGCATTTTGCCGAGATTTCCAGCAACAAAGCGCTGTTTGCGCGCGTTGCGGCCCTGTGGGAGGCGCGCGAAGATCTGGACCTGAGCGACGAACAACAACGTGTGCTGATGCTGACCCATCGCGGGTTCGTGCGATCCGGCGCGGCCTTGTCTGGTGCGCAAGAGGAACGGATGAAGGAGATCAAGGGGCGCTTGGCCGTGTTGGGCACGCAGTTCACGCAGAACCTGCTGGCCGATGAACGCGAATGGTTCATGCCTCTGGACGAGGGGGATCTGGACGGGTTGCCCAAATTCGTGATTGAGGCGGCGCGGGCCGCTGGCGTGGAAAAAGACGCAGGCGGTCCGGTGGTCACACTGTCACGCTCGCTGATCGTGCCGTTCTTGCAGTTCTCGACCCGCCGCGATCTGCGTGAAACAGCCTTCAAGGCTTGGGCGGCGCGCGGGGCCAACGGGGGCGACACGGACAACCGCGCCATTGCCGCTGAAACCCTGAGCCTGCGCGAAGAACGAGCCAAGCTGTTGGGTTATGAAAACTTTGCGGCCTACAAGCTGGAAACCGAAATGGCCAAGACCCCGGATGCCGTGCGCGATCTGCTGATGGCGGTCTGGGCCCCGGCCAAGGCACAGGCGGATGCGGATGCGCAGGTGCTGACACAGATGATGCAGGCCGATGGCGTGAATGGCCCGCTGGAGCCTTGGGACTGGCGGCACTATGCGGAAAAACGCCGCGCGGCGGAGCATGATCTGGACGAGGCTGCGTTGAAGCCGTTCTTTCAGCTGGACCGGATGATCGAGGCCGCGTTCTCTTGCGCCAACCGTCTGTTCGGACTGGAGTTCAAGCCGTTGGAGGTGTCGCTCTATCATCCCGATTGTCGTGCATGGGAAGTGACCCGCGATGGCGCGCATGTTGCGGTGTTCATCGGAGATTATTTTGCCCGCGGCTCCAAACGCTCAGGCGCGTGGTGCTCTGCCATGCGCGCGCAAGCCAAATTCCCCAAACCGCAAAGCCCGATCGTCATCAACGTGTGCAATTTCGCCAAAGCCGACCCTGCGTTGCTGTCTTATGACGATGCCCGCACGCTGTTTCATGAATTTGGCCACGCCTTGCATCAGATGCTGTCGAATGTGACCTATGAAAGCATTTCGGGCACCTCTGTCGCGCGCGATTTCGTTGAATTGCCCAGCCAGCTTTATGAGCATTGGCTGGAGGTGCCGCAGGTGCTGTCGGAGTTCGCGACACATGCTGAAACCGGAGAGCCGATGCCGCAGGACATGCTGGACAAGGTGTTGGCAGCGGCGACCTTTGATATGGGGTTCCAGACGGTCGAATATGTGGCTTCGGCCCTTGTGGATCTTGCCTTTCATGACGGAGCGGCCCCGGTTGATCCGATGGCGCGCCAAGCTGAGGTGTTGGAGGCGCTGGGCATGCCACGGGCTATCACGATGCGCCATGCAACGCCGCAATTTGCGCATGTGTTCGCGGGCGATGGATATTCCAGCGGATATTACAGCTATATGTGGTCCGAAGTTATGGATGCCGACGCATTCCAGGCATTTGAAGATGCCGGCGGGCCGTTTGACCCGGAACGCGCCCGTGCATTGGAAGAGCATATCCTGTCTACTGGAGGCAGTCGCGATGCGGCGGAGTTGTACACCGCGTTTCGTGGTCGGCTGCCGGGCGTTGAGGCATTGCTCAAAGGGCGTGGACTGGCCGCCTAGTACCCAAGGGTGCGGTCCACGACATAAAGCAGATCCTCGCCCGCCTCGGATCGTCGGACGTTTTCCGCGATCACCTGTGACGCGGTCACGGGCCGGGTTTCGGCGGCGACATGCGGCGTCACGGTCACATTCGGATGGGCCCAAAAGGCATGCCCCTGTGGCAGCGGCTCAACGCGGAACACGTCCAGCGTTGCATGGGCGATGTGACCTCTTTCGAGTGCTGCAAGTAGCGCATCATCGTCAATCAACGGGCCACGCCCGGGGTTGATGATGATCGCGCCTTTGGGCATCAAAGCCAAGGTTTGCGCATTGAGGGTGTTTTCTGTGCCGGGTGTATCTGGCAGCAACAACACGGCAATATCAGTGCGCGCCAAAGCGTCGTTCAGACCTTGCGCGCCATGAAAGCACGTGACCTGCTCAAGTGATTTCGCGCTCCGGCTCCATCCGGCGACGTCGAACCCCAGACCGCGCAGGGTCAGCGCCACGCTGCGCCCCAATTCACCCAGACCAAAGATCGTCACGCGCCGTTGTGAGGCCAGAGGTGGTGCGGCAGGCGCCCAGATATGTTCAGGGTTTTTAATATGCGCGTCCATCCCCAGATGATGGCGCAGCACATGGCCTGTGACCCATTCGACCATCGACCGGGTCATGCCCGGATCCACCATCCGGCACAGCGGGATTTTGAGCGTCTCATTCCAGACAACGTTTTCAACCCCGGCCCAGAGGTTCAACACTGCCTTGGCGCGGGTGAAGGGCGCGAAATCCTGAACGTCTGAATTGGGGGCGTAAACGATGTAATCCACCTGATCGGCGGGAATGTCGGTGGCAAGATGTGCCGTGAGGCCAGCATTTCGCAGCGCGGTTTTGAGGGGATGTTCGTAAGTGTCCCACCGCTCGGACTTGGCGGCAAAAAGGATATTGATCATTTAGGGGCCTTATCTTGGGCGGTGAACATGGGCGCTTTGCATCAGGCCGAAGGCAAGCAACAGCACCAACATGGCAGAGCCACCGAAACTGACCATTGGCAAGGGCACGCCGACCACCGGGGCCAGCCCCATGACCATCGACATGTTGACGGCAAAAAACAGAAAGAAGTTGAGCGCAATGCCGAGCGTCAGCAGTGAGGAAAAGCGATCCTTGTTCAGCAGAGCCGACCAGATACAAAACACCAGAATAAGCGTGTAGAGACCCAACAACGATATCGCACCGATAAAGCCAAACTCTTCGGCCAATGTGGTGAAAATGAAATCCGTGTGCTTTTCCGGCAAGAAGTTCAAACGACTTTGCGTCCCCTGCATGAAGCCGCGCCCCGTCCACCCACCAGAGCCCAGAGCGATCTTGGACTGGGTGATGTGATAGCCTGCGCCAAGGGGGTCCGTGCTGGGATCAAGGAAGGTGTCGATGCGGCGGAACTGGTAGTCTTTGAGCAGTTGCCACGACGTGCCGCGCGATTGGAACACGGCCGTAATCAGGCCGATGACGCTGGCGGCGACGGCGGCAAAATACGCCCAATGCACACCGGCCAGAAACATCAAACCACCACCTGCCGCCAACAGCAGGATGGAGGTGCCAAGATCGGGTTGCCGCAGCACCAAGAACACAGGGACCAGAATGATGATCACCGGAACGATCACCCAAAGCGGGCGTGATGTTTTTTGCGCAGGAAGCCAGTCGTAATAGGCCGCCAGCAACATCACCAACGTAATCTTCATCAGTTCAGAGGGTTGCAGGCGCATGAACCCCAGATCGATCCAGCGTTGTGCGCCCATGCCGACGGTGCCGAACAATTCCACAGCGACCAGCAACACCAATGTGCCCAGGTAAGCGAGACCCGACAGGCTGCGCCAGAACCAAATGGGCACCATCGCGACCATCAGCATCAGCGTAAAGCCCATCGCAAATCGTTTCATTTGCGGTTCCGCCCATGGCGAAAATGATCCGCCCGCAACCGAGTACAGCATCAAAAAGCCAACGCCTGCCACGCTGGCCAGCAGAACGGCCAAGGGCCAGTTCAGGAACAGGATCTTCTTGAAACCCGCAGGAACGGATTTGACGTTATGCTCAAGATAACTCATGCCTGATCGCTTCGATCTGACGCGCCGGGCGGGCGCATGTTGCGCAAACGCTCCTGCTGGGCTTCGATGCGTTCGCGGTCGCCGGCGGGGTATGTCTCAAGCGGTGGCGGGCCACCGAAAAGCGCCTGCAACGTGATGTCGCGCGCAATAGGGGCTGCGGCACGCGATCCGCCACCGCCATGCTCGACCACCACCGAAACCGCGTATTTCGGCGTGTCATAGGGCGCGAAATTCACAAACAATGCATGATCCCGACGGTTCCACGGCAAATCCTCGTTGCGGATCACCCCGGCGCGCCGTTCGGCAGCGGTGATGTTACGTACCTGACTTGTGCCGGTCTTGCCCGCCATGCGCACCGTGTCGTCGATAATGCGCGAGCGGTAGGCCGTGCCGCGCCTGTCGTTCACGGTGTCGTACATTGCGCGACGCATCTTGCGCAGGTTGTTTTCCTGAAGCCCCATGTCCTCGCCCGTGCCCAAAGGTTGTTCAACCCCGTCGATGGACTTGATCAGGCGCGGCGTTACATCCCGGCCGGTCGCGATGCGCGCGGACATCACAGCCAGTTGCAAGGGGGAGGCCAGCATGAAGCCTTGACCGATAGAGGAGTTGACCGTGTCGCCGACAAGCCAGTCGACGCCGAAAGTCTTGAGCTTGTATTCTTTGGTCGGGGTGATCCCCTTGGCCACGGCGGACATCGGCACGTCATGGCGCACACCCAACCCGAAGCGATTGGCCATGGCCGAGATCTTTTCGATCCCGACTTTGACGGCCAGGTCATAGTAATAGACGTCGCAGGACTGCTTGAGCGAGTTTTGCAAGTCGACCCAGCCGTGGCCTGCGCGTTTCCAACAGTGAAAGCGGCGGCCCGACACCTCAAGATGGCCGGGGCAGTAGGCGGTGTCATCAGGGCCGATCAACCCTTCTTCCAGCGCAGCCATCGCGGTGATCATCTTGAAAGTCGATCCCGGCGGGTAAAGCCCCTGCACCGTTTTGCTGGCCAAGGGGCGATAGGTGTTGCCCGTCAGAGTGCTGTAATCCGCCTGACTGATTCCGCGAACAAAGAGGTTGGGGTCAAACGAAGGCGCCGATGCACAGGCCACCAGATCACCCGTTTCGCAATCCATGATCACGGCGCTGGCGCTTTCGCCATCAAGGCGCGCCTGTACGTAGTTTTGCAGTTCCGCATCAATTGTAAGCTGAATGTCGGACCCGGCAATCCCGTCCTGACGGTCCAGTTCGCGCATCACGCGGCCAGTGGCGTTGACCTCGACGCGCTTGGCACCTGCCTTGCCACGCAGGACAGGTTCCAGCTTGGTTTCGACCCCGACCTTGCCAATCTGGAACCGAGGGATCAGCAGCAAAGGTTCGGGATCTTCTATCTTGTCCAGGTCGTAATCCGAAACCGGGCCGACATATCCCAGGACATGGGCGAAGTTCGCACCCTGCGGATACACCCGGCTTAAGCCGACTTCGGGGGTGACCCCCGGAAGCGCGGGCGCGTTGACGGACACGCGGCTGATGTCTTCCCAAGTCACGTCTTCGGCGACGTTCACCGGCAGGAACGGAGCCGAGCGCTGAATTTCCGCGCGCACGCGTTCGAGGTCGGCCTCGTCCAGCTTGATGACCTTGGACAGGCGCGCAAGGGTTTCGTCGATGTCTCCGGCGTCTTCGCGCACAATCACGATCCGGTAGCTGGGCGAGTTTTGCGCCAGACGCACGCCATTGCGGTCAAACACTTCGCCGCGTTCCGGTGGGATCAGGCGGATATTGATGCGGTTCTCTTCGGCCAAAAGGCGGAATTGGTCGGCCTGATCGACCTGCAAATAGCGCATACGCGCGGCCAGACCGCCAATAAACAGCAATTGCGCCCCACCCAACACCGCCGCACGGCGGGTGATCCGCCGGTGGCTGGCATCAACATCAGCGCGGTTGCGTTTCATGATCGGCCTCCGATTCCGTCCAGTTCACCGGGCACAGACTTGCGCACGCCCATTACGCCATGCGTCACCGCCACCGCCAGTGGATAACATAGCATCGTCATCACCAATTCAAACAGTGTCAAACCCAGACTGGGCGCCTCGACAAAGGTGATCATCAGGGCAAAGCGGTAGGCAAGCATGATGCCCGTCAGCGTGATGCACACCGTCAGCCATTCGGTCGCAAACCCGCCATCGCGCAACCCACGCGCCCTCGACTTGAGGTTTTCGCACCCCAGCAAGGCAATCGCAGACCAAAGACCGGGGGGGCGTTGCAAAATCATATCGGTGAGCAAAAACAACCCTGCCAGCGCCCAGATGGGCACAAATTCCGGCCGTCGCAAGGCCCATGCGCAGGCGAAGGCCAGTACCATGTCAGGCCCGGCCCATGCACGCGGCAGGGTGTCGAGCGGCAGCAGTTGGAAGAAAAGGATGAGGACCACCAGTCCGGCAAAGGCCATGCGCATTGCCCATAGGCGGGTGAGCGACAGATCGGTCATTGGCTGACACCTGTCGCGGGCAGTTGCGGCCCGATGATGCGTGCTGTGTCAGAGACCGGCTCGGTGCCATGGTGGCGCAGGACGCGCAGAAATTCGAGGCGTTCGTAATCTGCGGCAAGGCGCACACGCAACCGCCCGGACGGATCAGCGGCCACTTGTCCAATCAGAAGGCCCGCAGGAAACACACCACCATCGCCGGAACTGACGACCCGGTCGCCGGGACGCACCAGATCGCTGTTTTCGAGAAAGTCGATAGGAGGTGCCGCCGAATTGTCGCCCGCAACGATGGTGCGTTGTCCTGAGGGTTGCACAATCGCCGGAATACGGCTCGAGGCATCGGTCAGCAGGATCACACGTGCGGTGTTTTGAGCAACGCCCGTCACCCGTCCGACAAGGCCGATGCCGTCCATTGTGGCCCAGCCTTCGACAAGGCCATCACGTGCGCCAACGTTCAACAAAACCGATTGCCGAAAGGGCGAGCCGCTGTCGGCAAGCACGACACCGGTGATATACGTCAGGCGCGGATCAAGCCGTACATTATTCAGATCGAGCAACCGCGCGTTTTCCTGTTCAAGCTGAAGCGCGGCCTCTTTCCATGCTTGCATCTGGCGCAATTCGGATCGCAGTTCGCGGTTTTGTTCGGACAGCCGCTGATAGCTTTGAAAGTCGCGGATCAAGTTGATTGTGCCCGTGACCGGGGCCATCGCCCATTCCATATTGGGCACGAAACGATCCACGATCTGGGCGCGGAAAAGCTCCACACGCGGGCTGTCGATGCGCCAGATCAGAAACAGGCCCAACAGGCACAGCAGCACGACGCTGAGCAGTAACCGGCGCAGAGGGCCAGTGTAGTCGCTGCTGCTGGATCGGTCCTTGGCCATTGTGGTGTCGGTCCCTGCACCCTTTGGGCAGGATGGTCTGCCACTTGGGGCCTTGGTTCAATGAAAATCAGCTGTCGTAGTCGATCGCGTGACGGAGTTGTTTTTCATACTCCAGTGCCTTGCCCGTGCCAAGGGCCACACAGTTGAGGGATTCGTCTGCAATCGATACGGCAAGGCCGGTTTGCTCACGCAGCGCCAGATCAAGATCGCCCAACAGCGCGCCACCACCGGTCAGCATCACACCACGATCCACGATGTCGGCGGCAAGGTCCGGCGGAGTCGTCTCAAGTGCGGTCATGACGGCTTCGCAAATCTGCTGAACGGGCTCCGAGAGGGCCTCGGCAATCTGGGCTTGCGTCACTTCGATTTCCTTGGGCACGCCGTTCAAAAGGTCGCGGCCGCGGATTTGCATGGATGTGCCGCGCCCGTCGTCGGGCATCCGCGCGGTGCCGATGGACGTCTTGATCCGCTCGGCCGTGGTTTCGCCGACCAACAGGTTTTGCTGGCGACGCAAATAGGAAATGATCGCCTCGTCCATGCGGTCACCGCCGACGCGCACCGAACGCGCATAAACGATATCACCAAGGCTCAGCACGGCCACTTCGGTCGTCCCACCGCCGATATCCACGACCATGTTACCAGTCGGATCGGTGATCGGCATGCCTGCGCCAATGGCCGCTGCGATGGGCTCCGCAATCAGGCCGGCGCGGCGTGCACCGGCGCTCAGAACCGATTGACGGATCGCACGTTTTTCCACGGGGGTTGCACCGTGTGGCACGCAAACGATGATCTTGGGCTTTGAAAACGTTGATCTTTTGTGGACCTTGCGGATGAAGTGCTTGATCATCTCTTCGGCAGTGTCAAAGTCGGCGATCACGCCTTCTCGCATGGGGCGGATCGCTTCGATGCTGCCCGGCGTGCGACCCAGCATCAGCTTGGCGTCCTCGCCCACGGCGAGCACCTTCTTGACGCCATCCTTGATGTGGTAGGCCACCACGGACGGCTCCGAAAGAACCACGCCTTTGCCCTTCACATAGATGAGCGTGTTGGCTGTTCCCAAGTCAATCGCCATATCAGAGGAGAACAGCCCCCGGATGCTATCAAAGATTGCCATGACGAAATTCCTAGCCTCGATTCGTTGTGTCCCGCGCCTCCACGAGAGCGGGATTTGCTCTCTTATAGGCGGAGGGGCGTTGGGGTGAAAGGGGCGTTAACCACGTTCTCAGCGCCAATCCGCTTTGTGATTTCAGCGGATCATGATGGCCGAATTGTGGTGAATGAATGGAAACAATCAGTTAATGCGGGGATAATTGTTCACTGTATTTGGTGCCGATATTGCATCAAGGCAACGTCGGCATCATGTCAATACGCCCCGCTTGGTCCAAGACGGGGCAAACGCGCCCGCCTTGGATGTTTGGCGTCAGCTGACGTCCTTGTAACTGATCTCCGGACGATCGGTGCCGGACTTTTCGCGCCGCACCAGCAAGCGGTTGAGCGCGTGGATATAGGCCAGCACAGAGGCCACGACGGTGTCGGTATGCGCCGACTGCCCGGTGACGATGCGGCCTTCTTCCTCCATCCGCACGGAAACCGTAGCCTGCGCATCGGTGCCCTCGGTCACGGCCTGCACCTGATAAAGCTGCAGCCGGGCGGAATGATCCACCAGTGCCTTGATCGCGTTAAAGCACGCATCGACCGGGCCATCGCCGGTCTGCGTGGTCGCTGCCTCGGCTCCGTCGATTTCAAGCACAAGATCGGCCTGCTGCGGTCCTTCTGTGCCGCACACAACCTTGAGCGACTTGAGCTTGATCCGGGCCGCGTCCGGGTCGGTTGAGGTGCGCATCAGTGCAATCAGGTCATCGTCGTAGATTTCCTTTTTGCGGTCAGCCAGTTCCTTGAACCGCACGAACACATCCTTGAGCTGGTTATCTCCCAACTCGAACCCCAGATCTTCGAGCTTGGAGCGCAGTGCGGCACGGCCCGAGTGTTTGCCCATCACCAGATTGGTCTCGGACAAGCCCACGTCTTCGGGGCGCATGATCTCGAAGGTTTCGGCGTTTTTCAACATTCCGTCCTGGTGGATACCGCTTTCATGGGCAAAAGCGTTCTTGCCCACGATGGCCTTGTTGAACTGCACCGGAAATCCGGACACGGCCGCGACGCGGCGCGAGATGTTCATGATCTTGGTGCTGTCCACACCGGTCTGGAACGGCATGATGTCGTTGCGCACACGCAGCGCCATGACAACCTCTTCCAACGCGGTGTTGCCTGCGCGTTCACCCAGACCGTTGATGGTGCATTCGATTTGGCGCGCGCCCGCTTCAACGGCGGCGAGGCTGTTGGCCGTGGCCATCCCCAGATCGTTGTGGCAGTGCGTGGCGAACACCACCTCATCCGCGCCGGGAATGTCGGCAATCAACCGGCCAATCAGATCCGCGCTTTCGCGGGGGGCCGTGTAGCCCACGGTATCGGGAATGTTGATTGTCGTGGCACCCGCCTTGATGGCAATCTCGATCACGCGGCAGAGGTAATCATACTCGGTCCGCGTGGCATCCATTGGCGACCATTGCACATTATCGCAAAGGTTCCGGGCATGGGTGACCGTTTCGTGGATGCGTTCGGCCATTTGATCCATGTCGAGGTTCGGAATGGCGCGGTGCAGCGGCGAGGTGCCGATGAAGGTGTGAATACGCGGCTGAGCTGCGTGTTTCACCGCCTCCCAGCAGCGGTCAATATCGGGCAGCTGAGCCCGTGCCAGACCGCAGATCACGGCGTTTCTGGAATTTTTTGCGATTTCCGAGACGGCGTTGAAATCGCCCTCGGAGGCGATGGGAAAGCCCGCTTCGATGATATCGACGCCCATATCATCGAGCAGCCCGGCAATCTCGAGCTTTTCGGCATGGGTCATGGTGGCGCCGGGGCTTTGTTCGCCGTCGCGCAATGTGGTGTCGAAAATCAGGACGCGGTCCTGTTTGGATGTCGTGGTCATGGTTTTGATCTTTCGATGGTCTGCTTTTGGTGTCTTGGCGCGCTGGCGATCCCTCTGAGCGGGCGCGCCGACGGGCACGCTCAGAGGCGGGCTAGCAGCAGGAGGCCACGCAGGCAAGAAACGCTGGCTGCGGCTCGAAGCGGGATATGCGTGGCATGTGTCATCGCCGGAAGTTTATACGCAGCAGCTTTGAAATGAAAAGGGGTTTCTTTTGCTTCGTTTCAACGGTGCAGATGCAGCAGCAGCTTGCGTTGCCCGAAAATTCGCCACATCATCGGCGGGTCGAAAAGGAACGGGGCCTATGGCACCAGCATCACGCAGGCGACCCGTTGGGGATGTAACCTCCGACATGGTGGCGGCACGAACAATCGAAGATGTCTGGGACATCTATTGCGCTGCGATGGTCAGCTATCAGTTTGACCGTATCCTCTATTGCGGAACGCGGTTTCCCAACAGTCGCTTTCTGGGCAATCTTGATGAGGCGCTGATTTTGCATCTCGGACCCTATGCCTATGCCGATATCTACATCGACGACGGGCTCTATCTGCATTCGCCCAGTTGTGCCTGGGCCGAGCATAACACAGGCTTCATTTCGTGGCCCGAAGCCGCCCGCCAAATGGCGTTTGAAATCACACCCGAAGTGATCCGTATCGCGCAGTTGAACGCGCAGTTCGGGGTGTCGGCCGGGTATGTGGGTGGCATGAACGACGTGGTGCCTGGCATGAATGGCGTGATTGGATTTGCCGTCAAAGAGGGGCTGACGCAGGCTGATGCCGATGAGATATGGGCGCGCGAGGGCAAGGATATCAGAACGCTGTGCCAGATCATGCATCTGCGTGTCTCCAGCTTGCCGCAGCCGATATTGTTGCGCCCGCTCACCTCGCGGCAGCGCGAGGTGCTGAATTGGTATTCGAAGGGCAAGACGACGCAGGACATCGCGACCATCATGGGTTTGAGTGCGGCAACGGTGGAAAAGCACATGAAGTCCGCGCGCGAGACGTTGGACGCCACAACGACGGTACATGCGGTGAAAAAAGCGACGTCGCTGAACCTTTTGACGGCTTGAGGGTTTGACCTGAGCCTGCACCCGTCTAGCTGAGGCATCATGGGCAAGACACTTATATTGGGCGCATCCGGCGGGATCGGATCGGCATTGACCGCCACGCTGCGGGCGCGGGGCGAAGACGTCACGGGTCTTTCGCGGTCCGTGGAGGGGTTCGACATTACTGACGCGCAAAGCGTTGCGGAGCATCTGGATGGAATTGGACCATTTGATCGGGTCATCGTCGCGACCGGTGCGCTTGAGATCAATGGCGCGGAGCCGGAGAAATCGATCAAAACCGTGACTGCACAGGCGATGGCGGATCAGTTTGCGCTCAATACGATCGGTCCTGCGCTGGTATTGCGCCATGCGCAGACGCTGTTGCCGCGTGACGGTCGCGGTGTGATGGCGGTGCTTTCTGCGCGCGTCGGGTCCATCGGGGACAATCGGATCGGCGGGTGGATCAGCTATCGTGCGGCCAAGGCGGCTGTCAATCAGGTGGTGCATACCGCCTCCATTGAGCTGAGCCGTACCCACAAGCACAGCATTTGCGTGGCCCTGCATCCCGGTACGGTGGCCACGCCCTTTACCGCGAAATACCTCGGGCGGCATCCGTCGGTGTCCCCGGACGAGGCAGCAGGTCATCTGCTGGGCGTGATGGATGGGCTGACGCCGGACCAGACCGGCGGGTTTTTCGATTGGGCGGGCAAAGAGGTGCCGTGGTGAGCCGTTTGGTTCTGGTGCTGGGCGATCAGTTGAGCATGGGTTTGAGCGCGCTGGCGGCGGCGGACAAGGCCACTGACACGGTGGTGATGGCTGAGGTTGCGGATGAGGCCAGCTATGTGCGGCATCACCCAAAAAAGATCGCACTGGTTCTGGCGGCGATGCGCAAATTTGCGCGGGGCTTGGAGCGTGACGGCTGGAAGGTGCTCTATACGCAGCTGGATGACACGGAAAACGCGGGCTCTATCGTCGGAGAGCTGCTGCGCCGCGCGGAGCAAACCAGCACAACACGCGTGTTGGCGACGGAACCCGGAGAGTGGCGGCTAATCGAAGCGTTGCAGGCAGCGCCATTGGACGTTGAGCTGGTGCAGGACGATCGCTTCATCGCCACCCACGCAGAGTTCGAGACGTGGGCAGAGGGGCGCAAACAACTGCGGATGGAGTATTTCTATCGCGATATGCGGCGCAAGACCGGGCTGATGATGGAGGGCGACGCGCCTGCGGGTGACAAGTGGAACTTTGATCACGACAACCGCAAGCCCGCCCCCGATGACATGAACTACGCTGGCCCGCCACGCTTTGAGCCGGACGCGGATGTGGAAGCCGTTCTGGATCTGGTTGAGACGCGGTTCGGGGCGCATTTCGGTGATCTGCGCCCGTTCTGGTTTGCCACGACACGGGCGCAGGCGTTGGAAACGCTTGAACAGTTTATAGAGGAGGCATTGCCCAAGTTCGGCGATTTTCAGGACGCAATGCTGCAGGATCAGAAGTTTCTCTATCATGCGGTGATCTCGCCCTACCTCAACATTGGGCTGCTGGAACCGCTCGAAGTCTGTCAGGCGGTGGAGCAGGCATGGCGATCTGGTCACGCGCCGATCAATGCTGCCGAAGGGTTCATCCGGCAGATCATTGGCTGGCGCGAATACGTCCGCGGCATCTACTTTCTGGAAGGGCCGGATTACACATCGCGCAATGCGTTGGACCAGACCGCCGACTTGCCGGATGTGTATTGGGGCGGCCCGACAGGTATGGCCTGCATGGCGCAGGCGGTCGCTCAAACCAGATCGGACGCCTATGCGCACCACATTCAGCGGTTGATGATCACGGGCAACTTTGCGCTTTTGGCCGGGGTGGACCCGGCGCAGGTGCATGACTGGTATCTGGCTGTCTATGCGGATGCCTTTGAATGGGTGGAGGCACCCAATACCGTCGGCATGAGCCAGTTTGCGGACGGCGGTATCATAGCGTCCAAACCCTATGTCAGCAGTGGTGCCTACATCAACCGCATGTCCAACCACTGCAAGGGGTGCCAGTACAGCGTCACACAGAAAACAGGCGAGGGGGCCTGCCCGTTCAACCTGCTGTATTGGCATTTTCTGGACCGACACAGGCCACGATTTGCCAACAACCCGCGCATGGCCAACATGTACCGCACGTGGGACCGCATGGACGCAGACAAGCGCAGCTTGGTTCTGAGCGATGCGCAGGCGCTGTTAGACAAACTCCACTCGGGCGGCGTTGTCTGAGCACAACGCGCTGCGGCAGTTCATTGTCCCTGAAATCAGACCAATGCGCAGGTTTTCTGAGAATTGCTCGGCTTTGGCTGCCGACAGTCATGATCATAAACCATCAATGTCCCAATCGTGCCCCATTCCGAGGCTCTAACGAAGGTTGAGAAATTAGAACTTTATTCAAGTTTTAGCTGCCAAACTTAGGAGTTTCGAAATGAAACATGCGACACTGAAAGGGCTTGCTGCTGCGGCGATGCTTTTTGGTCTTGTCGGCACTGCTGATGCGGCCACGTTCCGCTTGACGACAGACACCACTGTCACCTTCCAGGGCGTATCTTGGGGCCCGTTGGATATCACATATGAGATTGATGATAACACCGAGACCAGAGGACGCTCCACGACCCGACTGACAGCAAATGCGTCAAGCCAGAACGTCAATCCAGTGCGCCAGCGTGACACCATCGACGTGTCCGTGACCGACGGGTTCACCACGATCACGCAGTCTTTGCGGTTTTCCACGCTGTTTCGCAGCAAGGTCGACGAATTTGGAACCGGCAATCAACTCGGATATGTCGGCGCAATGCGGTTGCGCGAGGTGGCAGAGTTCGATTTCGGTTATGGCACGTTCACTCTTGAGACTTTGCGCGGCCGGGTGAGGGCGGATACGCCGTTTTCGGTACGCACACCCAACGCACCGCTTTTTGCCACCAGCAAGATCCGCAGCACCGCAAGCTTCGCGCCCGTGCCGCTGCCTGCAAGTGGGTTTGTCCTGCTCGCTGGTCTTGCAGGGCTGGGTTTGATGCGGATGCGCAAGGGATCCATGGCCAAGGCCTGACCCGTTCAATTACAGCTGGAACCTGTAAGATGACACCGTGTGTGCCTTATGGCATGCGCGGTGTCTGCATGTTTGCCGGTCGGGTCTGTGGAACGCGTTGATCAGCCGCCTTGATTGTCATTCAGCACGCCGTTTTCCCATTGGCCGGACGCTTCCTGACCCGTGGCATAGCGCATGGTGCCCGCACCCTGACGTTTGCCCGCTTTGAAGGTGCCTTCATAGATGTCGCCGTTGGCATAGGTGGCAATGCCTTGCCCTTCGATCTCGCCGCGTACCCATGCGCCGTCATAGATAAAGCCGTTTGGCATGGTGATTTTGCCCGGACCGTGGCGCTTGTCTTGTTCGAACGCGCCTTCGTAGATGGTACCGTCGGGATAGGTCACTTTGCCCATGCCGTGCCGCTGCCCGTCACGCCATTCGCCTTCATAGCGGTAGCCGTCGGCGTATGTCATTATGCCTTGACCGTGATTGCGCGCGTCCTGAAAGCCGCCCTCGTAAATCACTCCGTTGGCATAGACCGCGCGGCCTTCGCCATTGATGACGCCGCTGGTCCAGATGCCTTCATAGGTTGACCCATCCGGGTAGGTGATCAGCCCTTGACCATCTGCCAGTCCGCCGCGAAACGCGCCTACATATATGGACCCATCAGGGTAGGTTACGCGCCCTTGCCCTTCGATTTCACCAGCAACCCAAGAGCCGACGTAGGTATATCCGTCGCTTGCCGTGAATGTCCCCTGACCATCGCGCAAGTCGTTAGAGAATTCGCCCTCATAGATGTCGCCGTTGGCATAGATCACCTTGCCTGTGCCCTCGCGTCGCCCGCCCGAAAGTTGGCCTTCGTAGATGTCGCCGTTGGCTTGTGTCAGTTTGCCGGTACCGTCGATCTGGCCGTCTTTCCAGAAGCCCACATAAACCAGCCCGTCGGGCATGGTCAAAGTGCCTTGACCCGTGCGTTTTCCGGCGCGGATGTCGCCATCATAGACAGCCCCATCGGGATAGGTGATGACCCCTGTGCCCTCTTTGATGCCATCAATCCAATCGCCCTGATATTCGTAGCCGCCGGGGCTTTGCATGGTGCCTTTGCCGTGGTGTTTGGCGTTGCGGAACCCGCCCTCATAGCGCACGCCGTTCGCATAGAGCGCGATGCCTTGCCCCATGATTGCACCGGCTTGCCAGTCGCCTTCATAGGTGCCGCCATCCGAAAACGTGATCTTGCCAAAGCCATCGGGTTTGCCCTTGGCGAAGCTGCCCTCATAGACCGACCCGTTTGGAAAGCGCGCAATGCCCTGGCCCTTGATCTCGCCGTCGATCCATTCCCCGGCATATTCATAGCCGTTGGGTAGCTTGTAGGTGCCCTGTCCGTGCTGCACGCCGTCTTTGAACGTGCCTTCATAGACGCCGCCATCATCGTATTGCTTGGTCTGAACATCGGCGTTCTGCGCTGCGGCAGAAAGCGGTAATAGGGCAAATACAAGAGCGTGGATTAGACGTGTCATTGGAAACCTTCGGACTGCTGGCACTCAGGCGTTATGTGACTGTGGTCAGACCGCACCCCCGCGCGGCCCTTTGCCACAAACTATGCAAAGGGGTGAACGGGGGCAATGTTCTTTTGCAATCGGATGGCCGTTGGGGTTTTAACCGGGCTGCGTTCTGCTACATCATCCGGCGAAGGCGATGAAAGGCAGGAAATATGAGCGCGCGGTTTCGCATAACGCTGGGGCAGTTGAACCCGACTGTTGGTGATTTGGCAGGCAACGCAGCGCTTGCGCGCAAGGCGTGGGAGGCCGGGCGCGATGCGGGAGCTGACCTTGTGGCGCTGCCGGAGATGTTCATTACAGGCTATAATGCGCAGGATCTGGTGATGAAACGCGCATTTCAACTGGACGTCGCGACCCATATTGACGCCTTGGCCAAGCACTGCGCTAATGGCCCCGCGCTGGCCATTGGCGCGCCGTGGGTCGAGGGTACTGAGCTCTATAACGGCTACCTGATCCTCAAGGGCGGCAAGATCGCCAGTCAGGTGCTCAAGCACCATTTGCCCAATGAAACCGTATTCGATGAGGTGCGCATTTTCGACGCAGGCCCGTTGGGTGGACCCTATTCCGTCGGCAACACCCGTGTCGGCAGCCCGATCTGTGAAGATGCATGGCACGAGGATGTGACCGAAACACTGGCCGAGACGGGCGCGGAGTTCCTGCTGGTGCCAAATGGGTCGCCCTATTACCGGGGCAAGTTCAACACGCGTCTGAACCATATGGTGGCGCGCGTCGTCGAGACGGGTTTGCCGCTGATTTATCTGAACATGGTCGGCGGGCAGGATGATCAGGTGTTTGACGGCGCGTCCTTTGCGCTGAACCCTGGCGGAAAACTGGCAGTTCAGTTGCCAGTTCTGGAAGAGGTGATCACCCACGTCGATCTGGAGCAAACGCCAGAAGGCTGGCGCGTGCTCGAAGGGGACAAGGCACATCACCCGGATGAATGGGAGCAGGACTACCATGTGATGGTCACGGCGCTGCGCGATTACATGCGCAAGACCGGGTTCAAAAAGGTACTGCTGGGCCTGTCAGGTGGGGTGGATTCCGCGATTGTCGCGACAATTGCTGTTGACGCGCTGGGCGCGGAAAACGTGCGCTGCGTGATGCTGCCGTCGGAATACACGTCCCAGTCGTCACTTGATGATGCGGAGGCCTGCGCCAAGGCGCTGGGGTGTCGGTATGACTATGTACCGATCGCCAAGGGCCGCGCGGCGATCACCGAAACGCTGGCGCCCTTGTTCGAAGGAATGGAACCGGGGCTGACGGAGGAAAACATCCAAAGCCGGTTGCGTGGGCTTTTGTTGATGGCGATGTCCAACAAATTTGGCGAGATGCTGCTGACGACGGGCAACAAATCCGAGGTGGCTGTTGGCTACGCCACGATCTATGGCGACATGGCAGGCGGGTACAATCCGATCAAGGACCTTTACAAGATGCGGGTGTTCGAGACCTGCCGTTGGCGCAATGCCAACCACCGTGATTGGATGAAAGGGCCCTCAGGTGAGGTGATCCCGGTCAATATCATTGACAAACCGCCCAGTGCGGAACTGCGCGATGATCAGAAAGACAGCGACAGCCTGCCGGACTACCCGGATCTGGACGCGATCCTCGAAATCCTCGTCGACAAGGACGGATCCATTGAGGATTGCGTGGCCGCCGGCTTTGAGAGGGAGGTCGCCGCCAAGGTCGAAAAGCTGATTTATATCAGTGAATACAAACGTTTCCAATCCGCGCCCGGCGCGCGGCTGACCAAAGGTGCGTTCTGGCTGGACCGGCGTTATCCGATTGTGAACCGCTGGCGCGACGGCGACTGATCTGCCCTCAAAAGACCCAAAGCTGGCCCGCAGGTCGTCCAGATCGTTCGGTACCGGTGCGTCATGGACGAAGAGGTCATTAGATACGGTATCCGCGCGTGGCTGTTGGGGGGCTTAGGTGCCTTGTCGGCCTTGATGGCGTTGCCCTTTGCCATGATCGTGATCTGGCGGTTCCCTCTGGTGAGCCAGTTTGCAACCGCGGATCTCATCGTATTGGCTGGCCTGTTTGGGTTTGGCGGCTGCGCTGTCTATGCCTTTGGATTGGCCCTACAAAAGCCTGTCGCGCTGCGGATGGACCGTCACGGCATATCTGGATATTTCGCGCCGACCCTCAGCTGGAGTGACATCAAATGGGTGCCAAAAACCCTTGGGGGCGGAGGTAAGGTCATCTGGCTCGACCTGCATGACCCGCGGCGGTTTTGGGCGGATCAGAGCCTGCGCGCACGGGTCTTGAGCGCTCTGAATTTTCAGGCGGGCATGGTGGCGGTGCCTGTGCAGATGATCAAGGCACCGGGAGCCGAAGTGCTTGAGACCCTCTTAAGAATGCACAAACGACACGCAGCGCAACCCCACGAAAAAGGGCCCACACAAGTTGCGCGGGCCCCGAACCAAGGCTGACCATAGCGTGCGGTCAACCGGGAACTGCCTTAGTTACACGGTCAGCTGATAGGTGTGCGGTACATAAGCATAACCGCCGTCTTTCGCTTCGACATAGCCAATCGCGGGCCACGGCATGTGGTAACCGATGAACGGCAGCTTGTCGGCTGCCATCATGTCCAGCATTTTGCGGCGCGTGGCTGCTGCTGCTGCCTTGTCCATGTCAAAGCGTACCTCCCAATCGGGATGGGCGAGGGACCAGACGTAATGGTTGGCGAAATCTGCCCCCAGAACAAGCTGCTGCCCTGCGCTTTCGACCATATACATCATATGGCCGGGCGTGTGCCCGAATGCCGCCATCGCCGTCAGACCTGACGCGGCAGAGCCGCCATCTTCAAGGAATGTCATCTGTTCGGCCAGCGGTTTGACCATATTGGCAAACCCTTCGTTGTCGGTTTGCGCCCATGCGTCGTATTCCGTGCGTCCTGTCACATACCGCGCGTTGGGGAATGTGGGCGCACCGTCGGTCATCAGGCCACCGATGTGATCGCCGTGCATGTGCGTGATCACGACGATATCGACCTGATCGGCGGTATATCCCGCGGCCTCGAGCGTGGCGACGGTGCCCGCGCCATTCAGGCCGGTGTCAAACAGAACCAGTTCGGAACCGGTGTTGATGACCGTGGGAGTAAAGAAGAACTGCACCTTGTCGGTGGGCAGGTTTGCCGCGGCAGAGGCTGCGTTGAACGTGTCTGCATCGACGTTCATGCCGAACGTACCTTGCGGGTTTTCCACGGTACGGCTGCCAACAAGCAGCGTTGTTACTTCGTAATCGCCCAAAGCGACCCGCTTGAACGGTGCCGTGCCTGTGCCCATCATCGGAGCGGCGGCCTTGGCAGTTTTGGTCGTTGCGATCAGCGGTACGGCGGCTGCGCCAATGAGCGCGGCGCGACGTGTGAGTTTCATATCGTTTGCCATCGAAAGACGGTCCTTTTCTGTTGGAACGCGACTATAGGTAGAGCGACGAGCGCGCACGCCAACCTCATAAACGCGCAACATATGTTCATTTTTGCGTCATCTGGGCTTGGCGTGCGCGTTGCTGGACAATCGCATGCCCCTGTGACAAGCCATCGCGCGAACCAGGAGAACACCGCTATGACGACGACTCGCTTTGCCCCTTCGCCGACCGGCCATCTGCATATTGGCAACCTGCGCGCGGCGCTGATGAACTTTCTGATCGCGCGGCAGGCGGGCGGCACGTTCATTTTGCGGATCGACGATACGGACCCGGAGCGGTCCAAGGAAGAATACGTCGACGGGATCAAGCGCGATCTGGAGTGGTTGGGCCTGCATTGGGACCGGGTCGAGCGTCAATCCGAGCGGCTTGACCGGTATCATGCGGCGGCGGACAAACTGCGCGAAATCGGGCGGTTCTATGAGGCGTTCGAGACGCCGACGGAGTTGGACCTCAAGCGCAAGAAACAGCTGAACATGGGCAAGCCGCCCGTCTATGACCGCGCGGCCCTTGCATTAAGCGACGACGAGCGCGCGGCACTGCGCGCTGAACGTGGCAGCGGCGTGTGGCGGTTCAAGCTGGATCACGAACGTATTGACTGGACGGACGGTATCCTGGGCGACATCTCGATTGATGCAGCATCGGTGTCTGATCCGGTGCTGATCCGGGGCGATGGTCAGATCCTCTACACGCTGGCCAGCGTTGTCGATGACACCGAGATGGGCGTGACCCATGTTGTGCGCGGGTCCGATCATGTGACCAACACCGCGACGCAAATTCAGATCATTCAGGCGCTGGGCGGGACGATGCCAGCCTTTGCGCACCACTCACTGCTGACCGGGCCGCAGGGCGAGGCGCTGAGCAAGCGGTTGGGGGCGTTGGCGCTGAAGGATTTGCGCGCGCAGGGCATTCACCCGATGGCAATCTTGTCACTGATGGCGCGGCTGGGATCGTCCGATCCGGTGGAGTTGCGCACGGATATGGGCGCGCTGATCGACGGGTTCGACATCACGCGCTTTGGATCGGCGCCAACGAAATTCGACGAACAGGACCTCTTTCCGCTGACTGCGCGCTATCTGGCCGGCCTGCCGCTGGAAGAGGTCGCGGAAAAGGTAGCAGCTATTGGCGTGCCTGACGATATGGCAGCCCAGTTCTGGGAGGTCACGCGGGAAAACATCACCACCCTCGACGATCTTGAGGGGTGGTGGCACCTCTTTCGCGATGGCGTCGACCCGGTGATAGACGAAGAAGACGCGGAGTTCGTGGCGCAGGCCATGACGCTGCTGCCCGAGGGGCCGTTTGATGCACAGACATGGGGCACATGGACGGCGGCCGTCAAAGAGGCGACCGGCCGCAAGGGGCGCGGGCTGTTCATGCCGCTGCGCAAGGCGTTGACCGGGCAAAGCCATGGCCCCGATATGTCTGCGGTGCTGCCTTTGCTTCAGGTAATCAAAGCGCGCAGTTAAAACCGGTGCGCGCCTGACGCGGCATTTGCTGCGCGGACCGTGCCGCCGACCCGGACAATGTGATGATCGACGAGCGCCGTTTCCTGCGCGCTCAGACGCTGGTGGCGGGGATAGATCGGATCCGCGCGGTCATTCAGGATCGGGGTGTGCCAGCCAATCGTTGTGTCGAAAAACCGTGTCACACCGTCTTCACCGAAGACGCGCGAAAAGCCTTGGATCACAACGTCCAGATAGCTTTGCAAAATAACCTGCTCGGATGTATCGCGGCGCCGGTCCGGGTGCACGGAATAGACCGCCATCTCGGGAGCGTGCGGCAATGCATGATCAGACACATCCTGTGTCCAGAGCCGGTCATAGCCTTCTTCACGTTTGTCCAGCGCGGCCCAGTCGCCGCTAGGCACCGCCGCGACCAGCCCGTCGATTGCATCGCCGGGCGATTGAACAGCGGTTAGCAGGACAACCCCGCGCATCTGACTGCCCACCCAAGCGCGCCGCCAGCCTTGAAGCAGGGCGGGACGCGCATCGGGATAGGTGTGGGTGGCGTCATTGACCAAGCTGCCATAGCCAAAGAAATAGGGGTCTGACATTGCATCCTCTGGGTTGCGTTTGCGGCACTCAATCATTTGGCGGACACAGAGACAAGGGCGCTTGACCAAACCCGCCTAGGCGGCATAGCTTGACCGTACCCAGACGGGAGAACCGGCGCACGTGCCGGTGCCGAAGGAGCAACCGCCCCGGAAACTCTCAGGCGCAAGGACCGTCATGGGTGACAACACTCTGGAGAGTGATGCCGCACGCATCCGCCGAAGGGATAACGATCTCAGGCCAAAGGACAGAGGGGGCATCAGGGCATGGCTGATAGGCTGTGCATCAGATGCCGGTTGCAATTCCGCGATACCCGGCACGTGCTTGTGAGGCCGGATGACGCAATTGAATTCCACTCCGTTGACAGCGCTGCATGATGAATTGGGTGCCAAGATGGTGCCTTTCGCCGGGTATTCGATGCCGGTGCAATACCCGATGGGTGTGATGCAGGAGCATAATCACACACGCGCACAGGCCGGACTGTTTGATGTCAGCCACATGGGCCAGATATTGGTCACCGGACCTGCATGGGAAGATGTGGCCCTTGGGTTCGAACGGCTGGTGCCCATGGACGTACTGGACCTTGCCGACGGGCGGCAACGCTATGGTTTGTTCACCAATGCACAGGGCGGGATCGAGGACGATCTGATGTTTGCGCGGCGCGGGGATGCGCTTTTCGTGGTGGTCAATGCCGCGTGCAAAGACACAGACATTGCGCGCATGAAGCTGTCATTGGAACCGGCACTGTCGGTCAGCGTGTTGGAGGGGCAGGGGCTGATTGCCCTTCAAGGACCGATGTCCGAGGCCGTGCTGGCGCGATTGGACCCGGCGGTGAAAGACATGCGGTTCATGGATTGCGCGGCGTTGCAGTTGGCCGGCATCCCGGTTTGGGCGTCGCGGTCGGGATATACCGGCGAAGACGGGTTTGAGCTGTCGGTTGCTGGGGATCAGGCGGAGGCGCTGGCGCGCGTGCTGCTCGATGCGCCAGAGGTAGCGCCCATTGGGTTAGGGGCACGCGATTCCCTGCGTTTGGAAGCGGGCTTGTGCCTTTATGGTCATGACATGGATGCGGGCGTTACACCTGCGGAGGCCGCGTTGAGTTGGTCCATTCAAAAGGTACGCCGCAAAGGTGGCATGCGAGAAGGCGGGTTTCCGGGTGACGCGGTGTTGTTGCATGTCTTGGGCAAGCCACCGCAACGGCGTCGTGTTGGTCTGGCGCCCGAGGGCCGCGCGCCGATGCGCGAAGGTGTGCCGCTTTTTGAGACGGAAGCGAGCGAGACGGCCGTTGGGACGGTAACGTCAGGCGGGTTCGGACCTACCGTCGGCGCGCCGGTGGCCATGGGATATGTGCCCGAGGCGCTCAGCACACCGGGTCAGGCGCTATGGGGCGAGGTGCGCGGCAAGAGGTTGCCAGTACGGGTCGCCGCTTTGCCGTTTGTTCCCGCGACTTTCAAACGAACATCAATACGAAAGGACGAATGACTATGAAATTTACCGAGGAGCACGAGTGGCTGCGCGAAGATGGCGATGAAATGGTCGTCGGCATTACGATTCACGCGGCCGAGCAGTTGGGCGACGTGGTGTTCATCGAGCTGCCCGAGGAAGGTACGACCGTGAGCAAGGACGACGAGGTGGTTGTCATCGAAAGCGTGAAGGCGGCCTCGGACATTCTGGCACCGGTGGATGGAGAGATCACGGAGGTGAATACGGCTTTGACCGATAATCCGGCGCTCGTGAACGAAGACGCTCAAGGCGAGGCGTGGTTTTTCAAGATGACGGTGAGTGATCCGAGCCAGCTGGATGATTTTATGGATGAGGCGGCTTATCAGGCCTTCATCAAGTAGCGCGGATTGCCGCCCGGGGTTTTGCATATTTTTGGAACAATGAAGCGAGGGATGCGCCATGACCTTCAAGCCGACCGAATACCTTCCTTATGATTTCGCCAACCGGCGACATATTGGCCCGTCACCGGCGGAGATGTCGGATATGTTGGATGTTGTAGGTGCACCTTCTCTGAATGCGCTGATGGAGGACACATTACCGAAGTCCATTCGGCAGAAGGCGCCATTGGATTTTGGCAAGGCAATGTCGGAGCGCGAGGTGTTGGAGCATCTGCGCATTACGGCTGCCAAGAACAAGGTGCTGACGTCGCTGATCGGACAGGGGTATCATGGGACGGTCACGCCGCCGGCCATTCAGCGTAACATTTTGGAAAATCCGGCTTGGTACACGGCCTATACGCCATATCAACCAGAGATCAGCCAAGGGCGTCTTGAGGCGTTATTGAATTTTCAGACCATGGTGAGCGATCTGACAGGGCTGGAGGTGGCCAATGCGTCGCTTTTGGATGAGGCGACGGCCTGTGCGGAGGCGATGACGATGGCGCTGCGTGTGGCGAAATCCAAGGCGCGGGCGTTTTTCGTGGATCGCGATTGCCATCCGCAGAATATCGCGGTGATCCGTACCCGTGCGGCACCTTTGGGAATTGAGGTGATTGTCGGCAATCCGGACAAGATGGATGCAGCGGCGGTTTTTGGTGCGTTGTTTCAGTATCCGGGCACCTATGGGCACGTGCGGGATTTCACCCCGCAGATCGAAGCGCTGCACGCGCATCAGGCGATCGGGGTGGTTTCGGCGGATCCGCTTTCGCTGACGCTGCTGAAAGAGCCGGGTGCGATGGGCGCGGATATCGCTGTCGGCTCAACCCAGAGGTTTGGGGTGCCGGAGGGGTATGGCGGGCCGCACGCGGCTTATCTGGCTTGCCGCGATGCGCTAAAGCGGGCGATGCCGGGGCGTATTGTCGGGGTGTCGGTCGACTCCCATGGCAACCGTGCCTATCGATTGTCACTGCAGACGCGCGAGCAGCACATCCGCCGCGAAAAGGCGACGTCGAACGTGTGCACGGCACAGGCGTTATTGGCTGTGATGGCGTCGATGTATGCTGTGTTCCATGGGCCCGAGGGCCTGAAAGCGATTGCGCAGCGTATTCACCGCAAGACCGTTCGGCTGGCCAAGGGGTTGGAAGCGTCTGGCTTCAAGGTCGACCCGCAGGCGTTTTTCGACACCATCACGGTGGACGTGGGTCCCTTGCAGTCGGCGGTTCTCAAGTCGGCGGTCGATGAAGGCGTCAACCTGCGCCGTGTTGGTGAAACCCGCGTGGGGATCAGCATGGATGAGCGCTGTCGCCCAGCCACGATCGAGGCGGTATGGCGCGCGTTCGGCATTGAAAAAACCGACCGGGATTTCAAGCCTGATTACCGGTTTCCCGAAGAGATGCTGCGCACGACGGATTACCTGACGCACCCGATCTTTCACATGAACCGCGCCGAGACGGAAATGATGCGCTACATGCGGCGTCTTGCGGATCGTGATCTGGCGCTGGACCGCGCGATGATCCCGCTTGGGTCGTGTACCATGAAGTTGAATTCGGCGGCCGAGATGATGCCCGTGAGTTGGCGCGAGTTTTCGCTGATCCATCCTTACGCGCCCACGGATCAGGCGGCAGGCTATACCGAGATGATTGATGATCTGAGTGCAAAGCTGTGCGAGATCACGGGCTATGATGCGATCTCTATGCAGCCCAACTCGGGCGCGCAGGGCGAATACGCGGGTTTGTTGACCATTGCCGCCTACCACCGCAGTCAGGGTCAGGATCACCGCAATGTCTGTCTGATCCCGATGAGTGCACATGGCACGAACCCAGCCAGCGCGCAGATGGTCGGGTGGAAGGTCGTGGTCATAAAATCCGCCGACAATGGCGACATCGATGTCGAGGATTTTCGCGCCAAAGCCGAGGCGCATTCGGACAACCTTGCGGCCTGCATGATCACCTATCCCTCTACGCACGGCGTGTTTGAGGAAACCGTGACCGAAGTGACCAGCATCACCCATGCGCATGGCGGTCAGGTGTATATCGACGGGGCCAATATGAACGCCATGGTGGGCTTGAGCCGCCCCGGTGATCTGGGTGGCGACGTCAGCCACCTGAACCTGCACAAGACGTTCTGCATTCCGCATGGTGGCGGTGGGCCTGGCATGGGCCCTATCGGCGTCAAGGCGCATCTGGTGCCGCATCTGCCCGGTGATCCGAACACCGGCGAAGGGGCGGTTTCTGCAGCGCCTTTTGGGTCGCCATCTCTGTTGCCGATCAGCTGGGCCTATTGTCTGATGATGGGCGGCGAGGGTCTGACGCAGGCGACGCGTGTTGCCATTCTGAACGCCAACTACATTGCCAAGCGGCTGGAGGGGGCGTTTGAGGTTCTGTATCGCGGGCCATCAGGGCGCGTCGCGCATGAGTGCATTCTGGATGTGCGCCCCTTTGAGGAGAGCGCAGGCGTCACGGTCGAAGACATCGCCAAGCGGTTGATGGATTGCGGGTTCCACGCCCCGACGATGAGCTGGCCCGTGGCAGGCACCTTGATGGTTGAGCCGACAGAAAGCGAAACCAAGGCCGAGCTTGACCGGTTTTGCGATGCCATGCTGGCGATCCGTGCCGAGATAGCGGACATTGAAGCAAAACGGATTGATCCCGCCAACAACCCGCTGAAAAATGCGCCGCATACGGTCGAGGATCTGGTCGGCGATTGGGACCGGCCTTACAGCCGCGAGCAGGGTTGTTTCCCGCCGGGTGCGTTCCGGGTGGATAAATACTGGCCGCCGGTGAACCGGGTCGACAATGTCTATGGCGATCGACATCTGGTGTGTACTTGCCCGCCATTAGAAGATTACGCTGAAGCTGCCGAGTAGGCGCTATTCGCGGGCGCGCAAAACCTGTGCGGGCCTTGCATTGATCGGGGCCCATGCAAACGCCAAACCTGCGGCCAACGTGGCCAGCACTCCGCCCGCAATGATGACCAGCGCAGAGGGCCATATGATGGAGAAATCCGTGTCCATCACGTAGGTGCTGACGGCCCAGCCGCCAGCGATGCCTGCCCCAAGCGCCACAAGTCCGGCACAGAGCCCCAGAAGCGCTGCGCGCAGGGCAAAGCTGATCAGGATGGAGCGTCGCGTGGCGCCCAGCGTTTTGAGCACGGCGGCCTCATAGGTGCGCGCGGACGTTCCTGCCGCCGCTGCGCCGATCAAGACCAGAAAGCCCGTCAGCAGGGTCGCGCCTGCGCCGTAGGACGTGGCCGCGGCCAACCCACTCAGCACATCGGCCACGCGGTCGATTGCGTCGCGGACGCGAATGGCGGTGATGTTGGGAAATTGATTGGCCAGATCGCGCAGGATGGCGGCTTCGGCCTCGGGTTCGGCGTAGACGGTCGAAATGAAGCTGTGCGGCGCACCGGACAGAGCGGCAGGATTCATCGACAGGATAAACCCGATGCCGGCGGTCGAAAAATCAACCTCGCGAAAGCTGGTGATGGTGCCGGTTATGTCGCGGCCCAGAATATTGATGGTGAGGGTATCGCCAAGGCTGAGCCCCATTTCCTCGGCCTCTTCATCGGCAAAGCTGATCTGGGGCAGGCCACTGTGATTCTCGGCCCACCAAGTGCCTTCCGTCAACCTGGTGCCTGCGGGCATTTCAGCGGAATAGGTCACACCGCGGTCCCCTTCGAGCACCCAATGGTTGCCCGCGACCTCACGGGCGGGTTTGTCGTTGATCCGGGTGATCACGCCGCGCAGCATAGGCGCAGATTGGATGCGTCGCACGGCTGGGTCATTTTCAAGCCGTTCGGTGTAGCCTTCCATCTGGTCTTTTTGAATGTCGACGAAGAAATACGACGGCGCCACGTCGGGCAGGTTGCCGGTGATCGCATTGCGCAGGTTGCCGTCGATCTGACCCACAGCAGCCAAGACAGAGAGACCAAGGCCGAGCGACAAGACCACTGACGCGGCACCTTCGCGCGGGCCACTGATCGCGGCGAGCGCCCACCGCAACCTGGGCCGCCCCTTGGCCACGCGACCACCCTGCCGCGACAGAACGCGGATGAGATAGGCCGATGCGGCAAGCATCACGAGGGCCGCCGCGATGCCGCCCGCTGTCCAGAGCGTCAGCCGCCACGTCCCGGAAAACCAACCCGCCAGTCCAATCAGCAGACCAAGGCCCAAGGCAATAGCCAATAGATAGCGCGCCGCAGGCAGCATTGGGCCAGCCGATAGTGCATCGCGGAACAAGGTGGCGGCACGAATGTCTTCGGTGCGTGCCAGTGGCCAGAGTGTAAAGACAAAGGCCGTGAGCAGCCCGTAAATCGCGGCCTCGGCCAAAGGTGCCGGGTAGATCGCGAGGTTGGCCGGAATCGGCAGGCGGGCCTCGATCAGGGGCGCGAGCAGGATCGGCACAAGCGCACCCAACGCAACGCCAATCATGATGCCGACCACAGACAACACCCCGATTTGCAGGAAATAGGTTTGAAAGATTGTGGCGCGGTCGGCCCCCAAGGTGCGCAGTGTCGCGATCACGTTGGTTTTACCCGCCAGATATGCGCGCACCGCCGCAGAAACGCCAACGCCGCCCACAGCAAGACCTGACAGTCCGACGAGCACCAAGAAGGCGCCCAGACGGTCAACGAATTCCGCCACGCCGGGGGCGCCGTTGCGCGCATCCGTCCATCGCAGGCCTGTGTCTTCAAAGGCCATGCGGGCGTCGCGTTCAAGTTCGGCGAGATCCGCATTCGGCGGCAGATCAAGGCGGTATTTGGTGGAAAACAAAGTGCCGGGGGCCAGCAGGGACGATCCCTCGAGACTTTGGGTGCGCACGATGGTGCGTGGGCCCAGTGCGAACCCACCCGCAGCGCTGTCAGGCTCATTTTCGAGAACGGCGGTGAGGCGGAACGTCTTGGTGCCCAGTGCGAAAGTATCTCCGACAGAAAGGCCCATGCGGTCGATCAACACACGCTCCATTACGGCCCCTGGCAGGCCATTTTCGCTCGACAGAGCCTCATCCAGAGGAATGTCCGGCGCAAGGCCGACGCGCCCGACCAGCGGATAAGCTGCATCGACGCCCTTGATCTGGGTCAGGCCGCGTTCGTCGCCGACCACGGCCATGGACCTGAAATCCACGACCTCAGAGACCGCATCGGCGCGGGTGGCCATCCACGCGCGTTCGTCTTCGGAGGCAAAGCGGTAGGTGAAATCCATCTCTGCATCGCCGCCCAGAAGGGCCGCGCCCTCGCGCGCCAGTCCCGCCTCGATGGAGGCGCGCACAGATCCCACGGCGGCAATGGCCGCAACGCCCAAGGCCAGACAGGCCAAAAAGATGCGAAAGCCCTTCAGCCCGCCACGCAACTCACGGCGCGCGAAAGTGCTGGCCAGTGCAAGGCTCATTCGGCGGCCTTGGATTGAGGGACTATGCGGCCATCGGCCAGTCGCACGACCCTGTCGCAGCGTGCGGCCAGAGTGTTGGAATGCGTCACCAGAACCAGCGTCGCCCCGTGTTTGTCACGCAGCGAAAACAGCAGGTCGATGATAGCCGCACCATTTGTGCCATCCAGATTGCCTGTTGGCTCATCGGCCAGCAATATATCGGGGCGTGGGGCGGAGGCACGTGCGAGGGCGACACGCTGTTGTTCCCCACCGGACAACTGCGAAGGGTAGTGTCCCGCGCGGTGCCCAAGGCCCACGGTGTCCAACTCCTCCGCCGCCCTGGTAAATGCATCTTTGTCGCCGGCCAGTTCCAGCGGCGTGGCCACGTTTTCCAACGCGGTCATTGTGGGGATCAGGTGGAAAGACTGGAACACGACGCCCATATGATCGCGGCGAAAGCGGGCCAGTTGATCTTCGCTCATGCCAGTCAGATCATGCCCGAGCGCCATGACAGTACCGCCTGTTGCCCGCTCCAAACCGCCCATCACCATCAGCAGAGATGACTTGCCGGACCCGGACGGCCCGATCAGCCCGAGCGTTTCACCTTTGGCCACATCCAGCGAAATCCCTTGAAGGATATCTACGCGCCCGGCATTGCCATCCAGTGACAACGTCGCATTTTTCAGGGAGAAGACTTGATCATTCACGTGGCAACGCCTTTGTCGGGGTACGTTTGGGATATGGAGCTTGGATCATGATGCGCAAGGCATTCATTGGGATTGTCTTTGGTTTAGCAGGCGCGGCGCAGGCCGAAGACCTGGTGATTGCGGCTTTGGGCGACAGCCTCACGCAAGGCTACGGACTGGTCCCGGAGCAGGGTTTTGTGCCGCAGTTGCAATCTTGGTTGGATGCACAGGGCGCACAGGTGCGGCTGGTCAATGCCGGTGTATCGGGTGACACGACAGCGGGCGGTCTGTCGCGGGTGGCATGGACACTGACGCCCGATGTGGACGGCATGATCGTGGCCTTGGGCGGCAATGACGTTCTGCGGGGTCTGGCCCCGGAGGTCAGTCGCGCCAACCTTGAGGGTATACTGTCGGCCGCGCAACAACAGGATGTCGAGGTGCTGCTGATCGGGATGGAGGCACCCGGAAATTACGGGCCTGACTACAAGGCATCGTTTGATGCGATCTACCCGGATTTGGCGCGTGATTACGATGCGATTCTACAGGCCAGCTTTTTCGAAGGGCTGTCGGCAGAAGGCGACCCAGCAGCGGCGCGTGCGTTCATGCAAGGCGATGGCATACATCCTAATGCCGAAGGTGTATCAAGGATCGTTGAGGTGGTGGGGCCGCGCGTGTTGGAGTTGGTAGGCAAGATCAAACCCTGAGCTTTCGCATGAAAAAGGGCGCTGCAAGAGCGCCCGATTTTTGATATTCAATCCGTATTTGGTGCGGTCAGGCGAGCGCGATATTTGCCGCGCTTTCGCGGCCATCCCGACCTGCTTCGATGTCGAAAGTCACCTTTTGATCGTCAGCAAGCCCGGTCAGCCCGGCCCGCTCCACAGCGGAAATATGAACGAAAATGTCTTTGCCGCCGCCGTCAGGCGCGATGAAGCCGTAGCCTTTGGTTGTGTTGAACCATTTCACGGTGCCAGAAGCCATAACCGTGGTCTCCTATTAATCTTTACTGCCCGCATTGTGCGGCAGCTTGGCTCAGTCGATAGCAGATCGAGGGAACTGAGCCGTTAGGAGCAGTGGTCGATTGGTATTCGCGTCGCACGCAAATAATGAGGCGAAGTGCACATTTTTCAAGCAAAGCTTTTGTGACAGGATCGCGTGGGCGACTTCCCGCCTTACGGGAGGTGTTGGCATTGACTCCGTTCGCCTGTCTTTGAGGTGATCAAGCCTAGGGCCAGTTCTATCAACCTCCTATGTGCCTGTGATTTAAGCAAAGGGCACGGTGCCAGAGTTGAATACAAATTTTACCAGTTGATAAAAAAAGTGTTCCATGACAGCCTGATTTTAACGACATTCAACAAGAGGGATCGCGCATGGCGCAGGACCAATTCACTCCGGGTATTGTGGCAGGGCGACTTGATGCCGATGCCTATGCGGATCAGTTTTCGGATCTGCATCCGCCGCTCGACGGACACGAGGCGCTGGTGGCGGCGGATCGCTGTTACTTCTGCCATGATGCGCCCTGCATCACCGCCTGCCCGACGGACATCGACATCCCCTTGTTTATCCGCCAGATCGCGACCGGCACGCCGGATGCCGCTGCCAAAACGATCCTGAGCCAGAACATCATGGGCGGCATGTGCGCGCGGGTCTGTCCAACGGAAACGCTGTGCGAAGAGGCCTGTGTGCGGGAACTGGCGGAAGGCAAACCGGTGCTGATCGGTCAGCTGCAGCGCTATGCGACGGATCACCTACAAACTAAGGGGGTGCATCCTTTCACCCGTGCACAAGCGACGGGGAAATCTGTCGCCGTGGTCGGCGCAGGGCCTGCGGGCTTATCCTGTGCGCACCGTTTGGCGATGCTGGGGCACGACGTGGTGGTGTATGATGCGGCCGCGAAACCCGGTGGTTTGAACGAATTTGGAATCGCGACCTACAAGACCACCGGCGGCTATGCGCAGGCCGAGGTGGATTGGCTGCTGCAGATCGGCGGGATCGAGATGCGCTACGGACAGGCGTTGGGGGCCGACATCACGCTCAGCGCGCTTCAATCGGCGCATGATGCGGTGTTTTTGGGTATGGGGCTTGGTGGCGTGAACGCTCTGGGTGCGCCGGGCGAGGATAAAGACGGTGTCGCGGATGCGGTCGACTTTATCGCGACCCTGCGGCAGGCCAGCGATTTGGGCAAGGTGCCCGTTGGCCGCGATGTGATTGTCATTGGCGGCGGAATGACTGCGGTGGATGCCGCTGTTCAGGCCAAACTGCTTGGGGCGCTCAACGTGACGCTGGTTTACCGCCGGGGACGCGACCGGATGAATGCGAGCGTGTTTGAACAGGATCTGGCTGCCAGCAAAGGTGTGCGGATTGTCACCCAGGCAATTCCAGTGGCGGTTCATGGCAACGGTGCCGTGCGCGAGGTCGAGTTTGAGTATGTCGATGACGCGATGCAGGGCACTGGCCAGCATTTGAGATTGACTGCGGATCAGGTGTTCAAGGCGATCGGGCAAACGCTGGAAGGTGATGATTTGCCGGAATTGGATGGGCGCAAGATCAAGGTGGACGATGCCGGGCGCACCAGTGTGTCAGGCATCTGGGCAGGCGGTGATTGCGCATCCGGTGGCGATGACCTGACAGTGACCGCTGTCGCCGAAGGGCGCGATGCCGCGATGGACATACACACGCATTTGATGGGCTGAGACCACGGGGTCACAAGGGCCACAGCGCCTGTCGCGACCCAATCAAAGTAGAAACGATTGTTGTTGCAGAACATGCAAGCAGGAGACCTTGAATGGCTGATCTGAAAAGCGAATTTGTAGGGATCACTTCGCCCAACCCGTTCTGGCTGGCCTCTGCGCCGCCAACAGACAAGGAATACAACGTCCGCCGGGCATTTGAGGCGGGATGGGGGGGCGTCGTTTGGAAGACCCTCGGATCCGAAGGCCCGCCGGTCGTCAATGTAAATGGCCCACGTTATGGCGCGATCTATGGGGCGGACCGACGTCTCTTGGGCCTTAATAACATCGAGCTGATCACTGACCGGGATCTCTACACAAACCTCGAAGAGATCAAGCGCGTCAAAGCGGATTACCCTGATCGGGCGATGATCGTATCGATCATGGTCCCTTGCGAAGAAGAGGCCTGGAAAGCCATTCTGCCGTTGGTCGAAGATACCGGTGCCGACGGGATCGAGCTGAACTTCGGCTGCCCGCACGGCATGAGTGAACGCGGCATGGGCGCCGCAGTCGGTCAGGTGCCGGAATACATCGAAATGGTGACGCGGTGGTGCAAGCAGTACTACTCAAAACCCGTTATCGTAAAGCTGACACCTAACATAACCGACATTCGCAAACCCGCAGCGGCCGCCAAGGCGGGTGGGGCGGATGCGGTCAGCCTGATCAACACGATCAATTCGATCACGTCTGTGAACCTTGATACCATGTCGCCTGAGCCGTCGATCGACGGTCAGGGATCGCATGGCGGTTATTGCGGACCGGCCGTAAAACCTATCGCCATGTCGATGGTATCGGAAATCGCGCGCGGCGCCGACACGCAGGGCCTGCCCATTTCAGGCATTGGCGGCATTACAACGTGGCGGGATGCGGCAGAGTTCATCACGTTGGGCTGTGGCAACGTGCAGGTTTGTACTGCGGCCATGACATATGGTTTCAAGATCGTTCAGGAAATGATCAGTGGTCTGTCCGACTGGATGGATGAAAAAGGCCACACCAGCATTGATGATTTTCGCGGTGCTGCGGTGCCGAATGTGACCGACTGGCAATATTTGAATCTTAATTACGTTGCCAAGGCCAAGATCAATCAGGATCTTTGCATTTCCTGTGGGCGCTGTTTTGCAGCCTGCGAAGATACCTCGCATCAGGCCATTTCCATGTCACCTGAGCGCGTGTTCGAAGTGATTGATGGCGAGTGCGTCGCGTGTAACCTGTGTGTCAACGTATGCCCGGTCGAAAACTGCATCACGATGGAGGCAATGACGCCGGGCATGGTTGATCCGCGTACCGGAAAAGTTGTCGAGCCGGATTATGCCAACTGGACAACACACCCCAATAACCCAACCGCCAGGGCGGCGGAATAGCCGTCAGGCATCATCAGTTTCCAAGATCGGGGCCGTTGGTAGAGGGTTTGGCATTTTGAACTCTTTCGCGCGTGTGGCGGCCTCTGCTTCCGCACGATCTTGGGCTTGCGCTTGGGTTTGTTGGGCATCAACGCGGGCGGTTTCTTCCGATCGCGCTTGGGCTTTTTGAGCTTGTTGCTCTGCAAGGAACGCGGCGGTTTCGTCGCTTTTACTCTGCGCTTCGACAACTGACTTGGGCGTCGCGCTGAGCGGCTTGTCAGACCCGCGTGCCCGCTCCAGCAAAGCGGCCGTGAACGCTCCGCCTGTGCCTGTGCCGTTGCCTGCGCCTGTTCCGGACTGGTCGGACGCGGTGCCTGCATTGCTGCTGGATGCCGCCCCTGTCGAGGGAAGTGTTGTTTGGGTCAGTGGCACGCCAGCATCTGCCACCGACGAAACCGCCGGCTGAGGTGCATAGGGTGCAATCAGGGATATTGATGTCATGCTGCGCTCCAATTCTGTCTACGGAGCCCGCCACCCGTAACCATTAAGCAGATGTAAACATGAATGAAGTGTTGAAATCCCCTCAAATCGGTTCTGTTGGTTGATGAACCGTTAAGGGGTCAGCAGGCGTGTGAAAAGCGTCGTGAGGTATGCTTGCGCGCTGTCATACGGATCATCCTCGCCGTCCATGAGCACTTCGACTTGCGCTGCAAAATCGGCGTAGTGCTGTGTCGTCGCCCAAATTGAAAAGATCAGATGCCGGGGGTCGACCGGGGCCAGATGTCCCTTGTCCATCCAATTCTGAATGACGGCGCATTTGGCGTCAAACAGCGGCTGCAACCCGCTTTTGAGGTGGGGGGCCATGCGTGGCGCGCCTTGCAGGATTTCACCGGCAAAGAGACGACTTTCGCGCGGCAGATCGCGCGCCATCTCCAGTTTGCGCTGAACATAACCCAGAATTTCGGGCAATGGGTCGCCATTGGGATCAAGCTCTACCAGTGGATCAAGCCATGTTTCCATCAACTGGTTCAGCAACGTGACGTGAATTTCTTCTTTTCCATCAAAGTAATAGAGGATGTTCGGCTTGCTTAGGCCCGATGTCTCGGCGATCTGGTCAAGTGTGGCACCGCGATAGCCCAACTGCGAAAAGGTATCGAGCGCTGCATCCAGAATACGACTCCTGTTGCGTTGCTGAATGCGGCTGTTTTTCTTGGGCTTCTCGTCGGTCAATCTGTCATCCTGTACAGCGCTTGCTGGTTTATTGGTCAGAACAGTTCAAAGCGGGTCCGATCCTCGAAAGCAAGACTTGACAGTGTCCATTCTAGCGACAATCGTTGATTTACCAAATGGTAAAAAAACAGGCTCACCCGTTTGTGCCTGCGCTATGCGAAAGGACGGACCATGAGCGCCCCCGGACAAAACCTCAAAATCAACCCGGATCGTTTGTGGGACAGCCTGATGGATATGGCCAAGATCGGGCCTGGCGTGGCTGGTGGAAACAACCGTCAAACCCTGACGGATGAAGACGCGGAGGGCCGCGCCTTGTTCCAGAGTTGGTGCGAGGCGGCGGGCTGTACCATGGGCCTTGATCAGATGGGCAACATGTTCGCACGGCGCGAAGGGACGGACCCTGATGCACTGCCTGTCTACGTGGGAAGCCATCTGGATACGCAGCCAACAGGCGGAAAATATGATGGCGTTTTGGGCGTTTTGGGCGGGTTGGAAATTATCCGCACGCTAAATGATCTGGGCATTCAGACCAAGCATCCAATCGTCGTGACGAACTTCACTAATGAAGAAGGCACGCGGTATGCGCCCGCGATGCTGTCGTCAGGTGTGTTCGCGGGTATTCATACGCAGGAGTGGGCGTACGACCGTGTCGATGCGGACGGCAAGGCGTTCGGGGATGAGTTGAAACGGATCGGATGGCGCGGTGACGAAGACGTCGGTGCGCGCAAAATGCACGCGTTCTTCGAGCTGCATATTGAACAGGGCCCGATATTGGAGGCCGAGGGCAAAGACATCGGTGTCGTCACCCACGGGCAGGGTCTGAGCTGGACCCAGATCACGCTGACGGGCAAGGACAGCCACACAGGTTCTACGCCGATGCCCATGCGCAAGAATGCGGGCCTCGGAATGGCGCGGATCCTCGACAAGGTGGACGAGATCGCCTGGTCGCATGCACCGCACGCCGTGGGGGCGGCGGGACATATCGACGTCTACCCCAATTCGCGCAATGTGATCCCGGGCAAGGTGGTGTTCACGGTCGATTTCCGCTCGCCTGAATTGAGCGTGATCGAGGACATGGAGGCGCGGCTGCGTGTGGAGGCGCAGAAGATCGCCGATGACATGGGTCTGGGGATCGAGTTTGAAAAAGTCGGTGGGTTTGATCCGGTGGCTTTTGATGAGGGCTGCGTCACGGCGGTGCGCAGTGCAGCAGAACGGTTGGGGTACAGCCACATGAACCTGATATCCGGGGCTGGGCATGATGCATGCTGGATCAATCGCGTGGCGCCCACCGCGATGGTAATGTGCCCTTGCGTGGACGGGTTGAGCCACAATGAGGCCGAAGAGATTTCCAAGGAATGGGCGATGGCGGGCGCAGATGTCTTGATGCACGCGGTCGTGGAGACAGCGGAGATTGTGGGGTGATCGCACCTGATCTGTCCATTCCTGAGCGGATTTCAGCGCTGATCGATGTGGAATTGGCGGATGCCGCGCAGAGCGAGGACACCATCCTGCGCCGTACGGCAGAAGATTTCGCCAAGGTCCGACGTCGCCCCCGTCAGGTAACAGTGAACTTTTCGGGCGGGATCACGCAGAAATGCTGGAATGTCACACGGGGCGATGGCGACTACAGGGTAATCTACCTGCCAACGGCCGGGTATTTCTCGCTTTGTGTCGAGAGTGATTTCGGACCACTGGATATTGGGGTGCATGGGTCCGCTTTGGGGTGCTACGGATCAGTCTGAGGACGTGTGGCCGATTTATTTGTTCGGGCTACGCCCGGAGTTCATTTAGAAAGATGAAGCGCAACCCGACGCGGTTGCATGATGAGATAGGAGAGATGACATGACCAAAGTGATCAAAGGCGGAATGGTGTGTACGGCAGACCGCACGTGGAAAGCCGATGTGCTGATCGAAGGGGAAATCATCAAGGAAATCGGCGAGGACCTGAAGGGCGACGAATATATCGACGCGGAAGGTGCCTATGTGATCCCTGGTGGGATCGACCCGCATACCCATCTGGAAATGCCGTTTATGGGTACAACCGCGGCAGAGACTTTTGAAAGCGGGACATGGGCCGCAGCGGTGGGCGGTACCACGATGGTCGTCGATTTCTGCCTGCCGGGCGAAGATGGTAGCATCAAGAACGCAATTAATGAGTGGCACCGCAAATCGGCGCCGCAGATCTGTTCCGACGTCGGCTATCACATGGCCATCACGGGCTGGGACGAGACTGTCTTCAACGAAATGAAAGACGCCGTCGACATGGGCGTGAATTCTTTCAAGCATTTCATGGCCTACAAGGGCGCGCTGATGATCGAGGATGACGAGATGTTCGCCTCCTTCAAACGGTGTGCTGAGTTGGGCGCTCTGCCGATGGTGCATGCCGAAAACGGTGATCTGGTCGCGGAAATGCAGCAGAAGTATTTCGATCAAGGGATCACAGGTCCAGAAGGGCATGCCTATTCCCGCCCGCCCGAGTTCGAAGGCGAGGCCGCGAACCGCGCCATCACGATCGCGGATGCTGCGGGTGTGCCGCTGTACATTGTGCACGTGTCTTGCGAGCAGGCACATGAGGCGATCCGGCGCGCCCGTCAAAAAGGGATGCGTGTCTACGGTGAGCCGTTGATTCAGTTCCTGACACTGGATGAATCGGAATATTTCAACAAGGATTGGGATCATGCCGCGCGTCGCGTGATGTCGCCGCCGTTCCGGTCAAAAGATCACCAGGATTCTCTTTGGGCGGGGTTGCAAGCCGGGTCGTTGCAAGTTGTGGCAACCGATCACGCAGCGTTCAATACTGAACAAAAACGCGCAGGCCGCGATGATTTCCGCATTATTCCCAACGGGTCCAACGGGCTGGAAGAGCGGCTTGCGGTACTCTGGACCGAAGGGGTGGAAACAGGCCGCCTGACGCCGAATGAGTTCGTCGCCTGCACCTCTACCAACGTGGCAAAGATCCTAAACATCTATCCACGCAAAGGGGCCATCGTCGAGGGGGCAGACGCCGATATTGTCGTGTGGGATCCCAAGATCAGCAAGACGATCAGCCCGTCTAACCACCATTCCGTTCTGGATTACAACGTTTTCGAGGGCTTCGAGGTCAAAGCACAGAGCCGCTACACGCTGAACCGAGGTGAAGTGATCTGGGCTTGGGGCCAGAATTCGCAACCCAATCCGGGACGCGGAAAATTCATTCCTCGGCCAGCGTTCCCAAGCGCAAGTCTGGCGTTGAGCAAGTGGAAGGCTTTGACGGCACCCAAGATGATCAAGCGTGACCCAATGAATATACCGGCGGGGATCTAAGATATGCCAGACGAGAAAGTTGCCGTTGTCACTGCAGGTGGCAGTGGCATGGGGGCGGATGCCGCCAAAAGACTTGCTGAGGATGGTCATAAGGTGGCGATCCTGTCGTCATCCGGCAAGGGTGAGGCGCTCGCCAAAGAGTTGGACGGGATCGGTATTACCGGGTCCAATCAGTCAAATGCCGACCTTCAAGCTTTGGTCGACGCCGTGATGCAAAAGTGGGGTCGAATAGATGTTCTCGTGAACTCTGCGGGTCACGGCCCCCGCGCCCCTATCTTGGACTTGACGGATGAAGACTGGCACATGGGTTTGGACGTCTACATGTTGAACGTGGTGCGGGCCACACGATTGGTGGCCCCGATAATGGTTGCGCAAAAGGGCGGGGCGATTATCAATATTTCTACGTTCGCGGCATTCGAACCCGATCCGGTTTTTCCGACGTCTGGTGTGTTTCGCGCGGGCCTTGCGGCCTATTCCAAGCTGTTTGCAGACAAATATGCTGCCGATAATGTGCGCATGAACAATGTTCTTCCGGGCTTTATCGACAGCCTGCCCGAAAAGGAAGAATTCCGTTCCCGTATCCCGATGGAGCGCTACGGTTCTAGCCGCGAAATCGCGGGTACGATCAGCTTTCTTGCGTCGGCCGATGCTGGATACATCACAGGTCAAAACCTGCGCGTAGATGGAGGCATCACGCGGTCCGTATGAGCAATATCATCTCTGCCAAAAACCTCGACCTGACCTTCCAGACCAACGACGGCCCGGTGCATGCGCTCAAGGATGTGAGTCTGGATATCGGCAAAGGCGAGTTTGTGAGTTTTATCGGGCCTTCCGGCTGTGGCAAAACAACCTTTCTGCGTTGTATGGCCGATCTGGAGCAGCCCACAGGCGGGACAATCACTATCAATGGCGTCAGCCCCGAAGAAGCGCGGATGGCGCGGGCTTATGGCTATGTGTTTCAGGCCGCAGGGCTTTATCCCTGGCGCACGATCGGGGGCAATATCCGCTTGCCGCTTGAGATCATGGGATACTCAAGTGCAGACCAGAACGAGCGCGTGGCGCGGGTTCTGGATCTGGTTGAGTTGGCAGGCTTTGAGAAAAAATTCCCGTGGCAACTCTCCGGCGGCATGCAGCAACGCGCATCCATTGCCCGGGCGCTGGCGTTCGATGCTGACATCCTGCTGATGGATGAACCTTTTGGCGCATTGGATGAAATCGTACGTGACCACTTGAACGAGCAGCTTTTGCAGCTTTGGGCACGCACAGAAAAGACGATTGCCTTCGTGACACACTCCATTCCCGAAGCCGTATACCTGTCCACCAAAATCGTGGTCATGTCGCCACGCCCCGGGCGGATCACTGACATCATAGACAGCCCTCTACCCAAGAACAGACCGTTGGACATACGTGACACAACAGAATTCCTAGAGGTCGCTCACCGCGTCCGTGAAGGTCTGCGTGCGGGGCACATTGATGAATAAGCGTTATAAAGCGGCCCGGACGGCCCTCAAAAGTAACCGCGACCCGGGTCCGCTCCGCCATTTGTTTCAGGGGGCGAAACCCTGTTTCTTCATCGTTCACGGTCATCGGCTTGCCAGCCTGATCCGCAATTTAATTGAAGCAGGAATTGGTTTCATTGTTCTTAAAATATGCAGAAAATTGCGCTTTGATGGACGGGTGGCGTTTGCATATTTAACGAACGATGATGCTGTGCGGAGCGGCTTATGAGCCGGAGTGTTTTCCCAGTACTGGTTGTGGTGACCGCGCTTTTCGCGCTCTGGTATGCGGCTGCGGTCTGGTTGAATGCACCTTGGGCGTATGACAAGGCCAAGCGTGCGGGCTATGAATTGACGTTTTCGGATCTGGTTGCGGATACTTGGGCGCAGGACAAGCCGAAATTACCCGCTCCGCATCAGGTTGGTGCAGAGATTTGGGACACAACGATCGAAAAGAAAATCACATCCAAAAGGTCTCTGATCTATCATTCTTGGGTGACCCTCAGCGCCACTCTTTTGGGGTTTGCGCTTGGCACTGGGTTGGGGATCGCGCTCGCTGTGGGGATTGTTTACAACCGCACCATGGATATGGGCGTGATGCCTTGGGTGATTGCCAGTCAGACCATTCCGATCCTTGCGATCGCTCCGATGATCATCGTTGTTCTGAATGCTGTCGGGATATCCGGGCTGCTGCCCAAGGCCATGATTTCTATGTATCTGTCATTCTTCCCGGTTGTCGTTGGCATGGTGAAGGGGCTACGCAGCCCAGAGGTGATGCAGCTTGATCAAATGCGCACATGGAATGCCACTCCTGCCCAGACGTTCTGGCGCTTGCGTTTGCCGTCTTCTATGCCGTTCCTGTTCACTTCCTTGAAGGTTGCAATGGCGGCGTCATTGGTCGGTGCCATTGTGGGTGAGTTACCAACGGGGGCCGTTGCCGGCCTTGGCGCGCGGCTTCTGGCGGGCAGCTACTATGGGCAAACCATACAGATTTGGTCCGCGCTTATCATGGCGGCGGCGTTGGCGGCTGCGCTGGTCAGTATCATCGGAATGATTCAACGTTTCACCTTGCGGCGCATGGGTATGGCGTAATGGGATGGCTGGGGTTTGCCATTGGCATCTGGATCGTCGGTTGGGCGTTGAACAGTTGGCTGGCGCGGCAGCCTAAAACGCGCTGGACGTCGCTGGCTGTGCCGTTGATCTTCGGATTGACGCTCATTTGCATCTGGGAAGGCATGGTGCGCGGGTTGGAGATCAGTCCGGTCCTGCTGCCGCCGCCCTCGGCCATTGCCGTGCGCATGAGTGTCTCTGCAGGTATTTTGTGGGAAGACTTCGTGCAGACCGTTATCAAGGGCGCCATGAGCGGATATATCATAGGATGTGGTAGCGCTTTTCTGATTGCCGTGGCGATCGACCGCTTTCCTTTCTTGCAACGGGGCCTGCTGCCAGTGGGAAACTTCGTCGCCGCATTGCCCGTGATTGGCATGGCGCCCATTCTGGTGATGTGGTTCGGGTTTGATTGGCAATCCAAGGCAGCGGTCGTCGTGGTGATGGTCTTTTTCCCTATGCTGGTGAACACCGTGCAGGGGTTGCAAGCCTCATCGGCGATGCAGCGTGACCTGATGCAGACCTATGCCGCGGGCTATTGGGCGTCGCTTTTGAAACTGCGCTTGCCCGCGGCTATGCCCTTCGTCTTTAATGGCCTTAAGATCGGGACAACGCTGGCGCTGATCGGCGCGATTGTTGCTGAATTTTTCGGCTCACCGATCCGGGGGATGGGATTTCGGATTTCCACGAGCGTGGGACAGCTTGCGCTGGACCTCGTCTGGGCCGAAATTGTGGTCGCTGCGATCGCAGGATCGACCTTTTACGGGGCCGTCGCACTGATCGAACGAAAGGTGACCTTTTGGCACCCCTCACAACGACGATAAAAACAAGACCAACGACCAACTTAGGAGAGTAAAATGAAGACGATTACAAAGATTGCGGCTACCTTCGCCGCCGGGATGTGGGGCACGCTCGCCCATGCGGCAGATGACGTAACGCTGCAACTGAAATGGGTCACGCAAGCGCAGTTCGCAGGCTACTATGTGGCGCTGGACAAGGGCTTTTACGAGGAAGAGAATCTCAATGTGACAATCAAGCCGGGCGGGCCCGACATTGCGCCGGTTCAGGTGCTGTTGGGCGGCGGGGCTGATGTGATGGTTGATTGGCTGCCCTCTGCCTTGGCCGCGCGGGAAAAAGGCGCGCCAATTGTGAATATCGCGCAACCGTTTGCCTCTTCGGGGCTCATGCTGACGTGCCTAAAAGAACACAACATCAATAGCCCAGCGGATTTCCCGGGTCACACACTTGGGACGTGGTTCTTTGGAAATGAAATTCCGCTTTATTCGTGGATGGGAAAACTGGGTTATGCGACCGATGGATCGGAAGGCGGCGTCACGGTTCAAAAGATCAACTTCAACGTTGATCCACTACTGCAAAAGCAGGTCGAATGCGCAACAACAATGACCTATAACGAATACTGGCAGGTGATCGACGCTGGGCTTACCCCAGATGATCTGGTGGTCTTCAAATATGAAGACGAAGGGATTTCGACACTTGAGGATGGTCTGTATGCGCTTGAGGACAAGCTGGCGGACCCTGCATTCGAGGACAAGATGGTGCGATTTGTGCGTGCGTCTATGAAGGGGTGGAAGTACGCTGAAGCGAACCCTGATGAGGCAGCCGAGATCGTTTTGGAGAACGACCAAACGGGTGCTCAAACTGAAAAGCACCAAAAACGGATGATGGGCGAGATTGCCAAACTGACGGCGGGTTCTGACGGGACGTTGGATATTGCTGCGTTCGACCGGTCTGCGGCAATCACCATGGAAGGTGGCATGATCTCCAAAGCGCCCGAAGGGGCTTGGACGCACGCGATCACGGACAAAGCGCTGAACTGACAAACGCAATTTGCGATAATGTAACTTTAAAAGGCCGGTGATTTCACCGGCCTTTTTCTATGTCAAAGGGTGGACTTATCAAGGTTTCGCTCCATCTCCATCGGTTGAACAGGGAGAGATGTGCGCGATGAGCAATATGGAAAACCTCGACATGGCTTTAACAGAGCAAGAACGTCAGACTGCAGTCTACACAAAGGCACTGGCATCCATTGAAGCACGCCGCCGCAAATCCGAGGCACAAGGCTATGGCTTGATGTCCGGCGCTTTGGGCTATGGCGAGGGTGCGCTCGGCACGGGCCTGTTTAGCAAAATCAGCCACGGCGCAAAGCTGTTTTGCATCCTGTTTGGGATGCTTGCCCCCAGTGCGCTGGTCTGGATGTATCTGCTTTAGAGCACGGTCACGACCGTGCCGACAGGCACGCGCTGGTACAGATCCACGACATGATCATTGAGCATACGAATGCAACCGTTCGAGACGGAACGACCAATGCTTTGCGGCTGGTTGGTGCCATGTATGCGAAAATACGTATCAATCCCGTTTTGAAACAGATAAAGCGCGCGCGCGCCCAACGGGTTGCTTGGGCCGCCTGGCTGTGCATCGGTATTGCCAATAAAGCGCTCATACAGGTGGGGCTCACGTTCGATCATCTCGTTTGTAGGGCGCCATGTGGGCCATTCTTTTTTGACGTCGATAGTGGCGGTACCCGTGAATTCCAGACCCGCACGTCCCACCCCCACGCCGTAGCGGATCGCTTTGCGCTCTTCTGTCACGAAATAGAGGTAGTAGCTGCGCGGCAGAACCAGAAGCTGTCCGGGGCTGAATTCTTTCTTGATTCTGACCTCTTGCGGCGTTGGATCAAATTCGACGGTCGTGGATAGAGCGACCTGTGGCAGGGTGGTTGCGGCAAGCGCGGTTGTCAGGAAATTGCGACGGTGCATAATTGGCTCCGGATCATTAATCAAAAACAACCAAAGATTAGCCGCGGATCATGAATGAGTCGATAACATTGGAGCAAAGAAAAACCGGCCACTATGAATGGCCGGTTTCAATGTCGTGGCGTCGAAGTTGACCCTTAGGCCAGAGCGAGGTTTGTTGCGCTCTCGCGGCCGTCGCGGCCGGCTTCGATGTCAAAAGTGACTTTCTGGTTGTCGTTCAAGCCGGTCAGGCCAGCGCGTTCAACGGCAGAGATGTGCACAAACACGTCTTTGCTGCCGCCATCGGGCGCGATAAAGCCGAAGCCTTTTGTTGAATTGAACCATTTCACGGTGCCAGTGGCCATATCCGTGTCTCCTCTAAGTATCGCCATCCGCGTGAGTGCGATGGCTCGGCGTGGTCGGTCTGGATCGAAAGACTGAGGCCGTGTTAGGGAGACAGTGGTCGACAAAGAAAAACGTAAGCGAATGCTCTTTAACAGTATTCACCCTAAAGAGCAAGGGGGGAGCGCACGGTCAGGTAGCAACACGCCGCGGCGAATTCGGGTGAGCCTCGCTGAGTGACATGACTGTGTTTTACCGGTTATAGCGCGGATCTTGTCGTAAAATTGCCAAATGGGCCGGGGCTGCAAGCGAAGCCTGCGATCTTGCCGTTTGGCCATATGCAATCAGCAGGCAAGTGCAGCCAAAACCAACTGTTAAGTAGATACCAAGCGCGGGAAGGATGCCGTATCCTAGGCCCAGCCAGGCCATAATAAAGCTTAGGAAACCCAAGGTTCCCCCGATCAGTGCCGCAAAAATGGCCATACATAATCCTCCTGCACCAAGGCTATGTCTGGAGGTCTTAACCAAAGGTAAATCCAGGGTTGCTTGGTTAATTGATCGGCGGGATTTGGCCCAAAATGCGGACCGTCGGAGATGCATATCCCCTGTTTTACTTTAAGCAACGTTATGAAAAGGCTCAATTTTATTGAAACGGCGAGAATGTGCTGGTTAGGCATTGGTTAATCGGTGTTGAGAATTGCTTAAACGAGCCCCTACCAGCAAGCGGATGCCCTCAAGTCGCGGCTTGGGTTTAGCCGGTTTGGGGGAGGCGATTTAGGGGGCTGGGGGGTGAGTCGGCGCTTTGTAATCCACTTCACATACAGCGCCGGCGAGATGTGGTTAGCTGTATGCATTGAAACAAGGCCATTTGATCAAGGAGACCACAGGATGACCGAGACCCGAACCTATCACCCAAACCCACCTGCGACCGCCGATCATCCGATCAAAGCCCCCTCTGTTCGGAGCGAGGCCAAGCGCGAGAAATTTGTACGCGCACCGGGTCCGATATGCCCGATCACATGGCGCTATACCGATTGGGCCGCGATCTAGAAGGGAGGGGTGTCACTTGAGCTTTGCATGTTGGTGCAACGCGGCTTTGACCTCAGTTCGCACCGCGCAAACAGGGGTGACGGCCAGATACCTGCATGACAGAGCCCAGCCCGCGGACGGACGCGGCCTATGCCAACACTAACGACTGCCTGATCAACGAACGCTCCACGTTGGCCAAACGCTGCACCGAAGCAACCGTGCCGGCGCGCGCGAAGACAACCCGTTCGGATCGTTTTGGACCAGTGAGCCCTGTATTGCTCCTGCCCGCTTGACTCCTATTCGCTAGGCTACTGATCGTCTGACTCTAACGGCGGTTCAAGCATGACTCCGTTGTCTTCAATGATCATCTCGCCTTCTTCCTCGCTGATGATCTGGTTGTTGGTGATTTCTTGCGCCCGATTGAAAACCTCCTGTTGTGCGCCGGGATCATCAATTTTGTAAACGAAAATGACGAAGACGTAGAAGAAGGCGAAAGAGATGATCAGAATGAACAGCCCCGTGACCGAGGACCGCAGCGCGACCTTGCCACGCTCGATTTCCAATGAATGCCCTTGCTCCGGTCCGCCGGGCGCGATGATCCCATCCGACATCATCCGGTAGGACGTATACAGTTGCAGGCCCGACAACAGCACGCCAGCGATCGTGATGAACACCACCATCCACAACAATACCATGTCCGAATTGTGCTGCGACTGAAACACCAGCCGCCGGATCGTGAACTCATTGAGTTCACTTTGAACGTAGATCAACTCGTGGCAATAATTCAGTCGCGCGTCGAGCTCCGGGATATTCGCGTCCTCAAACCGTGCGTCGATGCACTGCTGCAAGGTCGGGATATCGCGCAGGAAGCTGAACGTGTTGGCGGAATTCTCGATGAAATAGACCCCCACGATCAGCCCGAACATAAAGAGGGCAATCGCGAGAACGGCGAGAAAAGGGCGGTTTGCGGGCATAAGGCGCGTCTATTGCTCCGCTATTGTCACGCCGGAGAAATCACCGCAGGTGCAGCCGGAGTAGAGCGGGTATTCCAGCTTGGTGCGCACATAGCACTGCTTGCGGTCCGTCCGGCAAAGATAGCGATACTCGCCTGCGTTGGACGCGCGGCGTTCCTGATCGAGAAACCGCTTTTTCTTGGCTTGCGATGTTGCAGCCGTCGCCGGTTCCTGCTGCCGGTTCGGCACGGCGCGGTTGGGTCGGTTCGGCGTGGGCGGCAAGGTGCTGGGCAGCGTCGTGGTGCTGACCTCAGGCTGTTGCAGTTCCATCGTGGGCAATTGCGGCTCCAGCACCTGGAGGTCTTGCGTGCGGGGAATGAGCTTGCGTTCGGTGGTCTGCGCATATGCCGACAGCGCCATCACGACGCACAAAGGCACCGCAAGCAGAGGGCCGAAAAGGGCCATTTTGGTGGACATAACACTATCCTTTGATGATCAAAAAACTGATTACAATGCAGATAGGTTAACAGGTTTGGGCAGACACCTGGCGATAAGGTGTGTTGGGAGGGGGAGGAGGCGCCATCGTAAGTACCACCTCTTACAGCGGTTATCTGGGAAAGGGGCAAGGACCGCTCTTGACCAAAGCAACGCGGACAGGACATGACGGCTGCGCCACAGCAAAAGCGGAAGGGTCTCTTGGGCGACGGGGGTAACTCCCGAGGTGGAGTAATAGATCTTGTTGGCAGGTCGCGCATCCACATCTCAGAAGCCAGAATTTCAGTCGGTGATCCCCAGCGGGGAGCGACGAGCTGCCCAACTGACGGCCGAAGTCATTGCGCCTTTTGGGCGATCGAATGTCGCACCAAATAGTCACGGCGATCGCTGCGAGAGAAACCGTCTTTATCTACGCATGGGCCTCTGGGTTGACGCACCCTGCGGCCCCGATTGCCGTGATCAGCCATTCGCATCAAGTTCCTTATGCTGGTAGGGTTCTAGTGCCGATCGGCGAATGACTGGTTTCCACTCTTTTTGGGTGGATGATTTCTGGGAGCTTCTGGCCGAAGCCGCTTCCCTCTCTCTCCCCCTCGTCACACCTTCGCCTTTCTTCTTTTCCTCCCCTTCCCTTTATTTTTCCCCCTTTGGTCCCTCTCTCCTTTTTTTCTTCTTGTTTCTCCCCCCCCCTTTCCCCTCCCCCCCCCGTTTGGGTTTCCCCTCTCCCTCTCCCCCTCCCCGCTCCCCTCTTCTTCTTCCCTTCTCTTCCTCTCATCCACCTCCCTGTCTCTCTGTCTTCTCCCGCCCCCCCTTTACCCCCCCCCTTTTTGCTCTTTTGATTTCCTTTCCGTCCCTTCGTGTTCTGCCCCTGCTCTCCTCCCCCTCCCGCCATTTCCTCTCTCGCTTTCCTTCTTTTGCCCTTTGCCGCTCCCCCCCCCGCGCGGCGCGCTCTGTGCCTTCCTCCGTCCGGCTCCGCTCTCGCTCGCTTTCATGATAAGCGGCTGCGCGTATGTCGTACTCAATTTTCTGGGCGCGAATGGCCATTTTGGCAGACGGAAGCGCATATTTCGTGGCAGGTTCAGCGTCGCCAAGCCGCCGCTATGCATCCTCTTCGTTGCCTTCGAACCATTCCACATGGGCCTCGCCCTCGAAGGCCAGGATGTGGGTGCAGATGCGGTCGAGGAAGAAGCGGTCGTGGGAGATGACCACGGCGCAGCCGGCGAAGTCGACCAGCGCGTCTTCCAGCGCGCGCAGGGTTTCGACGTCCAGATCGTTGGTCGGTTCGTCGAGCAGCAGCACGTTGCCGCCCGATTTCAGCAGCTTGGCCATGTGCACGCGGTTGCGTTCGCCGCCGGACAGCAGGCCGACCTTCTTCTGCTGGTCGCCGCCCTTGAAGTTGAAGGAGGAGCAATAGGCGCGGGAGTTGACCTCGGCATCGCCAAGCTGGATCAGCTCCGCGCCGCCCGTGATTGCCTCCCACACGGTGGCGTTGGCCTCAAGGTCATCGCGGGACTGGTCGACATAGGCCAGATCGACGGTGTCGCCGTATTCGATGGTGCCCGCGTCGGGCTTTTCCTGCCCGGTGAGCATTTTGAAGAGCGTGGATTTACCCGCGCCGTTGGGGCCGATCACGCCGACGATGCCGCCCGGCGGCAGGGCAAAGGACAGGTCCTCGATCAGCTGTTTGTCGCCCATGTGCTTGGACAGGCCGTTGACCTCGATCACCTTGTTGCCCAGGCGCGGGCCGTTGGGGATGACGATCTGCGCGCGGGTGAGCTTTTCGCGCTCCGACTGTTCGGCGAGGTCGTTATAGGCGTTGATACGGGCCTTGGACTTGGCCTGCCGCGCCTTGGCGCCCTGGCGCATCCATTCCAGTTCGCGTTCGAGCGTTTTCTGCTTGGATTTGTCCTCGCGGGCTTCCTGCTCCAGCCGCTTGGCCTTTTGTTCGAGCCAGGCGGAATAGTTGCCTTCGTAGGGGATGCCGCGGCCGCGGTCGAGTTCGAGAATCCAGCCGGTGATATCATCGAGGAAATACCGATCGTGGGTGACGATCAGGATTGTCCCTTTGTAATCACTGAGGTGCTGTTGCAGCCAAGAGATGGTTTCGGCATCGAGGTGGTTGGTCGGTTCGTCCAGCAGCAGCATGTCCGGCGCTTCGAGCAGCAGCTTGCAGAGCGCGACGCGGCGCTTCTCACCGCCCGACAGCTTGGTGACATCGGCGTCATCGGGCGGGCAGCGCAGGGCCTCCATCGCGACGTCGATCTGGCTGTCGAGATCCCACAGGTTCTCGGCGTCGATCTGGTCTTGCAGCTCGGCCATCTCATCCGCCGTCTCGTCGGAATAGTTCATCGCGAGATCGTTGTAGCGGTCGAGGATCGCCTTTTTGTCGGCCACGGCGAGCATGACGTTTTCGCGCACGGTCAGGGTTTCATCGAGCTTGGGTTCTTGCGGCAGGTAGCCCACGGTGGCGCCTTCGGCGGCCCAGGCTTCGCCGCTGAAATCCTTGTCGATCCCGGCCATGATCTTGAGCAGCGTCGATTTACCGGCGCCGTTGACGCCAACGACACCGATCTTCACGCCGGGCAGGAAATTCAGGTGGATGTTCTCAAAGCACTTCTTGCCTCCTGGGTAGGTCTTGGAAACGCCGGACATGTGGTAGACGTATTGATAGGCGGCCATTGAACTGCTCCTGAAGTGACGGTGTCTGGCTGGTTGTAAGCAGGGTTGCGGACAAGGGCAAACGCGTTTTCGACCCGCCGCGGGCGGTACACGTTGAAATAGAATTCGGCGATGTTTGCGCGAACATCTCGCAAATGAGGCAATTTTTGGGCAAACTGATAGGGCTTTGTAAGAGCGTTTTTATTAAGTGTTTGAAAGGAATACCAAATGAGACTGCCAATTGCAGTTGCGACTGCATTATTTATCGGAACGACCGCGTCACAGGCCGCAGTTATCGGCGTATCGGGAGGAACTTCTACGATCGGATCAGGTGGATCGGCTGTTGCCGGGGCTGCACCTGCAATTATCGCGGCCCCTGCGGATGCCAATGACGACGCAGCGTTCAACACCGGCATTCAAGCCTTTGACGAGCAGCAGGGCTATACACTGGGCGGCGCTTTGGGCGTGGACGGGGGAACCATTGCTGGGGGCACGACAGTCAACAGCCATATGATCTTTCTCAATTCCGGCCCGGGCAATAGCAGCACCCTGATCGAACATGGGGCGGGCAACAATCAGAATGCGGTCTCCTTCACGTTTGATGGCGTAATCTTGGGGGTGATGTCCTCATCCAACGGGTCGCTTGAAATCGCAAGCCAGTTTCTGGGTGCCACAGGAACGGCCTATCCGGCGTCCACATTCGCGGCGCGGGGAATGGAAAACAATCCGCTCACAGGCGGTACCGGCGATGACTGGTATGCGATTTCCGGGGACACAATCAGCCTTGGTATGCGCGTGACAGAACCGGGCGACTGGATCCGGGTTGTGACGGCCGTTGCGCCTGTGCCGGTACCTGCGGCCATGCCACTGTTGCTGGCGGGCTTGGGTGGTCTGGGCTTTATGGCGCGTCGCAAGAAACGCAACGCGGCCTGAGGTCAGGCGATCATCTGAAGACGGAAGGGGCCCGGAGGAGAAATCCTTTTCCGGGCCCCTTCTTTTGCGCTAACTGGGTGGGTGGATCACAAAAAAGGGATGTACCATGAGATGGCTAATGGGCCTTGCGATGCTGATCGGGCAGGCCGCTTCGGCGCAGGTAACAAACATCGAAACACCCGGAAACCTTGCGCCAACGCGTGATCCCGGGTGTATCGCACTGGCACAGGCGGACCCGATGCTGAGCCCGCCAGATCTGGGCTTGGGGGTTTTGGGTTGCGCGAAATCAGGCGCATGGGACCGTGCGGTGGATCTTTTCATCCTGATGCAGCTGCGTGCGCGCTTTGACGCGCAGCGCGTTGTCGATCGGACGGCGCATCAGGCGCAACGTGTGCTGGCGTTGAATGTGTCAGGTCAGTTCAGCGAGGATGGCAAAGCCCGCTTTCAGGAGGCGTTCACCGCTTTTGGTGGCAACGGCAGCCCTCGGCACACGGCCTTTTGTGCGACCATGAAACAACAAGGTCCGCCGCAGCATAACCCATCCTACATGATCCAGCACGGCATGGGGGCAGTGCAGGGCACGACGGACGCGCCGCTCGTGGACGGGTTCCGTCCGGGTGTTGTCTGGGGGGATCTGCTGACGCTTTACCTCAAGTGCTGAACGGTTTGTTTTTTCACCCAGCCATGGTAGCCCTTTCTGATTGAACAGGCAGTGGGAGCCGTGGATTGACAAGACTGTCCTGCCTGATCGCCTGCGTTATCCTTTTGCTGGGCTGTGTTCCGCGTGGGATCGACCTTGCTGCTCCGCCCAATCTTTATAGCGAAGGCACGAATTTCCCGTCTGAGGCCGTGCCACCGGTACTGCGCACAGTCGAGCCGCGCATGTTCTATGTGACCGACCGCGCACCCGAGTTCGACGGTGATACGGTTACTGGATATTCCACAGGGCGCTCAACCGCGATGGGGTTTGGCGCGGCGCGGGTGCGCTACGGCGCGGCCAACTGGGAAGACTTGGTCGCGCGGACCCATGTGGATCAGGGTGGACGTTTGTCGTCGCTGGATGTGCTGGATTTGCAGGAAATGGTGCGCTTCAACGCGGTGCCCTTTCATACGCTGCGCACCGATGGCCGGCTGATTTTCGTGCCGGAACAGGAGCGCGCCTATCAGGAACGCGCCCGAGATTTTCAACGTGCGGTGCAGCGTGAGATTGCCCGTACGGGCAACCGGCGCATTCTGGTTTACGTACATGGCGTCAATAATCAGTTCGAGGACAGCCTCACGACGCTGGCCAATTTCTGGCACTATGCCGGGCGGACGTCGATCCCGATCGCCTTTACATGGCCCGCAGGCAATCGCGGCGCGTTGGGGTATTTCCGGGACCGCGAAGCCGGGGATTTCAGCGTCTACCACGCCAAAGAGTTCCTGCGGCTTCTGGCGGAGATCCCTCAGGTCGAAGATATTGATATCGTGGCTCATTCGCGCGGAACGGATGTCATGACGAAGGCGCTGCGCGAGTTGGTGATCTACAACCGAGGGCGCGGTTTGCACCCCAAAACAGCAATGAAAACGGGCACGTTAATTTTGGCGGCGGCAGATCTCGACATCGGCGTGGTGCAACAGCGCCTTCAGGCGGAACGGTTTTCCGAAGCCTTCGAGCAGATCAACATCTACACCAACCCCAACGACAGCGCCCTGCGCTTGTCGTCGATCCTGACGAGTGTGCCACGGGTCGGCGCGCTGTCGGGCGGTGTACTTCGGCCCGAGGAGTTGGCGCGGTTGCGCAAATCAGAACTGGTGCATTTCATCCGCGTCGAGGGGCTGACCGGGCGGGGCCATTCCTATTTCCGCCAGAACCCGGCGGTGTTGTCCGACATCGTTCTGGCATTGCGCACGCGCGCCTTTCCAGGCGGTACATTGCGCCCGCTTGAGCAGGGGCCGGAAGGCGTTTGGGAGTTGCATCCGAACTATCCGCTCGACCGGTTGCCTATGCTGGATATTGAAGTGCCACGGTGATGCAGTTGACAGGCCATGCTGTGCCGCGTTTATCGGCACGCGAACAGGATCAGAGGCGGTAAAGTGCGGCAAGGGTTTCCATATGCGCGCCCCGGTGAGGTGATTGGCCTGCTGGGCGGGTCGTTTGACCCTGCGCACGTCGGGCATGCGCATATTACCCGCGAGGCGCTGCGCCGCTTTGGGCTGTCACGGGTGTGGTGGTTGGTCAGCCCGGGCAATCCCCTCAAATCCCGTGGTCCAGCGCCGCTGGAGCAACGCATGGAGCGCGCACGCGCGGTGATGGACCACCCGCGTGTACAGATCACAGATATCGAGGCGCGGCTGGGCACGCGGTACACCGCGCAGACGCTGCGTAGCTTGCGCGCGATGTATCCCGGCGTGCAGTTTGTGTGGCTGATGGGCGCGGACAATCTGGCGCAACTGCACCGCTGGCAGGATTGGCGCGAGATCATGCAAAGCGTGCCAGTGGGTGTTCTGGCCCGCCAAGGTGATCGAATTTCCGCGCGGATGAGCCCGGCGGCGCGGCTTTACCGGCCTTACAAGATTTCCGGGCGGGCATCGCATCTGTTGGGGCGTGCGCAAGCGCCCGCATGGTGCTTTGTGAATGCGCCGATGGTGCCGCAATCATCCACTGCGATCCGGGCCTCTGGCGGGTGGAGCGGATAAAGCAAAAATGCGCCGCAATCAGGTATCGCCAAGAGGTTGTATCACTGGGCCACGTGGGTTTTACTTCGCCACATGAACAAACGCGATATTTGCAAAATGGGCCGCCGCGGTTTTGTCGGTGGGTTGCTGGCCAGTGTGGCGCTGCCCGCAGCGGCACAGGGATTGGAACGATCCTTGCGTCCGCAACTGCGCAAGCCGGGTCTGGGTCAGGCACGTACGCCGGCTGCAGAAGCGATCGTCAGCGCCGCCGGTCTGAGCGGAAACGTCCGGTTCGCTGTGGCTGATGCAGCCAGTGGCAAAGTTCTGGAGGGGCGCGAGGCCAAACAGGGTGCCGTTCCTGCGAGCGTCGCCAAGGCCGTGACGGCCCTTTATGCACTGGATGTTTTGGGGCCGGATCATCGGTTCGAAACACGGATTCTGGCAACGGGTGGCATCACCGATGGGATTATTCAGGGGGATCTGGTGCTGGCCGGAGGCGGCGATCCGACGCTGACCACCGATGGGCTGGCCACGCTGGCGGCGAACCTCAAGGCGGCGGGCGTGCGCGGCGTCAAGGGCGGGTTTGTGGTTTATGACGGGGCTTTGCCACGACTGTGGTCGATCGACCGCGATCAACCTGATCACGTGGGCTATAGCCCGGCGCTGGGAGGCATCGCGCTCAATTTCAATCGGGTTCATTTCGAATGGAAGAAGTCGGGCGGCAGCTTTGCGGTGACGATGGATGCGCGCACCGCGAAATACCGTCCCGATGTGGCGATGGCACGGATGCGCATCGAGGACCGCAAATCACCGATCTACACGTACAAGGACGCAGGACGGCGCGATGATTGGACGGTGGCCAAGGGGGCTTTGGGCCAAGGCGGTGCGCGTTGGTTGCCAGTGCGCAAACCCGCGCTCTATGCCGCAGACGTGTTCTCAACGCTGGCGCGCAGTCAGGGGATCGTGCTGAAACCGGTAGAGGTGCGCCACCAGTTGCCGCAGGGCACCATTGTCGCACGGCATCAAAGTGGACCGCTGCGCGGTATTTTGCAGGCGATGCTAAAGTATTCGACCAATGTGACGGCGGAAATGGTCGGTATGAGCGCCAGCGCCAAACGGTTGGGGCATGTGCGCTCGTTGCGCGCGTCGGCCCAAGAAATGAACGTCTGGGCAGAGGCGGCGTTGGGCATGGAGCGACCAGCTTTTGTGGATCATTCCGGGTTGGGCGAAGACAGTCGCCTGAGCCCCAGTGACATGGTTCAAGCTTTGGTGACGGCGCATCGTGACAAGCGTCTGCGCCCGATCCTCAAACCGATCCGGATGCGCGATGCCAAAGGCCGACCTGTGCGAGAGCATCCGTTGAAAGTGGACGCCAAGACCGGGACGTTGAATTTCGTGTCATGCTTGGCGGGATATCTGACCACGCCTAAGGGGCGCGTACTGGCCTTTGCGATGTTCACTGCTGATGAAGCCGTGCGCCGCAAGATCACCCGTGCCGAGCGGGAACGCCCGCCGGGGGGGCGGGCGTGGAACAGGCGGTCACGCGCGCTGCAGCAGGACTTGCTGGAACGCTGGGGGCAGGTCTATGCGGCCTGAGAGGGTCGAATGGAGCTTGTGTTCGAACCGATGCGCGCCCCCGTGCCGAGTAGAATTTACCCAAACCTGCGATCAGGAACGGGCCGGAGGGGCGCAAGAATACCGCAGGTATGGTCTGACCACCGTCTGTGCCATCATAGATGACCCTTGAGGCAGAAAATTCGACGTTACTCGTGCAGGTGATGGACGCTAAGAACGCGCTGCAGGTTCCGTAGACTGTCGTCGTTCCATCAAACACCGCCATGGCGCCTTTGTTGCAACGAGCAGTTGAGAAATCGCTTGTCGCCGCAATCGCAATCAGGTCGGTCAGCGGGCTGCCGCCCAAAAAAAATGTTCCAACAAAGGACGTCTGTGAAATCGACAGGGAATTCTCGCCCGCCGTTCTGCCGCTGAAAGCCTGCGCCTGAAAACTGGCTACACCCCCGCCGGGCGGCGCAGTGGCGGTGTCAATCAAGCCAATACCGCCAAAAAAAGTTCGATCCATCGCAATGACCGCACGGGAATTGTCGAAGTGGCGACGTTTTGTGGTTTCGAGAATGCGAAAAGGCGGGCGTTTGTTTCGATATTTGGCTCTTTAACATCTCCGAAGGGTATTGGTTTCCCGTTTGGAAGTGGCCGAAGCCAGAGCCACGCAATGCCGCGATTATATCATCCCAGCTTGAGCGCCTTCAAAACGTCGGAAGCCAAGATCTCCTCGGCAAAGGGCAAAGCCACGACATGGACCATTCGGATCGCGGGCCGCAGCGCCTTTCGTTCAACAAAGAAGTTCATTTTGCAACGCTCCGGATGACCATCTTCAGCGAAATCAAAGGTCTGGCTGACACAGACCTTGAATTTGCGGGCCATCCAGTCCGGATTGTTTAATACCCTCACATGGGTGCGTCGCATAGCACGTTGCTGGAATACTCCCTTGTAAACCGCCAGAACGCGCATCAAGTCATCCGGGGATTCAAGCAGATAGACCTTTTCTTCGTAGTGATATGTAACGGGAAATCCGAACGCCATGGTTACCGCGGCAAAATTGCCATCGAACAGCATTTTTGTGAGCCAAGCCGGGTATAGTGAAAAATTTTGTACCAGCACGCGCGGGCCTCTATCTGTCAGGGATCGGAAACTCACCAAGTCTGATCATAAATAGAAACCAAGGCAAAAAAACACGAACTCGTCAAAAACCAGTTTAGCGCCTAGCTGCGAAAAGCCACGTCTGTAGGCGTACAAGATGCGCCCAAAGCGCTGCTAGGGCAGATGACGTGCCCGCGCGCCGCGCTCGATGGCTGCAGCATGAAGGCGATCAATATTCAATTCGTAGCGAATTTCTTCAAGAAGACGCAACTCGGCTTCCTCAAGCGTGCCATCAGCTGCGGCAACATCGCAAGCAAGCGCATAGGCCGTTTCATAAAGCCGCTCCGGCAGCGCCTCGCGGATCAGGCCAAAGAGCGCATCCAGGCCGTCTTCCTGTTCAAACAGATCGAAAACGGTCTGGCTGATCACGCCCAAACGGTCGATGTCGAACCCGGCAAACACGGGCAGAATATTTACCGCAGACTGGATTTTGACCAGTTCGGCCGTTCGAATATCCTCGTCAGAGGCGGACACGGCGACCATCAACGCCACAAGGCTGTCTTGGGCGCTGAACGCGTGGGGGATGTCTTGGGTCACTTGGGCCTCTTTTCGAGCAAGGAGAGTTGTGTGCAATTTATTGACGCCCCCCGGCCAACACAATAGGGACAGGCGGTCCCGTGCGCATTGGGCGCAGGGGGGAATCATCAGGTGTCTTATGTCCCAATCGCGTGAAGCCGCAATGCAATCCAAAGCCTGGCCTTTCGAGGAGGCGCGGCGCGTGTTGAAACGGTATCAAAAGGCACCGCCCGAAAAAGGCTACGTGCTTTTTGAAACCGGTTACGGCCCGTCCGGGCTGCCGCATATCGGGACATTTGGTGAGGTCGCGCGCACCACGATGGTGCGCCGCGCGTTCGAGATGATTTCCGACATTCCGACCAAGCTGATCTGCTTTTCCGACGACCTGGACGGGATGCGTAAAGTGCCTGGCAACGTCCCCAATCCCGGACAGCTTGAACAGTATTTGCAGCGCCCCTTGACGTCTGTGCCGGATCCGTTCGGAAAATTCGACAGCTTTGGCGCGCACAACAACGCCATGCTGCGCCGGTTTCTGGACACGTTCGGGTTCGAATATGAGTTCATCTCGGCCACCGAATTCTATGCGTCCGGCCAGTTTGACGCGGTGCTGATGCGCGCGGCTGAGAAATACGACGACATCATGAAGGTGATGCTGAAATCCCTGCGCGAAGAACGCCAGCAGACCTATTCGATCTTCCTGCCAATACATCCCGAAACCGGCAAGGTGATGTATGTGCCGATGAAGCATGTAGATGCCAAGGCCGGGACGATCACCTTTGATACCGAAGAGGGCGAAGAGATGACCCTTCCGGTGACGGGCGGCAACGTGAAGCTGCAATGGAAGCCTGACTTCGGGGCGCGCTGGGCGGCGCTGGATGTTGATTTCGAAATGTACGGCAAGGATCACAGCACCAACACGCCGATCTACGACCGGATTTGCGAGATACTGGGCGGCAAAAAGCCTGAGCATTTTACCTATGAGCTGTTCTTGGATGAAAACGGCCAGAAGATTTCAAAATCCTCCGGCAACGGCGTCAGCATTGATGAATGGCTGACCTATGCCTCGTCGGAATCGCTGTCATATTTCATGTATCAGAAGCCCAAGACGGCCAAACGCATGTATTTTGACGTCATTCCAAAGGCTGTCGATGAATATCACCAGCAGTTGCGCGCCTATGCCGGGCAGGACGAGACGCAGCAATTGAACAATCCGGTGTGGCACATCCACGGAGGAGACGTGCCCGAAAGCACAATGCTGGTGCCCTTCTCGATGCTGCTCAATCTGGCGTCGGTGTCGTCGGCGCAGGACAAATCCCAACTGTGGGGGTTCATCCAACGCTATGCGCCTGAGGCCACGCCCGAAACGAACCCGGATATGGATGCCGCAGCAGGACATGCGGTGCGGTATTTCAACGACTTCGTGAAGCCGGCCAAGACCTACCGCCTGCCAAGCGATCTGGAACGTGAGGCGCTGCAGGACCTGCGCGCGCAGTTGGTGGCCTATGACGGGCCGCTGGATGATGAGGCGCTGCAATCGATCGTCTACGCTTGCGGGCGTGAGCGGTTTGACCCGCTGCGGGGATGGTTCACGGCACTCTACGAGGTGTTGCTGGGAGCCAGCCAAGGGCCACGTTTTGGCGGGTTCATCGCGCTTTATGGCGTGACCGAAACTGTGGCGCTGATTGATCAAGCCCTTGCGGGAGAGCTTGTCTGACCGCGCAAGGGCGCTAGGCTTCTCTTGAGGAAAAGGGAGAAGCGACATGCGTGCGGCATTGATGGGCGTTGTGATCTGGTTGGGACTTGTCTGCGCGGCAGGTGCCCAAGAGGCGGAAATCCAAGGCACGATCAACAGCCAGCTTGAGGCGTTTGAGACGGATGATTTTGCCACGGCATTCACCTTTGCCAGCCCCAATTTGCGCGCCTATTTTCGCACGCCCGAGATCTTTGGCCAGATGGTCACGCAAGGCTATCCCATGGTCTGGCGCCCCGGCGAAGTGCGTTATCTGGAGCTTCGTGAGAATTCAGGCACCTACTGGCAAAAGGTGATGATCACGGATGAAGCCGGGCGACTGCATTTGCTGGAATACCGCATGGTGCAGACATCCGAAGGCTGGCGTATCAGCGGCGTGCAACTGTTGGACAGCTCGGACCCTGCCGTCTAACGACAGCCTGATTCAGGGCGGTAACATCTCGCATATTTTCAAATAGTTGGCCGCGATTTTATTGTGACCGTTACGGTGCTCTCAGCGCCTGTTAAGACATGCTTGATAGCGTCAAAGCAGATGAGGAGGGTACGCCTTTCTTGTGCTTGAAGATCACGTCAAAAGCAGCGCAGGCCCGCAACGGACCCCTGACGCGGAAAAGGGTCTATCGATGAACAAGGTCATAACAGACGGTGTGTTATTGATGCCGCCGCCGTTTTCTGACGGTTTGGATGTGTATGCAAAGGGAAATGGTACGCCGGGGTCCGACACATACGCAGATGAGGCCAGCGCAAAACTTGTGACGGGGGATGAAGATTTCGGCGATTGCCTTGAGATCGTCAAAACCGAAGGCGTGCAGCAACTGCGCTATATGGGCGAGACGGCGCTTTTGCCGGGATGCTATTTGCGTGTGAGCGCACGTGTCAAAGTGATCAGCGGCAGTTTTCCAAGCGTCTCGATTGGCGCATTTGCAGGGGGCGCGCTGGGTCTGCCGATCAGCGGGGTCACAACGGGTGGTCCCGTGCTGACGCTCGATACGTATGGCGAAGTCGTCGAGATCAGCGCGATCATTGGGGCGGGGGCACGGCGCGGGGTTGATATGATCTGGGGTTCTGATGCGCTGTTTGGGCATTTCGGGGTCGATTTGTCGGGCCCCTGTGGCGGCACGGTGCGCATTGACGATCTGCGGATCGAGGACATCACCTCTGTCTACTTGCGCGACATGATGGCCTGTGTGGATGTGCGTGACTACGGTGCCGTGGGGGATGGCGTCACCGACGACACGGAGGCTTTTCTGGCGGCAAACAGTGTCGCTCGGGGGCGCGATGTTCTGGTGTCAAAAGGCACATATTATCTTGCCCATGATGTGGTATTTGATGCGCCTGTGCGGTTTGAAGGCAGTGTGACGATGCCCGACAGCGCTATGATGGTGCTGCACAAGAATTTCAATTTTCCCGGTTACATGGACGCGTTTGAGAACGGCGAGCTTGCCTTGAAGAAAGGCATTCAAGCGTTGATTAACGGGTCAGGGCACGAAACTTTTGATCTGGGCGGCAGAACGGTTGAAGTGACTGCTCCGATTGACGTGAGGGCCGCCTGCGTTATCGGGAACCAGTCCGTCTCGCGGCGGGTTCTGCGCAACGGCCAGTTGCAAGCAAAGTCGAGCCCGGCTTGGGACACCGTCGAAGTGACATGCACCGCAGATTACGACCCGGCTGACAGCAGGGTGCTGCGTGCTGTCAAAGACGTTTCCCAAATTTCCGTTGGTGCATTGGTAACGGGTGCAGGCGTCGGACGCGAAGTGTATGTACGCGACATCAACGTCGAGGCGCAAGAGGTGACCCTGAGCGCGGCCCTCTATGACGCGGCGGGCACACAGGCGTTCACGTTCCGCCGGTTCCGCTACATTCTGGATTTCAGCGGGTTTGAAACGCTGAGCAAATTCGTTCTGTCGAATGTGGAATTGCAGTGCAACAAGCTCGCAAGCGGTGTGATGCTGGCCCCTTCAGGACAGGCATTTCAGGCGCAAGACTGCTTTTTCACGCGCCCCAAGGATCGTGCGATCACGTCCATTGGTGACGGGTGCCAAGGAATGCTGATCGACCGCTGCCAGTTTCTGTCAGCCGAAGATCAGATGACGGTCCCAGAACGGCACAGCATCGGATTGAATACAAACTCTGATGATATCAAATTGCGCAACTGCCGGGCGACCAAGTTCAGGCATTTTGCGCTGGTTGCTGGCGCCAATAACATCATCAGCGGCAATCATTTCTTTCAGGGCGACGCTGTACCTGAGGGTGTGCGCAGCGCGGGGCTGATCGTCGCCAAGAGCCATGCCAATTCGACCATTCTGGGCAATTACGTCGACAATTGCTTTGTCGAATGGACCAACGAGCAAGACAGCGCGCCGGGGATCAAGCCGGACCTCTCGTTCACAGCGATGAGCATCACTGACAACATTTTCTTGACCGGAGAAGTCGCGGCGGAGTTCAGCTACATCGTCATTAAACCTTACGGGCCGGACCATTTCCTGAGCGGTGTGAGTATTACCGGCAACCATTTTCGAGCCATCAAGAGCACGATTGAACGGGCGGAGCGGGTGGACACATCATTTGGTTGTCTTGATTTCAGCCGCATGAGCAATGTTAGGTTTGAGGCCAACTCGTTTCACAATGTCGTGGCACAAGTGTCGAGTCCATTGCGGGTGCGTCATTCAGAGGCGACTGCGGTTGCCACATGGGTGATTGAGGCCTCCGGAGAATTGCCCTTTGGCGCGCAGGCCAATGCGGTGGATGCAATCGTCGCCACCGACCGTATTCGCGATGGATCGGGGCGTGTCCGTTACGAGATGCCATATGCCAGCGTGGCACAAGGCCCCAGCAGTGACGCCGTTCACCTGATCTGGAGCGAGCCGATGCGCGGTGATGTGCAGGTCACGCTGAGGCTGGATCAGTGACGCCTAGAAATTGCGCCACAGCCCGATTTTGAAGGTTGTGTCGCCTGTGCTTGGAATCTCTGCGCCCAACTGCACGGTAAACGCGCCGCTCTTGGGGGAATAAAGCAGAGATGGTGCAAGTTTTACGGATGCGTCACCGCCGTCGAAGGTGATGAAAAGCTGCATCATCCCCTGCACCCTTTCGTTCAGGCCAAGACCCAGCGTGCTGTCTATTTTGGTCGTGGTGGGCGCGTCGCCAAAGCTCCATTTCACGCTGGCATCGACCGTGGCCCAACCCGAGCGCGTGCCCAGAGTGATCCCACGACCCCATGACACGCCGCCTTTGAGGAAGGGATCCATCGCGACAGGGCTCCAATCCAGCCCGCCGCCGATGTTCCACGAATAACGCGATGTTTGATCCGTCGGACCCAAGGGGCGCACGACAAATACACCGGCTGTGCCGTTTGTCGCGTCGCTGTTGGATTCCACGTCGAGTCCAACAGTGGTGTTCGGGCGCCATCCGTATTCGGCATAGGCGTTGACGATGGTGTCGTCTCCACCCGCCGTCACGGACCCTGCAATGAACCCTTTGCCCTGCTCGCGCAGCCACGCACCAGCGTCAGCCGTTGAGGCGCTCAGAACAGATACCGCAAGGCTCAGAACGCCGAAGCTACGCATACTTAGTCTCCCAAATTGCAGAATGGTTAAGGAAGGTTAATATTTGGTTACGCAAGCTGTGGACGGCGCGGATACGCGGTCTACTTTTACGACATGGAATTGCCGATCGAAACAGTGCAGGACTATCCGCGCCCGCCATCGCTTGAGCCTGTGCCACAGGTGATGCGGGTTGTTCTTGGCGGTCAATTGGTCGCTGAAACGGATGCCGGCTGGCGGGTTCTGGAGACGCATCACGCTCCGACCTACTATTTTCCACCATCTAGCATAACAGCGCAATTGCGTCCCGCTGTGGGCACATCCTTTTGCGAATGGAAAGGTGCTGCGCGGTATTGGGACGTCGTGGCGGAGGGTGGCGAAATCGCAAAGCGCGCCGCATGGAGCTATGATGCCCCCACAGAGCGCTTTGCCGCGATTGCGGGCCATGTCGCATTCTACGCGGGTCTGATGGGCACGTGCTACGTTGGCAATGTGGCGGTTATCCCGCAACCGGGGGACTTTTATGGCGGTTGGACCACACCCAACCTGCGGGGCCAGATCAAGGGTGCTCCCGGCACACGCCATTGGTGAAATGCCTACGCAGTTTTACGGATGAAAGCGACTTGCTGCCGCCCCATTTTGATCGTGAAGCAGCCGGAGGAGACACCGCAATGAAATGCCCAATCGACGGAACAGCACTCGTGATCGCGGAGCGCAGCGGTGTGGAGATCGACTATTGCCCGCAATGCCGTGGTGTATGGCTTGATCGCGGCGAATTGGACAAGATCATCGACCGCAGTTCGGCCTCGGCACCGCCTCCGCCTCCAAGCGGTGGTTACGCCGAAGCCCCCCGCAAAAAGAAGCGTGGCGGCTTTCTGGAAGACTTGTTCGACTTCTAATCCCTATCCCCGGCATATGCGTCTTGGCGATGCGGCACTTGCCGCGCCGTCGGCCAGAACGTAAGCGGCGCTGATGAATACATCCGAAAACCCTTTGGCGTTGTCGCATCGTGATGGCTTGCCCGACGCCCTGCGCGTTTTGGTCGAGGCGTTTCCCCGTGCGGATTGGTCGGCACACGCCAACTTCGGCGAGATGATCCAGTTTTGGATGCAACGCCACGCGATGTTCCGCCAATTGACGCTGGTTCTGCGGGAAGATGCGCAGAAATACTTCGATCAGGGGATGATCTTTGATCACTACGCACAACGGTTGAGCCACTACGGCGGGACGCTGCTGAACCAGTTGCACGGCCATCACCAGATTGAAGACGCGCATTATTTCCCTCGGCTGATCCAGCTTGATGCCCGCTTGGAGAAGGGCTTCGAACTGCTGGAAGCGGACCATGAGGCGATGGATGGCCTGCTGCACGGTATGGCAGACGCCGCCAACGCAGCGTTGAGCAGCCAAGGGGCGAAAACCGGTGCGTTTCTGGATCAGTTGCAACGCTTTGATACGTTGCTGGACCGGCATCTGAACGACGAAGAGGACATCGTTGTGCCTGTTGTGCTCAAGACCGGGTTCACGGGCTAGCGCCAACCATCACACCGCCGGAAGCACCCTGCATTCTCGAAAAGCCGCAACCGGCTCTGCGGCGCCGTCCAACGGAATGGACACCTCCAGTTCACCAAGCAACGCCGTTGCCGTGCTGTTGAATTGCAAACCGTCAAGAACGTTGCCGAACCCACTGTCCATGACAGTCACCGAACGCCCGTCATCGCTCCGGGTGTGGCGATTGGTGGAGATCGTCAACCCGCCTGGCCCGGTGAACCGCATCCCGAAAATCGGGGCGTCGGGCAGCGGTTGGGGCGTGGTGATCGTGATCGAGTAGAGTGGCGCAGTGGGATCATAGGTCAGCTCTACCGTCGTCGCACCAGTTTGATGAGACAGACGGCAAGGCAGGCCAGGTGTGAAATCCCAGGCCAAGCCGGGCGCAGGGCAGAGCAGGCAAAGGATCAAACATAAGCGCATGATCGATCAAATAGGGCACGAAAGCGAAAAGGCCAAACCGCGCATTCGGTTTCCGGATTGAGATTTGTCAAACCCCGGAGCAACTGCGGTGTCATGATGACAGCATGAAGAGACATCGGTTCAGGCAAAAGGTGCAACGATATGCGTGCTTGGGTGTTGGAGGTGACAGTGATCATCCTGTCTGCGGCGCAAGCCATCGAGGCGGATTAGACCGGTAAGCAAATGTACTAGCAGTATTGCCAAACGTGCCGTGGGGCGGAAGGCGCGGGCAGTGGCTCGATGACCGAAGTGATGACGGCGAGCGTGCCGGATTTGTACATTACGACGAAGACAGTGGCATGTTCGGCTGGGAACTGATTGTCAGGGGTCAGATTTTGTCGATCGCTTATTATCTGGAGAGTATTCAATCACCATGATTCACACGCTGTGATGCATGGACAGAGTTTTAGCACGAAAGGTATTTTCAGCAGGGTCTGCCCCGCCTGATACGGCGGGGCAATTATTCTGGACGCTTGGGTCAGTTGGTTTTGTATTTACGCTGTATGGCGTCCAAAACGGCGAGGCCAGTGATCGCGCGCGGCGACGAAGCTGTTTGGTGGTGCGGCGACTTCAAGATCGACGCGCAAATCGCAGATGTTGTCCATGCCCTGTCCCGGCTGCGTGCATCTGTTTGCCTAATCAGAGACTGTGCTGTGGCCATCAGGGAACAGCCAGCCTGACAGGCCATATGAGATGTTTTTGCTGTTCGCTCCAAACCCGGATTGGAAGGTGATATCTTCGCTAAAAAGTCTTGAGATACCACAGGTTTCGCATGGACGGATCGATGGGGCCGCCTGAATTTATCTCGTTTCTCGGGCCGGTGTGGGCCGACGCTTGTAAAGGTCGAATTGCAGGTCGATCGTGTCGATGCCGTCGGAAATGCGTTCCCCTCTTTTGGGAAACCACCCGAAACCGCGCAGCGCGCAGTTGAGTGCTTCGGTCGCGCGGTTCAGCGCCCTTTTCGACGCTTCACGCCACCGCGCATCCCGCCTCTGCCCATCGTGCTGCGACCAGACGCTTTTTGCGCGTCATCCACAGCTTTTTCGACCGCGTACTGTCGCGCCATCGGGTCTTCGGCAATGGCCAGATCAACGGCTTCGAGGCGTTTGACCTCATCTCGCAAACGCGCGGCTTCTTCGAACTCCAAGTTCTCGGCCGCCTTGCGCATATCGGTGCGCAGCCCATCCAGAACGGTCTGCAGATTGCCGCCCGCCAGCGGGTTGTCGACCTTGGCGGTCACGCGGTTCATGTCCACATCACCTTTGTAGAGACCGGCCAGAATGTCTTCGACGTTCTTTTTGACCGTGGTCGGCGTGATCCCGTGTTCCTCGTTGTAGGCGATCTGCTTGGCGCGGCGGCGGTTCGTCTCGCCCATTGCGCGCTCCATCGATCCGGTGATGCGGTCGGCGTACATGATCACACGGCCATCCGCATTGCGCGCGGCCCGCCCGATGGTCTGAATAAGCGATGTCTCGGAGCGCAAGAAGCCTTCCTTGTCGGCATCCAGGATCGCCACCAACCCGCATTCGGGAATGTCGAGACCTTCGCGCAGCAGGTTGATGCCGATCAACACATCAAACGCTCCAAGGCGCAGGTCACGCAGAATCTCGATCCGTTCGATGGTGTCGATGTCGGAGTGCATGTAGCGCACGCGGATGCCTTGTTCGTGCATGTATTCGGTCAGATCTTCGGCCATCCGCTTGGTCAGCGTGGTCACAAGCGTGCGGTAGCCATCGGCGGCCACACGGCGCACCTCATCCAGCAGATCATCGACTTGCATATCCACTGGCCGAATTTCGATCTCAGGATCGATCAGGCCGGTAGGGCGGATGATCTGTTCGGTGAAGACCCCGCCGGTCTGCTCGATCTCCCAAGCGGCGGGCGTGGCAGAAACAAAGACGGATTGCGGGCGCATGGCGTCCCATTCTTCGAACTTCAGCGGTCGGTTGTCCATGCAGGAAGGCAAGCGGAACCCGTGCTCGGCCAGCGTGAATTTGCGACGGTAATCGCCCTTGTACATGCCGCCGATTTGCGGAACCGAAACGTGGCTTTCATCTGCAAAAACAATCGCATGATCGGGGATGAATTCAAACAGTGTGGGCGGTGGCTCGCCCGGTGCGCGTCCCGTCAGATAGCGCGAATAATTCTCGATCCCATTGCACACACCGGTGGCTTCCAGCATCTCCAGATCAAAGTTGGTGCGTTGCTCCAGCCGCTGTGCTTCAAGCAATTTGCCATCGCCCACTAGCTGATCGAGCCGGATGCGCAGCTCTTTCTTGATGCCGATGATGGCCTGCGACATCGTCGGTTTGGGCGTCACGTAGTGCGAATTCGCATAGACCCTGATCTGATCGAACGTGTCGGTCTTTTCGCCAGTGAGCGGATCGAATTCGGTGATGCTTTCCAACTCTTCGCCAAAGAAAGACAGCCGCCATGCGCGATCATCAAGGTGCGCGGGAAAGATTTCCAGTGAATCGCCCCGCACGCGAAAAGAGCCGCGGAAAAATGCAGCATCGTTGCGCTTGTACTGTTGCGCGACCAAATCGGCGATGACCTGACGTTGATCATACATTTGACCCGCTTTGAGGTCTTGGGTCATTGCCCCGTAAGTCTCGACCGAACCGATGCCGTAAATACACGACACCGAGGCCACAATGATCACGTCGTCACGCTCCAGAAGTGCGCGCGTGGCGGAGTGGCGCATCCGGTCGATCTGTTCGTTGATCTGGCTTTCTTTCTCGATGTAAGTGTCGGACCGCGCCACGTAGGCTTCGGGTTGGTAATAGTCGTAGTAGCTGACGAAGTATTCGACGGCGTTTTCGGGGAAGAACCCTTTGAACTCCCCATAAAGCTGTGCGGCCAATGTCTTGTTCGGCGCCAGAATGATAGCGGGCCGCTGCGTTTGTTCGATCACCTTGGCCATGGTGAAGGTCTTGCCCGTTCCGGTCGCACCCAACAGCACCTGATCACGATCGCCAGAAACCAACCCTTCGGACAGTTCCTTGATCGCAGTCGGTTGGTCACCGGCAGGTTCGAAATCCGTCGCCAGAACGAATTGTTTGCCGCCTTCCAGTTTGGGGCGTTCACGCACATCGGGTGCGGGATTGGCCATCACTTGCGGCACGTCACTGGAATCGGTTTGGGCGTAGGGCATGGATTATCCTTGGGGTTGCTCTCAAGGTGTCATGTTTGGCGCAGGGTTCAAGGGGCTGCCGCTCACTCCTGCCATAAACTGACAGGAATACCCCGAATTCCGCACCTTCTGCGCTCCGCTTTTGGGTGCGGGCCGGCCAACGCATCGCAAAAGACGGTCGGGTGTGCTGCCGAGGGCACAAACGCGGCTGTGTATTACGCTCTGGTGCGGGCACGTGAGGTTTCCGTCCAGTTTGCGGCAAAACGCACCTTGCCCGCTGGCACTAAATCCCGGATATACTGGGGTGTGAGATGATCAGGAGCCACGTCAATGCGCGCACGCATCTATCAACCTGCCAAAACGGCCATGCAATCGGGCACGGCCAAGACACACGGCTGGGTTCTGGAATTCGCCCCGGCATCTGCCCGCGAAGTTGACCCGTTGATGGGTTGGACGTCTTCCGACGATACGCAAGCGCAAGTCCACCTGCGGTTCGACACCAAAGAGGCGGCTGTAGAATACGCGCGCGAGCACAAGATCGAAGCGGACGTTCAAGAACCCAAGAAACGCAAACCCAATATCCGTCCCGGTGGATACGGCGAGAATTTTGCAACGGGCCGCCGGGGTGTCTGGACGCACTGATGGTGTTTGAGATCGGGATCGAACACCCCGAGACGCCGGATATTCAAGCTCTGCTGCACCGCCACGTCGCGTTGATGCAGGCGCAGACGCCGCCTGAAAGCTGTCATGCCCTTCCCGCATCTGCACTGGATGCAGATGACATCGCCCTGTTCGCCCTGCGTGAGGCGGGAGTTTTATTGGCTGTGGGAGCAGTAAAGGTTCAAGATGAAATGGGCGAAATCAAGTCGATGCACACCGCCCAAGAGGCCCGGGGCAAGGGAGCGGCCCGCGCGCTTTTGGATGCGCTGATGGCACACGCGCGTGAAATGGATATCAGGGCTTTATTTCTTGAAACAGGCTCGGGCGCGGAGCACGAAGCGGCGCGAAACCTGTACCTCAAAGCCGGGTTCGAACCATGTGGCCCATTTGGGGACTACGGAGCTGATCCGCTAAGTGTTTTCATGCGCCGCGCGCTCTAACACTTGCGCGGGCTTTCCTGCTGCGGCAAAAGCAACGCATAGCGGTCCCTTAGCTCAACTGGATAGAGCAGCTGACTTCTAATCAGCAGGTTGAGGGTTCGAGTCCTTCAGGGATCGCCAAAACACACAATCATTTGGGTAAAGAATGGCAAGCAAACCTTCCCAGTGGGTAATTCTTGGGAAGGCTTGTCGGACTGTAACCTCGGTTTTGGCCCGAACTGCTTCCAGATCGGCGCGGTGGATGAGCTTGTTCATCGCAGCACCACAAGCCCAAAAATAACCGGTAAGGGCGCGTTCATCACTGTTTCTCCAGAGCCGAGTCTGAGTCGAGTGGAGGTTTTTGAGATTGGTCGGCGTCAAACTCTGCCTGGTTTGCTGCGAGGGCTGCTGTCTCAGGTGTCGACGCACGAGCGAACGGTTTCGCTTGGAAAGCGACCTTGTCTGCCGATGCGACCGCGGGTGCGATGCGCAGCCGGAAGATTGCAAAAAGGATCAAAAGCAAATGCGCTGCTCCGGTCACTGCAAATAGAGCAGCTGACCCAAGTGTTGTCATTGCAAAGCCTGCCACGGTTGGCCCGATGATTGAACCAATGCCAAAGACAAGCAGCAGCCCCCCGCTGACCTGGATGAACGACCCGGGTTCGGCGTGGTCATTCGCGTGTGCGACAATCACCGGATACATCGCGTAGACCGTTGCCCCGAATAGCGCAGATAACGACAGAGCGACCCACAGTTGCGTTACGTCCAAAAACAAAAACATTGTGTCAGCGATTATGGCAAAGATCGTGACGGCAATCAGGACCTTTCGGCGGTCAAACCGGTCGGACGCGACACCCACTGGGATTTGAGAAGCTGCCCCTGCGAGGATCGGAATGCTTGCAAAAAGTGCGATATCACCCAGCGATAATCCAATCCGCGCTCCATAAACGGCTGCGAGTGTTCCGAAGGACGCGTTGGAGACCCCGACCATCAGGACGGCAAAGACGGCAATGGGCGAATTTCTCCATAGTGCGCGCAGGTTCAGCGATGCCTGTGTAAGTGGGCGTGGTGTTGTGGTCGCGCTGATCGCGGTTGGCAGTAAGGCAAGGCAATAAACCATCGCGGCGAGCACAAAGAAAAAGTAGCCATTGGCATCCCCAAGTGTCAGTACCATCTGTCCAGCAGTTGTCGCTGCCAAGTTGACCATTGTGTAGATGCCAAACACTCTGCCTCGGGAGGCTGCATCCGACCTCTCGTTCAGCCAGCTTTCTACGATCATGGCGGCTCCCGCAAAGCAGAAGCCGGACAAGGCGCGCACTGGAATCCAGACCCACGGGGTAATGAGTACAAGGGAAAGAAGTACAGCTATTGCCGCTATTGCGCACATGGCTCCGAACGCGCGTATGTGCCCCACTCTTGCCACAAGTGAAGGCGTCCGAAGACATCCTGCGACATAGCCGAGCGCCCAACCGGTCCCCAGCAAGCCCAGCGAAGCAGCCGTAAACCCCTCCGCTTCACCTCGGATAGGCAGTATGAGGCTGTTTACCCCTCCCGCAAACAACAGGAAGGCTGACCCCATCAACAGAGCGCCGAGAGAGAATAGGCTTTTTGTCACAATGTCAGAGTAGCTTAGAATCCTTGCATTGAAAATCCGGATGTACCGGCCTCTGAGAATTCATGCTGGCCAACCCATTGAAGCCGTTCGTACTCGTCGGCGAATACGACGCTTTGGGATCATTGGGGCCAAATGCATCCACAGAAATCATGCACAACGATGCCGTCTGATAGCTGTCATTCAAACCTGCGATGGTCTTGAGATGTCGGCGCTGTGCTGATGTCTGGGCATGGAGGGAGGATTGGAGGGCAGATCATGTCATGCGTCCAATTTCCCGCGGTCACCCCAAAGCGCAGAGCTTGGAACAAGGGTCGGATCATCGGCCAGAAACGACCGCTGCTTCCGAAACAGGTCCGGGCCATCCGTGCGCGGCTCGAACTTGCAACCAATTTGGGTGCTCTGGCGGTGTTCAATGCCGCCATCGATGGCAAACTGCGTGGCCGCGATCTTTTGAAACTTGCTGTAACTGATATCGTCAAGAATGATTGCGTTCGAGAACGGGTGTCGGCGATCCAGAGCAAAACCAAACGCCCGGTACAGTTCGAACTGACAGATAATATGCGGGATAAACACCTGGCGCCCATTCAGAGAGACCTGTCATGTGCCGCGCAAAAAATCGCTACGGGCATCCTATTTGACCAAAGCAGCTATTTCAAAAACCAAAAAATGATATCGAGAATTGAGATTGGAAGTGACACTGTAGGCTCGTTCAGCGACTGGAAACCACTCTTTGGTTGTATCTGAATGCCTAGCCTCATACCCAAGAGGTGGCAGACAAACAGGGGGAGACGCGCGGGCATGGACTTAAAGCGGAAGACGTTAGGCAAGCTTCGTCCAGATGTGGCCGTGCCTCTAACCCTCTCGTTTATAACACTTGTCGTGTCAGCATTTGTTTTCTTGGATCAAAGAAGCCGCATCGAGACACGTTTGGTCCAAGAGGCTCGACTGGTCGGTTCAAGCTTTGCTGCGCGGTTGGAAACGCATCTGAATGTTCGTCTCAAGGCAGGCATGCTTCTCGGGCAGCGCTTGATCGTCAACGAGAGCATCGACGTCGTGGCTTTCCGCACAGAGACGGCCCTCATGCACGACCTGTTCGAAGACTTTCAGGCTTTGAATTGGGTGGACTCACAAGGGGTGATCCAGATCGTCACACCGGAAGATGGCAATGCGGCGGCACTCGGTCTCGATCTGCGACAATTGCCAATACCTGCGCAAGCGTTGGCCAGTGCGGAGAGCACCCAGAACATGCAGGTGACGCCACCGATAGAACTCGCTCAGGGCGGATCCGGCTTTGCCGCGTATGTGCCAATCAGAGGCGATTCAGATCGCAGCGGTTTTCTCAATATTGTATTTCGGTCGACACCGTTGATCGACAACGTGCTGGCCGAAGGATCTGAACGTGCGTACGCGTACAAAATCACCGACGGTGGCGAAGCTGTCTACCTGTCATCACAAACTGCGGCCAGCTCAGATCTCTTCAACCAAATTGGTATCAACGTCGGGGGGCGGGAATGGACACTGCAAATTGCCCCTACTTCCTCGCGCGTACAGGAAGTCGACACATTATTTGACGAGGCGATTTTATGTCTCGGGCTACTGATTGCTGTTTTGTCGGGTGTAATGAGCCGCCTCGTCATCACGCGCCAGAACTCTATGGATCAGGTAGAAGCACGACTTCGCGATATCACGAACAATATCGACGACATCGTTTGGGTCAATTCACCCGACTTCAGCGAGACCCTCTATATTAACCCCGCTTTCGAAAAAATATTTGGTCTGAAACTGGAGGATCTCAGGAAGGATCTAAGAAGTTGGACCAATGTGATCGTTCCGGAAGATGCGGAAAAACTCTGGAAGACCATCGAAGGTATCGTGGAGAAGGTGAAATCAGGGGATCAGGCGCAGATCGATCGATTTGAATACCCTATCTACAAGGTGAAAAGCCCAGACGGAATCACGCGGGACATCTACGCGCGCTCTGTCGCAATGAAGGATGCCGACGGCAATATTGAGCGGTTCGTCGGCGTGGCGACCGACGTGAGCCAGCTGTTGCAGGCACAAAAGGACCTGCGCTTGAGCAACGAGCAATTGCTTCAGGCACAGAAAATGGAGGCGATCGGGCAGCTCACAGGTGGGGTCGCCCATGACTTCAACAACCTACTGGCCGTTATTCTCGGAAATCTCGAATTGATCGACGAGACCGACGACCCCGAAGAAATCCAAAGCTTTGTAAGCGCCGCCAAAACTGCGACGCATCGGGGAGCGGACCTGACCAAGAGCCTTCTCAGCTTCGCGCGCCAATCACGTCTCGAACCGGCCGTAATCGAAATCAATCAAATGGTGAAAGAGATAGAGACTTGGTCGTCGCGCGTAGTGCCCGAAACCATTGATATTGAGGTGTCTCTGCTGGCTGGGCTTTGGCGGGCAGAGGCCGACCCGAGCTTGACACAAAACGCTCTCCTAAACTTGATCTTGAACGCTCGAGACGCGATGCCAAACGGTGGCAAGCTTACGATCGAAACCTCCAATGTGCGCATAGATGAAGAATACAACGACTATCGCGGCGAGGATATTGAGCCAGGCCGGTACGTAATGCTTGCCGTTAGTGACACAGGCGAGGGCATTTCAAATGAGAACCTTGCGAACATATTCGACCCGTTCTTTACGACGAAAGCCGTTGGCATGGGGTCCGGTTTGGGGCTGTCCATGGTCCAGGGCTTCCTGAAACAGTCCGGTGGCGCAGTTCGCGTCTATTCGGAACAGGGTGTGGGTACGACCTTCAAGCTCTATTTCAAGGCTGCAGGTGGCAAACAACATGAACACGCGCGCCAGGAACCCGCCGTCGTGCCACAATCGAAAGACGGTATCCGAATATTTGCGGTTGAAGACGAAGAAGCCGTTCTGACCGTGCTTAAGGAGACTTTGAAGAAGGCAGGCTATGAGGTCACCTCGGCGCGTTCAGGCGATGAGGCTATGCGGATTTGGAGTGAAGACTCGGATTACGACCTCTTGGTCACCGACATTGTCATGCCAGGCGAACTGCAAGGCACTCAACTCGCGCGTGCCTTGCGTGAGCTGCGCCCCGATTTACCGGTCGTTTTCATGTCTGGGTATGCCAGCGAGGCCACGGTGCACGGCAATGGTCTGAGACCCGAGGACGTTCGCTTAATGAAACCGGTTCGTCGCGTAGATCTCCTTGCTGCTGTCGAGAAAGCGCTCCGCCTTGCAAATTAGCAGAGTGCAGCATGTAATTTGTTCTCCAGCGACGACGAGGATGATGCAGTCTCAAAGTTGACTGAGTTGCAGTTGCATTCACCGACTTTTCGGACACCGCTCTGATGGGATCGGCCGCATTTCAAGCTAATGACGCAGAGGATGCAGTGCATTTCCGTGCGAGCGAAGCGGCGTCGATGAAAGTCCTTTTGGCCCGTGTTGCAGACCTCGATGCAATCTGACCCGGCAACGACTCTGCGGACAAAGTGGACCTTTGCATCAGTGACGCGAACGGCTGCCATTGGGAAATTGACATCTGCCTGACCAAAAAACTCAGCGTGTAAGAAACAGGTTTTTTTGAAGCTCAGTAAGATCAGGCTGCCTACAGCAGTTGCAACACCCGCCGCAGGGTCCGCATGACTGATGGATGTGCCGAGTATGGTCCTCTCAAACAAAAAAAGGAGGATGGCGATGCCATCCTCCTATCTGTTCGGCCAGTGACAGTACGAGGTAAGATCCCGCCACCAGCTTCCACATCTTTAGAAACCCAGAACCAACGACACACCGATCGTCTTGTCTGTGGACTTCAGTCCGGCGGCAGGGTCGGTGTTATAGTCCAACCGGTAGCTCACGCGGGTCGACAGACGATCAGACATTTTGAAGTTTACGCCTGCGTCGTTGCTGATGATGGTGTTGGTATCAGAACCCAGGATGTCTGTGTCCATTGTGAAAGATGTCGTGTCATTGAAGGCGTAGTAATGGCGCGACGATATGATGAAGCCCACTTCTGTATCCGAGTTGCCAGTCACATCTTTGAAGTAGCGCGCACCGGGGCCACCCTGGACACGCCATGTGTGATCTTTTTCATTCAGGACACGATAACCGGGACCAAAGCCTAGAAATGCATCTGTTTCCGAACCGTCAATGACAACGTTGTTGGCATCGACCAACAGGCCATCATACTGCACACGAGCCAAGCCGAAGGCGTAGAATTGCTCGGTGAAATAGCGGCTGCCCTCATATGTCGCAAAGAACTTCTCTTCGCTCCGGGTGCCATTGCTTTCGCCGTATTCGGTCGCAAACCCGATTAGGTGGTTCCAGTCGCCAATGCCGTAGGTCAGACGACCAGCAGCACTCAACTCGCCCGTATCGGTATTGCCGGATGCACCAGATGCAGAGAGTGCGAAAGAGCCGCGCCAGCCTTGCGCAACGCCTGTAGGGCCGAAGCGCTCGTCATCGTCGCCACGCGCCAAGTCATCGTTCGCATCATCGGTGATGTCATCGATTTGGTCGTTCAACGCCTCAACGCCGGTGATTCTTTGCTGTGCAATAGCAGGTACAGCAACCATAAGGACCAGTGCGGAAACAGTGGCCAGTTTGAGTACTTTGTTCACTAGGAAAATCCATTCTCAACAGGGTGACCGTCATCAGGCATCAGTGCCTTCGATCGGGAGCATCTTTGCTGAGATTGGATATAAAGACCCGATTGACGTGAGTATAATTAGAATAAATCATGCATGAAACGATAATTACTCGTTTGTAATTTTGGCTTCGGTACCATTCCCGTGCTCGCCAATCGCGTCGATTTGCCTGATGACACTTTCCTGTTCTTTTTCAATGCTCCGGGTGATGGTGGAGAGGGTGCGCTTTGCCAATAAGGCCAGATCCTCTGGCAGATCGTCTCGCCAGATCACCCACGCCGGATAGGCAAAGCGTGGCGCCTCTGCCACAATGTAGAGCTTTCCTTCATCAATGTACCGTCGTGCCGACCGCGCAGGCAGATAGGCGGCCGCGCGCCTGTTGACGATGTACTCCATCGCCAGGGCCCCAAGCGCCATTGAGCGGCCCGCGTCAGTCAAATGCGGCAGTGCGGTCGCCAATGCGTGGGTGAACTCAGGCCCCCAGTCCACAGATACAAATGCATCCCCCAGATCCGGGGTTGCATCGGGCCAGGAGGCGACCAGGATCAACTCATCTTCCAAGGCCGGTTCGGCAGTCAGACCGGGACGCAGCTGCGGCGTATAGATCAATGCAGCTTGGATCACCCCTTCGACCAGAAAGCGCATGAGACGATCGCTCATCCCCAACTCGCAGTGCACGCTGAGCCCCGGCATCTCAATCTGTAAGGCATCAATCCAGCGAAAGCCGAGGCGCGGCCATAGAGAATACTGCGCGCCGATTGAAATTGCCCGGGTGAACCCCTCCGGAATGGCTATCTGTTGGCGGGCCTCTTCCCAGATTTTCAGAAGACTAAGGGCGTAGGGCTCAAACTGTTTGCCCTCTGCTGTCAGGATGGCCCCGGCTTTGGAGCGCACAAAGAGCGAGTGCCCCAAACTATCCTCGAGCCGTTGCACCCTCAGGCTAACGGCGGACTGGGTGACAAACAGCCGGTCGCAGGCGGCCACGAATGAACCGGTGTTCGCGACCTCTAGAAAGGTTTTGATCAGGGTAATGTCCATTACCCACCCTTAAGCAATTATGGCTTGATCGGCGATTCAAATTCCTGGTGCGTTGGGTTTGGGGTCCAAAAGTATCCACGGCATTTAATTTCTTCCGTCATGTCGCTCTCTGTATCAGCCTCGGTTCCACCTAGAAATGCCGCCTGTTCTTTGCCTAGTTGTAAGTCCGGGGCCGGATTGATAGGCGCAGAAGCCTAACAATCGATGGAGTATCGATCATGTGGCATGCCAAGCGCACGCTGATCTTTGTGCTGTTTAGCGCGTTCTGGGCTGTGCAGAGTATTGCGCAAACCGCAGATTCTGGCGCAGATGCACAACTACTGATCGACCTGCTTGAGAACGCCGAAGCGCGCGAGGCACTGATTTCCAGTCTCAAGGACGTCGCCCAGACAGGCCCAGACACAGCGGCGAGCGAGCCGACGGCTTCGATCGGGCGGCAACTCGCCGGTTTGACGCAGGCCTTCTTTGAGACGGCTGCAACGTCAATGTCAGCGGCGCTTTCTGCTGCAGCCACCCTGCCGTCTACGATCAGCGCACTCGATGCCGACCAAATCGCGATTCTATGGGACGCACTTCGGGCATTGGGCCTCGTCATTGTGGTCACTTTTTTCTGCTACGTCGTCCTGCGACAGTTCGCCGAGTCGGTCTATCTGCGGATGGGCGAACGAGCCCACGACTGGGGGTTTCTTCGGACAATGGCCGTGCTCGTGGCCACAACCTTTATCGACGCTCTGGTCGTGCTTGTGGCCTGGGGGATTGGCTATCTGGCGGCGCTTTATCTGTACGGTGACCCCGGTGTCATGGGGGTGCGGCAGTCCCTTTATCTGAACGCATTCCTACTTGTGGGCATGGTGAAAGTGTCGCTGCGGGCGGTTCTTTCGCCCACAACGAATGAGTTG